>NZ_WWNB01000001.1 GCF_012062845.1 Halomonas salinarum
AAGGCGGCCTGATTCTCGGGAGAGTCGGGCGTGCGCCAGACCACGCCATCGACGCCCAGCAACGTCAGGCCACACCAGTGAGGGTGCGGCGTCTGCCGGTGCCACAGGGCCTGGGTCTGCTCGAAAACGCGTTTGATGGGCTCGACGCCCAACCGCTGGCGTGCCTGCACCACGGCGCTGGGGGCGACGAAGGGGCGTTTACCGGGCAGCATGATGTCGAGGTGATTGACGATCTGCCCCATGGGGATATGGCGGAACAAGGCCATCCCGACAACGGCCCACACCACCATGTCCAGTGGCAAGCGGCGCTTGCGCAGCGTGGCCACGCCGGCTTCTTCGAGGCAGGTATCGATCAGGTCGGGCGACAGCACCTCGGAGAGGCTGGAGAAATCATCGGGCACCGCCTTGGCAATGGCATCGATGGCGTTGCTGAAATGCATGGACCTTCCCGTGTCAGTGTACCTGACAGGGAAAGGTCTCATGATTAGCTTATTGAAGGTAGGCTTAACTGACTGGCATTACGGTCATCGACCGGGGCGTTTTTCATGCACCGCCCACTTAGGGGCGGTCACGCTGAGGTTTAGTCACGATAAACCGGGAAGTTCGCGCAGACCGTCTCGACCTTGGTCTTGACCTCGGCTTCGATGGCCGTGGTGTCAGCGCCCTCAGCCAGCACGTCGAGGATATCGCAGATCCAGCCCGCCAGATCGCCGCACTCGGTTTCGCCGAAGCCACGCGTGGTCACTGCCGGAGAACCGATGCGCAGACCAGAGGTCACGAACGGGCTCTGCGGATCGTTCGGCACAGCGTTCTTGTTGACGGTGATATGGGCGCGGCCCAGGGCAGCATCCGCGTCCTTGCCCGTCACGCCCTGCTTGACCAGAGACAGCAGGAAGAGGTGATCCTCGGTGCCGCCGGAAACGATATCGAAGCCACGCTCGATGAATACGCTGGCCATCGCCTTGGCGTTCTTGACCACCTGCTGCTGGTAGGCCTTGAACTCGGGCTCCATGGCTTCCTTGAAGCAGATCGCCTTGGCAGCGATGACATGCTCCAGCGGACCGCCCTGGATACCCGGGAAGACCGCGGCCTGCAGCTTCTTCTCGACCGCTTCGTCACCGGCGTTGGAGAGGATCAGGCCACCACGCGGACCGCGCAGGGTCTTGTGGGTGGTCGTGGTGACCACATGGGCGTGGGGCAGCGGGCTCGGGTAGACACCGGCGGCGACCAGACCAGCCACGTGGGCCATGTCGACCAGCAGGTAGGCACCCACTTCGTCGGCGATCTCGCGGAACTTGGCCCAGTCGATGACCTGAGAGTAAGCGGAGAAGCCGGCAATGATCATCTTCGGCTGGTGCTCACGAGCAAGCTCGGCAACCTGGTCGTAGTCAATGCGGCCGCTTTCGTCGATGCCGTACTGGACCGCATTGTAGTGCTTGCCGGAGAAGTTCGGCTTGGCACCGTGCGTCAGGTGGCCACCAGCGTCGAGGCTCATGCCCAGGACGGTGTCGCCCGGCTTGACCAGCGCCTGGAAGACCGCGCCATTGGCCTGGGAACCGGAGTGCGGCTGAACGTTGGCATAGCTCGCCCCGAATAGCTCCTTGGCGTAATCGATGGCCAGCTGCTCGACGACATCGACGTACTCGCAGCCACCGTAGTAACGCTTGCCCGGATAGCCTTCCGCGTACTTGTTGGTCAGCTGTGAGCCCTGCGCTTCCATCACACGCGGGCTGGCGTAGTTTTCAGAAGCGATCAGCTCGATATGAGCTTCCTGGCGAGCAGTTTCTTTCTGCATCGCATCGAGCAGGGCATCATCGAATCCGGCAATCTGCATGTCACGGCTGAACATCGTTGTTGATCCTCGAGCTAGGGTGAGAGTGAAACGATCTAGGCATAATAGCGCAGCCAAGGGCGGCTTTCACATGAAAGCCGGTCATCCCGGACTCGATAATTTCTCACCTTGGCTTTAGTCACACTAAAGCCAAGGCCCATTCATCGCCATGACCGGGATCGCCACGCGATTCACTGCGCCCATGATCAGGGCTCACTTTCCAGGCGATGCTCCAGCAGCGCATTGACGCGCTCGATCACCTCGAGACGGGCCTTTCGCTTGTCATCGCAGGCGATCAGCGACCAGGGCGCATGCGGCCGGTGCGTCTGGGCAAACATGTCATCGATGGCCACTTCATAATCATCCCAACGGGCACGATTACGCCAGTCCTCTTCGGTCAGCTTGTGCTGCTTGTGGGGCGTATTGGCACGCGCCTCGAACCGCTTGAGCTGTTCATCCTTGCTGATCGACAGAAAGAACTTGCCGAGCACGGCACCGTGTTCGAGCAGATGCTGCTCGAAATGGCGAATCTCGCCGTAGGCACGACGCCACTGAGCCGGCGCAGAAAGCTCTTCCACCCGCTCGACCAGCACCCTCCCGTACCAGGAACGATCGAAGATCGCAAAGCGCCCATCCATCGGCAGACGCCGCCAGAAACGCCACATCCATGGGTGGGCAAGCTCCTCATCGCTTGGCGCAGCGATGCTGTGTACCCGGTAGCGCCGCGCATCAAGCGCCGAGGTGACGCGATGTATACTGCCTCCCTTGCCGGCGGCATCATGGCCCTCGAAGACCAGCACCACCGGTATCCCCCGCCTGGCGGCCTCACGGCTGTTATGCGAAAGCCTGGCCTGTTGCTCGACCAGGCGCTGTTTGTAGTCGGCCTTGTCAGGCCTGTCGCTCGCATTTTTCTCGGGATGAGAAGCACGAACCGAGGGCGCACCCCTGGCGTCCGGCGCCAGCTGACAGCTTGCCCGGGGCGCCTCGGGGTCGACCGACGGCTGAGTCGCGGTGTCGAGTAATTGCATGGCCAGCTGATGGATCAGGTCTTGCGGATCATCTCCGGCGATGCAATGCCAGGGTGACTCGTCCGTGCCGGTTGCCTTGCGGAGCGGCTTGCCCAGCGCCGATATCAGCGGATGCTGAAGATGGCGCTGCCAGTCGCTGGGCTCAAGCTGCCAGGCGCGATTCGGGTCCTTCTGCATGGCGGCCAGGCGCTGACCTTGGGTCTTGCGGTCGATATCCAGCCAGATTTTGACCAGGGCCACGTTTTCGGCGGCGAGCTCGGCCTCGAAATCGCGAATCATCGCCAGACGATCCTCGAAGGCACCGGCACCGATTCGCCGCTCGACTCGTGCAAAGAGCGCATCGCCATACCAGCCATGGACGAAGACCCCAATGGTGCCGCGAGCCGGAATGCGCCGCCAGTAACGCCACAATAGTGGCCGCTTGGCATCCTCGCTGCTGTACTCGAGCGCATGGACCTCGGTGCGGCGATTCTCCAGCCAGTGATTGATCATATTAAGCAAGGGATGCATATAACTTGCCGTCTGACCACTGATCAGCAGCACCACCGCTCGATTCTCGCTCTTTGCCATCTCAAGCTGTGCTGCCAGTAACTGATAGCGCAGGTTCTCGCTTTTCATGGCGTTGTCTTCATCCATTTTCCCTCTTGCCGCCTGTCTGATTATCCTTTGCACGCCTTGTCCTGTTTCCCCCTTGCTGTGCTTTTGCTCCAACCTGCGATGCTGGTAGCGAAAAGAGAACCATCAAGGGGGCCTGTTTCAGGCCTCACCGAGCAGGCCAAGACTTGCCATCGGCGTCTGCCGGCGCAGGTCACGCGACAGCCCATGGCCTATCAACCCGACCAGCAAGGCGCCACCCAGCGGCAGCCCCAGCCACAACCAAGGATGAAGGCGTGGGGCGAGATCCAGCCAACCGGCATAGATACCCGCGGCGGCAAGTTCGGCAAGCAGCGCGCCCATCAGCCCGCTCGCCAATCCCAGAATGGCAAATTCGGCGCCCTGCACGCGCGAGATCAACCGATCGCCGGCGCCGAACACCCGCAACAACCCGCTCTCATGGGCGCGCAGTGGGCGACTGGCAATCAGCGCCGCATAGAGCACGCTGATGCCGGCCAACAGCACGAAGCCAAGTACCAGCTCCACCGAGCGAGTGACCTGGGTCAGAAGATCGCGCACCTGCCCAAGAATCGCCTCGACATTGAGCAGTGACACGGCCGGGAAGTTCTCGACGATCTGGCCGGGCAACGGGCTCTGGTCATCCCCCAGATGGAAGGCAGTGATGTAGGTATGGCCGAAACGCTCAAGCACCCCCGGGGGGAATATCACATAGAAGTTAGGCCGAAAGCTGTCCCAGTCCAGATCGCGCAGGCTGGTAATACGCCCTGTCACGCTAGCGGCGCCGATGGTGAAACGCATGGTGTCGCCAAGCGACAGACCGAGGCGACCGGCCAGTTCATCCTCGAGCGAGATCGGTACCGTGTCGCTTGCCGACGCGCTTTTTGATACCGACGGCTCGGCACTCGATCCACCGGCGCCCTGCTCGAACCACTCCCCCGCTACCAGACGGTTACCCTCGGGCAGGCTGTCGCGCCAGGTCAGGTTGAGCTCACGGCGCAAGGCGTTGTCGCCCCGGCCGCTCTCGGGCACGGCCTCTTGAGGCGGCTGACCATTGAGCGCGGTGATACGGCCCCTCACCATGGGATAGAGCGAGGTGCGTTCATCGACCGCGCCGGCCAGGGTCTCGACGAAGGCATCACGCTCCTGGGGCTGAATATTGATGGCGAAGTAATTGGGGGTATCTTCGGGCAACTGGTCCTGCCAGGCGGTGAGCAGATCGCCGCGTACCAGGGCGATCATCGCCATCGCCGCAAAGGTGATGGAAAACGCCAGCAGTTGTCCGAGACTCGCCTGGCGGCGACGACCCAGCTGGCGAGCCCCGAGCCGCAAAGCGCGTGTCGGCGAGGCGGAGTGCGACCCTTGAGGAAGCAGCGCGGCCAGACGCAGCACGGCACTCAGCATCACTGAACCGACGCCGCCCAGAATCACCAACATCACTAGGCCACCGCCAAGCAGCGCGGCGGACAACCCAAGATCACCCGAGTAAAGCCACATCAAGCCGCCAAACACCAGGCTTGCCATGGCCACCACCAGCCAGGCCGAAGCCGGTAGCGGGTCGAGTTCGCGTCGCAGCACCTTAAGAGCGCTGACGCGCTTGAGGCGCAATAGCGTGGGACCGGCGAAGCCGACGAGTACCGCCAGCGCCGTCAGTACCCCAAGCGCCAAGGGAAGCGGTCCCGGCGGCGGCAGCTCAAGCGGCAGAAACGCGGTGAGCAGGGCCAAGAGCCCGGCCTGACCGGCAAGCCCCAGCAGCGCCCCGCACACGGAAGCGGCCAGCGCCAGCCAGCCCAGTTGCAGGGCGAATAGCTGAGTGAGTTGTCGCTGCGAGGCGCCAAAGCAGCGCAGCAGTGCGGCGGTATCCAGGTGGCGATCCACATAACGCCGGGTCGCCATGGCCACCGCGACCCCGGCCAGCAACACGGCGGCGAGGCCGGCAAGCGCCAGGTACTTCTCGGCACGCTCGAGCGCGCTACCCAGTCCAGGCCTATCAACCCGTACATCGCGCACTTCGACCCCCTCACGCTCGAGGGACTCGAGGAGCGCATCGAGGCTCGACACCGCTTCCGGCGGACCCGCCGCAAGAATCTCGTACTCGACCCGTGAGCCCGGCTGCACCAGACCGGTGGCGGGAAGGTCATCCACGTGCATCATCAGCCGCGGGTTAAAGCTAGAGAAGCCGCCGGACTGGTCGGCCTCACGCTCGATGATACCGCTCACGGTCAGGGTGGCGCGCCCGACCTGTACCTCGTCACCCAGCTCCAGCTCAATCAGCGATTCGAGCCTGGGATCGACCCAGGCTTCACCCGGCGCAGGCCCCCGCGAAAGCGCTTCGACGCCGCTACCGACATCAACCTGCGAGGCGCCATATAGCGGGTAGGCGCTATCGACCACCTTCAGGCTGGCTGGCTGGAAACGCTCGCCACGACTGATCATCGAGACCAGATCGACCTGATCCGAGAGAGTCATCCCGGCCTCGCGCAGGGTTTGCTTCAGCTCATTGGAAAAGGGTTCGCCCTGTTCGAGCACCAGATCGCCGCCCAGCATCTGCCCGGCCTGACGCGTCAGGCCGCGTTCGAGACGATCGAGGAAGAAGCCGATCATCGTCGAGGCCGCCACCGCCAGCGCCAGCGCCACAAACAGGGCGCGCACGTCGGCGGCCCGCAGGTCACGTTTGAGACCACGGGCCGCAAGGCCCAGCCAGTGCAGGCCATTGTGCTTCTGGCGGGGTTCACGTCTCGAGTCACCGCTTGCCATCATGCGCTCACCTCCTCGTGGGCCATGTCCACCAACTGGCCGTCGGTGAGCCGCAGGCAGCGATCGCAGCGCCGCGCCACGGCATGATCGTGGGTCACCAGCATCAGGGTGGTGCCGGCCTCGCGATTGAGGGCGAACAAGCGGTCGATGATGCGCTCACCGGTGGCGGGGTCTAGATTGCCGGTCGGCTCGTCGGCGAACACCAGCTCGGCGCCGGTCACGAAGGCGCGGGCGAGCGCCACACGCTGCTGCTCGCCGCCGGACAGCTGCTTGGGCAAGTGATCGAGACGCTCACCGAGGCCGACCCGGCTCAGCCAGTCGCGGGCGCGGGCATCGTTGTCGGCAGCAGGCGCCAGCTCCAGCGGCAAGAGTACATTCTCAAGCGCAGTAAGCGTCGGCAGTAACTGGAAATTCTGGAACACAAAGCCCACCCGACCCGAGCGCAACTGGGCGCGTCCATCTTCATCGAGAGCGGCAAGCGACTCGCCGAACAGATTGAGCTCCCCGCTGCTCGGCGCATCAAGCCCGGCCAGCAAACCAAGCAGTGTCGACTTGCCGGCACCGCTCTCGCCGAGTATCGCCACCGTTTCTCCAGGGAACACCGTAAGCGCAAGATCACTCAGAATGGTCAACGACCGATCGCCACTTCTGACCTGCTTGCAAAGCCGACTTGCCTGTAGGATGGGAGGAAGATCATGATTCGAGGAGATGGACATGGTGACGGGATTCCCTGTTGGCCTGAAGATGTCGAGGTGGGTTGCCAAGCGCTCCGCCTGGCTCGACCGCTGTGACGCATGGCGCCGACGTATGTCAGTTACGCTTCTGCGACAGCCAAGGCGCGGCCTGGCCAGGCGCCTGGGTGTCGGTATTGGCCTTACAACGCTTCTCGTGACGACCGCTGCTCTGGCCGATGATACCGAACGCCTTACGCTTCTGATGATGGGCGATAGCCTGAGCGCCGCCTATGGTCTCGAGCAGCCCGAGGACGGCTGGGTCAGCCTGCTGAACAAACGGCTCGACGGCGAGGCGCGCGTGGTAAACGCAAGCATCAGCGGTGAGACCTCCGCGGGTGGCGCTACACGACTGCCTGAGCTGTTACGACAGCATTCCCCCGATATCGTGCTGTTGGAACTGGGGGCCAACGATGGCCTGCGCGGCCTGGCGCCCAGCCAGATGCGCCAGAACCTTGAATCGATGATAAAGCAAAGTCAGGCCAGCGGCGCCCGCGTGGTGATGCTGGGTATCGACATTCCGCCCAACTATGGCGACGCTTACCGGACGGCCTTCACCAACGTCTACGACAGCCTGGCTAAACGCTACGACCTGCCGCTGGTGCCCTTCCTGCTGGAGGGCGTTGCCCTCGACAAGACCCTGATGCAGGACGACGGCCTCCATCCCACGGCGAAGGCTCAGCCCATGATCCTTGACAACGTCTGGCCGACCCTTGTACCGCTGATCGAGCAGGCAACGGCCGGCTCGGGCGATAACGCTCATAAGCAAGCAAGCGATCAGGCCAAGGCGGCTCACGCTAAGCCTGCCATGGCCGATCAGGGCTGAGGCGATGGTTCGACGGTCTTCTGCCATTGCTGAAGGCCGAGCCCACCAAGGATCAATACCAGGCCAGCCAGGGTCGAGATGAGAATCGGTTCGCCGACCACCAGGTGCAGCAGCAACAGGGAAATCGGTGGCGACAGGAAAATCAGGTTGGCCACCTTGGCCGTGCGCGAGATGCCGCGCACGGCCAGCTGCCAGAGCACGAAGGCGATACCCATTTCGAAGAGCCCCACATAGACACCCGCGCCCACGCCTTTCCAGCCGTACCACTCGAAGCCTGGCCCTGCCGCGATCAGCAGGGTGAACACCGGCAGGCCAACGCTGAAGTTCTGCCATTGGGCAACGAGAGGGGCGCGCTGGTCACGGGCATTGAGCAGCCAATAGAGCGCCCAGAGCAGGGTCGAGGCCAGCGCCAGACCCACGCCCAGCGGGTCGGCAAAGGCCACATCCAGCACCGCGCCGCGGGTGGCGATGGTCCAGACCCCCGCGTAGGCAATCAGTCCGGCGAGAATATCGACGCGGGTCAATCGCTGGCCAAGTATCGGCACGGCAAGAAAGGCCATGGCCAGCGCCCAGGTATAATTCAGTGCCATCGCCTCCTGCCCCGGCAGGCGGTCATAGGCGGCGAATAACACCAGGTAATAGGCCACCGGGTTCATCAGCCCGGCCCAGAGAGCGGTCCGCCAGCCCTTGCCAAGCGCCTGACGCAACAGGCCCTCTCGCCATACCAGAATGCCCATCAGCACCCAGGAGACAAGCGCGGCAATCCACATCAGCTCCAGCGGTGACATTTCGCCGAGTGCAACCTTGAAGGCCGTGGCCACCGTGGACCATAAGCCCACCGCTCCCAGGCCGCACAGCATGGCGTGACGATCCTGTGTCATGCACTCTCCCTTGGTGTGGTGTGCCCCTTGAGGTCAGCTTGACCGTGAGACACGGTCGGCGCTGATGCAAGACGTCTCAGCTGACGCGCTGCAGTGAGCAGGCGAAACGAACCACTATGCCATGATCGCGCCGGATCGTAGTCAACACCGTGCTGCTTCAGCGATCCAGATGCCCCAGATCCCGTGTGGGATCGAGCCGGTCGCGCACCCGTTGCTTGAGTACCTTGATGTCCGGGAAGCCACCATCGCGCTTGCGCTCCCAGAGTGAATCGCCATCGAAGGTGATCTCGAAGTGTCCGCCGTGGCTGGGCGCCAAGGCAACTTCCTCAAGCTCCTCTCCGAAAGTCGAGAGCAATTCCTGCGCATACCAGCCGGCACGTAACAGCCAGTGGCACTGAGTACAGAAATGGATACGCACGTTAGCCATGAAGCCTTCTCTCATTGCGGGACATTTGCCGGCTATCATAACTGAGGCATCATGATGGCTGGAATGCGCGCACAGGGAGCCATGTCATGCCACCCAATCAGACGTCACAGACCGCCCTTTACGAGCGGCTGACCGGCGATGATGACAGCCGGATGTGTAAGGATATTCCCGACTCCGCCTGTCAGGTACAACCCATCAACTTTGTTCGCCACCTCATCGCCTCGCTTGGCAACAAGCTGGCAGACGAGTTGTCCAGTGCCCGACTGGTGCTGCCCTGGCTGATGGGCGCGATCGGTGCACCGCTGTGGATGGTGGGGCTTCTGGTCCCGATCCGTGAGGCAGGGGCCTTGCTGCCTCAGGTCTTCGTGGCAGGCTTCATTCGACAGAAGGAGCAGCGTAAATGGACCTGGGTAGCGGGCAGCGTGATTCAGTCGCTGGCCGCCCTGCTGCTGGTCATCTTGTCTCTCGTGGGTCAGGGCGGCCTGGGGGGCAGCCTGGTACTCATGGCCCTGGTGGCGCTGTCGTTGGCGCGAGGCCTGTCGTCGATCGCGACCAAGGATGTCCTGGGCAAGACCATTGCCAAACAGCAGCGCGGCACCCTGATGGGGTGGAGCGGCAGCGTCGCCGGTGGTGTCACCCTGGCCGCCGGTATCATGCTGATGCTCTTCAACGACCGGCCCAGTGATCTGGCTCTGGCGGTGTTGATGGGTATCGCCGCACTGGGCTGGGGGCTTAATGCCCTGTGCGCGGCTTTGATCGAAGAGACCCCGGGTGCGGTGGAGGGCGGCGAAAATGCCTGGGACAGTGTGCGCCAAGGGTTACACCTGCTGCGCGAAGATCCTGCCTTCATGCGCTTCAACCTGGCGCGGGCGCTTTTGCTCTCAAGTGCTCTGGCGCTTCCCTATATCGCCCTGCTGGCCCAGCAGCGCAGTGGTTCAAACCTGGGGGATCTTGGTCTGCTGATCATCGTCTCGGGGCTTGCTGGCATGTTGGCAAGCCCGGTCTGGGGGAAGCGGGCCGATGCCTCGAGCCGTCGAGTGATGCGTAATGCCGGCCTCGCCGCCGCCGTCTGCTGTGCGCTTGCCGCGCTTGCCGGTGGCCTTCCCGGTGCCTGGACGACCAGCCCCTGGCCTTATGCCCTACTCTATGGACTCCTGGTGATCGCCCATGCGGGAGTAAGGCTGGGCCGCAAAACCTACGTCGTGGATCTCGCCGATACGGATCGACGCGCCCTCTATGTGGCGCTTTCCAATACGCTAACCGGCGTTCTGATGCTGCTGGTCGGTGGTTTGGTCGGCGTTCTCGCCCAGTGGTTCGGCACCCCTGTCCTGCTTGGCTTGCTCGCCGCCTGCGCACTTGCCGCCGCGATGACCGCTCAGGGCCTGCCCGAGGTCGAGGAGTAAGCGCAACACATTGAAATATCGCAACCGCCTAGCCATGATAGAGCGATATACGCCGTGGGCAGGCAACGCCTACCCACGCCCATAGGGTCGCGACAGGAACGCAGCGCATGAAAAGACCGCCCATGATCAGCCCCGAGCTTCTGGAACGCATTATCGACGCCTCGGAGGACGGTATCGTCGTTGCCGAACGCGAGGGTGAAGAACACATCCTGATCTATGTCAATCAGGGCTTTGAGCGCCTGACCGGTTACAGCACCGACGAGATCCTCTATCGCGACTGCCGTTTCCTGCAAAACGATGATCGCGATCAGCCGGGGCTTGCCCGTATCCGCGACGCCCTGATCGAAGACCGTCCCTGTCGCGAGATCCTGCGCAACTACAAGAAGGACGGCACGCTCTTCTATAACGAATTATCGATCACACCGATGCACGACGAAGAGGAAAACATTACCTACTATCTCGGCGTTCAGAAGGACGTTACCGAACGCGTCGAGGCCATCGCAGAGCTCGAGCGCGTCAAGAGCACTCCAAAAGACTGAGTTTTTTCTCCTACGTACTTGTCCTGTCCCGCCACTGGCGTTATATAGCCAGTAACGCATTCGCGTTGCCCGATGCTCGCCAAAGGCGAGCATCCGTCGCCATTTTTACATGGGGTCATGGGAGGACATCGCATGAGCCAAAAGCACCAGATCCACGACGCATCCGATGATGCAAACGAAGAGATGGATGCGTTCATGGACGCCGTGAACGACAGCCAGTACGCACCAAGCCGCTCGTCCCGGGCCGAGACCCTGCAGGCACGACGCCGCCTCGAGACCCTGCTGGAGGAGCGTCGTCTCCAGCGCGCCATTGAGGATGACTGGAATCTCGATGACGAGGAAGATGAGTAAGCTGCCCTTCTGACATCATGACGCGGGCCAAAGCGCCCGCGCCCGAGATGCTTATGGTGACGATCAATCCCCCACCACAGCGCTTGCCCCCGCTCTAGATCGTCTCCTCGCCTTAAGCCCGATCACCGTCCAGTGCTGGCCTTTCAGGAGTGCGGCCACTATCATCGTGCCGAAACCCTCAACCCAGTGGATATCCATGGCGCAATACGTCTATACCATGAACCGGGTGGGCAAGATCGTCCCTCCCAAGCGTCAGATCCTCAAGGATATTTCGCTTTCCTTCTTTCCGGGCGCCAAGATCGGCGTGCTCGGCCTGAACGGCGCCGGCAAATCATCGCTGCTGCGCATCATGGCCGGGGTCGACACCGAATTCGAAGGCGAAGCGCGCCCCATGCCGGGCATCAATGTCGGCTACCTCCCCCAGGAGCCCGAACTCGACGACGACAAGAACGTTCGTGACACCGTCGAGGAAGCGCTGTCCGGGATCAAGGAAGCCCAGGAGCAGCTCGAGGCTGTCTATGTCGCCTATGCCGATCCGGATGCCGACTTCGACGCCCTGGCAAGTGAGCAAGCGCGGCTTGAAAATATCATCGAGGCCTCCGACGCTCATAACATCGAACGCAAGCTGGAAGTCGCTGCCGAAGCGTTGCGCCTGCCGTCCTGGGAGGCTCGCGTCGGCCACCTTTCCGGTGGTGAGCGCCGCCGCGTGGCGCTGTGTCGCCTGCTGCTGTCGAGCCCGGACATGCTGCTGCTCGACGAGCCCACCAACCACCTGGACGCCGAGTCCGTGGCCTGGCTGGAGCGCTTCCTGCACGACTACAACGGCACGGTCGTGGCGATCACCCACGATCGTTACTTCCTGGACAACGTGGCCGGCTGGATTCTCGAGCTCGACCGCGGTCAGGGCATTCCCTTCGAAGGCAACTACTCTGGCTGGCTCGAGGCCAAGGAAAAGCGTCTCGAGCAGGAGTCCAAGCAGGAGGCCTCGAAGAACAAGGCCATCAAGCAGGAACTCGAGTGGGTGCGCAGCAACGCCAAGGGCCGCCAGGCCAAGAGCAAGGCGCGCCTCAACCGCTTCGAGGAAATGCAGTCGGGCGACTTCCAGAAGCGCAACGAGACCAACGAGATCTACATTCCGCCCGGTCCGCGCCTGGGCGACAAGGTCATCGAGTTCCATAACGTGGCCAAGGCCTTCGATGGCCGCCTGCTCTATGAGGACCTGACCTTCAGCGTGCCCAAGGGCGCGATCGTCGGCATCGTCGGCGGCAACGGGGCCGGCAAGTCGACGCTGTTCAAGCTGATCACCGGCAAGGAACAACCTGACGCCGGTGAGGTAGTGCTCGGCGAGACCGTTGATATTGCCTACGTGGAACAGCTGCGTGATGCCCTCGATAACAAGCAGACGGTGTGGGAAGCGGTGTCCGATGGTCAGGACATGCTCAACATCAACGGCTACGAGGTGTCCTCGCGGGCCTATGTGGGGCGTTTCAACTTCAAGGGCAACGACCAGCAGAAGCGTCTTGCGGATCTCTCAGGTGGTGAACGCGGCCGCCTACAGCTGGCGCAGACCCTGAAGCAGGGCGCCAATGTGCTGCTGCTCGATGAGCCCTCGAACGACCTGGACATCGAAACCCTGCGTGCTCTAGAAGATGCCCTGCTGGCCTTCCCCGGCTGTGCCATGGTGATCTCTCACGACCGCTGGTTCCTCGACCGTATCGCCACACACATTCTCGCCTACGAGGGCGATTCGAATGTGGTCTTCTTCGAAGGCAACTACACCGAGTACGAGGCCGATCACAAGAAGCGGGTCGGAAACGATACGCCGCATCGCATGAAGTACAAGCGCATCGACGCCTGACGCCGATGGTGCTTGAGCGATGACCCAACGGGCGGTGGCAACACCGCCCGTTTTTCATGGCTATCCGATCACCCCACTGCTTCGCCGACTTCATCGAGCGGTCGCCCTTGCATGGCCAGGCCAGAAACGTGATAAAGCAGGCAGGATCATTGCCAGGATGTGCTCATGACCAATCCGCTGACACGGCTCTTCCATAACATACTGCACTTTCGCCAGAGCATCGGCTTCCTGCCAAGCCTGCTGGCCTTGCTCTATCTAGTGCTTGGGCTATTGGCCGTGTTGCCGCTGGGGGAGCGCCTACCACTGCCCACCTTTCTTTCGGGCATGCGCTTCACCGAAATCGAAACACCCCGCACCCTGCTGTCGACGCTGATCGCGGGGATGATCTCGCTTGCCGTCTTCAGCTTCTCGATGGTGATGTCGGTACTGACCCAGGCCGGCGGCAATTTCTCCCACAAGCTGGTCTTCGGCCTGATTACCGAACGCCATCATCAACGTGTCCTCGGTCACTACCTCGGTACCATTCTTTTCATCCTCATCCTGCTGATGGTCCCGGTGAGCGGCGAGGTCCCGAGCACCTGGCGCTCACTGAGTACCTACCTTGGCGTGGGGATGGTCATTCACTGCCTGGCGCTGTTCGTCTATTTCATTCACAACGCCTCCCAGTCGGTGCAGATCAACGCGGTGAATCGCGGACTTCATCAGGCGACCCGCAAATCGCTTGCAAAACTCGAAACACGACAGCAACGCAACGGTTGGTGCCATCAGACGACACCACCGATGGACACCCACTGGCCAAAGATCGAGGCTCGTCGCAGCGGCTACATCCAGAACGCCGACATTGAGGCGCTGGGACGACTCGCAACCAACGCTGGCGTGGTACTCCATCTGAATTTCGGCTTCGGCGACTACACGGTAGAAGGCTTTCCGCTGTTCACCATCGAGGCGGACGAGGCGCCTGGTGAGCATTTCAGTGCATCCGCACTTGACCTTCTGGTTTACGTGGAGGGAGAAGTCGCGGAGGACCTTTACGTCAATGGGATGACCCAGCTGATGGAGGTGGCCGTCAAGGCTCTGTCACCCGGCATCAATGACCCGGGGACTGCACGCCTCTGTGTGCATCAGCTGACCGAACTGCTATGCCGGCGGCTGCAATTTCATCCCTGCAACACCCTGACCGACAAGGATGGGCTTAGGCGGGTGACCTGGCATACCGAACGCTTCGACAGCCTGCTCTACCGGCTGGTCAATCCGATCCTGCACTACGGCAAGGATGACGTAAGCATTGGCCTGGCGCTGCTCAAGGCGCTGAAGACACTCTCGTTGTTTGCCGAAGAAGCCGAACTCCAAACCATCCAGCGCCATGCCGAGCGAGTGATCGACACCCTCGCACAACGCGGCACTCACAGCCTGGATCGACACTTCATCAGCGAGCGCCTCGCCAACGGGGAGCACCGCCTGACACTTCCCACCAAACTGCCGACACCGCCAGCATCGCCGGTCACGGCTTCCGACAACTAGTCAGTGACGCCTCAGAACGTCGTCATGGTCTGGCGGCACTTTCAGAGGCAGGTGGCGGCAACCAGAAAATCAACGTCTCGCGAGAAGCTGTTGCTCAGTAAAAGCCTGGCTCGCCCTTGGGGCGCGTCTTGAAACGGCGGTGCAACCACAAGTACTGCTCGGGGTGGCGACGGATCGCCGCTTCGATCACCGCGTTGACGCGAGCAGCATCGGTCGCCTCGTCGCCACTGGGGAAGTCCTCGAGTGGAGGCAGATACTCAAGGGTGTAGGTGCGATCATCCGGGTTGCGGTGAAAGATCAGCGGTATCACCGGTGCCCCGGTCATGCGCGCGATGCGCCCGGTCATGCGCACCGTGGCCGCCTCGATGCCGAAGAAAGGTGCGAAGACGCTGGCAGCGCGCCCGAAATCCTGATCCGGCGAGTACCAGACCGCATGGCCGGCCTTGATCCGACGCACCACGCCGCGCAGGTCGTGGCGGTCGAGGATCGCGTCGAAATACGGGGCCCGTGCACGCGCCATGAAGCGGTCGAAGAGCGGGTTATCGTGAGGGCGCTGCACGGCATCGGCGCGAAAATAGAGCGCATGCAGGGCGGCCCCCAGATCGAGGGTCGAGAAGTGAACCCCCAGAATCAGCGCGCCCCGGCCCTGTGCCTGTAGCCGTGTCATATGCTCCTGCCCGCGGAAGACCACCCGGTGGCGCAAGTGCTCGTGATCCCGACACCAGCCGGTAGCGGTCTCGACAAGGCCAATGCCATTGGCGATAAAGGTCTCGCGAACCAGCCGGTTCTGGGCCTTGGCATCGCGTTCGGGAAAACACAGCCGAATGTTGGTCTCGGTGATATGTCGGCGACGCTTGGCGAAACGCCAGGCCAGCAGCCCGATCAGACGGCCGATGCCAAGCTTGAGGCGCCAGGGCAGCCAAGCAACCAGATACATCAGGCCGATCGCCAACCATGTCGGCCAGTAGCGGGGATGGGCGAAGGAGGTCGAGGTGTCGTCCTTTGACATGCGGCTCTCTAGTTCAGGGGCGGGTCAGCTACCATGATACCGCCTCGGGGCCCTCGGCAGCACCCCGGTGAGCAGCGTATAACTGATGGTATCGCAATAGCGGGCCACCTCGTCTATCGATAGCACTTCCCCGCTGAAAGCCTGCCCCCACAACACTACCTCGCTGCCGATGTCGGCGTCGGGAAGATGGGTAATGTCCACGGTCAACATATCCATCGAGACCTTGCCGGCAAGACCTGCTCGCTGACCGTCCACCAGCAGTGGCGTACCATCCACCGCGTGGCGGTCATAGCCATCGCCATAGCCACAGGCCACGACCCCGATACGCGTCGGGCGCGAAGCCGTGAAACGCCCGCCGTAACCCACCGCCTCGCCAGCCGCAATCTCGCGTACGGAGATGATTGCCGAACGCAGCGTCATCACCGGCACCAATGAGCGACTGGCATCATTGGCCCCCTCAAGCGGATCACTGCCGTAGAGCATGACGCCGGGACGATTCCAGGCGCCATGCGCCTCGGGCCAGGCCAGGGTGGCTGGTGAGTTGGCAAGGCAGGTCGGCGCCCCAAGCATCGCCGACAGCTCATTGAGCAGCGCCAGCTGGCGATGAAAATAGCCAGGTTCGATGGCATCCGCCGTGGCGAAATGACTCATCAGATGCAGGTCGGTGACCCGCTCGGGCACCGCCTGAAGACGCGCCCAGACATCAGCCGCCTGAGCCGGGGAGAAGCCGAGGCGATGCATGCCGGAATCAACCTTTAGCCAGACAGGAATCGGCTGATGAGGCATGAAGGCCAGCAGCGCCTCGACCTGCCATGCGCTATGCACGGCAATCCACAGACCGAGCGCATCCACTCGTGCAAGTTCCTCTGCCTCAAAGATGCCCTCGAGCAGCACAATCGGCACTTCGATGCCGGCCATACGCAGGGTTTCTGCCTCTTCAATACATGCCACCGCAAAGGCCGGCGCCAGATCCTCGAGCGCCCGGGCGCATGCCACTGCACCGTGCCCATAGGCATCGGCCTTGAGCACAGCGACAGATCGGCTGTGCGGCGCCAGATCTCTTGCCAGGCAATAGTTGTGGCGCAGCGCATTGAGATTGATATCAGCGGTCAGGGGTCGAGCCATGGGGTCTCCGGCCAGATACGAGGAAAAGGCCTAAGATTATTTGTTATCTGACAGGTTTTTGCATGGCGTATTCATTCATTTTCCATCATTGAATCGCTAAAAATAACCAGATTTAAACCATTTGGCAGAAAATGAAATAAGTAACTAAATGCTTGCCCTACCCAGCGCCAATAGAGCCGGGAAACAGAGCGATGGCACGGCAATCGGCAACCGGTAACCGACAGACAGACACAGAAACGCCGCGATGGGAGCATCGCGGCGTCACAGGGAGGATTACTCGAAGATGGCGTCCAGCGAAAGCCCCTGTTTCTCGAGGACACGGCGCAACTTCTTTAGCGCTTCGACCTGAATCTGGCGGACCCGCTCACGGGTCAAGCCGATCTCTTCGCCAACCTCTTCGAGAGTGGCGGCTTCATGGCCGCGCAGACCAAAGCGCCTGACCACCACCTCCATCTGTTTTTCGGTAAGCTCGGCCAACCAGTCATCCACATGCTGCTTGACATCACCATCAACCAACGAAGATTCCGGGCCGTGGTCGTTATCATCAGCAAGTGTCTCGATCAGCGGCTTGTCGCTTTCCCCGCCCATCGGATAGTCCACCGACGATACCCGCTCATTGAGCCCCATCATCTTCTTGACCGTGGCCACCGGCTTGTCGAGAAAGTCGGCGATTTCCTCGGCAGTCGCTTCATGATCGAGTTTCTGGGTCAGCTCACGGGCCGCCCGCAGATAGATATTGAGTTCCTTGACCACATGAATCGGCAGACGAATGGTCCGGGTCTGGTTCATCAGTGCCCGTTCGATGGTCTGACGGATCCACCAGGTGGCGTAGGTCGAGAAACGGAACCCACGCTCCGGGTCGAACTTTTCCACGGCGCGGATGAGGCCGAGATTGCCCTCCTCGATCAGGTCGAGAAGCGACAAGCCCCGGTTCAGATAGCGCCTGGCAATCTTGACCACCAGGCGCAGATTGGACTCGATCATCCGGGAACGCCCGGCCGGGTCGCCGGCTTGAGCGAGTCGGCCGAAGTGAACCTCCTCCTCTGGACTCAGCAGAGGCGAGAAACCGATTTCGTTGAGATAGATCTGGGTGGCATCGAGGCTATGATGATAGGTGTTCTCTTCCCGGTTAAGGGCTTTCTCGAACGCCTTCTCATCCTTTTCAAGTACCTCACCGGCCTCTTCAGCGTCTGTCGCCTCGACGTCCTCTATCTCGACATCCTGGATATCCCGTTCAAGCATGCTCATGTCGCTACCCCACTCTCTGCTTAGCCATGGCCAGTTCTCACCTGCGCTTATACTGCGATAGCGAAGCGCTGGCCATTAGGCTTGTGTCGTAAGCATACGCTTGAGAAGCAAGCGGCGAGTCAACGCTTGGGAAGAAACGTCAGGGGATCCTGGGGCTGACCATCCTTGCGCACCTCAAAGTGCAGCTTAACGGCGTCGGCATCCGTGTCACCCATGGTCGCAATCACCTCACCGGCTTCAACCACATCGTTTTCCTGAACCTGCAGGCTGTCATTGTGGGCGTAGGCACTCAGGAACTGATTGTTGTGTTTAAGCAGAATCAGGTTGCCGTAACCCCGGACGCCATCTCCTGCATAAACGACCACTCCCGGGCCTGCCGCCCTGACAGACTGCCCCTTTCGGCCACCGATATCAATGCCTGCGGTGATGCTTGAGCCCTCGCCGAAACCACTGATCACATCGCCCTCGGCAGGCCACTCCCAAGGCACCTCGTCAACCGGTTGATAAGTGCGTCGCTCGCTCGTCGAATCGCCCTCTCCGGCCACTGAAGTGCCGGCATCGGCGCGCTGTGATTCGGTCTTGGACGGCTGTGATGCGGTCTTGGACTGCTCGGCGGATGACGTGGGAGTGCTGGCTGATGCAGTCTGCGTCGTGCTCTGCTGTTGCTGTTGCTGATGCTCAGCCGCCTCGGCTTTCTCTCGCGCCTCTCGCTCGGCGCGGTCGGCGGCGCTCAGCTCGCCATCAGCACCAGGGCTTTCATAGTTGTAGACTGGCCCCGGCGCTTGCTCTCCCCCCGCCACTGTCGCAGCGCCTTGAAGAGCACCTGGGTCAGGGGTCTGGTCACTGCTGGTGGCTGTCGCATTTGACGAGTCGTCCGCTTGCTCACCGGAACCGTCAGGAAGTGGCGCGGAGGTCAATCTGCGGTTGCGCTCAATAGCGGCGGTATTCGGCTCAAGCCAGCCTGGGCTCTCTCCGCCACCCGAGGCACTGCTGCGATCAGCACTCGTCTGGGATTGCCCACCCGATGCCTCGGCATTGGCGATAGCGCCCCCCTGGCGCTCACCACCCTGACCACTTGCCAGGCGCAACTGTTGCCCTGGTTGAATACGATAGGGGGGAGTAATGCCATTGAGCTGGGCCAGGTCACGAAAATCCATTTCGTAACGCCAGGCGATACCATAAAGCGTATCGCCCGGTTCGACAGTATAGCTGCCGCTAGTCGCCTCACCGCGTGCCGATGACAGATCCTGTACCTGGATACCGCTTGCCCCGCCCGGGGGCTGAGCCGCACAGGCGGCCAGAGACAACGTCACGACAGAGGCCAACATAGCCTTGCGCATCACAAACTTCCTCCTTGTCATTGGCTGCCGTTCGGCGACACATAACGTCCCACCGCCAGCACCACAATCAGTCCACCCAGCATCAGGGCCACAGCGGGCACCAAGCCCGACGGATCGCCGGTCAGCTGGGCATAATCATCAGGGAATAGATTCCGATATTCCATGGGTATCATTTGCTCATCGGGGCCCAGACGGTAGCTCACCAACTCACGCCAGGGCCATAACAGGGGCAAGGCCCCGAGAATGAAGCCGATCAACAACTGCAGGGTCGCGGTATGAAAACGCACAAGCAACCAGGACAGCAGACGCGAGAAGGCGGCCAACCCTACCAGGCAGCCCAGACCGAATTGTGCCATCAGCACCATATCGAAGGTCTTGATACCTTCCATCACACTGCCATAGAGCCCCATGGTAAGCAGCAAGAAACTGCCCGAAATGCCCGGCAGTAGCATTGCGCTGATCGCAATCGCGCCGGCAACGCCCAACATCAGACTTTCACTGCCTAGCCCACTGACCAGCGGCATCAGCGCCGGCAAACCATCGGCTAACAAGAGTCCTGCTATCAGCGGGAGTACATGCCAGAGACGCCAGTCCGTTAGCCGACGGCTGACCAACCAGGCCGAGGCCGCCACCAGGCCGAAGAAGAAGGCATCGAGAAGCAACCGATGATTCTCCAGCAGGTAGGTGACAATATGCGCGACGCTCACCAGGCTGATAACGATGCCCAGGATCAGCGGGATAACGAACGCGAGATTGAGGTGCAGCGCCAGGCCCTTGAGGCCACCACGGCGCCAGGCGCCCCAGGCGCTGGGCCCGAAGCACTTGATGGAATGGATCAACTCCTCATAGATGCCGGTGATGAAGGCGATGGTGCCACCGGAAACGCCAGGAACCGCGTCGGCGGCCCCCATGCCGGCGCCCTTGAGGAATACTGAATAGGACCGCTTCAACGTATGACTCCCTGTAAAAGCGGCACAAAGTGCACAGGCTCCAGCCGCTTGTATTCAAAATGTTGGCCCTGCCTGTGCACTCGTGTGAGCCATTGCTGACCGGTATCGTCTTCAAGCGGCGCAATCAGAACCCCACCTTCTGCCAATTGGTCAAGTAGCGCCGACGGTAGTTCACTGGCACAGGCGGTAAGCAGAATCACATCGAAGGATTCGGCATCTCGCCAGCCATGGCCGCCGTCCGCCAGGCGCAGCGTGACATTATACGCCGACAGGCGACGAAGCCGCTCGGCGGCCCGCTCCTTGAGGGCAGCAATACGCTCGAGCGAATAGACCCGCGACACCAGGCGCGAAAGGATCAGCGTCTGATAGCCGGAGCCTGTGCCAATCTCCAGCACCCGCTCCGGTGTCTCGGCCAGCACCAGCTCGGTCATGCGGGCCACCATCCATGGCTGAGACAGGGTCTGACCGTGGCCGATGGGCAGGGAACTGTCCTCGTAGGCCCGATGTGACAAGGCCTCATCCAGAAACAGATGGCGAGGTTCTCGACTCAGGGTTTCAAGCACCCGCTCATCGACGATGCCGGCCTCCTTCAGGCGGCCGACCAGGCGGTCCCGTGTGCGCTGAGACGTCATGCCCACGCCGATCAGCGCCGGGTCTTTCATCTCACGCAAAGGCATCCAGCCACCCCTGTACGTCATGCAGCGCCGCCTGGCGCGTCAGGTCAGTCTGCAACGGCGTGATCGACACGAACCCGGCTTCTATCGCCGCAAAGTCGGTGTCTGCGCCATCATCGGCATTATCACCAACAGCGGCGATCCAGTAGCGCTCGCGGCCGCGTGGGTCGAGCACTTTCATTGGCCTTGCAGCAGGGCCGCGATAGCCAAGCCGGGTGACTCTAAAGCCGCGGATGTCTTCCCAGGGCAGATCCGGCACATTGACGTTGAGCAGACTGCGGGGAGGCAGTGACAGCGACGACGCGGCGCCGATCAGCGTCGCCGCTACGCGACCCGCGGTATCAAAATGATGTGTACCCACCAGTGACATGGCGATCGCCGTCATCCCCAGATTGCGCCCTTCCATGGCGGCGGCCACGGTGCCGGAATAGAGCACGTCGTCGCCCAGGTTGGCGCCATGATTGATGCCCGAGATGACCAGGTCCGGTCGTTCTTCCCATACACCGTTAACGCCCAGATAGACACAGTCGGCCGGCGTGCCATCGACGCTGTAGAAGCCGTTTTCCAGTGCCGTCAGGGCCAGGGGGCGGCCCAGGGTCAGCGAGTTGCTGGCGCCGCTCTTGTCGCGGTCAGGTGCCACGACCCGCAGGCGGGCATGATCACACAGAGCGTCATGCAGGGCCCGAAGGCCCGGGGCATGAACACCATCATCATTGGACAGCAGTAAACGGTGCATCCGGTCTCCTTGCCTTCCATCATCTGGCCGGCGATCGCCGGCAAGCGGACAGCCACCATGCGGCTATCCCTATCCATCCCGCCCTAGAGGGTCGGGTGTGTCATCAACTCGCGCAGTACCGCGGTGGCGAAGGCGCCCCGAGGCAGCCCGAAACTTAGCCAAAGCTCATGCCCCTCGCGGGACAGGTGCGGCGCCTCGAGGCGAAAGCGCAGCGGACGCCGTGACATGCGCACATCCGCCGCCTCAAGCCCCGCGGCCAGACTGGGCTCGGTGGCGATCGTCGCCTGCTCCCGCTTAGCCGCCTGATCTTGACTCCCAAGGCGCCCGCTACCCCACAACACACCGGTGGGATGGACATCCAACCCCGCGGCACGCGCCAGAAGGGCATCATCCACTTGATCGGCCAGAAACTGGCTGGCACTCCCTTCAAGCATGACCAGCTCGCCCGGTAACGGCGTCGCCCAGCTACCATCAGCGATGCGCGCGGCCAGCAGCTGATTGAACAGGTAACTGCGCGCCGCCGACAGCAACATGCCCTGACGATCATCCCGCTTGCGCCAGCCCCGCGCCAACAGCGATCGTGCCCGTGCAAGATTGCGCCCCTCGGGGCCGAAGCGCTGAGGGCCGAAATAATTGGGTACACCGCCTTCGACCAATCGCTGCCAGCGGGCACCAAGGGCCGGATCATCGACGACATCACCACTCAGTCGCAGCTGGAAACGATTGCCGCGATGTACGCCGCGCTTGAGCTTGCGGGGATGACGGGCCTGATCGAGCAGGCGCACCACACAGGCATCATCACTGTTGAGGCGTGCGTCGAGCGCTGACTGAATGTCTTGCGGGGCCTCGCGCCCAGGCAGGTGGACAGAAAACCACTGCCGCGTCACCGCCTGGCGATCCTTCATACCGGCATAGCCGATATCGCGCTCACCTACGCCACACACCTGAGCCAGCATTCTGGCGAGCTCGTGGGTCGTCAAGGCGCGCTTCTCGACCCACAGCCATAGATGCTCGCCCTCGCCTTCCGGACTAAACCCCAGGCATTCTTCGACCACGAAATCTTCGGGGGCGGCCCGATAGTCACCAGCCGGAAGCGATTCGCCTTCTTCGGATTGTGATGCGTCACCTGGCACCCGCCCCAAGGCTCGCGGCCAGGCGGGCGGCCAAGGGGCCATGTCAGCCGTCATGCCGAACTCCCGTGGTCACCGCTTCGAGCAACACCACCGCCTCGGCGGCGATACCCTCACCGCGCCCCGTGAAACCCAGCTTTTCGGTGGTAGTGGCCTTGACGTTGACGACATCGGCCGTCACGGCGAGATCTGCAGCCAAGTGAGCAATCATGGCCGACAAATGCGGGGCCATCTTCGGCGCCTGGGCGATGAGAGTCACATCCAGGTTGCCGACCCGAAAGCCTGCGTCCTGCACCAGGCTCATGACATGGCGCAGCAGCGCACGGCTGTCAGCGCCTGCCCAGGCTGCATCGGTATCGGGGAAGTGGCGGCCAATGTCGCCAAGCGCACAGGCACCCAACAGGGCGTCGCACACGGCATGCAAAAGCACGTCACCGTCTGAATGGGCAACGAAGCCTTGCTTGAAGGGAATATGTACCCCGCCGAGCATCAGATGGTCGCCCTCGCCGAAACGATGGACATCGAAGCCGTGGCCTATTCGCAGCGTCATGTGGTGCTATTCCCGCAAACTGATGAAGACGCAGACTGAGCGGCGAGCACATGCGCCGCCAGTGCCAGGTCTTCGGGGTGAGTAATCTTGATATTATCGCGTCGCCCTGCCACCAGACGTGGCGCATGGCCCATCGCTTCGACGGCGGAGGCCTCGTCAGTAACCGTCACCCCCAGTGCGCGCGCCTTATCGAGTGCTTCGCGCAGCAGCCCAACGCGAAACCCCTGGGGCGTCTGAGCATGCCAGAGACCGCTGCGTGGCTCGGTGGCGGCGACCCGACCGGCGGCATCGGCACGCTTCATGGTATCGGCAACAGGCGTTGCCAGCAGCGCGCCTACCGGGTCTTCATTCAGGGCGGCTCGAAGCCGCACCAGATCATCGAGAGCGACACAGGGGCGCGCCACATCATGCACCAGGACCAGATCGTTATCGTCAGCCTGATCACGCAGCAGTGCCAGTGCCCGCGTCACGGTATCGGCCCGCTCCGCACCACCCGAACTGCGCCGCCAGTCGGCAAAAGGCACCCACTCAGGGTCGAACCAGCGATCATCATCGTCCAGGCACAGGCAGAGTCCGGCCTCGGGAAAAGCCTGATGCAAGCGAGCCAGGGTATGTGCCAAGACCGGGCGGCCGGCGAGCTCCAGATACTGCTTGGGACGATCGACGCCCATACGCCGTCCCTGACCGGCAGCCGGCACAATCAACCACAAACGGCTCATGGGGCTTCCTTGTCGACGTTGACATCCGGCACCCAGTAGAACTGCTCGTCACGACGTACCATGCCAATATCGCTACGCGCCCGCTCTTCAATGGCATCGAGACCATTTTTCAGGTCGACCACCTCAGCGGCGAGGCGCTCGTTACGCGCCCGCATCGGCTGGTTCTCATTTTCCATGGCATCGGCTCGGGCCCGTATCTGCGCATACTCCTGCAGACCGCCCTCGCCAAACCACAGCCGGTACTGCAGCAGTAACGTCAGAGCAACCAGTACGATGGCCAACCACTTGAGCATGAAGGGTCCTGTCAGGGAAATTCGATGGCACGCATTATGCCATCATCTTTTGACCAGCGGCGAGCAGCGCCAGCCGCCCGCCAGGTCGGTATGTAGGTATAGGTCGGTACGTAGGTAGTCGTCTCAACGCTTGAAAGGCAATAATGCCTCGGCATGCTGACAGTAGGCCTCGACCTGTACACCTTCTTCACGACAGAACCGCGCCACGGCGTCATGCAGGCGTGGGTCGGCGATATAGTGCAGCGATCGCAACAGGCGCGGCGCAAAGCCACGGGTTATCTTGTGCTCACCCTGAGTGCCGGGATCGAAATGACTTAGCCCCTTTTCCAGGCAATGCTCGATGCCTTGGTAGTAGCAGGCCTCGAAGTGCAAGCAGTCGGCCATCACCTCACTTCCCCAATAGCGACCATATAGGGTGTGACGGCCCTGCAGACACAGTGCGGCAGCCACCGGCTTGCCCTGTAAACGCGCCTGAATCAGCACCAGGGCCTCGGGCAGACTGTCTCGCAGGCGCTGGAAAAACGCGTAATTGAGATAGCCCTGGCGGCCACGTTCCATGTAGGTGACCTGATAGCAACGATAGAAGTGCTCAAGGGCCTCGTCGTCGATGGCCTCGCCTTCCAATCGGTGCAGACTGAGGCCCTGATCGGCGACGATTCGCCGCTCACGACGAATCTCCTTGCGACGACGTGAAGTCATCGCCGCCAGAAAACCATCGAAATCGCCAAAGTCTGCATCCTGCCACTGAAACTGCACGCCCTTCCGCTCGATGAGATTGGGGCGAGCCGCTCGCCAGTCATCGACTTCGGCGTCGTCGGCAAACAGCAGATGCCAGCTCAGGATATCGCGCTTCTCCCAGCTGTCGGCCAGCAGCCGCATGATGGCCTGCCGGTCCTCGCCCGGCGCCAGCGCCAGCCGCGGCCCAGGCGCCGGGGTAAAGGGAATGGCCGAGAGTGCCTTGGGATAGTAATTTCCCCCCGCGCGCTCCCAGGCATCTGCCCACCCCCAATCGAAGACATACTCGCCGCAGGAGTGATCCTTGTCGTAGCTTGGCAGCGCGCCTACCAGTGATTCGCCCCGCCAGACCGCCAGATGCCTCGGCGTCCAACCGGTACCTGGCGACACCGCGCCGCTAGCTTCCAGCGCGTCGAGAAACTCATGACGCAGGAAGGGGTGATCATCCCCTACCAGGGCATTCCAGGCCTTACGGGGTAAGGCGGCAATCGCCTCGACACAGGTAAACGAAAGACCCGTCTCGTCGGGTCGGGAAGGAGTGGTCATCGCGACCTCAGCGATCAGAAAGGGGCCAGTGAAAGGCCGGGGAAAATGACGCGTCAGCAGGGCTTGGCACGCGGCCCGGGAGAATTAACGGCCAACATGTACCCAGGGCACCATTCCCAGTACTTAAGCCCAGTGCTTAAGCCCAATGCTCAGCGCCGACCGTCGCTACCGGTTGCCCGGGGAGGGTACTCGGCTGGCTGCGAGGCGGGCGCGGAACCGCGGTCAGCGGATTTATCCTCTGAGGACTGCGGCGCAGCACCCGATGCAGAGCCAGAAGACTGCCGCGCATCGGACGCGGTCTCACGGCGAGTATTGCGTTCATGGGCAAGGCTTGCCGTCACCAAGTCAGATAGCTCGGTAACACTCAACGTTACCCGTTCGACTCCGGACTGCCCCCAATTGACCAACAGGGCCGGCGTTTCACGCGCCTGGTCGATGCCCACAATACGCCCCTGGCGACCGCTATCAGGGTCACGCAATTGAGAGCCCAAGAGGCAATGTGTGTCTGCTACCGCCTTATTCATGATGGCTGACTTCCAGAATCCGAGGAAGATGACTGACCTATATAAGCAATAAGCTTAGCAGCTAAGTCGCCGGGGTGAGACCCTATAATGTGAAGTCATAGAGAAAGGCAAGAAAAAAAGGTGCCTTTCGGCACCCTTTTGTTGCAAGTAGGACATCCCGCCAGCCTGCGAGCATGAGCGGAGCCGTGAGATCGCCGAAACTGCAGGTTAGCGCGATGTCCGTACCCTTTACCGCTTCAGGAAGCGGCGTGCATGGCAAGCGCAGTGTCCAGCATGCGATTGGAGAAGCCCCACTCATTGTCATACCAGGCCATCACCTTGACCAGGCGACCATTGACCCGCGTGTGGTTAGCATCAAAGGTGGAGGAATTGGGGTCGTGATTGAAATCGATGGACACCAATGGCTGAGCATTGACGGCCAGCACCTTGGAGCCTTCCGCCGCCTTGGCGACAACCTCGTTGATCTCTTCCTTGGTGGTGTCGCGGCTAGCCGTGAACACCAGGTCGACCAGCGACACATTGATGACCGGTATACGCACCGCCAGACCATCAAGCTTGCCATCAAGCTCGGGCAACACTAGGCCGACCGCCGCTGCGGCACCGGTCTTGGTCGGGATCATCGACTGGGTCGCGCTACGCGCCCGGTACGGATCCTTGTGGTAGACGTCGGATAGATTCTGATCGTTGGTATAGGCGTGCACAGTGGTCATCAGGCCGTTCTCGATGCCCACCGCATCATTGAGTGCCTTGGCCACCGGTGCCAGGCAGTTAGTGGTGCAAGAGGCGTTGGACACGACCTTGTGCTCGGCGGTCAGCACGTCATCGTTGACGCCGAACACGACGGTGGCATCGGCATCCGGACTCGGCGCGGAAATGAGTACGCGACCGGCACCGGCCTCGAGATGCTTACCGGCATCCGCTTTCTTGACGAAGAGCCCGGTACATTCCATGACCAGATCGATGTTCAGGGACTTCCATGGGAGCTTTGCCGGGTCACGCTGCGCGTAGATGCTGATGCGCTGACCGTCGATGCTGATGCTCTCATCATCGTGCTCGACACGATGCGGGAAATGCCCGTGCACGCTATCGTGCTTGAGGAGATGTGCGTTGAGCGAGGAGTCGCCCAGATCATTGATGGCCACGACTTCGATACGGTCGGTGTAACCGTTCTCGTGAAGAGCTCGAAGCACATTGCGCCCGATGCGACCGAATCCGTTGATGGCTACGCGTAACGTCATATTGGCATCCTCACTCTGATGTCTGCTGGCGTTTGATTGAAAAGAGGGGGATACGGGGTCATTGCCCGAAGCATGCGAAAGACGATCAAAGGCCGTCTTGCCCCTCAATGAAATAATCTTACATTTGTGCCCTAATTTGGCCCAAAGCATGACGACATTCAAGGCAATTTTTTGCTAACTTTACACACATCGCCATCCACCATCCCTTAGCGAGGCTGCCCATGGCCATTCAAGATACTCCTCTAAACGACGTCGTCCGCCAAGTCACCGAGCGCATTCGCGAGCGGTCTCAGGAACGCCGGGCGCTCTATGAGCGCCGCATGGCTGACCAGCATGGCCGCGGCGTCCATCGCGGTGAGCTATCCTGCGGCAACCTGGCTCACGGCTTTGCTGCCTGCGGCGAAACCGACAAGGGTCGGCTAAAGCTGATGAACAGTGC
Organism: Halomonas salinarum; assembly: GCF_012062845.1. Classification (GTDB taxonomy): domain Bacteria; phylum Pseudomonadota; class Gammaproteobacteria; order Pseudomonadales; family Halomonadaceae; genus Onishia; species Onishia salinarum. The sequence goes on from NZ_WWNB01000001.1 coordinate 28,022, forward strand.
CAACCTGGGCATTATTTCGTCATATAACGACATGCTGTCGGCCCACCAGCCGCTGGAAACCTTTCCAGAAACCATCAAGGATGCGGCCCGTGCGATGGGGTCGACCGCCCAATTCGCCGGCGGCGTGCCGGCCATGTGCGACGGTGTCACCCAAGGACAACCGGGCATGGAGCTATCGCTCTATTCCCGTGAAGTGATTGCCATGGCCGCCGCGGTGGGGCTATCGCATAACATGTTCGACGGTGCGATCTTCCTCGGTGTATGTGACAAGATCGTGCCGGGGCTGTTCATCAGCGCCGCACGCTTCGGACACCTGCCGTCGACCTTCGTGCCGGCCGGTCCGATGACCAGCGGCCTGCCCAACAAGGAAAAGGCCCGCATTCGTCAGTTGTATGCCGAGGGCAAGGTCGGCCGCGAGGAGCTGCTGCAGGCCGAGTCCGATTCCTACCATGGCCCGGGCACCTGCACCTTCTATGGCACCGCCAACTCCAACCAGTTGATGATGGAAATCATGGGCCTGCACCTGCCCGGTGCCTCCTTCGTCAACCCGGGCACGCCGCTGCGCGAAGCGCTGACCCGCTATGCGGCGGAACAGACGATCCGCAACAGCGAGGCCGGTGGTGACTATCGCCCCTTCTACAAGCAGGTCGACGAAAAAGCGATTGTCAACGCCATGGTCGGCTTGCTGGCCTCTGGCGGCTCCACCAACCACACCCTGCACCTGGTGGCCATGGCCGCCGCCGCGGGCCTGACCATCACCTGGGACGACTTCACTGCCCTTTCCGCAGTGGTACCAAGCATGACGCGCATCTATCCCAACGGTCAGGCCGACATCAACCATTTCCAGGCCGCCGGCGGCATGAGCCTGCTGATTCGCGAACTGCTCGGCGCCGGGCTGATTCACCAGGACATCGCCACCGTCTTCGGCACCGACATGAGCGCCTACACACAGGAGCCCTTCCTCGAGGACGGCAAGCTGGTCTGGCACGAGGGCCCCACCGAGAGCCTCGACCGCGATGTGCTGCGTCCGGTGTCCGATGCCTTCGCCCCGACCGGCGGCCTGACCGTGCTCGACGGCAACCTGGGCCGCGGCGTGATCAAGATCTCTGCCGTCGAAGAACAACATCGCGTGGTGGAAGCACCGGTGCGCATCTTCGATGATCAGAACCAGCTCAAGGCCGCCTTCGAGGCAGGCGAGCTCGATCGCGATGTCGTGGTCGTCGTGCGCTTCCAGGGGCCCAAGGCCAACGGCATGCCCGAACTGCATAAACTCACACCGTTCCTCGGCGTGCTGCAGGATCGTGGCTTCAAGGTCGCCCTCGTTACCGACGGACGCATGTCTGGCGCCTCCGGCAAGGTGCCCGCGGCGATCCACATGACCCCCGAGGCCATCGACGGCGGCCCGCTGGCCAAACTCAAGGAAGGGGACGTGGTACGCCTGGATGCCAACAGCGGCGAGCTCCGCGTGCTCGTCGATGCCAGTGAGTGGGGCAAGCGCACCCTGGCCGACGCCAACCTGGACCATTACCACTCCGGCCTTGGCCGCGAACTGTTTGCTGGCTTTCGTCACCTGGCCATGGGCGCCGAAGAGGGCGCTGGCGTCTTCGGCGGCTTCGAAGCAGATGATCTGTCACGCCAGCAGCAGCAGATCCAGGAAGAGGACGCCTAGTGGCACGCCCTGCGCTGATCGGTGCCGTCGTCAAGAGCGGCGGCACCCGCCACCAAACGCCGGAGGCCGATATATGTCCCCTCTGCCCTGATCGGCGCCCTCATCAACAGCGGTTACCCGCCCTCGTGCTGCGGAGACTCGCCCATGACCCGACCCGCCCGGACCGGCGCCCTCATCGAGAGCGGTGGTACCCGCTCTCGTGCATCGGAGACTCACCCATGACCCGACCCGCCCTCATCGAGAGCGGTGGCACCCGCTCTCGTGCATCGGAGACTCGCCCATGACCCGACCCGCCCTGATCGGTGACATCGGAGGCACCAACGCGCGCTTCGCGCTGGTGACGCCGGATACCTTCGAGCCCCACGACATCCTGAGCCTGCCCTGCGCCGACTACCCGAACCTGGTGGACGCGATCGAAGATTACCTGGCGCGCGTCGGTCACGCCGGAGAGCGCGCCCCACGGGAGGCCTGCCTAGCCTTCGCCTGCCCGGTACACGACGACTGGGTGAAGATGACCAACAATGCCTGGGCCTTCTCGAAGACAGCGGTTCAGCAATCACTCAACCTTGATCTGTTCAAGATCATCAACGACTTCACTGCCCAGGCACTGGGCGTGCCCCACGTTGCCGAAAACGACCTGGTCGCGGTGGGTGGCGGCTCTGCCCAGGCACACAGTATTCGCCTGGTCATCGGACCTGGCACTGGCCTTGGCGTGGCGGGCGTATTCCCCGGCCAGCACGCCTGGATCCCCCTGCCCACCGAGGGCGGACATGTGACCTTTGCGCCCACCGACGAGCAGGAGCAGAACCTGCTTCGCCATTTCCGCTCGCGCTATGGCCGTGTCTCGGTAGAGCGCATTCTTTGTGGGCAGGGGCTACTGGACCTGTACTGCGCGCACGCCTCCCTGATGGGTGCCACACCCCGATTCCAGAGCCCCGCCGAGGTCACGGCCGGTGCCGGCGAGGGCGATGCCATCGCCGTGGATAGCGTGCAACGCTTCTTGAAGATACTCGGCGACGTGTGTGGCGATGCGGCTCTGACCATCGGTGCCCGTGGCGGGGTCTACCTGTGTGGCGGCATCCTGCCGCGCCTGCTCGACTGGCTACCTGACAGCCGCTTTCGTACCGCCTTTGCCGACAAGGGGCGCATGAGCGCTTACAATGCCGACATCCCGATCTGGGTAGTGACCGCACCCTGGACAGGACTGCTGGGCGCTGCCGAGGCATTGCATAACGAGGAGGTCGAATGATTCCAAGGTCCCTGCGCGAACTGCTGGACGCCACCGACGGACAACGCCAGGTCGAATGGCAAGGACGCACCCTGTGGCTGGCCCGCGAAGCCTGGGGAGAGCTTGTGGTATCGCTGCAAGGCGCTCAGGTGCTGCACTATTTACCTTTCGCCCCCGAAACCGGGCGAGCCGCAGGCGCTTCACCCGCGCCGCTTTCTAACGCGTCCGAAACCACGCGCAACGAAGCTGAATCCACGCCCAATGCAGATGACAGCGGCTTGGTGCCGGGTGGCTGGTTGTGGGTCACGCCGACGCCTCAGGAGCGGCCTGGTGCGATTCGTGGCGGCATCCCGCTGTGCTGGCCCTGGTTCGCCGACGAGCACACCGCCGACGAGTCGGTGGACCGCTCCGGCCCGATGCATGGCCCGGCGCGACTGGCCGACTGGCACCTGGACGGCGTCGACGAGCATGAAGAAGGCCTTGAACTGCACCTTTCCCCCACTGAGCGCCTGCATTCTCAACTGCTGGTGCGTGCCGTCATCCAGGCCAATGCGAAGCGCCTGCACGTGGAGCTTATCAGCGAGCATGTCGGCGAAACACCGCTCAAGCTGACCGCCGCTTTGCACAGTTACCTGGCCGTTGCAGACGTCCAGGGCTGCCGTCTGACCGGCCTCGCCGGCGCCCGTTACCTCGACAAGCGCGCTGACTTTGCCGAAAGTGAGCAACAGGGCGAGCTTGGCATTCGTGGCCCGCTGGATCGCATCTATCATTCCAACCGGCCGCTGGTACTGGATGACGGCGAGCGCCGGCTCACCATCGCCAAGCAAGGTAGCGACTCGACGGTGGTCTGGCATCCAGGCAATGACCTGCCTGCCGACACCTCCGTCGAGGCCGGTCGCCACTTCCTGTGCGTCGAGTCCGCGTTCACTCGCCTCGACCCGGTCTGGCTGGTCCCCGGCGCCCAGCACCTGCTGGGCACGACCCTTTCTCGTGCGGAGAGTGACTGATGAGCACCGAGCTGTTTCGTAATGCCCCTTTTCTCCTCGGCATGATGCGACTGCATGAGCATGAACCGCTACATCGTCCCGACGCCATGGCCGACTGGATCGAGGCTCGCCTGGATCAAGGCCTTTGCTGGTACGACCATGCCGACATCTATGGCGATCGCCAGGGCGAAACCTTGTTCGGGCAGGCATTGCGCGCTCGTCCAGCGCTCGCGAAACGGGTCAAGGTCGTCACCAAGGCCAGCATTGTCACCCCAAATCGCGACCTCTCGCCGATGGGCGTGAAGCATTACAACAGCTCACCTGACTACATCACACAAGCCATCGACGACGCCCTGCGCCGGCTCGGCGTCGAGCAACTCGAGCACTTCCTGCTCCACCGCCCCGACCCGCTAATGAATGCCGAGGCCACCGCCCGCGCGCTGGACGCGGCCATCGACAACGGCAAGATTGGTGCGGTCGGGGTTTCAAATTTTCTACCCGAACAATGGCGTCGCCTGCAGCAAGCCATGCAGCACAAGCTGATGGGCCATCAGCTAAAGTTGTCGCTGGCCTACCCCGACCCACTGTTCGACGGCCGCTATGACGCCCTGGTCGCCGACGACCTTCACCCAATGGCCTGGTCACCCCTGGGCGGCGGCATCGTCTTCGAAGACGTGCTGGGCGAATCACTATCGACGATCGCCGAGGAACTCGAGACCAGCTCCGCAGGCCTTGCCCTCGCCTGGCTCAGGGCCCTGCCCCAGCGGCCCGTTCCGGTTATCGGCACCCTAAGGCCCGAGCGCATCAATGAGCTACTGACTGGCGCCAACCTGAACCTGGAACGCCCCACCTGGTTTGCCCTGCTAGAGGAGGCCCGCAGCCATCGTGTCGCCTGAGCGATCTGGCGACTGACAGACTATTCTCACTCGTGAGATGACTCGATTCATCTATTCGGCGACCATGACAACAGGCAAGCCTTTCGAAACCGATCATCACAACAATCACGCCACCCATCACCCCGGAGGACGGCATGTTCCAACTGACCCGCAGCGTCACCTGGCAGACCCTTGAACGTCTGCACCAGAAGACCGCCAACGACCGCATCAGCGACTATTTCACGGCCGACCCCCAACGCTTCGAGAAGATGAGCCTGCGGGTCGGGGGACTCTTCCTCGACTACTCCAAGCACCAGGTCTCCGACGAGGTGCTCAAGACCCTGCTCGAGCTGGCCGATCATTCCGCCCTGGTGCAGCGGCGCGCCCAGATGTTTTCCGGCGACATCATCAATGTCACCGAGGACCGCCCGGTGCTGCATACGGCCCTGCGCAACCTCGGCGACGAGCCGGTCTACGTCGACGGCAAGGACGTGATGCCGGAGATCCACCAGACTCGCGAGCAGATCAAGCGCTTCTCGGAGGAGGTGCGCAGCGGCGAGTGGAAGGGCTATAGCGGTGAGTGCATCAAGGATGTGGTCAACATCGGCATCGGCGGCTCGGATCTTGGCCCCAACATGGCCTGCCGCGCCCTGCTCAAGCATCGCCACTCGGAGCTCAACTTCCACTTCGTCTCCAACGTCGATGGTACCCATATCCAGAAGGTGCTGAAGCGCCTCGACCCGGCGACCACCCTGTTCATCGTCTCGACCAAGACCTTCTCGACTCAGGAGACACTGCTCAACGCCAAGACCGCGCGACGCTGGTTCCTGGACAGTGCCGGCGAGGACGCCGACGTGGGCGCTCACTTCATCGCCGCCTCGACCAACCGCAAGGCCGCCATGGAGTTTGGCATCCGCGAGGAAAACGTCTTCGAATTCTGGGCCTGGGTCGGCGGGCGCTACTCGATGTGGTCGTCGATCGGCCTGCCAATCGCGCTATCGATCGGCTTCGAGGGTTTCATCGAGTTGCTCGAGGGCGCTCAGGAGATGGACCATCACTTCATCTCGGCGCCTTTCGCCGAGAACATGCCCGTGCTGATGGCACTGATCGGCATCTGGTACATCAACTTCCACGGCGCCGAAACCCAGGCCATCGTGCCCTACGATCAGGCCCTGCATCAGTTGCCGGCGTTCCTGCAGCAGCTCGACATGGAGTCCAACGGCAAGTCAGTGGACATTTTCGGCCAACCGGTCAACTACAAGACCGGGCCGATCGTCTGGGGCGAGACCGGCTCCAACGGCCAGCATGCCTTCTTCCAGCTGCTGCACCAGGGCACGCGCTTCGTGCCGATCGACTTCATCGCCTCACTAAAACCGGAGTCAGGCTTCGAGGATCACCACTTCGCGCTGTTGACCAACATGCTCGCCCAGGCCAATGCCTTCATGGAAGGTAGCCAGGACGACAGCCAGCTCGACCCCTACAGCTGCCCGGGCAACCGACCCTCAAGTACCCTGCTGCTTGATGAACTGACGCCCAAGAACCTGGGGGCACTGATTGCACTCTACGAACACAAGGTCTTCGTGCAGGGTGTGATCTGGAACATCAACTCCTTCGACCAGTGGGGCGTGCAGCTCGGCAAGCGCATCGCCGGTGAAATCAGCGAGCGTATCGACGAGAACAGCCAGGACTTCGATGCCTCGACCCAGGGGCTTCTGGCACTGGTTCGCGACCACTTCAATGACAGGCAGAATGAGCCCTCAGCGGCCAAGGCCGCTCCAACCACCAAGAAGCACACCGCCAAGGCCAAATCCACGCCGTCATCGGCCAAGCAGGACACTTCCACATGACGCCCATCATTGCCTTCGGCGAGGCCCTCGTCGACATGCTCTCCAGCCGCCTGGGCGACGACACCCAAGGCCCGGAAACCTTCACGCCCTATGCCGGCGGCGCACCAGCCAATGTCGCCGTGGCCTGCGCGCGGCTGGGCGTACCCAGCCGCTTTCTGGGTATGCTCGGCGACGATCACTTTGGTGATTTCCTGGCCACCGAACTCAAGGCTCATGGCGTGGATACCGCTGGCGTAGTGCGCACCCGAGAGGCGCGTACGGCATTGGCCTTCGTCTCCCGCGATGCGGCCGGCGAGCGCACCTTCGATTTCTACCGCCCGCCGGCGGCCGATCTGCTCTATCGCCTCGAACACCTGCCGCCAGGGGTCTTTGAATCGCCAGCGATCCTGCACCTGTGCAGTAACAGCCTTACCGAAGAGGCGATCGCCGAGACCACCCTGAGTCTCGCCGACATGGCCGCCAAGAGCGGCAGCCTGGTAAGCGTCGACGCCAACCTCCGCCATAACCTGTGGGCAAGCGGCCAGGCCGAGATCGGTCCGGTGATGCAGCTGATCGATCGCGCCAACCTGGTCAAGCTGGCACGCGATGAGCTCGACTTTCTGCGCGGCGACCACCCCGCCGAAGACTGGCTGGCGGAGCGCCTGAGCGCTGGCGTGCGCCTGATTCTGATCACCGATGGTCCCGGGTCGGTCGACGTACGTACTGTCGATAGTGCCTTTCAGGTCACCCCGCCCAGGGTGACCGCTGTCGACACCACTGCCGGCGGCGATGCCTTCATCGGCGGCCTGCTGGCGACCCTGGCCAAGCAGGATCTTTCACACCAGGGCTCGGGCAATGACTGGTGGCACGACGCGGCCATGCTCCGTCACGCCGTGGATGTGGCGTGTCGCTGTGGTGCTCATGCCGTCACCCGCCCCGGTGCCTATGAAGCCCTGCCCACCACACACGAGCTGATGGAGTTATCGACGGCAAACTAGGGGCATCGGCCGAGCACCGTGACGTACCCCCTCCCATCTCGATACGCGAGTCGCCGAGCAATGCCCGGCGATCACGCCTGCTCGTCAGCCGGCGAGCCGATGCGGCGAAAAGCAAGCCCGAGGGCCTCACCTGCCCTCCTCTTCCCCCCTGACCGGCCCGTCGCACTTCACGGCCATAACGCCAGCGGGATACCTCAGTGTCGCGCAAAAAAAGACCCGCCGGTGGCGGGTCGAACAACAGCAGGGCTGTCGAGAGAGAAGAAGCAGTCGAGACAGCGGCGTCGAAGGCCCGCCGTCCTTGCCGCCGGCAGGCAGCGGCGGCGCCTGATTCAGTGGTGGAAGCGCTCGGCGGCCTGGCGTGCCAATTCACGAATGCCGTCCCAGTCCTCGGCCTCGATGAGTGCCTTGGGCGTCAGCCAGGAGCCGCCCACACACATCACGTTCTCCAGCTTGAGATAATCGTCGGCATTGTCGACGGTGATACCGCCCGTCGGGCAGAAGCGTGCCTCGGGGATCGGTGCGCCGAAGGACTTGACGGCCTGAGCGCCACCACTGGACTCCGCCGGGAAGAACTTGAAACGGCGATAGCCATACTGCCAGCCCGCCATCAGTTCAGAGATGGTGGAGACACCGGGCAGCATCGGCACCGGGCTCTCTACGCCATAGCGATACAGCGCTTCGGTGGCACCCGGTGTCACCACGAAGTCAGCACCGACCTGCTCGGCCTGACGGTACTGGGCCGGTGTCAGCACGGTTCCGACCCCGATGCTTGCCCCGGGAAGTGCCTCACGCATGCGGCGAATGGCCTCGAGTGCGCAATCGGTGCGCAGGGTAACTTCCAGCACGGGCAGACCGCCCTCGACCAGGGCGCGAGCCAGCGGCACTGCATCTTCAATACGCTCGATGGTGATCACCGGGATCACCTCGGCCTTGAGACAGATGCTGTCGAGTTCAGTGGTACGGGTGGAAGGCAGCTGTTTGTCGATAGTCATGATGGTCTCCAAAAGGGGTCAGGGCGCCCAGTAGATCGCCAGCGGGCAGGCCAGGAAAGCGCGAACCGGCAGCTCGCGCACGTCGTCGCCGCCCAGGGCCGCGGCCAGCTTGGAACGCTTGTCCTCGCCATTGAGGTGTAACACATGGCGCTTCGCCTGATGCAGCCGGTCGGCGCTCAGGGTGATCCGTGCCTGGGGCTGACTGGGGGTGCGCACCGCCACGACCGCCTCCTCGGTGGCAAGCGCTAGCGGCAGCTCCTGGCTGTCCGGGAACAGCGAGGCCGTATGGCCATCACCGCCCATGCCGAGAATGACCATGCTGGCCGGCCAGGCGAGCGATGCCAGGCGCTCGCCGACGGCCTCTGCGCCCTGCTCCGGGGTCTCGTCATCAGTGGTCAGGGGCACGAAGGTCGCAGCGGCGGCCTCGCCGGTCAGCAAGTGCTCGCGAACCAGCCGCGCATTGCTGTCGGAGGCCGACTCGGCGACCCAGCGCTCGTCGGCGAGGGTCACATCGATACGCGCCCAGGGCAGCGACATGCTGGCCAGGGCATGGAAGAACGGTACCGGAGTGGAGCCCCCGGAGACCACCAGCAGGGCCCGTTCCTGGCTGGCCAGGTCGGCACGCAGCGCTTCGGCAACCGCCTCCGCCAACTGGTGGGCCAAATGTTCGCGGGTGTTCATCTTGCGTCCTCGTGAAGTAAACGTGGTGCCGCCATGGCGGCACCCAATCAATAGTCTTCGTACCAGCTGCGACCATCCTGGGTGATCATGGCAACCGATGCCACCGGTCCCCAGGAACCCGCCGGGTAGCGCCGCGGTGGCGTCTCACGGTCGTTCCAGGCGGCGATCAGTTGATCACACCAGCGCCAGGCATACTCGATCTCATCGCGGCGCACGAACAGGTACTGCTGCCCCTTCATCACCTCGAGCAGCAAGCGCTCATAAGCATCGGGAATCCGCGTCTTGGGGAAGGCGCTATTGAAGTCCAGGTGCAGCGGTCCGGTGCGCAGGCGCATGCCCTTGTCGAGTCCGGCGTCCTTGGTCAGCACCTGCAGGGCGATGCCTTCCTCGGGCTGCAGGCGGATGACCAGCTTGTTGGCCGCCAGGCTGCGCTGATCGGGATCGAAGATGTAGTGAGGCTGCTGACGGAAGTGGATGACGATCTGTGACAGCTTATCGGGCAAGCGCTTGCCGGTGCGTAGATAGAACGGCACGCCCGCCCAACGCCAGTTCGAGACCTCGGTCTTCATGGCCACGAAGGTCTCGGTATGGCTGTCGGTATTGGCGCCCTCTTCCTCCAGATAGCCGGGCACCGCCTTGCCTTCACTGGTACCGGCAATGTACTGGCCGCGTACCACATCCCGCTCCAGCGATTCGTGAGTGAAGGGCTTCAGGGCCTTGAGCACCTTGACCTTCTCGTCACGGATGGCATCGGCATCGAGATTCGAGGGCGGATCCATGGCCGTGAGACAGACCAGTTGCAGCAGATGATTCTGCACCATGTCACGCATCTGGCCCGCTTGATCGAAGTAGCCCCAACGCCCCTCGATGCCGACCTGTTCGGCCACGGTGATCTCCACATGGGAGATATGGTTCTGGTTCCACTGGGTACCGAACAGCGGGTTGGCGAAACGCAGTGCGATCAGGTTCTGGACGGTCTCCTTGCCCAGATAGTGATCGATGCGATAGATCCGCGACTCCGGGAACACCTCACCGATGACGTCATTGATCTCCTTGGAGGAGTCCAGGTCATAACCGATCGGCTTCTCGACCACCACCCGGGTCTCATCATCGAGACTATCGCTTGCCTGAAGGTTGCGGCAGATATCACCGTAGATACTCGCCGGCACCGACAGATAGACCACCATCGGCCGAGTAGCGCCCTCCCGCCAGGCGCGCACGGCCTGATAATCATCGGGCTTGGCGAAATCCACCTTGGCGTAGTCGATACGTTCAAGGAAGCGATCAATGCTCTCTGCGTCTTGCTCCTTTGGCTTGACCCGTTTCTTCAGGGTCGCGGCCACCTTGTCGCGGAAGTCACTGATACCCAAGTCGTGACGCGCCAAACCAAGCAGGCGGGTATCGGCAGGCATCAGCCCTTCACGGTCGAGCTGATAGAGCGCCGGAAACAGCTTGCGTAGGGCCAGGTCGCCCAAGGCGCCGAACAGGGCCAGATCGACATCCTGGCGGCTAGTGTCCTGAGAACGGGTATCGCGGGTCATGCCTCGCCCCCTGAAATATGGTTAACTTACGTATAAAATACGGTATTAATGCAGCAATAGGCAACTTTTATCAGTAACTTTACCACCTATGTAGCACGGTGATGTCGCCGATTTGGCGCGCCCCCGCTACTCACGCTAGCATATCCTGCATAATGTAGTTAAATCACCACATGACGAAAACTGCACCGTGATCACCGCGTGTCGCAATACGTGCCCACCATGGCGCCTCGTCATGTTCGTCGCCACGGAGACTCCCCCTCAGCATGGCCAGTCACGACCTGATAGCACGTATCCGCGCCCGCCTGGAAGAGCTCAACCGTTCCGAGCGCAAGGTGGCCGACGTCATCCTGCAGGACCCTGCCTCCGCCACCGGCATGAGCATCGCCACCCTGGCCCAGTCGGCCTCCGTCAGTGAGCCGACCGTCAACCGCTTTTGCCGCAACTTCGAGGCCAAGGGCTATCCGGACTTCAAGATCAAGCTGGCCCAGAGCCTCGCGGGCGGCACACCCTATGTCAGCCGCAACGTCGAACGGGGCGACGATGCGGCTCACTACGGCGACAAGATTTTCGGTGCCACCATCGCCGCTCTTGACGAGGCGCGCCGCGGGCTGGATGCCAAGCGCGTCGAGCAGGCCGTGGACTATTTGATTCAGGCCAAGCAGATCCATTTCTTCGGTCTTGGGGCCTCGGGGCCCGTGGCCCAGGATGCCCAGCACAAGTTCTTTCGCTTCAACCTGCCGGTGATGGCCTACGAAGACGTATTGATGCAGCGCATGGTCGCCGCTTCCTGCCATACCGGCGACGTGGTGGTGATCATTTCCTACACGGGTCGCACACGCGAACTGGTCGAGATCGCCCACTTGGCGCGTAGCAATGGCGCCGTGGTGCTGGGTATCACCGCACCCGACTCGCCGCTGTCCAAGCATTGCACCGAGACCCTCGAGGTCACCACGCCCGAAGACACCGATGTCTACATGCCGATGACATCGCGCATGATTCACCTGGCGCTGATCGACGTGCTGGCGACAGGCGTCACCCTGCGCCGCGGCGAGGACTTCCTCGGTCACCTGAAAAAGATCAAGGAAAGCCTGCAGCCAACCCGCTTTCCGGCAGACTCGGGCACCTCATGAGATCACACGACATGCTTGGCATCGCCAAGAGCGGATGACGGTTCGGTCCTGAGGTACACTAGGGCCCTCCCGTAGACCGATGCAAGAGACCTCAATGAGCTACACCGTGACCCGGAAGACATCATGAATATCAGAGTGCCCGCCCTACTGCCTCTGGCAATGGCATGCCTGCCGGCACAGGCCTTCGACCTCAATGACCTCGAGACACGCCTGACGGCTCCCGAATGGCTACAAGGCCACTTCCGCCAACGGCATTGGCTGGCCGACCAGGAAGTCCGCCTGCATAGTCAGGGCCGTTTCCTCTACCAGCGCGACCAGCAGCTGATTTGGCTTTTCGCATCGCCCACTCAGCAGGTGCTGAGCTTCACTAAAGGCCAGGTAGCCTATGGGCCGGATAGCGATGCAAAGGCCGATATCGACGCACTTTTGCCTAAGCGCAGCACCTTTCAGCGACACATGGTCGATGTCATGGGCGGGGACTTTTCGGCACTTGCCGATGACTACCGGCTGGAGCTGTCCGGTGATAGTGACGCCTGGCAGGTCACAATGACCCCGCGGCTTTCGGCTCTTGAGATGCCGCTGGCGACCCTGACGCTTGCGGGAAGTGAACGTCTTGAGCGCCTCAAGATGACGATTGCCAACGGCGATACTCTGAGTATCCGACTGAGTGACAGCGAAGCAATAGTCGACGAGAGCCTGCTGGCCTGGTTGCCGACCTGGACCCTGCTGGCCAACGAACCACCGGCAGCGGGGAACGAGACCATGAAACAAGAAGGCGAGACGGGGAGCGAAGCCGACGCTCCCCGGAAGGATACGCAGCCGCTTAGCTCTTGATGGCGCAGGTCACGGTAATCTCGACCTTGAGTTCATCGGCAGGCATCGGGGCGACGATGCAGGTACGCGCCGGTGCGTGACCTTCAGGCACCCAGGCATCCCACACCTCGTTCATGGCCGCCACGTCGTGGCCTTCCTTCAAATAGACCGTCGCGGACAGCAAGTGCTCGCGGTCGGAGCCCACCTCATCGAGCAATGCCTCGACCCGCGCAAGCATGCTGCGGGTCTGTTCGGCGATATCACCATGACGGGCATCGGGACCGGCGACCTGGCCACACAGATAAGCCACGCCATTGTGGATGACCGCACGGCTCATGCGTGTCTTGGTATCGTGTCGAACGATCGTCATCGCTAGACCTCCTGACAGGAAAAGAAACCCGATGATAACCCATCCTGGGTGGGTCAAGCCGATGATATGGCCCAGTTATTCGCCAAACTCAATGCGCACCAGGCGCCGCAAGGTCCCCCTCAAGCTAGCGCTTAACGCCCTGTGCTTCAGGGCTTGCCAGCACCGATTGTGCCAGCAACCAGCTGCCGACCAGTAACGCCAGCATGCCCGCAAGCACCGCCGAGAATGAGGCCCCCATATCAAGCGCCACCCCAAGAACTGCCGGTGCAACACCCGTGGAGAAGACCATGGACGCGCTGAGGGTCGCGCGGACAGATCCCAGGTACTCGGCACCCCACAGGCGCACCAGCAGGCTGGTAGCGATGGATTCCTGGGCCCCCATGGCGAGCCCTCCCCTATCATCAGGGCCATTACCGCCAGGTGCCCGCCAAGTGTGATGGCAAGCAACAGCGCCAGGGCGAAGGGCAGTAGATAGAGACGCGCCAGCCGCACAGGCCCTAACCGGTCGACCCAATGCCCTCCGAGCAGCGCGCCGGGCAGCTTGGCGAGTCCCATGCCCGTCAGCGCCAGGGAATAGATGCCAAGCGAACTCCCCATGGCCTCGGTGAGTTGCGCCTGATAGATAAAAAGTCCCGTCATGGTCACCGGCAGCAACATCAGCAACGGCAGCAATCGCCAGAAGCGCCTCTCGCGAAAGGGGCGTGGGCCATCACCGACCGCCTGCCGGTCTTGCCGCGAGCGCGGCGCTGTCGGCCAGGGTGTGCCAACCAGCATAAGCCCCCATGCCACGGCGATCACCATGCCCAGACTCCACCACAGCTCGCGCCAGCCAAGCCATACCAGAAGACCCGCGACCAGAGGGGGCAGTAATGTCTCACCCAGCATGAGCCCCATACCCACAAGCCCCAGGGCTCGCCCCCGCATGGCGGTGAACTCGCGGCCCGCCAGCGTATTGCCCAGGTGGCTCATCATGCCCTGGCCACAAAGGCGAACCAGCCCCAGTCCCAGCAACCCGAGCAGCCACCAGGGCGATAACGTCAGCAGCAAGATACCGACGAGCAACGCCACCAGAATGGTCACTGCGAAGCGACGTGGCGCCACCCAGTCTATGCTGGGGCCGAGCCGCAGCATGGCGAAGCCACTGACCAGGGTGACCAGCGCATAGGCGGTGCCGAATTCACCGGTGGACAGTCCCAATCGTTCGCTGATGGGCACCTGGAATAGCCCAATGAAGAAGCTTTGTCCGAGACTCGACGAAAACATCGCCAGAAAGGCAATGCCAAGCAGTCCCCGATGGTCCCTCAGCAGGGTACGATAGCTCATGAAGCCTCCGGTTAGCGGTTCAGAACGTCAAAGGCCCCGCCGGAGCGGGGCCTTATCCTGTCGGACCGAATCACCGGTCCTTCGCGTGCGCAAGGCTGCCTCTTGGGCCGATCTCGACGCCAGAATCCAGCTCATGGCACGGGTCTCCCTGTGCTTAAGCCTACCTTAATAGCAGTACCGGCAGGCTAGCCCGGCGCAGCATGGTCGTGGTGGTGCTACCCACCAGCAGGTGACGCACTCGTGAGTGGCCGTAGGCCCCCATCACCAGCATGTCGATGTCGTGCTCATCGGCATAGCCCCGCAGGCTTGATTCCACTTCGCCGGCGCGAATCTCGCCATGGGCTTCAAAGCCGGCATCCGTCAGCGTCTTCAAGGCCCAGTCGAGCTGCGAGCGCAGATCGGCCACTTCGGCCCCGACCATCACCACATGACAGTCGATACCCTTGAACAGCGGGCTCTGCGCGATCATCTCGACGCCCTTGCGGGTGGTCTTGCTGCCATCGAAGGCAATCATCACTCGCTTGGGGGCACGAAACTCATCGGGCACCATCAGAATCGGGCGATGCAGGCTGCGCACTACCCGCTCGAGGTTGGACCCCAGGTGCTCGGGCGCCTGATGGGCAGCTTCGCCCCGCTTACCGATCACCAGCAGGCGGATGTCGTTTTCGAGCTCGGTCAGGGTCTCGACCAGTTCGCCATTGCGCTGGCGAGACGCGGGCGCTTCCACACCGTCTTCGACGGCGCGGGCCTTGGCGGCATCGAGTGTCACACGGCCGTGTTCCTGGGCCAGCCGCGCGCGCTGCTCATCCAGGCTCGTCAGTTCCTCGAGCAAATGCTCCCGAGAGCCGAGACCGATGTTGCCGGTCAGGTTGGCTTCGGCCACCTGTGGGTGATTGTCGACCACATGCAGGAAGGTCAGTGGCGCCGCCATTGCCTGGCTCGCCCAAGCGGCGTAATCACATACGCCGGTAGAGAAGTGAGAGCCGTCGATGGCTGCCATCACTTGATCGGTCATGGTGCTGGTCCTTGGCAGGTGAGTAGCATCTCTATCTTGCCTTTCTACCGTAATGCGCCGGCGCTGAACAGCACCGGCGCAATAGGGAACTCAGTGGCCGCCCATCAATTTATCCACGGCGTCGGGCTTATCATGGACAGCAAAGCGGTCGACGATGGTCGCGCTGGCTTCATTGAGGCCGATCACCTCGACCTCGGTACCTTCACGACGGAACTTGAGCACCGCCTTGTCCAGCGCCTCGACGGCCGTGATATCCCAGAAGTGCGCCCGGGATAGATCGATGACGACCCGCTCGACGCTTTCCTTGAAGTCGAAGGCGGCCATGAAGCGCTCGCCGGAGGCGAAGAACACCTGACCCACGACCTCATAGCGACGACCGCGGCCGTCTTCGGTGGCCTCAGAACCAATGTAGAGAATATTGCCGACCTTGTTGGCGAAGAACAGGGCCGCCAGCAGCACGCCAACGAAGACGCCGATGGCCAGGTTGTGCGTACTCACCGTCACCGCCACCGTCGTCAGCATGACGATATTGGTACTCAATGGATGCTTCTTCAAATCACGGATCGAGCTCCAGCTGAAGGTACCGATAGAGACCATGATCATCACCGCCACCAGCGCGGCCATGGGAATCTGCGAGACCCAGTCGGCGAGGAAGACCACCATCATCAGCAGCACCACGCCCGCCACGAGCGTCGACAGGCGCCCACGTCCACCGGATTTGATGTTGATCACCGACTGACCGATCATCGCGCAGCCCGCCATGCCACCGAGCAGGCCCGAACCGATGTTGGCGATGCCCTGCCCCTTGCACTCGCGATTCTTGTTCGAGGGTGTATCGGTCAGATCATCGACGATAGTGGCGGTCATCATCGACTCGAGCAGACCCACCACGGTCAGCATCACCGCATAGGGCAGGATGATCCACAGCGTCTCGAGGTTGAGCGGCACTTCCGGCCACAGGAAGACCGGCAGGGTATCCGGCAGCTCGCCCATATCACCGACACTGCGAATGTCCATGCCCGAAATGATATACACCGCGGTCAGTACCAGAATGCACACCAGCGGCGACGGCAGCGTCTTGCCGATCATGGGCAGATAGGGGAAGCCGTAGATGATCACCAGACCCGCCGCCGTCATGGCATACACATGCCAGGTCACATCGGTGAGCTCAGGAAGCTGCGCCATGAAGATCAGGATCGCCAAGGCGTTGACGAAGCCGGTAACCACCGAGCGCGACACGAAGCGCATCAGGTCGGCGAGCCGCAAGTAGCCAGCCACGATCTGCAATACCCCGGTCAAAAGGGTCGCCGCCAGCAGGTATTCGAGCCCATGCTCCTTGACCAGCGTCACCATCAGCAGCGCCATGGCGCCGGTTGCCGCCGAGATCATGCCCGGCCGCCCGCCGGTAAAGGCGATGATCACGGCAATACAGAAAGAAGCGTATAGGCCGACCTTGGGATCGACGCCGGCGATAATGGAAAAGGCGATAGCTTCCGGAATCAGTGCCAGCGCCACCACGATCCCCGATAGCGAATCGCCCTTGATGTTGGAAAACCAGTCTTGCTTGATTGATCGGATCATTCTGCGGTCCAGTCGTGGGTCATGTCATGCCCGAAGGCGCGAAGCGCGTGGCGCTAACGTCGAGATACAGGAGCCGCCTAAACGCGACGCCGGCCACGGCATCCCCGCTGAGGGGCACCAGGGGTAATAAAACGTGTCGCAACACAGCACGTTTGTCGTCAGGATGACGCCAAACGATGTCGCTGCCATGAAGACAGCGACAGGATGGGAAAGGGGACGCTAGGGCGGGGTGCTGCCAGTGGCTGGCAGGGGATGCAGAGCATCAACTGTTGTCTCTACTGTCATATCAACTTTCACGGTGGTTCATCCCGTCACTCACAGGCAGAGGCCATTGCGGCAACTCTCTACCTTAGTCGTATCAACGTCTTTTTCGACAAGCGCAGGATTCTAACAGCTGACGCTATTACCTGCACCCCTCGTGCCCTTTCAGGCAAGAAAGGCAAGGGGAGCGAAAGGAGTCGACTCGCCCCTGATTAGTGGCAGGCTCGTGTCTTTCGTCACGACGTGATGGCCTTGTTACTCAGCCTCGGGGGGCGGCGTGGCCTTGCGGTACTCGCCCATATCTCGAAACGCCTGCATGACGTCCATCGGCAGCGGGAAGAAGATGGTCGAGGCGTTCTTGTTGCTCATGTCACTCATGGTCTGCAGGTAGCGCAGCTGGAGTGCTGCCGAGTTTTCAGACATCACATTGGCGGCTTCGACCAGTTTCTTCGAGGCCTGCAATTCACCTTCAGCATGGATGACCTTGGCACGCCGCTCACGCTCTGCCTCGGCCTGGCGCGCGATGGCACGAATCATGCTCTCGTCGAGGTCGACATGCTTGATCTCGACGTTGGCCACCTTGATGCCCCAACTCTCGGCGGAACTGTCGATAATCTCCTGGATATCATCGTTGAGCTTGTCACGCTCGGAGAGCATCTCATCCAGGTCGTGCTTGCCGAGGACCGAGCGCAGCGTCGTCTGAGCCAGCTGACTGGTGGCGTTGACGAAGTGCTCTACCTGAATGATCGCCTTTTCCGGGTCGACCACCCGGAAGTAGAGCACCGCATTCACCTTGACGGTGACGTTGTCCTGAGAAATCACGTCCTGCTCTGGCACATCCATGGTGATCACTCGCAAATCGACCACCAGCATCTTCTGGATCCCGGGGATGATGATCACGAGCCCCGGCCCCATGACGCGCTGGAAGCGCCCCAGGAAGAACACCACCCCGCGCTTGTATTCCGGCAAGATGCGAATCGATGCTGCCAACAGCAAGATCAGCAATACCACCGGTACTAGATAGGAAATCCACATGGCTCACACCTCCTTGGATGAACTCGGTTCCACCGGTTCTGTGTCATCTGATGATGCGTCAATCGGCTCAACCTCGACGGTCAGCCCCTGAAGACTCACCACCTTAAGCCGTTGACCCTCATGCACCGGCACGCAGGCACGTGCTCGCCAACGCTCGTTGTGCAACCACACATGCCCCTTGCCGTCGAAACTCTCAAGGGCCCTGGCCTCTGAGCCCAGCATTTCTTCCGGCCCGGTGCGAGCAGACCGTCGGCGAAGACGGATGAAATGGATCATCACCCACATCAGCAAGCCCGCGGCGATCGCCGCCACGCCAGCAATCAGCGGCAACGAGATGCGCAGATTCTCGGCATCCATCAAGATTACCGAGCCAAACACGAAGGCCACGATGCCGCCGATACCCAGAATGCCGAAACTCGGCATCAGGGCTTCCGCGACAATCAGCCCCAACCCCACCAGGATCAGCGCCAGGCCGGCGAAGTTGACCGGCAGTGCCTGGAAGGCGAACAGCGCCAGCAAGAGCGAAATCACCCCAATGGTGCCGGGTACCAGGCTACCGGGATTGGCGAGCTCGAAGATTATCCCGTAGAAGCCGATGATCATCAGAAAGTAGGCGACATTGGGGTTGGTGATCACCGACAGGAGCTCTGTTCGCCAGTCCGGATCGAAGCGTTCAAGGGTCACATCGGCGGTGTTAAGTACCTGCTCGCCGCTCTCCATGACCACGGTACGACCGTCGATCTGCTCCAGCAGGTCCTCGAGGTTAGAGGCGCGTACGTCGATGACGCCCTGTTCCAGCGCCTCGCGGGCGATCAGGGTACGCGCCTCGCGCACGGCAAGCTCGGCCCAGTCGGCGTTACGCCCGTGGCGTTCGGCGAGGCTGCGAATATAGGCCACCGCATCCTCGAGCACCTTGCGCTCCATGGCGGTATTGCCACGCCGTTTCGGGGTATCGGCGGCTGGGTCCTCCGCCGTTTGAGGCGTGGTGGCGTCAGTTGACGGAGCCGTCTCGCCAGAAGTGCCTTCATCGCGACGCTGCTCGCCGTTCTGCGCCTTGCCGTCCGGTGACTCGCCTTGGCTTCCATCACCGTCCTCAGGACGCTCATCACCAAGACCAGGCAGGCCGCCGCCCCCCAGACTCACCGGCGTGGCAGAACCCAGATGTGTGGAGGGCGACATGGCGGCCACGTGACTGGCATACAAGAGATAGGTGCCGGCACTGGCCGCACGCGCACCATCCGGGGCGACATAGACAACGACCGGCACCGGTGACGACAACATTTCGCTGATCATGTCACGCATCGAGGCGTCGAGCCCGCCAGGCGTATCGAGGATCAGGATCGCGAGTTCCGCCTGGGCATCCTGGGCCCGCTGCAGACCACGGATAAAGTAGTCGGCGGTAGCGGGACCCACGGCACCATCAAGCGTCATCACCAGGCCCTTAGGCTCCCGGCTTTCCTGTTGGGCGAGCGTCGGCCCCATCCAGGCAAGCAATGACCCCAGCAACATGACAATGAGGCTTACCCACAGCCGCCAGCGTCGTATGCAATGGGATGTGATGGCATTCATGGCATCTACCCTGTCTCATTTAGCCAGACATCTAGGAAGCGCATTCGGGGCGACATCATCCCGCGGCCCCGGCCAAACCGCTAACAAACCTCCCCCGCCTGTCTCTCAACATAGTCAAGATCGGCATCATCCGGTCCACTATCGCTAAAGGCCGATATCTCAAGACGCGGGATACGAAAAGCCTGCCTTTTCTACACGCCGGTCAGCAAGCGTCCAAAGCCCTCCTGGCAAGTGGGCCGCCCAGCAATCCAGCGGGCATGCCAGTAAAGCGCTTGATTGCTCGAGATACAGGGTACGCCGAAGCGCTGCTCAAGCTCATCGAGCACATCCAGCGCACGCAGGTTGGTGCACGGAAGGACGACCGCATCGACCGGCCCCCCGACCTCCAGCAAGGTGGACAGGGCATCCCCCAGGCAGGCGGGATCGACCGCCGGGATATCCGGGTCATGGTCAAGGCGAAAGCCGCCAATCGCCGCCACCTCAATGCCTAACGCCGAGAAGGCAGTGAGAAACGCATCATCGACTGCCCGCACATAGGGCGTGAGTACCGCAATGCGGCGCGCCTCGAGGGCTTGAAGGGCGGCACGTATGGCGAGCCAGGGATGCGTGACGGCGACTTCCGGTCGCACCGCATGCAGGCGCTCGGCGATCGGCACGTCCCCGATCAGTAGTCCTCCCGAGGTGCAGCCGAAGACCAGCGTATGCAACGGCAATCCCGGCACCAGGGTTGCTGCGGCCGGGGTAATGCCCCCTTCCAGGGCCTTGAGTGCCTCGGGTGTCACCTCAGCGCGGGTGGGCATGCGCGTACAGAAGAGCTCCATGTCATCACCCACCAGACGATGCCAGTCTCGCTCCAGTGTGTAGTCGGTATCGAGCAGCACCAGGCCGATGCGTAAAAGCTCCGGCCGGGCGTAGCGCTTGAAGGATAGCGCTCGGTCATCGGCGGCGGCGGGAGACAGCGAGGACACGGAGGATACAGGCGACATGGCGAGGTCCAGAAATCGGGGGTGATGTCATCACCCTAGTCGCTGTAGAGAACACAGGCCTGCTTGATTGTGCTCAAGCAGCACAGGGTCCAGCACGTTTGTCACCGTCACCGCTTCCTGCACGGCTTCACATCAGTACGCCACTTCAGTGCTCTGACAGAGTCCATACCTCTGCAACGGGCTAGGCGTCACGACGCATCGAGAGCGCGCTTTCCAGCCGTGTGGCCCACGCCGGCAGATCGATAGGCAGCTCACCGATCACCTCGACCTCACGATTCTCGAATACGTCCGCACCGGCCTCTGCCAACCTCGCAATTTCACGATCACGATGCTCGAGCAGCACGCTCAGGTAGGGGTGGTAGCAAGCAAGCAGCGCAGTGATCCAGCGATTGACCGGCCAGGAAGGCCAGGCATGATCGACCGCGAACGCGTCGGCAAGGGCTAGCGTCTCCGCCGCCTCGCGCCAGTGTTCACCGGTCACCCAGCGGTTGGTGGTAAAGAGCCCGACTGGCTCGCCCCAGGGATCCATGGAGACAGCCATCAGGTGAGTGGGCGGCGTGACCGTTCCAGGTGCGTTGTCGGCAAATGGACGGTTGAAGACATGGAAGTGGCCGTGCTCCCCGCCGCGATGCGCATGATAGTAGTACTGGCCGCCGGTCTCGCGATCATAGACATCGCCGTCCGGGTAGTGATTGAACTCGACGAAGTCATCCTGACCCTTGAGTAATTCACCGACGAGATTCAGCCCGACCTTCTTCAACACTCTCTGACAATCGAGTGCTTCGCGAGCGGCCGCCAACATGGCCGCAAGGGCTTGCGTGGAGTATCCCTCGAGGGCGGGTGTCGCAATGGGTTCGGTACCCGGCAATGCAACCCGTGATGTCATTGATGACTCCTTGTGTGACGCTACCGGTAGCCCGACGCACACCGCCGCCAGGGCGGCCCGCCAGACCCCGGTCATGCTTATAAGCGGTTGGGTTCACCTGCGTAGCGTTTCTGCACCTCGACCACATAGGCCGAGAGCGCGGCGAGCTCCTCGCTATCCCAACCCAGTGTCGAGGCCGCCATGGGGTTCAGCATGCAGACCTGAACCATCTCGTCGGCATGCAGCATCGACATGCCATAGAGGTTCTCGCCCATCGCCACCTTATGCGGATAAGGTGACTCGAAGGTGGCCTGATAGCCACTGTCTTGATCGACCCCATGGCAGCTTGAGCAGGCCATGCTATTGGTGCTGAGGCTCGCGTTCTGGAAGAGCGCTTTTCCCTGGGCAATCAGCTCCTCGGGGTTGTCGCCGTCTTCCTGATACCCAGGGGTATACTTCTCTGGTCGTTTCACCGCACATGGATTCTTGGTGCTGGCGGCACAAGGGTTCTTGGCAGCGCACGGATTCGGCGCACAGCGATGCTGGGCGGCGCAGGGATTTTTGACCGCGCAGGGATTGGCACCGCACTGGGCCAGGGCACTGCCGGCAGCACCGGCAAGGCTCAGCCCCAGCAAAGAGGCGCCCAGTGAGTGAGTCATGGCACGACGATTAGGCAACAGACGGACGTTAGGCATGTTCGTTCTCCAGATTCTTGTCAGTATGCTGACCCCGGCAGGGCCCTGGATACGTGCCGCTCGATCGCGATACGTAGAACTTGGTCACTCATGCATGGCGTGGCTTACACCTGACTGGCGATTTTTTCTGCACTGAACAAAACGTCTTATCAAACATCTGCTGATACATGCCGTGGCTCTGGGGTAAGGTCCTTACACACCGTTGCTGTAAGGTTTGCAGGCGACAGACGACCAAGCCTGGATACTCATCCTTTTTCTGACCCGAGGCCACTATGCTCGAGACGGACACCGCCGCCGCGACACAGACCACCGCGGCCCTGAAGGAGCCGCTGCGAAAGGCGCTTGCAGCATCACGCCTCGACGATGATCTCCTGTCGCTGACCCCGATGGCCGACAAGGGCCTGGCCCACGCTCACCTGTGGCTTTCCCGCAGGAATGGCAAGGACTGGGTCGCACGACTGCCCAAGCAGAGCCAGATGCGCCTCGCCGCTGATGACAACCTCGCCTATCAGGCCGCCTGCTTCACACGGGCGAGTCGCGGCGGGCATACTCCGGCACTAAAGGCGGTACTGCCTGCAAGTGATGCCTTGCCAAGAGGCGGGCTGCTGGTCTCGGCGATCCACGGGCGCTCGGCGCGCCTACCCGAGGACCTGCAGGCGATTGCCGAGACCCTGGCCAGCCTGCATGCCCAACCACTGCCGCCATCCCCAGAGCGCGCGCCCTTACTGGCACCGACCAACCCCTGGTCGGCCATGCTCACGGAGCTTCACGAACAAGCGGCCTATCTCGACCAGGCACAGATTGCGCCTGACGTGCGCTGTCAACTCCTTGAGGATCTGGAATCACTGACACAATGGTGCGAGCAAGCCACTGCGCCCGACCCCGCGCTGATCAGCTTCGATGCCCATCCCGGCAACTTCCTGATACAGGACGACGGTAAAGCGATGCTCGTCGACCTGGAAAAGTGCCGCTATAGCCTACCCGGTTTCGATTTGGCCCATGCGAGCCTCTATACCTCGACCACCTGGGATACCCAGAGCCATGCCGAGCTAAGCCTTGCCGACGTACGCGCCTTTCACCGTCACTGGGCAGCCGCCATGACCGAACGCGGCGCCCATATCAACGTCGACGAGCTGCTGCAGTCTCGTCGGGCCATGTGGTTGTGGTCAGTGACATGGTGCGCCAAGTGGCAGGTCGAGCAGCAAAGGGCTCGCGACGCTAGCGCACGAGGAGAAGACTGGTCGGCAGATCTGAGCGATCCGGCGCTGATCGCCCATGTCGCCGACCGGGTCGAGCACTACCTGTCGCCGTCCACCGTTGCGCATGTCCGCCATGAATGGCAGGCGCTTGCTGACAATAGCGGCCTTGCCTGACGCCAGGCCTATTACTCTGTACGTTTAATGAAAAAGGACTCTCGCCATGAACCGTATCGCCCCCTTCTTCGCCCGCCTGCGGCCCCGAACGCGTGTATTCAGCCGCTCGCTGGCCACCATCGCCCTGGCCGTCACCGCCCTGCCGAGCCTTGCCCAGGACGCCACACCGACCATCAGCGACTCGAACCTGAAGGGCTGGGCCGCCATCGAAGAGGCCGCCAAGGGACAGACGGTCTATTGGAATGCCTGGGGAGGCGATAACCGCACCAATGAGTACCTGGCCTGGGTCGCCGACGAGCTCGAAGCACGCCACGATATCGAGCTTGTCCACGTCAAGCTCAGCGATACCAGTACCGCGGTCTCGCGGGTGATCGCCGAGAAGGCCGCCGGCAACCTCGACGCGGGTGCCATCGACCTGATCTGGATCAACGGCGAGAACTTCGCCGCCATGAAGGACAACGACCTGCTGTTCGGTCCCTTCGCCGAGGCCCTGCCCAACTACGGCCTGACGCGCCCTCAGAGTAACCCCGAGGTACGTGTCGACTTCACGGTGCCTACCGGCGGCTTCGAAGCCCCCTGGGGCAAGGCGCAGTTGACCTTCTACTACGACAGCGCCCGACTCGAGACCCCACCGGGCGACATGGCAGAACTGCTCGACTGGGCCGAGGATCATCCCGGTCGTTTCACCTATCCACTGGTGCCTGACTTCACCGGTAGCACCTTCCTCAAGCAGGCCTTGATCGAACTGACCGATGACACCACGCCGCTCTATAAGCCGGTCGAGAAGAGCGACTTCGCCGCCGTCACTGCCCCGCTGTGGGACTATCTGGATGCGCTGCATCCGCACCTGTGGCGTGACGGCCGCCATTTCCCGGCCAGCGGCCCGGAGATGAAACGCCTGATGGGCGACGGCGAGCTGAGCCTGGCCTTCACCTTCATCCCCTCCGAGCCGGCCGCGGCGGTGGCCGATTTCCAGCTGCCGCCGACCACCCGCAGCTACGTGCTCGATGGTGGAACTCTGGGCAACGTGCACTTCGTGGCCATTCCCTTCAATGCAAGCCACAAGGCAGGCGCACTCGTCACCGCCAACTTCCTGCTCTCGCCACACGCTCAGGCGCACAAGCAGGACCCCGCCGTATGGGGTGATCGCACGGTGCTCGACCTGGACGCCCTCGACGAAGAGGCACGCGCAGCCTTCATCGACGATCGTGACAATCCGGCCGCCCTGCCTGCCGAGGCCCTGTCGAAGACGCTCCCCGAGCCACACCCGAGCTGGATGGAGCGCCTCGAGGAGGCCTGGCTCGAGCGTTACGGCAGCCAGTAACCCCATGGTGTTCTTCTCACCGACCATCCGGGCCCTGCCCTGGGTCGCCATTGCCCTGCTGAGCCTGCCGGTGGCCGGCGGGCTCGCCGGGGTACTGGCCCCGGCACTGGGTTGGCTACCGGCGCTGGGCGGCCGTGAGCTGACCCTCGAGCACTGGCAGACCCTCGCCGCGACGCCTGGGCTTGCCGACATGGTGCGCCTGAGCCTGACCACCGGGCTCGCAAGCGCGCTTATCTCGCTTGCCATCGTGATGCTGTTTATCGGTGCCTTCGCCGAAACCCGCGCCCTGGCGCTGGTGCGCCGCCTGCTGTCGCCCTTGCTGGCGGTACCCCATGCCGCCGCCGCCATCGGCATCGCTTTCCTGCTGACCCCGTCAGGCCTCGCCAGCCGGCTGATCTCGCCCTGGCCCAGCGGCTTTGACACGCCGCCCGACTATCTCTTCCCCGGCGATCCCTGGGGGCTGGGCCTCATCCTTGGCCTGGTCATCAAGGAAGTGCCCTTCCTGTTGCTGATGAGCCTTGCGGCCCTGCCCCAATGCCAGGCGCAGTCACGCCTGCGGCTGGCGCGCTCACTGGGCTATGCACCGCTCACCGCCTTCGCCAAGGCGGTGCTGCCGGGGCTCTATCCGCTGATTCGCCTGCCGGTTTATGCAGTGATCGCCTTCGCTTCCGCCAATGTCGAGGTAGCGATGATCCTCGGCCCCACCACCCCTCCGCCGCTGGCGGTGGCGGTGGTGCGCTGGATCAACGACCCGGACCTGGCAATGCGCTTCGTGGCCTCGGCGGCGGCCCTTCTGCAGCTCGGCGTGACGCTTTCTGCTCTAGGGCTCTGGTGGCTTGGCGAGCGGCTGGTCGCACGACTCACCAAAGCCGCCCTGACCAACGGTCGCCGCCGAGCAGGCGACCGCCTGTGGACCTTCGCCGGCGGGCTTACCACCCTGCTTGCCGTGGCACTGCTTGGCGGCAGCCTCGTGGGCCTGGTGCTGTGGTCGCTGGCTGCCTGGTGGCCGTTCCCGGCCACACTGCCGAGCCCCTTGAGTCTGCATGCCTGGCAAGGGGCGCTGCCCGGTCTCAGGGAGCCGCTTGCCCAGACGGCAGTGATCGGCCTGGCGGCCACCGGCCTGTCGCTGGTGCTGGCGATCGGTGCCCTGGAGGCCGAGCACCTGCGCGGTCGTGGCATGGCCGCCTGGGCGGAGCTGGTACTTTACCTGCCACTCGTCGTGCCGCCCGTCGCCTTCCTGTTTGGGCTCGTTCAACTGCAGGTCCAGGCTGGCCTGGCCCCGGGGGCACTGGCGGTAATACTGGCCCATAGCCTGTTTGTGCTGCCTTATGTCTTCCTGTCGCTTGCCGAGAGCTATCGCCGGCTCGACCCACGCTGGGCGCAGGTGGCAACGAGTCTTGGCCATTCGCCGGCCAGTCTCTTCATGCGTGTACGCCTGCCGTTACTCATCGTGCCGATTTTGACCGCGGCCGCCGTCGGTTTCGCGGTGAGCGTCGGCCAGTATCTGCCGACCCTGCTGATGAGCGCCGGACGCCTGACGACCCTGACCACCGAGGCGGTAAGCCTGGCAAGCGGCGGCGACCGCCGGCTGGCTGCCGTCTATGCGCTGATGCAGCTGCTGCTGCCCGCGCTGGGCTTCGCCCTGGCCCTGGCGCTGCCCCGCCTGCTGATGCATCGCCGAAGTGGAGTGCTCAACCCGTGACCCTTCTCGATCCCTTTACCTCTGCAAGGATCACCGCGCCGAGTGCCGAGCGCTCAATCGATGCCGGCGTGGCAAGCAATGCGACGCTGATCCTGGATGATATCCGCATCGAACAAGGCGACCGCCCGCTCGTGTCCCTGGATGCGCGCATCGCCCCCGGCGAGGTGTTGACGCTGATGGGCCCATCCGGTGTCGGAAAGTCGACGCTGCTGGCCTACCTGGCCGGTTTTCTTGCGCCCGCTTTCCGGGCCCGGGGCCGGGTCCTGCTCGATGACACCGACCTCACCCGCCTGGCGCCGGAAGCCCGCCAGCTGGGACTGCTGTTCCAGGACCCCCTGCTTTTCCCCCACCTGAGTGTCGACGGCAACCTGGCCTTCGGCATGCCCCGCCAGGGAAGCCGGCGCGAGAGACGCCGCAGGATCGAAGCGGCGCTAGAGGAAATTGGCCTGGCCGGCCTCGCCAAGCGCGACCCAGAGACGCTCTCCGGCGGCCAACGTTCTCGCGTGGCCCTGATGCGGGTACTGCTCTCGCGGCCCCGTGCCATGCTGCTGGATGAGCCCTTCTCGAAGCTCGATGCCTCGCTGCGCCACGAGATGCGCTCGCTGGTCTTCGCCCGGGTCCAGCGCCTGGGCCTGCCAACGTTGATGGTGACGCATGATGCCGCCGATGCTGAGGCCGCCGGCGGCCCCGTCATCGAGCTAGGAGGCGCGTCTTGACGACAACCTTGCCCACGCACCATCGCCCACGGCTGAGCATCATCATTCCCACGCTGAACGAGGCGGACAGCATTGAGCGACAGCTGACCGCTCTGCTGGGCCTTGGGGTGTGCGGCGTCGAGATCATCGTTGTCGATGGCGGCAGCCAGGACGATACCGTGGCGCTTGCCAAGCACCACGCCAGCCGGGTGATCGCAAGCGAGCCGGGGCGGGCACGACAGATGAATCTGGGCGCCCGGGCGAGCTGTGGCGAACAGCTCCTGTTCTTGCATGCCGACACTCACCTGCCGTGCCGCGCCGACCGCAAGATTGCCCAGGCCCTCGAGGGTTCGCGGTGTTGGGGGCGTTTCGACATTCATATCTCAGGCGAGCAAAGCATGCTGGGGGTCATCGCCTTCTGCATGAACATGCGCTCGCGACTTACCGGTATCGCCACCGGCGATCAGGCGCTGTTCATGACGCGTGCCGCCTTCGAGGCCGTGAACGGCTATCCCGACCAGCCACTCATGGAGGACATCGAGATCAGCAAGCGCCTGAAGAAGCTGTCGAAACCCGCCTGCCTGCACGCGAAGGTCGTGAGCTCGGGGCGACGCTGGGAGAATGACGGCTTGTGGGCCACCATATTGCTGATGTGGCGGCTACGTTATCGCTACTGGCGCGGCGAGGATTGCCATCAATTAGCCGAGGCGTACCGTCATGCCCGCTGATCAGACCCCCGATGGCTTTCCCCTGGCCATCCTCGCCAAGGCACCTGTGCCTGGGCGCGTCAAGACGCGGCTGATACAAACCCTTGGCGCCGAGGCCGCCGCCCGATTGCACGAGCAGTTGCTTCGCCAGACCCTGTCGGTGGCTCTCGCCGCGACCCCCGCTCACCGCATCGTGCTATGGACCGCCCTTGAGCATGAGCATCCGCTGTTTCTTGAATTAGCCGACCATCACGGCATTTGTCTGTGCCCCCAGCCTGAGGGGGATCTGGGGCTGCGCATGTTCACCGCCCTCGCCGCCATGGACAAACCGGGGGTACTGGTGGGCAGCGACTGTCCGGTACTGACACCGGCCTTGCTCCGCGACTGTCAGGCGGCCCTTGGCTGCCATGACGGTGTGCTGCTGCCCGCGGAGGACGGCGGCTATGCGCTGGTGGGATTACGGACGCCGCAAAAGGCGTTCTTCGACGATATTGCCTGGGGCAGCGATCGGGTGCTTGATCAGACACTCGCCAGCGCAGATAGCTTGGGGTGGCGCATCGCGCAGCCCGCCAGGGTCTGGGACATCGACCGGCCTGAGGATCTGGTGCGGTGGCAGCACGACAACACCCTGGCGTGATCTTGCAGATCGGGGGCTCAGGCGACGAAAAGATATGACGACAGGTGACGAGATGGCGACGGCAACGACGAACGACAATCAGGCACGGATGCAGCGCCTGGCGGCAGTGAGGCCACGGCTGGTGTCTTTTGCCCGCTTGCAGCTGAGGGAACCGGCATTGGCCGAGGATGCGGTCCAGGAAGCCCTGGCCACGGCCATCGAGAAGGATGCCGAATTCGCTGGGCGTTCCGGCTACGAGACCTGGGTGTTCGGCATCCTCAAGTACAAGATACTAGACAGCCTTCGTGCCCAGAGACGCCAGGGCAGATGGCAGCCCTTCGACGACGAGAGCGATGACGATGCCATCGATCGACAGTTTCAGCAGAACGGCCGCTGGCAGGTAGCCGCCCGCCCCTCGGACTGGGGCGACCCGGAAGCCAGCTTCGCCAATGAACATTTCTGGCGGGTCTTTGACGCCTGCATGATCGCGTTGCCCGACAACATCGCCCGCGTCTTCTCGCTGCGCGAGCTGATGGGGCTCTCTACCGCGGATATCTGCAAGGAGACCGGACTGAAGGAGAACAACTGCTGGGTGATCCTGCACCGTGCTCGCCTTCGACTGAGGGCCTGCATCGAACGCGGTTTTCTCTCCCGGCACGACCTCTAGGAGCACAACAAATGATCAAGATGATGATGTGCAAGCAGGCCACCCGCCTGATGTCCAAGCGCCTCGATGTCCCCCTGAGTCTCAAGGAGCGTTTCGCCTTGCGTTTTCACCTGAGCATGTGCAATGCCTGCAGCGAGTGTGACAAGCAGTTCGAGCTGCTGCACCAGGCAGGCCAGCACTACCAAGACAGCCCGACACCGCAAGAGACTCCCGCTAGCGATGTCTAGGCCGGCATTGTCATGGCGTAACCGACCACCACCGTCACTACCCCTCACCAGCCCGGCAGACGGTCACCGGACAACGTGAGGGTCGCCGTCGTCGCTCAGGGCCTGGCGGCTTCTTCTGCCAGGGATTCGAGGAGGTTCGACACCTTATCCAGCGGCAGCTCGCAGTCGGTCAGCTGATGACGCTTGGCCAGGTAATGTGGGGAGTTCCATTCAAGGCGCGTACCGGCATCGCGCTGACGAATCAGCATCTTCTGTGGCAGATCCAGCGCCATGCTGCCCTGACACTGCATCATCGGCGTACCGGCCTTGGGATTGCCGAAGACGAAGGTACGGGTGGGCGGCAACGCGAGCCCCGCCTGCTCGGCATTGGCCGCATGATCGATGACCGTAAACAGGGTCAGGCCCTTGCTGTCCAGTGCCTCGCGCAACCCCTGATCGACGGCCTGTATATCCTTCGAGCTGTCCATAACCTCGATGCCATCGGCCCTGTCCTCGGCCAAGGCGATACCGGACAGGCTGAAGAGGGTCACGGCGACGAGCGCGAGTCTTGACTTGGTCATGGTGCTATTCCTTTCGGTTTGAAGCCTTCCTGTGGACAGGGCCGACACCGAGAAGTGCGGCACCTCGACGACAAGGCACGCCTCCTTGCATCAGCCCTAGTGCCTTACCCCCGTGCCAAGCCTCATCCCAGGCGATCGCTCAGCGCGAGTAGATCGGTCGCGGTAAGATCCGGCTCGCCCCCCCAGGCGTCGAAGGGTGCCTCGGCGCTACGACGTATCCAGGCGGCATGCAGGCCGGCATGGCGTGCCCCGATCACATCGAAGGGATTGCTCGAAATCAGCCAGGTGTCCTGAGCCTCGCTTTCCGTGCGATCACGCAGGTGCGCATAGACGGCGGGGTCGGGCTTGAAACGCTTGATTTCGTCGACGCTTATGATGTCGTCAAAGTGATCGCGCAGTCCGGCCTGGCCAAGCAACCCATCAACGGCATCACGGGTGCCGTTGGAGAAGGCCACGCAGGTGACCCCGGCCCGAGTGAAACGCGCCAGGGCCTCAGCGACCTCGGGAAAGGCCGGCAACTTGGCGTAGGTCGCCATCAGGCGATCCATCTGGCCTTCGCTCAGGCCGGTATTCAGGGCGCGGTCGGTAAATTCCAGTGCCTGCCGAGTGCAGTCGGAGAAAGGCGCATAGGCGCCCATCAGGCCCCGCCGAAAGCTGTATTCCAGCTGCTTGTCGCGCCAACGCTGGGAAAAGGCCTGAGCCCGCTCTCCCAGCGTGTCTTCCAGTTCGGCAATCACGCCGTGGGTATCAATCAGGGTGCCGTAGACATCGAAAGCCAGTACGCGCTTGCTCATGTTGCCTCCTTGTCCTTGGTCCTATGAAACGATGCTATGAAACGGTCCTATAAAGCGATATTGAGAACAACCCTGGGGAACGGTAGCGGCAACGTTCGGCAATTGGCTGAGGTGTCCTAGGCTTTGTCTGAAAAGTCGACGAGCGAAGGCCAGACAAGGCAAAAATTGGCGAAAGAGCGGAGTTTACGGGGTGTAAATGAGCATCTTGAGCCGATTTTTAACGCCGTATGGGCGAGCGCAGTACTTTTCAGACATTGCCTAATGAGCATAGTGGTCTTGACCAGGGGTGTCGGCAAGAAATCAAAGGTCACACGCTCAGACAAGCCGGCGCAGGGCGAAGTCAGCGATGGCGGTATCCTGCACACCGGTCCCGGTAAGATCGCAAACCGTGATGGTCGCCGGCGACAACCGCAGCCTCAGGCCCTGAGCCACTACCGAGCCAAGTTCGAAGACCTTGAAGGGCAGCTCGCCACCTTCTCCACCATCCGCGAATGCCTTGAGCTCACCGTTCTTGACACTCTGGGGGCGGCTATCGCAGACAAACGCATCGGCGCGGGTCAACACGCTGGTCTCCAGCTCACGCTTGTGCGGGCTATCAGACCCCATGGCGGTGACGTGCACGCCCTCGGGAAGGTCCGCCGCGGTAAGAATCGTTGTCTGTGACGAGGTAGCGGTCACGATGATATCGGCCTTTGCGCAGGCAGCCCGGACACTGTCATGCACCGTCACCGAAAGCCCCTTGGCGCGTAGCCGCTCAGCGTATTCCTGCGCCGCCTCTGAGCGACGCGCCCAGACATCGACTGCCTCGATATCCCGCACCAATCGCAGCGCCTCGACCTGGCGTTCGGCCTGCTCGCCGGCCCCCAGCACTGTCACGCGACGGCTGTCCTCACGGGACAGATGCTTGGCGGCAATAGCGCCAGCCAGGGCGGTGCGCAGCATGGTCAGGTAGCCCTCATCGAAGAGCACCGCCTCGACCAGGCCCGTCTGTGCCGAGAACACCATCATCAGGCCGTTGAGGCTCGCGAGCCCTTGCTTGGGGTTATCAAAGAACCCCGGACTGACCTTGATCGCGAAGCGGGAAAAGCCGCGAATATGCGCGGTCTTGACGTCGACTTCGCCATTGGCCTCTTCGATGGACATGGAGAGAACTGGCGGCTGTACCGCCTCACCACGCCCTAGCGCCGCGAAGCCTGCCTCCACGGCGGCCAGTGCATCCTGATCAAGCGTCACGGCCTCGCTGATCGCCGCCCGGTGGAAAAGCTGCACCCAAGCCTCCTGATGAATCAGTGTGATTGCTCAGCGTGCTACGAGACGCCGGGCGTGATCAAGCGTCTCGAGGGATACGCCATTGCCGGAGACAATCAGCGCAACCGTCTGCCCTCGAATGTCGATGTTGTGCTCCGCGATTGCCGCCAGCCCCACAACCGCCGCCCCTTCGACCAGCATTTTTTCATTCTCGAGCATGTCGACCATGGCGTGGGCGATGGCGGTCTCCGAGACCTGATAATGATCGTCCATCACCTCATCGACCAAGGCATAGCTGCAGCGGTTCTTAAGCCCGATGCCCCCACCCAGGGAGTCAGCCAGGCTTTCTGTTTCTTCGACCATTACCGGATGGCCGGCCTCGAGGCTCTTCCACATCGCCGCCCCGCGACTGAGGCTGACCCCGGTGAGCTGCGCCTCGGGGCGAATGGCCTTCATGGCTGCACCGATACCGCCAAGCAGGCCACCGCCTGAGAGCCCGACAAAGACCCGATCAAGTGCTGGCGTATCTTCCATGAGTTCAAGGCCGATGGTGCCCTGGCCGGCGGCGATCAGGGGATCATCGAAGGGGGGAATCAGGGTCATGCCCTCCTCGGCGACCAGGCGTGCCACCTCCTCGAAGGCCTCATCCTGGCTGGCCCCGACACTCGTGACGCGGGCACCCAGGGCCTCGATGGCGGCGACCTTGTTGGCCGGCACCAGCGTCGACAGGCAGATGGTCGCCGGCACCCCGAGGCGGGCGGCGGCGAACGCCACCGCCCGGCCGTGGTTGCCGGTGGAGGCGGTGGTGACACCACGCGCCAGGGCCTCGCGGCCATGGCGTTCAATCAGCGCGGCGATCATGTTGGTGGCCCCGCGCAGCTTGAAGGCCCCGGTGGGTTGGCAGGTTTCGAGCTTGAGCAGCACCTCGGCATCGAAGCGTTGCGAAAGCGCCGCTGAGCGCACCAGCGGTGAACGTACCACCTGGCCGGCAATGCGCTTACGGGCTCGGTAAAGCTCGGCCAGGGTGACGCCATGAAGGGAGCGAGACATGGGGCCTTTCTCCGAAATGAGTGACAGGGCCATCGCCGGGGCTAACACGAGAGCGAACCCCCGTGCCATCAGCAACGCTAGCATCTGATCGCTCGGGCCAGAACCAGACGCGCCGCCCTTATGGGCGGCGCATCTGGCTTGCTGTCAGCGCTTAGCTGTCAGGGCAAGCGAGCCACTCGCTGCCGGCAGCGCTCAGCGCAGGTCACCCGACTTGGTGAGCTCATCGGTCACCTTGTCCACGGCACGCTTGGTACGGGCGATGATCTCATCGACCTGCTCACGGCTGGCGATCAGCGGTGGCGCGAAACCGAGGATGTCGCCTTGGGGCATGGCCCGCGCGATCAGGTTCTCTTCTAGCGCCGCTGCTGCGATGCGCGGGCCGACCTTGAGACCTGGATCAAAGTGGACGCGCCTGGCCGGGTCGGCGGAGAACTCCAGCGAGGCCAGCATGCCCACACCACGTGCCTGCCCGACGATCGGATGGTCGCCGAAGGTGGCCTGCATCTGCTGCTGCAGGTAGGCGCCCGTCTCGGCGGCGTTGGCGGTGAGGCCCTCGCGCTCGATGATCGCCAGGTTGGCCAGGCCCGCCGCACAGCCCAGCGCATGGCCGGAGTAGGTCCAGCCATGGCCGATCGGGCCGTACTCGCCGGCCCCCTGCTCCAGCACCCGCCACACCCGGTCGCCGACGATCACCCCGGACAGCGGCTGGTAGGCACTGGTCAGGCCCTTGGCCACGGTGATCAGGTCCGGCTTGATGTCGTAATGATGGCTGCCGAAGTTGCTGCCGATACGGCCGAAACCGCATACCACTTCATCGGCGATCAGCAGCACATCGTACTTATCGAGCACCGCCTGGATCGCTGCCCAGTAGCCTTCCGGCGGCGGCACGATGCCGCCGGTACCAAGCACCGGCTCGCCGATGAAGGCCGCCACGGTGTCGGGGCCTTCATCGAGAATCATCTCCTCGAGCCGGGTCGCGCAGTAGGCCGAGAACTCCTGCTCGGTCATGCCTTCCTGCTCGGCGGCGCGATGGTAATAGTACGGCGCCTCGGTGTGGCGGATGGTATCGATCGGCAGATCGAAGTGATCGTGAAACGCCTTCAGGCCGGTCAATGAGCCGGAGGCGATACCTGAGCCGTGATAACCACGCATCCGTGAAATGACTTTCTTCTTCTGCGGCCGGCCGAGCACATTGTTGTAATAGCGCACCAGCTTGAGCTGAGTCTCGTTGGCGTCACTGCCAGACATGCCGTAATAGACCTTGGACATGCCAGGGCCGGCCAGTTCGAGGATCTTCTCGGACAGTGCGACCTGCACCTCGTTGGAGTGCCCCACATAGGTGTGATAGTAGGACATCTTCAGGGCCTGCTCGTAGATGGCATCTGCCACCTCGGTACGCCCATAACCGATGTTGACGCAGTACAGGCCGGCAAAGCCGTCGATGAACTCACGGCCGTCCATGTCGACGATGTTGATGCCCTGACCGCCGGTAATGACCCGGCCCGGCGCATCACCATGGGCGAAGTCACGCAGGTGGGTGGACGCATGGAAGGTAACCTTGCGGTCGCGGTCAATCAGCGCCTGATGGGGACTCATGTCTCTCTCCTGATACTCCCCGGCATGAAGGGAGGGTTTTAGTGTTGCCTTGTTCTGGAATAGGGGCTGGACTAGGTGTACTGGACTAGGTGTGCTGCATTAGGCGGGTAAGGTGGGCGCAAACACGCCATGACCCCCTCCCTGGGGGCTCGGCTTTTTCATCCCTGAAAAAGACGGTTCGCTTGGCACCTTGCCGCGCTGCCTGGGCGATATCAGCTGCCGGAAACAGATCCCAGCGCGCCGAGGCAGTAGTACTTGGTTTCCAGATACTCATCGATGCCGCTAACGCCGCCTTCACGCCCCAGGCCAGACTGCTTGACGCCCCCGAAGGGAACCGGCGGACCGGTCATCTTGACCGAATTGACCGAGACCATGCCGAACTCCAGCGCGCGCAGCAGTTTCCAGATACGACGGATGTCGTGAGTGTAGACGTAGGCGGCAAGGCCGTATTCGGTATCATTGGCCATGGCAATGGCTTCATCATCATCGCGATAAGCGGTGATGCCTGCCACAGGAGCAAAGTTCTCTTCCCGCCAGATTTGCATCTCGCGGGTCACACCGGTCAGCAGCACAGGCATGAAGAAGTTGGGTCCCGGCGCCGCCGACTGATCGCCGGCCACCAGCGTCGCGCCCTGGGAGATGGCATCATCGACAATGCTCGACGCCTTCTCGACCGCCTGGGCATGGATCAGCGGACCGAGATCGACCTCGCTATGAAGGCCGTTGCCGACAGTCAGCGCTGCCATGCGCTCGGCGAAATGCTCGACGAAGGCATCATGGATCGACTCGTGTACCAGAATGCGGTTGGCGGCCAGGCAGTCCTGACCGGCGGTCTGGAACTTGGCGGACACGGCCGACAGGGCGGCCTCACGCGGATCCATGTCCGGCCCGACGATAAAGGGCGCATTACCGCCAAGCTCCAGCGAAACCCGCTTGACGGTGCCAGCACACTGTTCAAGCAGCAGCCGCCCCACCCGGGTGGAACCGGTGAAGGACAGTGCCTTGACGCGCTCCTCCTTGCAAAGGATCGAGGACACCTCGGCAGCCTCGCCCAGCACCACATTGAAGACGCCGGCCGGAATACTGGCTCGCTCGGCCAGTTCAGCCAGGGCCAGCGCCGAGAACGGTGTCTCGCCCGCAGGCTTGACAATCACCGGGCAGCCAGCCGCCATGGCGGCGCCGGCCTTGCGCGTGATCATCGCCAACGGGAAATTCCAGGGGGTAATCAGGGCCGCGATACCGATGGGTTCCTTGAGCGTGCCCAGTGCCGCGTTAGGGATATGACTGGGGATGGTCTCACCAAAGGTACGCTTGGCCTGCTCGGCAAACCACTTGATGAAGCTGGCGCCGTACTCCACCTCGCCCCGGGCATCCGGCAGCGGCTTGCCCTGTTCCAGGGACATCAGGATGGCCAGGTCTTCACGGTGTGCCTGGATAAGGTCATACCAGGCCAGCAGCCGCTCGGCGCGCTCATCGACCCGCAGCGCACGCCACTGAACATACGCCCGGTCGGCGGCATCCACTGCGCTATGAATCTGATCCGCTTCCAGCCAGGGAATATGGCCCAAGACTTCGCCAGTGGCCGGGTCGGTCACGGCTTCCTCACGGCCCGCATCGCCATGGGTCCATCTGCCGTCGACATAGGCATACTGACGAAAGAGACGCGGATCCTCGAGTCGCTGAGTTACCGTCTTGGACACTTTCATGAAACACCTCCTGGAAAAGCAGCGCCAATGGCGCTCACGCTTGCAATAGGCTCCAACGGCAATGGCCGTCTGATACCTACAGGATAAAACGTTCAGGAAGATGAGACTTTTTGTTCGGCCGCTGTCAGTTACCTGTTTTTTTCGTGTTATGGCCCAAAGGACCAGAATCTTCTGCTTCCGAGACGAGGGAGCAGAAAGGCCATCATCTATGGGCCAGAAACGCCATCGCCCCGACCGAATGGCCGGGGCGATAGCGTTGCATGCGCTGCGAACTACAAGGCCCGCGTCAATCGGCACCCTCGGAGGTCGCCAACAGAGCGTCTTCGGTAAAGACGATCAGCCCCAGTTCAGGACGATAGCCGTGTATCTCGGTGACATCTAGCGCCTGCAGGAAATACAGGATTTCCTCGCTAACCACCTGACCTGGCACGAGAACCGGGAAGCCCGGTGGATAGGGAATCACGAAACTGGCCGATACAACGTCACGGCCCTCCATGATGGCTCGCTGCAGTTCGCCATTATCGAAGCGCAGGTACTCGGTGTTTTCCTCGTCGTAGCTGAGGAAGTAGGCCCGACGAATATCCCCATCGGGTGTGCCATCGGACACATGCGGCCTGAAGGCATCATGGAAGCGACTGAAGTCCGGCAGCGGCGGCAGATCATGCAGGAGCGACTTGACCTGATGTTCGATGATCTTGCGTTCGGGACGGCTGCTTTCTTCCCAGCGCCGATCGAAGGACTTGGCCAGCTTGATCAGCACGTCCAGCAGGTAAGCAATCGCCCCGCGCGTCGTACCGATATTGGTCATGAACAGCACAGTATTGCGCGAGGTCTTGTTGATCTGAATACCGTACTGGTTCATCAGGTAGTCGTTCTTGAAGGCATCACCATCGATACCCGTCTTGCCGATCGATATGGTGATGCGCGTCGGGTCCACCACGAACTCGTCCTGGGCCCAGGCCTCCTCCATCTTGTTCCAGCCGGCATTGGGATCATAGTAGGTCTCTACCCCTGACTGGCGGAACTCTGCCGGCACCAGATCGCTGTTCTTGAGTACCTCGAAGTACTTGTTCAACAGCGGATTGGTATAAAGCTGCTCGCGGAGCGAAAGCGCCGCTTCGACCTGGGAGTGCACCAGCTCGAAGCCTTCCATCTCGGCCTGCATCCGCCCCACATCGAGCGATGCCAGAATCTGATAGTTCGGCGATGTCGAGGTATGGGTCATGTAGGCTTCATGGAAAGGCGCCTCGACCTTCTGGCGGAAATCCTGATCGTAGACATGAATCATCGAGCCTTGGCGCAATGAGGTCAGGGTCTTGTGGGTCGAGTGGGTAGCATAGGTGCGAACCCGCACTACCTCGGGATCCGGCATCAGTGGGCGTTCGAGCCAGGTGGCGTCATCATCGGGATCGAGCTGATCGAAGTCGGCCTTCCAGGCGGCATACTCTGCGGCGTACTCCTCGCTTTGGTAGCGGTCGCGAAGGTGGCGCGCGGCATGCATGGCCGTGCGTGGCCGATAGGTCGGGTTGAAAGTAGCAAAGGCAAACCAGGCTTCATCCCAGAGGAAGACCAGGTCCGGCTTGATGGCCAGGCACTCTTCCATGACTCGGCGAACGTTGTAGACCACCCCATCGAAGGTACAGTTGGTCAATAGCAGCATCTTGACCTTGTGAAGCTGGCCAGAACGCTTGTATTCCAACAGTGTCTTCTTGATCTCGCGCAGCGGAACGGCGCCATACATCGAATAATCGTTAAGCGGATAGGAATCCAGATAGGCCACATGGGCACCGCTCAACACCATGCCGTAATGGTGAGACTTGTGGCAGTCACGATCGACCAGCACGATGTCGCGGGGCTTGATCAGCGCCTGGACCACAATCTTGTTGGCCGTTGAGGTGCCGTTGGTGACGAAGAAGCTCTGGCGAGAGCCGAAAGCGCGCGCCGCATACTCCTGCGCTTTCTTGATCGGCCCATAAGGCTGCAGCAGGGAATCCAGGCCGCCTGAAGTTGCCGAGGTCTCGGCCAGGAAAATATTGATGCCGTAGAAGTCGATCATCTGCCCCGCCCAGTGCGAGCGAGTGATCGATTTGCCCCGGGAAATCGGCATGGCGTGGAAAACGCCGGTCGGCTTGCGACTATACTCACGCAGCGCGTCGAAGAAGGGCGTGCGGAAGCGGTTATCGATGGCACGCAGGATGGTGTGATGCTGCTCGATATAATCCGTTTCGCGATAGAAGATCCGGTTGAAGTGACGGATATCCTTGCTCGCCGTCACCTCGACATCACCACTGGTCACCAGGAACTGGTCGATCTCAGGACGAATCTCGCGAACCATCGAACTCAGCAGGATACTGCGCTCTGCCTCGGACTTGTTCTCGAGTTCAACCTCGGAGAGTCCCTCGAGATAGTTGCGCAGCGCGCTCAAGTTGTACTTCGACTTGTAGGGAAATTCGTAACGAATCAGGCAAGCCTGGATGTTCGGGTTGACCAGGATCGCGATCAGCGCATCCTCGAAGCTTCGCACCGTCACTACATCGTAGACAAACTTGTCCTCGGGGCGGCGCAGGTTATGAAACGCCTCACGTACCACCTCCTCTTCCTGAAGCGACATGGCATCGACGATCAGCACTTCGAAATAGGGCTGAGAGGAGCTGTTCGATGTCGGGTGACCACGGCGCAGCTGCGCCAGGGCATCTGACGTCTCGAGATCCTCTGCATCGGCATCCGTTTCGCTGAGGTCGACTTGGCGCCGGCGGTAGGACTCGCTGATCAAGGCGCGTACCAGACGCTTGACCACCTTCTCGAGAAGTGAGTACTCCTGGCGGTTGAACAGGTGCCAGAGGTGGCGGAAATCTTCCTTCGAGGGGAAAGCGTGGTAGTCCTCGATGATCTCAAGCCGGGTCAACTTGATGTCGACAGCCTTGACCAGATTACGGGCTTGAGCATCGTCCTTCAGATGAATCAGCTTGCCAAGATCTCGCTTGAGTGCGTTCCAGGTATCGGCACGCAACTGAGAGATCTTGTGGTAGAACCCCAGGGCCGTATAAGGCGTGTCTGTTCCAGTCGTCTCGCTCATGTGCTTCCCCAGCAGTGCTGCTTGTCATTATTGCAACTGCCACGGGCATCCTGCCCGCATGCAGCCGAATCCCCGGACTAGCCGGCGCCGTGTTGCCGAAGCCCGTAGTGAATGGTGAAACTGGTTTCGGGAAAATGCGCGAAGCTCAAATTGACCTCGTGTTCCGGCCAGTGAAACTGCACGCGCCCCTGAAGAGGCCGGTAAACCGATGTATAGACGGTACCAAGCCCTCGCCGATGATCAGTACGATACAGTGGCGGGGCGAAGAATGCCGAGATCAGACGTTCCTCGGTGGTGGCATCATCATCGACCAGAATCGACAGTTGGCGCTCGCGAATCAGGGTTTCCGACGCCAGCGCATGGGCATACCACTCAATCTTCTTCTGATGATTGGTCGCCACCGGCACACGCTTGATGGTGGCCTTGCGATCCGGCGCAATCATCGCCGTCACATAACGTCCCTGGGCATCATTGACGGTAATGTTGTAAGCCATGTGCGTCGGCACTCGGGCAAGCACCTCGGCCGCTTCTGGCGTGGTATCGCAGAACTCCAGTATGTAGCGCAGGATGATCGGCGCACCGAAACCTTCGCCAACCACGGTTCGCCCACCAAAAGCCAGGGAAACCGCCAGACCGCTGTCGTTCATGCCATCAAGCACTCCCCACAGACAATCTGTCATGGCGATGACCTGACGACCATTCCAACACGAAGACAGGATAGTGCCTTCACACAGTTCGGTCGGGTAATCGTAGTTGCGCACCAGCACATTGCTGTTGCCATTGGCCAGCACCGCCTGTGAGCATCCGGTGATGTAGGCCGGTGGACGGTAGAGACTCAACATGCGTGACGACAGATCACCACCACCGGCCAGCGCACAGAGGCGCTCATAGGTCGGCAGCAGTTCAGGCATGTGGCGACGCAGCGCATTGAAGCCGGCCAGGTACCCTGGCCGCTCACGCTCGCCTTCGGACAGGAACCAGCGCTCATAGGCCGACCAGTGCAGCTCGAACAACGATTGCCACTTCTCGCCGGCCTCGGGCTCATGGACGGTGCGAAAGACCAGGTGCTTGACTTCGTCAGCCCCCCACTCGCGTCCGTACCGTCCCATTGCGGTATTTTTCATCAAAGAATCTTGAAGTTGCCGCCACCGACCGCATGACTGACGGCCACCTGCTCTACCACAGGATCCTGCAGTGACTGGCCGGCATACTGGCCACGAATGCCGTCGATCCAGGCCTTGGCACGCTCGGTCAGCTGGAAGTCATCATCCATCAGGCGGCCTCGGGTGATCAGGATGCCGAGATCTGCGCCCTCGTAGCGGAAATCGCCCACACCACTGATGCGCATGAAGAAGGCTTCCTGCTCGCTCTCGGCAGCATGCGGGTGGGAGTCATAGTGATCGAAGGCGATGTTACCGTCTTCGCCCATGCGCCAGACACCAGACTGCGGTGCCTGGGTAAGCAGGTCCACGGTTTCATCGGTGTGCTTGATGACCAGCTGGCTCCAGCTGTCGATGCTGTCCGGGTGTGCCCAGCGATCGTTGACAGCGTCGATATCAATGTCGAAGTCTTGGTCCGAGAACTCAAGCAGGTGGAACAGGAAAAGCGGCACATCTGAATGAGCGAAGGCAGCCACGTTGGTCAACGAGCTGGCACCGGTGACGCGCGGATTGAGTTCGCCGAGATAGACTTCATTGGTGTCTATATCGATCAGGAAATCGAGCTCGAAGTAGCCGCGATAGCCCTCTTCGCTCAGCGCTTCACCAAACTTGTTGGTGTATTCCTGTGCCTTGTCACGCACTTCTTGGGTGAAGGCGCCCGCGAACATTTCGTTGCCGCACCAGCCGCCCTTGTAAGGCGTCAGGGTCTTGAAGCCGACCAGTTCGGTCATCAGCGGTCCCACCACCGTACCGCAACGCGTCGCGCAGGCCTCAATCGCCGAACCACGGCAGTTGATGCGCTTCATGATCTTGACCTCTTCTTCGGCCTCGATCTCTTCGGCGTGGCGGTAATATTCATCTTCATTCGAGACGAAGAAGGTGGTGTGGCCGGAGTCACCATACGCCGACTGGATAACCAGATCGGTCGTACCCAACTCCTCGCAGATTTCCATCAAGTGCTGATAGCTGTCGACCTTGGCAAGCACGTTGGGCACGCTGGGCACACCGGCCTTGTTGCCGATGCGCACCGTTTCAATCTTGTTATCCATGCGTGAACGCAGCTTGGCCGGCGGAAAGGCGACCCTCAGCCCCAGCTGTTCACAGATCTCTTCGGTATGCTCGTCGAACATCAGGAAGGCAGCCACCCCCTTCTCGCCTCGAGAGCGGACATAGTCAATGACTTCCTTATGTTCGAGCAGATAATTGTTGATGTCCTCAATGCTCTCGAAGTCGCGGGGAAACTTCTCCTTGGGCACGAAGACGTTCTTCTGTTTGTCATCAAAGCAGTTGATGTAGTTGATATGGCGGAAGTTCCCCACCCAGTCGCCGATCCCCAGCAGGTTGAAGTTGGTCGCCGAAATGAAGTAGACCGGCTCCTTGTTGTTATGAAAGAAACGGCGTACGTCGGAGATGCTGGTCAATTTTTTTGTCATCGAATTGGCTCCAGTTGGGTGACGTTCCTGTGATGCTTTCGAGGCGGGGATTGAAGCGCCGCCATCCGGGGCGGCGCTGCTGTGACTCATCAGGCGAGA
This sequence comes from Halomonas salinarum, assembly GCF_012062845.1. Taxonomy (GTDB): domain Bacteria; phylum Pseudomonadota; class Gammaproteobacteria; order Pseudomonadales; family Halomonadaceae; genus Onishia; species Onishia salinarum. The sequence continues at coordinate 70,494 of NZ_WWNB01000001.1, forward strand.
AAACAGACGCCGTAAACCTTGCATGAGATGGGTTACCACCACGAACTCCTTTTCAGTGCTCACCGCCCGTTAGCAGACAGCGATCAATATGGCTCGATATCCCGACGCGCAGGCTTCACGAGCGGGCCTAGTGTGTCGAGGAAGGGGAAGGAGCCGACTTCGCTCCGATACAGCGACAGATCCACCTGGCGGTCGCGGAAGCTCTTCAGTGGCTGGCCAAGCCCACGAAGCCCCGCCTCGCGCTCACGACGCACGCGTGAGACATCAATTTCGATCGGCATGATTTCTTCGCCGATACCCGCCTGGTGAATAACATCCCCGGACGGTCCGACCACGATAGAGCGGCCATTACCTAGTGCGCCGGCCCCGTTGATATCGAAGAAGTAGCACTGGTTGACCGCTGCATTGGTACGCGCGATCGACAACTCGATATCACGGTCGATGGTATCGGTCATGGTCGGGTGCAGAATGACCTCGGCCCCCATGGCGGCGAGCGTCCGCGTCGTTTCCGGGAACCACATGTCGTAACAAATCGAAACGCCGAAACGTCCGATATTGGGCACGTCGAAAACCACGAACTCGGTACCGCTTTCGACGCCAGTCTCGTAAGGGCGGAAGGGGAACATCTTGCGGAAACGATTGACCACCTGCCCCTGCGGATTGATCACGCTCAGGGTATTGTAGACGCTCTCACCGGCCTGCTCGAACATCGAGCCTGGAATCAGCCACAGGCGATGTTTCTCGGCAAGCTCACAGAACATGGCCTCGGTAGCGCTGGGCATGGGCTGAGCATTCAGCGTAGAAGCGCCGTGAGCCATCAGTTCGCTGAAGACCACCATTTGCACATGGGGAAAGCGCGACACCAGCGTCTCAATGCGAGCACGCATGGCTTGAGTGTTGTCACCGTGGTGGTGCGCCTGGAGCTGCACACCTGCAATCGTGAAGTAAGACATGTAAACCTCTTCGCTGCGATAGCCTAAAAAACGATTGGCTGCCTCATGCACCAATCACCCTCGTTGTAGGCGATATCGCCAAACTGCTTGCTACCAGACCAGCTTATGTCAGATTGGCTTTGAGTGGAATCCACGAGATTTACACGGGCACAATTTAATCTAACGCAAGCTCCATCGGCGGGGCGACATGCTTGACGGTCTTGGTGACGATATAGGTGAAATAGCGCTGGATACCGATTTCCGACATCAACCAGCCGTCGATCAGTCGCTGATAGGCATCGATGGATTGTGTTTCGACCTTGATCAGGTAATCGACTCCCCCGCCCACGGCCACGCACTCGGTCACCTCAGGCGTGGCCATGACCTCAGCCTCGAAACGCTGAAAATCGCCTGCATGATGTGACTTGAGCTCGATCTGTACCCAGACCGGTGTGCGGTGCACCACCATGCGGGAGTTGATACGCGCACTATATCCTTCGATGACCCCCGCCTTCTCGAGTCGCCGCACACGCTCCCAACAAGGACTGACCGAGAGATTGATGGCCTCGGCCAGGCGCGACTTGGTAATACGCCCGTCATTAGCCAGAATCTCGAGAATCTTCAGATCATAGCGATCGAGCTTCATCGTGGGCTCATCCGTCCAAAGCGTCGACAACGTCGGCGATGACAGCGATGGTATCGCCCATGCCCACCTGAGCCGGGAAGCGTCGCGCCACCAGGAGACCACTGCGACCGGCGCGATACTCAACCGGCGCGGTGCCAGTGCGGCTCATGTCATAGACCCTCGCCATCACGTCACCCTTGGTGACCGTTTCGCCCAGTGCCACCGTCAGCTCAAGCAACCCCTGGTGTTCGCTCTGCACATAGCAGGACGCATCCGGCATATCGACATAGACCTGTGGCCCGGCGGGGCCTTCGAGCTCGCCATCAATCAAGCCATAGTGGATCAGGAAGTTGTTGACCCCGCGTTCGGCGATTCTTAAACGCTCGGGCGTCGTGGTGCCGCCACCGCCCAGTTCGGTCGCCACGAAGACCTTGCCCTGTCGCTCTACGGCCGTATCGAAAAGCTTCTCGGCATCAAGCTCGAACATCATCATCGCGGTGGGTGCCCCAAAGGCTTTGGCCCCCTCCAGCGCTCGATGCTGCAAGTCCGAATCATCGAGCTGGTGAGAGGCCGCAAAGGGCACAATATCCAGTGTGCGCCCACCCGAGTGAAGGTCCAGCACCACATCACACAGCGGTACCAGATAGCGAGTGAAATAATCGGCGATCTGTTCGGTCACACTGCCGTCCGGATTACCCGGAAAGCTGCGATTGAGGTTGCCACTATCCATCGGCGACGTCCGCCTGCCCGCCTGAACAGCAGGCGTATTCATCATCGGCACGATGATGACCCGACCATGCACCTGTTCGGCGGAAAGATCATTGGCCAGCTTCATCAGCGCCGTGATGCCCTCATACTCATCACCATGATTACCGCCGGTCAGCAGTGCCGTGGGGCCCTCGCCATGCTTGATCACGGTGATCGGTATCATCACCGCCCCCCAGGCCGACTCGTCATTGGAGATCGGCAGTTTGAGAAAACCGTGCTGAACGCCATCGGCGTCGAAGTCGACCGTCGCGGAAATGGGGCTCGGCCGAATTCGGCTGGCAGACATGCTCATGAAGGTCTCCTTATTTAACGAACAGCTGGCGCGGGAAGTCGGCCAGCGTTTCGCAACCTGTATCGGTGATCAGAATGCTTTCGGTGATTTCCAGCCCCCAATCTTCATCCCACATACCCGGCATGAAGTGAAAGGTCATGCCCGGCTGGAGGATGGTCTCGTCCGAGGGGCGCAGACTCATGGTGCGCTCCCCCCAGTCAGGTGGATAGCTGATGCCGATGGGATAGCCACAACGGGCGCCGCCGCGGTCGAAGCCATACTTATCCATGGCCGCCCCCAGCGCCATGGCGATGTCCGCGCAGCGGTTACCGGGCTTGGCGACCTCCAGGCCATTTTCAATGCCCTCGAGCAAGGCCGACTCGGCGCGGATAAAGTCCCGTGGCGGCGTGCCCAGGTAAATGGTGCGCGACATCGGCGCGTGATAACGCTTGAAGACACCGGCAATCTCGAAGAAGGTGCCCTCACCTGTGAGAAAGGGGGTATCGTCCCAGGTCAGATGCGGTGCAGCGGCATCGCTGCCCGTGGGAAGCATCGGCACGATGGCGGGATAGTCACCGCCGAAGATCTTGCCCTGATCATCACGCCAGCCTTCGATACCGACCCGGTAGATCTCCGAAACCAGCTTGCTCTTTGGCAGCCCTGGCTCAATCATCTCGAGAATACGCGTGTGCATGCCTTCGACGATTTTCCCCGCCACACGCATGTACTCGACTTCTTGCGGCGATTTGATCGCCCGGCACCAGTTGACCAGGACATTGGCATCGATAAAGCGGGCGTAAGGCAACTCTCGCACCAGGCACTGATAGGCCTTGGCCGAGAAGTAATAGTTGTCCATCTCCATGCCTACCACGCCCTTATGCCAGCCGTAATACGGCAGGATAGTCTGGGCCAGATAGTCCATGGGATGCATATCCGGATTCTGAACATAGTAATCCGGATAGTAGGTAATGTTTTCTGGATCTATCCAGCAGGTCCGCAGGGCGCCGTTGGCATCCATCCGCCGACCGTACCAGACCGGCTCGCCTTCGAGTCCCACCAGCACGCACTGATGCACATAAAATGACCAGCCATCGTAGCCGGTCAGCCAGGCCATATTCGAGGGATCACTGACGATTATTACGTCGATACCACGGCTGGCCATCTCGACGCGCACCTTCCACAGCCGGCTTGCGTACTCCTCACGGGTGAAAGGCAGAGATACCTGAATCATGGGCCATTCGCCATTAAAGAATCACCAAAACCGGCCTTGGAGTCCAAGCCCGGGACCATACGGCGTGTCATCGCCACCACATGCAGCTACTTCGAAGAAACGGCGATTGCCTTGAACTGCGCGACACTTAATTATGACAATATTTGGTCATTGACCTAGTGCTGATACTAGCACCGGCGTCGAGCCCTCCGTCAAAGGCTTTATGGCCTTTTCTCGCCGACTATTAAAAGTACCCTCTCCTCTCACCAGAACTATTCCAAGGGAGCCAACTGCCATGCAGATCCTGATTCACGCAGCCGATGCCAAGCAGTGGCAAACCGCCATCGCCAGTGCCCTGCCAACGGCCAAGGTAATGACCAGCAACGCCGCCTTGGAAGACCGTCAGAACGCCGACTACCTTGTCGCCTGGCAGCCACCCAGCTGGCTTTTCGAGGAGCAGACAGGGCTCAAGGGCATCATCAACCTTGGTGCAGGCGTCGACTCCCTGCTCAACAACCCTTCCCTTCCGGCGGGAATCCCTATCGTCAAGCTGCGAGATGCCGGAATGGCCGGACCGATGATCGACTATGTCCGTTATGCCGTACTGCACTTCCAGCGAGACTTTGACTGTTACGCTCGCCAGCAGAGACGGTTCCAATGGCAGGAGCAGCCGCTGGTACCCAAAGAGGAGTGGGGCATTGGCGTACTGGGACTCGGCGCTATCGGCGCGCGCGTGGCGCAAGCACTGTCAGACGATGGCTTCCCCGTCCACGGCTGGAGCCGCAGCCCCAAGACATTGGACGGCGTCACCTGCCATCACGGCGAGTCAGGTCTCACCGCGCTGCTCGGCCAGGTCAAGAGCCTGGTGACACTGCTGCCGAACACCCAGGCAACCCGCCAGATCATCAATGCAGAGACACTGGCTGCCCTGCCCGTCGGCGCCAGCCTGATCAATCCCGGACGCGGAAGCCTGATCGATGAAGCCGCGCTGCTTGAGGCGCTGGGGATGGCCGAGGGAGAAGAGAGTGTCGACAAGACAGATGGCGAAGGCAGAGGGCGACTGCGAGGTGCGGTGCTTGACGCGTTTGACACCGAGCCATTGCCTGCAGACAACCCGCTTTGGGGGCACCCGCGAGTATTGATAACGCCGCACATGGCCGCCCCCACGCCCCGTCATGCCGCTCTTGATCAGGTCATTGAGACCTTGAAAGCGTGGCAGGCTGGCGAACACGTACCCAGTGTTGACCCCGCCGCCGGATACTAACGTCAATCGACGGCCACCCCCGGCGCCATTCAGCCTCAAACTGCATCGAGAAAAGAAGCAACATCGAGAAAGGAAACACCAGACAGGTGCTCTTGATTGCCCGCCAAACGGCAAAGGCCTGAAAGAACATGTCGGCTCAAGGATCAGTGCAGCGCACGGTCAAACAGGATGGCTTCGAAGTGCTCCATGGGCGTTACCGACTTGAGGGTCTTCGCCCGCAACAAGGCACCCTGCCAGCCACTCAGGATAAAACTCGCCAGGGCCTCGGTGTCGGTATCCGGGGCAAGCTCCCCTAAGGTTCGAGCATCATCCAGACAGTGCGCGAAGCGTCGCTCCCACTCACGAAGGATGCCGTCAAGCCGCTCGCGAAACAGGGCGTTGCGCGCCGATAGCTCTTGACCGAGATTCCCGATCAAACAACCACGACTGTGATCACAACCGGCCATCTCGGCACGCCCGGCGGCAAAGAAGCGTCGCAGCCGGTCCAATGGAAGACAGTCGTCTTCAAGCAATGCGTCGAGGCGCTGCTCATAGGCCTGAGCAAAGGCCTCGATCACGGCCAGCCCGAAATCTTCCTTGCTGGCGAAATAGTGATAGAAGGACCCCTTGGGCACCGCCGACGCCTTGAGGACGGCATTGATGCCAGTGGCATGGTAGCCCTGCTCGGCAATCAGTTCGGCACCGACCTGAATCAAGGTGTCGCGGGTGGTGGCATGCTTGGTGGTCATCGACGGGACCATCATGAAAGGGTGAAACATCAGAAGCAGACAGCGCTGAAAGGCTGATGAACACCATCATACGCAAGGCATCGGGGAGTGCGAAGCAACGGCGAGGTGCACCGGCAAGACCTGACACTTGATCAGAAAAGTGGCAATGATGACGGGCTCAATGATCAAGGTGCCGGGTCAGACGCCTGGCGACGTCTGACCCTATCAGCGGACATGCTCCTCTCAGGGTGTGGTCATGACCGACTGTTTTTACTCTTGTTGTTACTCTTGCGCTTGTTGTTACAAGAGGGCATTAAACTGCTTGAGCCATTCCGGGTGCGCTGGCCAGGCGGGTGCGGTAACCAGCTTGCCGCAGGTGATGGCATCGGTCACCGCGATATCGGCGAAGTCGCCACCCGCCAGCTGGACCTCAGGTGCACATGCCGGATAAGCGGAGACACGGCGCTTGTCGAGAGACACCGCGGCCGCCAACAGCTGCGCCCCGTGGCAGATCGCTGCGACCGGCTTGTCGGTATCGAAGAAGTGACGGACCATCTCCAGTACCCGCTCATCGAGGCGCAGATACTCGGGCGCCCGACCACCGGGCACCACCAGGCCATCGTAGTCGGCGGGATCGACCTCGGAGAAGGTCGCGTTAAGCCCGAAATTATGCCCCGGCTTCTCGGTGTAGGTCTGGTCTCCCTCGAAATCGTGAATGGCCGTCTTGACGCTATCGCCCTCACGCCTGTCCGGGCACACCGCATCCACCTGATGGCCCATGGCCTGCAGGGCCTGGAAGGGCACCATGATCTCGTAGTCCTCGACGAAGTCGCCGGCAATCAACAATAGCTTGGCCATCGAAACATCCTCTTGTCCATAAGTGACGGAGCATCACGACCTCGACGGATCGCGACGCCATAGCGGTTGCTCTAGCAGGTTAGCGCGCAATATCTGGCAACGATAGCCGCGGAACCTTTCCTCCTGCCACTTATCACAATCAAGGTGATAGGCGTCCCCCTTCGACACGCAGGCTCGGGAGCAATACCGATGACACTTGCTTTACTCAGGTGCAAGCGACGCCCGACAGCCCTGCTGCCAAGTCTCGTCCTTGCCCTTATCATCACCTCTGCCATGTCCTTCAGCGCCTGGGCGACCGGTACACCCTCATCGCCGCGCGCCTTCGACGCCATCTACCGACTGGAAATAGAGGGCTGGCCAGATGCCAACATCAACCACACGCTCAAACGCCGGGGTGATGCCTGGATCAGCGAAATGCGTGCCGCCATCGCCGTGGCCAACGGCTGGGAACGCAGTCGCTTCACGATCGATGAGAACGGAGTGAATAGTAGCGACTACGCCAGTGGCTACTCGCTGCTGGGCATTGGCGAGGATTACCACATGGGCCAGGGCGAACTCGATCGCTGGCCCGACCGCCAGGCCGCATTGTTCCAGCTATCGCAACAGGCCGACCAGGTCGCCTGCCGGCATCCCCAGGTAGCGCCCTGCACCCTGACCTACACCAACTACAAGGGCGAGGAAGAAACCTTTCTCTACCGCCGGCTCGACACCAGCACCCTTGAACTCACCGTCGGCAGCTTCCCTGCCGTGACCATTTCGCTGTGGCGTGGCGAGCATCCCGATCGCGACCTTCGACTGACCTTCACTCCTGAGGTACCGGGCTTACTGCTGGCGGCCGACTATTTCAAGGACGGTAAACGCACGAGCCGTCTGAGCCTGAGGAGCCTGCACGTCAATGACCTCGCCAGTACCGACTGACAGCGGATGATGGCCATGCAGCGACTGTCAAAGGGGCTAGACGCCATAGGCAAACGCGCTCCGGCAGCTCTCCATCATCTTTGTTGATAGCCTATCAGTGAAAATCATTTCTCCTCATATAAGAGTCTCGTTAAAGTGGCGCCTTCCAGTCGCCGCGTCGGCGACCCCGTATGCATGGAGTCTCGATGCTGTCCGGCCTGCTGATCGTATTGCTGCCCCTTATCCTCGGCTACCTGGTGCCGCTGACCCATAAAGGCCTGCTGGCGGGGGTCAATCGCGCCGTGAATGCTGCCATCTACGTCATCCTGCTGCTGATGGGGATGGGCCTCGCTGGCCTGGATAACTTGAGTGGACAGCTTTCGCGCCTGGGCGGCCAGACCCTGCTGCTGTTTCTGATCACCGCTGCCTGCAACCTGCCCGCCTTATGGTGGCTGTCGCGTCGCAGCGCCCTGCATACAAGCGGCGCACCGGTAGTAAAGAACGCCCCTACCAGCAAGCTTGCCGCCATGGGCGGCTCACTATCGCTGGTTGCTGTGGTAGTGGCGGGCGTTGTGCTGGGCTTGATCGGCAAGGCGTTAGCCATAGAGGGCCTGCATAGCGGCGCCGAAACCTTGGCCGAGTGGGTGCTCTACCTGCTGCTGGCGCTGATCGGCTGCCAGCTTCGCAACTCCGGTATGTCGCTACGCCAGATCTTGCTGAACCGTCACGGCCTGGCGATCGCCGCCACGGTGGTGGCGAGCTCGCTGGTCGCCGGTTTGATCGCCGCTCCTCTGATGTCGCTTGAATGGAATGAAGGCCTGGCCATGGCCGCCGGCTTTGGCTGGTACTCGCTGTCCGGCATCCTGATCGGCGATCAGCTGGGTCCGCTGATGGGTGGGGTCGCCTTCTTCAATGACCTGGCCCGGGAATTGATGGCCTTCATCCTGATCCCTCTGGTGATTCACCGCGCCACGCCACTGGCCATCGGCTATGGAGGAGCCACCTCGATGGACTTCACCCTGCCGGTCATCCAGCAGCATGGCGGCGTGACCTGCGTGCCCATCGCCGTGGTCAGCGGCTTCATTCTCTCGCTGCTTTCCCCGCCGCTGATTCTTTTCCTGTTGTCGCTCTAATCTAGCCTTCGTTACACCACTTCCCGCCTGCGGCGGGCCCATGAGGCCCGCACGCCTGACTAAGACCAAAGTATAAACACCCAAAGTCTAGGTTGATGGCAGTAGGTGCCAGAGCTAGTGTTCACACACCACGCAACTTAAACGATTAAGTTTTGCCTGATGCCTCAACCGACCTTGATGCTCACCAAGGGTCGCTCGCCCACCCACAACAAGAACACGACGAGGAATGCCTGATGATCAAGAAGCTGATACCTGCCATCGCCCTGGCAAGCATTACCGGCACTATCGCCACTCAAGCCCAGGCCGCTGAACTGACGATTTCCTGCGGTGCCGTCGGTGCAGAGCTGGCCCTGTGTGAAGAAGGCGTGAAGGCCTGGGAAAACAAGACCGGCCATAGCGTCAACATCGTCTCGACCCCCAACTCCTCCACCGAAAGGCTGTCGCTCTACCAGCAGATCCTCTCCGCTCAATCAAGCGACATCGATGTCATGCAGATCGATGTGGTCTGGCCGGGCCTGCTGGCCAACCATCTGCTCGACCTCAAGGAGACACTCGGCGCGGATGCCGCCGAGGGCCACTTCGAGACCATCGTCGCCAATAACACCATCGACGAACGCCTGGTGGCCATGCCCTGGTTCACCGACGCCGGCGTCCTCTACTACCGCAAGGACCTACTTGCGCAGTATGGCCATGAGGCTCCCGAGACTTGGGAAGAGATGACCGCCATCGCCGAGGAGATTCAGGCCGCCGAGCGCGCCGCCGGCAATGACAGGATGTGGGGCTACGTCTTCCAGGGCCGCGCCTACGAGGGCCTGACCTGCAACGCGCTCGAGTGGGTGGCGAGTCACGGCGGCGGCACCATCGTCGATACCGACGGCGAGATTACCATCGATAACGCCAAAGCCGCCGAGGCCCTCGACCTGGCCGCAAGCTGGATCGGCAACATCTCGCCGAAAGGCGCACTCAACTACACCGAAGAAGAAGCCCGCGGCGTCTTCCAGTCCGGCAATGCCGTCTTCATGCGTAACTGGCCCTACGCCTGGTCGCTGGCCCAGAGCGAGGACAGCGACGTCCGCGACCAGGTCGGCGTGGTCAAGCTGCCTCATGGGCCTGAAGGCGAGAGCGCCGCGACGCTGGGCGGATGGAACCTGGCGGTTTCCAGGTACACCGAGTCACCGGACGTCGCCGCCGATCTGGTGGCCTTCCTGACCGGCGAAGCCGAGCAGAAGCGTCGCGCTATCCAGGGCGCCTATAACCCGACCATCGCCAGCCTCTATGACGACGAGGAAGTACTGGCGGCCGTGCCCTTCTTCGGCACGCTCTACGACACCTTCACCAATGCCGTCGCCCGACCCTCCGCCCCCACCGGCGACAACTACGGGCGGGTCAGCAACAGCTTCTTCAATGCCGCGCATAGCGTGCTGTCCGGCAACCAGACCGGTGCCGAAGCGGTGTCCCAGCTGGACAGCGAACTGTCACGCATCAAGCGTCGTCGCTGGTAACCGGAGGTCGTCATGTCCACTCCTGCAACCGAAAGCGCCTCCCAAGCGGGGGCGCACGCTATCAAGGCAGGCTACCGGGGCACCAAGGTCCGTCGACAGCGCGTGCGCGCCGCCTGGCTATTCCTGATCCCGATGCTGATCACGCTAGCGCTTGTGGCCGGCTGGCCACTGGCGCGGACCTTCTACTTCAGTTTCACCGACGCCTCGCTGTCGGATACCGCCGGTGCCGCCTGGATCGGCATCGAGAACTACCTGGTCTTCGATGACGGCAACTGGTACGGCATCCTCACCGACCCCGTGTGGTGGCAATCGGTGTGGAACACGCTGTTCTTCTCGGTGGTATCGGTATCCCTTGAAGTGGTGTTCGGCATTATCGTCGCCCTGCTGCTCAATGCCGAGTTCAAGGGCCGCATGCTGGTGCGCGCCGCGGTGCTGATTCCCTGGGCCATCCCGACCATCGTCTCGGCCAAGATGTGGGCCTGGATGCTCAACGACCAGTTCGGGATCATCAACCACCTGCTGATGACCCTGGGCCTGATCGATGCCCCCCTGGCATGGACCGCCGATGCCAGCCTCTCGATGTGGGCCGTGATCATGGTCGACGTCTGGAAGACCATTCCCTTCGTCGCCCTGCTGGTGCTGGCGGCCCTGCAGATGCTGCCCAAGGACTGCTACGAGGCTGCCGAGGTCGATGGCATCCACCCGGTCAAGGTGTTCTTCCGCGTCACCCTGCCGTTGATCACCCCGGCCCTGCTGGTCGCCGTGATCTTCCGCCTGCTCGATGCCCTGCGCGTATTCGACGTCATCTATGTGCTGACCTCGAACTCCACCAACACCATGACCATGTCGATCTATGCCCGCCAGCAACTGGTCGAGTTTCAGGACGTGGGCTATGGCAGCGCCGCCTCGACCCTGTTGTTCCTGATCATCGCGCTGGTCACCGTTCTCTATCTATACCTGGGCCGCCGCCAGCTGGGAGTCGACGAATGAACCGTTATCAGCAGATAAAGCTCGCCAAACAGGTCGGCAAGTGGGCCCTGATCGCGGTGATCATGGTCTACGCCATCTTCCCCTTCTATTACGCGGTGATTACCTCGCTGAAGCCCTCGAGCGAGCTGTTTCAGGTCGATTACTGGCTGTCCTCGGTGGACTTCAGTAACTACCGACAGATCTTCTCCCAGGACAGCTTCGTGCAGGCCATCGGCAACTCGATCCTGGTCGCCATCAGCGTGGTGTTCATCGCCCTGCTGCTGGGCGTCACCGCCTCCTACGCACTGGGCCGGGTACGCTTTCGCGGCCGCACCACGGTGATGCTGGTGGTGCTCGGCGTGTCGATGTTCCCGCAGGTGGCGGTACTCTCGGGCCTGTTCGAAGTCATCCGCACCCTGAACCTCTACAACAGCCCCGGTGGCCTGATACTGAGTTACACCATCTTCACCCTGCCGTTTACCGTCTGGGTGCTGACCACCTTCATGCGTCAGCTGCCGATGGAGCTCGAGGAGGCTGCCATCATGGACGGCGCCACGCCCTGGGTGACCCTCACCAAGGTATTCCTGCCACTGATGTGGCCGGCCATGGCGACCACCGGGCTGCTGGCCTTCATCGCCGCCTGGAACGAGTTCCTGTTCGCCCTGACCTTCACGCTCACCGACAGCCAGCGCACCGTGCCGGTCGCCATCGCGCTGATCTCCGGCGGTAGCCAGCACGAGCTGCCCTGGGGGCCGATCATGGCCGCCTCGGTCACCGTCACCGTGCCGCTGGTCATCCTGGTGATGATCTTCCAGCGCCGCATCGTCTCTGGTCTCACCGCCGGCGCCGTCAAGGGATAACACTCATGTCATCGATGGAATCCAAGATGCAAGACTCAACCTTCTGGTGGCGCGGCGGCGTCATCTATCAGATCTATCCGCGCAGTTTCATGGACAGCAATGGCGATGGCATCGGCGACCTGCCGGGCATCACCGAGAAACTCGACTATGTGGCAAGCCTCAATGTCGATGGAATCTGGCTGTCGCCCTTCTTTACCTCGCCGATGCTCGACTTCGGCTACGACATCAGCGACTACCGCGATGTCGACCCGATGTTCGGCACCCTCGAGGACTTCAAGGTGCTGCTCGAGCGCGCCCATGGCCTCGGCCTCAAGGTGATGATCGACCAGGTGATCAGCCACACCTCGGATCAGCATCCCTGGTTCCAGGAGAGTCGCCAGGACCGCACCAACGACAAGGCAGACTGGTTCGTGTGGGCGGATCCCAAGCCCGACGGCACCCCGCCCAACAACTGGCTGTCGATCTTCGGCGGCTCGGCCTGGACCTTCGACTCGCGCCGCCGCCAGTACTATCTGCACAACTTCCTTGAGAGTCAGCCGGACGTTAACTTCCACCACCCGGCGGCGCGCCAGGCACAGCTCGACAACCTGCGTTTCTGGCTCGAGCTCGGCGTCGACGGTTTCCGCCTCGACACCGTCAACTTCTACTTTCACGACCTTGAGCTTCGTGACAATCCGCCGGTACCGGCAGGCGAGACCAAGACCCTGGGCGCGCCGGACAGCAACCCCTATACCTGGCAGCGCCACATCTATGACCTGAGTCGCCCGGAGAATCTAAATTTCCTCAAGGACCTGCGCGCCCTGATGGACGAGTTCCCCGGCACCACCACAGTGGGCGAGATCGGCGATGATAACCCGCTTGAGCGCATGGCCGAGTACACCGCCGGCGGCGACAAGCTACATATGGCCTATGGCTTCGACCTGCTCAATGCGCCCCATTCGGCCGGCTATATCCGTGAGGTAATCGAACGTTTTCAGCGCCTGGCGGGCGACGCCTGGCCGTGCTGGGCGCTCTCCAATCACGACGTGGTGCGCAGTGCCACCCGCTGGGGCGCCGATGAGGACCCCGTGGCCTATCCCAAGGTGGCGCTTGCCATGGTGATGTCGCTGCGCGGCAGCGTCTGCCTCTACCAGGGCGAAGAACTGGGGCTGCCGGAGGCCGATGTGCCCTTCGAGCGCATCCAGGACCCCTACGGCAAGGTGCTGTGGCCGGAGTTCAAGGGCCGCGACGGCTGTCGCACGCCGATGCCCTGGCGCCATGCCCCCCAGGGCGATTTCTCTGCCGTCGAGCCCTGGCTACCGGTCGAGCCCCGCCATTTGCCGCTCGCCGTCGAGAACCAGCAGGACGATCCCCGTTCGGTGCTTAACGCCACCCGCACCATGCTGGCCTTCCGTCGCGTCCATCCGGCGCTGATCGACGGCGATCTGACACTGGTCGATGTCGGCGAAGACCTGCTGGGTTTCATCCGCCAGACCGGTAACGGTCAGGATGGCGAACACTTGTTGTGCCTCTTCAACCTGACCGGTGACACCCTGAGCACCTCATTGCCGCAATCCGGCACACCGCTCCAGGGGCACGGCTTCGCCGCGGCACTCGATGGCGACATCCTTACCCTGCCGGCCTATCAGGCCGCCTTTATTTCGCTGGATTAACTGACTATCAGATGCCGGTGCCACAGGCACCGGCAGGGAGTCGCAAGATGGCAAGCGTGAATCTCAAAAAGATCAACAAGGTCTTCGGCAGTACCCACATCATCAAGGATCTCGACCTTGAGGTCGGCGATGGCGAGTTCGTGGTCTTCGTCGGCCCCTCTGGCTGTGGCAAGTCGACCCTGCTGCGCCTGATCGCCGGGCTCGAGTCGATCACCGATGGCGAGATGCACTTCGCCAACGACCTGGTTAACGACCTTCCGCCCCGCGAGCGCGGCGTGGGCATGGTCTTCCAGTCCTATGCCCTCTATCCGCACATGACGGTTTACGAGAACATGGCCTTCGGCCTCAAGCTGGCCAAGACCGACAAGCAGGGCATCGAGCAGCGGGTGATGGACACCGCCCGCATCCTTCAGCTCGAAGAGTTATTGCACAGAAAGCCCAAGGAGCTTTCCGGGGGCCAGCGTCAGCGGGTCGCCATGGGCCGGGCCATGGCCCGCGAGCCACGTATCCTGTTATTCGACGAGCCGCTCTCCAACCTGGATGCCTCGCTGCGCGTGCAGATGCGCAACGAGATCGCCCGCCTGCATCATCGCCTGGGCTCGACCATGATCTATGTCACCCACGATCAGGTCGAAGCCATGACGCTTGCTGACAAGATCGTGGTGCTCCGTGACGGGCGCATCGAGCAGGTGGGCAGCCCCCAGACGCTCTATCAGCAGCCCGCTACCCGCTTTGTTGCCGGCTTCATCGGCTCGCCGACCATGAACTTCATGCCCGCGGAGCTGATGAGCAGCCACAGCGAAGGATGCAAGCTCAAGGCCGCGGGCCTGGGTGAACTGGACCTGCCCCATGATGCAAGTACACAGCCCAAGGGCGCGGCCCTGACGCTTGGCGTGCGCCCTGAGCACCTGAGCCTCGCCAAGGCCGAAGGCGAGAATAGCTTCGAGATCGTCAACGTCGAGTACCTGGGCAACGAGGTCTATGTCTATCTCGAGCCCAAGGCCGGCGACACACTGTTGATCCACCGCAGCGAGGCCCCCAGCCAGTGGCAAGTCGGCCAAAAGGTCGCGCTGGTCCCACAGCTTGATCACGTTCATCTGTTCGATTCACAGGAGCGAGCGCTGATGCTCGCAACGACCGCCGCTGCTGCGTGAAAATCAGTCACTTCCAAGCGATGTGGTAGCGCCCGGCACGGCTTGGCCGGTACCGGGCGAACCTATCAAACCCCAGTTTCCACGGGTATCATCAGGCCGAGATCATCGTCATGGAATCGCCTGTGAGTCACGCCCCACCCCGCATCACCCTGAAAGACCTGGCGCTGGAGCTCGGCGTGTCCACGGCCAGCGTCTCCAATGCCTTCAATCGCCCCGACCAGCTGTCACCCCGCCTTCGCGAACGTATTCTCAGCGAAGCCAGCCGGCTGGGCTATTCGGGTCCCGATGCCAAGGCACGTAGCCTGCGTACCGGCCGCTCGCGGATCATCGCCGTGGTGCTCGCCGAGACCCTGACCTACAGCCTCAATGATGCCGTCGCCAGTGAACTGCTGGCCGGCATCGCCGAGGTGCTGGATACGCATGGTCACACCCTGCTGCTGCTCTCCGGTCGGCAGCACGTCTCACAGGCACCCGGCTCTGCCAATATCGCCGACGGTTTCATCGTCTATGGCCTGATGCCGAGCATGAAGGTGCTTTCCGATCTGCCAGCCGAACGGCCCATGATCGCGGTGGACTTCGATATCAACGAACGCCCCAGCGTGCATGTCGATAACGAGCCGGCCAGCCATGCCATCGCCACTCATGCCCTGGCCTCGCCCCCAAAGCGCCCCGGCATCATCAACCTGCGCCTCACCGAAACACCATGCAACGGCAGGATCACCGATGAGCACACGCTGTTGGTCGCGGGTCAGACCATCACCCGCTCGCGCTTGGCAGGCTTCCATGACGCCCTTGAGAAGCACGGCTTTGTTGCTGCCAACGTGCCGATGTGGAACATCGAGGAAAATACCTACGAGGTCTGTGCTCCGGTGATCGCGGCGATCCTCGACCTGCCCGACGATGAGCGCCCCGATCTGTTGCTGTGCATGTCGGACCGTATCGCCCTGACGGTGCTTACACTGGCCGAGCAGCGTGGCATACGCGTTCCCGAGGACCTGCGCATTACCGGGTTCGACGGTATCGCCGAGGGCCAGAATCGGGGCCCGCGCCTGACCACGGTGCGCCAGAACAGCGTCGAAAAGGGACGCATCGCCGCGCGCATGATCCTCGGCCTGGAGACCCGTGAAGACCGCATGCTGCACACCGAGCTGATCATCGGTGACACCTGTCCTTGAGACGCTGACCGGCGCCTGGGCAAGCATGACGCTAGCTCCGGCGGCTCCTTCGGGTTGCACGTTCTTTCCCCGCTTCCCATCAGCGAGCATGTCATCATGGATGGCTCGCTCGCTTCCGGCTGATTGGAGTCTTCATGTCTGCCTCACCATCTCATCCTCCTCGCCGCCCATGGCTGGCGAGACTGTCGGCGATCGCGATTCTGGCGCTTGCCGTCGCCGTGGCCGGCTACTGGCTTACCCATCGGCCGCAAGCGCCCAAGCGTGCGCCGACCGAGCGCCCGGTGCCCCGCGTCGAGGTGATGACGGTTGAGCACCAAGCCGAGGCACCGGTGCTGAGTGCCCATGGCCGGGTGCTGGCCGCGCGCGAGACGACACTGTCGACCTCGATCAACGGTCGTCTGGAGGCCTTCGCGCCAGAGGTCGAGCCCGGACGCCGTGTCGCCAAGGGCCAGTGGCTGGCGCGACTCGAGCGTACCGACTACCAACTGGCCCTGCGCGAGGCAGAGGCGGCACTCGCAAGCGCCGAGGCGGATCTTGCCTCCGAGCAGGGCGAGCAGATCCGCGCCGCCGCCGAGTACAGGACATTTGGTCGCGACCTGCCACCTGCCCGTCGTGCCCTGGTACTGCGCGAGCCCCAGCTCAAGGCCGCCAAGGCCGCCGTCGAGACCGCTCGCGCTCAGCGTGACCGGGCCCAGGCCGACCTCGACCGCACCGAGATCACCGCGCCCTTTGATGCCGTCATTCAGGAGAAGCTGGTCGGCGAAGGCGCCGGACTCGGCGCCTATGCCGATATCCTCAGCCTAGTCGGGATCGACCGCTTCTGGGTACGCCTCAACCTGCCTCAAGAGGTGCTTGGCTGGCTTGCCACGCACGATGCCGACGGCGAAGGCAGCCGTGTGGAACTCGAGAGTCCCGCTTGGCCGAACGGCCAGATCCGCGAGGGGGAAGTCTGGAGCGTGCTGCCAAGCCTCGAGGAAAACGGCTTGATGACTCAGGTCATGGTAGCGGTGGACGATCCGCTGGCACTTGAACATGAGGCGGCCCCGGCGCTGCGCCTGGGGGATCTGCTAGAAGCCCGTCTCTACCCGCGCCAGACACGCCAGTTGGTCCGTCTGCCGATCTCGGCCCTGCGTGGCAATCGCCAGGTCTGGGTGCTCGATGAGAACGATCATTTACGCATGCGTGACATCGACATCACCCATCGGGGCGACGAGGCCGCACTGGTCGAGGCGGGACTTGCCGACGGCGAGCGCGTGGTGCTGGGTAACCTGGCCAATGCAGAGGCCGGCATGGCCCTCAAGGCACGTGATCGAGATCTCGCCGATGAGAAAAACGACGCAGACAATGATGCCATGACGCCCGCTGATGCATCGGCCGCTTCGAGCATATCATCACGAGTACGCGACGCTTCACCACCTGCTGGAGCAGCGACTGACGAGGGCACCTCGACGCCGCCGTCCTCAACAGGCGAGGAGAACGCAAGCGCTCGTCAGGAGGCCAGCGCATGAGCCAAGCCCCCAACGACCCTTCCATCCGCGGCCCCATCGCCTGGATGCGAGACCATGGCGTGGCCGCCAACCTGCTGATGCTATGCCTGATCCTCGGCGGCCTGTGGAGCTCCACCCTGATCACCAAGGAGGTCTTCCCGAGCTTCACGCTGGAAAACGTCAACGTCTCGGTGAGCTATCCAGGCGCGACGCCCGAAGAGGTCGAACAGAGCCTGCTGCTGGCCATGGAGTCGGCGGTACAGGGGGTCGATGGCATCGAAAAGATCACCGCCACCGCCAGAGAAGGCAGTGGTTCGCTATCGGTCGAGCTGCAGGACGGCATCGAATCGATGCGCGCCTATCAGGACATCCAGCAGGCCATCGATTCCCTGACTACCCTGCCGGACGCAGCCGAGACGCCCAGCTACTCGCTGAGTGGCCATTCCCGAGAGGTCATCGAGCTGATGCTTCATGGCGACAGCGATGACCTGACCCTGCGCAACGTGGGCGAGCGGCTGCGCAGCGAGCTTCTGTCCAGTGATGCCATCACCAAGGTCGAACTGTCTGGCATTCGGGACCGACAGGTGCAGGTGACCCTCGACCAGACAGCGCTGCACCGCTTCGGCCTCGACCATGATGACCTGGCGACCCGCATCGCCAACGAGGCGCTTAACCTTGCCGGTGGCAGTCTTGATACTCGCGATGGCGAGTACATGGTGCGCTACGCGGCCCGTCGCGAAGGAGCCGAAGACTTCGCTCGACTGCCGGTACTGTCGACCCAGGATGGCAGTGTGGTTCGCCTGGGTGACATCGCCACCGTCAGGGACGGCTTTGCCGACAGTGACAGCGAAGTGCTCTACAACGGCCAACCCGCCATCGGTCTGGATATCTATCAGGTCGGCAATCAGACACCCACCGAGCTCTCGGCCGCGACCCGGGCGCTACTGCCGACCCTGCGCGCCAGCCTTCCCGAAGGCCTGTCGCTGAGCGTCGCCGACGACGACTCAGAGATCTATCAGGACCGCCTCGAGCTGCTGCTCAAGAACGCCTGGTTAGGGCTTGGCCTGGTACTGGTACTGCTCGGGCTCTTCCTCGAGGCGCGTCTGGCCTTCTGGGTCACCCTGGGCATTCCCACCGCTTTCCTGGGGGCGCTGCTATTCCTGCCACTGGTCGACGTCTCGATCAACATGATCTCGATGTTCGCCTTCATCATTGCACTGGGCATCGTGGTCGACGACGCCATCATCGTCGGCGAGAACATTCATGCCTACCGGGAGCGCGGCTTCAGCCCCAGGCAGGCGGCCATTCTCGGGGCAAAGGAGATCGCGGTTCCGCTGGCCTTCGCGATTCTCTCCAATATCGTCGCCTTCCTTCCGCTGCTGTTCCTGCCAGGCTTTCTCGGTCTGATCTTCGGCATCATTCCCCTGGTGGTGATCTGCATCTTCGCCCTGAGCTGGATCGAAGCGGTCTTCATCCTCCCTGCCCACCTGAGCCACCAAAGCACGGCACCCAATCGCCTTTTGGCGCCGCTGGACCGGCTCCGCCGCCGCGTGCAGGGGGGCCTCGACCGCTTTACCAAGGGGCCCTTTCGTTCGCTGCTCGAGCGAAGCCTCGACTACCGTGGCCTTACCGTGGCGCTGGCCCTTGCGATGTTGATTCTAGCGCTCGGGTGGCTCAGCAGTGGCCGGCTCGGTTTCACCCTCATGCCACGTGTGGAATCACATCAGGCTGGCGTCACGGCCAATCTGCCCGCCGGTAGCCCGATCAGCGAGGACAGGGCCTTGCGCAACCAGCTGCTCGCCGCCCTTAAGCGGCTCGAAGCGCGGGATGACGGCCCGGTCCTTGCTGCCAGCAGCGCCACCATCGATGCCGACAGCCTGAGCGTCGTGGCCTTTCTGGATAGCGAGGTCGACGATAACTGGTCCACCGGCCGGCTAAGCCGTGCCTGGCGGGAGGAAGTCGGCCATCCGGCAGGCGCCGAGTCATTGCGGTTCGCGTCCGATGTGGGCGGCCCCGGCAGCGGTGCCGGACTGACCGTTCGCCTATCGGCCAATGACAGCGCCTCGCTGGAAAAGGCCGCCAAGCGTCTTGCCGAGCGCCTCGCCGACTATCAACCACTCTCCGATATCGACAACGGCCTGGAAGACGGCAAGCGCGAGTTGCGCCTGTCACTGACCACGACCGGCCGTGCCCTGGGGCTCGACGGCAGCGGGCTCGCAAGCCAACTGCGCGGCCCACTGCAGGGCGCGACTGCCCTCAAGCAACAGCAGGGCCGTAATGAGGTCGAGGTCAAGGTACTGCTACCCGAGAGCGACCGCACCAGCCTCGCCCAGCTCGAGCGCCTTAGCGTGCTGACGCCGGATGGCATCGAGGTGCCCCTCTCGCGGGTCGCCAACGTCATTGCCGACACGGCCGCGTCAAGCATTACCCGCATCGACGGGCGCAGGGTCATCGACGTCACCGCCAACGTCACCCCGCCACCGGCGGTCAATCGCGTCATCACAAGCCTCGAAGAGGACGTCTTTCCCCAATTACGCGCCGACTTGCCGGGGCTTGCGATTGGCTACGGAGGACGCCAACAGGAAACCGACGACAACCTGAAGAGCCTTCAGACCTCGTTGCTCTTTACCCTGGCCGCCCTCTATCTGCTGCTGGCCATTCCCTTTCGCAGCTACCTTCAACCGCTGTTGGTCATGGCAGCGATTCCCTTCGGCCTGATCGGCGCGATCATCGGCCATCAGCTGATGGGCTTCGGCCTGTCGGTGATCAGCCTGCTGGGCATGCTGGCGCTGTCGGGCATCGTCATCAACGACGCCCTGGTGTTGATCGATAACGCGAACCGGCGGCGCCGCGCCGGGGACGATCCTCGCAGTGCCGTGATCGGCGCCGCCCTGCGACGCCTGCGCCCCATCCTGCTGACGACGCTTACCACCTTCTTCGGCCTGGCACCAATGATCTTCGAGACCTCGCGACAGGCGCGTTTCATGATCCCGATGGCGGTTTCGATCGGCTTCGGGATCCTCTTTGCGACCCTGATCCTGCTGCTGCTGGTGCCTTCGCTGTACCTACTAATCGAGGATGCCCGCCATGCGCTGGGGCTGACCCGACGCGATGAGCCCGGCGGGCATGATACGCACCCCAAAGCCCTTGAGACGCACCCCAAAGCCCCTGAGACTCAAAGCCCGGAGACCCCATGACCGACCATGCCCCGCCTGCCAAACGCCGCCTGGCGCGTCCGGCCCTGTCGGTACTGGGCCTGAAGCTTTTCGCGATCATCCTCATCGTCAATGTGGCGATCTCCGGGCTGGTGTTCGTCGGGGTGTCGCGCAGCATCAATGACGGTTTCATCGACTACCTGGAGACCACCCAGGCCGCACTTGTCAATAATCTGGCCGAGGCCCTGAGCGAGGAATGGAGCCGCCAGGAAAGCTGGCAGTGGCTGCGTACCGACCCGCGTGCCTGGCGCGAACTGGTGCGGCGCCAACTGTGGCCGGAGGGGCATCCGCCGCCGGTCGGTATCCAGCGCGACATGACCCAAGCCCGTGATTTTGTGCTCCATGATGCCAATGGCCTGCCGGTCATCAGCCTGCCACCGCGACGTGACCGCCAGCCGGCTCACCTCGAGTGGATACCGATTCGCCATGAGGGCCGCAAGGTCGGCACCCTGGGCTATGTGCCCCCCGACCAACTGATGGAGCACATGGAAAAGATTTTTCTCGAGCAGCAACAGCGCAACCTCGCCATCATCGTCGCGTCATTGGTGTTGGCCTCGCTGCTACTGGCCGGCGGCTTGTCCTGGTGGCTCGGGCGACGTACCCAGAACATGGCCCTGGCCACTCGCCGACTCACCCAGGGAGATTATGGCGCGCGGCTCACCGAGCGCGGACGCGATGAGCTGTCGCGCCTCTCACAGGACTTCAATGTGCTGGCCGCGACCCTTGAGGCCAACCGTGAATCCCGCCAGCGCTGGGTGACGGATATTGCCCATGAACTGCGTACCCCGCTTGCCGTGCTGCGCGGCGAGATCGAGGCCATGCAGGACGGCATCCGACCGCTGGATCAGGACAACCTGGACTCGCTGTCCCAGGAGGTCGGTCAGCTCGAGCGCCTGGTCGGTGATCTGCGCCTCCTCGCCCAGAGCGATGCCGGGGCCCTGGAGGTGTCGCTGGCCCCGCTGGATCTGGCCGAGAGCCTAGAGAGCCGCCTCGACGATGCCAGGGGCTGGATCGACGAACACGGGATCGGCCTTGTAAGCGATATTCCGGATTCGATGATGATTCGCGGCGATGCCCAACGACTGCGTCAGCTGTGGAGCAACCTGATCGACAACACCCTGGCCTACACCACGGCGCCGGGAGAACTGCGCGTTTATCTTCAGGTAAACGCTGACAGGGCCCAACTCATCTGGGAGGACAGCGCTCCCGGTGTGCCCGAGGCCGAGCTCGAGCGCCTCACCCAGCGGCTGTA
Organism: Halomonas salinarum; assembly: GCF_012062845.1. Taxonomy (GTDB): domain Bacteria; phylum Pseudomonadota; class Gammaproteobacteria; order Pseudomonadales; family Halomonadaceae; genus Onishia; species Onishia salinarum. Next base: position 92,425 of record NZ_WWNB01000001.1, read on the forward strand.
TCGTGTCGAGGGCTCGCGCAACCGCAAGAGCGGCGGCTCCGGTCTCGGGCTCTCGATTGCCGCGGCACTGATCAGCGCCCACGGCGGCACCCTTCATGCCTCACTTTCCTCGCTTGGCGGGTTACGCTGGACGATCGAATTCCCCTTGTTGACCAAGCCTCACTGACACCTATGGAACACACGGAGACATCGGCATGACACAGGCTTCCCCCGATCGCATCCTGATCGTCGAGGATGAACCCAAGATCGCCCGTCTAATCGGCGACTACCTCAACGGTAGCGGCTATACGCCCTTTCATCTCGACCATGGCGATGACGTGATGCCCTGGCTCAGCGATCAGCAGCCTGAGCTGGTACTGCTCGACCTGATGCTACCCGGCACCGACGGCTTGGTGCTGTGCCGCCAGATCCGTGATCGCTGGCCGCAGCTACCCGTGATCATGCTGACCGCTCGGGTCGAGGAGGTGGATCGCCTGCTGGGCCTTGAGCTCGGCGCCGACGACTATATTTGCAAGCCCTTCAGCCCGCGTGAGGTCGTCGCTCGCATCAAGGCGGTATTGCGGCGCAGCCAGGCGCTTCCTCAGGAGCGACCGGGCGCCCCGGGAGCACCCGGTGAGCTGGTCCTCAACGAGGATGGCTGGCAGGCACTCGCCGATGGTCATGACCTGGCGCTGACGGCAGTCGAATACAAGCTGCTCAAGGTGATGATGAATGCCCAGGGACGCATCTTCTCGCGGGACCAGCTGATGGATCACATGTATCGCGATCATCGCATCGTCTCAGAGCGCACCGTGGACTCGCATGTCAAGAAGCTCAGGAAGAAGATGGCCGGCGTCTGGCCCGAACGAGAGGTGATTCGCTCCATCTATGGCGTCGGCTACAAGTACGAGCCAGAGCCGATAGAGTGAGCCGGTGGGCTGAATCGATGCATCAAGGCGAGAGCGGCAGCCAAGAACTCCGCAGGTGCTGATTGTTGTCCCAATCGCTGCACATTGGCGCCACAATGCCAGCGGATACTCCGACTAACCCGAGTCGATCAGCGGCTCGGGTTGCCAAGCAGACAGACAGGAGTGTTCGCATGAACCGATTCAGACGTCACCTGATCGCCATCGGCCTGATATCGAGCCTCATCCTTCCGGTGACCGCCGCGGCTGGCATGCAGTCGGATGCCCGCCAGGCAGGCGGCCCTCATCAGGGACCGCACCTGGAGATGATGGCAGAGCTCAACCTCACGGAAGAGCAGCGCCAAGCCCTCAAGGAACCGCATCAGCGCTTCCAGGAAGAGCGCCAGACGCTTCGCGCAGAGCAGAGTGCTGCCATCGATGAGATCCTCACCGAGGAGCAGCTCACCCATCTACAGACTGCTCGGGAGGCACGTCACACCGGCGGGCAACATCATGAAACTCGACATGACCAGCAGCAGGAACGACTGGGTGCACTCTTTGCCAGCTGGTCACTGAGCGACGAGGAGCGCACCTCCCTGCACGAGGCGCATCAGACCCTGATCAACAAGCTGCGCGCCCTGCACGACGAGGAGTTCGCCAGCCGCGACGACAGGCGCGCCGCCATCGAGGCGCTTCGCCGCGAGCATGAGGCGGCGCTTGCCGAGGTGCTCACCGAGGAGCAGCGCCATGCCCTTTCGCTTGTCATGATGCCGCATCGTAGCCAGCACCCGCACGGTCATCATGGTGACAAGGGAGGCCATCAGCGCGGCGAGTCCCACCAGCACGACCAGGCCCACCGCGACAACTGAGTGCTCTCAGGCCTTGTCACCCTACCTGATGACGGCCTCCCAATCCTCGAAAGACAACGCCTAGCCTTGTGCCAGGCGTTGTGCATAAAAAGCCCGAGCCACTCCCCTTCGAGACGCCTATGACCGAGGCCAAGGCGCCCATGGCTCCACTCACCTGCCGACTCGAACCGCCTCTTGCCTCTGTGCAGGAAACGCCAAGAGCGCGTTGCCAGTCACAGGGGACGTCGACCACAACGGTTGAAGGTTCTCTCAGAAGCCTGTACTTTAATTGGACGGTCAATCAATAAAAAGCCGTCATGGGATGACGCCATTGCCATGACAAGACGTTCTGTAGCACCTGCCCTACAAGCGGTGTGCGGCAGATTACGTTTATCGCTATTTTATTAATTGTGCGTTCAATTAACAAAAAGAAGTACCTTCTTCCACGACACAAGGGAGTCTGCCCATCATGGCGCAAGACATGAAAGCCACCGAACGACGAGATCGCATTAATCCCGTCGTCTTCATCGGGTCAGCGGCCGGTATTCTGCTGTTCCTGATTTTCACCATGTCCTTCACCGAGAAGGCTGGTGCCATCTTCGACTCGGGCCTCGCCTGGATAAACGACACCTTCGGCTGGTACTACATGCTGGCCGCCGTCGCCTACCTGATCTTCGTGGTAGTGATCGGTTTCTCCCGGGCCGGCTCGATCCGCCTGGGGCCGGACCACTCACGGCCGGAATTCTCGCTGCTCTCCTGGGCATCCATGCTGTTCGCGGCGGGCATCGGCATCGACCTGCTGTTCTTCTGCGTGGCCGAGCCGCTGTCGCACTTCCTGACGCCGCCCGACATGCCGCCGGAAAGCGCAGCGGCCCTGCGCAATGCCGTACCCCAGACCTTCTTCCACTGGGGGCTGACCGGCTGGGGCATGTATGTGCTCATGGGCATGGCGCTGGCCTACTTCAGCTACCGCCATCGCCTGCCGCTGGCCATCCGCAGCGCCCTCTATCCGCTGCTCGGCAACCGTATCAATGGCCCTATCGGTAACGCGGTCGACATCACCGCCGTGATCTCCACGGTCTTCGGCATTGCCACTAGCCTTGGCATCGGGGTTATCCAGCTTAACTACGGGCTCAACTTCATGTTTGATGTGCCCGAAAGTCTGACCACCCAGGTCGTGCTGATCGTGATGGTAGTGGTACTGGCGACCATTTCGGTGGTCACCGGTGTCGAGAAAGGTATCCGCCGCCTCTCAGAGTTCAACATGCTGCTCGCCGCCGGGCTTCTGCTGTTCGTGCTCTTCCAGGGTCAGACCCTGCACTTGCTCGACGCACTGGTCCTGAATGCCGGTGACTACCTGAGTGGCTTCCTCGCCAAGAGCTTTGATACCTACGCCTTCGCCGGCGACGATGCTCAGCAGTGGATGGGCTGGTGGACGATCTTCTTCTGGGGCTGGTGGATCGCCTGGACGCCATTTGTCGGCTTGTTCCTGGCCCGCATCTCCCGTGGCCGCACCATCCGTGAATTCGTCACCGGTGCTCTGCTGATCCCGCTTGGCTTCATGATGGCCTGGATGTCGATATTCGGTAACAGCGGCATCGATATGGTCGCCAATCAAGGCTTGGTGGAACTCGGTCAGCAGGCGCTGTCGAGCCCGCAGACCACCATCTACACCTTCCTCGAGCAGTATCCCTACATCGGCATCACCGCCTCGGTGGTCACCGTGCTGGGTGTGGTGTTCTTCGTTACCTCCGCCGACTCCGGCGCCCTGGTACTGGCGAACTTCACCACCATCCTGTCTGACGTGAACCACGACGCGCCGATCCGGCTACGCATCTTCTGGTCCGCGGTGATCGGTCTGATCACCATCGCCCTGCTGATGGCCGGCGGTCTCAACGCCCTGCAAAGCGCCGTGGTGATCACCGCCCTGCCCTTCTCGCTGGTGATATTTGCCATCATGGCCGGTCTGACCCGCGCCCTGCGCCTGGAAACCCGCAAGGCCAATGCTCGCCAGCAAGTCAGCAGCGGTGCCGTCCAGGGTGACTGGCGCGAGCGCCTCGACCGGGCATTGGATACCTCTAGCCGAGCCGGTACGGCGGCGACCATCGAGCACGCTATCCGCCCGGCACTGACCCAGCTCGCCGAGGAGCTCAAGAGCCGCGGCCAGGCCGCCTACGTCAGCGAGATACAGAGTGAGGATGAAGCGCTGCCGCGGATAACGCTGCAGGTCGATCTCGAGGAAGCGCCAAGCTTCGTCTACGAGGTACGCTCGCATCGTATGCGCACGCCAAGCTTCCTCCAGGCGGATGATGACTACTACCTGCGCCTGGATGTCTACCTGGCCGAAGGTGCGCTGGGACAGGACCTCAACGGTTGTACCCGTAATCAGGTGGTGCATGACGTTCTTGCCGAGTACGAACGTCATCTGCAGTTCCTGAGCACGGCCAGGGAAGCCGGTGCCGTCCCCGCCATGCCGGGTTCGGTCGGTGATATGGATACCATGCCCAACGCGACCTAGGCGCTAACGCAACAAAGGCATGATCTCCCGGGGCCTCGCGTGATGAAGCGTGCCCCGGAACATCAAACGGCGACTCCATGGAGTCGCCGTTTTTGTAGGTGCTGTATCCAGTCGGCCATTCGCGCCTTGTATCGATGACGCAATGACCAGAGATGGGCGGCACCGAGCCACTTGGCTCGGTGCCATACCTCAGAAGAAACCCAGCGGATTGATGTCGTAGCTGACCAGCAGGTTCTTGGTCTGCTGATAGTGCTCGAGGGCCACCTTGTGGGTCTCGCGGCCAACGCCGGACTTCTTGTAACCACCGAAGGCGGCATGGGCCGGGTACTGGTGATAGCAGTTGGTCCACACCCGGCCGGCCTGGATGCCGCGGCCCATGCGGAAGGCGACGTTCATGTCACGGCTCCAGACCCCGGCGCCGAGGCCGAACTCGGTGTCATTGGCGATCGCCAGGGCCTCTTCCTCGTCCTTGAAGGTGGTCACCGCTACCACCGGGCCGAAGATTTCCTCCTGGAAGACCCGCATACTGTTGTTGCCCTTGAGCAGGGTGGGCTGGATATAGAAGCCATCATCATACTCGGCCTCGAGGTGCTCCTTACCGCCACCGGTCAGGAACTCGGCCCCCTCCTCACGGGCGACCTCCATGTAGGAAAGAATCTTGTCGAACTGCTCCTGTGAGGCCTGGGCCCCCACCTGTACCTCGGTATCCAGTGGATTACCACGCTTGATCGACTGGGTGCGTTCCATTACCCGCGCCATGAAATCGTCGTACATGCTCTCCTGGATCAGCGCCCGAGACGGGCAGGTGCAGACCTCGCCCTGATTGAAGAAGGCAAGCACCAGGCCCTCGACCGCCTTGTCGATAAAGGCGGGCTCGGCGTTCATGATGTCGGCGAAATAGATGTTCGGCGACTTGCCCCCCAGCTCCACGGTCGAGGGAATGATGTTTTCAGCGGCGCACTTGAGGATGTGCGAGCCAACCGGGGTGGAACCAGTGAAGGCGATCTTGGCAATGCGCTTGCTGCTGGCAAGCGCCTGGCCGGCCTCGGCGCCGTAGCCGTTGACGATGTTGATCACGCCTGGCGGCAGCAGATCGCCGACCAGCTCCATCACCTTGAGAATCGAGGCCGGCGTCTGCTCGGCCGGCTTCAGGACCACGCAGTTGCCGGCGGCCAACGCCGGCGCCAGTTTCCAGGTGGCCATCAGGATCGGGAAGTTCCAGGGGATGATCTGCCCGACCACCCCCAGCGGCTCGTGGAAATGGTAGGAAACGGTGTTGGCGTCGATATCCGCGGCGGTGCCTTCCTGGGCGCGGATGCAGCCGGCGAAGTAGCGAAAATGATCCACCGCCAGTGGCAGGTCGGCGTTGAGGGTCTCGCGCACCGCCTTGCCGTTGTCCCAGGTCTCGGCCACGGCCAGCGCCTCGAGATTCTGCTCGATGCGCTCGGCGATCTTGAGCAGGATATTGCTGCGCTCAGCCGCCGAGCTGCGCCCCCAGGCCGGGGCGGCGCGGTGCGCGGCATCCAGCGCCAGGTCGATGTCCTCGGCCGTGGAGCGTGGAATCTGGCAGAACACCTTGCCGTTCACTGGGCTGACATTATCGAAGTACTGCCCCTTGAGGGGGGCAACGAACTCGCCGTCGATGAAGTTGCCGTAGCGCTCGGCAAACGATACCAGTGCGTCGGCGCTACCGGGGTTGGCATAGATCATGGCGTGACTCCTGAGCTGACTATTGTCGTTATGGACGGATCGTGGATACCCGTACCCTCAGTCTTGGCCAGTTGTGCCGGCTGCAACATACGTCAATGGCAGGAGACCCCCTCCTCCTTCGGTAGGAGACGTGACGTTAGTGCCAATAACGCTAATGCCAATAACGTTAGTTCCAATAAAAAAGGCGCGATTCGCATCGCGCCTCTCTGCCGTCAAGCGGGTGGTTCACGTCGTCATGTCGAGTACTACGCGCCCTTCTATCTGGCCCTCGATCATGCGCTGGAAGACATCATTGATGTTCTCCAGCTTCTCGGTACTCACCGTCGCCTTGACCTTGCCTTCACCGGCGAAGTCCAACGATTCCTGAAGGTCCAGGCGGCTGCCGACGATGGAGCCCCGAATGGTCAGGCCATTGAGCACGGTATCGAAGATCGGCAGCGGAAAATCCCCCGGCGGCAACCCATTGAGCACCAGGGTGCCACCGCGCCGCAGCATGCCCTGTGCCTGGTCAAAGGCCTTAGGTGAGACCGCCGTCACCAGGGCGCCATGGGCGCCGCCGATCTCGCGCTTGAGATAGGCAGCCGGGTCGGTCTGCAGGGCGTTGACCGTCAGCGTGGCGCCCAGCCGCTTGGCCAACGCAAGCTTACCGTCATCGACATCGACGGCCGCCACGTTGAGTCCCATGGCCCTGGCATACTGCACGGCCATGTGACCGAGGCCGCCGATTCCGGAGATCACCACCCACTGGCCGGGGCGAGTGTCCGTCATCTTCAGCCCCTTGTAGACCGTGACACCGGCACATAGCACCGGGGCGATCTCGACAAAGCCGACGTTATCGGGCAGGCGCCCGACATAGCCGGCATCCGCCAGGGTGTAGTCGGCGAACCCGCCGTTGACGGAATAACCGGTGTTCTGCTGCGACTCGCATAGCGTTTCCCAGCCACCCAGGCAGTGCTCGCAACAGCCGCAGGCAGAATACAGCCAGGGCACCCCGACACGATCCCCTTCCTTGAGGTGCGTGACTCCCTCACCCACCGCCACGATATGACCCACGCCCTCGTGACCGGGGATGAAGGGCGGCTCGGGCTTGATTGGCCAATCACCATGAGCGGCGTGCAGATCGGTATGGCAGACACCCGATGCCGCCACCTTGACCAGAATTTCTCCCCGCTTGGGCCGGGGCGTCTGGACCTCCTCGATGGTCAGCGGTTCGCCAAACTGGCGAACCACCGCGGCTCTCATCGTTGCTTCCATCTCGACTCTCCTTTTTTACCGGCCGCGAGAATGATGTCGTTGTAGCGGCGCACTCCCAGTCTTGGTCAGCGGGGCCTTCTACGACATACTCTGATGGCAGGAGACGGCCTCCTCCTTCGGTAGGAGGCGAGACCATTCAAGGAGACGTTGACCATGTATACCCTGATGGTCGCCGATGACCATCCACTGTTTCGTGAAGCCATCGCCGCCGTGATCGCCGCCGGGCTGCCTGGCAGCCTGCTGTTGGAGGCCGACAGCCTGGAGAGTGCCCTGCAAAAGGCTGAGGAACACGAGGAGGTCGATCTGGTGCTGCTGGATCTCGGCCTGCCGGACGCCGAGGGGCTCTCGGGCCTCGAGCGGCTACGCGATCGGCGCCCCGACTTGCCGGTGGCGGTGCTCTCCGCCGAGCAGGAACGACGCACCATCCTCGACGCCCTCGACCTCGGTGCGGTGGGCTATATCACCAAGTCGACACCGCGCCGAGACCTGCTCGTCGCCCTGACGCGCATCCTGGAGGGCCAGCTCTACCTGCCCCCGGATATCATGCGCCGCCCCCCGGCCGAGGTTAACCGGCCACCGCCTGTCGACGACGCCGTCAGGCGGCGCCTGTCCGAGCTCACCGTCAAGCAGCTCGAGGTGCTGATCCGCCTGACCCATGGCGCTTCCAACAAGGTGATCGCCCGTGAACTGGATATCGCCGAAACCACGGTGAAGACCCATGTCTCGGCGATCCTGCGCAAGCTCTGTGTGTCAGGACGCGTCCAGGCGATCCTCGCCGCCGGTTCGGCCGACCTCGACGCCCTGCTGGCCGACCGGCACGACCCCTCACGCTGAGCCGTCGCCCAGCAGGCCGACCAGCTGCATGCGCAGCCGCAACGGCTTGAGGGGTTTGAGCAGGCAACCGTAGCCAAGCTGCCGGGCCAGGCTCTTGATCGCCGCGTCATGATTGGCGGTGATCACCACGACGGGCAGGGCGGGATGGCGACGGCGCAGGTGGGCGGCCACGGCCAGCCCGTCAGGGCTCGAGGCATCCAGGTGATAGTCGACCAGCAGCACGTCCGCGGTCTCGCCGACCGTTTCTCTCTCCAGGGCGGCGAGAGACGTTGCGGTCCGCACTCGGCAACCCCAGCCCGCAAGCAGCGCCGTCATCCCCTCGCAGATCCCGGGGTCATTGTCGATGACCCAGACCCGCATGCCCGCCAGGAGGTCTCCCTGCGAGGCCGACGCCGAGGTCGGGGAGCCGGCCGGTGACGCCGGCAGCCGCCCATAGGGCACCTGCACCGAGAAGAGAGAGCCACGTCCCGGCTGAGAGGCCAGTCGCAGCGGATGATCGAGCATGGTGGCAATCCGGTCGACGATCGCCAAGCCCAGGCCCAGCCCGCGATCCTGAGCGTCATGGCCGCTATCGGCGCGCTGGAATTCAACGAAGATCGCCTCGCGCTGGGACTCGGCGATGCCGGCCCCGGTATCCCCCACCACAATCTCCAATCCTTGCGGACGCCGCCGGCAGCCCAACAACAGATGCCCGTGGCGAGTGTAGCGAATCGCATTGGTGAGGAAGTTGCGTACCACCCGTGCCAGTAGCGCCAGGTCCGATTCGATCATCGCACTTGAGCCGACATAATGCAGTGTCAGCCCCCGTGACGCGGCGATCTGACGGTACTCTTCGGCCATCACGTCAAGCAGGTCGGCGGCGCGAAAGGCGGCGACATCCGGCTTCAGCACCCCGGCATCCAGCCGCGAGATATCGACCAGTGTGCCCAGCAGGGCTTCGACGTCCTGCAGCGAGCGGCCGATATTGGCGACCAGCCGCTGCGAGGTCGCGGGTACCGCTTCCTCGCCGAGGGCACTGGTGAACAGACGCGCGGCATTCAGCGGCTGCATGAGATCATGACTGACCGCCGCCAGGAATTTGGTCTTGGAAAGATTGGCCGCCTCGGCCTCGCGCTTGGACTCGCGCAGGCGCTGTTCGGCCTCGACCCGCACTGCGATCTCGTTACGCAGTTGGCGGTTGACCTCTCCCAGCTCATCTAGGGTGCGGTGCAGGGTTTCGGTGCGCTCGCGCACCTGCTCGGCCAGCAGCACCGCATGTTCGAAGGCGGCATAAGGGGCTCCACCGGCTGCCCCGCTGGACTCTACCCGCTCGATCAGTGCGCCACAGACCTTGCGCAGGCGTGCGTTTTCCTCGGCCAGCGCACGCTCGCGTTCCGTGGCCGCTTCAGGCGCTTCAGCCCCCGCCGGGTCGCCCAATGACAACCCCCGTGAAGGTCTGGTTGACGTGCATGCCATGGTGCTGCTCTCCGTAAGTATTGAAGCCGATCACCCGCTGTTCGCGCAGCCGCTGCGAAGCCAACGCCACCTTATCGAGCATCTCGATCTCGAGACGACGCAGGAAGCAGTCACAGCCGATGATCAACTGCGGCTCACCCAGACGTTCCTGCAAGGCGGCAAACACTGCATCCAGGTCTTCGAGAATCGGCGCCGGCTGCATGGCGGTGAGCACGATGCCGTGTTCCACCGCGCAGTAGAAGGTCAGACTGCCATCGGCGTTGACCCGCTGAATCGAGCGCACGTAGTGGGCATCACCGATGCGTACCGCCAGCGGCATACGGGCAAACACCTGCTCATCGAGGGCTTCGACGGCACACCCGGCGAGCCGTGCGTATTCCTCGGCGGCCGGGGCGGCATTGAGTTCCATGACCTGGCGACGCTCGTGATCGGCGCGAGTCACCACGAATTTCTCGTGGCGCGGCCGAAGGTGGTGCGTGGTGAAGACCTCGAACGGCAGCCGGGTGTTGATCATCACCACCACCGCCGCCTGGCTATGGAAGCGCCCCTGATGGAAGACATGGGTATGCGCCAGGCGATTGTCGTCCCCGGCCGAACCGCCAAAGCTCGGAATGCTGCCCAGCGCGGCGTCCAGGCTCGCCAGCACCTGTTCCTCGCTGCTGGATAGCCCATCGAGCAGCGTCAGGGCAAAGCTGTGGCCGCCGACCGGTGCCAGGGCCTGGCGTCGGCAGTCGTCCAGCAGCTGAGAGGTCAACCGCTGGGCGCCGATCAGGTCGAAGTTTTCAAGATCGCTGATCAACGCCTGCGACACCGAAAAATGGCGTCGATCGAAGCCAATCGCCACGATACAGCCGCGCCCGTAGCCGAGCGGCGTGATCTCACCGGCAGTGGTACAGCCGACCACGGCCACCAAGCCAAAAGCCTCCTCCAACGCCTGCTCCAGCACGCCGAGATCATACTCGGCGCTGCAGAAGAACAGCACGCAGCCGAGCTGCGGATGACAGAGGGTCGCCGCCAGCTCCCCGGCGGCGGCATGCGGGTCGTCCGCCTCACTATAGGCGACCCGTAGAGGTTCATCGTCGGCGGTCCGGGGCCGTGCCGTGGAAGCAACGCTAGACAGTTCAGACATGGCAGGCACTCATCGGGCAAGGTTGCCTCAAGTGTATGCCGCGTTTGGCAACGCTCACAACGCTGCCCCCACCTTGGCTGTCCTGTTCATTCCCGCTGACGGCGCCACGTCAACCCACCACCATCAGCCCCATCACCCCGAACACGAAGCCCAACACGGCCCCCATCGGCGGTGCCCAGTGTTTTTCCAGTCTCACCCCGGGGGCGATGTCCTGAAAGATGGAATAGAGGATACCTCCCGAGGCGACCAGCATGATGGCAGCGACGATGCTTTCCTGCTCCCGCAGCCAGGCGTGGCTGGAAATACCCGCCATCGGCCCCAGCAATGCCATCAGCGAGAAAACGGTGATGATGCGACGGGCACCGAAACGCCGCGACTGGAGGAACTCGCGATAGGCATTGAAGGCCTCGGGCACATTTTGCAAGGCGATCAGGGCCGCGATCAGCATCGCCTCCTCGGGGCGGGCGGCAAAAATGGCGCCTACCACGATGGCCTCGGGGATGAAGTCCAGCAACATGGCGAGCAGTTGGCTGGCCGGTAATGCCCAGCGCGCCATCGCCATGTCGATGAGCATGAACACCACCCCGCCGAGCAACAGGTACAGCGCAGCCAGGGGTTTCGAGGTGATGTCGATGCCATCCGGCACCAGTACCAGCGCAACCGCAGAAAGCAGCGCACCGCCCCCAAACGCTATCACGCCATGTCGAAATTCCAGTTCCAGCCACTGGGGGTGTATATGCTCGATGCGAGCCAAAAAGGCCCCCAATGGGATGGCCAGTCCCGCTAGAAGCGTGATCCCTACCAAGAGCAACAGATCGTACATGCGCCTTCCTTGTCGGTGAGATTTCCTGGCGACTCATGATAAGGCAAGCCTGCGCCATGCTGTCATGGCAAGAGCCAGACTTCTCGCGCTCTCCCACACTCACCACTGACCTACAGGCACTAACTGCCGACCCTCTCCCCGTAACGTTGAAATGACGTATGCCGGCACCTGTACAGGACGTCAGCAAGGCATCTATACCTCATAACGTCCAGGTGTCCTGAAACGGTGCTACTGGGGCTTAGCAGACGGAGCTTCGCAGATCAGCATCGACATCATGCCGCCCAACAGGCATTTCTCGGCAATCTTCTTCGCGGCAGGCCGCTTGAGCTGGCACGACGCTTAACCGGCGACGTTGCCAACAGATGTTTCCTCATCAACCAGGAGTTGAACATGGCGACAGCCTCGGATGACTCACAGCGCGATCTACACAAGGATCGCATCAACCCTACCGTCTTCTACGGCTCAGCCATCGGTATCGTGGCCTTCGCGCTGTGGACAATGATCTTCACCGACTCTGCCAGCGCGACGATCAATGCCCTGCTGGGCTGGATCTCGGACACCTTCGGCTGGTTCTATTTCGTCGCCGTCGTGGCCTACCTCGTGTTTGTGATCGTCATTGCCACCTCAAAGCTTGGCAAGCTCAGACTCGGTCCTGCGCATTCGAGGCCGGAATTCAACGTCGTGACCTGGGCCGCCATGCTGTTCTCGGCGGGGATCGGCATCGACCTGATATTTTTCTGCATTGCCGAACCGGTCACTCAGTTTCTCGCGCCACCCGACGGCGACCCCGAGACGGTGGCGGCGGCGCGTCGCGCCATGGAACTGACGTTTCTGCACTGGGGACTGTCCGGCTGGGGCGTCTACACCCTGGTAGGCATGTCCCTGGCCTTCTTCAGTTACCGCCATGGCCTGCCGCTGACCATTCGCAGCGCGCTCTATCCCATATTTGGCAAGCGTATCCACGGTCCCATTGGCCATAGCGTGGACATCGCGGCAGTGCTTGGCACCCTGTTCGGCATCGCCACGAGCCTGGGCATCGGCATTATCCAGCTCAACTTCGGCTTGAACTATATGTTCGATCTGCCGGAGAACACGATGACCCAGGCGATACTGGCCGTGCTGATCGTGATTTTCTCCGCCATCTCCGCCGTGACCGGTGTCGACAAGGGCATCCGCCGGCTCTCAGAGTTCAATATGCTGCTGGCGCTGATGTTGCTGCTGTTCGTGCTCTTTACCGGCAAGACCCTGTTCCTGCTCAACGCACTGGTAATGAACGTGGGGGATTACCTGACCCACTTCGTCTCTCTGTCGATGAACACCTATGCCTTCGACCCGCCCACCGACTGGCTCAACGGCTGGACGGTGTTCTTCTGGGCCTGGTGGATCGCCTGGGGACCCTTCGTGGGGCTGTTCCTTGCGCGCATTTCACGTGGTCGCACCATTCGTCAGTTCGTTACCGGCACGCTGATCCTGCCGCTGGCCTTCATGATGGCGTGGATGTCGATCATGGGTAACAGCGCTATCGACATGGTGATGAACGACACTGGCGTGGCCAACTTCGGCGAACAGGCCATGAACAACCCTGGCTCAGCCATCTATCTGTTCCTGCAGAACGTGCCCTGGGTCGGCCTGACCACGCTGGTCGTGACGCTGCTGGCGATCGTCTTCTTCGTGACATCGGGTGACTCGGGCTCGCTGGTGCTTTCCAACCTGACCTCGATTCTGAGCGACCCCAACCATGATGCACCGGCCTGGATGCGCGTGCTGTGGGCCGCCATCATCGGTGTACTGACCCTGGCGCTGCTGATGGCCGGTGGCCTGGGGGCACTGCAAAGCGCCGTGGTCATCACGGGGCTGCCCTTCGCTTTCGTGTTGTTCCTGATGATGGCGGGGCTCTACAAGGCGCTCAAGGTGGAAGGGCTCAAGGAAGACAGCCTGCAGCAAAGCATGGCAGGCCACCTATCGGGTCGCACCCTGCCCGGCGAGGGGGCAAGCCGCAACTGGCGCCAGCGTCTCAAGCGCTCTGTGAGCTTCCCAGGCCATGATCAGGTGAGCCAGTTCCTCGGCGAAACGGTCAAGCCTGCCATGGAGGAAATACGCAGCGTTCTGAGCGAACAGGGCTACCCCGTGGACATCGTCGCAGGTGAAAAGCCGGATGAGCATCTGGCACTGAATGTGAGCCTGGGCGGCGAGCAGGACTTTACCTATCAGATCTGGCCGCGCCAGTGCGCCATGCCGTCCTTCTCGATTCGAGACACCCATGCCGGCACCCACTACTACCGCCTGGAGGTACATATCATCGAAGGGGGCCAAGGCTACGATGTCTATGGCTACACACAGGAGCAGCTGATCGCCGATATATTGGATCAGTACGAGCGCCATCTGCTGTTCCTGCACATTCAACGAGAACAACCCGGCACTAATACCGAGATACCCGATGACCCGGCCACCGCCGGCCGCTAATGGCTACCTCACTGACGGCCCGACACCCAGGCGTCGGACCTTCCGAGATCAAGGCGTCAAGGAGCGATGACATGAGCGAACATTCCTTCGACCGATGCGTGGATTACGTAATCATCGGTGCAGGCTCAGCGGGCTCGGTACTCGCCAACCGGCTGAGTGAAGAAGGCGACCAAGAGGTACTGGTGCTGGAATTCGGTGGCAAGGACAACTCGATTTTCATCCAGATGCCGACCGCCTTTTCGATCCCGCTGAACAAACCGCGCTTCGACTGGGGGCTTCACACCGAGCCCGAGCCAGGCCTCAATGGGCGCAGCCTCCACCAGGCGCGGGGCAAGGTGATCGGCGGTTCCTCCTCGATCAATGGCATGGCCTATGTGCGCGGCTGTGCCGGTGATTACGCGGAATGGTCACAGCTTGGCGCCGAAGGCTGGGACTATGCCGACGTGCTGCCCTACTTCAAGCGAGCGGAGGGCTGCCTGTATGGCGACGACGACTACCGTTCAAGCGACGGCCCGCTGGGGGTATGCAATGGCAACAACATGCAGAACCCACTCTACAAGGCCTTCATCGAAGCGGGTCGCCAGGCAGGCTACGGGGAAACGCAGGACTACAACGGCTATCGCCAGGAAGGATTCTGCCGCATGGACATGACGGTACGCGGTGGGGTGCGCTGTTCCACCGCCAATGCCTACCTGAAACCCGCGCTCGGGCGCGATAACCTGCATCTGGAAATGCATGCCCTGACCCAGCGTATCCTGCTGGAGGGAAAGAAGGCGGTAGGTGTCGAATACACTCAGCGCGGCAAGACCTATCGCGTCCAGGCCCGTCGTGAGGTCATCCTCTCTGCCAGCGCCTTCAACTCACCAAAGCTCCTGATGCTCTCGGGGATCGGCCCGGCTGAGCACCTCAAGGAGCACGGCATCGAGGTCGTCCACGACCTTCCCGGCGTCGGCCAGAACCTGCAGGACCATCTTGAAGTCTGGGTCCAGCAGAGCTGTAAACAGAAGATCACCCTCAACGGATGGCTCAACCCCATCGGCCAGGCGCTGATCGGCATACGTTGGCTTGCTTTCAAATCCGGACTGGGTGCCACCAACCACTTCGAATCAAACGGCTATATCCGCAGCCGCCCAGGCCTTGAGTGGCCCGACCTGCAATACCATTTCCTGGCAGGCGCCATTGCCTATGATGGCTCAAGCGCCGCCGAGGGGCATGGCTTTCAAGTCCACCTGGGCGCCAACAAGCCCAAGAGCCGTGGCTGGGTAAAACTTTCCTCGGCGGACCCTGCCGCAGCGCCCAGAATCTTCTTCAATTATCTGCACGAGGAAGAGGACAAGCAGGCTTACCGTGACGGTCTGCGGCTGACCCGGGAAATCTTCGCCCAGCCAGCCCTCGATGCCTATCGTGGTGACGAGCTATCGCCCGGCAAGGACGTGGTCAGCGACGAGCAGATCGATGAATGGATCGCCAATAGTGCCGAAACCGCCTACCACCCCTGCGGCAGCTGCCGCATGGGCAGCGATGACATGGCCGTCGTCGACGCCGAATGCCGTGTCCACGGCATTGAGCAGCTGCGCGTGGTAGATTCCTCGATCATGCCCACCGTCACCAACGGCAACATCAATGCCCCGACCATCATGATCGCCGAGAAGGCGGCTGACCGGATTCTCGGGCGAGAGCCGCTGAAGCCCTCCACGGCCGCTGTCTTCACCATCAGCGACCCACAGCGCCAACGCGAGGAAGCGCCCGAACGCCCTGTGTCATAGGCGTGAAAAAGCCCTCAAGTCGCTTTTTCTAGCGTGTCTTGCCCCCAGGTTTTGCTGCATGAACCAACGCTAAAGCAGGATGCTTAGCCTTTGTACCACCTCATGCAAAAGCCCCTGGTGTCCTTGCGGACGCCAGGGGCTTCTTGCAGGGGTCGATGATGACCGATCAGGCGTTGGCAGACACCGCGACTTCCTGGCTGCCACGCTTGATCAGCGCGTAACCCAGTCCCGTCACCAACGAGCCGACGATGATGGCCCCTAGATACAGGAACACCGGCGAGATCGCATTGGGGATCAGCAGCACGAAGACACCACCGTGCGGTGCCATCAGCTTGGCGCCTACCAGCATCGAGATGGCACCGGTAAGTGCCCCGCCGACCATGCAGGCCGGGATCACCCGCAGCGGGTCTTTGGCCGCAAAGGGAATCGCGCCTTCGCTGATAAAGCACAGGCCCAGCACGAAGGAGGCCTTGCCGGCTTCCCGTTCGGGCTCGGAGAACTTCGCCTTGGCGACGAAGCTCGCGATCCCCATGCCGATTGCCGGCACCATGCCCGCCGCCATCACGGCCGCCATCGGCGCATAGGTTTCGGATGCGAGCAGGCCAACACCAAAGGTATAGGCGGCCTTGTTGACCGGCCCGCCCATGTCGAAGCACATCATGGAACCGAGCAGGATGCCCAGCAGCACGGCATTGGCCGAGCCCATGTTCTCGAGGAAGTTGGTCATCGCCGAGAGCACCGCCGCAACCGGCTCGCCAACCACATAGATCATGGTCAGGCCGGTGACCAGGCTCGCCAGGAGCGGAATGATCAGGATCGGCTTGAGCGATTCGATGCTCGCGGGCAACTTGACGTGCTCGGCGACCGCCTTGGCGACATAACCGGCAAGGAAGCCGGCGAGGATGCCGCCGATGAAACCGGCGCCGATCTCGGAGGCCAGCATGCCGCCAATCATACCTGGCGCGATGCCCGGGCGGTCGGCGATCGAATAGGCGATATAACCGGCCAGCACCGGCACCATCAGCGCAAAGGCGGTGCCGCCACCGATCTGCATCAAGGCCGCAGCCAGGGTACCCTCCTCCTTGAAGGCTTCGATGCCGAACACGAAGGAAAGCGCGATCAATAGGCCCCCCGCCACCACCATGGGCAGCATGAAGGACACACCAGTCAGCAAGTGCTTGTAGACACCCTTGTCCTTGACGCTCTTCTTGGCCTCGCCACCACTCGCCACACTGCCTGCAGATTCCACCTGGGCCTCGGCCAGAGCGGCTTCGATAGCCGGACGAGGCTTCTTCAGCGCATTGCCGGTGGACGTGCGATAGACCCGCTTGCCGGCGAAGCGGGTCGGGTCGACCTCAATGTCGCAGGCCAGCAGCACGACGTCGGCCGCCGCGATCTCTTCATCGGTGAGCTTATCTTGCGCACCCACCGACCCCTGGGTTTCGACCCGGATTTCATGACCCAGGGCACGCCCTGCCTCACTCAGTGCCTCGGCGGCCATGAAGGTGTGTGCCACCCCGGTCGGGCAGGCCGTCACGGCAACGATGCGCTTGGCATCGGCGGTATTCGCTGACACCGGCTGGGTATTCTCGGCCGGCGGCGTATAGGTCGACGCCTCGGCCTGAGCCCGCTCGAGGAAGTTGGCGGGATCGGGCAGCGCCTGGGCGATCGGCGCCTGATAGAGCATCTTGCCTTTGAACCGTTGCGGATCCGGTACCGTATCGGCGGCGACCACCACCAGATCGGCAGCGGCGATGGCCTCGGCGGAGGCCGGCTCGACGGGCGCCAGTTCGCCATGCATTTCCACCGTCGTGGTCCAGCCCAGGCGATTGGCCGCCTGCTCAAGCCGCCGCGCGGCAAGGAAGGTAGTGGCCATGCCGCTTGGGCAAGCCGTAATCAGGATGACATTCATGCGAGCGCTCCCCCTGCGTCTACGTCGTTCAGGCGACGCACGCGGGTCTGTTGTTGAAGGTTAGGGAAGTCATCGGCGTGGGCATTTCCCACACCGACATGGCGAACGGCTTCGGCGGACAGGGCTGTCGCGAAGCGAAGCGCCGCGTCGGGGGCATGGCCCTCGAGGACGCCGTGCAGCATAGCGGCGAGCAGGGTGTCACCGGCTCCCACGGTGCTGGCGACCGTCATCTTCGGCGGTATGGCATGCCATGCACCGCGCTGGCTGACCCACAGCACGCCTTCGGCGCCGGCGGAGATCAGTGCCTCTTCTATGCCGGCCTGATGAAGGCGCAACCCAGCCGCCAAGCGACGCGCATCGCTATCCAGGGCTTCACCGGCCCACTCGGCCAGCTCAAGCTCGTTGGGTTTGACGGCCGTGGGGGCGGATGCAATGGCGCTTGACAACGCAGGCCCGCTGGTATCGACCCACACCGCCAGGCCATGCGCCTTGAGACGCGCAATCAACGCGGCCTGATCGTCGACATCGATGCCTGGCGGCAAACTACCGGCGATGACCACTGCCTCGGGCCGCCGGCTGGCATCGGCAGCCAACGCCTCCAGCTCATCGAGGAAGGCGGCGAAGGTCGTGGCATCAATGGTCACGCCGGGGCCATTGATGTCGGTAACGCGGCCACTGTGCTCGGCAACCTTGGCATTGATGCGCGTCTCCCCCGGCACGCGCAGGAAGGCATCCTCGACGCCCATGTCGGCGAAGGCGCGCCGGAAGGGACTGTCGTTATCGGCCCCCAGAAACCCCGAGACCACCACCTCATGGCCCAGTGATGCCAGCACCCGAGCGACGTTGACGCCCTTGCCGGCGGCACTCAGCTGCGTTGTATCGGTACGGTTCACTTCGCCAAGCGTCAGCGCCGGCAGGCCAATCGCCAGATCCAGCGCCGGATTGAGGCTTACCGTCAGGACGCGAGCCATCAGCGCACCTCCAGGGCATTACGCACGTCATCGCTTGTTGCCTGGGCCAGCGCCAGCGTGGCCTGAGCCTGGGCGTCGGCGAGGTCAAAATCGCGCAGCCGCGCCTTGACCATCGGCACCTGACGGGCGCTGACCGAGAGCTCATCGACGCCAAGCCCCACCAGCACCGGCACCGCCTGGGCGTCCGAGGCCAGCTCGCCACACACCCCGACCCACTTGCCGTGGGCGTGGGCGGCATCGACAGTCATCTGGATCAAGCGCAGCACCGCCGGATGCATGCCATCGGACTGGGCCGACAGCGCCGGGTGGCCACGATCGATCGCCAGGGTGTACTGGGTGAGGTCGTTGGTGCCGATCGAGAAGAAGTCGACCTCGGCCGCAAGCGTCGGCGCCAGCAGCGCGCAGGACGGTACCTCGATCATCACACCGAGCTGCACGTCACTGGCGCGCTCCTCGGACGGGATCTCCTCGAGCAAACGATCGAAGATGGTCTTGGCCGCCCGGAACTCGGCAATGTCCTTGACCATCGGCAGCATGATGCGCAGCGGGCGCCCCGAGTTTTGATCTCCCCCCGCGCCGGCCATCAACAAGGCGCGCAGCTGTGTCTCCAGCACCTCAGGCTGAGTCAGGGCCAGGCGGATGCCACGCAGTCCCAGGAAGGGGTTGTCTTCCTGAGGTACCGGCCAGTAAGGCAGCGGCTTGTCGCCCCCCACATCCAGGGTACGGGCAACCAGGGGACGACCGCCGAGGGCATCCATGGCTTCCTTGTATTCGACAACCTGGGCATCCAGGTCCGGCGCTTCGGCATGCGCCATGAAGATGAACTCGGTACGCAACAGGCCCACGCCTTCCGCGCCGCGCTCGACGGCATCTGCCGTATGCGCGGTATTGCCCAGGTTGGCAGCGACCTCGACGCGATGACCGTCACGGGTGCGCCCTTCCTCGAAGCGCGCGGCCCAGGCCTCCCGCTCCAGACGTTCATGTTCCTTGAGGCTCAATTCGGCGCGCTGACGACGCTCGGCAGAGGGGGCAGGCGTGACCCGTCCGCGCTCACCGTCGAGAATCATCTCGCTGCCGTTCTCAAGCGTCAGCACCCGCTCGCCGGCACCCACCACGGCAGGAATACCCAGGGCACGCGCAAGGATTGCGCTGTGAGCCGTGGCCCCGCCGCGTGCGGTCAATAGGCCACGCACTCGGCTGGTATCGAGTTTGGCCACATCGGAAGGGCCTACATCATCCATCACCAGGATATAGGGATGATCCGGCGGCGTAGGCAGGCTGATGTCGCAGAGGATACCCAGTACCCGGCGCCCCACGTCGCGCAGATCAGCTGCGCGTTCGGCGAGCAGACGGTCGGCGAGCATTTCCTGAGCCCGAGCGGCGGTTTCGATGGCGTTCCACCAGGCTGCCTCGGCGGAATAGCCTTCCTGGATACCCTCACGGGCGGCTTCATGCAGCTCGGGGTCGTCGAGCATTTCCTCATGCATCGACAATATTTCGGCGACCTCGCCGCCCTGGGCGCTGTGTACCAGGGCCTCGAGTTGCTCAGTGCCCTCGCGGATGGCAGCGTCCAGGCGTCGCGTCTGTTCGCTGACGTCATCAGCCCGCTCGGGATACTCGAAGCGCGGCGTACGCATCACGAACACCGGCGCAATGGCCATGCCCGGAGACGCGGCGACCGCCGGATAGGGCGTATCATCCGGCAGCGGCTCCGGCGCCTTGGCGCCCTCGGGCGGTGTGCTGGCCACATGTTCACGGCCTTCTTCGAAGGGCTGAACGACTTCACCCAGGCCGTCCTGCATGGCCTCGCACATGGCGTCCAGCGCCTGGCTGGCGCCCTCACCTTCTGCGGAGAACACCAGCTGCTGGCCACGCCGCGCGCCGAGACCAATCACCTTGGTCAAGCTGGCAGCGGACACGGCCTCGCCGCTGCCATCCACCAGACGCACCTTGATCGGGACGCTCTGACGACGCGCCACCTGAATCAGCTGCTTGGCGGGGCGCGCATGCAGGCCGTGAGCGTTGAGTACCCGAGCTCGAGCCGTCTGGGCACTGGCCGACTCACCTGACAGTCGCGCCAGCACGTTCTCGGCGGAGAGTTGATGCAAATCATGGCCTTCTCCGCGATCCAGCAGCGTCGACAGCCGCTCCAGCAGACTCCGATGGGCATCGCCCTGCGCCGCCAGGCAGAAGACACCGCTGACCGCACTGGCCCCCTGGCCAATCACCGCTTCAGGAGTGGCAAGCGATAGTGCCGGGTTATTCACCCCCTTGGCGCTGGTCGCGAGCCACAGGCCCTGCCCCAGCGCTAGCGGCGACTGTGAGGCGATGTCGGAGACGAAATCATGGCCGACACAGCCTGACTGGCGCAGCCGAGCGGCAGCCGCCAGGGCAAGCTCGAGTCGATCCCGAGCGGGGAAGTTGAGACACAGGGTGTCTTCATCCAGGCGCGCCTCAACGACGGCTTTCGACAGCAACCCAGCCACCTCGGCGCGCGATTCTGCCGCCGCCAAGCGCTCGGCCACACCGTCGCGGTCCAGCACATGGGTCAGCTGGCGCAAGATATCCAGGTGCTCATCGTTCTGGGCGGCAATGGTGACCAGCACGTAAACGCGGTTGCCATCGTGCCAGTCGATGCCTTCGGGGAACTGCAGCACCCGCACACCGGTGCGTTTGACGTGGGTACGGCTATCCGGCGTGCCATGAGGAATGGCGATGGCATTACCAAGAAAAGTGGAGGACTGCGCCTCTCGGGCATGCAAGCCATCGCGATAGGCCGCGGCGACAAGGCCGGCATCAACCAGGGTCGAGGCCGCCAGATCAAGGGCCGCACGCCAGTCATCCGCCTTGCGGTCGAGCAGGATATCGTCCTGTCCGAGTGTCAACATACTAACCTCCTGTGCCTGGGAGCGGGACAGCGGGGATGCCGACCGCTGGCTGGTGGGCCATGACGCCGGGCCTTGCCAACCTTGCTTCCCCATGGCTGAATCGTGTCACCTAAGGGTTTGTGTAATGCTGGCTCGAGTAAGCTGATTTATCAAGCGCGATTACCTACGACCTTGGGCGTAGCCGGTGACACCAGTGACTCGGGTAGAATGAACCGCATCGGACACAAGGGGGTCACCATGACACTCGAAGAAATCGCCCGCCTGGCCGGCGTCTCACGGACGACAGCGAGCTATGTCATCAACGGCAAGGCCAAGGAACGGCGCATCAGTCAGGAAACTGTCGACCGAGTCATGGCGGTTGTCGAGCAACATCATTACCGGATCGATGCCCAGGCAGCAGCACTTAGACGGGGCGCCAGTCGCACCATCGGGCTTATTATTCCCGATCTGGAGAATGCCAGTTACGCCCTGCTTGCCAAGCGTCTTGAACAAGGCGCGCGACGTCGCGGTTACCAGCTACTGATCGCAGGCTCTGAGGATAACCCGGACAGCGAACGCGAACTGGCCCGTGCACTGCGTGCTCAGCGTTGCGAAGTGCTGATCGTGGCCAGCTGTCTGCCAATGGACGATGCCTTCTATGTCGATCTGATGGCAAAAGGACTCCCCGTCATCGCCGTGGACCGAGCCCTGAACCCGGACCATTTCATCAGCATCGTCAGCAATAATCAGTCGGCTGCCCAGGCGCTGACCGAATCGGTACTCACCTCCAGCCTCAAGTGTATTGCCTGGCTGGATGCCGTGCCTCAGCTGTCGATCAGCACCGAGCGACTATCCGGTTTTCACAGGGCACTAAAGGGTCATGATTGCCACGCGGTGACACTCAGTGGTGTCCGCTATGACAGACGGGAAGGAGCTCGTCTGATGCGGGAACTGCTTGAAGAGCAAGGCATGCCCGATGCGCTAGTCACCGCATCCTATACCCTGCTCGACGGAGTGCTCGACGAGCTACTGGAGAGCGGCGGCCTACCTCCCTCACTGCGACTGGCAACGTTCGGCGATGACCGACTGCTGGATTTCCTGCCACTGCCGGTCAACTCACTGCCTCAGCAACACGAACGGATTGCTGAACTGACGCTGGATCGCGCCATTGCTGCCGCCCAAGGCGACTACCGACCCGGCCAGGTGGTCGTGGAGCGTGCTCTGCACCGGCGGCTCCCCCCCGGTGGATAAGCGACAAGAGGTAGCAGTAAGCAAGACATCGATACGCGAAACACCGGTCATTCCGCGTTACTTTCCCGCGAGTCTTGCATGTCAATGGGACGGAGGCTGGTGCCATCAAGCCAGGCTTCGAGGTCATCGAGCGATGGTGACAGGCAGTTTTCGAGCGCATCCAGCAGCATCGTCAGGTGATCGTGAGGTGCACGCTGAGCCGCACTCTCAAGCTCCCTGGCCCGCTCTCCCACCTGACAGAGTCCCAGACTCAGCGCTTCGCCTTTTACCAAGTGAGCAAGCTGCATCACCTGATCGACTTGTCCGTTATTGATAGCGAGTGACAGTGCTTCGAGACGCCCCGGCATCTGGCGGCGATAGACATTTACTAGCTTTCTGACATCCTCAAGCGCCAGATGCTCATGCAACTCATCCAGCACATCCAGCGCAAGTCTTGGCTCATTCCCTGAGTCAACAGCGCTGGCCTCGATAGGCTCGGATGCGCTTTCTTCTGACGCACCGTCCTCCCCGGCTCGTCCATCCTCCGACGGTATGCTCGTCGTCTCGTCCATACCGCCGATATGGTGATGCAGCGTCGCCTGTAGCTGAGCACTGGAAAGTGGCTTGATCAGATAATCGTTCATGCCAGCAGCCAGGCAACGAGCATGTTCATCACCAAAGGTGCCAGCCGTCATGGCAACGATCGGTACTCGGGCACACCAATCGGCCCTTCTGCGCAACTGGCGAGTCACTTCAAACCCATCCAACAGAGGCATCTGCAGATCCATGAAGATCAGCGCAAAGGGATCACCCTGAGTGATCCTCAGCGCCTCCTCGCCGGACGAGGCAATCTCGACTCGACAGCCCAGGCGAGTGAGCATGATGCGCGCCACCTGCTGGTTGATCGCATTATCCTCGACGACCAATAGCCGCTGACCGGATGGTAAGGCGGGCCAGAAGTGCGGCTCAGCACTCTTATTCGTCTGCTCCGGAGGGTTGGCGCGGCGCAATGGCACCTCGAACCAAAAGCGGCTGCCCTCGCCCACGCGACTGATAAACTCGATGTCCCCGCCCATGGCACTCACCAGGCGTCTGCAGATCACCAGTCCCAGACCACTACCACCGAAGCGACGCGCCGTGGATGCATCACCCTGCCGAAAAGGCTCGAATAGACGATGACGCTGCTCGTCGGAAATGCCTGAGCCACTATCTCTGACCGAGACCAGAAGCCGCTCATCTGCGGAGTAGCTCACTTGCACCGAGACATCACCGTGCTCCGTGAACTTGATGGCGTTGGAGAGCAGGTTGAGAAGCACCTGGCGAAGCCGGCCTGGATCCCCCTGCAACCGCTCGGGGACGTCATCAGCCAGTTGTGAGGTCAGTGTAATGCCCTTGTAGGCGGCTCGTGGCTCGAAAAGTCGCACGGCTGCTTCAATCAGTTCCTGTAACGAGAAGTCGACATGCTCAAGCTCAAGATGACCCGACTCGATACGCGAGAAATCGAGAATATCGTTGATCAACCCCAGAAGCTTGTCGGCACTGTCATGGATGATCTCGGCATAGCGTCGCGAAGAGGGATCAAGCGGACGACCTCGCAGCATCTCACTCATGCCAATGACGCCATTAAGCGGAGTACGAATCTCGTGACTGACGGTCGCCAGAAACTCGGATTTAGCTTCATTGGCGTCCTGCGCCTTTTGAGCAGACTCTTCGAGGCGACGTCTCAGCACCTCCTGAGCACGCCGTGATTCGGCATTTTCCCGGGCCTCGCGGAACAAGAACCGGGTTACCATCAGAATCGACAGACTCATCAACCCAAGCAGGCTCAGCAGCATCCAATGCAGCCATTGGAGTGCCTCTCTTTCCTGCTGCTTGGCCTTGCCCAAATGCGTATTGGTGGCGATCACCAACCGCTGGCTAAGATCGATCAAGGGATCAAGTGCTGCCTGCAAAGAACGCCGGGAGGCCTCATCCAAGCGTTCTAGTCCCCCGAACTGCAGGTCGAGAATATCCATCTGGCTGGCAATGGCGGGTATCAGCTGTGTCTGATCGTCAATACGCTGAAAAAGCTCACCGATATCGCCGCGTTGCAGAATATTGAGTCGACTGTAAAGCAGCTCAAACTTGATCCGTAACGCATCAAGATCATTGACCTCGTCGAGCTTATCACGCAACTGAATGGCCTCACGATCCAGCTTGTAGGCCGCCCAGGTAACATCTCCCCCAACACTGTTTGCCAGACTCTCCTGGCGCCATACGATCATACCGGCCACCACCAACGCGGCGATAAAGAAACCAAGCACTGCGGCAGCGCCGAGCTTCAGACGCAACGGGTAGCGAAGATAATTCACCATCACGTCGACTGCCACTGGGAAAGTCGATGGCAATCAGTCTTAATGGACATGGATCTTGGCAACCTGCCAGACACTGCGATAGCGGATATCCTCGGTATTGAGGTCAGGATTCTCGTCGAAGGGGTACAATACGAATAGTGGGCCGAAATTGCGGATCACCAAAGGCTTACCGTCCATCGACATGGCGAGAATGACATCGTAATCCACAACATCACTGATCGGGATCAGCCCGATATAACCGTTCATCGCCTCGACTCGCAGCTCGTCGCCATCAGCGCCGACCCGGGAAAGTACGTCCCGGATCAGCGGGCCGCGGAATTGCCGTTTCCCATCCGTCCAAGGGGTGTGAGTGGTCAGGACGTGGGTCGGCAAGGTATGCAGCATCTTCCGGTCGAATCGAGCCTTGTCGCCAGCATTGGTATAACGAATGTCACCGCTAACCTCGAGCAGGACGTTGCCCGTCGGTTGCGGTAAAGACAATGAACCGGCATGAGCAGGCAGAAAGCTGAGGCTGACAAGCAGGAACAACGCCAGTGAATAGGTAATCGAATTCATGAAAGGCCTTAAGATTTTCTAAGAAGAGTGATCCTTACGTGCGCGATTATCGTGTGCTTTTGAGTAACCAGATCACGCCAGGATCTCGACCTTGTCAGCAAGAGATAAACGGCCTTCTTTCACTACCACCAGGTTCTGTCCAAACAGCACCTTGCCGTTATTACCGCGCCGATAGGTCGCCAGTGTCTTGAGCGGTTCCTTGCCAGGCAGGAATGTTCCGGTAAGCGGATCAACAGTAATCATGGCGCAGCGTGAGCAGGGTTCCATCACGGCAAGCTCCACTTCACCGATACGCAGGCGCTGCCAATTGTCCTCGGCGAAAGCGTCGCTGCCTGCTACAACCAGATTAGGCCGAAACTGCGCCATGCTATGGGGCCTGGCCTGGGACTTGGCCATGCGCTCGTTGAGATCATTAAGCGACCCTTCACCTATCAGCAGCAGCGGATAGCCGTCGGCAAACCCGACCGACTGCTCAATCGATTGCCGGTAACGCGGGGACTGCTCGCCGATACATAGCAAATGCGCCGATTCACCCAGCACCTCGGTGCACCAGGCATCAGCTTCTCGCGTCGTGGTCAAGGCATCGAAGCGATCCCCCCAGACCTCGGTGCCAAAGGGCGTCAGGTCAAAATCAACCCTTGAGAGTGCTAGATCCGGGTGGCCGGGAAAACTCAGTGTCACGGTGTCTACACCCAATTGCACCTGTATCAGTTCGAGCCTTGGGTGAGTGCGGGCCGTGATAAAGCGGCCATCCGGGCGCGACATCATCATACGCCGATCCCCGACAATTCCCTCCCGTTGCACATCAGCATGTTCGAGAATCTCTCCCGCACAGGACTTTAGGGGATAGCGATAAAGAGCAGACACATGCAGGGGGGTGGCGATCATGGCAGGCGGTCCGTGCAGGCAATGGTTTGCATAGCGAGAGGTGATAAAACCTCTCGCTACATCACTTGTTAAACGTGATTCACCTGCACAGCTTACCGAAGATCGCCAATAGCGGACCAGCGGTCGCGTCAATCAGTTCTTGGATTGTTCAATGATCTCAACATTGACCAAATCTTCGTAGGCATGCCAGCTGGCATGGCCCAGCACCGGCAGGATCACGGCCAGGCCGATGTAGAAGGTCACCACGCCAAGCAGTACGCTGCCGGTAAGGATCACGGCCCACAGCAGCATGGGACGGAAATTCTGCGCAACCGCCTTTAGGCTCGCCTCGATGCCTTCCATGAAGGTCAGATCCTGATCCATCAGGGTGGGGATGGCCACCACGCTGATCGAGAAGGCACCGAAGGCCAGCACCGCCCCTACCGCCGTGCCCACCAACAGCATGCTCAAGCCCTCGGAGGTCGTCAGCAGTGCCGTATAGAGGGTATCGGGGCTTGGCACATCGAAGCCAAAGAAGAGCGCGAACAATAACGTGGCCAGACGAATCCAGGCGAGGAAGAAAATCATCATCATGAGGCCCATCATCGCCAACTGGCCTGTATGAGCGCTCCAGGCACCGAAGGCGTCCCCCATGGTCGGTGACCGGTTTTCCTCAAGGGCGCGGCTGATACCGTAGGAGCCAACCGCCACCAGGGGACCTAAAAACATGAACCCGGCAACCAGCGGCAGCAACCAGTGCCAGAGATCGAGGGTGAAGGCAGCCAGGGTTATGGCCAGGCTAAGTCCCACCCAGAACATGCCATAGGCCAAACTGACGGCCGTGGCATCACGAAAGTCCTGGAAGCCAGCAACCAACCAGCTTCTGGGCTTGTCCATACCTACCGAGTTGATGCTGATTTTAACGTTGTAGTCTGAAGGCTTCGGGCCCTTCGATGTGACTGCATTCATGGCATTCCCCTTAACCGTTCGCGGTAATGGTGTCCATCGAGCCTTGGCCGTGCTCCGCATCCTGCGATATCAATTAAACGCGTTGGCCAGTACGGCAAGATGCCTTAATGCTTGTTCCCGTTACTCTTCTCTCAATGTAGACGAGAGGGAGAAAGCTTGCCCCTGCAAAGACTTATCCTCTTCTACGCTCAAACCACGCTTCTCTGGCGAGTCGTGCAGAAAGGCCAACCCCCGACTGGCAAAACCAGTCGGGGGTTGGCGGCATGCAGAGACAGAGTGGCGTCGATGAATCAGCGTACGACCATCACCGACATCTTGCTGTGGTGCACCACATGTTCCGCATTGGGTCCCAGCAGATAATCGGCAAATTTGCGCTTGTTGTGCGAGGCCATCACCACCAGATCGATCTCCAGTTTCTTGGCGACATCGATGATGGCTTCCCAGGGTGAGCCCTCGGCGATAACACATTTTGCGCTGACGTCACTTGGTACGTGCTGCTTGACGAACTCCTGCTGAGCATCACTTATGGCCTGATGCGCCTTCTCACTGAAGTCGGCAGGAAAATAGGACCCCACCAGGGGCATGCGATAGTCAGGCAGTACTGTCACGAGATACAGCGACGCATCGAAAGTACGGCACAGCGCCAAGGCGGTGGGCAGCGCCCTTTCCCAGGACGCTTCCTCATTCAGATCCACCGGCAGCAGGATTTTCTGATACATGGTCTAGCCCTCCGTTACGCGGTAGCCGGCTTGGTTGAGGTGTCTCGACGGCGCCGCTGTAGCAGCACAATCAGGACAAAAAGCCCGAACGCCGGAATCCACATCCATTCCTTCGACCAACGATCCACCGGCGCCAGCACCTCGATGATTTCCTGATCGAAGTCGAAGCCAAGCTTCTCCGCCTGGCTGCCGAAGGCAACCATATCGACGATGACGCTCTCATCCTCGATCAGCAGCTCCAGGCCGAAATTAGCCAGACGCTCCTCACCCGTTTCGCCTTCAGGTACCGGCAATGTCATGTAGGTGGTCAAAGGATCACCGTAGGGATCTTTGCCTGACACCTGCAGGCGCAGCGTGCTGTCGTCATCCATTTCACCAAGCTGCTGCACGAACTGGGTCGGCGGCACCGACTGGTAAGGATCATGGATCATGTCCATCCAGAAACCCGGGCGGAACAGGGAAAAGGCCACCAGCAACAGCAGTACGCTTTCATACCAACGGTTACGGGTCAGCATGAATCCCTGTGTCGCCGCCGCAAAGATCAACATGGCAAGCGTCGATACAACGAATACCACAATGCCCTGCAGGAAGGTCACATCGATCAGCAGCAGGTCAGTATTGAAGATGAAGAGGAACGGCAGCGCTGCGGTCCGCAGGCTGTAGTAGAACGCCTGGAAGCCGGTTCTCAGCGGATCACCGCCCGATACGGCAGCAGCGGCAAAGGATGCCAGCCCCACCGGCGGAGTAACGTCGGCCATGATGCCGAAATAGAACACGAAGAGGTGCACGGCGATCAGCGGCACCAGCAGACCATTCTGCTCACCCAGCGTCACGATCACCGGCGCCAGAAGCGCCGACACCACAATATAGTTGGCAGTGGTCGGCAACCCCATGCCGAGGATCAAGCTGAGCACTGCCGTGAGCATCAGGATCAGCATCAGGTTGCCCATCGACAGGATCTCGACCACGTCGGCGAGCACAAGACCTACGCCGGTCTGCGACACGGCACCCACGATGATGCCTGCGGTAGCCGTCGCAATACCGATACCGATCATGTTGCGCGCACCGGTCACCAGCCCATCCCACAGGTCCAGGAAGCCTGACTTGATGTTCTCGACAAGCTCGCTCTGCCCCCGGAATATTCCCGAAATAGGACGCTGGGTCACAATGATGAAGGTCATGAACACCGTGGCCCAGAAGGCCGAAAGCCCTGGCGAAAGCCGCTCGACCATCAGACACCAGACCAGCACCACGACAGGCAGAATATACTGTAGCCCTACCATCACGGTCGGCCGCGTCTGGGGCAGCGTGATCACTGGCGAATTGGGATCGTCGATCTCGAGCTCAGGATAGTTGGCCCCCACCTTGAGCAGGCCAACATATATAGCTGTCAGTCCAGCCGCCACCACCCAGGGTGTCGCATCGCCGAGTATTGGCTTTAGCCACCCCAAGCCGTAATAAACCACCAGAGCGGTGATCATCATCAACAGCAGACCACCCAGAAATCCGACGGCCTTGCGGACCAGCGGCTTGGGCGGGTTGCTGCTCTGAAGTCCCTTCATGTTGGCCTTGAGGGCCTCGAGGTGGACGATGTAGACCAACGCGATATAGGAAATGAGCGCCGGCAGGAAGGCATGTTTGATGACGTCTACATACGAGATGCCCACATACTCGACCATCAGGAAGGCCGCTGCCCCCATGACCGGCGGCATGATCTGACCATTCACCGAGGAAGCGACCTCGACGGCCCCAGCTTTCTCGGAGGAAAAGCCGACACGCTTCATCATCGGAATCGTAAAGGTGCCGGTAGTGACGACGTTGGCAATGGAAGAACCCGAAATCAGGCCGGTCATGCCCGAAGCGACAACTGCAGCCTTGGCTGGACCCCCCTTGTAGTGGCCGAGTAACGAGAAAGCGACCTTGATGAAATAGTTACCGGCACCCGCCTTGTCGAGCAGGGCACCAAACAACACAAACAGGAAAACGAAGCTGGTCGACACCCCCAGCGCAATGCCGAATACCCCCTGGGTCGTCAGCCACTGGTGGTTGATCAACCCGGGAATGCTGACACCGCGGTGCGACAGAATGCCCGGCATGTAGGGACCTGCCAGCGAATAACCGATAAATACCATGGCCACGATCATCAGCGGCGGGCCAAGCGCCCGGCGGGTGGCCTCAAGCAGCAGCAGGATACCAATGACGCCGACAATCACGTCCTGCATGACCGGCGCCCCAGGGCGTTGGGCCAACTGCTCGTAGAAAATAAACATATAGGCCCCGGCGAGTGCCGCCAGCAGGCCCAGTACCCAGTCCTGGATAGGAATACGATCCCGCGGAGAATTCTTGGAGGCGGGATAGGCCATGTAGGCCAGGAAGAGGGCGAAAGCCAAGTGAATCGAGCGCGATTCTGTGGCGTTGAACACCCCGAATTCGAGTATGAAAGGTAGCGGTGAAGCAATCCAAAGCTGGAAAAGCGACCAGACCGCCGCCGTTACCACCAAAATTTTGCCGGGCATCCCGGGCGGCTTACGCGAACCGGAATCCGAGGACGCAACCATATCCTCGAGATCGGCACTCGAAGCCGAGGCTCTTGTCTTGTCTTCGCTCATGAAATCATCCTGATTGCCATCATCACCGGAAAAAGCCTAGTCGCCCGGGCCATGCCACGGGTCTAAAACCAAGATGCGCGACCTCCCTTTTGGAACGGCCGCGCACCGAGTCAAGAGCTTAAGCTCCTGTCAGGCCTGAATCACTCGATCCAGCCACGCTCACGATAGTAACGGGCAGCCCCCGGGTGCAGCGGCGCTGACAGCCCTTGGGTGACCATCTCTTCTTCCTTCAGGTTAGCGAAGGCGGGGTGTAGGCGCTTGAAGCGATCGAAGTTATCGAACACTGCCTTGACGCTTTGATAGATGATGTCCTCGTCCACAGAGGCCTTGGTGACAAAGGTTGCCGCCACACCGAAGGTAGTGACATCTTCATCATTACCCTTGTAGAGGCCGCCCGGGATCACCACCTCGGAATAGTACGGATACTCCTCGACCAGCCCCTCGATGGCGGGGCCATCCAACGGAATCAGGTTGGCATCGACGGTAGTGGTGGCTTCCTGAATGGAGCCGTTCGGGTGACCGACCACATAGACCATGGCATCGATGTTGTTATCGGCAAGGGCAGCAGCCTGCTCGGCGGCATCCAACTGAGAGGCCAGCGAGAAGGTGTCCTCGGTCCACCCCTTGGCGTCCATGACCTCTTCCATGGTGTTGCGCTGGCCAGAGCCCGGGTTACCGATATTGACACGCTTGCCCTCAAGGTCATCGAGGGTTTCGATGCCGGAATCGGCGCGAGCCAACAGGGTTAGCGGCTCCCCGTGTACGCGGAAGACCGCGCGCAGCTCGGGGTAAGCATCGCCATCGAAGGTGCCCGTACCGTTATAGGCTTGATATTGCACGTCGGACTGGGCAACACCCATGTCGAGCGCGCCGGACTTGATGCCGTTGATGTTAGCGACGGAACCGCCGGTCGACGGTGCGTTGCACTTGATATCAGAGTCTTCAAGACGGTTCACGAGACGACAGATCGACTGACCGACCACATAGTAGACGCCGGTCTGACCGCCGGTACCGATGGTGATGAAGCGCTCCTGAGCCACGACCGGCGAGGAGAACATGGCAGCACCCGTCAGCAGGCCCGTTACGGCTGCAGCAGTGATTGCATGGCGTTTCATTCAGACACCTCTTGATAGTGTTGATGTTGGATGGCTATGCCACCTCTGCGACATCTTCGCTCAGCCCTTTCGTCGGCGGGCATACCCGAATGGCGATATCTTTCTGCTTTTTGGCGATCATCGCATTCGTTGTATCAGTTATAGCTTGCCTGCGCGGGTCTGGCGACGTTGCGCTTTCAGCGTTTCCTGCCAATGATGCTTACAAGCAAATGAGTATGCACTACTTTAGATCATAGCGACCATACGATTCAGGTGTTTACACTAACTAGCCTAGTCATCCTTCGCGTTGAATCATGTAAAATCATGTCAACTCTCTTCGCGATAGTCGGATAGACCTGGATATTGCCGTTAGGCTTGATAGCACCCAAGAGGATTAAGGAGGACAGCATGACACCCACCGTCGAGATTGAATGCCGTCAGGGTGACATCGCCAACCAGCCCGACATGGACGCGGTGGTTAATGCCGCCAATGCACAGCTCATGTCGGGTGGCGGCGTCGCCGGCGCTCTGCATCGAGCCGCTGGCCCGGGCCTCGCCCATGAGTGTCAACCAGAGGCACCGATCCGGCCCGGTCAGGCGGTAATCACCGGTGCCCATGACTTGCCCAACCGCCATGTCATTCATTGCCTGGGGCCCGTCTATGGTCGTGATGAGCCCTCGGACGCCCTGTTGGCGTCCTGCTACCGGGAGGCCATCAGACTGGCCGAGGAACAGGAACTGGCCTCGATCGCCTTCCCTGCCCTATCCACTGGCGCTTTCGGCTATCCCATGAACGAAGCGACCCGGGTGGCGCTGACCACGGTCTTGAAGGAGACCCAGCACTGCGATCACCTTCGACAGGTGCGTTTCATCCTGCACGATGGCGAAAGCCTGGCGCTCTATCAGCAAACGCTGTCGATGCTTAAGGATGCCGAATCGTCCTGAGTGGCCTCGTCCCGGGGTGATGGGTAGAGTGGTAGCGACCTCGAACTAGCCACATCATCCTGACACCCGCCATGCTGCCACTGATTCACCACCCGGGTTACACCATCGAGATGCCACCACGGCATCCCTTCCCGATGGCTAAATTCCGGGTGCTGCGCGAGACATTAGCCGCCGAGAAGCTCGAGCATCTTGCCGAGTGGATCACCCCACAGCCAGCAAGCGAAGCCAGCCTGGCCCGCGTGCATACGGCCGACTATCTGCACGCCTTCCTTGGCGGCACCCTGAGTGAGTCGGCCCAACGTCGCAGCGGTTTTCGCTGGTCCGAGTCACTTGTCGTCCGCACGCTGCTTGAAGTGGGCGGCACCCAGGCAAGCGTCGAAGCGGCCCTTGATACCGGCCTTGCCTGCAACACCGCTGGCGGTACCCACCATGCCCATGCCGATGCCGCCAGCGGCTACTGCCTGATCAATGATCTTGCGGTCGCCGCGGCCCATGCCTTGGAGCGGAGATGGGTGAAGCGCATCCTGATCGTCGACCTGGACGTTCACCAGGGCGACGGGACCGCACGGCTTTTCCGCAACGATCACCGTGTCTTCACCTTCTCGATGCATGGGGCAGAGAACTTTCCGGCCCGCAAGCAGCATAGCGACCTGGACATCGCCCTGCCTCGTGGCACAGGTAATCTAGACTACCTGGCACGCTTGAGGGCGAGTCTGCCCCCATTACTCGTCCAGTTCGCCCCGGAGCTGGTGATATATGATGCTGGTGTCGACGTGCATGCCGATGACCGCCTCGGTCACCTGGCATTGTGCGATGACGGGCTGTTCGCTCGAGACCATTACGTGTTGGAGACCTGTCGAGACGCACAGATCCCGATAGCAGCGGTCATCGGCGGCGGCTATGATCGCGACCTAAAGGCGCTGGCCAATCGCCACGCTCAGCTACATCGCGCCGCCAGCACTCTGCTTTGAATCGACGTTGCCTATGTTCAAGCGATCCGCTCAGGCGTCACAGAAAAAGACATCATGATGGTGGTCAGGGCCCCACCAGGGAGTCGCGGCACTCACGTCGATGCGCGGCAGACATCTGGCGTCGACGCGCCCGCAGCCGATTGCCGCGAGGTTCCTGGTAGCCGGCGCGCAGCTCGCGCTGAACGGCCTCGAGACGGCGTTCGAGGCTATCGCAGCGAGCGTCCTGCCCACTTGCCGAGCGTTGCGATCGTTGGGCGGATGACCTGGGTGATGGCGGCTGATAGGGTGAGTCTTCGGGAGGACGCATGGTGTTGAGATCCGGCAGATCATCAAGCGCACGGCGCTCGGCCCCACCGACGGGGGCATGGTCGGCGAAGTGCCATTGGCCCTGGTCATCCTGCCAGGAATAGACCTGCGCCTGAGCGACCATCGCCCACACTGTCAACACAAGGCAAAGCCCTAGCCGACTCAGGCGCAGGCATGTCATTGCCTCATAACGCACTCGCGTCACTGCTTTCATAGGTTCCACCTCCCTGTGGTTCCTGTCTTGCTGCTTTCACTGCAAAAGTGGGCTCCCCTCTTCCGTGGGGAGCCTTCTCGGCATCTGGCTAGACGTTATAGCCCAGAACCCCCGGCAGCCATAGGGCGATGGCCGGAAATATCGCGACCAGCGCAAGTGCCGCGCCCATGGCCACGACGAACACCAGCGCCCAGCCCACGGTCTGCTCGAGACGAACCTTTGCCACCTCCGTGGTAACCATCAGGTTCACCGCGACGGGTGGCGTGAACTGACCGATGGCGATATTCATCGCCAACAGAATACCGAACCACACCGGGTGCCAGCCGAAATGCTCCATTACCGGGATCAGGATCGGCATCATGATCAGATAGATCGAGATCGCATCCAGCACCATGCCGGCGAGCAACACCGCCAGCATGATCAGTACCAGCAGCCAGACGCCGTTGTCGGAAAGACCAATGATCCACTCGGCCAGGTGCCGGAAGGTACCGAGCATGGTGCCGGCCCAGGCGAAAATGCCTGCAAGCGCAATGATCAACATCACCACTCCGGTGATGACCGCAGCCTCGCCGAACAGCCGCCACAACTCACGCCAGTCAAGCTCACGGGTCAGGAAGACGCCCACGATCACACCGTAGGTGACCGCCGCCACCGCCGCCTCGGTGGGCGTAAAGAGGCCCGAGCGCAGCCCTCCAAGGATCAGCACCGGCGCGAACAGCGCCGGTAGTGCCTGGCGGAAGCTCTCGCCCAGTGCCGGTCGCACCACGTTCTCCGGCGCCTCCCAGCGATAGCGCCGCGACAGCCACCAGGCCGGCACCAGCAGGGCCGCGCCAGCCAGCATGCCCGGGAAGAGCCCGGCCGCGAACAGCGCCCGCAGATCAACGCCGGGCACCACGATCGAATACAGGATCAGCGCCACCGAGGGCGGAATCAGGATCGCCGTTGAGGCGGATGCCGCAATCAGTGTTGCCGAGAAGGGCTTGGGGTAACCCGCCCGGGTCATGCTCGGCAGCATCACCATGGCCACGGCCGCCGCATCGGCAGGTCCCGAGCCACTCATGCCGCCCATGATCATGCACACCAGCACCGCCACCAGAGCGAGTCCCCCATGGCGCGGGCCTATCAATGCCTGGGCGAAACGCACCAAACGGGCGGCCACCCCCGCACGCTCAAAGATCAGACCCGTGAGGATAAACAGCGGTATGGCGATCAAGGGGTATTTGGCGACGCTGTTGTAGGTGTTGGTGCCAAGCGTCGCCAGCATCGTCGCCGGCAGCCCCAGCACGATACCCAGCGCCCCGGAGAGACCGAGCGAAAAAGCCACCGGCACGCCGGCGATCAGGAGACCGACGAAGGCCAGGATCATCCATACATCAGGACTCATCTTGGATGCCTCCGCGTAAGCGATCCAGGCACTGCTGACTGAGGCGTAACAGCATCAACGCGGCAAGCACCGGCAACCAGATGATGTACCACCATTGCGGCAGGCCAAGCCCCGGTGACAGCGATTGCCAGTGGTATTCCTCCCAGGCAAGCTTGCCACCGAACCACACGATCAGCCCAAGCACCGTGGCGCCACATAGCCACTGAAAGACGATCAGTGCCTTGCGCGGCCCCGCCGGCAGGGCACACTCGAGCAGGCTGATACGGATATGACCGTTGCGCCGCAGCGCCACCGAGGCACCGGCAAAGGTCAGCACCACCAACAAGAACACCGAGAACTCCTCGGTAAAGGCGAAGGAGGCATCGGTCACGTAGCGCACCACGACATTGGCCAGGCTGATCAGCGCGATGATCACCAGCGACAGCGTGGCCAGCACCCGTTCGGGCCGGGCATCAGGGAAATGTTTCATGGAGACCTCGAGCATCAAAGCAACGGCCCCCTCAAGGGGGCCGATCAATCGGACACACGCCTTTATCTCTTCACAACGGCAGGGAACCTGATCTTCAGTTGGCCGCCATGTCGTCGCGGGCAGCCTGTACCAGCTCCTCGCCGATCTGCTCATTCCAGGTCGCATAAACGCTCTGGGTCGCCTCGACGAAGGCCTCGTGCTGCGCGTCGGTGAGCTCCACGATCTCGACGCCACGTTCCTCGATCGCCGCCCGACGCTCGCTCTCTTCGTCGCGCGTCATGGCGATCTCCCACTCGCCGGCGTCAACGGCGGCCTCGCGCAGCAGGGCCTGATCCTCGGCGGAAAGCGAGCCCCAGACCCGCTGATTGGCCGCGAACACCAGGGGGTCGTTCATGTAATTCCACAGCGTCAAGTTTGTCTGGCCGACCTGGTCGATGCGTGCCACGTCGAAGACCGAGAGCGGATTCTCCTGTCCGTCGACGGCGCCGGTGGTCAGTGCCGGCTTGGCATCCGCCCAGCTCATTTGCGTGGGGTTGGCGCCCAGTGCCTCGAAGGTATCCTGAAACAGCGGCGAGCCCACCACACGAATCTTCAGGCCCTCGAGATCACTCGGCTCATCGATGAGGCCTTGTGAGTTGGAAAGCTGGCGAAAGCCGTTTTCGCCCCAGGCAAGCGGTATCACACCAGCCGATTCGATCGCCGCGAAGACCTGCTCGCCGGCTTCCCCACCGGTCACGGCATCGACCGCTGCGTTGTCGGGCATGAAGAACGGCAGCGAAAACAGGTTCAGCTCCGGTACCTGTGGCGACCAGTTGATGGTCGACCCCACCGCCAGGTCGATCAGCCCCGAGCGCATGGCCGAGAACTCGCGGGTCTGATCGCCAGACACCAGTTGGGCATTGGGGTAGACGCGCAGTGTCAGGCGACCGTCAGAGCGCTCCTCGACGAGCTCGGCCCATTTCTCCGCCGCCTGGCCCCAGGGAAAAGCATCCGACAGCACGGTCGAAACCGACAGTTCCCGAGCCTGAGCAGACAGTGCCGTACACAGTAGCGCCGTACCGGCCAGGGCCGTGGTCAGGCGAGAAAAGCGAAACGTCATCATGTCGTGTCCTTATTGAGGCACCATGACACCCGATGGCCAAGCCTGAGGTGCGGGCCTTCATTATTGGTATGGATTCATTAGCGAGTCCACTTGCAGTGTAAATAGAAGCCGAACGAAATGATGCCAAACCAAGGTATGAGGCAATCCTTCAAGGTGTCTCACCTGCTGGTCGCCTTTTTGGCGGACGCTGAACGCCCTCTCATCCATGCCTCGTCTTTTCCACACATACCACCTCGGGCAAACGCAGGCCGTAAACTGCTATGCTGCTAACTTTTGTCCGCCGACCACTCTTAAGGATGAGCCGTGCCACTCCGCGACCTGCTACTGGGCCTCTTCGTCATTGCCATCTGGGCG
This sequence comes from Halomonas salinarum, assembly GCF_012062845.1. Taxonomy (GTDB): domain Bacteria; phylum Pseudomonadota; class Gammaproteobacteria; order Pseudomonadales; family Halomonadaceae; genus Onishia; species Onishia salinarum. Next base: position 130,001 of record NZ_WWNB01000001.1, read on the forward strand.
CTGAACATCATCGTCATCAAGCTTGGTGTGGCCGACCTGCCGCCCCTGCTGCTGACGACCCTACGCTTCGCGCTGGTGGCCGTGCTGCTGGTACCCTTTCATCCTGTGCCGCGCCACCAGATCCCTTTCTTGATGCTACTGTCACTGACCTTTGGCAGCCTGCACTTCGCCCTGCTGTTCATCGGCCTGGGTCAGGCCGAGGCCGGCACCGGTGCGCTGCTGGTGCAGATGGGTACGCCTTTCGCCACGCTGCTGGCGGTGATCTTCCTGCGCGAGCATCTGGACGCGCGCCGGCTGGGCGGCCTGTTGCTGTCCTTCGCAGGCGTCGTGGTACTGGCCGGCGGCCCTACCCTGCCCTCGCCGCTGCCGCTGGCTCTCTTGCTGCTCAGCGCCCTGGGCTGGGCGATCTCGCAGCTGTTGATCAAGCGCGGGCCCAAGATTCCACCACTGGCCCTGGCGGGCTGGATAGCCCTGTTCGCGGTTCCCCAGGTGGCACTTGGTTCCTGGTGGTTCGAGACCGGCCACCTCGACGCCCTGCGCAACGCCGGCTGGGCCGGCTGGGGAGCGGTGGGCTATACCGCGGTGATGTCATCCATCGTCGCCTACGGTATCTGGTACGGGCTGCTGCGACGCCACCCGGTGAGTCGTGTCACTCCGCTGACGCTGTTGATGCCGGTGGGGGCGGTACTGCTGGGCGCCTGGCTGCTCGGCGATAGCCTGGGCATCAACAAGCTAGCCGGCGGCGGTCTGGTGCTTGCCGGGCTGGCGTTGATCATCCTCCAGCCGGCACGCCGAAAAGCCACCTCTTGAGCGTCAGGGGCGGCACTGCTCATGCAAATGCTCGTCCGCCAGGTGCTTTGCCTGAGCGGGCAGGCTGACACAGTCTCCGACCTTGATGCCACGCTCGGCAAAGTAGCCGGCATTGACCTCCAGTGCCGCCAGATATGTCACACCGGCGCGATAGGCACGGCACTCTCCCGGCGCCTCAGAATTGCAGGGGGGCATCTGGCGGATGGCGGCGATACGCCCTTGGCTATCGATGAAGGCGATATCCAGGGGAATCAGGGTGCGATACATCCAGAAGCCGCTGTCCGGCGACTGGGGGCGAGAATAGAGAAACAGCATGCCGGCCCCTGGCGCCAAGTGTTCGCGTCCCATCAAGCCATTGGCCCGCTGCTGCGGGCTTTCCGCCAGTTCCACCTTGAGGCGCGACGGCCCATGAGCGCCGTGAATGGCCAGAGTCGTCGTCTCATAGTGGATTTCCTCGGCAAGCGCCACGCCCCCTGACCAGCCGGTCAGCGGCAGCAACGCACTCACGCCAAGGACGCCGCCGGCGGCGGCCGCCCCTGTCAGGAAACGACGACGGCTCATACCGATGGCAGTGGTGATGGTCTCGTTCATGCGTGGCTCTCTCGAATCATGATGATGCTCCTTGCATCAGGTGGATACCGCTCGCTAGCAGCGAAACCTGCACGATTTCGCCTCTCGCCAGCCCATTGCGACGGGCGGCATGAGTGGTGATATCAAAACGCAGCGTCTCTACATCATGCCCGAAGGCCAGGGTGATTTGCGTCACTCCCCCCAGCATCACCATTTCCTGCACGCGGCCTGCTACCGGGTTTTCTCGCTCGCCCCGTGATGGTCGGCCACGCCGATGCATCACCACATCCGAGGGAGGCAGGTACCAGCGCAGGGTCTGGCCGAGCGTTGCCTCCTCGAGGCCTTGATCGACTTCCAGCCAGTAGGAGCCCCAGGCCAGCCGACGGACACCGTTAACCTCGACCACCTCGCCACTGAAGATGTTGTGGCGATCCAGCAGCCGGGCGACCTGCGGCGAGGCGGGGGCCCGAAACAGGGTTTCCGGCGGCCCGCTCTGCAGCGTCCTGCCCCCGTGCAGCACGCACAGCCGGTCGGCCAGGGCGCTGGCCTCCTCGAGATCATGGGTGACCAGCACCATGGGAATGGTCAGGGTTTCACGCAACAGGGCCAGTTCGCGCTGCAGGCGTCGCCGAGTTACCTGATCCACCGCCGAGAAGGGTTCGTCGAGCAGCAACACTTGCGGCTTTCGGGCAAGGGCTCGGGCCACGGCCACCCGCTGGCGCTGGCCACCAGAAAGCTGGTGGGGAAAGCGGTCTTCGAGTCCCTCGAGGCGCACCCGGGTCAGCCAGGCGTGAGCCGTGGCTAACCGCGCGTCCCCAGAGCTCTCTTCCACCGCCAGCAGGACATTGTCACGGGCGCTCAAGTGAGGAAAGAGGGCATAGTCCTGAAAGACGAAGCCGATGCGTCGGGCCTGAACGCTGAGTGAATGCCCGCGCTCGGCATCGAACCAGGCCTCGCCACCGCAGTGAATATGGCCGCCATTTACCCGGGTCAGGCCGGCGATCGCCCGAAGCAGCGTGGTCTTGCCGCTGCCGGATGGCCCGACAAGTCCCAGAAGTTCACCCGGTGCGCAGCTAAAATCAGCCGCCAGCGGAATGGGGCCGGCCTGATGCAGCGAGACATTGAGCCCCTTGCAATGGCCCTCCTCGAGAACGGCTCCCCCGGCCTTCTGATCATCGTGTCCGCGCTCAGCCATGGCGACGCCCTCCTCGCCGGGAAAGCCCATAGACAATGCCGATGGTCAGAAACGAGATACCCAGCAACAGCAATGACATACGAGCGGCACCGGCCTCGTCGAAGGCCTGGACGCGGTCGTAGATAGCGATCGACAGGGTGCGCGTCTCGCCATCGATGGCACCGCCCACCATCAGGATCACCCCGAACTCACCCAGGGTGTGGGCGAACGTCAGGGCCAACGCCGACACCACGCCAGAGCGTACCAGGGGCAGCTCGATGCGCCAGAAGGTCTGGCGTGGCGATAGGCCACTGCACCAGGCAGCCTCACGCAAGGTATCCGGCACCGCTTCAAAGGCCCGCTGAATGGGCTGCACGGCGAAGGGCAGGTTGACCAGCAGCGAGGCCAGCAGGATGCCGGTAAAGGTGAAATTCAGACTGGTGCCGGTAAGCGACTGCCAGAGCCCGCCCAAGGGACCATCGCCGGCAAAGGCCAGCATCAGATAGAACCCGAGCACCGTCGGCGGCATCACCAGCGGCAGCGCCACTAGCGCCTCGAACAACGCTCGACGACGCTGTATCCGGGCCAGACGTCGCCCGAGCCACAACCCAACCGGCAGCAGAATCAGGCAAGTACCCAACGCCAAACGCAACGAGACAGACAGGGCGCTCCAGTCCATCAGGACGCGTCCAGGTCCGGCACGCCGAAGCCGTAGTCGCGCAACACACGCCTCGCAGCGTCACTCTGGAGGTAGGCATAAAAGGCCTCGGCGGTTTCCCCGGCTCCCTGCACAAGCGCCATGCGCTGATGCAGCGGCGCATGCCAGGCCTCGGGAATCAGCCTGTAGTCACTTTGCTTGGCAAGCATTGGTGAATGCACCAGCGAATAGGCCACCAGACCGCCGCGGGTGTCCGCGGAAAGCGCGAAGCGTGCCGCCTGGGCCACGTTCTCGCCCATCACTTGCAAGGGCCGACTGGCGTCCCATAGTCCCTCGTGTTCAAGGACTTGACGCGCCGCCACGCCATAGGGGGCATGCTCGGGGTTGGCCAGCGCGATGCGGGAGCGCGTGCCGTCAGCCCGCCAGGTCTTAACGGCTGCCTGCACCGCAGCAAGCGGAGCCTCTACGGGGGGGAGCTCGCTATCCTGGTCCTCGCCTTCTTGCCCCTGCCGCCCCTGGCGTTGCAGCCAGACCAGACGACCGCGGGCATAACGCACCCCGGCATCACGGGTCTTGCCTGCCTCATGAAGGGCCTGAACATAACCTTCGTTGGCCGACAGAAAGAGCTCGAAGGGCGCGCCCTGAGCGATCTGGCGGCGGAAGTTGCCCGACGAGCCCATGTTGAGGATCACCTGGCGTCCGCTGGCGTCCTGGAAATCCTCGGCAATTTCGGTCAGGGCGAACTGCAGGCTCGACGCCACGGCGATGCGCGGCACCTCCTCGGCCATGGCGGCTGGCGCGACGGCCAGACCCGCGATCATCAGCCACTGTGCCAACCGCCGCATCAACGAGCGCATAGTGAAATCCTTGTCTGAGGCTCAAGGGGGAAAATGGAAAAACCGCAGGTGCATATCATCACAGCGGCTCTGCGGCAGCAACGCGGCCGGCAACGCTGAGCGGCAAGGTCACGGCATGCTGTCACGTCAATGCAATGAGACTAATACAACCTGGCAGTCATGATGCCAACTCACGAGAGTCTCAATTTCCCCGCATGCCACGTCCCGCTCAACCCATGATGCAGCAAAGCGACGCTCACTGGCTTGATGCCATTATCAAGGCCGAGGCGCTGACGGTGCTCTTTCAACCCATTGTCGATGGCGAAAGCCAGTTGATCTTTGGTTACGAGGCCCTGGTGCGTGGGCCGTCGGATTGCCCACTGCACTCCCCACTGATGCTATTCGGCGTTGCCGAACAAGAAGGGCGACTGGTTGAACTCGACCTCCTTTGTCGACGGTTGGCCATCCAGCACTTTGTCGAACAGGACCTGCCAGCGCACCTGTTTCTCAATGTGATGCCGGCGACCCTCCTTGAACGGGATTTCCGCGAAGGCGCCACCATCGAGTACCTGGGACAACTCGGCCTTTCTCCACAACGGGTGGTCATCGAACTGACCGAGCACGCACCGATCCACGACTACGATTTGATGCGTCGGGCCGTCGGCCACTATCGGGACATGGGCTTCCAGGTGGCGCTTGACGATCTCGGCGCCGGCTATTCGGGACTTCGCCACTGGGCCGAGCTGCGTCCGGATTTCGTCAAGATTGATCGCCACTTCATCGAAGGCATCGATAAGGACAGCCCCAAGCAGCAGTTCCTGCGTTCGATCATCGACGTCGCTCGCAACCTGAACTGCACGCTTATCGCCGAGGGCATCGAAACCCGCGAGGAATATCATACGCTGTGGGGCATGCAGGTAACCTACCTGCAGGGCTATCATTTCGCTCGTCCCAGCGACCAGCCACCCCAGAGCATCGCAAATCTCATGCCCACTGGCGGGCGCCACTACAACAAGAGCGTCACAGCTGCCTCGATCTGCAAGCCGATTGCGGCAATCGATGCCAAGGCCAAGCTGCAGGCGTTGCTTGATCGCTTCAAGAGTGAACCCAATCTTCGCTGCGTGGCACTGGTCAGCCAGGGCCGCCCGACGGGTATCATTCGTCGCAATACCTTTCTGACGCTATTTGCCAACCCCTTCGGTCACTCGCTTTATGCCAAAAGCACCTTGGACGAGCTGAGCGAAAAGCACATGATCCTGGCCCGTCTCAACACTCCATTGGAACAGTTGAGCCAATGGATCACCGAGACAGAAGGCGAGCGCCATGAAGATGTCGTGATCGTCGACGATGCCGGTGAATACCAGGGGATGGGCAATATCATCGACCTGCTGCGTGAAATCACGGCCTATCAGGTACGCCTAGCCCGCCATGCCAATCCCTTGACCGGTCTACCCGGCAACGCCCTGATCAATGACGCCCTGGCGACACGACTGAACGATGGACGTGACTTCGTCGCGGCGTACTGCGACCTGGATCAGTTCAAAGCGTATAACGATGGCTACGGCTATGCCCATGGCGACGAGGTTATCATTGCCGTGGCGAACCTGCTGCAGGACACCCTGCGGGAACATGGCCACTTCGTCGGTCATATCGGCGGTGACGATTTCATGCTGCTGCTGAGCGGAGACGACTGGCAACAACATTGCCAGCAGGTGTTGGACCGCTTCGAGGCGATGACACCAAGCTTCTACCGACCCAGTGATCGACAGGCCGGCGGACTGACAGGCGAAGATCGTCAGGGCCAGCGACGCTTCTTTCCCTTTATCAGTCTCAGCATCGCCGCGCTGCCGGTTGACCCACAGCACTTCAAGAGTGCCGTGGCCATCTCCGACAGGCTCTGTGAACTCAAACGCCATGCCAAACGCACACCTGGTAATTACCTGCTGATCGAGCGCCGACGCCAATAACCTGCCATGGTGGCCTTCAGAGGCACGCTCTCACCTGCCAGAGGACTCCCCAGGGAGGCCTGGGTAACCAGACGCCAGTTCGGGACTCCTTCGCATGCCCATGAGCCCTGCGTGGCGGAGTCGCTCGGCGATCCGCGGGAAGATCGCGATCCAGCAGTGAATCGATTGTGAAGAAGCGGGCGCGAACCGGTACAATACGCGCCCACTCTTTTGCCACTTGCTCGGCCACGCTGAGCCCTTTCGATTGGACCGCCTTTTGATCTCCACCGCCAATATCACCATGCAGTTCGGGGCCAAGCCCCTGTTCGAGGATGTCTCGATCAAGTTCAATAACGGCAATCGTTATGGACTGATCGGCGCCAACGGCTGCGGCAAGTCGACCTTCATGAAGATTCTCGGTGGCGATCTCGAGCCGTCCGGCGGGCAGGTAATGCTCGATTCCGGTACCCGCCTGGGCAAGCTGCGCCAGGACCAGTTCGCCTATGAAGACCACCGGGTGATCGACACCGTGATCATGGGCAACACCGAACTGTGGGAGGTCGCAGACGAGCGCGAGCGGATCTACTCGAACCCGGAGATGAGCGAAGAAGACGGCATGCGCGTCGCCGATCTCGAGACCCGCTTCGCCGAACTCGACGGCTACACCGCCGAGGCCCGCGCTGGCGAGCTGTTGCTGGGGCTCGGCATTCCCGAGGCCCAGCATTTCGGCCCGATGAGTGCCGTATCGCCGGGCTGGAAGCTACGTGTACTGCTGGCTCAGGCCCTTTTCGCTGATCCCGATGTGCTGCTGCTCGACGAGCCCACCAACCATCTGGATATCAACACCATCCGCTGGCTGGAAGACGTGCTCACCGCGCGCAACAGCACCATGGTGATCATTTCCCACGATCGCCACTTCCTCAACAGCGTCTGCACCCACATGGCCGACCTCGACTACGGCGAGATCCAGCTGTTCCCGGGTAACTACGACGACTACATGACCGCGGCCACCCAGGCTCGCGAGCGTCTGCACGCCGATAACGCCAAGAAGAAGGCCGAGATCGCCGACCTGCAGGCCTTCGTCAGTCGCTTCTCGGCCAACGCCTCCAAGGCCAAGCAGGCGACATCTCGCCAGCGCAAGATCGACAAGATCCAGCTCGAGGAGGTCAAACCCTCGAGTCGCGTCAGCCCCTTCATCCGTTTTGAACAGAACAAGAAGATCCACCGCGGTGCGGTACAGGTCGAATCGCTGGCCAAAGGCTTCGACGAAGGCCCGCTGTTCAAGAATCTGGGCATGCAGATCGAGGCCGGCGAACGCGTGGCGATCATTGGCCCCAACGGCGTCGGCAAGACCACCCTGCTGCGCTGCTTGAGCGGTCACCTGACACCGGACGAAGGCGAGGTGAAATGGACCGATAGCGCCGAGCTTGGCTACTTCGCCCAGGATCACGCCGACGACTTCGCCAACCCGGCCACCCTCTATGAGTGGATGGCCCAGTGGACCGACGGCGGCGAACAGATGATCCGCGGGGCCCTTGGCCGCATGCTGTTCTCCAACGACGAGATCGGCAAGTCAGTGAAGGTGATCTCCGGTGGCGAGCAGGGCCGCATGCTGTTCGGCAAGCTGGCCCTGCAGAAGCCTAATGTGCTGCTGATGGACGAGCCCACCAATCACCTGGACATGGAATCCATCGAGGCCCTCAACTTGGCCCTGGAGCACTACCCGGGCACCCTGGTGTTCGTCAGCCACGACCGCGAGTTCGTGTCCTCGCTTGCCACCCGCATCCTCGACATGAGCGGCGAGCGGATCGTCGATTTCAGCGGCAGCTACGACGACTACCTGAAGAGCCAGGGCGTCTACGGCTGACCGACAGGAGCTGTCGGACTGTCACGCCAGCGCCATGCGGCATCGGGTATGCTGAGCGACAGTGGCTCGGTGATCGACTCGGCTCGCGAGATAAAGGCCCTGTCGAGAACCGAGCCGACACCCCATCGTCACGGGAGCCTGCTGGATGCCCGCTGCGCCCGATCTGAATAAAGCGATGCCCCTGAGCCTCGAAGGCGTCGCCATCGGCGCCCTTGAGGACATATCCCTGTGCCTTGCCCCGGGCGAGATCACCTGCCTGTCCGGCGTCAGCGGCTCGGGCAAGAGCCGCCTGCTGCGTGCTATCGCCGACCTCGAGCCTCATGAAGGCGAGATTCGGCTGGGCCATCAACCCCAGACGGCGCTGACCGGCCATGCCTGGCGTCAGACAGTGATGCTGGTGCCGGCCGAAAGCCAATGGTGGGCCGAGGATGTCGGGGCGCATTTCACGCATGACTGCCGGGAAGGCCTTGCCGCCCTCGACCTGTCCCCGGAGACGCTCGACTGGCCGGTGGATAGGCTCTCTTCCGGCGAGAAACAACGGCTTGCCCTGCTGCGGGCCCTCTCCCGTCGCCCCCAGGCTCTGCTGCTCGACGAACCCACCGCCAACCTGGATCACACCACGACGCTTGCCTGCGAGGCCTGGCTCGTCGAGCAGGCGCGCCAACATGGCATGCCGGTGCTGTGGGTTGCCCATGACCCCGAGCAGATCAAGCGGGTCGCTCGGCATCATGTCCGGATCACGGGATCGCGCCTGGAGGCGGCATCATGGACGTGATCACACTGGAATGGTGGCAGCTGGGCCTCGCCGCCGCGATGGTGGTGGCGCTTTCAGCCTGTACGGTCGTCGCGCGCCTCGGCGTCGGCCGGTCGTTACTGATCGCCGCCGTGCGCACAGCGGTACAGCTGACGCTTATTGGCCTGGTGCTGGAAGCACTGTTCGCTTCATCCCGCTTTCAGTGGGTGGCGCTGATGGCCCTGGCCATGGTGCTGATCGCCGGGCGCGAGGTGATGACGCGCCAACAGCGACGCCTCAGCGGCGGTTGGGCCTTCGGCATTGGCACCCTGGCGATGTTCCTGTCGTCCTTCAGCGTCACGGTGCTGACCCTAACGGTGATCGTCGGCCCCACCCCCTGGTACGCCCCCCAATACGCCATCCCGCTGCTTGGCATGCTACTCGGCAACACCATGACCGGCGTGTCGCTTGCAATGGACAGGCTAACCACAGGCGTCTGGCAACAGCGCAGCGTGATCGAGAACCGGCTGATGCTGGGTCAACCCTGGCAGGAGGCCATCAGTGACGTGCGCCGCGAGGCCATGCGCAGTGGCATGATCCCCACCATCAACGCCATGGCCGCGGCCGGAGTGGTCAGTCTACCCGGCATGATGACCGGCCAGATCCTCGCCGGCAGCCCCCCGGCACTGGCGGTGAAGTATCAGATACTGATCATGTTCACCATCACCGCAGGTACCGGCTTCGGGACCCTGGCCGCCGTCGCCGCGGGCAGTCGCCGGCTGTTCGATCATCGAGAGCGGCTGCGCCTGGACCGGCTGCATTCACCCAAAAGTCATGGCCGTTGAAGCGGCGGCCCGGCGGTCCGGCGGTCCGGCGGCCTGGCGACATAGCGATTCCTCACACTAGCCATTCTCGCGCAGCCGGGTGGAGAGCATCCTGATGGCGCGGCGACGGACGCCTAGTGCCTGAGCGCCAGCCATTCCCGACACAGCCAGCCGCCGGCCCGGGCAATCTCCGCCTCGCTCGCCCCGGCGTAGCCCAGCACCAGGCCGGGCCGGCCAGGGGGCGTCAGGTAGTACGCCGACAGCGGCGACAGCCCGATCCCATGGTCGACACCGCGGGCCACCAGCGCCGCCTCGCTGGCGTGGTCGTCGAGCCAGGCCACCAGGTGCATGCCGGCCTGCCCCTCCGACAGCTCAAGCCCCGCACTGACGGCCGGCGCCAAGGCCTCGCGCAGTCGCGCCTGGCGGTCGCGGTAGCAGTCGCGCATGCGGCGCACATGGCGCGAGAAGTGGCCAGCGGCGATGAACTCGGCCAGCGCCGCCTGCATGACGTACTGGCCCTCGCGATGCAGCCGGGCGTTGGCTCGCCGGCACGGATCCACCAGGGGCTCGGGCAGCACCACATAACCCAGCCGCAGTCCCGGGTAGAGCACCTTGCTGAAGGTGCCGACATAGAGCACCCGCCCACCGTCGTCGAGGCCCTGGAGCGCGGCGATGGGCCGCTGGCCATAGCGGAATTCGCTGTCGTAGTCGTCCTCGATGATCCAGGCCCCATGCCGCTCGGCGGCTTCGAGCAGGGCCAGACGCCGCCCCAGGGTCATGGTCACCCCGCTGGGGTACTGATGCGAGGGCGTGACCTGGATCAACCGCGGCGCGGGCAGGTCCGCCGCCACCCGCAGGCCCTCGTCATCCACCGGCACCGGCAGCATCTCGAGCCCAGCGGCCTCGAAGCAGGCCTTGGCGCCGCCATAGCCGGGCTCCTCGACCCAGGCCCGATCGCCGGGGTCGGTGAGCAGCCGCGCGATCAGCTCGAAGCCCTGCTGGGCGCCCTGGACGATCAGCATCTGTTCGGGGCGGCAGCGCACCGAGCGCGACAGCCGCAGGTAGTCGCATAACGCCTCGCGCAGCGCCGGCACGCCGCCCTCAGCCTGATAGCCAAGCCAGTCAGTGGGCGCACGATGCAGATGCCGCCTCACCAGTCGCTGCCAGAGCGCCCGAGGGAAGCGATCCAGCGCCGGCACCCCCGGCGTGAAGACGCCGGGGCGCGCGTTCGGGCCGGCGCTGTAGCCGAGCAGCCGCGTGCCCCGTGCCGACAGCGCGGCGGCGGCCGTTGCCGCCCCGGCGCCCACCCGGGACGGCACCGATGCCGGCTCTGATGCCGGCGAAGCCCCGGCCAGCCGTTGCAGGTCGGCGACGAAGGTGCCGGCGCCGGGGCGCGTCTCCAGGAAACCCTCGGCGACCAGTTGCTCAAGGGCGGCCAGCACCGTATTGCGCCCCAGGCACAGCTCCCGAGCCAGGCGACGCGAAGATGGAAGCCGGCTGCCCGGGGCCAGGAACCCCGCCTGGATGCGCTCGCGCAGCCCCCGATAGAGCCGCCGGCTGAGCGGTGCCGGCGCGGCTTCGGCGAGTTCCATGGCGAGGGCATCGATGACCCAGTCCAGCGCGGCCTCTGGTGAAAGCGGTTCCATGATGTTCCCCAAAACTGGTTCTTATCCTGGAACCACTATGCCGCCAGACTGGTTCTCGGTCACCTCTCACCATCAGGAGAACCGCCATGCCCGTGCGCCCTGCTACCCATGATGACCTGCCCGCCCTTGGCGAGCTGGTCGACGGCTACCGCCGCTTCTACGGCCAGACCTCGGATCTCGCCGCCGCCCGCGACTTCGCGGCGAGCCGCCTGGCGCTCGGCGACTCGCACCTGCTGGTGGATGAAGGCCCTGACGGTGCGCTGCGGGGCTTGGTGCAACTCAACCCGACCCTGTCGACGGTGCGGTTGGCCGTGCGCTGGATCCTCGGCGATCTATACGTGGCGCCCGAGGCGCGCCGCCAGGGCGTCGGCCGGGCGCTGATGAACGCCGCCCGAACGCTGGCCGAGTCGCGGGGTGTTTCCCAACTGCGGCTGCAGACCCAGGTGGAGAACCATGCCGCCAAGGCGCTCTACGCATCGTTGGGGTGGCGTTGCGACGACGACTTCGATCACTACGCCTTGTCGCTTCCGGCCGCCACCACACACTAAGGGAGATGTTCAGGATGACGACGACCAATGCTTTCGGCCAGCCGGTGGGCCGGGCGCTGCCGGGCTGGCAGGGCGCCCGGGCTCTCACTCCTGTCACGCTGACGGGCCGCTGGGTTCGCATCGAGCCCCTCGATGCCGACCGCCACGCCGACGCCCTATTCACGGCCTGGCAATCTCCCAATGCGGCGCCTGAGCCCCCGCCGAACGATGCCCCGGCGGCGCGCTGGACCTACCTGGGCGGTCGGCCCTTCGACGATGGCCTAGGCTGTCGCGCCTGGCTGGCCGACCGGGCGACAAGCGCCGATCCACGTTTCTACGCCATCGTCGACGCCGCCAGCGGCCAGGCGCAGGGCGTCGCCGCCTACCTGAACATCGTGCCCGAGCACGGCAGCATTGAGGTCGGTCACCTGAACTTCTCGCCGCGCCTCGCGCGCACGGCCGCCGCCACCGAGGCCATGGTCCTGATGATGGGCCACGCCTTCGCCCTAGGCTATCGGCGCTACGAATGGAAGTGCGACGCCCTCAACGCGCCGTCGCGGCGCGCCGCCGAACGGCTGGGCTTTCGCTTCGAGGGCGTCTTCCGCCAACACCGGGTGGTGCAGGGCCGCAACCGCGACACGGCCTGGTTCTCGGTGCTCGACGGCGACTGGCCGGCACTGGAGCGTGCCTTCGCGCGCTGGCTCGCCCCCGACAACTTCGACGCCTGCGGCCGCCAGCGCTGCCCCCTCGGCGAGCTGACCGAGGCGGCGCTGGCGGCCACCTAACGACACGGCTAAGCTCCGTCACGACGAGGAGACGCTCGATGTACGTACCCCCCACGCTGCGAATGGCCACGCCTAAGGCCCAGGCCTTGATCGAGGCGCATCCCTTCGGAGTATTGATCGGCGACGACCTGCAGGCGACCCACCTGCCGTTGCAGCTGAGTCGCGACGAAGGCGAATTCGGCACCCTCTACGGCCACCTTGCCCGAGCCAACCCGCACTGGCAGGCGCTGGAGGATCGCCGGGTGCTGGCAATCTTCACCGGCCCCCATGCCTATGTGTCGCCCACCTGGTACGCCACCCGCCCGGCCGTGCCGACCTGGAACTATGCCGCCGTGCACGCCGAGGGGCGCTTCGAGCGACTCGATGGGGCCGCCACCGCCGCGCTGATCGAGCGCAGCCTGGCTCACTTCGAACCTGGCCTTGTCGACGACAAGGCGACTCTCGACGACAGCTTCCGCGACCGGCTGCTGGCCGGCATCGTCGGCTTCCGGGTCCCCATCGCCTCGCTCCAGGGCAAAGCCAAGCTCGGCCAGCAGCGCAGCGCCGCCGACCAGGCCGGGGTGGCAGCCGGGCTTGGCGACAGCGCCGCTCCCGAGGCTCAGGCGCTCCTGCGCTACATGCACGACCAGGCACTGGGCACGGGAGAATACTGACCTTGGCATCGGCGCCCTGCCCCAACGAAAAACGCCGCTACCCCAAGGGGTAGCGGCGTATATCTTCATCTTGCTTATCGGCGGGGAAACGCCCCGCCGATCATCGACCCAGTTGCGTTACTTGGACACCGGCTTGCTGGCCGATGTAGCCTCGCTTGCGGCCTTGGAAGCGCTGGAGACGCTCTCTTCGGTCAGCTTCTGCGCCTGCTGGGCGACTTCCTGATTCATGGCCACAACCTTCTCGGCATCGGCCTTGACGCGCTCGCCAACGTCCTTGACGACTTTCTGCTGGCCTTCGACATAGCTGCGCAGGCCTTCGGCATCCTTGACGTTCAGGGCAGCGCGCGCCTGGTTGAGGCCAAGATCGCTATAAGCCTTGGCGGCATCGAACTGGGCGGCCATCAGCTTTTCGGTGTAGTCGATGCTCATGGCGGCGTAGGCGCGTGCCGGGCCGAAGAACATGGATTCAAACTGCTGAGTGACTTGATCGAAATTGGTATTGCTCATGGTTCACCTCATTAGCGAACGGTTTCAAAAGGAGGGGCTTCCTGCCCCTCTTGCAATGCAACATAGCAAAGCATTTGTTGCAGTGCAACATGGATTTTCATCTCGGGGCGACGGGCGACCCTACCCAGTTCGCCAGCCACTCATGACACCGCAATGAAGCCCGCCGACATCAGGCGAAGGGCAGCACCAGGCTCACCCGCGTGCCCTCCCCCTGACGACTGTCGACCTCGAGCCGGGTGCCGTGCCGCTCGCAGATCTCGCGCACGATCGACAGGCCCAGCCCCGACCCCTCGCCCTTGGCGATGCTGTCACGGGTGCGGTAGAAGCGCTGGGTGATCACCGGCAGTTCCTCGGCGGCGATGCCGACGCCGCTGTCGACGACCGATATCCGCACGCCATCGTCACGCGCCTCGGCATCGAGCCGCACCCAGCCGCCGGCCGGGGTCGCGTGCAGGGCGTTATCGATCAGATTGCAGAGTACCCGGTCGATCAGCCCCAGGTCGGCGTCGACCCAAGGCAGCGCGGGGTCGCAGGCCACGCTCAGGGCGACCTCGGCCTGGCCCGCCTGATGCCGGAACTTGCCGGCGATGTCATGGGCCAGCTCGGGCAGCGAGAAGGGCTCGCGCTGCAAGGGCTTGTCGTAAGCGTCGAGCCTCGCCAGCGTCGACAGCTGCTGGGCCAGCCGGGTCAGTCGATCGGCATTGTCGAGGATCGAGCAAAGCGCCTGGCGACGCTCTTCCTCCGAGCCTTGCGGGGCGGACAGGAGCTGTTCGGCGTAGCCTCGCAGGGAGGTCAGCGGGGTACGAAAGTCATGGGTCAGGTTGGCGATCAGCTCGCGGCGTTGGCGGTCGGTCTCGCGCATCGCCGCCAACTGCGCCTCGATGGTCCCGGCCATATCGTTGAAGGCCCTTGCCAGGCGACCCAGCTCGTCGTCGCTGGGCGCCTCGATGCGCTGGCTGTAATCCCCACCGGCGAGGCGCTGCACCGCCGTCGTCAGGCGGGTGAAACGCCGGGTCAGCAGCGCGAACCACACCAGGCCGAAGATCCCGCAGACCAGCAGTGCCATCAGGCCCGCGGCCACCAGCGTACGAGTAATGGAGCTGGTGCGCAGCATGGCGAACATCGAGGCCTGGCCGGCGTTGGTGAGATCGGCGTAAAGATAGCCGCGCTCCCCCGTCGAGCCATAGCTGATACGCGCCACCGAGAACACGCCGGGCTCGCCCCCGCAGGGAGAGACCGCCAGCACCGGCAGCATCGGATCCTCGCCGAGCAGGGTCTCTAATGCCTGTGGCGAGACCCGATGCTCCTGATGACAGGCCGGCTCGGCGTAGTCCGCGACCACCCGCCCTCGTTCATCGAGCACGTACAGCGCCAACGAGGGGTTGATCGAGGCGATATGCCGAGCCATCTCCCGCGCGCCGGCATCGGGCGACGCCGCATCACACCGCGAGGTGAAGCGATAGCCCACGCCCCAGACCGTCTCGATGAAGCGCGGCCGGGCCGGATCGGCCTCGATCTTGTTGCGCAGGCGATTGATATGGGTATTCACGGTGTGGTCATAACCGTTGAATTCCTCGCCCCAGACGCGGTCAAGCAACTCGCCGCGGCAGAAGCTGTGCCCCGGGTGGCGGGCGAACAGCGATAGCAGCGCGAACTCCTTACCGGTGAGCTGCACCGGCTCGCCTTCGAGCTGGACCCGATGCTGGTCGGTATCGATGACCAGCGGGCCGCACACCAGCGGCGGGGTACCACCGATGTCGTCATCGCCGCTCGCCCGCTGCTGGCCGCGTCGCAGCAACGCCTGCACCCGGGCCAGCAGGATCGGTAGCTGGAACGGCTTGGTGACGTAGTCGTCGGCGCCGATCTCGAGGCCCTCCACCACATCGCGCGTCGCCGCCTTGGCGGTGACCATCAGCACCGGGGTCAGGCTATCGCGGCGCCTCAGGCGACGACACACCTCGAGACCGTCCATCCGCGGCAGCATCAGGTCGAGCATCACCAGATCGTAGCGCGGCCCCGTCGTGTCTCTGTAGAGCGCGGTCAGCGCCGCCTCGCCATCGGTGACCCAGTCGCAGGCATGCCCCGCATTGATGAGTTGTTCGCTGAGCAGTTTGCCGATCTCGGGGTTGTCCTCGACACAGAGGATCCGGTAGGCCATCGCGCCTGACTCCTGGCTTTTCATGTCCCTACTCTAGAGGCGCCGGACGAGCCGTGCATCACGAAAACGTCACGTCGCCGCCTCGGGACGTGATGATTTCGTGATGAATTGCCAGCACCCGCCAACTAGCTTGATAAGGGCCGGCGAGGTGATCGTCGGTCGCTCATACAAGATTGGAGGTTCACGATGATCAAGCTATCGCAACACCCCAAGACCGTACTGCTCGCCGCCCTGTTGGGCACCGCCCTGCTGCTGCCGGCGACCGCCCTGGCCGAGCAACATGAAGAGGGCATGCAGGAAGGCGAAAGCATGGAGCAGGATGCCATGTCCGGCGAAAACAGCATGGAGCATGACGCCATGGAAGGAGACAGCATGGAGCATGACGCCATGGGCGAAGACAGCATGGAGCATGACGCCATGGGCGAGGACAGCATGGACCATGACGCCATGGGCGAGGACGAGATGATGGAGGAAGACGACAAGATGTGATGCTCGCCGCTTGTCTGGCCGACCGGTGCCGGCGCCATGCCCACCGGTCGGCGTTTTCCTCGATCTCCACTTCAAGGAGGGTCTCCCATGCCACTCTTCGGCAAGTCTCGGCCTGATCCAACGGGGCCCCGACGCTCATCAAACGGCATAGCGCCTTCACCCGCCTCTGGCACTGGGTGATTTTCGCCTGCCTGATCATCCTGCTGATGAGTGGCCTGCAGATCTTCAACGCCCACCCCGCGCTCTACTGGGGCAAGGATTCTCACTTCGACAGCCCGGCGCTGTCGATCGGCGCCGAGCGAGACGCGAGCGGCGCCTGGCAAGGCATCACCCGCATCGGCGGCTACCGCTTCGATACCACCGGCGTGCTGGGGATCTCCGGCCCGTCCGACGACCTGGAGCGTCGCGCCTTTCCTGCCTGGGCCACCCTGCCCGGCCCCCGCTGGCTCGCCAAGGGGCGCCAGTGGCACTTCCTGGCCGGCTGGATCTTCGCGCCGATGCTCACCGCCTACCTGCTCTACCTGGTGTTCAGCGGGCAGCTCAAGCGGCGCCTTCTGCCTCGCCGTGACGAGTGGCGCCACCTCGGCGAGACGATTCGCGACCATGTCCGGCTGCGCTTTCCCCGCGGCGAGGAGGCCCGCCACTACAACCTGCTGCAGAAGCTCACCTACCTGCTGGTGCTGCTGGGGCTGCTGCCGCTGGTGGTGCTCACTGGCCTGACCATGTCGCCGACCATGGACGCCGCCTGGCCCTGGCTGCTGGACGCCTTCGGCGGCCGCCAGAGCGCGCGCACCATCCACTTCCTGTGCGCCCTGGCGCTGCTGGCCTTCTTCCTCGTGCATCTCGCCCTGGTGCTGGTCTCCGGTGTCTTCAACAACCTGCGCTCGATGATCACCGGGCGCTATGCGCTTCCCCCTGCGCTACCCCATGCCCCTTACTCGGCGCTGCCCCCGCAGCAGGAGACCCGCGATGACCAGACTCACCGATAGCGGCCGCCGCCGTTTCCTGACCCGCACCCTGCTGGCCGGCGGTGCGACCCTGCTCGCCGGCTGCGACCGGCTGACGCGCAGCGACGCCATGGGCAAGCTGTTCGATGCCAGCAGCACCCTGACCCAGCAGGCCCAGCGCCTGCTGGCCTCCCGGCAGTCGCTGGCCCGCGAGTTCACGCCCGCCGATATCGCCCCGACCTTTCGCGCCAACGGCACCACCGACCCCGACGAGGCGGCCTACCGGACGCTGGCCGAGAACGGCTTTCGCGACTGGCGGCTCGAGATCGGCGGCCTGGTCGAGCGGCCCCTGGCCTTCTCCCTCGACGAACTCAAGACCATGCCGGCGCGCACCCAGATCACCCGCCACGACTGCGTCGAGGGCTGGAGCTGCATCGGCCAGTGGCAGGGCGTGGTACTCGGCGACTTGCTCGACCGGGTCGGCGTGCGTGACCAGGCCCGCTTCGTCGTCTTCCACTGCGCCGACCGCTACCGCGGCGGCGACGCCTACTACGAGAGCCTGGACATGCTCGAGGCCTACCACCCGCAGACGCTGCTGGCCTACGCCCTGAACGGCAACGACGTGCCCGTCGCCAACGGCGCCCCGCTGCGACTGCGCGCCGAACGCCAGCTCGGCTACAAGATGGCCAAGTACGTCATGCGCATCGAACTGGTCGAGAGCTTCGCGCATATCGGACGCGGCCGCGGCGGCTACTGGGAAGACCGTGGCTATAACTGGTGGGCGGGGATCTAGGGCACGCCCAACGCCAAGGCTCAAGCCACACAGTGAAGGTACGGCAAGTAGTGATCTTGCCCAACAGCCAGGCACCATCGAAAAAACTAGCGTTTATTTCGTAAGACTATGGTCCTTTGTGACTAGTATGAGGATAGGTATAGCCTTGAGCTACATCACTCCACCAAACGCAAGGACGCACCATGGAGCTCAACGAGAAGCTGTCGCATATCGCCCGCCGTGGCGAGGAGCAGGTCGATCACATCCTGAACGAAGAAGCCACCAAGACCGCTCTGGTGTTGCCCTTCATCAGCGCCTTGGGGTTTGATCCCTTCGATACCCGCGAGGTCATTCCAGAATTCACCGCCGACGTGGGCACCAAGAAAGGCGAGAAGGTCGATTACGCCATTCGTGCCGATGGCAACCTGTCGATCCTCATGGAATGCAAGCCGCTGGGCACCAACCTCGCCAACGTCCAGTACAACCAGCTTTACCGTTACTTTGCTTGCACGGATGCCAAGTTCGCCATCCTGACGAACGGCTTTGAGTACCGCTTCTATTCAGACCTGGATTACGAGAACAAACTGGACACTCGCCCCTTCTTCACCTTCGAACTCGACGACTTCAACGATCAGGATATCGATGAGCTCAGGAAGTTCACCAAGCCCAACTTTGATGTTGATGCCATCCTCGGCACCGCCAATCGGCTCAAGTACACCAGCCTCGCCAAGCAGGCCATCGATGAAGTCTTCCGAGATACACCGGAAGAGTTCGTCAAGTTCATCGTTGGCAAGGTCTACGAAGGCCGCCAAACTCGGCAGGTTATCGAGGAGTTCACGCCGATCATCAAGGAAGCAGGCAAGCTCTACATCAAGGAACAAGTCGCCCAGCGCCTGCGTGGCGCCCTTGCCAGCAACGATATAGATGCGTCCCAATCCGCTTCGGCGCCCGAAAGCACATCGCAAGAACCCGAGCCCGATGATGATGGCATCATCACCACCCAGGAAGAGATCGATGCCTATAACATCGTCCGCTCGCTGCTCGCAGAACAGGTCGATGTCAGCCGTATAGCGATGCGCGATGCCAAGTCCTACTGCGCAGTGCTTCTCGACGACAACAACCGTAAGCCGATCTGTCGCTTCCACTTCAACGCGAAGTCAGTCAAACGTGTAGGCTTCTTCAGCGACAAGAAAGAAAACCGGATCGAGATAGACTCAGTAAGTGATCTCTTCCAGCACAAGGACCAATTGAAAACGACCGTGGGCGAATATCTCGAGTAGTAGACCAACGGCAGGCACACGCTCAATCAAGCTGCCGTCGTCATTCCCTGGCCGGTTCACGCGCCTGCTCACCGGCCAATGGATGACCCGCTCGGCGGGCAGGTGATGGGCGAACGCCCCGCAGAAATAGTTTAGAGGTGGCCACCTTCTCGACGGTGGAGTTGATGGGCCCTGGCGCCTTCTCCTTCGCACAGTGCGGCCGGTAGCCCAACCACACCTCGTCCATCACCAGTGGCGCCTCATCGATGGGATGACGCGCCGTTGGTGATCCAGGTGCCCGGCGCCACGTTGTAGCGCGGCGAAAGCTCTTCCGATTCCAGGGGCAGGCGCAGGGCCTGGGAGAGCTTAGGGTATGGGCCATGAAGGGCGAAGCGGCCGCACATAAACAATCGTCAGTAATGAACTCTATCACCCAAGTAATACAACCCATACAGTGTAGAAACAACCAGCTGAAAGAAAAGTATAAAAAAAGAAAAGAGATAAAAAATGGCAGATAAAAATGAAATATTTAGCTCACCATCAGACAAAAAATCAAAAGCAACGGGGGTCAAGCCAATAACTGACAAAACAATACTCAAGGCAGTCAGATAGGAAAAAAGCATACAGAGAAACCTTCTCCTCGTCAGGACTACCTTAACCTTTCTATCTCCAACCAAGGTTTCAACTGTTGGTGGATTCTCGCCAGCCATATCCCTATCTATATCTTTACGATTAAAGGTTGCAACGGCAGCAAGGGCCGCAATAAAAAAGCCAGGAAGACCACTAACAAAAGAAGCCAAACCAGAAGAATATTTAATCAAATTTACCAAATCTGCATCAAAAAAATGAACCAGACCGGAGGCTAAAGCCAAAACCAACAACGGAAAAACCCAGTCATAAAGATACTTATCTTCATGATCTATAGCCAGATAGCTTAAAGGCCGTGTTACTTGATAACGAATAACCCTAAAGTTCTTCATCTTCTATTAGCCTTTCCATGCGCGTTGTAAATGCGGCTCGGATAGAGTTATAGGCCAACCTCGGCCTAAAGCTAAACGAAATCCTCCTTGTAAGCACATAATAGTCGCTTTCAGCTAAAGAGCTATCTTCAACATTAATTTTCTTAGTATGGGTCGCTCCCGACCCATCACGGAAACGAACTCTCAACTTTTCCATGTCGAATTCTCGACCACGCTCTAACACCCGACCAATATAATCTATAGCAGAATTAGTAGCGAGAGGGGCCCTATCAACACCAACCTCCCAAGTTTTAAATTCCGGGGGCGGCTCATGATCCATGCCAGCAACCTTCTTCATTCCCGACAGCAAGACAATTTCATCAACAAAACCGTTATTTAAATCCTGATAAAAACGCTCGGATATATAACCATGCAGCTCAACAACCGGCTTTTTAACAGGCCTCTTCAACTCACCTTTTGAATTTCTTTCGCCAAGTGGATGATCTACTTTAAACCCGTTCTTTACAGCCTTTCCAGAGTTAATATAGTTTGCAGTAAGCTTGTTAAGGAAAGAAATGAGCCGCACAATGGTTATGCCATTGGAACGCTCCACCACAACTAAATTTCTATTATTTTCAACTCTTTTCTTTATTATTATATGAGAAGAAGAATTTGGCCCCTCTGCCGGCTGATAAGTTAGATCTTGGGTCTGGCCACTGCTAATATCTCTTGATGAATGATGAGCACCGGTTGCATTGGTACAATTCACGAGAAGATAAAAATAATCATTATTTTCTTGTATATCTACAAGATAGAGCTCAAGCTTATTCTTTAAGTAGGTCTTATGGGCAAGATCCGCACCCAACAAAGATCGCCAAAACCCAACCAAGTCTCCAACGGTATATTGGCATAGGTAGCGAACAGGCCCAGAACCATTTGATACACCTCTTACAGTCGAGAAACGGTGAAGATCAAAAAAAAGAACAGTTTTCTCGTAAACATCCTGCGCCATGAAAACACCTAATAATTATAAAAAACTTAGCTAACCCGTCCAATCCGAATCTCACACCACCCCAGGACCAACACATCCATCATATCTTGCGGCTTGATCAATTCCTTCTCATCGCGCGGGTTATCGCTGATCAGCAGCCAGGCGACGCCAGCAACGCGCTGCACGCGATTGATGCGCCGTTCACCGCTGATCAGCAGCAGAAACACCCCTTCCGGGTGCGGGTCACAACTTCGTCGTCAGCTAATGTCTCTGCCTCTTGTGTAATGAAGGAAGCCTAACCGATGAATACGGCCGACACCATCGCTTCCCCCAACGTAATCCGTGCGCCGAATGGCTGACAGCGCCCGGTGCCGTTCACCGTCACCGGTGCGATGCGCAACCAAGTGCAGGCACACCGCCCCCCTTGCCTTGAGACGAGCGTTTAAATCACGTCTGTTCGTCGCCTTGATGCGCCCGGGGCACGGCGATACTGTCTTGCCATCGGGCGAGTGCTGCCCGCTCCACCATAATTTCAAGAACAATCTCAAGGCAGGAGCTCCCACCTTGATCCGAATCGAAAACGTCTCCAAGTCCTTCGGCGGCTTGCAGGCGGTGAAGGACGTGTCCTTCGAGGTTGCCCAGGGCAGCATCACTGGCTTGATCGGCCCCAACGGGGCCGGCAAGAGCACCCTGTTCAACATCGTCGCCGGCCTCTTCCCGCCTACCAGCGGCCGCATCGTGCTCGATGGCCAGGACATCACCGGCCTGCCCACCCACGAACTCTTCCACCGGGGGCTGGTGCGCACCTTCCAGATTCCCCATGAGTTCTCGCAGATGACCGTGCGCGAGAACCTGATGGTGGTGCCGCCCGACCAGAGCGGCGAGAACCTCTTCAACAGCTGGCTGCGCTGGGGACAGGTCCGCAAGGAAGACGCCCGCGTGCTCGAGCGGGTCGACGAGGTCCTCGACTTCCTCGAGATCTCGCACGTCGCCGACGAGCTGGCCGGCAACCTGTCGGGGGGCCAGAAGAAGCTTTTGGATCTGGGTCGCACCATGATGACCGACGCCAAGATGGTGCTGCTCGACGAGCCCGGCGCCGGCGTCAACCGCACCCTGCTCGGCAAGATCCGCGAGGCGATCCGTCGCCTCAACACCGAGCGCGGCTACACCTTCTGCCTGATCGAGCACGACATGGACCTGATCTCGCAACTCTGCGACCCGGTACACGTGATGGCCAACGGCGAGCTGATCGCCTCAGGCCCGATGGAGGAGATCCGCCAGAACGCCGAGGTCCGCGAGGCCTACCTGGGTGGCGGCGCCAGTGGCCAGATGGGAGAAGACGCATGACCGCCTCAACCACCAGCCTGCTCGACGCCCGCGACCTCTACGGCGGCTACGGCGGCGCCGATATCCTCAAGGGCACCAGCCTGCGCGCCGAGGCCGACGAGATCGTGGTCATCGTCGGCCCCAACGGGGCCGGCAAGTCCACCGCCATGAAGGCGATCTTCGGCCTGCTGAAGATCCGCCAGGGCCAGGTGCTGTTCCATGGCGAAGACATCACCAACGCCAAGCCGGAACAGATGGTGCGCCGGGGCATCGCCTACGTGCCTCAGGAGCAGAATGTCTTCCCGTCGCTGACCGTGCAGGAAAACCTCGAGATGGGCGGCTATCTGATGCGCGGCGATCTCGGGCCACGCATGGAGAGGGTCTATGAGCTCTTTCCCAAGCTCGCCGAGCGCCGGCGCCAGCCGGCCGGGCTGATGTCCGGCGGCGAGCGCCAGCTGGTCGCCATGGGCCGGGCGCTGATGGTCGACCCCAAGCTGTTGATGCTCGATGAGCCCACCGCCGGCCTGTCGCCGAAGCTGATCGACGAGACCTTCGAGCGCATCAAGGAGATCAACGCCCAGGGCATCGGCGTGCTGATGGTCGAGCAGAATGCCAAGCAGGCGCTGGCCATCGCCAGCCGCGGCTATGTGCTGGCCACCGGCGCCAATCGCCATGAGGACACCGGGCCCAATCTGCTGGCCAATCCGGAAGTCGCTGAAATGTTCCTGGGGGGCTAGCCATGAATGACATCGTACAAATCCTGATCTACGGCATGGTGCTGGGCAGCGTGCTGAGCATGGGCGCCATCGGGGTGTCGATGATCTTCGGCATCCTGCGCTTCGCGCACTTCGCCCACGGCGACTTCATGACGCTTGGTGCCTATATCGGCCTGACCTTCATTGCCGTGATGGGGCTCAGCCCCTGGTTCGCCCTGCCGGCCGCGATGATCGGCATGGCCGTGGTCGCCGTGGTTATCGACCAGTTGCTCTACCGGCGCATTCGTCGTACCCAACCGGTCATCCTGCTGATTTCCTCCTTCGGCATGGCGCTGATCCTGCGCAGCCTGATCCAGTTGATCTGGGGTTCGGAGAACCAGACCTATGCCAGCGGCATCCAGTTTCCCTGGCGCCTCGATGTACTCGGCGGCCTGCGCATCAAGCCGGATCATGTGTGGATCGTGCTGATCTCGCTGGGTCTGGTGGCCGGCGTGCACCTGTTCTTGACCCGCACCCGGATGGGCAAGGCGATGCGCGCCATGTCCGACAACATGGACCTGGCGCTGGTCAGCGGCATTCCCGCCGAGCGGGTGATCATGGTCACCTGGATCATCGGGGGGGCGCTGGCGGCGGCCGCCGGGGTGTTCCTGGGCATCGATACCCGCCTGCACCCGGTGATGGGCTGGACAACGCTATTGCCGGTGTTCGCGGCCGCCATCCTCGGCGGTATTGGCAGGCCCTATGGGGCCATCGTCGGTGGCATGATCATTGGTATCTCGATGGAAATGTCGACGCTGTTCATCTCCGCCGCCTACAAGCCGGCCGTGGCCTTCGCCATCATGGTCATCATGCTGATCGTCAGGCCTCAGGGCATCTTCAAGGGGACACTGTGATGGAACTTGCCAGTCTGTTCGCGTACCTCGTCTCGTTTCTGACCTTTGCCGGGATCTATGCGGTGCTGGCCATGGGCCTCAACACCCAATGGGGCTTCACCGGTCAGTTCAATATCGGTATCGCCGGCTTCTTCGCGGTCGGCGCCTACACCAGCGCTATCCTGACTACCCCGGAGAGCCCTGCCTACCTTGGCGGGCTGGGCATGCCATTTGCGGTCGGCCTGGTGGGTGCAACACTTGCCTCGGCGCTGATCGGTCTGGTCATCGGTCGCATCACCGCCAAGTTGCGCACCGATTACCTGGCCATCGCGACCATCGGCATCGCCGAGATGATCCGCCTGTTCATCAAGAAT
Source organism: Halomonas salinarum (assembly GCF_012062845.1). Classification (GTDB taxonomy): domain Bacteria; phylum Pseudomonadota; class Gammaproteobacteria; order Pseudomonadales; family Halomonadaceae; genus Onishia; species Onishia salinarum. The sequence continues at coordinate 154,400 of NZ_WWNB01000001.1, forward strand.
GAGGACTGGTTGACCAACGGCGTGCGTGGCATCGCCGGTATCGAGCGTCCCTTCGCCGGCACCCCGCTGGATACGCCCTTTGGCTATCTGTTGGTGGTGGTGGCCTTCGTGGTGCTGGTCTACTTCCTGCTTGAGCGCGCCTATGCCTCGCCCTGGGGGCGGGTGCTGCGGGCCATTCGCGAGAACGAACCGGCCACCGCTGCAGCTGGCAAGTCGATCGCTCGCTTCCGCCTGCAGGCCTTCGTGCTAGGTGCGGCCATCATGGGCCTGGGGGGCGGCCTCTATGCCCACTTCTTCGGCTTCCTGAGCCCTGAGGCTTTCATGCCGCTCTATGGCACTTTCCTGGTATGGGTCATGCTGATCGCCGGCGGCAGCGGCAATAACCGCGGGGCCATTCTCGGCGCCGTCGTGGTGTGGGGGGTCTGGACCCTGACCGAGCTCACCACTGACCTGCTGCCCACCGAGTACGCTACCCAGGCCGCGGCCCTGAGGGTGCTGCTGATTGGCGTGCTGCTACAGGTCATTCTGGTGACTCGGCCGCAGGGTATTCTGCCCGAGAAGCCACCCAAGCTGATGGCGACCAAGCACAAGGACTGACGCAAGATCGATATAGAAACGCTAGCGAGGGCCCAGCCAATAGCCGGGCCCTCGCTGTTTGGGACTTAACTCAACGGTTCACGCCCGCTTCTTCCGTCCAGCCTCCCTCATCCGCACATAAAAAAAACTGCCCCGACCATTGGCCGGGGCAGTCTCGTTATCATGGCATCGAGCGCGACTGGATTACTCGGGCATGGTGGGCTCGAAGATGCGGTTGGTCATGATCTCGCCATCCTTGAACATCCACTCGCCGAAGGTACCCGGCACATCACCATTACTGTCGAAGTTCACCGAGCCTGAAGCGCCCTCATAGTCGATATCTTCGCCAGCGGCAATCAGTTCCGCCGCCTTGGCGAACTCACCCGGGCCAACCATGACACCCGGCGGGTTGGCGACTGCACGCACGCTGTCACGGATCGCCACGCGATCGGTGGAGCCGGCATGTTCGGCGGCCAGCGCGATCACGTAGAGGGCGTCATAAGCGGTATCCAGATAGGGCTTGGGCGGTACCTCGCCGTATTCGCCGTCATAGGCGCTGGCAAAGTGCTGAGCACCCGGTGAATCGCCGCGTGCCTGAGGCACGGTGCCGATAGCGCCCTCCAAGGCCTGGGCACCCAGATTATCGATCAGCTCAGGCGCCTTCATGCCATCGGTGAACACGAAGTCGCGGAAGAAACCGCCTTCGAGGGCCTGACGCAGGATAGTCTCGCCGTTTTCCGGATAACCGATCAGCACCAGTGCCTCGGTGCCCCCGGTATCGGCCTGCTGCAGCTCGCCGCGATAGGCGGCCTGGCCCTGCTCGTAGGCAACACTTGCCGCCACGCTGCCGCCCTGAGCCTCGAAGGCCTCGCTGAAGGCATCGGTCAGGCCCTTGCCGTAATCGTTGTTGACGTAGATGACGCTGACGGTGTCATAGCCCTTGGCGGCCGTGATTTCGGATAGCGCCACACCCTGGAAAGCATCCGAGGGTACCGTGCGGAAGAGGAAGTCATCGTCGTCGAGGGTGGTGATCACCGGGGAGGTGGAGGCGTTGGAGATCTGCAGCACCTGTTCGGGCTTGGATACGCTCTGTGCCACCGGGATGGTCACACCGCTGGACAATGCACCGAAGATGGCATGTACGCCCTGTACGTTGACCAGTTTCTGAGCGGCCGCCACCCCAGGCTGTGGTGAGGTCTGGGTGTCACCGGCGCTGATTTCCATGGGCTCACCCATCACGCCGCCAGCGGCGTTGATTTCCTTGACTGCAAGCTCCGCCGAGCGCAGGGACGGTTCGCCATAGCTCTGCAGGTCGCCGGTCAACGGCACCAGCACCCCAACGTTCAGGGGCTCAGCGGTGGCGGCGAGGCTGGTCGCCATCGCCATGGCGGAAATAGCGCCGATCAGTGGTTTCTTGACGATCATGGTTTAGATCTCCTTGAGCTGACCTTTGATTGTTCGTTATCGACAGTCCAACGGCGGGCGCGACACTTCGCATCATGACGGCCCCTGCTCTGCAGCATAAGCGCAGCCTAAACATTAAACAAAATGTCTGAGCGGCGCCCTGTCAACGGTGATGGCAACGCCCTACAGGGCACCAGCAGCCTCCAGCGTTCACCACGACCTCACGGGTCGTAGGCGCCTTCAATATCGACGATCCTCATGGCATTGCGGCCAAGACCGCCGTGTGCGTCCAGCATGCGCTCTATCCAGCCATAAACCGGGTCGGCATTGGACACCAGATCGGCAGTCGACACCGTCCGCGCCCACATGAAGTTACCGAACAACAGGTAGTCCGAAGCGCCGGGGGCCTCGCCATCCATGTAATCACTCTCCTCGAGCCGCCCGCGCAGCGGGGCCAGCGCCTGATCAAGCATACTCAGCCCCTTGGCGGGCGAATGCATCTCCTCGAGGGTGCAGCCGAAGCGCTTCTCTCGGGTGGTCCGGAAGTACTCACGGTCATCGGGGTGAATGGCGTTGTAGAGATCCATGATGATGGTGCGCATCATGCCAGGCGCCAACGCACGCTCGGCATAGTGCTTGAAGAAGCGCGCCCTCGCCTCGGCCTCCGGGCTGCCAAGCAGGGATTGCTCGGGATAGGTCCGGTCCAGATAGCGCATGATCTCGAAGCTGTCGCTGACGACCTCGTCACCATCGACCAGCACCGGCACCTGTCCTTGGCCCGAGAAGGCGATGGCGTCTTTCTCGGTAAAGCGCCAGGGCCGGGTCTCTGCGTCTATGCCCTTGTGCGCAAGTGCATAGCGCGCCCGCCAACAGAAGGGTGAAAAAAGCAGCGCGTCATTGACCCCGCACAGTTCGTAGAGCTCTCGACTCATGTGGTCTCCTCACTTGTCCATTAGTCTAAACATTTTCACCTATTACAAGCTCGATTACGGCTGAAAAAGGCGGAATGAAGGTACCAACCTCCTATCTATCAAAAAGATACATCTCACCTTCGACTGAATCACTATTGGTATTACCAATTTCCCAGGGATGGTAAAGCGCGCTATCTGACCTTATCGTGCAACCACTCGTACCAGCTGCCAAAGTCACCGCCCCGCGTCTTCGGCATCTCCCTTCCTCGCAACGATAAAAAGGATTGCTGCCTCATGAGTCAAACCCTACTCGCCCTGCTCGCCTTCACGCCACTATTGCTGGCGGGCGTGCTGCTGATTGGGCTTCGCATGCCTGCCCGCAGGGCCATGCCCATCGTTTATGTGGTCACGGCCGCCATCGGCCTGTTTGCCTGGGACATGACCGCTAGCCGAGTGCTGGCCTCGACCCTCCAGGGATTGATGCTGACAGTCGCGATCCTGTGGATCATCTTCGGCGCCATCCTGCTGCTCAATACCCTGAAGCATTCCGGCGGCATCACCGCGATCCGCAATGGCTTCTCGGGCATCAGTCCTGATCGCCGGGTTCAGGCGATCATCGTCGCCTGGCTGTTCGGCTGCTTCATCGAGGGTGCCTCAGGCTTCGGCACGCCTGCTGCCGTGGCCGCCCCCTTGATGGTGGCACTCGGTTTCCCGGCGCTCGCCGCGGTAATGGTGGGCATGATGATCCAGTCTACTCCGGTGTCCTTCGGCGCCGTGGGTACGCCGATTGTAGTGGGTGTCAGCGGCGGGCTGGACAAGATCGGCATTACCGAACAGCTGACCGCCGGCGGCGGCACCTGGCTCGAATACTTCCGTCTAATCACTTCTGAGGTGGCCATCATTCACGGCATCGTAGGCCTGCTGATGCCGCTTCTGATGGTGATGATGATGGTGCGCTTCTTCGGTACCAACCGTTCCTGGAAGGAAGGCCTTTCCATCGCGCCCTTTGCGCTATTTGCCGGCGCCAGCTTCTCGGTGCCCTACATGCTGGCCGGCGTTCTGCTGGGCCCGGAGTTCCCCTCGATGATCGGCGCCATGATAGGCCTCGCCATTGTCGTGCCAGCGGCTCGCCGCGGCTTCCTGATTCCCAAGGACACCTGGGACTTCCCGGCCTCGAACGCCTGGCCGGATCATTGGCTCGGCAAGCTCGACATCAAGCTCGATGACGTCACCGGCAAGGCCCCGATGTCGGCCTTTATGGGCTGGGCACCCTATGTACTGCTGGCTATCTTCCTTGTCGCTTCGCGCACTATCGCTCCGCTCAAAGACGCACTGACGTCGTTCAGCCTGTCCTGGAGCGATATACTTGGCGAGGCGGGCGTATCGGGCAGCATTCAGCCTCTGTATCTGCCCGGCGGGATTTTGCTCGCCGTGGTGCTGGTCACCATTGTCATGCATCGCATGCGCACCGCCGAGGTCAAGGCCGCCTTCCATGAATCCTCCAAGACACTGCTGGGAGCTGGCTTTGTGCTGCTGTTCACCATTCCCATGGTGCGCATCCTGATCAACTCCGGCGTCAATACCGCCGACCTGGCGTCCATGCCAGTGGCCATGGCACAGCTGGTCGCCGACAGTGTGGGCGACATCTACCCGCTGTTCGCACCGACAGTGGGCGCCCTGGGCGCCTTCATCGCCGGCTCCAACACGGTCTCGAACCTGATGCTGTCGGACTTTCAGTTCAACATCGCCCAGCAACTGGGACTCTCCACCGCCATGATGGTGGCCCTGCAAGCGGTCGGCGCCGCTGCCGGCAACATGATCGCCATTCACAACGTGGTCGCCGCCTCGGCAACCGTCGGCCTGCTGGGCCGCGAAGGCGTTACCCTTCGCAAGACGATCCTGCCGACGCTCTATTACGTGATCGCGGCGGGACTGATTGGCCTGTTCGCCTTCTATGGCCTCGATATCAGTGACGGCCTGCTGACGCTTGGCTAACCGACACCCGGCCTGAACAAGCACGATGCTCGCACCCCGCGAGCATCGTGCTCTTTTTTCTATCTCGACACGCCCTCTCACACGCCCTCTCGCTTGCCTTCCCGACGTTCTCGCAACGCCCGATATAAATTTGGAAAACATTTCCACCACATCTCATCCATTGGTCATACCAGCGACCCAAGAGCCTTTACAGGCGTCGATAGATTGGAGAGATTGGAGAGATCGCCCTTGCGTGGCGCATGTCCACGACCCTTTGAGGCATAGCCATGAACATCCTCTACGACGAACATCTCGACGGCCCCATTGCGCCCCAGAATAAGGCCGATGTGCTCGCCGACCTGAGCCAGGCCATTCCAGACATGACCCTCCTGCACCGTGAGGAGGATCTGCGGCCCTTCGAGTGTGATGGGCTCTCGGCCTATCAGGTGCTGCCGATGCTGGTGGCGTTGCCCGACTCACTCGACCAGGTCGAGACGCTGATGCGTCGCTGCCATGCCATGGGTGTGCCGGTGGTGACCCGTGGCGCCGGCACTGGTCTTTCCGGCGGCGCCCTGCCCCTCGAGCAGGGCGTGCTGCTGGTAATGTCGCGGTTCCAGCGCATCCTCGCGGTCGACCCCGAGGCCCGTATCGCCCAGGTGCAACCCGGGGTGCGCAACCTCGCAATTTCGGAAGCCGCCGCGCCTCATGGTCTCTACTATGCGCCGGACCCCTCATCGCAGATCGCCTGCTCGATCGGCGGTAACGTCGCCGAGAACGCCGGCGGCGTGCATTGCCTGAAATACGGACTGACCGTGCACAACGTGCTCAAGGTCGAGGTGATTACCATCGAAGGCGAGCGCATGACGCTTGGCGCCGAATCATTCGACGCACCGGGTTTCGACCTGCTGGCGCTATTCACCGGCAGCGAAGGCATGCTCGGTGTGATCACCGAGATTACCGTCAAGCTGCTACCCAAGCCCGAGACCGCCAAGGTACTGATGGCAAGCTTCGACGACGTCGAAAAGGCCGGCCGTGCGGTGGGCGAGATCATCGCCGCGGGCATCATTCCCGGCGGGCTTGAGATGATGGACAAGCTGGCCATCCGCGCCGCCGAGGACTTCGTCAAGGCCGGCTACCCGGTCGGAGCCGAGGCCATCCTGCTCTGCGAGCTAGACGGCGTGGAGGCCGATGTGGCCGACGACTGCGAGACGGTGCGTCGCGTGCTGGAAGCCGCCGGCGCCACAGACATCCAGCAGGCCCGGGATGATGCCGAGCGCGCCCGCTTCTGGGCCGGGCGCAAGAACGCCTTCCCCGCGGTAGGCCGCATGTCCCCTGACTACTACTGCATGGACGGCACCATTCCGCGCCGCGAGCTACCCAGCGTTCTCAAGGGCATCGCCCGGCTCTCCGAGGAATCGGGCCTGCGTGTCGCCAATGTCTTCCATGCCGGCGACGGCAACATGCACCCGCTGATCCTCTTCGATGCCAACCAGCCCGGGGAGCTCGAACTCGCCGAAGAGGTCGGCGGCAAGATTCTCGAGCTGTGCGTGGCGGCCGGCGGCAGCATCACCGGCGAGCACGGGGTGGGGCGCGAGAAGATCAACCAGATGTGCGCCCAGTTCCAGCCCGACGAGATCAGCGCCTTCCATGCGGTGAAGGCCGCCTTCGACGAGCAACGGCTGCTCAACCCGGGCAAGAACATCCCGACCCTGCAGCGATGCGCCGAGTTCGGCGCCATGCATGTCCACAACAACGAGCTACCGCATCCCGAGCTTCCGCGGTTTTAATCGAGAGCTGCCAGTTCTGATCAAGGCATCGACCACCATGACCAGAGCATGCAGGCGGGAGCCGATAGCGAGAGTGGCGCCCACCGCACGTCATCGGCGGCGCTGGCGCAGACGTAGAAGGATTCATCATGGCTGACACCTACGCATCACCCCACGATCAGAACATGAGTGCCGAGATCGGCGAGCAAATTCGCCACGCCGATAAGGCAGGCTCGCCGCTGCGGATCGTTGGTGGTGACACCCGAAGCTTCTACGGCCGGGCAGTAGATGGCACTCCGCTGTCGCTGTCTGCTCACCGCGGCATCACCCATTACGACCCGGTCGAGCTCGTCGTCTCGGTGCGCACCGGCACACCACTTGACGAGCTCGAGTCGGCGCTTCAAGCCGAAGGCCAGATGCTTGGCTGCGAACCGCCTCGCTTCGGCGAGGTTGGCACTGTCGGTGGCATGATCGCCACCGGACTCTCCGGGCCACGCCGTCCCTGGGCCGGCGCGGTGCGTGACTTCGTGCTCGGCACCCGGGTGATCGACCGCACCGGTCGTGAGCTGCGTTTCGGTGGCGAGGTAATGAAGAATGTCGCCGGCTACGACATCTCGCGACTGATGGTCGGCGCCCAGGGCACCCTCGGGGTGGTCAGTGAGGTCTCGATGAAGGTACTGCCAAGGCCTGCCGCCAGTGCCAGCCTGCGCCTGGAAATGCCGCTGGAGAAGGCCCTGGATCGCCTCACCCAATGGGGCCGCCAGCCGCTGCCGATCACTGCCTCCGCCTACACGGATGGCGCCCTGCACCTGCGCCTGGAAGGCGGCGCAAGCTCAGTGGCCGCAACCCGCGAGCGCCTGGGCGGCGATGAGCTCGAGGAAGACTTCTGGCAGACGCTGCGGGATCTGCGTCTGCCCTTCTTCACCGATGACGCTCGCCCGCTGTGGCGGCTCTCATTGCCCAACCACACCCCGCCGCTGCCGCTTGCCGGCGAAACGCTCCTCGATTGGGCCGGCGCCCAACGTTGGCTGAAGAGCGATGCCGCTGCCGAGGAGATTCGCGCCGCCGCCAGCCGAGTGGGTGGCCACGCCACCTGCTTGGGCGCCAGTGACGGGCAAGGCGAAGGGCATCACAAAGCACAGGGCGCGGCCGAACCTTTCACCCCCCTCGCCCCTGTCATCGCCAAGTATCATCGTCGGCTCAAGGCCGAACTCGACCCGAACGGGATATTCAACCCCGGCCGCCTATACGGCGACGTCTAAGCCCGGCGAAAGCCCGAAGGGAGAGCCCGATGCAGACGCATTTCAGCCAAGACGATCTCAAGAAGCCCCATATCCGCGAGGCCGACCGTGTCCTGCGCAGCTGCGTGCACTGTGGCTTCTGCAATGCCACCTGCCCGACCTATCAGCTGCTCGGCGACGAACGCGATGGTCCCCGCGGGCGCATCTACCTGATGAAGGAGCTGCTTGAGAGCCGCGATGACGATGATCAGGTCACCGAGGAGACCCGGCTGCACCTGGACCGCTGCCTGACCTGCCGCAACTGCGAAACCACCTGTCCATCGGGCGTCGAGTATCACAAGCTGCTCGACATCGGTCGCGCCGAGATCGAGCGCCGGGTGCCCAGAAGCCTGCCGGAACGCGCCCTGCGCCTCGGGCTGCGTAAGGCCCTGGTCGAGCCCACTCGCTTCAAGGCTCTGCTCGCACTGGGCACCACCTTCAAACCACTGATGCCCGGCCGACTCAAGAGCAAGATGCCGCCGGCGCCGGTGGATGCCGGCTCGCGCCCGGATGGCAAGCACCATGCGCGCCAGATGCTGATTCTCGAAGGCTGTGTGCAACCGGGCCTTTCACCCAATACCAACGCCGCCACGGCGCGTGTGCTGGACCGACTCGGCATCGGCCTGACCCCGGCACCCGAGGCGGGTTGCTGCGGCGCCATCGATTTCCACCTCAACGCCCAGGAGGCCGGACGGGCCCGCATGCGCGCCAATATCGATGCCTGGTGGCCGCACCTGGAAGCCGGCTGTGAAGCCATCGTCCAGACCGCCAGCGGTTGCGGTGCCATGGTCAAGGAATACGGCGAGGTGCTCGCCGACGACCCGACCTATGCCGAAAAAGCCGCCCGGGTCAGCGCCCTGGCCAAGGATCTTGGCGAACTTCTGGCCGATGAAGACCTGGATACCCTGAGCATTCAGGACAAGCAGCGACTGGCCTTTCACTGCCCCTGTACACTGCAGCACGCGCAGAAGCTGGCCGGAAGCGTCGAAGGCGTGCTCAGCCGGCTGGGTTTCTCACTCACACCGGTTCAGGATAGCCATCTGTGTTGCGGCTCGGCAGGCACCTATTCGATCACACAGCCAGAACTGGCCACTCAGCTGCGCGACAACAAGCTCGACGCATTGGAAGCCGGCGACCCGGAAACGATTGTGACAGCCAACATCGGTTGCCAGACCCACCTGGCCGGCGCCGGCCGCACGCCCGTTCGCCACTGGATCGAAATCGTCGATGAGGCGCTGACATAAGCGCCCGGGCGCCCCTCGTTCAGACACCCAACCCCAATATCGAACACACCCAAGGAGCATCCCATGCAGACCAAATCCGTGCTGACCCTTTCAGACGCCAACCTGATTCTCGACGCTGCTCAAAAGGAAGCCGAAGCCAACGGCTGGGCCGTGACGATCGCCGTCGCCGATGATGGTGGGCACCTGCTGGCCCTGCGTCGCCTTGATGGCGCCGCGCCGATGACGCCGACCGTGGCCTCAGAGAAAGCCCGCAGCTCAGCACTGGGCAAAAAGGAAACCCAGGTCTTCGAGGACATGATCAATAACGGTCGGACCGCCTTTTTGTCCGCCCCGCTGACCGCCACCCTCTCCGGCGGTGTACCGGTGCTCAACGACGGTCACGTCGCTGGCACCGTCGGCGTCTCCGGCGTCAAGCCAGACCAGGACGTACAGATCGCCAAGGCAGGCATCGCCGCTCTGGGCTAACGCAACGCCCAAAAAGTATGTCGATTTGCCCCTTTTCCCCCGCCGCCGTATGGCCCAGCGGGGATTTTTTTATTGATCCAGCATCCGTCACTCGACCGCGCGCTCAGTTGCTGGCCAGGATCCAATCCAGAAAGGCCTGCTTGGCCGGGCTTTGACCCTCCGCATGAACATCGATCACCCCATAGCCGTTGTCGGTGCTCAGGCTGAGAGACTCAAGCCCCACCAGCATGCCGCGATCGAGCTGGTCCTCGACCACGCCCCGCCACCCTAGGCCGACGCCCTGGCCGGCGATCGCCGCCTGCAACAGCAGCGGATAGTTGTTGAAGATCAGCTCCGAAGGCGCCTGGTGCGCCTGCCCCCCCATGCGCTCGAAATACCCGGGCCAGTCCAACCACTTCTGGCCCTGGTCGGCGGTCAGGGTCAGCAGCGGCACCTCACCGAGACGCGCCAGATCATCGATCGGCCCGTACGCGTCCAGGAACCCGGGACTGCACACTGGAAATACCTCCTCGTCGAGCAGCCGCGGTATCCCCTCGAGCTCTCGCTGGTCGGCGAACACGATGGCGATATCGACCTCCTGCTCCCGCCAGTCGAAGACCCCCTGATTGGTCATGATCCGGACGTCGATATGGGGATGTTGCTGACGAAAGGCCGGCAGGCGCGGCAGCAGCCAATACGAGGCCAGAGAAAAATCGGTGAGGAGGGTTAGGCGCGGGTTGCGGTGACGCTGCTGCAAGCGGTCGATGGTGCCTTCGATGGTCGCGAACCCAACCTGCACGGCCTCGCACAGCGCCTGGCCCGGCTCGGTCAGGCGGACGCCGCGATAGATGCGATCAAACAGTTGCAGGCCGAGCTCTTCCTCGAGGGCCCGCACCTGCTGGCTGACGGCCGACTGGGTGGAACGCAGCTCCTTGGCGGCGGCGGTGAAACTCAGGTGTCGGGCCGCCGATTCGAAGACCCGCAGCCCATTGGGCGATATCCGCTTGCTGGTTAATAACATTAGATGAACTAATCCCACCCATAAAAAATTAGCGAGTTTACAGGGTATGAGATTAGCATAGAGACTGTCTCCCGACCGCAAGCAATCCCTGCACCCCTCGGGAGGCACGTCCCCATGTCCAATAAGAAGCCCAATATTCTCTTCCTCATGGCCGACCAGATGGCTGCGCCATCGCTGTCGTTCTATGGCCACGAGGTCACCAAGACACCGAACCTGTCGCGCCTGGCGGAAGAAGGCGTGGTCTTCGACTCGGCCTACTGCAACAGCCCGCTGTGCGCGCCGTCGCGCTTCGTCCTGATGGCCGGCCAGCTGCCGTCGCGGATCGGCGCTTTCGACAACGCCTCCGAGCTGGCCGCCGAAACGCCCACCTTCGCCCACTACCTGCGCGATGCCGGCTACCAGACCGCGCTTTCCGGCAAGATGCACTTCTGCGGCCCGGACCAGCTGCACGGCTTCGAGGAGCGCCTGACCTCCGACATCTACCCGGCCGACTTCGGCTGGTTCGTCGACTGGGAGAACTTCGAGGAGCGTCCGAGCTACTACCACAACATGTCTTCGGTCACCCAGGCCGGGCCCTGCGTACGCTCCAATCAGCTCGACTTCGATGACGAAGTGACCTTCCGCGCCCAGCGCTTCATCTATGACTATGCGCGCAGCGATCAGGAGCGTCCCTTCTGCCTCACGGTCTCGCTGACTCACCCCCACGACCCCTACACCATCCCGCAGGAATACTGGGATCGCTACGATCACGACGAGATCGATATGCCCAAGGTGCCCTACTCTCGGGACCTGATGGACCCGCATTCCAAGCGCCTGCGTCAGGTCTATCAGTGCGACGAGGACACCATCAACGACGAGCAGATCCGCAATGCGCGTCGTGCCTACTACGGCGCCATCAGCTATGTCGACGACCAGCTCGGCAAGGTGCTGACGGCCCTGAAGGAAAGCGGCCTGGAAGAGGACACCATCATCGTCTTCTCCGGCGACCACGGCGACATGCTCGGCGAGCGTGGTCTCTGGTACAAGATGAGCTGGTTCGAAGGCTCCGCCCGCGTACCAATGATCGTGCATGCCCCGGGACGCTTCACCCCCGGCCGCGTCAAGCAGTCCGTATCCACCATGGACCTGCTGCCGACCTTCGCTGAATGGGGCAATGACGGCCAGGCCCCGGACTACGCGGTGCCCATCGATGGCCGCAGCCTGAACCCGCACCTGACCGGTACCGGCGGCCATGATGAGGTGATCGGCCAATACTGCGGTGAAGGCGCCATCGCCCCGCTGCTGATGATTCGTCGCGGTCGCTACAAGTTCGTCCATACCAGCCCGGACCCGGACCAGCTGTTCGACCTCGAGGCCGATCCGCAGGAGCTGACCAACCTCGCCGAGGATCCCGAGCACCAGGACCGGTGCAAGCAGTTCCGTGAGGAGATCGCGAGCCGCTGGGATCTCGAACAGCTGCACCAGGACGTGCTCGACAGCCAGCGCCGTCGCAAGCTGGTCGCCCGCGCCAACATGAAGGGCAAGGTGACCCCCTGGGATCACCAGCCATTCTTCGATGCCAGCGTCCAGTACATGCGCAACACCATCGACCTGGATGACCTCGAGGCGCGTTCACGCTTCCCGCATGTGACCGACGAACGGTAATGCCAATGCCATCGCTCGGTCGCGAATCGGCAACGGGCCAGGGCAGCCAGCGACGCTGGCTGCCTTTCATGAGCTGGCTGCGTCACCAGTCCCCCGGGACGGTGCGCCGCGATGCCATGGCAGGCCTGACCGGTGCCGTCCTGGTGGTACCGCAGGGCGTGGCCTATGCCATGCTCGCCGGCCTGCCTCCCCAGTACGGTCTGTACACGGCGATCGTACCCGCGGCACTGGCCGCCTTGTTCGGCTCATCGAAGCAGATGGTCAGCGGCCCCACGGCCGCGCTGTCAATCGCACTGTTCGCCACCCTGCAGCCGATGGTAGAGGGTGGGGAAGCCGACTTCCTCTCGCTCGCCCTGACACTGACCTTTCTGGTCGGCGTCTTTCAGCTGGCGTTGGGGGTCACGCGGCTCGGTGTGCTGGTCGACCTGGTGTCCCACTCCGTGGTCACCGGTTTCACCGCCGGCGCGGCGGTGATCATCGCCACCAGTCAACTGCCCTACGTGCTCGGGCTGTCGTCGCTAGATAGCAGCGGCTTCCTCGCGCTCTGGCCAGCGCTGCTGGCACACCTCGACCGCGTGCACCCCGAGGCCCTGCTGGTCGCCGCGGTCACCCTGGGCCTCTGCCTGGCCATTCGCCGCTGGGCGCCCCGCTGGCCTGGCATGTTGCTGGCGCTGGCGGGCGCCTCGCTGCTGGCCGGCATACTCGATCCCGGTGGCCAGCAGATTCCCCGGATCATGGCGATGCCCAGCGGCCTGCCGCCGCTCTCGATGCCGGACCTATCGCTTGAGACCGTGCAGATGCTGACCCCCGGCGCCGTCGCCCTGGGGCTTCTCGGTCTGGTCGAGGCGGCGGCGATCTCGCGGGCCTTCGCGGCGCGCCAGGGAGAGCGCGTAAATGCCAATCAGGAGTTCATCGGCCAGGGGCTGTCGAACCTCGCCGGGGCCTTCTTCTCGAGTTACATCTCGTCGGGCTCCTTCACCCGCTCGGCCATCAATGCCAGTGCCGGGGCCGGCTCGCCACTCGCCGCGCTGCTATCGGCCATCATGCTGGTGCCGATCGTGCTGTTGGCGGCACCGCTGCTTGAACACGTGCCGATGCCCGCCATGGGCGCCCTGTTGCTACTGGTGGCCGTCAATCTGGTGGATCGGCACAGCATTCGGGAAGCCTTCGCGACCAGCCGGTCGGAGACCGCCGTCCTGCTGATCACCTTCGCCTCCACCCTGATGCTGGCCCTGGAGTTTGCCATCTACTTCGGTGTGCTGGCCTCGCTGACGCTCTACCTGCGCCGAACCACCCGTCCGCCGGTGGTGGCAAGCGAGCTGGTCCATGCCCCCTTCGCACTCCAGGAGGCCCTGGAGGCGCCAGAGTGTGAGGTCATCAGGATCGACGGATCGCTGTTCTTCGGGGCCTGCGAGTCGGTGGCGCAACGGCTCGAGAAAACCGCCCAGCCGAATCTGGTGATTCTCGCCGCGGGGATCAACTTCATCGATCTCAGCGGTATCCACCTGCTGCAACGACAGGCTCGTCGCTGCCGGGCGCAGGGCGGACGGCTCTACCTGGCCTGGCCCAAACCCGATGTCGCGGCACGACTGACACGCGCCGGCATCCCCCAAGACACCCTGGCCCATGACCACGTCATTACGCTGTAGGAGGCATTAAATGACACGACGACCGTTGTCCCTGGCTTTATGCCACGAGGAAGGCCTGGCACGCCTTACCCCACTCGCTGATGGCCAACACCGGCGCGACATGATGAGTGTTGCATAAGGAAACATCTGACTGTTCTATCCCTAACAATAAGGAGAAGTACCCCATGAGTCTTCCTAACGACCCCGTACCTCCCGCGACAGCGTCGGTGGCAATCGACGATATGCAGACCGATTACACGGTCGGCCAGGACAATATCGAAGGCCGTCTCGGCCCTTTCGACTTCGATGTCCATAACCGGGTCTTCGTCGTCTCGGCGATCGCCTCGGTGCTCTTCATCGCCCTCACCCTGCTGTTCCCGGAGCGGGCAGGCAATATCTTCCAATCGGTTGTCGCCTTTTCCACCGGCACCCTGGACTGGTACTTCATGATCCTGGTGGATTTCTTCATCCTGTTCTGCCTGGCACTCGTCGTGCTGCCCTACGGCAAGGTCCGGCTTGGCGGACCGGATGCGCGGCCTGAACACAGCTATCTCTCCTGGTTCGCGATGCTGTTCACCGCCGGTATCGGCATCGCCCTGCTGTTCTTCAGCGTGCTGGAACCGGTCTACCATGCCAATGTCTCCTCGCCGCTGGGCACCCCCTCACCTTTCGGTGCCGATGGAGCGCTGAACCCGGAGGCCATCGCCGAGGCCACCGCCATGGGTCTGGCCGGTACCTTCCTCCACTGGGGCCTGCATGGTTGGGCGGTCTATGCCGTCATGGCACTGGCCTTGGCGCTCTTTTCCTTCAACAAGGGATTGCCCTTCTCCATCCGTTCGGTCTTCTTCCCGATTCTCGGCGACCGCGTCTGGGGCTGGTGGGGCCATGCCATCGATATTCTGGCGGTGTTCTCCACCCTGTTCGGCCTGGCCACGGCGCTCGGGCTCGGGGCGCAACAGGCCAATGCCGGCATGAATTTCGTCTTCGGCATTGAGGTCAACGTCACCACCCAGGTCATCGTCATCGTGGCGGTCACGGCAGTGGCCCTGATCTCGGTGTGGCGTGGCCTGGACGGCGGCGTGAAGAAGCTCTCCGAGTGGAACATGATCGCGGCCGTGCTATTTTTCCTGTTCGTGGTGTTCGCCGGCCCGACTCTGGTGGGGCTGACCGGGCTCTGGTCAGGGCTTAAGAGCTATGTGACGGAGTTCATTCCCCTCTCGGCGCCGTTCGGCCGTGATGACGACGCCTATCGCCAATCCTGGTCGGTCTTCTACTGGGCCTGGTGGGTCAGCTGGGCCCCGTTCGTCGGCATGTTCGTCGCTCGGGTGTCAAAGGGCCGCACCGTGCGGGAGTTCGTGATCTGCGTGCTGCTGGTCCCCAGCCTGTTCATCTTCATCTGGATGGGCGTGTTCGGCAGCATCGCCCTGGAGCAGCTCTACGCCGACCCGGCCGGCAGCCTGGTCAAGCAGTACGTAATCGACAGCTACCGTCCGGAGCTGGCGCTGTTCGGCATGCTGAATGAACTGCCGTTGACGAGCCTGATGTCGACCCTCGGCATCGTCCTGGCGCTGGTTTTCTTTGTCACCTCGTCCGATTCTGGCTCACTGGTCATCGATACCATTACCGCCGGTGGCAAGATCGACGCCCCCCGCCCCCAGCGCATGTTCTGGGCGACAGTCGAGGGCCTGATCGCCATCGTGCTGCTGATCGGCGGCGGCCTCTCGGCTCTCCAGGCCGGGGTGACCGCGACGGCGATTCCGTTCTCCGTCGTGATGCTGCTGATGTGCTATAGCATCATCAAGGCACTGAACGGCGAACTGCGTCGCCTCCGCTGATCCTCCTGCGCTTCCTCTAAGGCTTCCGCCTCCTGGTCCCATGCCCATACGAGGTTAAGGTTCCAGGAGGACGGTTGCGTCCGGTTCCCATATCGACGCCATGAGGCCAACCTTCCGACACAGGCAGTCCTCCCCCTCTCGACACCTCCCTCTTTAGATGCGACAGCCGACTTGTGAGAGGCTCTATCGGCCAAGGTGTCTTCATCCACAGGAGCAACCTTCATGAGTAGCCCACACGAACCGGCCCCACCCCCGGGATCGGATGACATGCAGACGGATTACGTCGTTGGCCAGGACAATATCGAGGGCCACCTCGGGCCCATCGGCTTCGATATCCATAACCGGGTCTTCGTCGTCTCGGCCCTCGCCTCCATCATCTTTATCGCGCTCACCCTGCTGTTTCCGGAACGGGCGGGCAGCGTCTTCCAGTCCATCGTCGCCTTCTCCACCGGCACCTTGGACTGGTACTTCATGATCGTAGTGGATTTCTTCATCCTGTTCTGCGTGGCGCTGGCCTTCCTGCCCTACGGCAAGGTCAGGCTGGGCGGGCCCGATGCTCGACCGGAGCACGGCTACCTGTCCTGGTTCGCGATGCTGTTCGCCGCCGGCATCGGCATCGGGCTGCTGTTCTTCGGCGTGCTGGAGCCGGTCTACCATGCCAACGTCTCGCTGCCTCTGGGCGTCGCCTCGCCGTTTGGAGCCGATGGCGAGCTCAACCCGGAGGCCATTTCCGAGGCGAGCGCCCTGGGCCTCGCCGGCACCTATCTCCATTGGGGCATCCATGGCTGGGCCGTCTATGTGGTGATGGCCCTGGCGCTGGCCCTCTTCACCTACAACAAGGGCCTGCCCTTCTCCATCCGTTCGGCGTTCTTCCCGATTCTCGGCGATCGCGTCTGGGGCTGGTGGGGACATGCGATCGATATCCTGGCGGTGTTCTCCACCCTGTTCGGCCTGGCCACCTCGCTCGGCCTCGGGGCCCAGCAGGCCAATGCGGGGATGAACTTCGTGTTCGGCCTCGAGGTCACCACCGCCACCCAGGTCATCATCATCGTGCTGGTCACGGCGGTGGCCCTGGTCTCGGTGTGGCGTGGCCTGGACGGCGGCGTGAAGAAGCTCTCCGAGATCAACATGGTCATGGCCGTACTGTTCTTCTTCTTCGTGCTGTTCGCCGGCCCGACCCTGGTAGCCCTGAGCGGGTTCTGGACGGGTCTTTCGACCTATGTAACGGAGTTCATCCCGCTATCGGCCCCGTTCGGGCGCGACGATGACGCCTACCGCCAGGCCTGGACCATCTTCTACTGGGCCTGGTGGGTCAGTTGGGCGCCGTTCGTCGGCATGTTCATCGCTCGAGTGTCGCGAGGGCGCACGGTGCGCGAATTCGTGATCTGCGTGCTGCTGATCCCCAGCCTGTTCATCTTCATCTGGATGGGCATCTTCGGCGCCACGGCGCTCGACCAGCTCTATGCCGATCCCGCCGGCAGCCTGGTCAAGGAGTATGTGATCGACAACTACAGCCCCGAGCTGTCGCTGTTCGGCATGCTCAACGAACTGCCGCTGACGGGGCTGATGTCGACCCTTGGCATCATCCTGGCGCTGATCTTCTTCGTCACCTCCTCGGATTCCGGCTCGCTGGTGATCGATACCATCACCGCCGGTGGCAAGATCGACGCGCCGCGTCCCCAGCGCATGTTCTGGGCCACGGTAGAAGGCCTGATCGCCATCGTGCTGCTGATCGGCGGCGGCCTCTCGGCGCTCCAGGCCGGGGTGACCGCGACGGCGATTCCGTTCTCCGTCGTGATGCTGCTGATGTGCTATAGCATCATCAAGGCACTGAACGGCGAGCTGCGCCAGCTCCGTCGGGGGGGCGACTGATCCCCTCCTGCCCAGCCCGATGGCGCCGGGCAGGTTCCCTGGCCTACTCGCGGGAAGGGGCCCGGCCGACGAGTCAAAGACGGCCCCCTTTACGGAGTCGGGCGCGGCCCCATGGCGCCCAACCCGTTTGTATGGCGGTAATACCCGGACGCATACACGCCCTTCTCGACGACGTCGTCGATGCCTCTCCATGCTCCGAGAACCCAGGACTGTCCCGATGAACCACCGGCTCCCGTCTCTATCATCCCTGGTGGCCTTCGAGGCCACGGTACGGCTGGGCTCCATGACGGCGGCGGCCGAGGAAGAGGGCACGACCCAACCCACCATCTCGCAGCGTATCCGTACCCTTGAGGAACGGCTGGGCCTGCCGGTGTTCGACCGCCACGGCGGTCGCCTGACGCTTACGGTCCAGGGGGAACGTTTCTTTCGGGACATCTCGCCCGGCCTCGAGTCGATTCGTGATGCCTGCGAACGACAGATTCAGCAGGGGCAGCGCCCATCGCCCTCGGTGGTGATCGCCGCTGGATCGGGCTTCACGCACCTCTGGCTACTGCCGCAGCTGCCGGCGCTCAAGCAGGCCTTCCCGGGCTTCACGTTCAAGCTGATGCCCATCGATCGTGCCGATGCCCCCGAACTGCAGGCCGCCGACATCGCCATCCGCTTCGGCCCTTACATGCCACAGGACAAGGGACGACTGCTGGTCAGCGAGGCGGTCTTTCCGGTGTGCAGCCCCGACTATGCAAGCGAGCAGGGCTTGGGCGGCACGCTGACGGCGGACCACCTGCCACGACTATCGCTGCTGCATCAGGACATCAAGGATCCGCGCTGGCTCGACTGGGCCCAGTGGTGCCGGCACGTCGGGCTGAGCCTGATGCCGCGGGACGACGTCTTCGCCTACCACAACTACGCCCTGCTGCTGAATGCCGCGCTCGCCCATCAGGGTGTGGCGCTGGGCTGGTCTCCGCTGGTCGAGGATTACCTGGCGAGCGGCCAGCTTATCGCCCTGGCGCCCCGAGTGACGCGCCAGGACTATGGCTACTGGCTCAGCGTCAAGCATCGCCACAGCGCAGTCACCGAACCGATCAGCGACTGGCTGGTCGATGCCATACATCGGCAGGCGGCCTGCGTGCATGCCTGAGAACGCCTGGGCGCGCCTACCGGTGGAGAAGGAGAGGTCATGCCTCCAGCGGAAGCTCCTTGCCGATCACCACCGGATCGAAGGGCGTGCGGGCGAATACCCGGCGCAGCATCGGCTCGAAGTGCTCGAGCGGCGGCGTCGGGTAATCGGGGTCGAAGGCGGCCTGATCATAGCGTTCGCAGAAATCGACGCAGCTCTGATACCAGGGGTGACCCCGGTAGCGGTCGCGCTCGTTCGGGTTCTCGCCAAAGTGGTGGGCGTAGTAGACCTTCTGGAACAGCCCGTGGTGATGCACCACCCAGGTGACCTCGCCACGTACGTAGGGGCGGATGATCGACGCAGCCAGCTGTGAATGATTGTAGGGTGCCAGCTCGTCGCCGAGATCATGCAGCAGGGCCCCAACGACCATGTCGTCGTCGGCCCCATCGGCCTCGGCACGGGCGGCCGTCTGCAGCGAATGCTCCAGCCGCGACACCCGGTAGCCGCTCAGGCTGTTATCCAGATGGCGCAGGGCACGCAGCAGGCGGTCCACCAGCCCCTGGTTGAACTCGTCCTCCAGGCGCTCGAGAAAGACATACTCTTCTCGGGTGCCGTCCTTCATCTGCCGGAATGCGACCTCTTCCATTTCAGGCGACCTCTTCGATCGGATCACGGTATTTCAAGAGGCTCGCGAAACGCTCGCGCGGGCCGTCGGTGTCGAGGTAACACCCCTGCAGGTGGCGATGTCCCTCATCGGTGTTGTAGCTGGTGCGCCCGTGCAGCACGCGACTGTTGTCGAACAGCATCAGCTCGCCGGCCTCGAGGGCGAAGCGAACCTCGTAGGCCGGGTCCGTGAGCAGTTCACCGAGGCGCTGGCGGGCCCGGTGGAACAGCCGCGTCTGGGCCTCGGAGAGCAGTGGTAGCGCGTCCAGCCGCGGACTGTAGTGAACACCGGTGGGGTGGCCATCGTCGTCGGTCTGGATCATGGTCCGGTGCGTGACCAGTTCGGTCCCGGCATCGATGAAGCGGAAGCGTACCGAGGTGGTCTTGAGCAACTCGTAGCCCTCGGGCGTCTCGTGACGTAGCTGCTCGAGCACCTTGAGGCTGTCGGCCAGGGTCGAGAGCCCACCGGAAGTCTCGTTGACCAGACAGTGCAGCAACTGGATGCCCGGCACCGGATTGCGATACGGATTGTCGGTGTGCGGGCCTAGCGCCACGCTGCGATAGGCCAGATCGTTGCCGCTGGGGCGCGAGTAGACCTCGAAATAACGCCCGAAGTTAGTTTCTTTGACGTAGCCGTAGTGGCCGCCGACCTGAAGGATGCGCTCGGGGTCGGTGGGCACGCCGTAAAGCACCAGGTAGCCGTAATGCAGATAGGCCTCCAGCGAGGCACGAAAGTAGGCCGGCTCCTCCAGCACCCGCCGCCAGTCGAAGCGCACGCGCTCCTGATCCAGGCTGGCATCCCAGGGCTCGGGAGCGGGAAAGGCCGTGGCATCGTCGAGTTCATCGGCCAGCACGCGAAGATCATAGGTCTCGCGATGCCCGTCGCTGAACGCGATAGCCGCATGGTACTCATCGACCCGGAAAGCGCTGACGAGCGTCAACGTCGCATCAATGGCGTGTGAATCGAACAGGCGCTGCCGGGTCAGCGGCTCCAGTTGGTCGGGGGCTTGGGTCCGTTCGCGCAGCCACAACGGGCTGATCTCGCGCGGCTGCTCACCGTCGTCGAGAACGATCGCCGGGGGCTGCTCGCGAACGACAAACGCATGATGGGTGGACATGTCGGACTTCCTCGGTTGGCTGGGGTCATCACGCTAGCGATCACGGGCATGATGACGATCGAGACGTCGCACGAGTAGAGTCGGCACCTTATTCCTTGGCATGCCATTTTCTTATGGCGGCTGGCGACTCGCTTCCTCAGTGCTGGCGAGTAATAAGGTCATTCAGTAGTTCCAGCAGCGTAGGGGGCGGTTCTCGTCTGGTCCCCTGTCGTCGTCGGCCTTATCATCGAAGGCCCATATTCAGGCCACTCACGACCGCCCCTTCATCGACGCGAGGATGCCATGTCACCATTCGTCTTCCTGCTGCCGGCGATCAAGCCCGCCAACAGCAGCCCGCCCCCCAGGATCCGACTCAGTCGCTCCCACCAGACTTCATGTCCGTAAGCAACAGGCCTGCTCCCAGGCCCGTCATCAATGCACCCAGAGACGCCAGCCCCGTGTGCTCCCGAAAGAACAGCACCACGCCAAATCCCAGCAGCATGGCACCGCCGATGACCCAGGCGCCCTTACTCAATGCATCCTCAATCACCGCCCCTCGCGATTCACGCCAGACTGCCCGACGACGAAACTCATATCGGCTTTGACAGTCTTGGTCAGGTGGACGAAACGTACCAATGACATCAAGCAGGACAGCAACGCTAACCTTGAAGAAGGAGAAGTTGCGGAAGAAAGCGGTGTGGATTCCGCTAACGAAACCTGATAATCAGCGCCGCCGCTGATGAATCAGACCCCGGCCATGCCGGGGTTTTTGCGTTTGGACAGCCACCCCGCGCCAACGACATACTGACAATCCGTTGCCAAGCGCACATGCCAACACCTGGAGAAGCTTCATGCCCGATAACGTGCATTTCTATCGCCCTGATGACGGCCATGGCCTCCCCCACAACCCCTTCAACGCCATCATAGGGCCGCGCCCCATCGGTTGGATTTCCTCGCAGAGCGCAGCAGGTACCCTCAATCTGGCGCCCTACAGCTTTTTCAACGCGTTCAACTACACGCCGCCGATCATCGGGTTCGCAAGCGTCGGCTACAAGGACAGCGTGCGCAACATCGAGGAAACCGGCGAGTTCTGCTGGCAGCTCTCGACCCGCGAACTGGCTGAGCCGATGAACCAGAGCTGCGCGGCGGTAGACGCTGAAATTGACGAATTCAGCCTGGCCGGCCTAACCCCCACTCCCTCACAGATCTTAAGCGTGCCCCATGTTGCCGAGGCACGCGTGGTCTTCGAGTGCCGGCTGAGCCAGATATTGCAGCTCACCTCTGCCGCCGGTGATGCCGTCAATACCTGGCTGGTGCTGGGCGAGGTGGTCGGTGTCCATATCGACCAGACCCTGTTGAAGGACGGCGTCTATCAGACCGCCGACGCAGGCCCCATCTTGCGTGGCGGTGGCGCTGCGGACTACTTCGAGATCACTCCTGAGCAGCACTTCGAGATGCATCGCCCTCGCTAGCGTCACCCCCTGTCAGTAACGATGAGACAGCTGTTTTCTGTCGTATCCACGCCAGTCCGCGCCGTGCTGATGCATGGCCAGCCGCCCGCCGATGAACCAGACTTAACGAATGGCGAGAATGCCCTAGCGAAGCACAACAGAGCTAAGTGGATGACCGGTGCGAAACGCGCCCAGGAGGAAGACATGGCAGGAGGATGGTCAAAAGATGGCGCCGTGCAGGAGCAGATCGACAGCACGATAGAAGACGCCCTCGAACGGGCGCGAAGCGAGCTGCCCCGGGGGGAAAGCCTGGAATACTGCGAAGAATGCGAGGCAAAGATTCCGCAAGCACGGCGAGAGGCCGTGAAGGGTGTACGCCTGTGCATCAATTGTCAGAGCGAACGCGACAAACAGCGTTCATCCGTCAGCGGCTACAACCGACGCGGCAGCAAGGACAGCCAGCTGCGTTAGGCTCTCTTCCTTTCTTTCATATCCGCCCACAACATTCAGACGACCGCAGCAAGCTGTCTAGGGACGCTTCAGTCTCTAGGTGCGCGCGAACAGTCAGGGAGGTATGGGCATTCACTCAGGGCTTCTTCTTCGCGAAAAAGCCCGGTGACGAGCGGCGTTCTTCTGGGGCAGGGCTCTCCACCGAGCAATAGGCCGTCAAGCGACGGCCTCGGCAGGCGACAAGGACGCCTGCCATCAGGGAGCAATCACCTCCCCTGTCCACCGCCGGCCATCGCGGGACGGCCGGCGGCACGGACTCAGCGGCTGCCGACCTCATGGTCAGCGAGCGCCTCCAGGGCACGGACGATGCCGGAATGGTCCCAGTCGGCTCCACCGTGGGCGACACAGGCCTGGAACAGCTGCTGGGCATTGGCGGTACCGGGCAGCGCAAGGTCGAGGCTGCGCGCGCCTTCCAATGCCAGGTTGAGGTCCTTCTGATGCAGCTTGATCTTGAAGCCCGGATCGAAGGTGCGGTTGATCATGCGCTCGCCGTGGACGTCGAGAATCTTCGACTGGGCCAGGCCGCCGAGCAGCGACTCGCGGACCTTGGCCACGTCGGCGCCGGCCCTGGAGGCGAACAGCAGGCCCTCGGAGACCGCCTCGATGGTCAGGGCGACGACGATCTGGTTGGCCACCTTGCAGGTCTGGCCGGCACCCTGGTCGCCGATATGGGTGATGGTCTTGCCCATGAGCTCGAACAGCGGCTTGGCGCGCTCGAAGCCTTTCGGGGTGGCACCGACCATGATGGTCAGGGCCGCATTGATGGCACCGCCCTCGCCGCCGGAGACCGGCGCATCGACGTACTCGCCGCCGGCCTCCTGGATGCGCTTGGCGAACGTCTGAGTAGCCAGCGGGGCGATGGAGCTCATGTCGATCACCAGGGTGCCCGGCTGGAGGCCCTCGATGACGCCGCCCTCGCCGAACAGCACCTGCTCGACGTCGGGGGTGTCAGGGACGATGGTGATGATCACCTCGGAGGCCTCGGCGACCGCCTTGGGATCGGCGAGCTCCTGCATGCCCTTGGAGGCCAGGGTCTCGTCCAGGGTGCCGCGCTTGACGGTGGAAAGCGTGTGGCCGGCGTCCAGCAGGTGGCCCGCCATGGGACGGCCCATGATGCCCAGTCCGATAAAACCGATCTTGCTCATGATGATTCTCCTGTCACGTTACTTGCTGACGTTGGGTCGTGATCGTCGTGCGGAAAACGTCGGTCAGGGCTCCAGGGGATGAGCGCCGGGGGCAAGACGACGCGAGGGTCCTACGCCATGGATGGCGTCGGTAGCGCCCAGGGAGGGGTTCACAGCGCCCTCGCGGCGTCTTGACGCCGGAACAGCTCATCCCGGCCCGGGGCCTGTCACAGCACTCCGGGGAAGCCCTTCCACCACCGCCATGATTCAGCGGACGGTGTCCAGCCAGCCCAGCCCTTCCCGGGTCCCCGCCTGGGGCTTGTACTCGCAGCCGATCCAGCCCTGGTAGCCCAGGCGGTCGAGGTGCGCGAACAGGAAGGGGTAGTTGATCTCGCCGGTGCCCGGCTCGTGGCGGCCTGGGTTGTCGGCCAGCTGGACGTGGGCGATGCGATCGAGGTGCTTCTCGATGGTCGGGGCCAGGTCCCCTTCCATGATCTGCATGTGATAGATGTCGTACTGCAGCTTCAGGTTTCGGCTTCCCACCTCGTCGAAGAGCGCCAGGGCCTGCGCGGTGCGGTTGAGGAAGAAGCCCGGGATGTCGCGGGTGTTGATCGGCTCGGCGATCAGCAGGATGCCCTCGGCCTCGAGCTTCTCGGCGGCGAAGCGCAGGTTGTCGACCAGCGTCTGGCGCGCCTCGTCATCGCTCACGCCTTCCGGCTGGATGCCGGCCAGGCAGTTGACCTGAGTATTGCCGAGCACCCTGGCGTACTCGATGGCACGGTCGACGCCGGCGCGAAACTCCTCGACGCGATCCGGGTGGCAGGCGATGCCGCGCTCGCCGGCGCCCCAGTCGCCGGCCGGCAGGTTGAACAGCACCTGGGTCAGGCCGTTGGCGTCGAGGCGCCGCTTGATCTCGGCGGCCTCGACATCATACGGGAAGAGGTATTCGACTCCCTTGAAGCCGGCCGCGGCGGCGGCCTGGAAGCGGTCGAGGAAGTCGACCTCGGTAAACAGCATGCTGAGATTGGCGGCGAACTTGGCCATATCGAACTCCTCTGGGTCGCTAACGTTGTAACGGGGCTTGGCTGGCGACAGGCCTTTTAGGAGGCGCTGTAAATACATCCCTGTACGCTACCGATTCCCTGCGGCGCTCTCGCATCCTGCTCCGCTTGCAGGGCCGGTGCTGGCCATCCATGGCCAGCCCGTTCGGAGCAGTGCTCCTCACCCCTGGAATCGGACCTCCTCTGCGGCCTGTCCCCGGTGTCCTTTGCGCTTTCTGTAAGGCAATCAGGCCAGGGCGGCGATGGAGCTCGGCGCATCGGCCACGTTCTCGGCCAGCGCCTCGAACTCGTTGATGCCGGCCAGATCGGTGCCCATGGAGATGTTGGTCACCCGCTCCAGGATCACCTCGACCACCACCGGCACACGGTGCTGCTCCATCAGTTCGCGGGCCTCGGCGAAGGCCGGGCCGATCTGGTCGGGCTCGGTGACGCGAATCGCCTTGCAACCCAGCCCCTCGACCACCGAGACGTGGTCCACCCCATAGCCGTTGATCTCCGGACAGTTGATGTTCTCGAACGACAGCTGCACCTGGTAGTCCATCTCGAAGCCGCGCTGGGCCTGGCGAATCAGCCCCAGGTAGGAGTTGTTCACCAGCACGTGGAGGTAGGGCAGGTTGAACTGCGCCCCCACCGCCAGCTCCTCGATCATGAACTGGAAATCATAGTCGCCGGACAGGGCGACGATCTCGGCGTCCGGATCGGCGCGACGCACGCCCAGGGCTGCCGGGATGGTCCAGCCCAACGGGCCCGCCTGGCCGCAGTTGATCCAGTGGCGCGGCTTGTAGACGTGCAGAAACTGGGCGCCGGCGATCTGTGACAAGCCAATGGTGCTGATATAGCGGGTGTTCTTGCCGAACGCCTTGTTCATTTCCTCATAGACGCGCTGCGGCTTGACCGGCACGTCGTCGAAGTGGGTCTTGCGCAGCAGGGTGCGCTTGCGCTCCTGGCACTCCTCGGCCCAGGCGCGGCGATCCTTGAGCCTGCCCGCGGCCCGCCATTCCTTGGCCACCGCCACGAACAGCTCGAGCGCCGCCTTGGCGTCGGACACGATGCCGTAGTCCGGGCCGAAGATGCGGCCGATCTGGGTCGGCTCGATGTCCACGTGAACGAACGTGCGATCCTCGGTATAGCTATCCAGCGCTCCGGTGTGCCGGTTGGCCCAGCGATTACCGATGCCCATCACGAAGTCGGACTCGAGCAGGGTCGCGTTGCCGTAGCGATGCGAGGCCTGCAGGCCGACCATGCCCGCCATCAGTTCGTGATCGTCCGGGATGGTGCCCCAGCCCATCAGGGTCGGGATGACCGGCACGCCGGTGAGCTCGGCGAACTCGGCGAGCAGGTCACTGGCGTCGGCGCTAATGATCCCGCCCCCGGCCACCAGCAACGGCTTGTCAGCCTCGTTGAGCATGCTCAGGGCCTTCTCGATCTGGGCGCGGCTGGCGGCCGGCTTGTAGGCCGGCAGCGGCTCGTAGGTGTCCGGGTCGAACTCGATCTCGGTCATCTGCACGTCGATCGGCAGGTCGAGCAGCACCGGACCCGGCCGCGAGCTGCGCATGATCTGGAAGGCCTGCTGGAAGACCCGCGGCACCTGGGCCGGCTCCCGCACGGTGATGGCCCACTTGGTGACCGGGCCGGCGATGGCCTGAATATCGACCGCCTGGAAGTCTTCCTTGTGCAGCTTGCTGACCGGCGCCTGCCCCGTGATGCACAGGATCGGGATGGAATCCGCCGAGGCCGAGTACAGGCCGGTGACCATGTCGGTGCCCGCCGGCCCGGAGGTACCGATGCACACCCCGATGTTGCCGGCCTTAGTGCGGGTATAACCCTCGGCCATATGCGAGGCGCCCTCGACATGGCGCGCCAGGACGTGATCCACCCCACCGACCTTACGCATGGCGGCATAGAAGGGGTTGATGGCGGCCCCGGGCAGGCCGAAGGCGACCTCGATACCTTCCTTCCTGAGCACGTGAACGGCGGCTTCTGCGGCGGTCATGCGAGCCATGGCGATTCCTCCTGAGGCGGTTTTTATTCTAATCACTCTTTGTATACAGAGGTTAGTTCGGCCTCACCATCGCGTCCAGTTTTTATGGAAAATGTTTCCACAAAAACTGCATAGTGGTAAATAACATTAAAATTCAGTTATTTATGAAAATAATTTGCCCTCATCATGCTCACTGAAACCACTGTGGCATTACTGAAATACCGCATCCCGCTCCACGCTTTAAGTGGCAACTATTGTATACAAATACTATTTACCCCCTTGCAGCATCGACTCCTCGATCCAGGCTAGACGAGCTTGCTGGCCATTCCATATATCGATCACTCATTCCAAACGCCAGCCGGGAGGCGCTAAGGAAGTGCAACAGCACACACGCACTGTGTTTGCTGACCGGCAGAGAATCAGCCGATCAGTCAGAGCTATCACGACGCCTGAACAAGCTTTTCTCCAGTTTCATTTACCTGTTCATACGCCAGAAACGACGACACCCGCCGAAAGGCGGGTGCCGAGACACATCGATTTCAATCTTGAGCCGATCAGGAGCGCTTGCTGTAGGGTAGCGCCATGTGTCGGTTGACATCCTTGTACAGCAAGTAACGGAAGGGCCCAGGTCCACCCGCATAGCAGGCCTGCGGGCAGAAAGCGCGTAGCCACATGTAGTCGCCGGCCTCGACTTCGACCCATTGCTGATTGAGGTGGTAAACCGCCTTGCCCTCGAGCACATAGAGACCGTGCTCCATGACGTGAGTCTCATCGAAGGGAATCACGCCGCCCGGCTGAAAGCTGACGATATTGACGTGCATGTCGTGGCGCATGTCGTCCTGATCGACGAAGCGGGTGGTCGCCCACACCTCGTTACAGTCCGGCATTACCGCGGGCTCGATATCGTTCTCGTTGGTGACGAAAGGCGCTGGCACCTCGATACCGTCAACGAACTCATAGGCCTTGCGAATCCAGTGGAAGCGCACCGGTGCGCCAGCCTCATTGCGCAGCTGCCAGTCAGTTCCTGGCGGGATGAAAGCATAGCCCCCCGGCACCATGTGGTGCTTCTCGCCAGCCAGCGTCAGCGCCATCTCGCCATCCACCACAAAGAGCACGCCCTCGGCGCCCGGATCAGTCTCGGGCCGCTCGCTGCCACCACCGGGCGAGACCTCCATGATGTACTGGGAGAAGGTCTCGGCGAAGCCGGACAGCGGACGCGATAGCACCCAGAGGCGAGTGTTCTCCCAGTGGGGCAGCTTGCTGGCGACGATGTCGCGGTACACGCCCTTGGGAATGACCGCGAAGGCCTCGGTGAACATGGCCCGGTCGGTGGTCATCACCTTCTGGCTCGGGTGGCCGCCCTGGGGGACATAGTACTGATGAGCGGACTGTCGCTGGCTCATGAAGTTGCCTCTTCGTTGCAGTGAGTCGTGACGGCCATGCCTTCCGGCAGGATCACGCGGATATCAAAAGGATGCTTGTCGCAGTTGTTGGCCTCTCCAACGCGGTCGATCACCGGCACTCGCCTGGACGCGCCAGCACCGACTGAAGGAGAGAACCTAGCTCAGGCATGCCAGCTCCTGCCAAACGCAGGACGGGATGGATAAACTACCCCGCCCGAGCGCTCGCGACGATGCGCCTGTAACAACGCGCTCAGGTCGCCGGGTGGTGTTCGGCCCAGTGCCGCGCGATGTCCACGCGGCGGGTCACCCAAACACGGTCGTGGGCCTCGATATGATCGAGGAAGCGCTGCAGCGCCCGGAAACGACCGGGGCGACCGAGAAGCCGGCAGTGCATGCCCACCGAGAGCATCTTCGGCGTGTCCTCGCCCTCGGCATAGAGGACATCGAAAGCGTCACGCAGGTAGGTGAAGAAGTGATCCGCGGTGTTAAAGCCCTGAGGGGCGGCGAAACGCATGTCGTTGCTATCCAGAGTATAGGGCACCACCAGGTGGCTATGCTCCCGGCCCTGGCTGTCCTTCTCGCGGGCCCAAAACGGCAAGTCGTCGCCGTAATAGTCGCTGTCGTAGAGGAAGTTGCCCTCGTCGAGCACCAGGCGCCGGGTATTGGGGCTGTCACGGCCGGTATACCACCCCTGGGGTTTTTCGCCGTACAGCGACTGGAATATCTCGATAGCACGGCGCATATGCTCCCGCTCGATATCTTCGGGCACGTTCTGGTAATGAATCCAGCGATAGCCGTGGCAGGCAATCTCGTGGCCGAGCTCCTTGAAGGCCTGAGCGACCTCGGGATTACGCTCGAGCGCCATGGCCACACCAAACACGGTCAGCGGCAAGCCGCGGCGCTCGAACTCGCGCAGGATCCGCCACACTCCCGCCCGCGAACCATACTCGTAGATAGACTCCATGCTTAGATGACGGTCGGGGAAGGAAGGCGCACCGATGATCTCGGAAAGAAACTGCTCGGAGCCTTCGTCACCATGCAACACATTGTTCTCACCGCCCTCCTCGTAGTTGAGCACGAACTGCACGGCGATACGCGCCTTGCCGGGCCAATTGGCCTGAGGGGGGGTGGCGCCGTAGCCAATCAGGTCGCGGGGGTAATCAGTAGGGGTCGGTGAGGTCATGGCAATGCATCCTTCTGGTTCTGTGTGCGCTCAGCGGCGTCGTAGCCCTATACAAGCGACATAAACTGTATACAAAAAAGGATAGATGGTGCTCAGGATGTATTCAAGGGCACGCCCCAAGCTCGCTGAAGCCGGATAGCCGCCGGGTGTCGTGACCGCCGCGACTGGCCGTTCGGGCTTTGCATACAGGGTAGCACCCAACAGATCAAGGTCGCGCCGCCAGTCGATAGACCTCGCCCTGTTCGGCCATTTTGGCCGCGTTCGCGAAAAGTTACCTACACTGGGGCTTGGGCATCGAACATGACAATGCTGGTGTTGCGCCCGAGTATTGCAAGCACATCGCAAGCCTCATACGCGCCTATTTTGTATACAATAATTAATCACTCATCGCCAATGCTCGTAGCCGAGATGCGGAAACCGTCAGCGCCATACTCTCTGTTCGTCAGTGGCACGCGCACGCTGGCATCGCGGCGAGGAGCTAGCATTACTCACTGCTCCAGAGCTAGGCGCCACAGGTGGCTGATACCAACGACCTAGCCAGGGCATAGGTGGCCACAGCGTTGCATCATTCATCGCTCGACCCCATGGTAGACTGCAACGATCTCACTTGGCGGAGCCCCGGCATACATGTCCCTCGAAGACCTGCACCTGACGCTACGTAACCTCACGCTGGACGACTACCCTCAACTCAAGACGCTGATGGATCGTGTCTATCACGACATCGGCGGCGCCTGGCCTCAGCACACCATCGAGCGCCTGATCGGCGAGTTCCCCGACGGCCAGATCGTCATCGAGGACGACAAGACCCTGATCGGCGTGGCCCTGACCGCTCGGGTCGACTACGAGGAGTTCTCCAACCCGCACCGCTACGACGACCTGATGGACCAGCGGGAGATCATTCGCAACGCGCCGGAAGGCGATGCCATGTATGGCCTGGATGTGCTGATCGACCCGGCCTACCGCGGCTACCGGCTCGGCCGGCGCCTCTACGAGGCGCGCAAGGACCTGTGCAAATCGCTGAACATGCGGGCGATTCTCGCCGGCGGCCGGATCCCCAACTACCACCAGCACGCGAGCGAGATGACCCCGGCTGAGTACCTGGAGCAGGTCTCGCGCAAGGAAATCCACGACCCCATTCTCTCCTTCCAGCTGGCCAACGACTTCCAGGTCAAACGCCTCTTGACCAAGTACCTGCCGGAGGACGAGAAGTCCCAGGGCTACGCGACCCTGCTCGAGTGGAACAACATCCTCTTCGAGCCGGCCGAGCGCGTGCTGGAGAATCGCCCGACCCAGGTGCGCGTGGGCGCGGTGCAGTGGCAGATGCGCGAGTTCTCCTCGGTGGAAGCGGTGCTTCAACAGGCGGAGTACTTCGTCGATGCGCTGTCGGACTACCAGAGCGACTTCGCGGTCTTCCCCGAACTCTTCAACGCGCCGCTGATGGGCCTGCAGGACCGCGCCGCCCAGCAGGATCAGATCGAGGCCATTCGTTTCCTGGCCGGCTTCACCGACCGCTTCAAGACCGAGCTATCGCGCATGGCGGTGTCCTACAACATCAACATCGTCGCCGGTTCGATGATCGAGGAGCGGGATGACGGCAACCTCTACAACATCGCCTATCTCTTCCACCGCGATGGCGACATCGAGGCCCAGGCCAAGCTGCACATCACCCCCCAGGAGCGCCGCGACTGGATCATCGAGGGCGGCGACGACCTGCGGGTCTTCGACACCGACGCCGGCCGCGTGGGCATCCTGATCTGCTACGACGTCGAGTTCCCCGAGATCTCGCGCCTGCTCGCCGACCAGGACATGGACATCCTCTTCGTGCCCTTCTGGACCGACACCAAGAATGGCTACCTAAGGGTGCGCCACTGCGCCCAGGCCCGGGCCATCGAGAACGAGTGCTACGTCGTGCTGTGCGGCAGCGTCGGCAACGTGCCCTCCATCGAGAACATGGAGATCCAGTACGCCCAGTCGTCGGTCTTCTCGCCCTCGGACTTCGCCTTCCCCCACGACGCCGTGCTCTCCGAGACCACGCCCAACACCGAGATGATCATGTTCTCGGACCTCGACCTGACGCGACTCACCGTGGTGCGCAACGAGGGCTCGGTGACCAACCTGAAGGATCGCCGGCAGGACCTGTTCGACCTGCGCTGGCGCGACTGGTCCTGGAAGTCTGGCTCCCGCCAGGACGATAGCTGATCCATGCTCGAGCACTGGCGCCGCTGGCGGGCCGCCCGGTTCGCCACCCGCCACCCCTTCCCCGCAGAGACCTGGGCCGAGGCCCGGGCTCGCTTGCCACTGCTTACGGCATTGAGCGATGAAGACGCCGAGCATCTGGGCAAGCGAGCCTGGGGCTTCGTGCATGCCAAGCGGCTCTCGCTGCACCCTGCCCTGGCCGATACGCCTTTCGACGAACCGGCTCGCCTGGCACTGGCCGCTCAGGCCTGTCTGCTGACCCTAGGCTGGTCGGACGCCGAGCATCATGAGGCCTTCGCCAATGTGCACGAGATCCTGATTCTGCCCGAGGCCTTCGAGCGCCGCGTCGAGGAACTGGACGAGGCCGGGGTCATGCATCAGTACGCCGATGAACGCGCCGGCGAGACCTCCTATCAGGGGCCGGTGGTGGTGGCCTATCCGGATCTCATGGAAAGCGGCGACTTCAAAGGCTTCAACGTGCTGATCCACGAACTCGCCCACAAGCTCGATATGGGCAACTCGCTGGATGTCGACGGCTTCCCGCCGCTACCGCGGGACATAGCCGCCAATGACTGGCATCGGGTCTTCACCGCGGTATGGGACGACCTGCAGGCGCGCCTCGCTCGCGGCGAGGACACCCCCATAGACGACTATGCGGCGAGCCATCCCGGGGAATGTTTCGCGGTCTGTTGCGAATACTTCTTCAGTGCTCCGGACCAACTCGATGAGGCCTACCCCGCCCTATACGCATTGCTTGCCCGCTACTTCCAGCAGGATCCGCTGACGCGGTTGAAAGCCCACTCCCAAGACTAAGCGGCGACTTTTACAATAGACCGCCCTGGCACGCTCTTTTGATCATTTATGTCTTATGATCACGAACTCGGCAGTGCAGCAACGACTTTTGGCCAGCTAGAATCATCCGCCGTCTCTCACAGAGAATAAGGATGACGCAGAATGCGTGCCCATTTCGGGATCCGGTCCGGATGAAATTTTCATGACAAGCAGGCTCAGCGTCCGCGGTGAGTAGACCGGCAGCCAGCGTACCCTTCGCGCCCGGTATGCCACTTTGGCCACCGGGCGCGTTGTCGTATGCTGTGCGTCCTCTGACCCATCACCTGCAAGGATCACGCATGCCACGCCCTCTTCTGATTCTCCTGCTGCTGCTCGTCGCCCTGCTGGCGATGGGGGGCCTGTGGCAATGGCTGGCCATGCATGACGTCTTGACCGTGGCGCGACTGCAGGCCATCGCCGCAGGCTCGGTGGCCTGGACGCAGTCACCATGGGCGGTCCTGCTGGTTGTGGCGGTCTATGCAGGCGCCTCTCTGATCATGTTTCCGCTCAGCCTGTTGGTGGCGGTGACCGGGCTTTTATTCGGCCCCTGGTGGGGCTTCGGCTATGCCCTGGCAGGCACACTGGCCGCCTCGATCCTGACCTACGGGGTGGGACGTCGACTCGGCCGCGAGGCACTGATGCGCTACGGCGGACGACATCTCAAGGGGCTGTCACGCTATCTGGCGGGCAGAGGCATTCGTACCATGACGGTGGTCAATCTCCTGCCGCTGGCCCCCTTTACACTCACCAACATGATGGCCGGTGCTTTTCACCTGCGCTTTCGTGATTATCTGATTGGCTCGATTATCGGCATCGTGCCGGGGCTTGTCGGCGTCACCCTGCTAGGCAGTCAGCTGGGGCAACTGGTCACCGCCGACAACAAGGGAGAACTTGCCATGGCGCTGGGGGGAATCATCTTGGGGGTGCTGGTGCTTGTCGGTCTCAAGCGCTATGCCGCGCGTCGCCAGCAACGATTGCCAGGGCAGATGGCCAAGCCAGGCGGATCACCATCCTCGAGCGAGCAAGCCTCTGACGAAAGCCCCTCCGCACAACAAGAAAAAGACGACGCAACCAAATCCTGAGGCGCTGGCAACAAGGGGGCGATTCGGTGCTGGACACGATGCGTATGCCTCGCCATGCGCCGTGCATTCATCAGGCGTCAGGCGTTACTTGGGCGTCACTTCCTTCGACTCTGGCTCGTCGTCCTCCTGGCTGCGGCCGATCAGCGGCTGCCATTCGGCATGCTCCCACTCCTCCTGAAGAATGGAGCGCAGTATCCGCCCACGGTGACAGAGCATGTACCACTCGGCACCCAAGCGGCTGCGCACCCGATCCCAGGTGCCATCATCGGCATGACTGAAGGGGCCACCCACGGCGATCGCGCCACGATAGACCTCCAGGCAACGACGGGCGCAGGCGGTTTCATCGAAGGCCTTGGCGGTAGCAAGCGCGCCCTTGGCCATCGCCTCTCGGCAATCGGGCCGGGCAAGCTCTATCATGGCATCGGCCATGGCTTCGCGATCATCACCGGGCAGAAGCCTGCCATTGTGACCATCCTTGAGCACCTCGCGTACCCCAGGGGCAGTGATGGCCACGACCGGCAAACCGGCGGCCATGGCTTCGACGACCACCATTCCCTGAGTTTCGCTATGGGAGGCGAAACCGAATACGTCCATGGCATGGTAGGCATCAATCAGCGCCTGTCCCTGCAGGCGACCACTGAAATGCAGCCGTGAGGCCACACCCATGCGCTCGGCAACGCCTTCCATCGCCGCGCGCGCGTCGCCATCACCGACCACCAGGCAGTGGGCCTCGGGCAGTTGCTCAAGCATTCGTGCCACCGCCTCGATGAGAAAGGGCAGGTTTTTCTCCCTGGCGAGCCTGCCGACATGTCCCACCACATAGGCGTCCTGCGGAATGCCGAGCGCCAGACGCAGCGCAGCACCATCACCTTGGGCAAAGCGCCGAGTATCAACACCACTAGGCACCACCCAGACATTCGGGTTGGCATCCCGCGCGAAGAGCAGCTCACGGATACTCTCGCTGGGCGCGATCACCGCTTCGCAAAGCCGCGTGTACTGGGTGGACAAGGCCACCGCAAAACGCTGCATGCGCGGCGAGTCGCCGGGCACGTAGTGAGTGTAGTGCTCGTAGAGGGTGTGATGGGTGAACACCAGCGGTAGCCCGTAGGTCTCAGCGGCCCGAGCCGCGGTATCGCCGAGCAGGAAGGGGTGGTGCGAGTGCACGATGTCGGGGTCGAAGGCCTCGATGGCCTCATAGAGCTGACCGGGAATCGGCACCGGCAGTGAGAAGTCACTGCCGTTGAAATGCTGGACAGCAGCGACGCGCACCACATCGTCTTCATCTTCCGGCTGCCCGGTCAATTTGGGGGCGACCACCAATACCTGATGCCCCTCAGCTTGCAGCCGTGTTTTCAGACGCTGAACAGACTCACTGACCCCGCCCACGATCGGACAGTAAGTGTTGGTGAACATCAGCACATTCACGCCATGGACTCCCTCGTCAGCGTTTCCTGGTTACGTCGGCCGCCGGCCCCAGCAGAGCTTGCCTCCCTTAAGATAGGCGATACTGCCAGGAAACCCAGACGTCACGCGACGGCGAGATCATACACCCCATGCAAGCCCACTCGCACCTATGCCCCTTCCCCCTTCGTCGAGTCAGCGCCCTTCAGCAGGCATCCAGGGGTAGACTGCCAGCAGCCCGACAACTCACAAGGAGTGACCATGACACATCGCATCGCGGTTCTCGCCGGTGACGGCATCGGTACTGAAGTCATGCCCGAGGGCGTGCGCGCCCTCGAGGCCGCCGCCGAGCGCTTTGACATCACGCTCTCGCTCGAGCCTTTCGACTTCGCTAGCTGCGACTACTACCTCGAGCACGGCCAGATGCTGCCGGATGACTGGCACGCCACTCTCGCCCAGTTCGACGCCATCTTCTATGGCGCCATCGGCTGGCCGGACAAGGTCCCCGACCACATCTCGCTGTGGGGCTCACTGCTCAAGTTTCGCCGCGAGTTCGATCAGTACGTCAACCTGCGCCCCTGCCGCCTGCTGCCCGGCATCGAGAGCCCGCTGGCCGGCCGCGTCCCGGGTGATATCGACTTTTATGTCGTGCGCGAGAACACCGAGGGTGAATATTCAAGCGTTGGCGGCACCATGTTCGAGGGCACCGATCGTGAAGTAGTGATTCAGGAGACGGTAATGACCCGCACCGGCGTCGATCGCGTGCTCAAGTACGCCTTCGACCTTGCCGCCACGCGTCCCAGAAAAAAGCTGACCTCGGCGACCAAGTCCAACGGCATCGCCATCACCATGCCCTGGTGGGATACGCGTGTGGCGGCGATGGCCAAGCACTACCCCAAGGTCGCGGTCGATCAGTTCCACATCGACATCCTGACCGCCAACTTCGTGCTGCACCCGGACTGGTTCGATGTGGTGGTGGCCAGCAACCTCTTCGGCGACATCCTCTCCGATCTGGGGCCGGCCTGTACCGGCACCATCGGCGTGGCGCCTTCTGCCAATATCAACCCTGAGGGCAATTTCCCGAGTCTGTTCGAACCCGTGCACGGCAGTGCGCCGGATATCGCCGGCAAGCACATCGCCAACCCTATCGGTCAGATATGGTCCGGCGCCATGATGCTCGAACATCTGGGCTACAAGGAAGCTGCCGATGCCATCGTCGCTGCCTTCGAGGCGGTTCTAGCTGAGGGGGGTACCCGCGTCCTGACCCCGGACCTTAAAGGCACCGGGTCGACACAGACACTTGGCCAGGCAATTGCCGAGCGTATCGCCGCCGGCTGATACGATACGACCCAGGTATCCGGCGGCTCTGGCGTCACATCATGAATCGCTTATGATGAAAATTCATTACCTACTGCCCAGGAGCCGCCATGCCGCTTCATGATCTGACTCGTCGGCCCTCGCGTCGCCAGCTCGCCGTCGCCCTGCCCCTCGTCGCCTCTGGGCTGCTCGCCGGCTGCACCGGCATCCCCGAGGGCACCCAGGCCGTCGACGACTTCAATCTGGACCGCTACCTGGGGCGCTGGTATGAGATCGCACGTCTCGATCACAGCTTCGAAGAAGGGCTCGACTGCGTCACCGCCGACTACTCCATGCGCGATGACGGCGGGGTGAAGGTGATCAACGCCGGCGTGAACCTCGAGACTGGCGAACCAAATGTCGCCGAGGGCAAGGCCTACTTCATCGATGAACCGAGCGTGGCCCGTCTCAAGGTCAGCTTCTTTGGCCCCTTCTATGGCGGCTATAACGTGCTGGAACTCGACACTGACTATCAGCATGCGCTGGTCGCCGGCCCCAACCGCGATTATCTGTGGATACTCGCCCGCACCCCAACCCTTGCCCCCGACACCTACCAGGCGTTGGTGGAACGCGCGGGCGAACTCGACTTTGCCATCGACGAGCTCATCAAGGTCGAACAGGGCGACGCCTGCCCACGCCGCTGACAACACCTGGCAAGCTGCGGGCCCTTTTCACTATCGCACCAGGCATTTTCATCAGCTCGACGTCTAGCCTTGTCGGCAAGGCAACGGATTCGGAAGGTGGGTTCATTGATCGTCTTGCGACGACCGTTCATGACAACAATCCGACAAGCAGGCGTCTCGATGATGGAGTTTCAAGCGGCGCGTTTCGCCGGCCACTGCCCGCCTTTGGCCCGGCATACTCACATCATTGACAGCCATGCTCGCCAACCTGGGTATCTGCATGCTGGATAACTGGCTCGATCAACTCCTCGATGATGTCACACCAGAACACAGTCATGGCCGGCTGCCCTTCGGCCACTACCGGCTGCACGGCCCCGGCATCCTGGAACTCAGCCCCAACGAGACGCTTCCCGGCGCCCGGGCTTGCGTGTTCTCGGCGGCGGTGCACGGTAACGAAACGGCACCGGTGGAACTCATTGGCGACCTGCTATCTCGGCTCGAGGCCGGGCTTATTCGCCTGGGCGCACCGGTACTTTTGCTGATCGGCAACCCACCTGCACTGCGGGCCGGCAAGCGCTTCATTACCACCAACTTGAACCGGCTGTTCCAGCGCGACCTGGACACGCCTGGCGAGGAACCGGATCGGGCCCGCGCATTGATGGCAGCGGCGGATGATTTCTTCGCCCGTCACGCGACACTGCCGCCCTTGCACTACGACCTGCATACCGCGATCCGCGACAGCCGCTTTCCGCGCTTCGCCGTGGAGCCCTACACCGAGTCCATCGCGACGCCATCGACACAATGGCAATGGCTGGCTCGCGCCGGCATCCAGGCGGTGCTCCACCAGCACTGCCATAGCTGGACCTTCTCGCATTACTCGCGTCATTATCACCGCGCTCAGGCATTCACGCTGGAACTCGGTCGCGTCGCGCCTTTCGGCGAGAATGACCTGGCCGCCCTGCGCCCCATGCGCGCCCTGCTCGAAGCGCTGGTCGAGGGTCATGAGCCCCCGGGATCACCCGCCGAGAGCATGAGCTTCTTTCGTGTCGAGCATGAGCTCATGCGCGAGTCCGACGACTTTGCTCTCTGCTTCGACGACGCCACACCGAACTTCTGTGAATTCGCGCCAGGTGAGCGGCTCGCCCGGGACGCCGAGGCCGGCGATTATGTAGTGGGACAACACCCGCAGCGAGTGGTCTTCCCCAACGCTCATGTCGAAATCGGCGCTCGGGCAGCCCTACTGGTCGTCGAGGTGCCGCCTCCAGACTGAAGCGGCTAGACGCTTCATGATATCGAGATACCCGTGGCAATTACCCACGAGAAAAAACAGTCGTATGAAACAGGCTTAATAGAATTACGTCCATTACAACAACAAGTTAGAGGAAACCTCCATGTCGCCCTACTCTTACACCCTAGACAAAAGTCGTAGCCCAAGGCCTTATATCTCCTCTGCCAGCCCGTTCCCAGGCTGATAGAATCGCCCCCTTTTCGCGCCAGCCACGCTGACTTCCTGCCCTGCCGTCACCCCGGCATGAGGCCCCCTGCACTGGAGCTCGAATCCATGGCCGCTACGCCTATTCCCCTGGAAGTACGCAACATCAAGAAACGCTTCGGTGACACCGAAGTGTTGAAGGGCCTGTCGCTCAAGGCCGAGAAAGGTGACGTCATCACCCTGATCGGTGCCTCTGGTTCAGGCAAGAGCACCTTCCTGCGCTGCATGAACCTGCTTGAGCAACCCAACGAGGGCGATTTGATCGTCCACGGCGAGGACATCCGTTTCAAGATGACCAAGCATGGGCGCGAGCCGGCCGACTGGAAACAGGTCGTGGCCATGCGTGCCAAGCTGTCGATGGTCTTCCAGAGCTTCAACCTCTGGGCCCACATGACGCTACTCGAGAACATTATCGAGGCGCCGATCCATGTGCTTGGCAAATCCCGCAAGGATGCCGTCGCCCATGCTCGTGAACTCCTCGAACGCGTCGGCCTGGCCGAGCGTGCCGACTACTATCCGGCCCAGATGTCCGGCGGACAGCAACAGCGTGGCGCCATCGCCCGGGCGCTGGCCATGGACCCGGAGGTGATGCTGTTCGACGAGCCCACCTCGGCGCTGGATCCGGAGCTGGTCGGTGACGTGCTCAAGGTCATGCGCGACCTCGCCAAGGAAGGCCGCACCATGATCGTGGTCACCCACGAGATGGCCTTCGCCCGTGATGTCTCCACCGAGGTGATCTATCTGCACCAGGGGCAGGTCGAAGAAGCCGGGCCGCCGGATGAAGTGCTCGGCAACCCCAAGTCCGAGCGCCTCAAGCAGTTCCTGGCGCCCAAGCACTGATGCGCCGCCGCGGAACAAGGAGACTCACATGATCGACCTGCATGGCTACGGCCCGCGCCTTTTCGAAGGCGCCATGATCACCATCCAGTTGGGGATATTGTCACTGATCCTCGCGCTGGTGCTGGGGTTGCTAACCGCCAGCGCCAAGATGTCACGCAGCTGGGCGCTACGCCGCATTGGCACCCTCTACACCACCATCATCCGCGGCGTGCCGGACCTCGTGCTGATGATGCTGCTGTTCTTCGGCGGGCAGATTGGTATCAACCAGGTCACCGACTGGCTCTACTATCAGTTCGATATCGACATCTTCATCAACGTCAACGAGTTCGTGGCCGGGGTGCTGACCATCGGCCTGATCTTCGGCGCCTACATGGGCGAGACCTTTCGCGGCGCCTTCATGGCGGTGGATAACGGCCAGATCGAGGCCGGCCGCGCCTATGGCATGAGCAACTGGCTGGTGTTCCGGCGCATCCGCTTCCCACAGATGATGCGCCACGCCCTGCCGGGCCTGTCGAACAACTGGATGGTACTGCTCAAGACCACCGCCCTGGTCTCGGTGATCGGCCTATCCGACATGGTGCGTGTGGCGGCCGAGGCCTCCAAGGCGACCCGCGAGCCCTTCACCTTCATGCTGATCGTTGCCGGCATCTACCTGCTGATTGCCAGCGCCTCCGAATGGGGCTTTGCACGGCTACAGAAACACTATGACGTCGGCTTTGGGGAGACCAACTGATGGAATCGCTCACGACCTGGATCGAGGGGCTGCTGGCCAACAACGACATCTTCACCCTGCAGACACTCTCCTATTACGGAGAAGGCCTGACCACCACCGTCCAACTGGTGTTCCTGTCCCTGATCATCGGCCTGGTGCTGGCGGTGCCGCTGGCCATCGGCCGCGGCTCGAAGCACCGCTGGATCCAGCTGCCGATCTTCTTCTACTGCTATGTCTTCCGCGGCACGCCACTGCTGGTTCAGCTTTACCTGATCTACTACGGCGTGGTGTTCATCGAGGGCATTCAGGACACCTGGCTATGGGTGATCCTCGAGAAGCCCTTCGTGCCCGCGCTGATCGCCTTCACCCTGAACACCGCGGCCTACACCACCGAGATCTTCCGCGGCGCCATCAAGTCCACCGCCCGCGGCGAGATCGAGGCGGCCCGCGCCTACGGCATGTCCTGGTGGCTGATGATGCGGCGCATCGTGCTGCCCAGCGCCTTCCGTCGTGCCCTGCCCGCCTACGGCAACGAGGTGATCTTCATGCTGCATGCCAGCGCGATCGCCAGCGTGGTCACGATCATGGACCTGACCGGTGCGGCACGCTTCGTCTATGCGCGTTACTACGCGCCCTTCGACGCCTTCCTGTTCGTCGCGGCCATCTATTTGTGCCTCACCTTCAGCATCCTCTACCTGTTCCGCTATCTCGAGAAGCGCCTCCTGGCGCATCTCAAACCATCGAGACAATAACGGCTTAGCGTCAAACAAGCGTTGGAAAGCAGGGCAGTATTGCCCCTGCTTTCCCCTTCCGACCGTCCCCGGGGTGCGCTATCTTGGCGGCGGACATCACCCACAAGGTGATTCACTACAATAACGGAGATATCCTCCATGAAGATCCAGACAGTCCTCGGCATCGGCCTGATCGGCGCCACCCTCTTCGCCGGTAGCGCCAACGCTGACGTACGCGACATCCGCATCGGCGTCGATGTCCCCTACGAACCGATGGAATTCCGCACGCCCGATGGCGAGCTGACCGGCTTCGACATTGAGCTTGGCAACGCGCTGTGCGCCGAAGTCGGCATCCAGTGCGAGTGGGTCGTGCAGGGCTGGGATGGCATCATCCCGGGCCTGATGGCGCGCAAGTACGACGCCATCATGTCGTCCATGACTATCAACGAAGACCGCCGCAAGCAAGTGCTGTTCTCCGACCCCTACTTCACGCCGCCCTCCGCCTGGTTCGCCCCGGTTTCGAGCGATATCCAAGCGCCCGCTCCGCAGACCCTGGAAGGCAGCACCATC
The DNA here is from genome assembly GCF_012062845.1 of Halomonas salinarum. Lineage (GTDB taxonomy): Bacteria > Pseudomonadota > Gammaproteobacteria > Pseudomonadales > Halomonadaceae > Onishia > Onishia salinarum. The sequence continues at coordinate 195,423 of NZ_WWNB01000001.1, forward strand.
GGCGTCCAGCGCGGTACCCTGCAGGACAACTACGTCACCGACAACTTCGGTGACGTGGCTGATATCAACCGCTATGCCACCGCCGACGATATGGTGCTGGACATGGACGCGGGCCGTCTGGATATCGTCTTCCTCGACTTCCCGGTCGGCAAGGCCACGCTGATCGACAGCAATGCCGGCGACTACAAGGTGATTGGCGAGATGATCACCGAGCCCAAGGAATACTTCGGTGACGGCTTCGGCATTGCCTTCCGCCAGCGCGATGAAGAACTGGCCCAGGCCTTCAATGAGGCGCTCTCCACCTTGAAGGACAACGGTACCTACGAAGAAATCTACAGCGACTACTTCGGCTCGAAGTAAGCCTCAACGCGCAAGACTCGTGTCTTGCCGCGCATGAACAACGGCCCCGAGGATATCGGGGCCGTTGGCGTTTAAGCTTGGAAGACGCCTTAACGCTATAGCATGGCGACAGCTCAAGTATATTCTCGCTTAATAAAGCGTTATTGATGATCAAATATCATATTTACACACCGATATTTTCCTGAATTTTATAAAAAGCCTATTATTAGCGACCGTTTTCAGTCATGAAGGTGGGTTGCCTTACGAAAGCGCGTTGGTGATATACCGAACAGCCGACTAAAGCAGCGCCTGAAGTGGGAGATATTAACAAAACCCGTCGCGACGGCAATATAGGTGAGACTTTTATTCGTATGTTGCAATAACTGTCGGGCTTGAGTTAGCCGCAACTCCAAATAATACCGTGACGGTGTTGCTTCAAGGCAACAGTTGAATAAGCGCTCCAACTGACGCCTCGAAATCCCGATCCAAGTCGCCATCTCTTCGATCGACAAGGGCTCATCAATGTTATTACTCATTAGCTCTAACGCATCCTTGAGTGCCTGAGGAAGGCTGAGGTCGCGATCGATGCTCATGACAGACGTATCAATGACTTCCGACATTTTGTCACAACTCAAGACTTCCTCAATGGCATTGATATAGACACCCTCACAGTCCTGACGGATGATCAACAACATCATGTCCAGCGAGCTATTGGCACCGGCACAGCTTGCCCGATCGCGATCCACAACACAGCTCCGATGAGAGACTACAACCTCAGGAAACTCTTCCGACATCATGCTTCGCCCATCGGGGTGGAACGCACATTCGTATCCGTCCAGCAAACCGGCCTCGGCAATGAAGTATGCACCATTCCACAACCCTCCCAGCAGACACCCGGCATGGCTTGCGGCTTTCAATTTAGCTCTAAGAGAATGGAAGGAGTGCATTTCGAGGCGATACCCGCCGCAGAGTATGAGGTAATCAAACTCTCCCTCATCTAGATCTTCCAGAGCATAATTTACAGCGACTTCGATTCCTATATCACTAAGAACCTTGTGACCGCCATCGCTGAAAACCGAAACTTCATACCTCACGTTCGACTTGACTAAATTGGCAGTTACCAGAGCATCCACAGCCCCCGTAAAGGCCATCAAGGAGAAATGCTCAAAAAGTATGAAGGCAGCCTTTTTTCTTCGAATTATCGGATCTTCACTAGCTAGAGCGTTAATGAAGGCTCTGTTCTTGCTAATTAGAAGGCTTTCAAATCTAGCACTTTTCACCATGATGTTTTTACCGGCGGTCTTTATAATCCCAACCGGACCTTGTTAAGAGGTGATGAAAGCCCTTACATACGCTCCTTGCATTAACTGCCATGAAACGTCTAAGCAAAGGGCAACTCCACACCAATACCGGCATACGAAGATGGCTGCGCCACCAATAGTACAATACTCGGCGTCGCCGCCGAGTATTGTGCATCTATGGCCTATAAAAGATTGGGTAGCCAAAGGATCAGATTCGGAAATGCCGTGAAGACGCCCACGGCACCCAACAGAATCACCCAATAGGGCAGCGAAGCCCAGGCAGCTTCAGGCAAGGACACTTTATTATGGGTGATCGAGCAAAGAACGAACAGGTTGAGCCCCACTGGTGGCGTGATCATGCCGATTTCCATCAACAACGTCACGATGATGCCGAACCAGACGGGATCGAAACCCAGGCTGGTTACCATCGGGAAGGTAATGGGTAGGGTCATCAGCAGCAGGGATATCCCGTCGAAGAAACAACCAAGCAGCAGATAGACAAGCACGATCAGAAGCAGGATGCCGTAGCGATCCAGCCCCAGACCAGAGATGGCATCGACTGCGGCCCTGGGCATCCCGAGCAGGCTAACCGCCTGGGACAAAATCACGGTGCCGATCAAGATCATGGCGATAGCTCCAAACATTATCGACGCATGCTTGAATGCTCCCCATAGCTTCTTGAGATCAAGATCACCCCAGGTCAAACCAAGCACGATGCTGGCCGTTACCCCAAGGGCTGCCGCCTCGGTGGGCGTTGCGATTCCCATGTAGATGGTGCCGAGCACAAAGAAAATCAGGATCGGTAGGGGCCAGACCTCTAGCAGGCCACGCCCCACTGCCCCCCAGTCCATCTTCTCCTCACGCGGCGGTGCGACCGCAGAACCAAAACTCGAACGCACCATGATCCAGCCAAAGAATGACGTAGCAATCATCAAGCCAGGCAGCATGCCTGCTATGAACAGCTTGCCGATCGAAACATTCTGGGTCGCCCCATAGATGAGTAGCGCCAAGCTAGGGGGAATCAGCAACCCCAGTGTGCCACCCGCAGCCAACGTGCCGACAATCATGCTGGGGGAGTAACCTCGCTTGCTAAGCTCAGGGTAACCAACAGAGCCGATCGCTGCCGCAGTAGAGGTGCTGGAACCGCTTACCGCACCAAAGAGCGTGCAGACGGCAATGTTGGTATGCAGCAACTGACCGGGAATCCGCCGGAAAAGCGGCGTCAAACCATTGTAAACCCGGGTCGAAACGCCGCTGGCCAACAATATGTCACCGAGAAAGATGAATAGCGGCACAGCACTGAGAGTGAATTCGGTCAGCAGGTTCCAGGCCGAGTTGATCGCCAGCGCCGACGCCCCTCCGGCCTGGAAGTGCAGCAGAATGAAACCGGTCAGCCCCAGCGCCGCGCCCAGTACGGCACCGCTGCCTAGAAATACCAGCAAGCCTGCGCTTAAAATCGCCCAACTCATGACAAGCCCTCCCCGGATGATTCATCGGCAGAGCCAGCAAGACTACGCAGCCCGTTTCTCACAACGATCAAGATGCACATCAACATCGACATCGGCATCAGTGCCATCCAGGGCCAAAGCAGGACCCCGCTAATCTCGGAACGCGAGCCGATCTGAAAAGAAAACATCATGAAGTCCCATGCCTGGTAGGCGAAGGTGGTGGCGAAGGCGATGAAGATCGCATTGGCGAAAATATCGGCCGCCACGGCCAGCCGGTGGGAAAGCGTACGCACCAGAAGATCGATGCGAATGTGCTGACTGGTATTCAACACGTGGGGAAGCGACAGGAACGAAAGGGAGAGAAACAGCAGACCGGAAAGCTCATCGGAAAACCCGATGGGGCTTCCGGCCAGATATCTCATCAGAGTACTGACCAGCACGAGGCCGGTCATGAAGATCCCTCCACATACGCCTATCAGGAATACCCCGTATACCAGTCTGTCCAGCAAAGTAGACAAGACTTTCATTACAGGCCTCTCTCAATTATGACTTATTGGGAATCATCCTGGAGTTCACTGGTGACGGTTTCGTAGTAGCGAATACCATCATCGCCAGCTTTACTGGCCATCTCGTGCCAGGCTTCCCAGGCTGCATCCACGAAGGTCTGTACATCCTCGTCCGAGAACGCCGGCAGCATCGTGATGCCCATTGCCTTGCGTTCCTCTCGTGCCTTGGCCTCGCGCTCAGGATCCACTGCTCGATCGCGGGTCTCTTGCCAAATTTCATTGCCAGCCCGGGTTAAGACCTGCTGCTGTTGCTCATCCAGGCTTTCCCAGGTGCGGTCGCTGACCCCGAACATCCAAGGTGAAGCGGCCCAGGGGTGGAGGTAAGCTTCGTAGTCGGTCACTTCCTGAAGGGAAACTGTCTGTGCAACAGTCGACAGATAATAGGCACAGTCCACTACGCCAGTCTGCAGGGCCAGATACATATCATTCTGAGGAATCACCTGGGCCGAGATACCGAGGCGATCAAAGGTTTCGACGAGGTGACCCGACCAGACGCGTACCTTCTTATCGCGCAGCCCCTCAAGGCTGTTGATTGGCTCCTTGCAATGCAGCCCCACATCAAACACCGGGGCGACGACACCACCGATCGTGTGAATGTCCCAGTCAGCATAGCCCTCGCGATACAGCTCACGCAGGGTGGGCAAGATCTCAAGATGCTGCTCCGCATCGGTGATCGCCCCTTGTGCATAAACAGAGGCCATTTCCGGGGCATCACGGTTGTAATATTCTCCGTACATCAGCGCCATGTCGACCATGCCGCGCTGCATGATGCGCAGCATATCGGCCTCTTTCAGGCCGAGCGAGCCTGCATGATAGACGTCGACCTGCAACTGGCCGTCGGAATACTCATCGACCAGCTCGGAGAAACGCTTTATTGAGGCTGCCTCGGGGCGCGATTCCGCCAGCCCACTGTGAAACTTCAGGGTCCGGACATCTGACCAAGCCTGAGAAGCAGACGCCATTAGTGCCAGGGTGATGCTTGTTACCAATATTGTTTTTTTCATTTCAGCTTTCCTTGGTTGGCAAACTCTTTAAAACATCTCACGAGGTCAGACCGGATCTGGCACTGAATACGAACATAATGAGCCCATATGCGACAAAATGTGCACTTTTACCTCTCGGCGGTGTCTATTTTTGTTGGCCTATCATACTTCCGAGCCACGCCCTAAACGTCGCTATCGGGCGTAAATCGCCACGACTGCCCAAACGCCACCGACCCCGCGACGATGTCGGGGTCGGTGGCGTTTGAAGAGACGTGACTGCCGCGATGACAACGTTAAAGTCGAGGATGCGCCCCGGGTACATGGCCACCCTCTTCGCCAGACACCTGGCCTGTCGCTCCTTCCAGGGGCCGAGCAAGTTCCTTGAGAATGCCGCACTCGCTGGCAAATCGCTGGCCCTGACAGCGCGTCCGCAAGTCCACAAGCGAGCGTTCGAGGCTCTGTAGCTGTGCAATGCGGTCCGCCACGTGGGCGAGGTGTGCATCGATCAGGTCGTCGACGTCCTGGCAGGGCCGCTCAGGGTGGTCGTGGTAATCCAGCAGTGCGCGTATCTCGTCCTGCGTCATATCCAGCACGCGACAATGGCGGATGAAGGCCAGCCGTTCGGCATGGGCTTCGCCATAGAGCCTGTAGTTGCCAGCACTGCGCGCAGGCGCCGGCAGCAGTCCCTCGCGTTCATAATAGCGGATGGTGACGACGCGACAGCCGCTGCGCTTCGCCAGTTCACCGATTTTCATCGCCGCGTTCTCCCGAGAGTCTTGAGTAAAAGGGCCTGTCTTAGGTGTTGACCCTATACTGACTATAGGGCTTGTCATGGCACAAGCCATGACCCAAGGAGTTCACGATGTCCGGTGATCACGTAAACGAGCAGGGACAACACCATGAACCTGCTCGTGCTGCTGGCGGCTGCTGCGGTGCCCAGTCGAGACAGCACCAACGCGACACAAAAGCCCAGAGCGCACCGCCCGGCAGCATGACGCTGCGCCTGCGTATTCAGGAAATGGACTGCCCCACCGAGGAAGCCCTGCTGCGCAAGGCGTTGGCCGACGCGCCCGGGGTAGCCGCCCTGGAATTCGACCTGATGGGCCGGGTACTGAGCATTCATCATCACGATGCTGACCCCGACAACCTGGCGGCACGCGTTCGTGATCTGGGCATGACACCCAAGCCACTTGATGCCGAGGGAATCGACACCGACAGCGAAGATGACTCGGCAACCGCTGCCGACTCCTTTGCCGTGCGCTGGGGCAAGCTGCTAAGCGCCACTGCCCTGGCGCTGGGGGCAGAGTTTATCGGCTGGACCGATATACTCGCCGCGACCTGGCTCTCGCCGCTGCTGGCGCTGGCCGCGATTGGTCTGGTCGGCCTCCCCACCTGGCGCAAGGGCTGGGTCGCGCTGCGCCATCGCAGCCTCAACATCAACGCCTTGATGAGCGTGGCGGTAACCGGCGCCCTACTGATCGGCCACTGGTCCGAGGCTGCCATGGTGATGGTGCTTTTCACCCTGGCCGAACGCATCGAGGCCCACTCGCTCGATCGTGCGCGTCGTGCCATCCGCGAACTGCTGGATACCGCGCCCGATAACGCGCGACGTCAGGCCCCGAATGGCGACTGGGAGACAGTGGCCGCCGCAACCGTCGCCGTGGGTGATGTGGTGCGCGTCCTGCCCGGCGAGCGCCTACCCCTAGACGGTGCCATCATTCGCGGCCAGCCGACGCTGGATGAATCACCGATCACCGGCGAGAGCCTGCCCCGCGACAAGGGACCTGGCGAGGCGGTCTTCGCCGGCACCATCAATTGCCATGGCGACTTCGATTACCGCACCACCCGGCCGGCCGATGACACCACCCTGGCGCGCATCATCCACGCCGTGGAAGAGGCCCAGGCCAGTCGCGCGCCCACTCAACGCTTCATTGATCGTTTCGCCGCTATCTACACCCCCGCTGTACTGGCGCTCGCCCTGCTCACCGCCCTGGCCTGGCCACTCCTTGGGGGCTTCACCTCAGTGCAGGGCACCTGGCTCGACGGCATCTATAGGGCCCTGGTGCTGCTGGTGATTGCCTGTCCCTGTGCGCTGGTGATTTCCACGCCCGTGACCATCGTCAGCGGACTGTCCGCCGCCGCCCGCCAGGGCATCCTGATCAAGGGCGGGCGCTTTCTCGAGCAGGGCCGCAAGCTCTCCTGGCTGGCACTCGACAAGACCGGCACCATCACTCAAGGTCGCCCTCGCCTGACGACCTGGTCCGCCTTGAAGGAAGACCTTAGTGACCCGCTTGATGAAGCAGACCGCGCACGGCTGGCACACCAGGCGGCAAGCCTCACCGCACGCTCGACGCACCCGGTTTCCCGTGCCATCCATGATGAACTCGCAAGCGACGCCGGCGAGGAGGATATCGGGGCCTTCCAGGAACGCCCGGGGATGGGGGTGGAAGGCGAGTTAAAAGGCTCGGCGCTGTGGCTCGGCAACCGGCGGCTGTTGCATCGCCATGGCCTTGAAAGCGACGCTCTCGAAGAACGTCTAGAAACCCTGGAACGTCAAGGGGCAAGCGTGGTGATGCTCGGTGACGCGACCCGCGTGCTGGCACTATTCGTGGTTCAGGACCCAGTGAGACCGACCAGTTTCGAAGCCATCCGGGCCCTGAACCGACTCGGGGTTCGCACCCTGATGCTATCCGGTGACAATCGCCAGGCGGTCGCCGCCATCGCCGCCGAGGCCGGCATCGACGAAGCCCGAGGCGAGCTGCTGCCCGAGGACAAGCTGGCCGCCATCGAAGCCTGCACGAGCAGCGGCGTGACCGGCATGGTCGGCGACGGCATCAACGATGCCCCGGCGCTGGCGCGTGCGGACATCGGCTTCGCCATGGGAGCGGCCGGTAGCGACGTGGCCATCGAGACCGCCGATGTGGCGCTGATGGATGACGACCTGGGCAAGCTGCCCACTTTCCTGCGCCTGTCAGGCGCGACCCGGGCCGTGCTGATCCAGAACATCGCCATCGCTCTCGGCCTCAAGGCGATCTTCATGGTGCTGGCGTTTACCGGCCATGCAACGCTGTGGATGGCGGTATTCGCGGACATGGGCGCCAGCCTGCTGGTCGTGGCCAACGGCCTGCGCCTGCTGCGCGCCGGGCATCGCTCAGACTGACGAGCCCAAGACGGGCAACCGCCGAAGAGTCGGCCCGGCCCCCGACGCGACAACAGCAGATCACATGATTTTCCAACACCCGCCAGCGACACAAGCGTCGCGGACAGGCGACAGCAGGTTTCACCCTTCCTGCGCATTGCCTTGCTAGGGTCATGGTCACGCGGTCGCCAATAACGCGATCGGCACTTCCACAAAGACAATGTGCTGAAGGAGAACGACCATGAAACTGAAACGTCATCTTTTCATTGCGGCTGCCCTCACGGGCACCCTGGTCCTGGCCGGCTGCGACAACGGGGACGACACCGAGCAGGCCACCCAGAACGAGGCGTCAAGCCAGACCGAGCAGGCCGCCCAGAACGGAGCGTCAAGCCAGACCGAGCAGCAGGCCAGCCAGACACTGCAGGGCAAGCTGGAATTCTCAGCTACCGAGACCCCACTGCCGGAAGAGGCCGAGGTAACGGTGAGCCTGAAGGACGTCGCCGAGGCGAATGACCCCACCGTGATTACTGAGACCACGGTGACTCCCAAGAACGGTGAACCCGTCGAGTTTGCCCTCGACTATGACGCCTCAGCCGTGACCGCAAGCCACGCTCACATCCTGCAGGCGACCCTGCATGATGGCGACGGCAACCTGCACTGGAGCACCAAGCAACGCCACACCGTCGAGATCGGTCCCGACGCCGAGCAGGGGCCCATCACCCTGGTACTGGAACCGGTGACCAGCGGTCCCTCCGGCGACGAGAGCCTGCAGGAGGCCCAGCAGGACATGCTCGAACCCGAGAAAGATTCAGGTGAAGCCACTAGCGAAGCCGCCAGCCAGAGCATGGAGGAAATCGACGAAAAGGCCACCGAGATGCAGGCGCCCACCACGAGCGAGGCCGACACGACCACCGCCCAGTAAGCCCCTCCTTCAACCAGGCCCCCCGAATCCCCCGGGCGGGCCTTTACATGAATGCTCGAGCAGATGTTCAGGCAATATGTGCCGGTCAACAGCGCGGCCCTTGGGCAATTCACGCAGATAGCTGGTGATTTGCGAGTCGTCCGAACAGGGGCAGGCTCGATACCTAACGCCTGCCATACAGGGTAGTTCGCTGACTATAGTTCGGCGCACCAAACTGACTATCGTTTAGAAGCTACAGTTGGGGGCAGGCAGGTGACAGGCGTAATATTTGACGGACGTCGTATTGAGCAGGCATTGAGCAAGCACAAAGGCACCCGGTATAAGCCCGCCGCGCGAAAGGAGGAGCCACCATGTCTCATCTGATGTTCGTCTATGGCACGCTGAAATTCGGGTTCGTGAACCATGCCGACCATCTCAATAATGCCGAGTTCATCGATCACGGCACGACCTGTGATGCCTACCCGCTGGTACTGCATGGCGATGACATGAGACCGGTGCTGGTCGAAGCCAAAGGCAAGGGTTACCTCGTCGCGGGTGAGCTCTACCGGGTCGATAGCCAAACCCTCGATGCCCTCGATAGCCTGGAGCGTGTCAATGACCACGACGGCTATCGCCGCCGACGTTTGACGATAAGCGACGACAAGGGCCAACAGCACAGCGCATGGGTCTACATGAAACCCTGCGCCTGGGTCGACGATGTACGCAGCGAGATGATGGCCGTCTTCAATGATGAGCGTCATCGTGCCTGAGCGCTCAAGTCGACTTGCAAGTGATCAGCGTACGGCCCGACGCCCGCCTTCCGACAAGGCGAAAATGTCTCATTGGACCGGCTGGGGCCAGTGGCTTGCCCTGATTACCATGACCGTGGACCACATCACTCGCTACCTGCTGCCTGATGGTTGGGACGCCGGATGGGCCAGCTCGTCAATCGGTCGCATCGCCTTCCCGCTGTTCTCGGCCATGGTGGCCTGGCATGGCCTCTTCAATACGCGCAACCCGCTGCGTTACGCGAAGCGCATCCTGATCATCGGCCTGGTTGCCCAACTGCCCTACATGACCATGCCGCGTGATGGCTTCCAGTTGAATATCTGCTTCACCCTGGCCGCTGGGCTTGCCGCCGGCATCCTGCTTCGCAACATGCTGTATCAAGAGCAAGGGTTTCGAGGCGTGGCTTTCCGGCATCCGAATAGCCATGATGGCCCATCCCGTCAGAGTCAACCGGTATCGGTGAACACTGGGCTTGCGGTCGCGAACCTGGTCATGCTGAGTCTGGCATGGTGGGTGCTTGGCGACTGGGTCGAATACGGTCATCTCGGCCTTGCCATGATCCCGCTTTACATGCTGGCGTTCTCACAGCTTGGCGGCTTATCAGCGGGCCGTTTGACAAGTCTTGCAGGCGCGGCAGCAACGCTTCCGGTGCTTCTCAATGCCGGCCTGATGAACAGTTCCGAAATGGCCAAATCCTTTACCGTCGCGACCAGCCTTACCATGGTGCTGCTGGCCGCCGGGGCATGGCGCTGGGTGTCACGAGTGCGATATCCGATGCCTCGACGGCTGTGGCTCGCCTGGTACCCCGCACACTTCGCGGTCATCGCCTTGCTGCTGCACTGGCCAGGCTAGGAAGGCATCTTTCCGGCGGGGGCATCTGGTGAGGAGAGGCTCGGCGCCAGGCGCCGGGCCTCGTCAAGCACTCCCGAAGTAGCGTTCACGATCTTCGGGGGTAATGTCGCTAATATGCAGCGGGAAATGCGCGTCGCCCCGATCGCGGAAGAAGTGCTGAAGGGTGCGCTCGATGGTCGGGAAGGCCAGCTCGTCCCAGGGCACTTCATGCTCATCGAAGAGCGCCACCTCAAGACTTTCGGGGCCCGCCTCGAAGCTGCCTTTCAGATCAGCGCGGAAGATCATGAAGACCTGATCGATGTGCGGCAGATTGATCAGGGTGTAGAGGTCATGAATGTCGACTTCGGCACAGGCTTCCTCGCGCGTTTCCCGGGCCGCGGCCTCGACGGTGGTCTCGGCGTTTTCCATGAAGCCTGCCGGCAGCGTCCAGTAGCCTTTACGTGGGGCGATGGCGCGACGGCACAGGAGCACCTTGTTGCCACTGATGGCGAGCGTACCGGCGACAATGCGCGGATTCTGGTAGTGAATGGTGCCGCAGTCATCGCATAAGAAACGCGGGCGATCATCACCTTCGGGAATGGCAAAACGGACATTTTGCCCGCACTGGCTGCAGAAATTCATGACGGTCCTCACGCGGCCTGTGGGATGCCCACTTGACGCTTTGACGGGGGCTGGTTACAAGGAAGGAAACCCTGTGGAAGACCCATGTTAGAGAAACTTCGCGATCGCCTGCAAGCACATGTCCCGCAACGTCTGGCGCTCAAGCTGCCGCGTGCCGCCGTATTGCTGCCGATCGTGGATCGCCCGGAACCAACGCTGCTGTTCACCCGCCGCGCCAATCATCTCAAACAGCATGGCGGCCAGGTGGCCTTCCCCGGAGGCAAATGGGAACACGGCGATGACGATCTCTTGGCCACCGCCCTGCGCGAGGCCGAGGAAGAAATCGCCCTTCCTCCTGAGCGCGTCCAACTGCTGGGGCGACTCAGCGACGTCATCTCCCTGCACGGTCTTCGTGTCACGCCCTATGTGGGGATGATTCCCGCCGACCTGCCGCTCGTCCCCGAACTCGGCGAGCTGGACGCCATCTTCGAAGTACCACTGACCCATTTCCTCGACGACAGGCGCACCCATACCGATGTGATCAGGGTCGAGGGCCGCGACTACTATGTCCCGAGTTACCGGGTGCCCCATCAGCGGATGCCTGGCTCCTCCCCCGCTCGCGGGGCGGCGGATACGCCTCAGGACGATGACCATGTGATCTGGGGTCTGTCGGCAATGATGCTGGTAGAGCTGCTGGCGGAGGGCTTCGCGATGCCCATCAACCTGTTCGAGCGACCGCCGGGCGAGCTATGCTACCGGCCCGAACGTCGTCTGAGTACGCCATGATGTCCGATACTCCCCTGCTCGACACGACCGCCCTGACAGGCCTCGTTGATGACCTGGTCGAGCATGGCTGGTGCGTGGCTCAAGGCCTCATCGACCCCGCTCTATGCCTCACTCTGCAACGCGAACTCAATGACCTCGCCGAGCGGGATGCTCTGAGCGCTGCCGGCATCGGCCGCGGCGAGGCCCACGAACTTCGCCGTGATATTCGCGGCGATGCCATCCACTGGCTGAACCGGGAGAGCCTGCCCCAGCGCCAGTACCTTGCCGCCATGGACACCCTGCAGCATGCGCTGAACATCGAGCTCTATCTGGGGCTCTTCGAATTCGAGGCGCATTTCGCTCAGTACCCGCCAGGCAGTTTCTATCAGAAGCACGTCGACAGCTTTCGCGGTCGCGCCAACCGGGTAATCTCGACGGTGCTCTACCTGAACCCTGACTGGCCCGATGACGGCGGCGGCGAGATGGCCATCTTCGATCCGGCAACACCCGAGCGCGAACTTGCGCGTATCCGTCCCGAAGCCGGAACCTTCGTGTGTTTTCTATCCGATACGGTGCCCCACGAGGTATTGCCGACCCGGTTACCCAGGGCCAGCATCGCCGGCTGGTTCCGCCGTAACGCCTCCCTCAACGGCCTCGTCGACCCGGCACGCTGAACGGAATGAGCGCCCGCTCACGCCGCGTAGTCGATGACCCGCCGATCACGGCGGATGGCGGCCATGAAGGGCATCAGCGCCTTATGCTCGGGATGCTGCTGATAGGCCTCCAGGGCCTCGAGCGAGGCAAATTCCGCGACCAGCGAGAGATCCGCCGAACTATCCGTGTGCAGCAGGTCGATGCCCACCTCCAGGCCAAGCAGGCCCTCGATGCGTCCATTCAGCGCCTCCAGCAGGCGCTTGGCCTCGGCGGCATTGTCAGCCTTGGTGCGTCCCTCGGCCTGCTCGTGCAGGGTCCAGAGTACGATGTGCTTGATCATGGTATGTCCTTAACAGTGGGCGTTGGGTCTAGCGTTGAGCCACATAGGCAGGGTATTTCGGCACGCGCGGTCACATTCAGCTGCATGAGACGAGACGCTCGCTAAGCATGTGGTGGCGCGCCGCCAGGCCATGGAAGAGCCGCTCGCGCAGCCAGGCATGACCGGCATCGGCGTGGTGGCGCTCGTGCCAGACCAGCCAGTAAGAAAACGCCGGCACCTCAACGGGCAGCGAGCGCACCGCGAGCGGCCAGTGATCGATCACGCTGGCCGCCAGGCAGCCCGGCACGCACAGCAGCAGATCGCTGTGCTGGGTGGTGGAGAAACTCGCCAGGAAATGCGGCTGGCGCAGGCTCACCCGACGCGTCAATCCCTCTCGCTCCAGTGCCAGGTCCACCGCACCGCGGTCGTCGCCGCCCATGCTGACCAGCTGATGATCCGCCGCCAGGAAATCGTCCAGGCCAAGCGTCGCCTTCGCGACCAGAGGATGATCCTCGCGCATCACGCACACGAAACGATCAGCGCCGATCTCGCGGCCATGCACGCTCGCCGGCACCCGTTCGCCGGGCACGCTGATTGCAAGCTCCGGACCACCCTCGTCGAGCTGGCGTTCGATATTGCCGCGATAACTCTCGATTTCCAGGCGCAGGTGCGGTGCTTCTTGCTTGAGCGTCCGCCACTGGGGTGCCAGGAAGGCGTGCATGCCATAGTCGGTGCTGGCCAGACTGAAACGTCGGCTAGTGCTGGCCGGGTCGAAGGTCGGCGGCGCCAGCAGCGCCCCCAGTTCCTGCAGTAGCCTCGCCAACGGCGGGCCCAGCTCCTCGGCCCGGGCCGTGGGCCGCAAGCCACGGTGGGTGCGCACGAACAATGGATCGTCGAAGGCCTGACGCAACTTGGCAAGTGTCCGCGACACGGCCGGCTGGCTGAGGTTGAGTCGCTCGGCGGCTCTGGACACACTGCGTGAATCAAGCAGTGCATGCAGGGTGACCAGCGCATTGAGGTCGTGGCGAGCAAGGTCGGCGAGATGCATGAATATTCCCTACGGCATGGGGGCGAGGCCCCGTGCTTCAAGGGCTGGCGATATTAGCTAAACACATATCATGATTAAGCTACATGCATTGGATAGATATTTCTGGCTTGCACTAATATGGAGGCATTTCCGGCCCTCGCCGGGCATAAGCTTTGACTGAACGCTTATCACCTCTCAAGGATCACCTTTCAAGGAGACAGCCCATGCAAAGCCGTTACTTCACCATCAATGATCATCCCCAAGGCACCCCAGCGCGCGAGCTTTTCGAACTGCACGAGACCGAGCTGCCGGCACTGTCGAACGGCGAGGTCCGGGTGCGCAACACCTGGCTCTCCGTGGACCCCTATATGCGCGGTCGCATGAGTGGCGTGACGACCTACATTGACCCCTTCGAGCTCAATGCACCGCTCGAGGGGGCGGCAGTGGGTGAAATCATCGAATCACTCGACCCCGCCTTCCCGGTCGGCACCAAGGTGCGCCACATGGCGGGCTGGCGAGATATCGCTCAGCTACCGGGCAACCAGCTTGAGCCACTGCCCTATTTCGACGTCCCGGATCAGGCCTACCTGGGCGTGCTCGGCATGCCGGGCATGACCGCCTGGACTGGCCTCAACCGTATCGCCGAGATGCAGCAAGGTGACAACGTACTGGTCAGCGGTGCCGCCGGCGCGGTGGGCTCTCTTGCCGTACAACTGGCCAAGGCCAAGGGTGGCAACGTCGTCGGCATCGCAGGCTCTCAGGAAAAGCTCGACTGGCTCGAGTCCAAGGGCGTCAAAGCGGTCAGCTACAAGGACAAGAACGCCGCCCAACTGACCGAGGCCCTTAACGAGGTCTGCCCCGAGGGCTTCGATGTCTACTACGAGAACGTCGGCGGCATATGCCTTGAAGCGGCACTGAACAGCCTGAAGGTCGGCGCACGTATTGCTGTCTGTGGCATGATCGCGCGTTATAACGAGGATACCCCCAGCGCCGGGCCGAGCAATATCGCCATGATCCTGATTCGCCGTGCTCGCATGCAGGGCTTTATCGTTTTCGATCACTGGGCTCACTATCCTCAGTTCATCGAGACCATCGGCCCGCAGGTGGCAAGCGGTGAGATCGACTACGAAGAGACCATCGAAGAAGGCCTCGAGCGTACCCCGGATGCCTTCCTGAAGCTCTTCGAAGGCGCCAACCGCGGCAAGATGCTGGTCAAGCTTTAAGCAGCGCCACGCGTGCACCCTTGACGCCATGCCGATATAAAAACGGCCGGACCCAAGCGGGTCCGGCCGTTTTTTTGGCCTAGGCTCTGGAGTCAGACTTTCTTGACGAACTCGGACTTGAGCTTCATCGCCCCGATGCCATCGATCTTGCAGTCGATGTCGTGATCGCCATCGATCAGACGGATGTTCTTGACCTTGGTGCCGACCTTGACCACTGAGGACGAGCCCTTGATCTTGAGATCCTTGATCACCGTGACGCTGTCGCCATCTTCCAGCAGATTGCCATTGGCATCACGATAGACCGGTGAGTCATCGCCGGCATCAGCCGAGGCATCCTTGGCCCACTCATGGCCGCAGCCAGGGCATACGAACATGGCGCCATCTTCGTAGGTGTAGTCGGCATCGCATGATGGGCAGTTGGGAAGATCACTCATGGCTCGGTCCTGGTTTTTTATGGCGGTGACGGGTCGTGACCCACCAAGCGGGGCACGAAGGCCGGCAAGCCTACCCGGTTTGCCGCCACCACTCCACCGTCGGGCCCATTCGCCGCCTGATCTGGGTAAGCCGACACTTGCTTTCAACTTTGTTTTCAACAACCCAGGCCCGCTGCCCCATCGCCAGCGGGCCTGGGTTGTTTCGCGGCCCCGTCCTGCATAGAGTTGATGTTCAAGGGGCACATTCACCGTGACCGCCGCCGAGACGTCGTCCTTTTCCTGACCCTCCAGTGAGGCGCCTGTTGATCGCTAAATTGCTGCATTTCATGAAGAAACTGGTTCGCCTCTTCACTCGACCGATGAAAAGCGACAAGGGGCGAGGCGGCGTCATCGTGCAAACCTATCGCGGTTATGGCACGCACAAGGAAGCTTTCGTCATGGGCCGGGTCTTTCGCCAGCCAGGCACCGGCAGACGCTGGAAAGAAGGGGGTACCTCTCGAGATCTGATCGATGTCCTACGCCGCGTGATTCGGCATGGCGTCCGCGATGCCTGGGTGGTGATGCGCATGGGCGATGCTCAAACCACCGTCAAGACGGACCGTGACGGCTACTTCTTTGCCCATATCGACATCAACCATTCGCTGCCTACCGACAGGCTCTGGCACACGGCCTCGCTCGAGGTGACATCAGAAAAAGATGCCATCAGCACAGACACCCAGGTCTATATTCCCCCTGCCAATACCGACCTCATCGTGATCAGCGATATCGACGACACGGTGATGTACACAGGCGTTGCCAACAAGCTCAAGATGCTCTATCGGCTGTTCATGGAAAAGGCGCATAGGCGTACCGCCTTTCCCGGCGTCGCCGCCTTCTACCGGGCGCTGTATGGCGGCGTCGAAGGCAACCGCAAGCGCCCCATGCTCTATGTGTCGCGCGGTCCCTGGTGCATCTATGACATGCTCGACATGTTCTTCAACCTGAACCGGATACCGGCGGGCCCCATTCTCTTTCTGCGTGAATGGGGGATACGCCTGTCGCGGCCATGGCCACGCAAGGCAGAGGATCACAAGGCGGATGTCATCCGCGATATGCTGGCGCTATATGTCGACCTGCCGTTCATTCTCATTGGGGACAGCGGCCAGCACGACCCCGAGGTCTATACCCAGATCGTCAAGGAGAACCCCGAGCGGGTGTTGGCGATCTACATCCGCAAGGTGGATAACGACCCGGAACGCGACATCGCCATCGAAAAGCTGGCCAACGAGGTCAGCCATACCGGCTGCCGGCTGGTGCTTGCGAGCACCAGTCTCGACATGGCCGAGCATGCGAAGACCCACGGATTTATCTCTGAAGAAGGGCTTGAGGCGGTGCGCGACGAACAATGACCTCGCGCCGCGCATCGGACAGAAAGAACACCTGCGCCTCGGCAGCGCGCACGAATCGCGCGAGTCTAACTGAAGGCGGTACTCAGATCCGGCTTCATGGTCGGGCAGAGACGAGCCAGACCCCACGCCAGAGCAATACCCGCCAGCGTGAGCCCGACCGGCAACCAGCTGAACATCACCCCGGAAGACAGATACAGGGCCAGGAACACAACGGCCATTACCCCGCTACCGAGCATGCGACCTGCCTTCACGCCGGTGATGACGATACTTGCCAGCACTCCAAGACAAGGGATCAGCACGCTAAACACGTGAATCATGACGCCCTGGCTGCTCTGGGCAACATAGGGCAACACCCAGCGCGCCACTCCCTCCCAGACCAGCAGATAAACGATCGCCGGGGCGGCGAAGCCACCGAGTAGGCGCAACATGGTGCGTGACGTTTCCTCGTCACCGGGCTTGGAAGGCTGGGGCATAGGCATAAGAAGAATCCTGAAGGGGGTAAAAGACAGCGTGCCTGCAGAGTTGGCCCAACAGTGCCAACTGAAATGCTTATTTCAGGTGCTATCGAGGGCGCTATTGAATCATTGCCATCCGGTTATTGCACCGCCACAGGCGACACGATGCGTCGGCCAACAATGATGTCGCTGCAGAGTAAGGGGCATGAAACGTGACGATAACCGCGCTTACGGCCTACTCGGCGCAATCAATACATTTTAGGGTGGCGTAATTCAGCGCCAGTCGCTTGGGTGAAATGTACTCGCCGCATTCGATGCATTCGCCGAAACACTCGTCGTCAATGCGCGTGAGCGCCAGATCGATGAAGCGCATCGTTGCCTCGCGACGACGTTGAGCGGCCTGCGCCATGGCTTGTGTCTGCAGTGCATCCATGCGCGTCAATCGCCCGGTGCTGGTCTGATCAAGCGTCACCGTATCACGACTATCTGCACTAGCCTCGCCCTCCTCTACCAGCTGCCGACGCTGTTCGAGCAGCGATTGGCGCACCTCGTCCATGTCCAGTTCGGGATGGTTCATCGCTGCCTCCTGATGATGAATGGGAAACCCACGCTAACGTTATCGAAGATAGCTGTCATGCTGATACGCTTGATCGGTAACTGGGCACGGAAACCACCCAAGTGGAGCACCTCTTGATGGCCAATAGGTTCATGAATAACGCAACGACACCCAGCACGTGGATATGTGCATTGCTGACCTTGCTGCTTTCATGCGGTATGGCACAGGCTCAGGATCTCGTGCTCAAGGATGCCAAGCTCAGCCTGTTACCGGGAGATATGCCGGGCGCCGGCTACTTCAGCCTGCAAAACAGGAGTGCTGAAACCCTGACGCTGGTGGGCGCCGAAAGCGATGTCTTCAAGAATACCGAGATCCACATGAGCATGGAAAAAGACGGCATGGCCAGCATGCAGGCGGTGCCGGCACTCGATATTGCCGCCGGAGACAATCTCGAATTTGCGCCAAAAGGCTACCACCTCATGTTCATGAACCGGCTAACGCCCTTGGCAGTAGGCGATGACGTGGAGGTAATACTGCACTTTTCCGATGGACAACAGCTAGCCGCGACCTTTGAGGTTGTGTCTCCCGCCACCCTACTCTGATCGCCTATCAGGATACCCATGATGCTCAAGTGGCTTTCTCTACTCTTGCTGATACTGCTGCTGGCAGGCTGCAGCGACCCGGACTGGCACACCACGGATATATCCGAGGCCATGCCCGACCTCGACTTGCGCCTGACGGACGAAAATGGCCAGCAAGTTGAGGAAGACGCCTTTGCGGGCAAGACGACCCTACTGTATTTCGGCTATACCCACTGCCCGGATATCTGCCCCACCTCGCTTGCCAAGATAGCAGCCGCGATCAAGCGACTCGATGAGCCAGAGCGCGACGAACTGCAGGTGTTATTCGTCTCGGTGGACCCCGAGCGCGATACCAAAGCGAGCCTGCGGCAATACACGGAGATATTCGGACCTCAATTCATCGGCCTTACCGGCGACAGTTCACAGCTTGATGCACTGACGAATCGCTATAAGGTGAGCTATAGCTACGGCGAAAAAGACGCAAACGGTCGCTATGATGTCTCGCACTCCAGCGGCATTTTCGTCTTCGATGAGCAAGGCCAGGCACGCCTGCTCATGCGTGGCAGCGATCCGATTTCCTCTATCGTGAATGACGTCGAGCGCCTGATGGCAGAAGGTTAAGTGACCAGGCGCTTTTAGACGGGAAACGATTCATGAGCACCCGTGCGCCCCGTGGTCACATGCCTATAGTCGGCCAGCCTGGCAGCCCCTTTCCCCTGCGATGCTGGCCAAGGCCTACTTGCCCTGCCACTTGGTCATCTCGAGCCTGGGCCTACCACCCGCCTGCCGATCGACGTTTATCAACCCAAGACGCCGCATCATCCCCACCTCGCTTTGGTCGAAGCGGCCTTCCGTTAGCCACCTATCGGTCGTAACCTGCAGCCTCACCCTGCCGACACAAGGATGTTGGATGTCTCCCGCCGATACGCTACGTCTGATTCTTCTCTCCACCCTATGGGGCATGTCGTTCATCTTCATGCGCGTGGCAGTGC
This sequence comes from Halomonas salinarum, assembly GCF_012062845.1. GTDB lineage: Bacteria > Pseudomonadota > Gammaproteobacteria > Pseudomonadales > Halomonadaceae > Onishia > Onishia salinarum. The sequence continues at coordinate 214,735 of NZ_WWNB01000001.1, forward strand.
CGGAATTCGGCCCAGTGCCATTGATTCTGGTGCGCATGGGAGTGGGCGCTCTCCTGCTGGTGCCCCTATTGCTGGGGGCGCGATACCTGCGCCTGGTATGGGAGAACAAGGGACGCCTGCTGGTGCTCGGCCTTGTGAACCATGTGCTGCCCTTCTGCCTGTTGGCACTGGCCACCACACGACTTGAAGCTGGCTTCACCTCGCTGATTAATGCGACAACCCCGATCTTCACCGCCCTGCTGGGCGCCCTGTTCTTCACCACACCGGTGCAGCGCCAGCAGTACCTGGGCCTGGCCCTCGCCTTCTTCGGCGTCTACGTGCTCTCGGCCAACCGCCTGGATTTCGCCCTGGGTGGCGATGGCTGGTTCATTCTCTCGGCGCTGGGCGCCACCTTCTGCTACGGGGTTGCCACCAACTACTCGAAGACCTACCTGTCTCACCTCCCTGTGCGCGTGCTGGCGGCCGGCAGTACCACCATGTCGGCACTAATGCTGCTGATTCCGGGGCTTCTACTCTGGCCGTCGGAACCGATCAGCACCGTGGCCTGGGGCAATGGGCTCGCGCTTGCAGCGCTCAGTACCACGCTTGCCTTCCTTCTCTACTTCGGCCTGCTATCAAGCGCCGGGGCCACCGCAACCTCGACGGTCACCTTCCTCGTGCCGGTGAGTGCGCTGCTATGGGGCTATTTGCTGCTGGATGAGGTGCTCAGCCTGCAGATAATCGCCGGCATGGCCATCACGCTAATCGGCACCGCTATCGCCACGCGCATGATCCGGCTGCCCAGCAAACGGCTGGCATAAGGGCTGATATAAGGGCTGATATAGACCAACCGAGGCTGAATCAAACGGAAAAAGCAGAATAGCCCCTGATAGCCCCTGATAGCCACTGATAGCCCCTGATAGCCACTGAGGATGCCGCTTTCTGAATGGATCTAACGGCTTGCGGGCGCCGCATCGCTCCGCCAATTACGCGCGTGAAGAGGCTTTCCCGCCGTGACGACCTTCAGGCCCGATGGCGTTCGAGTCGTCCCGGCAAAGGTCGTCGCTGGCAAGATATCCATCGCCCTAGCGGCCAGGACTTGAACCTCAGCGGTTTAGACCAGCAGTATAATAGGCGAGCATTAGTTTCGTACGCCTGCCCATGGTGGGGCTCAGTGAGTGAACGGAGTGAAGCACCGCTCGTCCCCCCAGGAGCATCATGGCGTAGCGTTTCTGAGATCATGAGGAGGTTTTCCTATGGTAGACCGTCTAGATCCTTATCCCACTCGCCTGACCGAACACCGCGACCCTCTCTCCCGCAAGGAGCCAATCGTCCATGCCCGCAACCAGCGTCGCTGGGAAGGCCCGTTGGATGAAGTGGCCCTCTCTCGCTTCGAACGGGATGGTTTTCTGTGGTTCAACGGCTTTTTCTCCCGGGACCGGATCGAGCCATTCTTCGATGAGCTCAAGCAAATGGCCAACGACGAATCGCTAATGCGCTCCGACCAGGTCATTCAGGACCCCAATAGCGGCGCCATCCGCTCCGTATTCGGTATGCACAAGCTCTCGGAGCACTTCGACCGTTTGACGCGCGACCCACGTATTCTTGGGATGGTGCGGCAATTACTGGGTAGCGAGGTCTACATCCACCAGTCGCGTATCAATGACAAGTACGGCTTCCAGGGCAGTGGCTTCGACTGGCATTCGGATTTCGAAACCTGGCACGCCGAGGACGGCATGCCTCGCATGCGGGCAGTGAGTGCGTCGCTGATGCTGACCGACAACAATGAGTTCAACGGCCCGTTGATGCTGATTCCCGGGTCGCATCGCCAATTCGTGCCATGCGTTGGCGAGACACCGGAAGCAAACTGGCTGGAATCCCTCAAGGCTCAGAAGCTGGGCGTGCCGGATCAGCAAGCGCTAGCGACCCTGGCTGAGCGAGGGGGTATTCAGGCCCCCAAGGGGCCGGCGGGGTCGTTGCTGCTGTTCGAATGCAACACGCTTCATGCGTCAAACGAGAACATGTCGCCCTGGCCACGCTCCAACCTGTTCTTCGTCTACAACAGCGTGGATAACGCGCTGCAAGAGCCTTATGCAGCCCCCTCTCAGCGTCCCGAATTCCTCGCTACCCGCAGCGACATCCAACCGCTGACGATGCATGACGATTTCCCGGAACTCGCAGGGCAAGGGGTCGACCCGCTGCACTAAACGTACTTCGCCCCCCTCTCCAAACCACGTAACGGCCGTGACGCCACCGTCACGGCTATTGTCATGGCACGCCTCCGGGATCAGAAGTTCGGCTTTCGCTTCTCGAGAAAGGCTGCCATGCCTTCCTTCTGCTCGCTGCCGGCGAAGCCCAGTGCAAAGAGGCTCGTTTCCAATGCCAGGGCGCTGTCGAGGTCCTGATCCATGCCGTCATGCACGGCCTGCTTGGCACTACGTACGGCCTTGGGACCATTGACGTTGAGCTGCTTGGCGAGTGTCTCGGCGTATTGCTCGAGCTCGGCCTGGGACATCACCTGATTGACCAGGCCGATACGCAAGGCTTCCTGGGCGTCGATCTTGCGCCCGGTGGTGATCAGGTCCAGCGCCATGGCCGGGCCGATGCGGCGCGGTAGTCGCTGAGTGCCGCCAAAACCGGGAATCACGCCGAGCAGCACTTCCGGCTGGCCAAACACCGCGTTGTCGCTTGCCACCGCCCAGTCGCAGGCCAACGCCAGTTCGCAGCCACCGCCCAGGCAGAAGCCGTTGACCAGCGCCACGACCGGTACCGGCAGGCGCTCTAGACGCTTGATGGTGGTCAATGCCTGACGGGCAAAGGCGTGGGCCTCGTCAGGAGTCTTGTCGCGCATCTCGGCAATGTCGGCACCGGCGACAAAGGCCTTCTCGCCCTCGCCGGTAATCAGGACCGCACGCAGATCCGCCTGACCCTCAAGATCATCAAGCATGCGGGCAAGCTCGGTGAAGAGCGCCGAGTTGAGGGCGTTAAGGGCCTTGGGGCGATTCAGGGTCAGGCGGGCAATACCGCTTTCGATAACCAGATGGACAGGTGCGTCTTGCATGATGCCTCCTTTAGCAGGATTCGTCCTCGAGAGCCGATGCGCGCTACCCGGCAGGCGCCCGGTTGGCACGAGATCCTAGCGTTGTCATGGACAAGTAAAAAACAGGGCCTAGGCTGTGTCTGAAAAGTCGACGAGCGAAGGCCAGACAAGGCAAAAATCGGCGAAAGAGCGGAGTTTACGGGGTGTAAATGAGCATCTTGAGCCGATTTTTAACGCCGTATGGACGAGCGCAGTACTTTTCAGACATTGCCTAGTTGTAGAGATGAAAGCCGCGCCCGCTTTTGCGCCCCAGATAGCCCGCCGCCACCATCCGCTTGAGCAGCGGGCAGGGACGGTACTTGGGATCGCCGAAGCCCTCCTGCAGCACCTCCATGATCGCCAGGCACACATCCAGACCAATCAGGTCGGCGAGCTTCAGCGGCCCCATGGGATGGGCGGCGCCTAGCTGCATGGCCTCATCGATGGCTTCGGGGCTGGCAGCGCCTTCCTGGACCAGAAAAGCGGCCTCATTGATCATCGGCACCAGCAGGCGATTGACGGCGAAACCCGGAGAATCGGCGATGGCCACCGGCGTCTTGCCCAGCGCCTCGGTGAGTTGCTCGATCGTGTCGACGGTGGCATCACTGGTCTGCTCGGCACGAATCACCTCGACAAGCCCAAGCACCGGCACCGGGTTGAAGAAGTGCATGCCAACCACCCGCTCGGGACACTCGCACACCGCCGCGAGGCGGGTCAGCGACAGCGAGGAGGTATTCGAGGCAAGGATGGTGTCGTGATTCAGGCGGCTAAGCTCCGTGAAGAGCGACTCCTTGAGCGCAGGATCTTCCGGGGCGGCCTCGATGATTACCTCGCGATCACTCAGGTCATCCAGGCTAGTGGTCAAGGTGAGGCATTCAAGCGCCGACACCCTGTCTGCGCTGGTTATTTTTTCCTTGTCGACCAGCCGGGCCAGGCCCTTGTCGATCTTTTCGCGAGCCCCGGACAGCGCGTCGTCGCGAACATCGTAGAGCATGACCTGATGATGGCTGGTGATCAGTACCTGGGCGATGCCCTGGCCCATGGTGCCGGCGCCGACGACGCCGATACGGCTAATGCTCATGCTGAGGGTCTCCGTGATCCTGCCGCGGCTGGCAACCACTGCCACCCACGGCGCTGAATAGGAAGGGACGATTAGGGGGAACGGCGAATCTCACTCATCGTCGCTCCTTGCTAGCCTACCTTGACATGACGAATGCTGCAGTGCCGAATAGGCGGAGTCTCAGTATTCGGGGCCGACCATCGACAGGCTGTCGATACCCGCCTCGATTACCGCTCGGTTGGCACGCCCCACCGGCAGCCAATGCCGCAGGGCGTAGTCGGCACTCGCCACTTTGGCGCGATAAAAGGCCTGATCGCCAGAACCTGCAATGAGTGCTGCATCCGCGACCAGCGACGCTTGCCCCATCTGCCAGGCACAGAGCACATGACCGGCAAGCGACAGGAAGGGGGTCGCGTAGGCCTGAACGGCATCCGCACCTTGAGCCGGATCGCGACCGGCATCGAGCACCAGCACCATGCTGGCTCTCAGGTCATCGACACCGGCCGCAAGCGCAGCGCCCTGATTGGTGAGGGCAGGCGTATCGGCGAGGCGGCCGGCTGTCGCGTCCATCTCATCGAGCAACGATGTAAGGGCGGCACCGTTATCCCGCGAGAGCTTACGGCCGGCGAGATCCAGCGCCTGAATGCCGTTGGTGCCCTCGTAAATCGGGGCGATCCGCGCATCACGCCACAGCTGAGCGGCGCCGGTCTCCTCCACATAGCCCATGCCCCCATGCACCTGCACCCCTAGCGAAGCGATATCCACGGCTTGATCCGTGGAGAAGGCCTTGACCACTGGAATCAGCACATCAACGCGTGCCTGAGCCAGCTCACGGGTCTCGGCGTCGGCGTGATGACGGGCACGGTCCATCTGCGAGGCACAGTAAAGCGCCAGGGCGCGCAAGGCATCGGTACGCGCCCGCATCGACAACAGCATGCGGCGCACATCGAAGTGATCGATGATCGCGGCCGACTCGCCACCGCGCGACCTGGGTGCCCGGCCCTGGCTGCGCTCTGCCGCGTAGGCGAATGCCTGCTGGGTGGCGCGCTCGGCAACGCCGATGCCCTGAATACCGACCTTGTGACGGGCCGCATTCATCATCGTGAACATGTGATTGAGCCCGCGCCCAAGCTCCCCCACCAGATAACCGATGGCACCCGCGCCTTCGCCGAAAACAAGCGTACAGGTGGGCGAGCCGTGAATGCCGAGCTTGTGTTCGATGGAAGCGCAGGTGAGGTCGTTGCGAGCTCCCAGCGTGCCGTCCTCTTCAACCAGGAACTTGGGCACCAGGAACAGCGAGATGCCCTTGTTGCCCTCCGGAGCATCCGGGGTACGCGCCAGTACCAGGTGGATGATGTTGTCGGCGGCCTCATGCTCGCCCCAGGTGATATAGATCTTCTGGCCGTGCAGGCGGTAGTGATCGCCGTCATCTGAGAGGATGGCCCGGGTGCGCACCTGAGAAAGATCCGAACCGGCCTGAGGCTCGGTAAGGTTCATGGTGCCGGTCCAGCTGCCTTCGATCAGCTTGGGCAGAAAGCGTGCCTTGAGCGCGTCGCTGCCGTGATTCGTCAATGCCTCGATGGCACCGGCGGTCAGCATCGGGCAAAGACCGAGTGCCATGTTGGCACCGTGCAGCATCTCCTGAACGGCACTCGACGCCACCTCGGGCAGGCCCTGTCCTCCCTGGGCCTCGGACACGCCGATCCCGTTCCAGCCACCTTCGACATAGGCCTGATAAGCCTCGATGAAACCATCAGGCACGATCACGGCCCCATCCGGCTGGCGACGACAGCCCTGACGGTCGCCGGCCAGGTTGAGCGGTGCCCAGACCTCACCGGCCAGCCGAGCGGCTTCTTCCAGCACTGCGTCCAGAAGGTCGGGGCCGGTGTCCTCGAACCCCGGCAGATCGAGAGAGGCGTGACCGAGGAGTGCCTCGAGCACAAAGCGGGTGTCGCGCAGCGGAGCGTGATAAGGCGTCATCGCGGCTATCTCTTGGGAAAAAGGATATCCGCGATACTAGGTTAGCGGCCCTTGGCGGAACCATTAGGCGAAAGCCGCAGCAACTGACGTTGACGTCAACGGATGACTGAAGTCTCACATCGTCAGATACCCGAATCTGGCTTCGGCGGCTCGCCAGCATCATCGTAGTAGGCGATGTGGGCATCATCGGCGCGAGGTGGCCCGACCACGGGCTCAGCGACCGCCACTTCGGGCACCGCCTTGGAGAGATCCTCGAGATGCTCATGCTCGAAAGCGCCCTGCACCAGCTCATCAGTGACGGCAAGCTCTGCTCCCACCAACGTCTGTGTCTGTGTTGCCACGAAAGGTGCCGTGGGCAGCGGTGCAGGACGCACGCTGCGCCGCCACACAAAGAAGCCGGCCAGGCCAAGCCCCACAGTGCCCATCGACCAGAAGAGGCCGCCATCACCAAGCGTGGCCATCACCGGGGTAATCAACGGCGGACTGACCATGGAGCCGAGGGCGTTGATCAGCAACAGCCCCTGGCTCATGCGCACCAGAGCCCCGGCCGGGGCCCGGTCGGCGGCATGGCCGACCGCGACCGGATACAGCGAGAAGACGCCGCCGCCGAGCAGGAACAGCAGCCCCGCCACCAGTCGCGGATCACTTGGCAGCAGCAGCAAGGCGATCGACAGGCCCGCCGTACAGGCGCTGATGATAATCAGTACCCACTGGCGGTCGTGCCTGTCCGACCAGCGACCAATCGGGTACTGCAGCAGCATGGCCCCGAGCACCACGACCGCCATCATCTGGCCGACCTGGGCGACCCCCAGGCCGCTGCGCTGCAGGTAGAGCGGCAACAGGCTATAGACGGCGGCCACCACAAGTCCCGAGCCGAAGCAGCCCATCACGCCGGTAGGCGTCAGGGTGATCAAGCGCAGCGGCGACAGCGGCTCGGCATGCTCGATCAAAGGCGAGACCCGCGGAATCATTGCCATCGGCAACACCGATAGCGAGGCCAGTAATCCCACCACCATGAAGGGCGCGGTCTCGACCATGGCCGTGGTCGCCCCAAGCAGCAGTTGACCGAGTACCCCGGCCGCGTAGACGGCAATCATGTACATGGCCAGCAGGCGACCGCGCACCTTGGTATCGCCGCTTGCCAACAGCCAGCTCTCGATGACCAGGTAGACACCCACCGTGGCCCAGCCGCCGATCAGGCGCAGCACGAACCAGCTGATCGGGTCTAACCACAGCCCCTGCAGCAGCACGGTGACCGCTACCAGCGAGGCGAAACAGCCATAGGCGCGAATATGCCCGATACGCAGCAGCAGGCGGTCATTGAACAGCGCACCCAATGCCAGGCCGATAAAGTAGGCCGACGATACCCAGCCGATCACGACAGCAGAGGTGCCCGCCGCGTCCAGGCGCAGCGTAATAAGCGTACTGAGAAAGCCATTACCGATGCACAGAATAAAAAGCCCAAGCAGGGGTGCCAGGGCCATGGACAGCAATTGCCGGGACATGAACATGCCTCACATCAACAAGAGGGGAGCACCGCCGTTGTAGGCGGAAGATGGGGCGCGAACCGGGCCCCTGGAGGAGAGGGCCATCGGCGCCGTTGTGCAGGAGGAAACCTTAGCTTTCAACGATGCATCATGGACAATCGCGCGGCGAATATACGCTCAGCCGGGCTCGCCGCCAAGTGCTATTTATCGGCTCGCACAAGGGCCTTAACCGCCGCGATGGTGCTGCCACTAGGAAGAAGAGCGCTTGAGAAGCACGACGTCGTGATCGGGGAAGATCACCTCCATGGCGAGGCGCTCAGCCAACCAGTGAAAGCTCGCCTCGCTGAAGAAGCACACATGGGTGGGATCGAGAATGTAGTGCCAGTCCACGAAGATCTCATGGCGGGTAACCCGCTTGGTCATCAGCCCCAACCAGCCACCGGGGCGCAAAAGGCCAGCCAGACGGGTGAGCTCGACACCGGGTGCAGCCATGTGTTCGACCACCTCGGTTGCCGTGATGAAATCATAGCGGCGCGACAGAGGGGCCCGGTCGGGGGCGAAGAAGGGATCGTAGACCGCCATCGGGTATCCCGCTTCCTCGAACATCACCGATAGCGTTGGCCCCGGTCCACTGCCCACATCGAGCCCCTCGGCACCAGCCGTCAGCCGCGCCTGCAGAGGCGTCTGCAGGCGCGAAAGGAAACGCCGATAGCCGGCATCCTGTGGCGAGTTCTGGTGCTGGTCATAGACCGCGCGCTCGGCGTCGGCTGCCAGATGCTGGTGAGACGGCACGAAGACCAGCTTGCAGACCTGACACTGCACGTAATCGCGACACGCATCCCGATGGTAGGCCACTGCATCGAGGGCGTCGCACAGCGGACAGGACAGAGGCTGGGTCATCGTCGTATGCTCATGGATATTTTCGCCGCCAAGCCTATCCTGTTCGCGCTGGCGGCCCAAGGAGGAACGTCATGCTGTCAGCTCTGGATCATCTGGTGATATACGTCGATGACCTGTCACGAGCGGTGGATTTCTACAGCCGGGTACTCGGCATGGACGCCAAGGAGCAGGATGCCAGCCATGCCGACCTGCACCTGGGCACCCTGATGCTGCGCCTGCAGCGAACCGACAACTCGACCGCTCCCCAGGCGGCGGCCCCCACAATCGGGGCGATGGAGCTTTCCTTCTCGAGCCGTCTGCCGCTTGAAGAGGTCGAGCACCATCTGGCCGCGCTTTCCGTCCCGGTGGAACTCGGTCCGGTGACATACGACGGTAGCAAGGGACCCGTGGACTCACTGTATCTACGTGACCCGGAAGGCAACCTACTGGAGATCAACCGTCCGCGGCGCTGATGGCAACGCCTGCCTGGGCAGGTATCATGTTGCAAAGACTCGCTTTTTATTCCGGATTTCACCCTTTACCGTTTCGCCGAAGGACGATGTCATGCCCCAGACGCCTGCACACGAGACACCTTCCTCGCCGCAGAATATGCCACGCCCGACACCACAGAAGCCCGATACCACCATGGCCATGGTGGTCTACGGCCTCTTGCTGGCCGGCATGGTAAGTGGTTTCACGCCAGTGATCGGCGTGGTCATCGCCTATGTCTATCAGGGTAAGGGACCGGACTGGCTCGATGCGCACTACCGCTATCAGATTCGCACTTTCTGGATCGGGCTGCTCTACGGCCTTATCGCCACGGTTCTGACACTGGTGGTCATCGGCGTACCGCTGCTGATCGCCCTGGCCGTGTGGATGATCATTCGCTGCGTGAAGGGCTTCAAGGGCCTGCAGGAACAGCGGCCACCGAGCAACCCCACCACCTGGCTGGTGTGACGCCTGATGAGTGATGAGATCTCCCGCCGCGACCGCCTCCAGGCCAGCGCGATTACCACCCTGTGGCGGGCCCTTTCCGGGCGCCGCCTCAGCACCCTGTGGCGGCTATCGCGGTGTGCGGGCCCACTGGTACACAGGCTCAGCAAGCGTGAACGCCATATCACCGAGGCCAACCTGGCGGTCGTCTATCCCGCGACCGACAGGACTCAGCGCCGTCGGCTCGCCCGCGATAGCCTGACCCATTCCACCGCCACCATGCTCGAACTGGGGTTTGCCTGGATGCATGATCCCGAGCGGGTAGAGTCGTCGATCGTCGAGGTGCACGGCCGTGAACTGCTCGATGACGCGAGAGCCGAAGGACGCGGCGTCATCGTGCTGGCCCCGCACTTTGGCAACTGGGAGGTGCTGAATTTCTGGCTCTCGGGTCATTTCCCTTTCACGGCCATGTACGAGCCGCCCAAGATTGCCCCCCTCGACCCGGTGATTCGCCATGGCCGCGAGCGCCGCGGTGCCCAGCTGGTACCGACCAATCCCCGCGGCGTAGCGGCTCTGCTCAAGGCGCTAAAGCGCTGCGAGGCAGTGGGCATCCTGCCGGACCAGGAACCCGACTGGGGCAGCGGTGTCTTCGCGCCCTTCTACGATCGTCCCGCCTACACGGCAACCCTGCTGCCAAAACTGGTAGCACGTACCCAGGCGCGGGTAGTGACCGGCGTCGCAAGACGCCTGCCCGGGCGCGGTTTTGCGCTTCACTTCCTGGCCGCCGATGAGCGAGTCTACGAGGCCGACGAGACGACTTCAGCCAGCGGCGTCAATGCCTGCGTCGAGTCTGCTATCGCCCTTGATCCCGCCCAGTATCAATGGGAGTACAAGCGCTATCGCAAGACCCCCGAGGAAGCTGCCGGCGACCCACATTATCGCCAAGCACGCATTTACTGAACAGAGAGCGTCCATGAGCCAAACCTATCTACCCAAGCAGGATACCCGCGTCACCCAGATCATCTATGTGCTCTATCTGGCCGGCCTGATCACCGGCAGTGTGACGACGCTGATCGGTGCCATCATGGCCTACGTCTACCGCGGTGATGCCTCGCCCTGGCTACAAGAGCATTATCGCTACCTTATCCGCACCTTCTGGATCGGGGTCCTCTATAGCATTGCCGCCTTCATGCTAGGGGTGATCGGTATCGGCTTTCTGGTCATGCCGCTGCTGGCACTCTGGCTGATCGTGCGCTGCGTGATCGGTATCAAGGCCGTGCGTGCCGACCAGCCGCCGGCCAAGCCCCGTTCATGGTTATGGTGAGTCGGCTGTGGTAAGAGGGTAACGCCACAAGCGCTTTAGAAACACGACTGAGGCGCTCGCACTCAGCGCGGCATGTCACTACTGAGCCTAGCTCCTGGTGTCTTCGCCAAGCGCCGCGGCAAAGGCCGCCGCGGCACTCGACCAATCCTGCTGCTGCCCCCGCGCGGCGGCGGCCCCTTCACGCAGCCGAGTCCGCAGGTCGCCATCCTCCAGCCAGCGGCGCAGCGCCGTGGCGAGGGCCTGAGCATCGCCGGGCTCGACGGCGAGACCCGCCCCCTCGGGCAGGGTGTGCTCAAGCGCTCCACCCGTGGTAGTGATCACCGGTAAACCATGCGCCAGTGCCTCGGTCACCACCATGCCGTAGCCCTCGTAGTAGGACGGCAACACGAAAAGATCCGCCTCGGCGTAATAGGCCGCAAGGGACTCGGGGGAACGAGTGCCGAGCAGAAAGACTCGCTCACCCAGACCCTGCGCCTCGATCATGTCCTCGACCCGCCTGGCATGTTCCGGGGCCAAGTCCAGCCCGCCGATACAATCGCACTCCCAACCAAGCTCGGACACCTCGGCCAGTGCCTCGATCAATACCTCATGCCCCTTGCGCGGCGTCAGGCTCGCCACACACAGCAGCCGCTGGGATTCCATGCCGTTATCGTCACGCGTAGCGCTAACCGACAGTGGAGCCTGCTGGACGCCCGGTTCGACCACATGAATCTGCGACGGCAGCACGCCGAAGTCAGCCAGCCGTTCGGCAGTGAACGTGCTGGTCGCGATCACTCGTTGCATCGCCATCAGCGCCAGGGCCTCGCTGGTCTGAAACCCGTCGCGCTCAATCCCGCTCAGGCCCGTCTCATCGGCCTGTGGATGATGCATCAGCGCCGTGAGATCGAGCCGTTCACCATGGCGGGCTACCACCTCCGGCAGACCGGCCATGACCATGGCATCGATCACCACCCGGGCACCGTCCGGCAGCTCGCCAAGGGTGCTTTCGAGGCTTTCGGTGGCCTGCTGGTCGGGCATCGGGAAACGCCCGGCCAGCCCTTCGACGGCGACGTCCCAACCACGCTTGCGCAACGCCTCCACGATGCGAGCATCGTAAACGTAGCTACCGGTAAGCTGGTCAGGGTCGCCGGCCACCAGCAGGGTCATGGCGGGAACATGGGAAGCGGCTGATATCATCCGTGACATCCTCGTCTCAGGGGGAAGCTTCAGGGGAAAACTGACAGTAAAACCACGAGGCTAGCACACCCGGGACTGGCAAGGTCGAGGCAAGATGTTAGACTGTCGCCACTCGCTTGACGGGGTGCCGGTGATACCGGCTGAGACCGCCCAACGCCGTGCTTCAGCACGACACAGGACGGATCCCGTTGAACCTGATCCGGCTCGTACCGGCGTAGGAATCAAGCGGTGGCCGGCGAGCCTTGGTACACGCCTTTCCGACCACACCCTTCCCTTGATTGACCTGCCTGGCTCGAGCTCCGGATCATGACCGCCACCGGAGGCCAGATGGGTTACTGCTTCAACGACCTTACCGCTGCCTGTCATCACGACTGGCGACACTATATCGAGCACGATTTCGTGCGCCGACTCGGCGCCGCCACCCTCGATCAAAAGGCCTTTCGCCACTACCTGCAGCAGGACTATCTGTTCCTGATTCACTTCGCCCGTGCCTATGCCCTGGCGGCCTACAAGAGCCGCACGCTGAGTGATCTGCGACACGCCCAGGCGGGCCTCTCGACCATCCTCGACGTGGAGCTCGACCTCCACATCGCCTACTGCCGCGAGTGGGGTATCTCGGAAAGTGATCTGGAAACACTGCCCGAGGCCCGCGCGACGCTGGCCTATACCCGCTATGTGCTCGAGACCGGACAGCGCGGCGATCTGCTGGATCTCCACGTGGCCCTGGCACCCTGCCTGATCGGCTACGGGGAGATCGCCTCCTGGCTCAATGCCCAGCCCTTTACGGTCCGCGGCGACGCCAACCCCTTCGATGCCTGGATCGCCATGTACGAAGGTCCGGACTTTCAGGAGGCGATGGCAAGCGAAATCAGCTGGCTCGATAATCGCCTTGCGGAAGTCGGCCCGCGACGCTTCGAGGAGCTTCGCCAGGTGTTCAGTGAGGCCACCCGGCTTGAAATCGACTTCTGGCAGATGGGGCTTGATCAAGGCGATTGAGTGCCCTGCCGAAAGCCGTTCGGTCAGGTGGTGCCGAATGGTATGTATCAACCACCACACCGGAAGCTTAGGCTTCCATCACTCGCTTGACGGGGTGCCGGTGATACCGGCTGAGATCATCCAACAGGCGCCTTGGGCGCCTGACAGGACGGATCCCGTTGAACCTGACCTGGCTAATTCTTTCGAGAGGGTACCAGCGTAGGGATCAAGCGACAGGCAGGCCGCCGTTCGGGCCCGCCCCTGTCTCTCCTTCGCTTGTCCTCCCCAGACTATTGGGAGAACACATTAGATGAGCAATACCCGCCACTTTCTCAACGAGCAGGCCCGCGTCGATGCGGCCGCCATTGCCCCCCTGCCCGGTTCGCGCAAGATTCATGTCGAGGGTTCCCGCCCGGACATCCGCGTGCCCTTTCGCGAAATTGGTCTGTCGCCGACCACCACCGCCGACGGCGTCGAGGACAATCCGCCGCTGCTGGTCTACGACACCTCCGGGCCCTACACCGACCCAAATGCCGACATCGATCTGCGTCGCGGCCTGAAAGCCCTGCGCGAGGCCTGGATCAATGAACGTGATGACACCGAATGGCTGGATGGTCCGACCTCAGAGTACGGGCGCCGCCGCGCCAATGACCCGATGCTGGCCCCACTGCGCTTCGAGCTGGGGCGCACGCCGCGCCGGGCCAAGGAAGGCAAGAATGTGACCCAGCTGCACTATGCCCGCCAGGGCATCGTCACCCCGGAGATGGAGTTCATCGCCATCCGCGAGAATCAGCGCCGCCAGGCGCTGGGTACGCAGGAGGTCGAGCGCATCCTCGGCCACCAGCACGCCGGCCAGGGCTTCGGCGCGCGCCTGCCTGAGGAAATCACGCCTGAGTTCGTGCGCGACGAGGTCGCCGCCGGCCGGGCGATCATCCCCTGCAACATCAACCACCCGGAAACCGAGCCGATGATCATCGGCCGCAACTTCCTGGTGAAGATCAACGGCAACCTGGGCAACTCGGCGGTCACCTCCTCGATCGAGGACGAGGTCGACAAGATGACCTGGGGCATCCGTTGGGGCTCGGACACCATCATGGATCTCTCCACCGGGTCGAACATCCATGAGACCCGCGAGTGGATCATCCGCAACGCCCCGGTGCCGATCGGCACCGTGCCCATCTACCAGGCGCTGGAGAAGGTCAACGGCGTGGCCGAGGACCTGACCTGGGAAGTATTCCGCGACACCCTGATCGAACAGGCCGAACAAGGCGTCGACTACTTCACCATCCACGCCGGCGTCTTGCTGCGCTATGTGCCCCTGACCGCCAAGCGCACCACCGGCATCGTCTCGCGCGGCGGCTCGATCATGGCCAAGTGGTGCCTCTACCACCACCGGGAGAGCTTCCTCTACACCCACTTCGAGGACATCTGCGAGATCTGCAAGCGCTATGACGTGGCCTTCTCGCTGGGCGACGGCCTGCGCCCGGGCTCGGTGGCCGATGCCAACGACGAGGCCCAGTTCGCCGAGCTCGAGACCCTGGGCGAGCTGACCCGTATCGCCTGGCGGCACGACGTCCAGGTGATGATCGAGGGCCCCGGCCACGTGCCCATGCACCTGATCAAGGAGAACATGGACAAGCAGCTCGAGGAGTGCGATGAGGCGCCCTTCTACACCCTGGGGCCGCTGACCACCGACATCGCGCCCGGTTATGATCACATCACCTCCGGCATCGGCGCGGCGATGATCGGCTGGTACGGCTGCGCCATGCTCTGCTACGTGACCCCCAAGGAGCACCTGGGCCTGCCCAACAAGGACGACGTCAAGACCGGCATCATCACCTACAAGATCGCCGCCCATGCCGCCGACCTGGCCAAGGGGCACCCGGCCGCCCAGCGCCGCGACAACGCCCTGTCCAAGGCACGCTTCGAGTTCCGCTGGGAGGACCAGTTCAACCTGGGGCTGGACCCGGACACCGCCCGCGAGTACCACGACGAGACCCTGCCCAAGGACTCGGCCAAGGTGGCGCACTTCTGCTCGATGTGCGGGCCCAAGTTCTGCTCGATGAAGATCAGCCAGGAGGTGCGCGACTACGCCCGGGAAAAGGGCCTCGACGGCGATCAGGAAGCGGTGATGCAGGGCATGGAGGAGCAAGCCGAAGCCTTCAGGGCCGCCGGCGCCAAGCTTTACCACGAGGTCTAGGTCAAGACTTTCGTTCGTATCGCAAAAAGGCCCCGCTTCGGCGGGGCCTTCTCTTGAAGCCGCGTAAGAGGCGATCCTCTAAAAGGCGCCATACCCTAACGGCATGCGGCTCATATTGTTCTCGACCCGTTTGACACCCGGCTGGCTTTCGGCGGCGAGCTGCACCGCTTTCATTTCCTCATCACTCGCCACTAATCCCCACAGCTCGACGACACCATCCTTGACGATGACGTTGACGCGCACGGTGTTGAGCTTTTCTTCGAGCTCCTGGTTGAGCGCATCACGTAGACTGCGATCATCTTGCGTACCCTCTTCAGCGGGTGGTGTGCTGGCAAGGCCCTGCAACAGATTGGCACGGCTCACGATACCCACGACTTTCCCGTCTCGGGTCACCGGCACTCGCTTGATATGGCGTTTCTCAAGCAGCCGAGCAATCTCGGCGACGGAGATGTCCTCTTCCACATCGACTACCGGGTGGCTCATGATGTCCTTGGCCACCTGGCCATGGGTCTTGATGTAGCTGGCCGCTTTTTCGGACCCCACCAGAGCCCGCCACCAGGGCTCACCGTTGTCGTCCTGGCCATCGGCGCGTCCCATCAAATCCCCTTCGCTGACCATTCCCATCAGGCGCTGGTCATCGTCGACGACGGGGACCGCACTGATACGATGATCCAGCAGCACACGGACAATTTCCTGCACGTCTGTCTCAGGTGAGACACTGATGACCTTGGTAGTCATGACATCGGCAGCACGCATGGCACATCCTCCTGATGAAAGCTAATAACACAGAGCCCGTTGGTAAGCCTCGTGTTGGGTACTTGCCAGGCATCGATGCGAGAAGTGCAAGGCAGATAATTCCGTAAAGGCATAACTAAACTCTAGTGCTGCTACAGGATAGCCACAAGCCGATAGCCACAAGCCACTATCTCAGTACGTCCTCACCTGACGTGCATGGGGTAGAAACGATCACGCGCAACGTATTCGCGGGCTAGGCATCGCTACCTCAAATAAACCGGTAAGGAAGAACTGAAGCCAACAAAAAGGGCGGCCCTGTTGGGCCGCCCTTTTCATCTACATCTGACACCTACATCCATGAGGTTCAAACGCTATCTGGATGTGAGCCTGTCACCCACCAATCAGCGCCAGGATGATACGCTCCCCGTAGCCCCAAAGGAGCACGGTCAGCCCAAGCAGGGCCTCCAGTACCAGCACGCCGATACCCAGCGTGGAGCTTGAGACGATGAAGCCCTCCTCGCTACTGATGCCCAGAAAGGACGGGATGCCCAGATAGAGCAGATAGGCGGTGTAGCAAAGGCCAATGATACCGGCCAGCAGGCACAGCCAGATCAGTGGATAGATGGCCACGAGGCCGCTCAAGAACATCGGCGTGGCCACATAGCCAGCGAACACGATGCACTCACTCTGTTTCGGGGGAGTCGACGTGAAACGCTTGGCCAAGGCGCGAATCACTTTGCCTACCGAATACACCGCCGCGAGGATCACCAGATAGAAGACAATCCCTGCGCCCAGAGCATCCAGATACCCCAGCTGTATATGGGTATCCCCACCTAGCCCCCACCCCACTTGGGTGGTGCCAATATAGGAGCAGATGACCGGAATAGCAGCCAGCAACAGCACGTGATGCTCGTAAAGGTGCGTGAGCGTCTCGCGCTCTCCCTTGATCTGCTTCCATTCACGTTGCGGATGGGCCATCAGGCCCCAAACATGCGTCAGCATCCAGACACCTCCCTCTATCTGCAGGCAAGATCAGCTGAGCCGACCTCAGGTACACGCATGATACGTGCGACAAACACAGTATAGACATGCGCAAGGGGGAAGCGTCGACGACAGTTTTCACTGCCGTCTCAACGCTTTGGGTTCAGCATGGCGAGAACCCATGAAGAGGTCAGCGCAGCGAGGTCCAGAGCAGCGGCGCTTGCGGCAGGGCGGCATCCACCGACATCATCAGGCTCAGTGCCGTGATGGTGAGGATGGAAAAACCAAATACGCTCTTGGCCCAGCGTTGCTCATCCTGGGCACGATACCCCTTGCACGCCAGGTACAACCAATAGCCTCCCATGACCAGGGCGACCGTGAAGTAACCAGGACCTGCGTAGCCCGCAATGCTCAGGGCAAGCGTCGCCGGAATGAAGGCCAGGATCCAGCCGAGGATATGGTGCTTGGCACGATGGACGCCCCGCACCACCGGCAGTACCGGAATCGATGCCGCGCGATAGTCTTCCAGGCGGAAGATCGCGATCGCATAGGAATGCGGCATCTGCCACAAACAGAAAATGGTCAGCAGCGTCATGGCACCGGTATCGAAGGTGCCACTGACCGCACAGTAACCCACCACTGGGGGTACGGCGCCCGAGAGACTACCGACCAGCGTGCCGTATTCGGAGTGACGCTTCATCCACAGGCTGTAGACGCCGACATAGATCACGAAACCGAAGGCGGCCAGCCCCACCGTCAAGGCGTTGGTGCCCAGGGCCAGCAGGCCAAAGCCAGCAAGCCCCAGCGCTGTCGCGAACCACAGCGTGGCGGCCGAGGTCACTCGCCCCTGCACCAGCGGACGATTCTGGGTACGCCGCATCACGCGATCGATATCTTGGTCGATGACGTTGTTGTAGGCACACCCGGAAGCAATGACCAGCGCCAACCCCACCACCGCTGACATGAACAGCAGCAGATCGAAATCGCCCTGGGCGGCCAGGAAGTAGCCGCCCAGAACAGAGATCAAGTTACCGCCGATGATGCCCGGCTTGGTGAGTGTCAGGTAGTCCTTGAGCATGGAAGGCGTCTGCGTCAGCCGATCATCATGTTGAGATGAAGATGATGCATGATCCACAAGGAACCTCCGATGACTAGGACCAGAATCGTCACGGTGAAGACGAAGGACATGAAATTCCAGCCTTCATCGGCCTTGGTATTCATATGCATGAATAGCACCAGCTGCACCAGCAGCTGAGCAACGGCCGTCGCAACGATGATGATCACGGTCGCCAAGGTATCAAAGGCACCCGTCATCACCGCCCCGAAGGGAATGATGGTCAGGACGATCGACAATATCAGGCCAACCACATACGACTTGACGCTGCCATGACTGTTGTCGTGAGACGTGTGTGAGTCGCTCATATCACAGGACTCCCATCAAGTAGACGAAGGAGAATACGCAGATCCAGACGATATCCAGAAAGTGCCAGAACAGGCTCAGGCACATGATCCGCGGACGGGTAACGTCGTTCAGACCTTTCTGCTTGAGCTGAATCAGCATGACCAGGATCCAGATCAGACCGAAGATCACGTGCAGGCCGTGTGTGCCGACCAGCGTGAAGAAAGCCGACAGGAAGGCGCTTTGATCAGGCCCATGCCCCAAGTGGATCAGGTGCTGAAATTCGTAGAGCTCCAGGCCTATGAATCCAGCCCCGAGCAGAAAGGTGATCAACAGCCATTTCTGTACTGAAGCCACGCGTCCGGCATTCATCGACAATACGGCCATGCCGTAGGTAAAACTACTGATCAACAGCAGGAAGGTGCTGATCAGAATCAACGGCAGATCGAAAATATCAGCCGGTGACGGACCACCGGCCGTGCCCCTCAGGAGCACGGCATAAACGGCAAACAGTGAGCCGAAGATCACCAGGTCGCTCATCAGGTAGACCCAGAAACCGAAGATCTTGGTGCCCGCGGTATCGTGATGATCGTCGTGATGATCATGGTCATGCCCGTGGGCATGACCTTGGTTGCTAAGAGTATCGGTTGCCATGATTAGCTCTGAGTCCCCAGCCGAGTTGAATGCGCAAGATCACCCTTCCTCTTCACGCGCTGACGATTCTCGCGCTCGATACGCTCCACTTCCGCCGCAGGGACGTAGTAGTCGACGTCATCGTTGAAGATCCGCGCCATGAAGGTGGCAAACACACCGAGTCCACCTGCGATCACCAGCCACCAGATGTGCCACACCAACGCGAAGCCAAAGATGGTGGCAAATAGCGCGATGATGGGGCCTTCCCAGGTGTTTTTGGGCATGTGGATATCCTGGTAGGGCGGCTCGGACAGCGGCGGTACGCCACCGTTGGCCTGCTTGTCGTCCCAGAACGCATCCACACCCTTCACCTCAGGCAGATGTGCAAAGTTATAGAACGGCGCCGGCGATGACGTTGCCCACTCCAGCGTACGCGCATCCCAGGGATCGCCCGTCACATCTTCGTTCTGCTTGCGATCACGAATGCTGACGTAGAACTGGATCAAGGTGCAGGCAATACCCGCCGCTATGATCAACGCACCGACCCAGGCCACGATCATCAGCGGCTGCCACTCGGGGTTGCTATAGGACTGCATGCGACGCACGGCACCGAAGAAGCTCAGCACGTACAGCGGCATGAAGGCCACATAGAAGCCGATGATCCAGCACCAGAAGGAGCGCTTGCCCCACTTTTCGTCCAGGGTGAAACCGAACGCCTTCGGGAACCAGTAGGTCAGACCCGCCAGCATGCCGAACACCACGCCGCCAATGATGACGTTGTGGAAGTGAGCGATGACGAAGAGGCTGTTGTGAAGCACGAAGTTCGCCGCCGGAAGCGACAGCATCACCCCGGTCATGCCACCGAGGGTGAAGGTGATGATGAAGCCGAGTGTCCACAGCACGGGAGAGGTGATCTCCAGACGGCCGCGGTACATGGTGAACAGCCAGTTGAAGATCTTCACGCCCGTAGGAATGGCGATGATCATCGTCATGATGCCGAAGAAGGCATTGACGTTGGCACCGGCCCCCATGGTGAAGAAGTGGTGCAACCAGACCACGAAGGACAGAATCGTGATCGCCACCGTGGCCCAGACCATGGTGTTGTAGCCGAACAGGCGCTTCTTGGCGAAGGTCGCGATGACCTCGGAGAAGACACCAAATGCCGGCAGGATCAGGATGTACACCTCAGGATGGCCCCAGGCCCAGATGAGGTTGACGTACATCATCATGTTGCCACCGAGATCGGTGGTAAAGAAGTTCATGCCCAGGTAACGATCCAAGGTCAACAACGCGATGGTTGCGGTCAGGATCGGGAAGGAGGCAATGATCAGGATGTTCGCGCACAGCGACGTCCAGGTGAAGATCGGCATGCGGAACAGCGTCATGCCCTTGGTGCGCATCTTCAGGATAGTGACGAAGAAGTTGATCCCCGTCAGCGTCGTCCCTATCCCTGATATCTGTAACGCCCATATCCAGTAATCCACCCCGACCCCGGGACTGTAATCGAGTCCCGATAGAGGCGCATAGGCAAGCCAGCCGGTCTTCGCGAACTCACCGATGAAGAGCGACACGTTGACCAGCACCACACCCGAGGCAAACAACCAGAAGCTCAGGTTGTTGAGGAACGGGAAGGCGACGTCACGCGCACCGATCTGCAGCGGCACCACCAGGTTCATCAGACCGATGACCATGGGCATGGCGACGAAGAAGATCATGATCACGCCATGAGCCGTGAAGATCTGGTCATAGTGTGACGGTGGCAGGAAACCTTCCGCACCGGCCGTGGCCATCGCCAGCTGAGAGCGCATCATGATGGCATCCGCGAAGCCGCGAAGCAGCATCACCAGGGCCACGATGAAGTACATGATACCGAGCTTCTTGTGGTCGATGGAGGTAATCCATTCCTTCCACAAGTAGCCCCATTTCTTGAAGTACGTGATGGCAGCCGTCAGACCGATCCCGCCCAACACGATGGCCGAAACGGTCACCATGATGATCGGATCGTCGAACGGAACCGCCTCTAGACTGAGTTTTCCGAACATAATTTACTCCGCTGCCTCCGCGCTCTTGGGCTCGCCGTGAGACTCGTCCGATTCGCCGTGGCTTTCGTCGCCGTGGCCTTCATCGCCATGACTGCCATGACCGAAGCCGTCGGCGTAGCTGTCAGAGAATGCTTCTACACGCTCTGCGTGGTCACCGCCGGCATGAAAGCTCTTGATGATGCTCTCGTAGAGAGCAGGGGATACCTCGGAGAAGTACTGAATCTCACTGTCCTCGGAGGGCGCAGCAAGCTCGTAATACTCCTCAGGGAAGGTCAGTGATTCAGACGATTCACGGACCTTGGACACCCAGGCCTCGAAATCCTGCTGGGATCCGACATGAGCGTCGAACGTCATATCCGAGAAGCCGGCACCGCTATAGTTGGTGGAACGACCAGGATAGACCCCTTGCTCATCGGCGATCAGGTGAACATCGTTATCCATACCCGCCATGGCATAGATCTGACTGCCCAGACGCGGAATGAAGAAAGAGTTCATCACCGAGCCAGACGTCACCCGGAAGCGCACCGGTGTATCTTCGGGGAAAGCTATTTCGTTGACTGTCGCAATACCCTGCTCCGGGTAGATGAACAGCCATTTCCAATCAAGCGATACCGCCTCGATGACCATTGGCTCCTGACCACCTTCCTCAACATCGAGAGGCTTGTGGGGATCCAGGCTGTGCGAGGTATACCAGGTCAACACCGCCAGGAAGGCAATGATCACGCAGGGCACGAACCACACCACGGCCTCGACCTTGTTGGAGTGATGCCAATCGGGGCTATAGGTCGCATTCTTGTTGCTGCGACGATAGCGCCAGGCAAACGCGATGGTCATCACGATCACCGGAATGACAACGATCTGCATCAAGCCGAACGCGGTCAGAATCAGGGTTCGCTGCTCTTCCCCGATCTGCCCCTTGGGATCCATCAGAGCCGAATCACAGCCTGTCAAAAACAGGGCAAGCGACACGAGCACGAGCGGACTCAGCACACGTAAGTACTTCTTTCTTATCATCCTACGACCTCGTCAGGGCACGAAATCAGGCTAATCTCATAGGGATATAAAATTAGCCGGCTAGTGTATGCACGCAGCAAACGCTCACATCTATGCCTTGCTAGGCCATGCATGATGACCGCAAGCAGCATCCGATAAAGCAGGTTGCTAACACGCACCGCAGCCAGACCTTTTGAGCAAACACTCGGCTACTACAAAGGTCTGGCTACATTGACCGCGTATCCTCGGAGATATGACATCCCCGCGACAGTGACGATTTGTCGCAGGGTGTCGCAGAAAGCGCACAGGGAGGCGGCTCGACACGCTGATAAGGCCAGGCGTGGGGCGCTGAATGACATCAAGCAGGCGATGAAAACGTTAAAGGAGGCCGTTGAGAAACTTCCGAGCATGCAGCTCAGGTCTGGCAGGCCACGTCTTGCCGCCTGCAACAGCCTGGCACGTCCAACCCAGACATCGCGCTCATCGTGGGAACAAGAGAAAGAGCAAACTAGCGTTTGTACGAAAAATTATTAGGCGCTCAATCTCCTTTGGTATTATGCCATCAGCAGACACCTGCTCCTCCCATGAGTGCCCTGACGCTCTCACAAAAAAGTCATATCAAGGCAACCCCTTTATGTCCGCCCTTTCTTTGCGCAGTGCCCTCCCCCTTCTCGGCACGAGCGCCTTACTGGCATTTTCCAGTGCGCCGCTGCAGGCAGCAGACATGGACCCGCTCTGGTCCTTCGCCAATGTATCGGTGAACTATCTCGACTGGTCAGAGGGAACCGAGACCCGAACGTCGACCAACGCCGCCAAGAGTGACTTCACCTATCTCGAGCTCGAGGGTGGTGCAGGCTTCAGCTGGGGCGAGGTCTACGGTTTCCTCGACCTGGAGAATCCAGGTAACGATCAGTTCGATGAGAAGAGCGGTGGCAAGGACAACCTGCGCACCGCCGGGAAACTGACCTCCCACCTCTACCTGGGTGAGTCGCCCTTCACGATTTACGCCCACGTCTACGATTTCCGCGACTATGGCTACAACGGTCGTGAGCAGGATCAGGTTCTCGGTGTCGGCTATATCCACATCTTCGATAACGGCTTGTGGTTCAAGCCCTTCCTCGGCGCGGCACGTGTTCAGAGTGACGGCTATACCGGCATGAATGGCTACATGGCCGGCTGGGTACTGGGCTATGACTTCGAGGCCATGGGCCAGCCGTTCAGTCTGACTAACTGGCATGAACAGACCTTCAACCGCGACGACGACTATCTCGACCAGAACTATGTCGGTGGCAAGGCGGAAAGCGTTGGCACCAACGGAGCGGTTTCATTATGGTGGCACCCACTTTCAAGTGTGACTGCCGGCGTTCAGTACCGTTATTCGGATAACAAGCTGGGCAGCCCAGAAGATTACCAGAACGCCATTATCTACACGCTCAAGTACAACTTCCTGTAATCCCCTGGCCCGTACCCATCTCCCGTTCCGACCAGTGGCACGGGCCGCATTCGCTGCCATGAAGGACTTCCCATGACCATAATCATGAGCCTGGTGGGGATGGCGACGCTCATCCTGATCGCCCTTACGTTTTCCACCAACCGTCGCGCCATCCGCCTGCGTACCGTGGGTGGCGCCTTCGCCATCCAGGCGGGTATCGGTGCTTTCGTGCTATATGTGCCGTTTGGCCAGGCCGTGCTCAAGACCATCTCGGATGCGGTCAGCCAGGTCGTGAGTTATGCCAACGATGGCATCGACTTCCTGTTCGGCGGGCTCGCTGATCCATCAGCCGTAGGCTTCGTCTTCGCCATCAAGGTGCTGCCGGTCATCATCTTCTTCTCGTCGCTGATCGCAGTGCTCTACTACCTGGGCATCATGCAGTGGGTAATCCGCCTGCTCGGCGGCGCGCTGCAGAAGCTGCTCGGCACCTCGCGCACCGAGTCGCTGTCGGCCACCGCCAACATCTTCGTTGGCCAGACCGAAGCGCCGCTGGTCGTGCGTCCTTTCATCAACAACATGACCTCCTCGCAGCTGTTCGCCGTCATGTGTGGCGGCCTGGCGTCAGTGGCAGGCTCGGTGCTGGCCGGCTATGCGGCGCTGGGCATTCCCATGGAATATCTTGTTGCGGCCTCCTTCATGGCGGCGCCGGGCGGCCTGCTGTTCGCCAAGCTGCTGATGCCGGAGACCGAGACACCCAAGGATGATGACCCCGACGCCATTCAGCACATCGAGGACGAGGACAAACCGGCCAACGTGCTGGACGCCGCCGCCACAGGCGCCAGCTCCGGCATGCGCCTGGCCGCCAATGTCGGTGCCATGCTGCTGGCCTTCATCGGCCTGATCGCGCTGGTCAACGGCATCATCGGCGGTGTCGGCGGCTGGTTCGGCATGGCATCGCTGAGCCTGGAGCAGCTGCTGGGCTGGCTGTTCTCGCCACTGGCTTTCCTGCTCGGCATTCCCTGGGAAGAGGCCACCCTGGCCGGCTCCTTCATCGGCCAGAAACTGGTGGTCAACGAGTTCGTCGCCTACATCAACCTGGCGCCCTACATCGAGGGTGAAAAGATGGTCGCCGCGACCGGAGCAGCGATGTCGTCGCACACGGTGGCCATCCTGTCCTTTGCCCTCTGCGGCTTCGCCAACCTGTCCTCGATCGCCATTCTGCTTGGTGGACTTGGCAGCCTCGCCCCCGGGCGCCGTCACGAGATCGCCCGCTTCGGCGTGAAGGCCGTGCTGGCGGGCACTCTCTCCAACTTGATGTCGGCCACCATCGCGGGCTTCTTTATCGCCCTGGCCGCCGGCTAACGTCGCGCCCTGACTGTTGGCCGTGTTGCTGCTGGGGGCCGCGGCCATCGGGGCGGCGCTATGCCGCCTCTGGCTTCGCTGCTCGTCCCGAGCCGCTAGCCTTCACCCGGCGAGCCCTTGTGGCGTTGCCCACCAGGCGGCACGACACGTCCGGCCTCTCCGGGCGAGCGGCCCAGCACATCACGTCCAGAGGCCGCATCCGCCCCATCCTGCTCCGGCGCCTCTCCGTCCAGCGTCTCGCCGCTCTGGCCTGCCATCTGAACGCTCAAGCGCGGCATGGCGACCTCCAGGCCATCTTCTTCCAGGCGCTGCTTGAAGCGCAGGTTAACGGCGCGCGCCACGTCCCACTGCATGGCAGGCGCGGTGCGCATGTGCATCCGCAGTACAGCCGCCCCCTCCTGGAAGCTCTCGATGCCCTGCATCTCGAGCGGCGACCAGATGTTATGGCGCATCACGGGGTCATGGCGGAGTTCATTGACGATCTCGCGCACCAGGGTGATGCCATCGTCGATCTTCATCGCATGGGGAATACGCAGGCGCATCAAGGCGATGCCGTACTGGCGAGACATGTTGTGAATCGACTGGATCTGGCTGAAGGTGATGGTGTGCACGATGCCATCGATATCACGCAGGCGCACCGTGCGCAGGGTCAGCCCTTCGACGGTGCCCAGATGACCGCCGAGCTTGACGAAATCATCGATCGCCAGCGAATCCTCGATGAGGATGAAGATGCCCGTGATCAGATCCTGCACCAGCGTCTGGGCACCGAAGCCGATCGCCAGGCCGATCACACCGGCACCGGCCAGCAGCGGCGTGACATTCACGCCCAGGTTGGCCAGCGCCACGATTGAGGCAATCACCACGATGGTGGCGAAGATCACATTACGGATCAGTGGCGTAATGGTCTGCGCCCGGGAACTATTGCCCCGGCGCCCGCGGGAACGCGCCGAACGCAACAACGCTCGCTGGATGGCCGTATCGGCAAATATCCAGGCCAGCCAGGCCACCAGCAGCGTGACACCGATGCCAATCAGCGCCTGACCGATCCGCGCCCCGGCTGCATCCTGGCCGACGCCAAGCAGCGAGCTGCCCCATACCCGCATCGACAGCTCGGCAAAGATGGCCCAGCACAGCATGTGCGCCAAGGCATAGCCGACACGCTCCAGTCGCCGACGATACTGCGACACCCGCTTGCGCCCCTCGAGAGCCATGCCATAACGACGCAACAGCCCCGTCACCACCAGCGTCAGGATCAGCAGCGCTGCCGTTCCAATCGCCCGGGGCAGCGCCCCGCCAGCATCTCCCACGGTGACCACCAGCGCCATCAATGACACCCCTACCAGCAGCAGAGCCGGCACATGCCAGAGTCCACCTATCACGCGCACCACATCATTGGTGGTGCTGTGCGCCTTGCGTTGCGAATAGGGGCGGTTGCGGATCAGATGCTTGATCGGCTGCTTGAAGCGCAGGATGAAGCCACCACTGATCAACGCCGCCAGCAAGTTGGTGACCATCGACAGGAAGCCGGCCAGGTCGCTACCCAGTTGGGCAATCAAGCGTCCGGAATCCAACGCATCACCCAGTGCCAGCAATGCCCCGATAAGGAACAGCCGCTTCAGCGCTCGGGTGCGCAGATAGCGAACGGCGATGTAGCGATGCCCGCGAGTGAAGGCCGAGAAGACGACCTCGCAGAGCGATGACAGCAGGCGCCCACAGAGCGCCACATAGGCCGTCACCAGCGCAAGGCTCACGGCCGCGTTGGGGGTCATGAACTGCGATACCGCAAGCATCGTGGCAAAAGCGACCACCCAGGGCAGCAAACGCCGCAGAAAATGCACGCCCAGTAGCCACGCCTTGGGCTCACGTGGCAGTTCCAGCGGTAAACCGAAGCGTCGCGCCAGCGACCGTACCAGAGCCATCAGTAACAGCAGTAACCCGACCCAAACCGACAGCATCACCGAGGCTTCGACAGCCAGGCGAAATAGTTCGACATTACCGGCATTGCTTGCCAGCTCGCCCACATCCTGCCATGCCTGAATCAGTCGCTGCTGCCATAACTCCCACGGCGACTTCCCCCCTTCTGCCTGGTCGCCAAGCTCGGTGAAGGTATCCGCCAAGGCACCCAACAGCCCCTGAGGCCCCGCCTCGACATCGCTCCCCTCGACCTGAGCGGCACTCTCGCGCAGTGCCTTCAGCTCTTCGAGCAACGCGCCTCTCTTTTCCGCGTTATCCAGCGTCGCGATCACGGTATCCAGTGATTCGACGACCGCCTTGGGGTCCGGCTCGCTTGAGGACGAGTCGCCGGCAAGCCCCGTAAGTCCGAGCCCCGCCTGAGCATTCGCCATGGAGGGCACCAGCAGCATCGTCAAAAGGACGACCAGCCCCCAGATCAACCGTTGACTGACAAGCACAGAGCGCGGTGCAGGCGAGGACATGAAGACTCCCGACGTAACTGACAGTGAAAAGACGCCAGTGAGTCACCGGCAGGGCAGGAGGGCCCGGGCCGTAAGGGTAAAGGAATGACTGCGCCAAGGCACCCCGTCACCACTCACCGACAAGCGGTGGCCGCCCTGGCCGGCGGCCGGTCGAGATATGATAGGCTAGATCAGCCAATTCAGGCTTACGGGAGTGCCGCATGGATCCGCAATCGCCCCCTGTTACTACCAACTGGGAAGGCAGTCTCCGCCGTGTCGGCGTCGAGATAGAGTTTGCTTGCGTCTCGCCTGCGGCAGCGGCGAACCTGGTGGCAGAGCAGTTCGGTGGCCAGGTCATCGCGCTCAACCCCCATCGCTGGCGCGTCGACAACACTCGCTGGGGGGAGTTCACCATCGAGCTCGATGCCAAGATGGTGCACCCGGATGACAAGGTCACCTCCGCACTACCGAGTAGCGACGATGAATGGGCGCGCCAGCGTCATCAGTGGCACATCGAGCTTCACACCCGTTCCCGTGAGCTTTTGGGTGATGTGGTGGCCGGCCTGGTGCCTACCGAGATCGTCTGTCCGCCAGTGGCCTGGAATGAGCTCGGCGAGCTCGATGCCTTGTTCGGTGCATTGCGCCGCCATGGCGCCAAGGGCACGGACGATAGCCTGCTCTATGGCTTCGGGTTGCATCTCAACCCCGAGGTCCCCGGTACTGATGCCGACAGTCTGCTTGCTCACCTGCGGGCCTATCTGTTGCTCGCGCCATGGCTGCGCGATCAGATTGACATCGATATCACACGGGAAGTGCTGCCGCACGCCAACCCCTTTCCCAAGGCGTACGCCCTGAAGATACTCGACCCGGATTATGCACCGGACCTCGACACCCTGATCAACGACTACCTGCACGACAACCCGACGCGCAACCGCGAGCTCGACATGTTGCCGCTTTTCGCCTGGCTGCGCCCGGACCATCCCCACGGCCTGTTCAAGAACGAACTGGTCAAGCCACGACCCACCTTCCACTATCGCCTGCCCAATGCCCACCTGTCGGCAACGGACTGGGGCTCGGTGGTGGAATGGGACCGCTGGCTAGCCGTAGAACGTCTTGCCGCCGATACCGAGCGGCTTGCCGAACGTGCCAATGAATACCTCAATTTTCATTCCCGCTCGCCCATGACACGCTGGCTTGAGCGGCTCAAGCATTGGATGAAGGACGAATGACCCGACCTCTGATCGGCATCACCACCTCTGACCGCAAGAGCCGTCTTGCCTGGTTTTTCGACTGGCTGGCGGTATGGCGTCATGGAGGACGCCCTCTGCGGCTGTCTCCCTCACGTCCGGTGCCAGAGAAGCTCGACGGTCTCATCATCGGCGGCGGCGATGATATCGAAGCCAAGCTGTATGGCGGCGAAGTGCAACTCGATGTACGCGTCGACCCCGATCGTGACGCCCTCGAGCTTGACCTGCTGGAGCGTTTCATTCCGACACACTGCCCGGTGCTCGGTATCTGTCGCGGGGCTCAGCTCATCAATGTCTATCTGGGCGGCACGCTGGACGCCGACATCTACACCACCTATGAAGGGCTAAAGCGCCGGCGTACCGTGCTACCGCGCAAGACCGTCGATATCGTCGCCGACAGCCTGCTGCACCGCATCCTCGACGTCAGCTGGTGTCGCATCAACAGCCTGCATCACCAGGCGGTTCAGGAGGCAGGCGATGGCATCGCGATTGTCGCCCGCGACCGAGACGGCCTGGTGCAGGGGATAGAATCCCGTAAGCATGATTTCCTTATCGGCGTGCAATGGCATCCTGAATGGTTGATCTTCAACCGCCCCCAGCAACGCCTGATCCGCGCTCTGGTCAAGGCCTCATCCTGAGCGTTTTCCGGCGCCACCCAGCATTGCCTGGCCCCCCCCTAACGACAACGGCCACCCCGGTTAACCGGGATGGCCGTCTTGTGCTAACCATCTTGCAACTGCTTATTCACTGTCCGCGCCGCTCGCGACTATTCGTGTCTGCTACCCGGTGTCTGCCGCAGCTTTCTGTTCTTGGCTTTTCGAACAAACAGGCCAAATCAGCGCGGGGAACAGGCGTTAGCCTTCCAGGCGCGCATCCAGCGTGATATTGGCATTGAACAGCTTGGAGACCGGGCAACCGTCCTTGGCCTTGTTGGCAGCATCATCGAACGTTGCCTGATCGGCGCCAGGAATCTTCGCCACACAGGACAGGTGCACGGCGGAAATAGTGAAGCCGCTGTCATCCTGATCAAGACTCACGGTCGCCTCGGTCTTGATGCTCTCGGGCTCGAGACCGGCCTCACCAAGCATCATCGAAAACGCCATGGAAAAACAGCTGGAGTGGGCGGCACCGATCAGCTCTTCGGGGTTGGTACCCGCCTCGCCTTCGAAGCGCTGCTTGAAGCCGTAGGGGGTGGATGAAAGCGCGCCACTTTCGGTCGAGACCGTGCCCTTGCCCTCTTTCAGGCTACCTTGCCATTCTGCGGAACCTGTCTTCTTGATGCTCATACTGCCTCCTTATAGAGATAGTGCTGCTCGTAAAGATGCTCACGGATGATGAAGGTACAGACTCATGCATCGGTGCATTCGGCATGCCCCAGGGATCATCCCCACGAAACGGGGCATGCCTGACACCCAAGTATTGGCTTGGCCTCAGTGATTACCCCAGCGCGTCCATGGCCGCCTGATAATCGGGTTCGTCCTTCAGCTCGCCGACCAGCTGACTGTGAATCACCTGATCCTGCTCGTCGAGCACCACCACCGCCCTGGCCGTCAGGCCGGCCATGGGGCCACTCGAGAGCGCAACACCGTAGGCACGGTGAAACTCGGGGTGACGAAAGGTCGATAGCGTCTCGACGTCATCCAGACCCTCGGCGCCACAGAATCGCCTGGCGGCGAATGGCAGGTCGGCCGAGACCACCATCACCACG
The DNA here is from genome assembly GCF_012062845.1 of Halomonas salinarum. Lineage (GTDB taxonomy): Bacteria > Pseudomonadota > Gammaproteobacteria > Pseudomonadales > Halomonadaceae > Onishia > Onishia salinarum. The sequence continues at coordinate 244,753 of NZ_WWNB01000001.1, forward strand.
GTGTTATCCAGCTTCGACGCGTATTCGTTGAACTTGCGCGTCGAGGTAGCGCAGGTCGGCGTATCAACGCTTGGGATAATGTTCAGAACCTTGCGCTTGCCGGCATAGTCGGCAAGGGTCACGTCATCCAGAGCCTGGTTCGTCAGGGTAAAGGCCGGAGCCGTCTGACCGCTCTGGGGCAAGTCGCCGTCGACGTCGACGGGAGTACCAGCACGGGTGATCTGCGTCATGTCACCTCCTGTGAAGTCAGGCTTTCTGGATGAAAGCCCGGGAAATCCTTCGTCTACCCTATCAATGGCGACGATGGCAGAGGGAATCAAGTGCCATCTTTCAAGTGCGTGGCTCACCGGCCTTCGTCAACTCGGCCAACTGGCTCGCCAGAGCGTCACCACCCAAGGCCGTCATCGCGGCGGCGTTGCGCTCGGGAATGGCCTCCGGATCGGGATAGTGAGCCAACGCCTCGGCAATGGCATCCTCGCGCAGCAGATGCAGCATCGGCCAGGGCGAGCGATTGGTGTAATTGGCGGGATCGTCTTCCTCGACACCATCGAAGCAGTAGTCCGGATGAAAGCTCGCCAACTGATAGACGCCCTCGTAACCCTGTTCCTCGAAGAGCGCCTCGGCGACCCCCAGCAAATCCAGGTAGTCATCGAAGTCGTTCACCCCGTCGCTTAACACCAGCAGTGTCGTGGCAAAGCTTTTGTCTTCATCCAACCGACGGCACTCGTCGAGCAGCGCGCCCAGGGTCTCGTTCCAGTCATGAGCGGACACCGCCACGTAGCGGATCGTATCGCGTTCTACCTCGCGACCGGCGAAGGGGCAAAGGTTGTGCCCCACCACAAAGGTTTCGGTCCAGGCACGGGATGCCGCAAGGGCTTTCTCGGCAAGGGCACGATTGGCAAGAGCATGCTGGCCAATAACGGTAGGAGCAGTGTAAGAAGCGGAGGTCATCGGCAGCTCGGAGCAGAAAAAGAAGAAGAAACGACAGTGTAGCCGATCAACCCACCTTCAGGGCGGTACAGGGTGGGTGATGCACGATGAATCAGACAGCGCAGCAGGCTTAACCTGGCAAGGACTCAACCGCCGGCCCGTCTTCGATCTCGCCGCGAGGCCAGGCGATCGGCAAGCCGTGTCGGCTCAGGCAGCTTGGTGCGGCCTAGGCAGGCCACTGTCCAATCGAGCGCCGTGGCAAGCGACACACGATGGCCCGGTGACACAAAGACCGGTTTGATGCCGACCCGTGAACGCAACACGCCACCAATGACGTCATCACCATCGACAAGCGGCGTCCAGTCGCCACGACTGGCGGGCACCTCATCGTGGCGACCACACAGCCGCGTCTTGGCGATACCGATGGTGGGCAACTCTAGCCATAATCCCAAGTGGCTGGCTATGCCGAGCCGTCGCGGGTGAGCGATACCCTGACCATCAACCATCACCAGGTCGGGACGTCGCGAAAGGAGCGAGAAAGCCGCAAGTGCCGCCGGCAGCTCACGGAAGGCCAGCAAGCCAGGCACATAGGGAAAGCGGGTAGGCTCGCGATGCACGACCTCCTCGAGCACGCAAAGACCAGGCCAGGCCAAAACGACAACGGCGGCGCGAGTGGTCGCGCCGCCGTCTTCGAAACCAATATCCACACCGGCAATACAGGTAACCTCGCCGATCCGATCGTCATGCACCACCTGAACCGCCAGTCGCTTCTGCAAGGCAACCGCCTCTCTTGGCGTCATGTCCCAGCCGTGCAGCCCGGCTGACAAGGGCCAGCTCATCACCGGTGAATCGTCTGTCGTTGTAACGCTACCTGTGGTCGTAACGCTGTCTATCCTTTTAATGCTGATGGCATCAATCCCAGAACGCGTACCGATCAAGGATTCCGTATCAATCGCAGAAGCCCCAGCCTTCGAGCAGCATGCGAATCTTCTCGACTCGGGCGCGGTTCTTGCCCAGGTCGGTCAAGCCGAGACGCGAGGCGCTGCGCACATGGCAGACGCCATCGTCTTCCGACCAGAAGAATTCCAGATCGTCGATGAAGCCCAGCGGCGAATGGCATTCCGCGTGCAGGTAGGTGTCGGTCGCGGTAACCACCTCGGCCTGTTCGCAGCCGGCAATCGCCGTCTGCAGCCGCTTCATTAGTTGCGCCGGTGTGCGATCACCAAGCTGAATGGGGTCAACATGATGCGTCGCATCCTCGGCCTCGCTGGAGACGCTACTATGCCAGTCATCGCAGTCGGCGAGATGGCCATCATGGATGCCAAGGTTGTCGGGGCGCTTGCTGGTCAGCGGATTAGTGATCATAGGCTGAATCCTTACTTCTGTTCGCGTGTTGTGTGGTTGTTGTGCGCGGGTGATGTGCTGTCCGGCCAATAAAACCAATGCCTCAAACTTTAGGCACCACATTAGAAACAGGTGTGGGACCGAAGAACGTTGCTCAGATGCCGTCAGCGAGCTTAGTTAGCAGAGTCTGGACCCATGGCAACTAACCTTTAGTCAAGTTCACATGGCACGCCTTTGCAAGCCTCGCGAAACGGGAATTCTCCGAGGCCCTAGACGCTGAATCCACGCTCGTCTGATCGTGAAAGCGGCAAGCCCCCTGCAGCGCAGGGCCCATCGGCAGTATGATAGTGGCCTGCCATTCATGGACGCCGCGGAGCCCGCCTTGAAGCTGATTCACACCTCGGACTGGCACCTCGGCCAGACCTTTCACGGCCAGGAGCGCCACGTCGAGCACCAGGCCTTTCTCGCCTGGCTGCTCGAGACCCTGATCGCCCGCCAGGCTGACGCCCTGCTGGTCGCCGGCGACCTGTTCGATGTGGTCAACCCATCACTCAAGGCGCAGGAGCTCCTTTACGATTTTATCGTCGAGGCCCACCAACGCCTGCCGGCCCTGGATATCGTGTTGATCGCCGGCAACCACGACAGCGGCAACCGGGTCGAGCTGCCCGCCCCCCTGATGCGGCGCTTGAATACCCATGCCCTGGGCCGCGTGCACTGGCGAGACGATGGCGAGCTCGACGCCGAGCGTCTGCTCGTGCCCCTCACCGATAGCGACGGCGAGACCCGCGCCTGGTGCCTGGCGTTGCCCTTCCTGCGCCCGGCCGAGGTGACCGGCCGCAAGGGCCTCACGGCCAGAGACAGTGAGAGCAATGGCGCCAATGAGCGCAATGACTACGTCGCCGGCATCGGTGCCGTCCATGAACAGCTGATCAATGCCGCCCGAGAAAAGCGAGAGCCTGATCAGGCCCTGATCGCCATGAGCCATGCTCACCTGCGCGGCGCGGCTGTTTCTGAGGGCAGCGAGCGGCCGATCGTGATCGGCGGTGAGGAATCGCTCTCGGCGAGTCTTTTCCCTGACGACATCTCCTACGTGGCGCTTGGGCATCTGCACCGTCCGCAGCAGGTCGGTGAGCCGCGCATTCGCTACAGCGGCAGCCCCATCCCGCTGGACTTCAGCGAGGTTGATTACCCCCATCAGGTGGTCGAGGTGACGCTTCAGGGCGATGCCCTCGCCGGTACCGAAACGCTGCCAATCCCGCGCAGCGTGGCGCTGATTCGCCTGGGCCCGGCCGAGCTTGAGAGCGTGCTTGCCGAGATCAATGCCGTGGAAGACGACCCCGAGTTGCCCACCGAGCGCTGGCCCTGGCTCGAGGTTCGCGTCGACCTGGATGGCCCGCAGCCCGACCTGCGTGGCCGCATCGATGCGGCGCTGGAAGGTCGCGCCCTGCGCCTGCTGCGCATCCACACCCGCTACCCCAAGGCCCGCGGCGAAGCGCCCGGATCGCGCCGGGTGACGCTGGATAGCCTCGGCCCCCAGGCGCTGTTCGCCCGCGCCTGGGAAGAAGAGTACGGCGAGCCCGCCGACGATCAGGTAAAACGCGACTTTGCGCTGCTCGTGCAGGATGTGATGGACGCGGAGGCAGACGCATGAAGATTCTCGCCATCCGTCTCGAGAACCTCGCCTCACTGTCCGGCAGCCAGACCCTCGACTTCACCGCCGCGCCCCTTAGGGATGCCGGCCTGTTCGCCATCACCGGCCCCACCGGCGCCGGCAAGAGTACCCTGCTCGACGCCCTCTGCCTGGCGCTTTACGGCAATACTCCGCGGCTGCGTGGCGCCCGCCAGGACCAGGCACGTGTACCGGACAGCGGCGACACCGATGTCACCAGCTTCGACCCCCGCACCCTGCTGCGCCGCGGGGCCAGTCAGGGCCATGCCGAGGTCGACTTCCTCGGTCGCGATGGGCGCCGCTACTGCGCTCGCTGGGCAGTGCGTCGTGCCCGTGGCAAGCCCGATGGTCGCCTGCAGGGCGCGGAGCAATCGCTCACTGACCTGGATGCCGATCGCCTGCTGACCGCCCAGAAACGCGAGTTCGACCGCCAGCTTCCGGCCGTGCTGGGGCTCAATTTCGACCAGTTCACCCGCGCCGTGATGCTTGCCCAGAGCGAGTTCGCCGCCTTCCTCAAGGCCGACGACAACGCCAGAAGCGACCTGCTCGAGAAGCTCACCGATACCGCCGAGTATTCACAGCTTTCTATCGCCGCCTACCAGCGGGCCAAGACCGCGCATCAGGCGGTCGCCAGGCTGAATGCCCACCTGGCCGATGACCAGCCCGCCGACCCCGAGACCCGCGCCGAACTCGAACACGCCGCCAAGGCCACCCAACAAGCGCTCACTCACCTGCAAACCCAGGAAGAATCGCTCAAGGCCCAGAAACGCTGGCACGATGACGATGCGCGCCTTCACGATGCCTATCGCCAGGGCCTGACCCAGCAGCACAACGCCGAGGTCCGCTGGCAGGCCCTCGCTCCCGCTCGCCGCGACCAGGCGTGGCGCCGCCTGATCGCCCCCAAGCGTCACCGCCTCGCCCGCCAGGCCGAACTGCCCGGCAAAATCAGGCGTCTCGAAGAGACCCACACCCGCACCCAGAAAGCGCGGGAAGACGCCGAAGCCTCCGAGCAGGCCGCTACTCAAGAGAGCGAAAAGGCCGAGCAGGCGCTGTTGAATGCCAGCCAGGCCCGTCGCGAGGCCGAGCCACATCTCCGTCAGGCCCGTGAACAGGCGCAGCGCCGTGACAACCTGGCGCAGCAACTGACAAAGCTTGAAGCCGAGCACCAGCAGCGCCAGCACCAGGTGAGTCAGCTCAATGAGGCGCGCCGCCAGGCCGAGAGCAAGCAGCAGGAGCACCAGCAACGCCGCGACGACTGGCAAGCCACGCTGAAAAACCTGATGGGCGAGCACAGCGAACTGAGTGCCGCCCGCCAAGCGGCGCAGCAGGCCCATGATCAGGCCGCGCGTCGTCAACTGGCCTTGAGCGAGCTTGCAAGCCGCTGGCAGGAAAACACCCAGGCCCATGAGCAACAGCAGGCCCTCGCCAAGCGCCTCGATGACGACGAGACACGCAAGGCCAGGCTCATGGAACAGGGCAAGGCCGCCCGTCAGCGACTCGACGAGCGACACCAGCATTACTCGAGCGTGCAGGCCTTTATCGAGCGCAATCGCGCCGTGCGCAGCGAGAGCGTGATCAAACTACGCGAGCAGCTTCAGGAAGACGAACCCTGCCCGGTATGCGGCGGCCACGACCACCCCTGGCGCCACCAGCCGCCCGCCACGCCCGAGGCCGCGCAGCTCAAGGCCCAACAGGACGACGAGGAGCGCCAACTCAACGAAGCGCGGAGCGCCTATGACAAGGCCCAACAGGCCCGTGATGAACTGCTAGGGCAATACCGAGCGCTGGAAAGCTCGCTTGAGCAGCAGCGACGCGACCTTCACGCCGCCGAGCAGCGCCTGGCCAAGGCCCAGAAGGCCCTCGCCGAGCAGCCATTGAGTGCAGAGCTCAACGCCATCGATGCCGCCGAGCGCGATGACTGGCTCATTAAGCAGCGACAGCAAAGCGACAGCGCCCGTCAGCACCATGAACAGGCGCTGGACGCCCTGAACCGCGCCGAGGCCGAGCTTGCGCCGCTGCAAGAGGCACTGCGCAATGACGAGCGGGAAATCGGCCCACTGAAAGCGAAGCAAGACGCCGCCGAGAAGGAGCTGACTAGCCTTGCCGAGCAGATTCCACCGCTAAGAGAAGAGCGTGACGAGGCCGACCGCCAGCTCAAGGCTCTGCTCGGCGAGCATGCCTCCGCCGATGCCTGGCAACAGCAACTGGAAAGCGAAGAGACAACCGCCCGCCATGCCCGAGACACGGCGCTTTCAACACGCCATGAGGCGCAGCGCAAACTCGGTGAGCTTAAACAGCAGGAAAGCCACGAAGCCACTCAGCTTCAAAGACTGCACGAGGAACGCGAGCCCCTGGAGCAAGAGCTAACTGAATGGCGACACGCCAATCCATCACTGGATGACGACACCCTGGCCCACTTGCTGGCGCAACCAGACGACGAAGCCCAACGCCAGGAAGAGGAGATTCGCGAGGCCGATCACGCCCGCCAGCGCAGTGATGCCAGCCTCAGCGAGCGCCGCCAGGCCCTGCTTGAGCACCGCCAGAATCAGGGGTTGGCAAGCGAAGAAGCATCACTGCCGCATGGCGCCACAGAGGGTGGTGGAGATGAGGGTGGTGAGAAGGAAGGTGGTGAGAATGAGAGGGATGAACGCGAGAGCGACGCCCTCTTGAGCGAGTGCACGGAGGAGGAAATTCAGCGCCGCCAGGCCCAGCTTGACGAGGAGCAAGCCGAACTCGCACCCAAGCTGGCCGCCGCCCAGCAAAGCCGCGACGATGCCGTGCACGCCCTGCGCGACGACGACCGCCGCCGCATGCGCCAGCAGGAAGCCCAGGCAGAGCTAGACGCCGCCCGCGTCGAGCAGCAGCGCTGGGGGCGCATCAGCGCCCTGATCGGCTCCGCCGACGGCAAGGCCTTCCGGCGCATCGCCCAGGCCTACAATCTTGAGCTGCTGCTCGACCACGCCAACTCACACCTCAGCAACCTCGCCCCCCGTTACCGGCTGCGCCGGGGTGGCAGCCCTCTCGGTCTGTTGGTCGAGGATCACGATATGGCCGATGAGCAGCGCTCGGTGCACTCGCTTTCCGGCGGCGAGACCTTCCTCGTCTCGCTGGCATTAGCCCTCGGGCTCGCCTCCATGGCCTCCGGCGAGCTCGCCATCGAATCGCTGTTCATCGACGAGGGCTTTGGCAGCCTCGACCCGCAGTCCCTGGCGCTTGCCATGGAGGCACTGGATGGGCTGCAGGCACAGGGGCGTCGGGTCGGCGTGATCTCGCATATTCAGGAAATGCACGAGCGCATCCCGGTGCAGATCCAGGTCACCCCGCTCGGCAACGGTGCCAGCCGACTGACGCTGGTGGGAGACTGAGGCCATTGGGCCGGTATTTTCCCAGCTGGCGAGCACTAACATACAAGAAGATGGACCACACCAATTCGCATGACACCGCAATGGACGCACCACACGGACCAGGAGAGCAGGATGACAAAGGCCCTAGACACCGCCACGCGCAGCATACTGATCACCGGCTGCTCGAGCGGCATCGGCTATGCCGCAGCGCATGCCCTGTCGAAGCGCGGTTGGCGGGTCTTCGCCACGGCGCGGGCCGAGGCCGACGTTAAGCGGCTGGAAGAAGAAGGCCTTGAGGCGTTAGCGCTGGATCTGGATAGCAGCGACTCGATTCAGGCCGCAGTGGAAACAGTGCGGGAGCGCACCGGCGGGCGACTGACAGCGCTGTTCAACAACGGCGCCTACGGCCAGCCCGGCGCCGTGGAAGATTTGAGCCGTAATGTGCTGCGCAAACAGCTCGAGACCAACCTGCTCGGCACCCATGAGCTCACTACCCTGGTGCTGCCGATGATGCGCGCCCAGGGGCACGGCCGCATCGTGCAGAATAGCTCAGTACTCGGCATTGCCGCCCTGCCCTATCGCGGCGCCTACGTATGTTCCAAGTTCGCTCTTGAAGGCCTCACCGATACCCTGCGCATGGAGCTCAAGGGCAGCGGCATTCATATCAGCCTGATCGAGCCCGGCCCTATCACCAGCCGCTTCCGCGAGAATGCCTACCGCGCCTTCCAGGCGCATATCGATACCGCCGCGAGCGCCCATGCCGACACCTATCAGAAGGTAGAAGCGCGGCTAGCCGGCAGCGACAGTGGTGGCGCCTTCACCCTCGGCCCCGAAGCCGTGGTGAAAAAGCTGATCCACGCGCTGGAAAACCCACGCCCGCGCCCCCGCTACGCAGTAACGGTGCCTACGCATCTGTTCGCAGCGCTGAAGCGGATACTGAGCACCCGCGGCATGGACCGAGTGCTGCTGCGTTCCACCAAGAGTGAGCGGGAGTGAGTGCCGACAGAAAGCCGATGCGGCCTCCAGTTTGCCGCATAGAAGTGTTCAACCTAAAACCGCCCGAATGGGCGGTCTTCGCCTGAAGACACATTCGGAGATGTCATAGGCATCTCCAGCTAATAGATTTCCGCTGTCGGCCAGAAGCAGACATCATGGAGATAACTGCCCGGGAGATGCCTCACCCGGGCAGTTACCATTACCTAAAGACGTTAAAACGTCATATATGGCTGAGCCTCAACAGCGCGAAACTGGTAGACATTCCAGTCATCCTGCTTTGGACCAGGCATACCCGGGGTGCCGATGGGCATACCCGCCAAGCCTATACCGTCTGTGTCGGGTTGCTCCTCGAAGAGCCGCTCCACTGCCTCGAAGGGCACGTGACCCTCAATGACATACTCGCCCATCTCGATGGTGTGACAGGAACCCAGTCCGTAGGGAAGTCCGGCTCGCTCCTTAAGCTGACCGATTGGTACGTCGTCTACGATGGCAACCCTGACGCCAAGCGCCTCAAGCTGGCGGGCATACTCGTCGCAGCAGCCACACTGGGGATTCTTATAGAGGGTCGCCGCATCGGGCAGAGCGGCCTGGACAGTGCCGGCGCCGATCAGCAGCGCAGCGGAGACAAGCAACGTGGGGGCAAAACGTATCATGAGCGATCCTCCCGGGAACGACGAGACGTAAAGAGATACTTGCTGAGGGCGGCGATACCAAGACCGAGCAGAAGCATGACGCCCAGGGGCATCAGCCAGCTCATCCAGCCCATCGAACCCATCAGGGCAAAACAGTCGTTGGCGTACATGGTGTGGCTCCTGACGTAAAGAGTGGGTGAGCCGGTAACGAGCAAATACGTCGTTACCGAGAAACCAGGCATCGTCAGGACTTGGGAGGTTCTCGGGGCGGCGGGGCGATGAACTCGACCACGGCCGGGTCAGAGAGGTCGGCGAGGGCGTCCGGTGGGACGCGGGGGACGAAGGGAGATGCGCTCAGTGCCGCGCAGGCACCACAGACGGCGCCAGAATGATCGAGCATATCGACTTGGGAAGCGCCGCAATCGACGGCACAGCTGTCGTCCATTGCCGCATGGCCAGGCTGGCTGGCGACCAGCAGCAGCACCGCGAGCAGCAGCAGCACCGCGAGCAGCATCGCCATCAGGCGAGTGCTTCGAGTGTGCGGCGGGTAGCGCAAGGTGCCGGCCATGCGAGGATCCTCCTCTTCGTCGAATCATTGTGCCCCGATCGGGATGGCGCGCGACATGATCCAGGGCAAGGGAAGGGTCACCGGTATGGCGCCCACCTAGGAGGCGGACGCCGGACGACGCGGCGGGCGATGGGTGGAGACGGCGCCGCTGGCGGCGATACCAAGGCCCGCGGCCAGGGCGATGACGAGAATCCGCTTGTGCTTGACCATAAACCTTCTCCTCATCTTTCTCGTGGCAGGAAGATCTTTCTCGACAGGGGGATGTTTCGAGCTTGTACCATGAGTCTACGACCTCGGTGTTACCCAAGGATCAAGGGATTTAAAGTTCAGTCTCAGTTCAGGTTCTTGAGGTATAACGAAGGCTCCCCTGATACGACATAAGAGGTTTGATGATGCGCAAGTCACTGCTGGCCATGACACTTAGCCTTGCTGCTGCCTCGGCTATCGCCGCCGGGGAACATGGTGGCTCCCACTCGGCCACGCCGGATGCCAAAGTCGACCGTACCGTCCAGATCGAAGCGGGCGACATGTGGTTTGGCCCCGAGGAGCTCAACATCACCGCTGGAGAGACCATTCGCTTCAGAGTCACCAACACTGGCAACCTGCAGCACGAATTCGTGATCGGCGATGCCGAGGCCCAGGAAGCGCATCGTGAGATGATGCAGGCGATGGGAGATAGCCATGGCGATGGCCACGATGGTCACGGCGGTCATGACATGGCGGAGGGCGCGCATGGCGGCAAGATGCCGTCCATGACCCTGGCACCGGGCGAGACGACGGAGCTGATCTGGACCGCTCCCGCTGACGTGGATACGCTCGTCTATGCCTGCAATATTCCCGGCCATTACGAATCAGGGATGTTCGGGGAGATCAACCTTGGCGGGTGACTCTGACGCATGAAGCTCTTACTGCTTGAAGACGACGACTTGCTGGCAGAGAGCCTAGTCGAGTCTCTCAAGGACAGTGGTTACCGGGTTGACCTAGCCACCTCCTTGAAAGCAGCCGAGGCGTTCATGGCTACCGAGGCTTACGAATTAGCGATCCTAGACCTGGGCCTTCCCGATGGCTCGGGTCTCGACCTGCTCAAGCGATGGCGCCAATCGGGCCAGGGCCTGCCAGTGCTGATTCTGACGGCTCGGGATACCTGGGAAGACAAGGTCGTCGGGCTGGAAGGCGGGGCGGATGATTACCTGACCAAACCCTTCCACGAAGCCGAACTCATCGCCCGGATCAAGGCGCTACTGCGCCGCAAGTCGGGGCGGCTTTCCCGGGATCTCACGCTCGGTAGCGTTTCCCTGGATGAAGCCAACCAGTGCGTCCGGATGGCGGAAGGCCCCTGGCACCCCCTCACTGGCACCGAGTTCGTTCTGCTGCGCTACTTCATGCACCATCCGGGGCGCGTGCTCTCCAAGGAGCACCTCCTCAACCAGCTCTACGCCCTGTCGCAGGATGCCGCCGCTCCCAACCTCATCGAGGTCTACATCGCACGGCTACGCCGCTACCTTGGGAAATCAAGTATCCAGACCCGTCGCGGCCAGGGCTATGTCTTCGTTGCGGATTGATCGTCGCAGCCTGCGCATCCGGTTGCTGGCGTGGCTGTCGGGGATCGCCCTACTGGTCACCGGGCTGACCTGGCTACTGCACGGGATACTGCTCAATGACCTGGCTCGGGACTTCCTGGGGGAACGGCTCGAACGCGAGGCCGATCACGCCATCGAGCAACTGCGCCGCGACCACCTGACCACCGCCCGCTTCCTGGACTCGGCCAGCCGCGGTTTCGAGATTTTCCATCACCTCTATGTACTGCGCCTGGGGGAAGAGGTCTCGGCCTCTCATCCACGCTGGCATGCAGCGCTGTTGACACTGCTGGACAGGGACGAGGCGCTGGTCGAGGTGCGTGAGGCTGGTCAGCACCTGCTGGTCTATCGTCAACCCTTCACCCTCGACAACACACAGGGGGTGCTGCTGATCGGGGAGGACTTCTCCCAGGTGGAGGCGGGTCTTCATCGTCTGCACTGGTGGGTCGGCGGCATTGCCGCCAGCCTGCTGCTCTTGCTGGTGGTGCTCAACCTGCTGGCCGTCAGCCGGGGGATGGTGCCGCTATCGCGGCTACGCGACCAGCTCAGTGAGCTGCAGGCCGGTGAGCGCGATCGTCTTTCTCTGGACGTCCCGTCCGAGCTCGACAGTCTGGTCGGGCAGCTCAACCGCTTCATGGATGAGATCGATGCCCGCCTGCAACGCTCCCGGGACTCGGTAGCCAACCTATCTCACGCGCTGAAGACACCCCTGGCTGCCGTCATTCAGGTGCTGCGCGGCTCTCGCCCCATCGATACCTCGCGTCGCCAACGCCTCGTGGAGCGCCTGGAGGAAATTCACACTCAGCTCGGCGCCGAGCTTCGCCGCTCGCGCATCGCCGGTCCCAATGCCGGACGCCTTGCCGATCCCTGTCGCGAAGCCTGTCGACTGATCGAGATGTTCCGCACCCTTTACCCGAACAAGCGCTTCATGCTGGAGATGCCTGAGGGCGCTAGCCACCGCATCCCCATCGAGTCGCAGGACCTCTCGGAGATGATCGGCATCGTGCTGGACAACGCCGGCAAATGGGCGACCGAGGAGGTTCGCTGCAAGATAGGCCTGGAGCATGGCCTTAGCCTGCGGGTCGAGGATGACGGCCCCGGGGTGGCAAATGATGATCTCGCCCATCTCGGTGAGCGCGGGTGGCGCCTGGACGAGTCACGTCCTGGCTATGGGTTGGGCCTGTCGATACTGAACCAGCTCTTGAAACGCTATGCCGCGAAGGTCCAGTTCGGGCACAGCCCCCTAGGCGGCCTGAGCGTGGAACTTCACGTATCCTTCGCAAAGGACGCGCCGTAACCTGGCATTTTCAGGCGTGATTCAGCTTTCCCCGTCATGATGGCGCATTCTGACATCGACGGGAGTCACACATGGCACGTTCCAGCGTCATTACGCATCCGCTGTCGCGCCGACAGTTGCTCAAGGGTGGGGCCGCACTGGGCATCGGCTCGGCAGCCGCCCTTGGCCTGCGCCCTGCCTGGGCCAACCCTTGGGGTCAGACCAATGTCTATTCTAAAGGAGTCGAAGAAGGCCCCGAGGTGTCGTTGGCCATCCGCCGGGAGTCGATCCTGATCGACGGCAAGGAGGCACGGCCGTTCAGCATCAACGGCACCAGCCCCGGGCCGATGATCCGACTCAAGGAAGGCCAGGACGCCGTACTCAAGGTCACCAACCTGCTCAACGAGCCCACGTCCATCCACTGGCATGGCCTGATCCTGCCGCCTGAGATGGATGGCGTTCCGGGAGTGAGCTTTCCCGGCATCGCGCCGGGCGAGACCTTCACCTACCGTTTCCCCGTTCGCCAGAACGGTACCTACTGGTATCACAGCCACTCCGGCCTGCAGGAGCAGCTCGGCCATGCGGGTCCGCTGATTATCGATGCCGCCGAGCGCGAGCCCTTCCGCTACGACCGTGAGCATGTGCTGCTGCTCACCGACTGGACCTTCGAGGACCCCATGTCGGTCTTCCGCAACCTGAAGACCGCCGAGGGCTACTACAACTTCCAGGAGCGCACCATCGCCGACTTCTTCGCAGACGTGCGTGAGAAAGGCTTTGCTGCCACCGCCGAGATGCGTGGTATGTGGGCGAAGATGCGCATGAGCTCGCGCGACATCGCCGACGTCACCGGCAGCACCTACACCTACCTGCTCAATGGTCATTCCCCCGAAGAGAACTGGACGGCGTTGTTCCAGGCCGGCGAGCGGGTCCGCCTGCGGGTGATCAACGGCTCGGCGATGTCCTACTTCGATGTGCGTATTCCCGGATTGAAGATGACCGTGGTGGCAGCCGACGGTCAGCCGGTGCAGCCGGTACCGGTCGACGAGTTCCGGATAGGGGTGGCCGAGACCTACGACGTGCTGGTCGCGCCCGAGGACGACACGGCCTATACGATCTTCGCCGAGGCAATGGATCGCAGCGGTTACGCCCGCGCCACCCTTGCGCCGCGCGAGGGCATGGCCGCCGAGATCCCCGAGCGACGCAAGATTGCCGACCGCGGCATGGAGGCCATGGGGGCCCACGGCATGGAGGGCATGGACCACTCCGGGATGGGCCGCTCAGACATGCAGGGTATGGATCATTCCGGCATGAACGGCTCGGACATGCAGGGACTGGATCACTCCAGCATGCAGAGCATGGATCATTCCGACATGAGCGGCTCGGACATGCAGGGCATGGACCACAGCAACATGCGGGGCATGTCAGGTGAACAGAACAGGATGAACGCCAATGGCATGCTGGCGGCAGGGGCGGCGCAGCCAGGCTCTCGCTACAACCAGGCCGGTATCGGCATCGATCCCGACACGCGCCGGGTGCTGGTCTACCGCGACCTCAGGGCCTTCACCCCCTGGCCGGACCGCCGCGAGCCGCAACGTGAGCTGGAGCTGCACCTCACCGGCAACATGGAACGCTACATGTGGTCCTTCGACGGCAAGAAGTTCAGCGAGGTGACGGGGCCCATCCATTTCGAGAAGGACGAGCGGCTTCGCCTGATCTTGGTCAACGACACCATGATGGAGCATCCCATCCACCTCCACGGCATGTGGATGGAACTGGAGAACGGCCAAGGCGAGCTGATCCCGCGCAAGCACACCCTGAACGTCAAGCCCGGCGAGCGTGTCTCGGCGCTGATCACCGCCGACGCCGAGGGCAGCTGGGCCTTCCACTGCCACCTGCTCTATCACATGGATGCCGGCATGTTCCGGGTCGTCAAGGTCTCGTAAGGAGAAGGCATGAATACCAGAATCCCCATGATCGTGGCCGGTGTCGTGCTGGCCACGGCCACGCTCTCCGTCGCCCAGGCCGATGGCGGCTATGATGCCCCGGAGGGCTGGCCCGCCCCCATGACCGAGCACCACATGGCCATGGCGCTGTTCGACCGACTCGAATACGCCGTGCCCGACAAGGGCCATGAGGAGCTGGTCTGGGACTTCCAGGCCTGGTATGGCGGGGACGTCAACCGGGTCTACCTGAAGTCCGAGGGTGAGAACGTTCAGGACGATGGCGAGGATGCCGAGTTCGAATCGCTGGAGCTGCTCTACAGCCGGCTGATCGCCGACTTCTGGGAGCTGCAGGGCGGTGTCGGTTACCAAGGCGGCGTCTTCTCCGATGACCACGCCGAGCGCGGCTACGGGGTGATCGGCTTGCAGGGTGTGATGCCTTACGGCATCGAGACCGACCTAGCACTGCAGGTGAGCGACGCGGTTGACGTCTCAGCGAGCCTTGAGGGCGAGTACGATCTGCGCCTGACCCAGCGTCTCTATCTTCAGCCGCGCACCGAGATCGCCTTGGCCGCCAGCGAGGTCGAGGAATTCGGCGTCGGCGAGGGGCTCAACTCGGTGCGCGTCGGCATGCGCCTGGGCTATGAGGTGACCCGGCGCTTTGCGCCCTATGTTGGCGCCTACTGGGAGAAGCAATACGGCGATACCGCCGACATCGCCCGGCATCATGGCGATCCCACCGAGGATACCGGTGTCGTCGCCGGCGCAAGGCTGATGTTCTGACCCGCTAATCCATCTCGCCCGCGACGCCACCCTCCGCGGTGGCGTCGTCGCCTCTGGCGTCCGGCGTTTGGATTGATCCGGGTCAACCATGACAGCCATCACGTTCAGCCTGGATTCAGTCAGTGCCGCCACACTGGCAGTCATTACAGGAGATGCCACCGGGAGGTACCCATGAACAAGAGAGCACAACAGCGCCTGACGATGGCCTGGCTGCCGCTGGCAGGCATCATCGCCACTGGCGGCTACCTGATGGCGGCAGGCCATCAGCTGCACCTCTATCAGGGGTTGCCGCTGCTGTTCCTGATCGCCTGCCCCCTCATGCACCTCTTCCTGCATCGCCACCATGGTGGCCGGCATGATCAAGGCGACGGTAACTGAATCCTGGATAGCGAAGGAAGGAGGTTGACCATGCCACATCACGATCATCGCCCTGGCGTTTCAGAAGCGTCGCTGGTCACTCGAAAGCTGAAGATAAAGCCCGACGCGGCAGAACGTATCTCGGCGGCAGTGACCGAGATCGACTCGCTGTCTGGCCTCGACGTCGTGTCTTACGACCCGGACCACCGTAAGCTCCGCCTGGCCTACGATGCCAAGCGGTTGTGTATCGATGATATCGAGGAGGTACTGGCACGGCATAATGTAGGGATCAGCGCCGGACGCTGGAACCGGATCAAGGAGGACTACTACCGCTTCATCGACCAGAACGTGAAGGACAATGCCAAGCAGAAACCTTGGAGCTGTCACTGATTCACATAAAGGCGAGTCGTTGAGCGGGAGCGCGACATGACGCGTGTGCAATGGCCGAGGCGATGGCTCTTGTGGCCGGAGTGGCAGTGGTCTTGTTCACGTTTCTGCTGAACGTGCCCTGGGAATTCCTGCAGTTGCCACTGTCTGGGCATGCCCTGGCTATAACGGTGGGACTGGAGGGGCACCGCCACCGTCATCGCCCAGCGCTGGAGCTACTCGCCGATGATGCCCACCCTGCTCTGGCTGGGGACCGGCCTCATGCCCCTGCCGCAGTGGCTGGTCTTGCTCCTGATGATTCAGTGGATCTCCTCTCGCCACTTCATCGGCACCGCCGCCCTCCTGAAAGACGCCGATTGACCCTTGGGCGACACAAGGGTTCTAAGATAGGAAGTGCTGGCCCTTAGCACACCCGAGCACGTACCTCACTGCCCCGCCATCTACGACGTTGAAACGAAAGGTGAAGCATGGACAGATCGCCGCAATACAAGAAGAACAGCCTTTCCCTTGTCGGGGCCATCGCCCTGGGGACCGGAGTGATGATCGGCGCCGGTATCTTCGCGCTGACCGGACAGATGGCGGAGATGACCGGTGAGCTGTTTCCTCTGGCCTTCCTCTCGGCGGCCATGATCGTCGGCTTCAGCGCCTACTCCTATGTCAAGATGTCCAATGCCTATCCGTCCGCCGGCGGCATCGGCATGTACCTTCACAAGGCCTATGGGCCCACGTTGCCCACCGCCTTTCATGCGCTGCTGATGTACTTCTCCATGGTGATCGCCCAGAGCTTCCTGGCGAGGACCTTCGGCTCCTACACCCTGGAGTTGTTCGATGGCGGCAACCGGTCCCTCCTGGTGCCTTTGCTGGGTGTCGGCCTGCTGATCGCGGCCTTCCTGATCAACCTATCCGCCAACAAGATGATCCAGGGGGTCGCATCGGTGCTGGGGGTCATCAAGATAGGTGGCATCATCCTGTTTGGCGTGGTGGGCATGTTGGTGGCCGACGCCATCGGCATCCGGACGACGACCGAAGCACCGGCGCCCAGCGTCTCAGGGTTCCTGGGGGCAACCGCGCTCGGCATCCTGGCCTTCAAGGGGTTCACCACCATCACCAACAGTGGCGCCGAAATCCAGAATCCGCACCGTAACGTTGGCCGGGCCATCATCGTCTCGATCGCCCTGTGCGTGGCGATCTATGCGCTGGTGGGCTTTGCCGTCGCCAGCAACCTGTCGCTGACGGAGATCATCGCGACGAAGGATTACTCGCTGGCCGCGGCCGCACGCCCCGCCCTGGGGGAGACCGCCGTCTGGTTCACCGTCCTCCTCGCCATGCTGGCCACGGCAGGCGGCATCATCGCCAGCGTGTTTGCGGTGTCGCGGATGCTGGCGATGCTGACCGAGATGAAGCTGGTGCCTCATCGCCATTTTCATATGCCTGGCAGCATCCAGAAGCACACCCTGGTCTATACCATCGTGCTCGGCCTCATGTTGACGGCGTTCTTCGACCTGAGCCGCATCGCCGCCCTGGGCATCATCTTCTACCTGGTGATGGACATCGCCATCCACTGGGGAGTGTTTCGCCATCTTCGCGATTCCGTGGCGGCCCACCCGGCTATCCTGGTCACCGCGATCGGCCTCGATCTGTTGGTGCTGGCGGGCTTCCTCTGGGTCAAGGCCACCACAGACCCGCTGGTGCTGTACGTTGCCGCCGCGGCGATGGCGATCATTCTGATCGCGGAATACGCCTTTCTTTCCACGCGTCCCGCGCAGGACGCCGACCACCATGTCCCTTCGCATGATGCGAAGGGGAACAGCAGCAGGGAGGAGTGAGCATGACCCAGGAACACGCGCATGAGGTGACGGATCCCGTCTGCGGCATGAAGGTCGATCCTCACCAGACCGACCACTGCGCCTCTCACGACGGGAAGACATGGTACTTCTGTTCTGCCAAGTGCCGGCAGAATTTCGAAGGAGACCCTGACGCCTACCTACAGGGCGACGACACACCCTCCGAACCGGCGCCGCCTGGCACGATCTACACTTGCCCGATGCATCCCGAGGTCCGTCAGGAGGGCCCCGGCGACTGCCCCATCTGCGGCATGGCGCTGGAACCCGAGACGGTCAGCGCCGATACCGGGCCTTCCGAAGAGCTGAAGGACATGACGCGACGCTTCTGGATCGGGCTGGTCCTGGCGCTGCCGGTGTTCATATTGGAAATGGGCGGCCATGTGTTCGGCCTCGATCACCTGATCGCCCCGCAGGTCTCGAACTGGATCCAGCTCCTGCTGGCCACGCCGGTGGTCGCCTGGGCGGGCTGGCCCTTCTTCCTGCGCGGTTGGCGCTCCATCGTGCGGCGCAGCCTCAACATGTTTACCCTGATTTCCATCGGCACCGGGGCGGCACTGGTCTACAGTCTGCTGGCGACCACCGTGCCCGGCATCTTCCCCGAGACTTTCCGCCAGGCCGATGGCTCGGTGGCGGTCTACTTCGAAGCCGCCGCTGTAATTGTGGTGCTGGTCCTGCTCGGTCAGGTGCTGGAGCTGCGTGCCCGGGAGAAAACCTCGGGGGCGATTCGCGCCCTGCTCGATCTGGCGCCGGCCACCGCGCGGCGACTCGACAATGACGGCCAGGAGGAAGAAGTCTCCCTCGACCAAGTACAGGTCGGCGATCGCCTGCGCGTTCGCCCCGGCGACAAGGTGCCGCTGGACGGCGAGGTTCTGGAGGGGCGCTCCAACATCGATGAGTCGATGGTCACCGGCGAGCCGCTGGCGGTGCGCAAGGAGGCTGGCGGCAGCGTGATAGGCGGCAGCATCAACGGCCAGGGCTCGTTCATCATGCGCGCCGACAAGGTGGGCCGCGACACCATGCTGTCGCAGATCGTGCAGATGGTGGCTAGCGCCCAGCGCAGCCGCGCACCCATCCAGGGGCTAGCCGACAGGGTCGCCGGCGTCTTCGTGCCGGCGGTGATCCTGGTGGCCGTGGTGGCCTTCATCGCCTGGTCACTGTGGGGACCGGCGCCGCCCATGGCCTTCGGCCTGATCGCCGCCGTCAGCGTGCTGATCATCGCCTGCCCCTGTGCCCTGGGGCTGGCCACCCCCATGTCGATCATGGTGGGCGTGGGCCGTGGGGCCCAGGCCGGCGTGCTGATCCGCGATGCCGAGGCGCTGGAGCGCCTGGAGAAGGTCGATACCGTGGTCGTCGACAAGACCGGCACACTCACCGAGGGCAAGCCCCGCGTGACCGAGCTGGTAACGGCAGGCGACTTCGACGAGAGGGAACTGTTACAGCTGGCCGCGGGGCTGGAGCGCGGCAGCGAGCACCCCCTGGCCCAAGCGATCGTCGAGCGAGCCAAGGAGGAGGAACTGACGCTGTCCGAGGCCACGGACTTCGACTCCCCCAACGGCAAGGGCGTGGTGGGCAACGTCGACGGTCATCGCGTGGCCCTGGGCAATCGCCTGCTGATGGAGAGCGAGGAAGTGGACCTTGCCGCGCAGCAGGACGAGGCCGAACGGCTACGCGGCGACGGCGCCACCGTGATCTTCGCCGCCGTGGACGGCCGCCTGGCGGGCCTGCTGGCTATCGCCGACCCTATCAAGGAGACCACCGAGGCGGCCATTCGTGCGCTGCAGGCGGATGGCATTCGCGTGGTCATGCTCACCGGCGACAACCGCACCTCTGCCGAGGCGGTGGCGCGGCGCCTGGGGATCGACGAGGTGGAGGCCGAAGTGCTGCCCGAGGACAAGGGACGCGTGGTGCAGCGCCTGCGTGACGAGGGCCGCGTGGTGGTGATGGCCGGCGACGGCGTCAACGACGCCCCCGCCCTGGCGACCGCCGACGTGGGCATCGCCATGGGTACCGGTACCGACGTGGCCATCGAGAGCGCCGGCGTGACCCTGCTGCGCGGCGACCTGACCGGCATCGTCGAGGCGCACCGTCTGTCGCGGGCGACCATGCGCAATATCCGCCAGAACCTCTTCTTCGCCTTCGTCTACAACGCCGCGGGAGTGCCGATCGCCGCCGGCATCCTCTACCCCTTCACCGGCATGCTGCTGTCGCCGATCATCGCCGCTGCCGCGATGTCGCTCTCCTCGGTGAGCGTGATCGCCAATGCGCTGCGTCTCAGGCTCGTGAAGTTGAAATCACCCGACTGACAAGCCAAAGAGGATACCAATCGACTACTGGCTACAAGACCAGCGGATATAATGCGCCCCGTTGGCAACATCGCCACGGGGCCTGCCTCATCCGATTTCAGCCAGAAGCAGACATTGGTCTAAATGGTTCGCGCTGCGACGCAGGTTCAAAAAGCAGACTTCTGGGACTCCGAGCATTCCCAGTAGACCGCATCCAGGTCAAACGCTTCTTTATAACATTTCGAGCAACCTCATCTCTCGGTGTCATGATTCCATGCGACGCGTTTCCACTCACCGCTCGACTGCCACCAAGCACCTTCGGACCGACGCCAACAACTTTGGTCATTGTTACCAGCAGGCCATGTGTTGCGCTCTCCAATCAACAGCCAAATTGGGGTTACTGCTTCTCTCGCGCAGTACTTTCTTAGTGTCTCTTCACATATCAAAACCGCAGACTTGTCTTCAACGGAACTTAAAACCTTGATCAGCTCGTTGCCATCGACGTCGACCCAGGACCTCGTGCTATTTTTTGCAAGCTCGACACCTAAGTCTTCTGCCAGCCATCTCTGCGGCATATACTCTCTAAAACCTTCTTGGATTGTTTTATCCAAATGGCTCTCCCAAGAGTACCTTGCCACGGTGTTTGAGAATTTTATTCCTGATGAGCCTCGAAGATATTCAGAGAATTTTTCCGACTTCCAAGTATCCCTCCAATAAGCCTCCAACAAGAAAGGACCATCTGTTTGCTCGCGCGGTTGTAAATCTAAAACATCCAAAGACTGGTGCTCTTTCAAGTCTTCAACAAAGCCATCCACATCATTTGATTTTATAAACACGCAATACAGAAAGCGGAATTCTTCGTATCGAGCGCCATGCAAACCTCGCCGAGGTTCGGGATAGTTTTGTCTTTCACAATTAAATTCATAGAGGGCTCGCCATCTCTTTCCTTTTAAATCAATACGATGCAACTTTTCCTGCAGATTCTTGACCGGATCTTCTTGGAAAGGCCAAGCCTTGAGGTCCTCTTCTAAGACCTCGGTCAGCCTCACTTTAGGCTCAACCATCCAGTCTTCGCCGACTTCCGACCGCGCTGAAAAACGAGAAAGAGTAGGCAGTATCGTTGGCTCAACATCCCTGCGAAAATTCTGGTCAGAATACTTGTATATAACTGGAAACTCTGGCCATTCGTTCAAGCACCAAAAATTATCAGACAACCGTGCTGCGATTTCGTCCAACGCTATCCTCTGATACTTCTTGCCGATCCTTTCCAAGTCATTTTCATACCTAGAACCATATGTACCGTGACCGTCTCGCGGGAATAGTTCATTTGACCAACCGAGTTCATATGCCCGCTTGGTAATCCATAACCTACACTGCTGAATGTCGACATGTTCGTACTTAGAATGACTTCCACCCTCATTTAGGTAGTCTTTCGAAAATCTTAATTTCTCGGCTTCCGACAAGAGTCCTTCTACTCTAGCACGTGAAGCCAGTAGCTCTTCCACAGCCTCATTTTCTTTTTTTTCCGCCTCTTCCTCGGATACTTCTTGATCAGTCATGTACTTTAGCATCCATACAGACGGTCTAGAGCGAACTTTCTCAAATGCATCAAGCGCCTCTACCCTTTCCGCACTGGGCGAGATGATGTCTTCGACGAATTTCTTCTTAACTTCGTCGACGGACATTGGCAAAGAGCCGGTCACTGGTGCAGTAAGAAAGGGTCTAACGCGGCCAGGGATTGTATATTTTCCAAAGTCCCCCCATTCGCTTGACGCAGAATTGAAGATCGCCTCTGACCCACGCCCCTTTGCAATCTCTTGAATTCCTTCAGAAGTAAGGTCGAATTCTGGAGGAGCAGAACTGTAAGGCGGTTTACATCGCCCCAAATCGATGTCCGTGCTCAGACAGTTTCTAGCTTCTGCAAGCTCGATGATACCTAGCGCGTAGTCCCTAGTTAACAGAGCAACTGGTGGTTCGCCGTCCGCGAAAACAGCCTTCCATACAGCGCCTGAGTAGGAGCTTAGGCGCTCTCCCGATTGATCAATACAACAGGATCCGAATGCAGCAGAATACACCCTTTCTATAAGGTATGAATCGTTACAATCTGCCAGCTTCGCTAAAACAAATTGGAAAACTTTGGATTGGCGTAAAAAAATCGATGTTAAAGCCTTTGAAGCTTGATCCCGTGTCGTCCTACGGGAAGAAGTGAGAAACCAAGCCAGTACTAACCCAGCAAGTTCAAGATGCCTAGTGTCAGCACTCGTCGCCCCATTTGCCCAGGATATGAGACGATCGATTTGGTTTCCTTCTTCAGTGCTGGCCCAGTTGACCCAATTTGTCCAATAGCTGTCGCGATCTGGCATTGTATGCTTGATCAGCCAATCATGCAGGAATGTAGCATTCCAAGGATGATCAATAGTCATAGACACTTCGACTAACAGTGCCAATTTATCTACCCAATTCTCATCAAGCTCGTTAAGTAGTTCCAGGCTGCGATCCGTAAATGCGCCCAAACGACGCCACTTGCAGCTTGTTTCGTAGGATTCTTGCAGAATGTGGTTGTCTGAAAAAAGGTCTATTCCCTCAGGGAGGGTGTCCGCGAATTCGACGGAAAAGTGCTCTGGATAAAGTGTAGAAATAGCCCCTAGAAGCCCGGCGTGGCTGTATGAGAAGCCTTTGCTAACGTCACCATCGAAGAACAAAAACAACAACTCGCCACCGGGATCAAAAGCAGCACACAGTCGGTCTTTATTTAGCTGATTAACGATTGCTTGCGCCATTAGATGATCTTGAAAGCGCTGAAATGCGAACCGAATACGATCCTGCAAAGGGTTCAGTGGATCGCTTTCCTCACTGAAAGGAGGAGGGTCACGCCGTAGCACGCTGGAGCGGGTCAGAACAACCAACCAAGTCGTATTCGCTGGCTTGGAAAGCTGTGAAAACTCCTTGTTTACGATTTGGTCGGCTACCGAAAACTCCACGAAGTCTTCTCCGGTTTCGACCATTTTTCCTGCTATTGATTGGACGGCTTTCTTAATGGCCGTTGCGAAGAGATCGTGATCAATGCTCATCAGTCCAGAACGCATTGACAACGAGTCTAGGTAAAATGACATCAACTGCGAAATTCCGTGAAGCCCTTTGGGAAACTCTACCTCGCCTTTTGCCTTCAGCGCTTCGCTGGTGCTCTTCAAAAAAAGTGGGTTCCGAAACTCCGGAGATAACCATGGAGTATTCGGTCGGGCTATACCCTTGGAGTCCAAATACTTTTCTGCTGCCGCTTCCATTTCCTGAATGGTTTGAAAGCCATCTACTCGAAAGGTGCAAGCCTTTTCGATAATCGATTTTGGAAAAGCAAAAGACAAATACTCTTCACGGCAAGAGAACACAAGTGCCAAGTATGGATAGTCTTTCGCTTGTGTTAACAAACCTGCAATTCGATCTCGCCAGAATTCAGCCCCCACACCCTCGTTGATAGCATCTATCATCACTAGCGCGCGTTTACCTTGGCGCTCAGCGGCAACACTCAGAAGGCCCAAAATTTCAGCGGAAGTTCCCTCCTGAATATCAAGTAGAGCACCGACCTGCCCCCAGACTTCTGTGTCAGAAAAACTCTGTCCAACTAAAAGAACGGTTGGCTCCGCATTTGATAGCCGGTTATCAGCTACATGCGCAAGCAGGTGCGACTTTCCCGCTCCCGCAGGGCCGGTAACAATCGCGAATCGGGCACGCTCTGCTCGCAAGTTATTACTATCTGTAAGCGACTTGAGTTTGTTGATCGCACTATGAGCACTCGACATCCATGAATTGATTTCATTAAGATGATGCTTCTCTGAGTCTGCTTCGGAATCCTGCCTGACAGCAGTCAAAACGGCTTCCAATGGTCGAAGCGCTTCACGGAAAGCCTCCAACGCATCTCGAACCGTCGTTATGTGCCACTTATCCCGAAAATTGGATGAGAAGGCATCCTCTGTATCAAGTAAATCAAGCCAAGCCTTCTCTGCAAGATCAATGTCCGACTGGCTGGGCTGTTGAGAAATCTTGGTAAAATTTATTGATGTAACACGCTGATTTCCTAATTCAGCATAGCATTCTCTAACGTTTGCCATTGTGGATGGCCCACGAACCATGGCATCAAACATAGCCTCTAGCGATGTATGGACGTGTTCGGAGGGACTGTACCTTTCTTCCAGCAAGCCTTTCGCTATAAGAAAATGTTCCTCGAACCAACTCACACCAAGGACCTGCTCCCCGAACCAATGTCGCAAGAGACCGTTATTCCCTTCTTGGAGGAGCATCTCGTTGATGTCGGTTGCTGTCCAAGGCTCGAACTTAATGCTCAACCCCTTTTCTTGGGCCCAGCCTGTCCACTTCTCAACTCTAGCCTCCCACTTTTCCCAAGCGGATTTGCCAGCTCCCTTGTACTGACGCTTATGGGTAAGATTGATGGGTAGAGCCACCACGTAGTTCGTGAGTTCTGGATGTACTTCCAGCGCGCGCTTCACAGACTCATCAATCTGTGCCCACTGGCTAGAGCCAAGCTGTAAAAAATACTTGGCTTGATAGCCTAACTTCGATCCGTCGTTACGTATCCAAAGGGCCTCTACTCCACCATCCCCACCGCTCCCCTCAATCCGCTGGAACTCTTCTGCTCCATTAGGGCGTTGTCGCTTAGCCAGCAGGCAAAGAAGCTCTTCAAAGGACTCTCGTTGGCCCTGATCAAAGGCATTTATCTTCGCAAAATTCAACAAAACACTTTTCCTATTATTCGTTCGTCAAACGCCACTTCGCAAGCAACCAGAACATGCATTCAGTGCTCTTTGATCAATTAGATGCTAATTGCCAAAGTTTTCATGTTTTCGCGCGAGCAGCAATTGTCTGCTGTCCGCCCTTCGCACCGATGGCCAGCATCATGCTGCGCTAGACGCCTAGATCTGGAAAGGCTCGTCAGCTGCCGAAACTTATCCATCAGCATAGTCTAAACTACGGCATACGACCATGAGCGGACTTTCAGGATACGCTGATACAACTCACGCAACACCGGGCAATTTGGAGCGCAGCGGAAAATTGATCCGTGTGCTTGGGCTTGTCACACAAAGTTTGAAGGCCCTCTCTGTATACAATCTTGGATATACCTGAAGACTGTGTACATCGCATTTACGTTAGCAGTTGCTTCTGGAACATCCAGCAAGTCATTTACATGTGCAAGACTCGCGTGGTTTCGCAGTGTAGAGAACGCGTCTATCGAAGCGGCAAATGAATTGAGTACCCTTGTAACCTCTTGAGCCCTGTGACCTGAAGCTACCAACGCCGGGTGTAACTTTCGAAGTTCTTTGAACGCCTTAGATGCTGTAGAATCATTAGGTAGATTAATTTGGTTATCAGTGCAAAGTTTAACCAAGTAACCATGGAGTGCAGTGTGTGCACGATCAATTGCGCTTGAAGCATCTACGGTACCGATTAGTGCCTTGGCATCTCCCAGAGCTCTAATCACCGAAGTCGAAATCGATTCGGTAACTTCCGGCGCGGCGACACCCCCAGAAGTTTGAATTAACTGGTCATTGATAATTTGAAAGTGATCCTGGTTGGCAATCAAAATCTGATTGATATGTTGTACGGTAGGAACAGTAACGTTGCTACGCTCTAATTCCTTAAGTGCGTCATAAATAGCTGCAATAAAATTCGGAGCATCTTCCGCAGCATCTTGAGCCTGTCGAGCCATATCAGACTCTGCCCAGTCAAGGGAAGAGCTACGGGCATAGCGCTCACCAGAAACTTTGCAGAATTTCTGCTTGAATACTTCAATTATGTGTTGCTGGCTCGTTGTCCCTGACACCCTCTGAATCAATGAGCTGAAATTATCTACAGCCCGATTACTGAGCGGTGTGGCATCTCCCATGGGGAATCTAAGCTCGCTTGCCATTTGAAGCGACATCATTTGCTCCGTATTTATGTATAACGTCGTGCTCTGGGGAAAGCCGAAGCACAGCGTAGGCTTGTCCCTAGCAACACTTTGTTAGGGCATTCCTCGGGCAATCGGGTAAAACCGTGTAGCAACATTTCTTGCCTCACCTTCAACCATAGCGTCATGCACAAACTTTCGTTTTGAAACCAGCCTGATGCATTTCAGCCCAGATTCATCATATGTACCCAGCTTGACAAGATATTCATCACCGAAGTCGATATAAACGGGACATGTGGCATCAAGCCAAGTCTTTCTTGGCCTAACCCAATCGTATTGATGGTAGCCGTTATAGGAATTCTTCACCTCTTCCTCAATCTCACGCATGCCATGAACCCAACCGCCGCGCAATGTAGCTTTTGTAACCGACGGATCGTCCACAAGTGCTTCAGACAGGCGGAAAAACATCCCGGCATTTGCCCCGTTCATATGCCGTTTTGCTTTACTCCAAATCAAGTCCTGAGCCAGTTCTGACTTTGGGTCAGGCAGCATATGATAAATATCGAAATTATATTGGAATACAGTTCCGTCGATCACCCAAATCAGATTCTGATAGAAGTTTTCGCGAGAAACTCTCTCAGCATCGGTCATGCTGGAATGCTGAATTTCGATCACGATTCCAGTTGGTGTTTTAACATCTGCCCTATGGATCTCTCCATCTTCAGCCACATGTAAAACCTCTCGACAAACTAATGGAAATTTGTTTTTCCATTCTCTATGCCATAGCGTCTCATTTTCCCACCACGGATCACATTGCCTGATTCTATGGTGAGCCCAGTGATGCATTACTCGGGGCCCACATTTAGCGATAGCCTCGGCACCACAGATAGGACAATTCCCTCTACCTCCAGAAAATGCCTCTACATTTTCGCCGTCTATTAATGCCAGTTGCATAGTTGTGTGCCCGAGCCCTCGATTGCCCTAAAATAGATTATCGTGCCGGCAGCATAACACGGCTGAATTAGCATGCCGCTTTCGCCGGAAGGGCTGCTTTGAGTCGTCAACAGCCACACCACGATCAGATTAGCTTGAAGCTCTGCAACCGGCCAAAAGCTGCCTGCGGCAGTCCTGCAAATTTAAGCTAGTTTTCCGTTACTCTGCTTCCGGGCTTGCTGGTAAAAGGATCCCTTGCCAATCCACCACGCTTATCCCGTCATAGGCGGCCTCGAACTCACGCAAGCCGACGTGTGCGGGATGCGCTTCAACGGCACGCTCAACGAGGAGCTTCGTGGTGGAGCCATCTCCGGCGACACGATACTTTTCTGCAAGAGCTAGACAGGCCGCCGCCTCAAGCAATCGCGGCGCATGAAGTCCTTTGGGTCGCGTCCGCTCGGTAAAGTACCGCTCTAGGACAACCTGATGCTCCTCAAGCGTCCATTCCTCGTGAGCATTAAGAACCGTTGAGACGATAACCGCTTCAATGCTAGGGCGCGTAGCCTCCGCCTCATGATTGCTTAAGAAGTTGTCAAATCCAGGCGTTCTCAAATCTGGTGGAACCATCAAATTGTAAAGGATGTGCAGCAAAAGTAGTGCAGGACGGTGAACGGCTGCCGCCTGGGGTAATAAGCGCTCCACGTCGGCAAGCATCGGCCGTAAATCAACAAGCTGGGCGCCGGGATCGCGGTGGAGAACCGCTGCGGTCAGGCTGAGCATACCCTCCAATCGTCGACGCGCCTCTGCCGGGTTGACTAGTGGCCGCCACACCCAGTATCGGGGAGCCATCGGGACCGAGACGACACCCGCCTGCTCAAGCGTATAGTCATACGTTTCCTTTTGGATCTTCGGACTCTTGGCGACGAAGGATTTGATGACATGGCGTGTAAGGCGAAACAGTCCTTGAAACGTCAGCGCGGGTCGACGCTCGACAGTGGTTGTTTCCCGATGCTCATGCGATAAGGCGATAGGAGACGGTAGCGATCGCAGTTGATGAATATATGCGGAGCGCACCCCATAGGCTTGGCGAAGAGCCGCATCAAGTTCGTAGCGAGCAACGGGGTGTGAGCCTGCAGCCGGGTGGCGGAAGTAGTAGGCATTAACATGAGATTTAACAAATGCGCGGTAGCGTCGCGCTAACGCAACATGCTCGCTTTTAAGAATGGCCGCCCGAACAGAATCTGCCTGAGATGTGCTTAGATCAACAAGAGCGCCGTCAACCGTATTCCGCTTTCGGTCATCAAGGTCAGACCAGGCTGGAGAAAAGCCATCGAAGTCTTGGGCGAGAGACTCCACGGACGACACGATCAGGGTATAGGCGAGTGCGAGATCGTCGGGGATTCGGTGCAGGCCGGCAACAAAATTCCTCATGGCGCGCATAGCGCCCAGATAATTCTGCCGCTCCAAGGCGAGTAGTTCGTTGACAAATGCGACAAATTCGTCAGCCTGCTCGTCAGATATATTGATTGAGCGGTCAAAGAAGCCAGCAATGAACCCATCGGGAGACTCGTAGGACGAGAATCCGGGGCGCCCTCCGGTGAGGCCGCGGACTGTCTCCTGATCACGCGAGAAAACTCCGCCGAGACCGAATGAAGCGACCACAGCGAAATCATCGAGAAAAGGTCGTACCGTGTGAGAAACCAAAACTCCAGGCTCTGGGTCAGCCTTCTCGATCCGCTCTTCGATCTCGTAAACTAGGGCAATGTCTCCCGAATTTGAACCGGCTGACCTCAGGGTCCCAGCTGCAGTGACAATTTCACGCTCATACGGAAGGCGAACATTAGCGTAGAGCACACCTGTCAGCTGGTTTTTTCTTCCTACACCTCGCTCGTATAACTTACCAGTATTAATCTGCAGCACGATCTTTTCCCATCATTTTTTCGACACATAATCAGCAAAATAGATGCGCACTAACATAGATTTAGTCGCGCAAACATTGCGATCTAGCACAGAGTATCAAGTGCCCGCTTTGGGTCGATAGCAGCCTCTTTCTCATCACCCATCACTCACCTCCCTGACGAAACACCAGATACTGATGCTCACACTTTCGGCAGGTGGCGGTGTAGTTTGGGCCGTCCTTAGTCACCTTGACGCTTTTCCATCCGCACGACGGGCACGGCTGCTTCATGGAGGTATTGGCACCACAACTTCGACATTTCACGTAGTAGCCATATTGCCCATATAGGCCGTTCAGCTGCTCGGTTTCACCGCATGATTTGCAAGAAACCAGGTCAACAGCAGGCATAGCTTGAACCGCAGGGCTGTCACTGGCGGCGGGCTGGCTGCTGGCCAAAGAAGCAGTCGCCTCCTCATGAATGGGCGCGGCATTCATTGGGCCATAAGCCGTGACTAGCGCTTCTTCCACCACATGACTGCATGTTTTCTCTATATTTTGAACGGTGCGAAGCTGATCGGTATGAGACAGAAGAAAATTGCTGATGTTTTGTAGCTCGCGCTTTGAAAATCTGGGCTTGGTCTTGAGGATCGCCAAGGGAATGTTACCCACGATCTCTCGAACCTTCTTGACCAGAAACTCGGTCTTGACGACCTGTTTGGAGACAGATTTCGGCATTTTGTCACGATGAAGGATGGCAGTACTGGAGACGGCACAAATCTCCTGCCAATCACGGCCACCCACTTGCGTCTGAATACCGAGCACCTTGGCCACCAGTTGTTCAATGTTGGCGCTCATCAAGCGATGCAATAGCTTCTTCTGCAACTCAGCCTGGCGGAGCGGGGACGGAATCCCGGCCCACGCTCCCTTGTAGCTACGCGACCACTCCCCTTCGGCATTGACCTTGACCTCGCCGACGATGCTCTTGGATTCGATAATGATGAAACCAAACGGGTGGATCACCAGATGATCGATCTGCGCACGCTCACTCTGATACTCGATGCGAAGATCATTGATGATATGGATTTGGTCGTGTTCGCCGAACTCGCGGCGAAGATGGAAGGCGACATCCTGTTCCTGCTTGTGACCGTAGAAGCCACGCGTGTCGGTGTCACAGTCGTCGGCGCCGGAGTAGGCATCCTTATCCTTGAGTATCATCTTTCGTTCCCTGAAGGCGTTGCCGGTCACGCCATTGACCGGCCAGCATCTATTTTATTAGCTGACTATAACAGGTGCCGCATCGGCATACAGGCCAACCGAATAGGTAGGCGAAGCAAACGACAACGGCAGCATCCAGAAGCAACTTGCTTACGCCAAGAGGGGAGCATCACGCGCCATGCTATCCCCTCTTCAAGCCGCTACGCCGAAGAGCGCCCCTACCCCGGCGGTTAGCCCCATCGCTAAGGCGCCCCAAAAGGCGACGCGCACCACTGACGCAACAATCGGGGCACCGCCCGCCCGTGCAGCCAGCAGACCCAATAGCGCCAGGAAAACAAGCGAGCTGCCAGAAAGCCCCCACATGAGCGTGGCAGCCGGCAGTAACACGACCATCAATAGCGGCATTGCGGCACCCACCGCAAAGGTGGCCGCCGAGGCGAAAGCGGCTTGCACAGGCTTGGCGGCCAAGGTTTCCGATATGCCGAGTTCATCTCGCGCATGCGCGCCAAGCGAGTCGTGTTCCATCAGTTGCGTTGCGACCTGGCCGGCCAGTTGCTCATCGAGGCCACGTTCGACATAGATGGCTTTGAGTTCTGCGTGCTCTTGCCTGGGGTTGTCGGCGAGCTCTTGTTTCTCCCGCGCCAGATCCGCGCTTTCGGTATCGGACTGTGAGCTGACCGACACATACTCGCCGGCCGCCATCGACATGGCACCTGCGACAAGGCCGGCCACACCCGCCACCAGAATCGTCTCTGTCGTGGCGCCCGACGCCGCCACGCCCAGCACCAGGCTCGCCGTGGAGACTATGCCATCATTCGCGCCAAGCACAGCCGCGCGAAGCCAGCCAATGCGGTGCGTTCTATGTCGTTCGGTGTGCTGCATGCGGCCTTCCTCGTGGTGTGTCATTTTCCAGCTTGCTGATTGTTACTCGACGCTCGCCCGTATCAACTCAGCACCAGGTACCAATCACTCTATGTGGCACTGAGTAAGACTATCCATTGATGGACTTGGCGTATCGATTGTTCATGCACAAAAAAAAGCGGCCGTCAGACACATCTGACGGCCGCTTTCCCACTACATTAACGACTTAGCGAATCACAAAGACCGAGCAACCGGCATGACGCACCACCCGCTCGGCTGTCGAACCGATAAAGTAGTCGGTGAATCCAGGCCGGCTGGCCATCATCAGGATGGCATCGGCACCAATCTCCGAAGCGTATTCGAGAATCTGGTCATGAGCGCCGCCTTCTCGGGTGACGACATTCATGGTGACGTTCTCCACCTTCAGCGACTCGGACAGGCTCTGCAGCTGGGCCTGAGCCTCCTGTTGATGTTCAGCGTACTGGCTTTCCCCTAGCTGAATCATCAACGCTTCCTTGTGGACTGTAATCGGGTCCACATAGAGCAAGGTGATGCTGCCCGCGCCATCAATCAACAAGCGGGCCGACTCCCGCAGCCTAGCGAGCTGCTCTTGATGAACGAGATCGACTGGAATCAGGATGTGATTGAACATGGATTCACCTCAACTCATGACTTTGTTGGGCAGCCAAAGCACGATCTCCGGGAAAATCATGCACAGGATTAGCACGACCAGGTTCACCGCTATAAATGGCGTGACTGATCGGTATATTTCCCCCATTCCGACATCCGCCGGTGCAATCCCCTTCAGGTAGAACAGAGCGAAGCCATAGGGCGGAGTCTGCACGGCAATCAGGATGTTGAGAATCATCAGGACACCGAACCAGATGGGGTCATAACCCAGCGAAACGGCAATCGGCGTAAACAGGGGCGCACACATCAGTACGATGATGAACTCATCGATGATGAAGCCCAGCAGCAACATGATCAGCTGGAACATGATGATGATCATGATGGGCGGCAGGTCCAGGCTAGCGGCGAGATCGGCCACCATGCTCTGTACCCCCATCAGCAAATGGAAATTGCTGAAGACCGAGGCACCGAAGATGATCCACATGGCCACGCTGACCAAGGTGGCAGTCTGAAACCCTGCAGACTGCAGCATGGCGGGCCTGAAACGCTTGAACAGGATCGCAAGCAGAATAGCCCCGACAACCCCGATGGCGCCCGACTCGGTCGGGGTGGCAATACCCGTGATGATGCTGCCCAGCACAACGAAGATCAGCAGTAGCGCGGAAAGGCCATCGCGCAGGATGAGAAACTTCTGCTTGGGTGTGGGGGCAGGCTCATCGTTATTATCCGTGTCCCGGGGAGCACGAGACGGATTAAGCCAGCAACTGACAACCACATAGGTGATCAGCAGTACGATCGTCAGCAACGCCGGCATCATGGCGCCAAGAAACATGCGCCCGACCGAGTTCTGGGTCGCTGCGGCGAACATGATCATGGGAATACTGGGCGGAATCAGGATACCCAGGCCACCGCCTGCCATGATGACGCCAAGCGCCAGTCGTCTGTTATAGCCACGGTTCAGCATCGGACGCAGGGCGATACTGCCGGAGGTCATGATGCCAGCACCGATGATGCCCACCATGGCACCAATCATCGAGCATACCCCGATAACGCTGATGGCCAGAGAACCACGCACGCGACCGAGCAGCAGCTGACTGGCGTTGAACATGGCATCGCCGATGCCTGACTTGGTAAGCAACTGCCCCATGTAGATATACAGGGGGATAGCCAGGAGGATGAAGCTGAAGAAGGTCGATTCCAGAGTGGTTGGAATGACATTAAAGATGCCCTCGCCCCAGGTCGTATAGCCAATCGCCATGGCAATGCCGCCCAGCGCGAGGCCGACAGGGGCGCCCAGGGCGAAGAAGATCAGGATGCACAGCAGCAGCACCCCAGTCAGCAGTTCAATCCCCATGATGAGTCCCCTCTTTTTGTTTCAGCAGCGGGGTCCCCGTCGCTAGATAATAAACATCGTTTAATGTGTCCCGCGCCAATTGGGCAATAAAAAGCCCACAGGCAATGATCATCATTATCCAGAAGTGATACATGGGCGGCGCCCACTCACTTTCGCGGCGGTAATCGTATTCCAGGGCCTCAAACAGCTTGCCGGTACTCACCTTCACGATAATGATCAGGAAGAAGATACCTAGGGCGAAACCAATGATGTTGAAGACACTCTTGGCCTTGGGTGAGACCTTCAGATAGAGAATGTCGACGTTGATGTGTGCCCGCTTCTGCTGGGCATAAGCGCCACCCAGGGCCGTAATATAGCCGAACAGAAACAGTGACGTGTCGTAGGCCCAGATGGTGGGACTACCGAGTACATAGCGGGCGAACACTTCAAAGGCGACGATGCCGGCCAATAGCGGCATCAGGTAGGAAGCTGCTTTGCCCGTCAGCATGACAATGAAATCAATACTGTGGCAGAGCCCCCTCAGAAACGTATGGAACATAAGGGATCTCCTGAAATCATGAAAAGGCGGAAAGCACCGCGTACTTTCCGCCTCGTTTTTGGCCTTCTCGTTTCTGAGAATGATTGAGCCGACACCTCAAGCTCAGTGTCGGCTCAACAAGAAAGTGCATTGGTGCATTTCCATCGGCCGAAAGTCCGATAATGGCCATGAAAAGCGGGGGAAGTCACAACACGCCGCCCGCTTTCAAGAGCGCTAATGCAGTAGGCGAAACGCCCATTGCATTATCAGTAACCGGTCTCATTCAGGATTTCGATCAACTGCTCGCTGTATTTACCCTGTTTGGCATACTCTTCACGCAGCGTCTCACCAGCTTCAGCCCATGCTTCCTTGTCGGCTTCGCTCGGCTCCGGGCTCCACTTCATGCCATTGGCCTTCATTTCTTCTATGGCCTCGCTTTCCCACTCCTGAGACTTGGTCAGCTGCTGCTCGGCATGAATCTCGGTGGCCTCGCGCACGGCTGCTTTCAGCTCATCGGGCAGCTTGTTCCAGGCATTGCGATTAACCACGATCGGCAGAACCTGCGCGCCGGCCAGCGGCAGCGGGTACATGTACTTGGCGACTTCAACATGGTTACCGTCGCGGTGGTCGATCATGTTGCTGCCGATAGAACCGTCGATGACGCCGGTAGCAAGACTGGTGTAAATCTCGCTCCAGGCCATGGAAACGGGAGAAGCCCCCAGGTTACGCAGGAACTTGCCGTAGGCGCCGGGCGCACGAATCTTCAGCCCCTCAAAATCTTCTACCGACTCGATCGGCTCTTTGGTCAGGATATAGACCGGCGGCTGGATGTAGGGCTCGAGCCATACCAGACCCTGGGAACCATAGGCCTCTTCCAGAACCTCGCCCCAGCCCTTCTCGTGGAACAGGCTGTAAAGCTCATCGGTATCAGAGGTACCGCCCGGCAGGCCAATCTCGACGACACCGGCCGGCAGCTCACCGGCGTGCATCGACTGGAAGGGGGCACCCATGGTGATAAGCCCGGATTTTACTGCGCCCAGCAGGCCAGTGGTGCCAACACCTTCGCCGGAGTAGAGAACCTGTACATTAATGCGGCCATCGGAGAGCTCCTCGATGTTCTCGCCAAGATTCTCGTAAAGCTCGCCAAACGCGGTTCCCCGACTGTAAAGGTTGCTGAATCGCCAGTTGTATTCTGCGGCAGCCACATCGGCGGCGGCGACGCTGAATGCCAGACCTAGCCCAAGCGCTGATGTAGAGAGCTTCTTCTTGAATTTACGATAGTTATTCAACATCTTTTTATCCTTAGAGGGCCTATCGAGTGTTCACAGGGATGCAACATTAGTCTACAAAATTATTGCAGCTCTAGCTCGGCTTTTGTGTGGCGCCAGCCAGCGTCGAGACGAACCGAACGCTTCCAAGCATAGCCGGCCATTGTCGCGTTATACAATCGACGCCCCATCCTGGTCCCCGTAGCCAAGCGGCACCTTTGCCCAATGCTCGCCCCGGTATCTAGCCGTGTTGGCATAGGCCTTTCTATATCCAGCCATTGCTTAGCGAAATCGACGTGACGGGCATTATCACCACCTCGCGCCCTATCTCATGCCCTATCCCGACTGCCTGCCGGCCCGTGATAAACTCCTGACCGCCGCTTTCTCAGGAGCCCGATCATGAATGCCACCGCTTTGCTCGAGACCCTGGTGGGTTTTGCCACCGTCTCTCGCGACTCCAACCTGGAACTGATCCGCTTCATCGAAGGCTACCTCGATGATCATGGCGTGCCCTACCAGCGCATCGAGAACGATGATGGCAGCAAGGCCAACCTCTTGGCGCGCATTGGGCCAGCTGTCGAGGGGGGCGTGGTGCTATCCGGGCACACCGACGTGGTGCCGGTAGATGGCCAACCCTGGTCGAGCGACCCTTTCACGCTGCGTGACGGCGGTGACGAGCGCCTCTATGGTCGCGGCACCTGTGACATGAAGGGCTTTATTGCCTGCGCGCTGGCTCAGGTGCCGCAGTGGGTCGAACAGACCCTCGAGCGGCCGATCTACCTAGCGTTTTCTTACGATGAGGAAGTCGGTTGCCTGGGCGCACCGAGCCTGATCGAGCGGCTGATGGCCGACGAGCCGCGCCCGGCGGCGGTGATTGTCGGCGAACCGACGCTGATGGCACCGGTGGTGGCCCACAAGGGCATCACCAATCTGCGCACCACTGTCACCGGCCAGGCCGCCCATTCAAGCCAGGTGTATCAGGGCGTCTCGGCGATCCACGTCGCCGCGCGGCTAGTTACCCGCATCGAGGACATCATGGAGGAGCTGAAGGCCGAGGGACGTATCGACGAGGCGTTCAACGTGGCGCATTCGAGCCTTCACGTGGGGCGCATTCAGGGCGGCACGGCAATCAACATCAAGGCCCGGGAGTGTCACTTCGACTGGGAGATTCGCCACCTGCCAAGCGACAGCTTCGAGACGCTCTATTCACGCTTCGAGGATTACGCCCGGGAAATCGAGGCCGAGATGCAGGCGCGCTCGCCGGGCACCGGCATCGTCACCGAGCATATTACCCAGACGGTACCGGCACTCGCCGACCGCGATAACGCCGAGGCAGTGGCGCTGTGCCGCCAACTGCTCGGTGACAAGCCCAATGAAGCAGTGGCCTACACCACCGAGGCCGGCCAGTTTCAGGGCGTGGGGCTGCCTACCGTGATCTGCGGGCCGGGCAGCATCGGCCAGGCGCACCAGCCCGACGAATACGTGGAACACGAGCAGCTCGCAGCCTGCGACCAGTTCATGCAGGCGCTGGGCAAGGCGCTTCACCCGGCCTGAGCCTCCACCCACGAGACCACTGCAGGGAAGCACGCATGCCACGACTGCTGCTGATCAAGACGGGGGACAGTTTCCCCGATGTCGCCGCCGACTACGGTAATTTCGAGGCTCTGTTCCAGGCCCGCCTGCCCGACCATACGCTCGAGGTCTGGGATGCACGGGGCGGTATGCCGCCACCCGCCCATGACGCACTCGATGGCGTACTGATCACCGGCTCCCATGCCATGGTCAGCGACGCCGAGCCCTGGAGCGAGGCGCTTAAGCCCTGGCTTCGCGAGGCCTGCGAGCGCAACCTGGCATTACTCGGCGTCTGCTACGGCCATCAGCTAGTGGCCGAGGCGCTGGGCGGAACCAGCGGCTATCACCCGGACGGCCGCGAAACCGGCACCTTCGAGGTCGCGCTCACCGAGGCCGGCCGAGCAGATGCCCTGCTGGGCGCCCTGCCCGACCGTTTCCCGGCGCATCTGACCCATGCTCAGTCAGTGCTCACGCCTCCGGCAGGGGCGGTGGTGCTGGCACACAACGCCCACGACTCTTACCAGGCGCTTCGACTGGGGCCTCGCCAATGGAGTGTGCAGTTCCATCCGGAATTCACCGCGCCGGTGTTACGGGCCTACCTCGAGCATCAGCGCGAGGGCCTCGCCGAGGCCGGCCAGAATGTGGCGGCCTTACGCCATGGCATTCAGGAAACACCCGAGGCCAACGCCCTGATCAATAACTTCGTCGTGCTGGCGACAGCGTCTACCGAAACCGGCTAGTGATAGCCGGCTTGCTCATATGTTCAACATATGACAACTTGAATTTACATTTTGCCGGACAAGAGCCTACGTGAAGGACAAGCAGCAAAAGCCCAGTCAGCGCGTCAGCGTCGCCGAATATCTGGCCGAGGAAATATTCTCTGGCCGCTATCAGGCTGGCGACTACGTGCCCAAGGAAGTCGATCTGTGTGAGCAATTCGCCATCAACCGCTCGGCGGTGCGAAGCGATCTGCGCCAATTGGTCGATGTCGGCATCATCGAGCGCATTTCGGGCCATGGCTCAAAGGTTCGCGAATATTCCGAGTGGAATATCCTCGACCCGACCGTCACCGGCTGGATGACGCGCTACGCCGCGCCAAACCCCAAGGTCCAGCGCGAGATCCTGTCATTCCGACTGGATGTTGAACCCTATGTCGCCATGATGGCTGCCCAACGCGCCACGGCGCGCGACCTGGTCGCGATAGAGGAAGCTTTTGAAGGCATGGGCCAGAACATGCGCGAAGATGCCGGCCCGGAAGAAAGGCGCTTGCACAGCGATTACGACGTGGCCTTCCATGTCGCGATCTACAAGGCCACCCACAATATTGTCTGGGCGCAGCTTTCTCACATTCTGCGCCCCTCCATCTACTTGCTGATCAAGATGTCCAACGTCAGCACCACTGATCCCGAAGCGAGCCTCGAGTGCCACCGCAAGATGATGGAGGCCATCCGGACCCGCCGCCCACACGAAGCCTTCCGTGCCGCTCAAGCGGTGCTGGCCGGTACGGCCAACGCCTTGGGCATCAAACCCGGCGAATCGGTATTGGGCAGCAGCATCAATCTGACGCCGGACACCTGAGCGACCGACATTTGAACGACAGACATGGCTCAACCGCCACACAGGCGGCCAAGCCGGTAATCCCACTATTCGATAAACGCCTCTACCGTGCGCCGGTGCCCAAGCAATGCCGCATCGGCCAGGTGACGCAGCGGTGCAATATCGACATCGCTTTCCCCTGCCTTGAGTAGCTCAAAGAAGTGCGCATAGACGCCCTGATACTCTCGCTCCGGCTCGTCGATCACGACGTCGCCATCGAGAATCAAGCGCGCGCCACCGCCTTCAAGCGTCAACACACCAGTCTCGGTCTCGATGCGCATGTCCCAGCGCGGCGGATCCTCATGCCGGAAGTCGAAATCGGCATCCACCGCGACGCCGTCGGCGGTGCTAAAGGAAAGCTTGGCGGCAATCGGCGTCTGGCAGTTTTCCGGCACTTCAAGATCGGCGTGCTTGAGAAAGAACGGAGCGGGCATAAGCTGCGTGATAATCGACAGCGCATTGATCCCCGGATCAAAGACGCCCATGCCACCGGCCGCCCAGATCCAGTCCTGCCCTGGGTGCCACACCCGCACGTCTTCATGCCAGTCGATGGTGACAGCGGTCACCGTTCTGTCCTTGAGCCAATCAAGGGCGCGACGGATGCCTGGCGCAAAGCGCGAATGCCAGGCGGCGAACAGCACGCTGCCGTTCGCCTCGGCCAGAGCCTTGAGATCCTCGGTCTCGGCAAGCGTCGCCCCCGGGGGCTTCTCGAGCAACACCGCCTTGCCGTGCACAAGCGCCTGGCGGGCCAGTTCATGGCGTAGGTGCGTTGGCGTACAGATCGCGATGGCATCCAGGTCAGGCTCCGCCTCGAGCATGGCCGCGAGATCCGCATAACCGGCGATGCCTGGCAGCTCGGCGAAGGGGTCGGCTACGGCGACAAGCTCGATGCCCGGCGTGGCCTCGATGGCCGCCAGGTGCTGATCGCGCACGATCTTGCCAACCCCGACGATCCCCAAGCGAAAATGGGACATGACACACTCCTGCTAATAA
Source organism: Halomonas salinarum (assembly GCF_012062845.1). Taxonomy (GTDB): domain Bacteria; phylum Pseudomonadota; class Gammaproteobacteria; order Pseudomonadales; family Halomonadaceae; genus Onishia; species Onishia salinarum. The sequence continues at coordinate 283,417 of NZ_WWNB01000001.1, forward strand.
AAACAATCGGACAGCAGTCTAGCGTCGTGACCTAGCGTCACAACAGCACGCACCGCCAATCACAGGCCATCGACCCGCTTGATCCAGGCCGGCGCGATTAGTCGAGACCAGTCACGACAGGCCCGACAAGATCAGGACAACACCAACGCCTGCTGACATCCGTTTCAATGGTTATCCCGCGGCGGACTGCGGCGGGCCACATCGCGATACTCGGTCGCGCCCTTAAGAATCATGCCGCGATCCAGCGGGTCGACCATCGAGCGCTGAATCTCCTGCCAGGGGGTCTGATGCGCCGGGTAGGCATAGCCACCGGCGGCATCGAGCCGTGCTTGGCGCCTCGCCAATTCGTCTTCATCAATCAGCAGATGCACCTCGCAGCGGCCCAGGTCCACCCGCAGGCGGTCACCGCTTTCAAGCAGCGCAAGGGGCCCGCCGGTTGCCGCCTCCGGCGAGGCATTGAGGATCGACGGCGAACCCGAGGTGCCCGATTGGCGGCCATCCCCCAGGCACGGCAACGATTCGATACCCTGACGAATCAACGCCTCGGGTGGCTGCATATTGACCACCTCGGCACCACCGGGATGACCCACCGGCCCGGCACCGCGCATCACCAGAATGGTGGTGGCATCGATCTCGAGCGCCGGGTCGTCGATGCGCGCGTGATAATCCTCCGAACCATCGAAGACCACCACTCGGCCCTCGAAGGCTTCGGGGTCGGCGGGATCGTCAAGGAAACGGCGCCGAAAGTCTGCGGAGATCACACTGGTCTTCATCAACGCCGAGTCGAAGAGGTTGCCCTTGAGATTGAGGAAGCCGGCATGAGTGACCAAGGGGTTATCGAAGCGGCGTATGACCTCGGCGTCCTGAGTCTCGCGCCCGGCCACGTTGTCGGCCAGGGTGCGCCCGTTGGCGGTCAGCGCCCCGCCATGCACCAGCCCGTGTGCGAGCAGTTCTGACACTACCGCCGGCACGCCGCCGGCACGATGGAACTCCTCGCCCAGATAGGCCCCCGCCGGCATCACGTTGGCCAACAGCGGCACCGCATGCCCGAGCCGCTGCCAGTCATCGTTGTCGAATTCGACACCAGCGTGGCGGGCGATGGCATTGATATGAACCGGCGCGTTAGACGAGCCTCCCAGCGCCGAGCAGGTGACCACGGCATTCTCGAACGCCTCGCGGGTCAGGATATCGAGCGGGCGCAGGTCTTCCCACACCATCTCGACCGCGCGTTCGCCGGTCGCATAGGCGATCATCGCGCGCTCCTTGTAGGGCCCGGGGATCATCGCCGAGCCGGGCAGGCTCATGCCCAGTACCTCGGCCATGGAGTTCATGGTCGAGGCGGTGCCCATGGTATTGCAGTGGCCCACCGAGGGCGCCGAGTCGCTGGCCCGTGACAGGAACTCGGGATAGTCGATATCCCCCGCCGCGAGCCGCTTTCTAAGCTCCCAGATGATGGTGCCGGAGCCGACGCGCTCGGCACCGCGCCAGCCGTTTAGCATCGGACCGCCAGACAGCACGATGGCCGGGATATTGACCGTGGCGGCCGCCATCAGACAGGCCGGTGTGGTCTTGTCGCAGCCCGTGGTCAGCACCACGCCATCCAGCGGATAGCCGTGCAGCACTTCGACCAGACCCAGGTAGGCCAGATTGCGATCCAACGCCGCCGTAGGTCGGCGCACGTTCTCATGAATGGGATGCAGCGGGAATTCGAAGGGCACGCCACCGGCGGCGCGGATGCCATCCTTGACCCGTTTGACCAGCTCGATGTGGTGGCGGTTGCACGGGGTCAGATCCGAGCCGGACTGAGCGATGCCGATGATCGGTCTGCCCGAGGTCAGTTCGTCGAGCGTCATGCCGTAATTCAGATAGCGCTCGATGCACAGCGCCGTAGTGCCGGGATGCTCGGGGTTATCGAACCAGTCGCGCGAACGCAGCTGGTCGGGGGAGAGCCGGCGTGACTCTTGGGCCATGTCTGCACCTCTATTGTGATGATGGCGTCGTTACCGCCAGATAAAAGTTAAACATACCAACTATATGTTGGACATGGACAGCTGACCGGAGAAGACCGCTCCGAGCAGCCAGGCTCTCCCGAAGACGACCTCCCCGGCGCCATGCCAAAAGCCTCCCACAAGCTCCTCGCCGGCCTGGCGCCGCTGCCACTTACGGGTGAGCCTAGAGCGATGTCGCATACATTCTTCAACATGGCGCACCAAGAACGGTAAGCGGATGCCCTGCCTGCACCATAGAGCCTCCAACAATCCAACACGGTTTCTGCCATGGTCTATACCACCGCCATCTTGCTGAGCCTGATCGCCTATTTCGTTATCGGCCACTTGGCCGGGCGACGGGTCAAGCACCTCGACGACTACCTTGTCGCCGGGCGCAATGCCCCGACCTTTCTCATCCTCGGCACCCTGGTCGCCAGTTACCTGAGCACCAGCGCCTTCCTCGGCGAGACCGGGTTCGCCTACCAGGGCTATCCCTTCGTGATGCTGATCTTCGCCGCCTTCAGCACCTCAGGGTGTCTGCTCGGCGCCCTGGCCTTCGGGCGCTACCTGCGGCGTAGCGGCACCCTGACGGTGCCCGAGTTCTTCGGTAAGCGCTTCGCCTCCAAACGCGTCCAGCGGATCGCCGGCCTGACCACCGTGCTGGGCCTGGGCGCCTACCTGCTGGGCGTGATGCAAGGCGCCGGCATCATGTTCGAGGAGCTCACCGGCATGCCCTACTGGGTCGGCCTGGTGCTCGTGTGGCTGACCTATACCGGCTTCATCCTCTACTCCGGCTCGCCGGGGGTGATGCTGACCGATACCCTCATGTTCGTGATCTTCTCCGTCGCGGCACTGGGCGGTTCGATCTACATCATCCACGACCTGGGCGGCTGGCATGGCGTGGTCGAGGGGCTTCTGACCCAGAGCGACAAGCCTGGCATCGCGCTATGGCACGGCGTCATCGAGGGCGACGGCGCGACCTTCTCATCACCGGGCGAGGCACTGATCTGGGGCCTGACCCTGGGCCTGGTATGGGCCGCCGTGCTGGCGGCGAGCCCCTGGCAGTCCAGCCGCTATCTGATGGCGCGCAACGAGCATGTGGTCATGCGCTCGGCGATGCTCACTGCGGTGTCACTGGCGGTCTTTTACGCCCTGATGATGATGACCGGTGCGGCCATCAACCTCTACGACCCGACCCTGGATGGCGAACGCGCCATGGTGTGGGCGGCCCTCAATATCCTGCCGGCCTGGCTGGGCGTGGTGATCCTCACCGGCGTCTTCGCCGCCGGCTTGTCCTCCTGCTCGACCTTCCTGTCGATCATCGGCTTCAGCATCTCCAACGACATCATGCCGGCCAGCCGCAGCGATGCCGCAGCGATGCGCACCAGCCGTATCTCGGTGCTGGGCGCTGGCCTGATCGCCCTGATCCTGGCGCTGTTCCAGCCGCCGGCCGTGATGGCCGTGGTGTGGTTCGCGGCAACCCTGTTCGCCTCCTCCTGGGGCCCGGTGGCACTGATGAGCATCTGGAGCCGCCGGATCACCGCCGCCGGCGCCGGATGGGGGTTGACCGTCGGCTTCGTCGGCAACCTCATCCTGTCGCTGATGGTCCAGGCCGAGTGGATCACGCTGCCCACCTACCTGCATCCCGTGCTGCTCAGTACCCTGATGGCACTGGTCGCGATCACCGTGGCATCCATGCTGACCCAGGTCAGCCAGGCCGAGCGCGACTACCGGGCCTTCCTGCATAGCGACGACGAGCACGAGCCCACTGCATGGACAGCCGGCTCCCGCTGGGTAGCCGCATTCACCATGCTGTCGGGCGTCGCCGTGGGCACCTTCCTGTGGCACCAGTACGCCGATACGCTGGCCTCGTTCGCCGGGCAATTCGGCATCCCCGAATCCGCGGTCACCGGCGCCTACGCGCTGGCCATCGGTTGTGGCGGCATGCTGGTCATCGCCGGTGCCGTGGGTTACCGGGTGGTGCGGTCCAGGAATACCCCGGCACACAACGCCCGCGCGGTCGCCTCCTGAAAACCACCCGGCCCCACGAGGATGCCGGTGGTGAGACAGCACCGGCATCCCCGCCTACGGCGGCATCCCATGGCCGACATCTCGGCTCAGGTGGCTGACACTAGCGCCACTTCCTCGAGGCCTGCCAGAGGCAAGTGGCGCAACAGGGCACCACCCCGCATCCTCGAACGCCGCGCCCCGTCATCTCAGTGCGAGTGGCGCGGCACCTCGGCACCGCGACACCCGACCAGGAAGTCGAAGTCGCAGCCTTCATCGGCTTGCAGCACATGTTCGATGTAGAGCTGGCGATAGCCCCCCGTGCTGGCGATTTTTCTGGAGCTTTCGGTGGGATCATGCGCGGCGAGACGCTGCTTGAGCTCTTCGTCGTCAACCTCGAGGTTCAGCTTGCCGGCATAGGCGTCGAGCTCGATCCAGTCGCCGTTTTGCACCGCGGCAAGCGGCCCGCCGGCGGCGGCTTCCGGCGCCACGTGGAGCACCACGGTGCCGTAGGCCGTGCCGCTCATGCGCGCATCCGAAATCCGCACCATGTCGGTGACGCCCTGCTCGAGCAACTTGGCCGGCAGGCCCATGTTCCCCACCTCGGCCATGCCGTGATAGCCGCGCGGTCCGCAGTGTTTCATCACCAGTATGCTGTCGGCGTCGACCTCCAGGTCCGGGTCGTTGATGCGCGCCTTGTAGTCATCGAAGTCCTCGAAGACCACCGCACGGCCACGATGCTGCATTAGCTCGGGGCTCGCCGCCGAGGGCTTGAGCACCGACCCCGCCGGGGCCAGGTTGCCACGCAGCACGCACATGCCGCCGTCATCGCGCAACGGCTTGTCCAGCGGACGAATCACCTCGTCATTGTAGAGCGGTGCATCCTGAACGTTCTCCCACAGGGTCTTGCCGTTGACGGTCAGGGCATCTTTGTGCGGCAGGCGATCATCCTCGCCGAGACGCTTGAGTACCGCGGGCAAGCCGCCGGCGTAGTAGAACTCTTCCATCAAGAAGCGCCCGGAGGGCTGCAGGTCGACGATGGTCGGCGTACCCCGTCCGACGCGCGTCCAGTCGTCGAGTGGCAGATCGACGCCCATGCGCCCGGCGATGGCCTTCAAGTGGATCACCGCATTGGTCGAGCCGCCGATCGCCGCGTTGGTGCGGATGGCATTCTCGAAGGCGCCCTTGGTCAGCACCTTCGATAGTTTCAGGTCTTCGTGGACCATTTCGACGATGCGGTTACCGGACAGGTGGGCGAGCACATAACGGCGCGAGTCGACCGCCGGAATGGCCGCGTTGTGGGGCAAGGAGGTGCCCAGCGCCTCGGCCATGCAGGCCATGGTCGAGGCGGTGCCCATGGTGTTGCAGGTACCCGCCGAGCGCGACATGCCGGCCTCGGCGGCCATGAAGTCATGAATCGAGATCTTGCCGGCCTTGACCTGTTCGGAGAGCTGCCAGACCACGGTCCCCGAGCCGATGTCCTTGCCTTCGTGCTTGCCATTGAGCATCGGCCCGCCGGTGACCACGATGGTCGGAATATCGCAGCTCGCCGCGCCCATCAGCAGCGCCGGGGTGGTCTTGTCACAGCCCACCAGCAGCACCACCGCATCCATCGGGTTGCCGCGAATCGCTTCCTCGACATCCATGCTCGCCAGGTTACGGGTAAACATCGCCGTGGGACGCAGGTTGGACTCGCCGTTGGAGAACACCGGAAATTCCACCGGGTAACCGCCCGCCTCGAGAATACCCTTCTTGACGTGTTCGGCTATCTTGCGGAAGTGGGCATTGCAGGGCGTCAGTTCCGACCAGGTGTTGCAGATACCGATGATCGGCTTGCCCTGGAATTCATGGTCGGGAATGCCCTGGTTTTTCATCCAACTACGGTACATGAAACCGTTCTTGTCGGCGGTGCCGAACCATTCGGCGCTGCGCAGTCGGCGCTTGTCGTCGGTCATGGAAGTCTCTCCTCTAGCGTGTCGCGGCCTGTCTTTCGCCTTGAATGCGATGCCCCGAAGTATGGCAAGGCCTGCCATGACGGTAGCGCCACTTTGCCGCATAGTCGACACATACGAAAGTATATGTTGAACAAATGTTCCGTATGTACAACATTTAGGGCCCGCGACAAAACAACATCTCCAATGGAGCGTTCACATGTCCTACCTCAAGCCGAGTCTGGTACTCACCGGTACAGCACTGCTTATCGGTCTGTCCACGGCGCAAGCGGCCGAATACGAATGGAAGATGCAGGCCTCGGAAACCTCCGGCGAACCCAGCTTCAAGATCAAGCAGGAGTGGGCCAACAAGATCGAGACCATGACCGATGGTCGGGTGAGCATCGAGATCATGCCGATCAACTCCGTGGTTGGCCCCACCGAAACGCTGCAGGCGGTGTCCTCTGGCATCATTCAGGGCCACATGACCGACCCCAGCTACTTCTCGGGCCAGAACCCGGCGTTTGGCATGCTGGGCAACCTGGTCGGCGCCTGGAGTGATCCCTACGACTTTTTGGAATTCATGAAGTATGGCGGCGGCGAAGAGCTCTATAACGAGCTGGCGAACCCGTACGGCACTCACCTGATCAGTGCGGCAACCTTCCCGCTGGAATCGATTCCCTCGACGGTGCCGATCGAGTCCATTGATGACTTCCAGGGACTCAAGATCCGTGCCCCGCAGGGCATGGTCTACAACATCTTCGAGCGCATCGGCGCCACACCGGTCAACCTGCCGGGCTCCGAAGTCTATACCGGCCTCGAGAAGGGCGTGATCGACGCCGCCGACTCCACGGTGCTGTCCAACAACGACGCCATGGGCATCCACGACTTCGCCCCCTATCCGCTGTATCCGGGCTTCCACTCCATGCCGATGATCGCGGTATCGCTGAACAAGGATATCTGGGATGACCTGCCGGATGACCTGAAGACCACTCTGGAGACCGCCTTCGACGGCATGGCCTACGACCTGATTGCCCGTCTCAAGGCGCAGGATCTCGAGACCCTGCAAGCGCTCAAGGACAACCCGGATGTGCACCCGTTCGATCTGCCAGCGGACGAGCGCAAGAAGTTCCGCCAGGCAGCGCAGCAGGAATGGAAAGAATGGGCCGGCAAGAACGAGATGACGCAGAAGATCTACGACTCGGCCACCGCCTTCCTCACCTCTCGCGGCCTGCTCTAATCCAACGAGCTGACCCGACGAACTAGTTCGACGAGCCAGTTCGACGAGCGACTCGCCTCACTGACGAGACCCGGCCACTCGGGTCTCGCTGATCACTCTTCTCACCATGGCGGCGCCCGGGCGTCGCCTGGAGGAGTCATGTCTCAAACGTTTCACGACGAGGATCCCCTCATGAGCGACGAGGACGACCGCGTCCCCGCAACCGCCGAAGGCCAGGCGCCGAACCCGGTACGCAGTACCTTCGACCGCGGGGTGGTGTGGTGCGCCAGAGGTGCTGCCTGGCTGGTGTTCATCGCCATGGGTATCAGCGTCTTCGAGGTCATCATGCGCTATGGCTTCAACTCGCCCACGTCCTGGGTTCACGAAAGCGTGGTCATGCTGGTGGCGGTCAGTTTTGCCCTCGGCGGCCCCGCCGCACTGGCCGGCAATCAGCACATCCGTGTACGCGTTCTCTACGATGCCGCCGGCCCGCGGCTAAAGCGCTGGCTCGACCGTTTCAACGACCTGGTCACCTTCCTGTTCTGCCTGGCCATGAGCTACGCCGCTTTTCTGATGTTCTGGGATGCCTCGCATAACCCCTTCGGCGAATGGTCGCTCGAGCGCTCCGGCACCTCCTGGAATCCGCCTTTTCCGGCGCTGGTGAAGGGCATGATCATGCTGGCCCTGATCATCATGTGCGTTCAGTCCTTCATCCACACCATTCAGTCATTCCGTGGCAAACCCGCCACTGCCACGCCCGACGATAAGGGAGCCCAATAATGGAGATCGCTGACGCGACGATCCTGCTGGTCGGGGCGATCTTCGCCCTGCTGGTGACCGGCCTGCCGCTGGCTTTCATCACTGGCCTGGTAGCACTCGCCTTCACTTTCGGCTGGTTCGGCGGTAGTGCCCTGCCGCTGGTCACCAGCCGCGTGTTTGGCTTTGTCACTGAATACTCCCTGGTGGCAGTGCCGATGTTCGTGTTGATGGCCTCGCTGCTCGACCGCTCGGGCATCGCCAAGGATCTTTTCAATGCCATGCGGGTATTCGCCGGCCGCCTGCCCGGCGGGGTCGCCGTGCAGACCATCGTGGTGGCCTTCTTCCTGGCCGCACTCTCTGGAATTATCGGCGGCGAGATCGTGCTGCTGGGTATCCTGGCCCTGCCACAGATGCTGCGCCTTGGTTATGACAAGCGCCTGTCGATCGGCGTGGTCTGTGCGGGCGGGGCACTGGGCACCATGATGCCGCCCTCGATCGTGCTGATTATCTATGGCCTGATCGCAAGCGTCTCGATCGCCGATCTGTTCACCGCCGCCATTACGCCCGCGGTCATCCTGATGGGCTCCTACATCGCCTATGTGATGGTGCGCTGCCTGCGCGACCCGAACATGGGGCCGCCGATGACCGATGCCGACCGCGAAGACGGTTTCTCCAACCGCTGGCAGGCCCTCAAGGCCATCATCGTACCCGGGCTGATCGCCTTCATGGTGCTGGGCTCGATCTACGGCGGTGTCGCCTCGGTGACCGAAGCCGCCGCGATGGGCGTGTTCGGCGTGCTGCTGGCGATCGTGCTGCGCGGCGAGTTTTCCGTGAAGACGCTGCACTCAAGTCTCGGCCAGACCATGACCACCTGCGGCATGATCATCTGGATCGGCATCGGCGCCGCGGCGCTGGTCGGGGTCTATAACCTGATGGGCGGCAACCGTTTCATCTCGGGGATGATCATGGGGCTCGATGTGGCGCCCATCGTGATCATTCTGGTGATGATGGCGATCCTTTTGGTGCTGGGCATGTTCCTCGACTGGATTGGCGTTGCCATGCTGACCCTACCGATCTTCGTGCCGATCGTGGTGGAGCTCGGCTACAGCCCGATCTGGTTCGGCATCCTGTTCGCGGTCAACATGCAGGTTTCCTTCCTGTCACCCCCCTTCGGGCCGGCCGCCTTCTACCTCAAGGGTGTGGCGCCGCCCGAGGTCAGCCTCAAGGACATCTTCATCGCAGTACTGCCCTTCATTGGCCTGCAACTTTGCGTCCTGTTCGCGCTGCTGTTCTGGCCCAACCTGGCCATGTGGCTGGTGGGCTAAGCGGTAGGACCAACATACAACCCTTAATGTTGTACATAAACCGAGATCCGGCGCTATGATGGGGGTACTTGATGCTCGACTGGCGCCTGACACTCCTTTCTTCTCCTGGACGTCGAGGAAACCTGCAATGCGAATCATCCAATGTCTGCACCAGGGCGAGCCCCGCGCCGCCATGGTCGAAAACGAGCATACGGTCCGCCTGCTTGAGGCCGACACCTACACCCTGGCTCGGCGTGCCATCGCCAACAGCCAGCCTCTGACTGAGGTGATCGAGGCAGCGCTGACCGAGACACGGCTCGACTATCAGCAGCTGGTCGACGAGGCGCGCCTGTTGCCGCCGCTGACCCACGCCGACCCGGCGCATTGCCTGGTCACCGGCACCGGCCTGACCCACCTGGGCAGCGCCGATACCCGCTCAGCGATGCACGCCAAGGCGCAAGCCGACGAGTCCGAGCTGACCGACTCGATGCGCATGTTCAAGCTCGGCGTGGAAGGCGGCAAGCCCGCCGCCGGCGAGACCGGTGCTCAGCCGGAGTGGTTCTACAAGGGCGATGGCGACTGCGTGGTGGCCCCGGAAGCGGCACTGCCCGTACCGGCCTTCGCCGAAGACGCCGGCGAAGAGCCGGAGCTTGCAGGCCTCTACGTGAACGGCGATGACGGTCGCCCCTGGCGGGTCGGCTACGCCATCGGCAATGAGTTCTCCGACCACGTCACCGAGCGTTTCAACTACCTGTGGCTGGCCCACTCCAAGCTGCGCCACTGCAGCTTCGGTCCGGAACTGCTGGTCGGCGAGCTGCCCGACAACCTGGAAGGCACCAGCCGCATCGTGCGCGACGGCGAAACCCTATGGGAAAAACCCTTCCTCACCGGTGAGGCCAACATGGCGCACAGCCTGGCCAATCTCGAGCATCATCACTTCAAGTACGCCGGTTTCCGGCGCCCCGGCGACGTTCATGTGCACTTCTTTGGCACCGCGACGTTGAGCTTCGCCGACGGCGTTGAGACCCGTGACGGCGATCGCTTCGAGATCGCCCTGCCGGCCTTCGGTCGAACGCTGCGCAACCCACTGACGTTCGCGACCGAAGACACCGCATCCCCCATTCATTCCCTGTAAACCCAGGAGGCTTTATGACACTGGAAGGCAAACAACTGATCGGCCAAAGCGCCGTGACCGCCAATGGCGCGGCGATCAACGCCATCAATCCCGCCACCGGCGAGACCCTGTCGCCGGCCTATGCTGCCGGCGGCAAGGCCGAGGTCGACAAGGCCTGTGAGCTCGCCTGGGCGGCCTTCGGTACGTATCGCGAGACTGGCCTCGAGGCGCGGGCACGCTTCCTCGAGACCATCGCCGACGAGATCGAGGCCATCGGTGATGCGCTGATCGAGCGTGGCGTGGCCGAATCCGGCCTGCCGCAAGCTCGCCTGCAGGGCGAGCGCGGCCGTACCTGCGGCCAGCTGCGTCTGTTCGCCTCCGTGGTGCGTGCCGGCGAATGGCTCGACGTGCGTATCGACCCGGCGCTGCCCGAGCGCGAACCGATGCCGCGTGTCGACCTGCGTCAGCGCCACATCGGCCTGGGCCCGGTCGCCGTCTTCGGTGCCTCCAACTTCCCGCTGGCCTTCTCTGTGGCCGGCGGCGATACCGCCTCGGCCCTGGCCGCTGGCTGCCCGGTGGTCGTCAAGGCGCACTCCGCGCATCCCGGCACCTCTGAGCTGGTCGGCCGCGCCGTGCAACGCGCCGTCGCCAAGTGCAACCTGCCCGAAGGCGTGTTCTCGCTGGTGTACGGCTCCGGCCGTGAAGTGGGTCAGGGCCTGGTCCGCGATGCGCGCATCAAGGCGGTCGGCTTCACCGGCTCGCGCAGCGGCGGCACCGCATTGGTGCAAGCCGCCCAGGAGCGTCCCGAGCCGATCCCGGTCTATGCCGAGATGAGCTCGATCAACCCGGTGTTCCTGCTGCCCGAGGCCCTGAAGAGCCGCGCCAAGGAACTGGGCGAAGCCTTCGTCGGCTCGCTCAACATGGGCGCCGGCCAGTTCTGCACCAACCCGGGCCTGGTGATCGCCCAGCAGGGTGAGGGTCTGGAGGCGTTCCTTGACGCCGCCGGCGAGGCGGTCAAGGGTGCTCCGGCCCATACCATGCTGACCCCGGGCATCCATGACGCCTACACCCAGGGTGTCGAGGGCCTGACGCAAAGCAGCCATGCCCGCGAAGTAGCGCGTGGTCCGGTCGGCGACGGCCCCCACACCTGCCAGGTCGGGCTGTTCGTCGCCAAGGCGGCCGACTTCCTGACCGACGACGCCCTGCAGGCCGAGGTCTTCGGTGCCACCTCACTGGTGATCGAATGCGCCGATCAGGCCGAAGTGGCACGCGTGGCCGAGCATCTGGAAGGCCAGCTGACCGCGACCCTGCAGATGGACGATGGCGACCTGGACGCTGCCCGCGGCCTGTTGCCGATCCTCGAGCGTCGCGCCGGCCGCGTGATGGCCAACGGCTGGCCGACCGGCGTCGAGGTCTGCCATGCCATGGTGCACGGCGGCCCCTATCCGGCGACCTCTGACTCGCGCACCACCTCGGTGGGCAGTGCCGCGATCCATCGCTTCCTGCGTCCGGTGTGCTACCAGAACCTGCCCCAGGGCCTGTTGCCCGAAGCGCTGCGCGACGGTAACCCGGAAGGCGTCAGCCGCCTGGTCGATGGCAAGCGTGAGGCCTGAGGAGACGCCCATGACCGCTCCTACCGCGATAGCGTTGCCCGATGATGCCGACCAGGCGCTACTGGTCGGTCGGGTATGGCGCGATACGCCCCACCAGGGCCCTGCCCTGGTGGTGGTGCGCAACGGTGAGGTGCTCGATATCACGGCCAGTTGTGCCTGCATGGCCGACCTGCTCGACCGCGACGATGCGGTCGAGTTCGTGGCAACGGTCGAGGGTGAGTCCTTAGGCCCGGTCGAGGCCTTGCTTGAAAACTCGCGTCAGGACTCACCTATGGCGCCATACTTGCTCGCGCCCTGTGATGTTCAGGCGATCAAGGCCTGCGGCGTGACCTTCGCCGTCAGCCTGCTTGAGCGGGTGATCGAGGAGCAGGCCGGGGGCGATCCGGGCCGTGCCAGCGAGCTTCGCAGTGAACTCCAGGCGCTGATCGGCGACGACCTGTCGCAGATCAAGCCTGGCTCCGAAGCGGCCATGGCGCTGAAGGCGGAACTGCAGGCCCGCGAGGCCTGGTCGCAGTACATGGAAGTGGGTATCGGCCCGGACGCCGAGGTCTTCACCAAGGCGCAGCCGCTATCGGCGGTGGGCTACGGGCAAGGCGTCGGTCTGCATCCGGGCTCGAAGTGGAACAACTCGGAGCCTGAGATCGTGATGGCGGTCGACGCCGCCGGTCGTGCCAGAGGCGCAACGCTTGGTAACGACGTCAATCTTCGCGACGTCGAGGGCCGCAGCGCCCTGCTGCTGGGCAAGGCCAAGGATAACAACGCCTCCTGTGCGCTTGGCCCCTTCATCCGCCTGTTCGATGAGCGCTTCACCCTGGACACGGTGCGTAAGGCACGGGTGTCGCTGCGCATCGAAGGCGATGATGATGGTTTTGTGCTGGATGACGGAAGCGACATGGCCGAGATCAGCCGCGACCCGCTGGACCTGATCGCCCAGACCATCGGCGATCACCATCAGTACCCCGACGGGGTGATGCTGTTCCTGGGCACCATGTTCTCGCCGATTCAGGACCGCGACGGCCAAGGGCAAGGCTTCACTCATCACCTCGGTGATACGGTAACCATCGCCACGCCATCGCTTGGCGCACTGGTCAACCGCGTCGACCGCTCTGACCGGCTGCCACCCTGGACCTTCGGCATTCGCCAGTGGCAGGCCCATATGGCCAAGGGGCGCTGAGACGACGCCTTCGTTCCTTTTGCCCCACCAACACCTGATCAAACCCACACACAACGACACCAACAAAAGGGGCGGCCCCAACGGGCCGCCCCTCTTTCGTTCATTCCTACCTCTTCGCTCGCCTTTCTTTTGTTCGCCCTAGAGCCTTGCGTGCTGCCGTAAACGTCTTAGCTGAGACCCCGTAGTGACCCGCTCAGGAGCGTGAACGCGACACATCAGATGAAGCATTCACACCGAAGGGGGTGGCCGCCATGCCCCTGACACCGGGTCTGACGCGGAACAACCCGCCGGCCAGGCCCTCGGCATCTCGCTCCTCTGCCGCGGTGGTGATATAGAGCTCATCCAGATTGGGGCCACCGAAGGCACAAGAGGTAACCCGCGAGGCGGGCAGCGGCAATGTCTCGTCGAGACGGCCGTCGGGGGCGAAGCGGCTCACACGACCGCCCTCCCAGTGCGCCACCCAGAGCCCGCCTTCGGCGTCACAGGTCATGCCGTCGGGAAAGCCCTGAGTCTCGCTTAAGCGGATATGCTCGCGCTTATTCGACAGTGAACCATCGGCGGCAAGATCGAAGGCGTAAATCACGCGGCGCGGGGTGTCGCTGTGATAGAGGGTGCGGCCATCCGGTGCAATCGCCGGTCCATTGGCGACGCGATAGCCATCATCGTGGCGCTGCAGTTGCCGCCCCGTCAGGCAGTAAAGCGAACCGCTGGCATCGACGGCGGCATCGTCCATGGAGCCGAACCACAACCGCCCTTCACGGTCGATCTTGGCGTCATTGAAGCGATTGCCCGTGGGCTCGTCTTCTGGTGTGGGCCAAACCGCGACACACTGCGGCCCGCTCGCTTCGAGGCGCAGATGCACCAGGCGAGAACGCAGGCCGGCAATAAAGCCGTCGCCGTCGTCACGGGGCGCCAACCAGCAGCAGGCCTCACCCAGCGGCCAGTCATGCGTCGCGCCGCTTTCTGGATCGAATGCCAACAGCCGGGCACCCAGGATATCGACGAACAGCAGCTGCCCCGCACTACCCCTCTCGGGGCACCAGAGCGGGCCTTCACCCAGTCGAGCACGCGCCGGCCATACACATTCCAGTGTCGAGGCATCGAGCATCACCGTCTCCTTACCATAAAGGGGCGCCACTTCTGTCCCCGCCGCCTTCCAACGGGGCGGGGACAGGAGACGTCAGGACTGCTGTCGCCGAGTCTGCTTCCAGCGGTCAAACATCACCGCCAAGAGCAGGATGGCGCCACGCACCAGGTACTGATAGAAGGTCGGCACGTTGAGCAGGCCCATGGCATTCTGCACACAGCCCATGATCAACACCCCGACCAGCACACCAGTGATCGAGGCGATACCCCCGGACAGCGCCACGCCACCCAACACACAGGCAGAGATCACGGCGAGCTCCAGGCCGAGTGCGGTATTGGGATCCCCAAGGCCCATGCGCGAGGTCAAAAGCACCCCGGCGATGCCGGCAACCACGCCTTGCAGACCAAAAACGATGATCTTCAAGCGACGCACATTGACCCCTGCCAGGGCGGCGGCTTCGGCGTTACCACCGGTGGCAAGCACGTTGCGTCCGAAGGACGTCATGTTGAGCAGGATACCGAAGATCACGAAGCAGGCGATCATGGTCCACACCGGAAGAGTGAGGCCCAGGAAGGAGGCACTGCCCAGATCGAAGAAGGCCGGCACGGTGATCATCACCGCATCGCCACCGGAGGTGATGTAGGCCAGGCCACGCACGAACTCCATGGCTGCCAGGGTGGCAATCAGGGAGTTGATGCCGAAGCGCGCCACCACGAAACCGTTAAAGGCCCCCACGGCACCGCCGGCCACCACCCCACCGAGCACGCCGATGAAGACGCTACCCGAAGCGGAGGTGGCCACCGCGGCGACCACCCCGGCAAAGGCCACGATGGAAGCGACCGACAAGTCGACCTCGCCCAAGGCCAGCACCATCATCATGGTGGTGGCGATGGTACCGATCAGGGTCACCGAGAGCAGTAGCCCGATCATGTTGCGACCGGTGAAGAAGTCGGGGATGAAGACCGACAGTGCCACGAACAGCACGGCGAAGATGGCGATCAGTCCCGAGGTATCGAGAAGGGTCCGCAGCGGCTTGGTCAGCCCCTGGCGGCCCTGTGGCTGGGTCGAAGCATTGCCCTCGCCCTGCACAGTCTTTTGCGTAGTCATAGGATTGTCTCTCGCAATAAAGGTGTTTTCAGACGCGGTGAGATGGTTCAGGCAGGCAGTGCCAGGCCCAGCAAGCGCTCCGGTGTCGCCTCATCGCGTGCCACGATGTCGACCAAAGCGCCATCACGCATGACCCCGATGCGGTCGCAGATCGAGCTAACCTCGGCCAGGTCACTGGAGATCACCACCACGCTCTTGCCCTGGTCGGCCAGATCGTAGAGCAGGTTATAGATGTCGCGCCGGGCGCCGACGTCGATGCCCCGGGTCGGCTCGTCCATGACGAAAAGTTCGATCTCTTCGGACAGCCATCGCGCCAGAATCACCTTCTGCTGATTACCGCCGGACAGGGTGTTGATACGGGTCCGCGGGCCAGGCGTCTTGATGCTCAGGCGCTGGATATACTCGCGGGTATTGGCAAGCTCGAGTGATGGCTGGCGGAAGACTCCCCAACGCTTGAAGAAGCGCCGACAGCTGATGTTGAGGTTGTCGGTGACGCTTGCGATGGGAAAGATACCCTGAGACTTACGGTCCTCCGGACACATGGCGATGCCGGCACGAATCGCCTCGGTGGGCGAGCGGAAGTGACGCGGCTCACCACCAAAACGCACTTCACCGGCACGCGGGCGTTCGACGCCACAGACCAGCCGCATCAGCTCACTGCGCCCGGCGCCGACCAGACCGAACAGGCCGAAAACCTCGCCTCGCCTGACATCGAAGCTGACCGGTGCATTGAGGCCCTTGCCATCGATGCCATCGATGGCCATCAGCTCGTCGCCGAGTTCCCGGGAACGGTACCCATAGACGTCCTCGATATCGCGACCCACCATTTCACTGACCAGGGTGTCCTGGTCGAGCGAGTCGAGGCTTTCATGGGTGCGGATGTGCTTGCCGTCACGGAACACGGTGACGGCATCACACATCTCGAACACTTCTTCCATGCGGTGCGTGACATACAGCACCACGCGTCCCTCGTCGCGCAGACGATTGACGATACGCTTGAGCTGGCGGATTTCCTGGACCGAGAGACTACTGGTCGGTTCGTCGAAGGCGATCACCTTGGCGTCGCGCAACAGCGCGCGGCCGATCTCGATCATCTGCTGCTGACCGATCGATAGATCGCGTACCTTGGTAGCGGGATGGATGGCATCTTCGCCGAGGTCCCGCAGGATGCGCATGGCCTCCTCGCGCATGCGGCGACGATCAACGAAACCGGCTCGTACCGGCAATTGACCGAGCAGCAGGTTCTCGGCCACCGACAGGTTGGGCGACAGCGTCAGTTCCTGATAAATGATGGCAATACCCCGGGCCAGGGCCTCGCGGGCGTTGGCGAAGACATGGCGCTCGCCATCCAGCCACAGGGCACCTTCGGTGACGCGATTGACGCCACTGAGCACCTTGAGCAGGGTCGACTTGCCGGCACCGTTCTCGCCCATCAAGGCATGTACCCGGCCGGCATGGGCCGAGAAACTCATCTGGTCCAGCGCACGCACTCCGGGGAACTCGACGCTGATGCCGTCGAAACGCAGATAGGGTTCTGACATAGGGGCAGACTCCACAGCGGACGGACAGCCCGGCCCACCAGGGGCCGGGCAGGCAGGATCAAAGGCCGAGGTCTTCGCGCACGGACTCCCAGTTATCACGCGTCATCAGGGTGCCACCGGTCACGGTGTTGGCCTGCGGCTTTTCGCCCTCTGTGATCCACTCATAGAGGTTCTCTGCACTCTTGCGACCATGCATGGTGGAGCTCACTGCCACGGTGCCGTGGAAACCGGTGGGCGTCTCGCGGGAGAACTCGGCGAAGGCCGCCCCGGAACCGTTGATGCCCACGCCGATCACGTCCTCGGCATCGAGCCCGTACTGCTCGCTGGCGCGCACGCCGCCCAGCACACTTTCCTCATTGAGGGCGAAGATGACCCAGTGCTCAAAGTCGCCACGCTTGGCAAACACCGGCGAGGCGGCCGAGAAGGCGCTGGCGGTATCGCTGTTCTGCTGGGGCGCATCGAAGATGTTGTCTTCGGGGAAGCCTGACTCGAGCAGCGCGTCGGTCGCACCATCGGTGCGTTCCTTGGCGGTCGGCAGCTCATAGTTGGTGATGCGCAGTGCGGCAACTTCTTCAGGATCCCAGCCGCGAGCGTCCATCTCATCGGCAATGGCGTTACCGACCTGCTGGCCGATCTTGTAGCCGGACATACCCAGATGCGGCACACCCTCCATGGGTTCGCCGTCGGGGCCGACGAAGCGGTCATCAACGGTGACCACCTTCATGTCGTACTGCTTGGCGCGATTCATGATCGCAGGCCCCAGCCGCACGTCCGGTGGGCAGATCACGAAACCCTGAGCGCCCTGGGCGTGGAGGTTGTCGATGGCGCTCAGCACCTGCTGGCCATCCTCACCGGCCAGACGCACCACCTCAAAACCTTCCTCTTCGCCCAGCTCAGAGGCGGCTTTCTGCTCATTGATAAACCAGGCCTGTTCGGGTTTTTTGACGATGAAGCCAATCGTGACGTCATCCTGCGCCTGGGCACTACCCAGCGAGGCGAGAGCGATGGCGCCACCAAGCGCCAGGCGAGCGAAACGCGATGTGAGTGTCATGCTGACTCTCCTTGAGCCCCTCATGGGGGAGATTATTGTCGTTGTGGGTTAGCTATCACTACGAAGCTACGGAATGGGTCCGATAACACCCCTTACCCTAGCCAGCTCAAGGTATAACCATCTA
Source organism: Halomonas salinarum (assembly GCF_012062845.1). GTDB lineage: Bacteria > Pseudomonadota > Gammaproteobacteria > Pseudomonadales > Halomonadaceae > Onishia > Onishia salinarum. The sequence continues at coordinate 301,436 of NZ_WWNB01000001.1, forward strand.
ATACCCATAATCGCTACATCTGATATATTTTTTGATATGACATGAATAGCGTCCCACACAGGCTGTGGGATCAGCCCTTGATACGCTCTCGGCGCCACGGGACTAAAGTGGCAAATCGGTAGAGGGAAAAGGCCATGCCCACAGCAAGAAGCCGCCCCGTGGGCGGCTTCAAGGGGCTAGCTATGATGCTCAGGCGTCAGGTTTGGCGGTTAAGAAGCGATACACCGTGCGCGAGTGATAGGTATCGCCAGGTGCCAGCAGCGTTGAGGGAAAAGCCGCTTGATTGGGCGAATCGGGGAAATGCTGCGTTTCCAATGCCAACCCGGCACGTTTGACGTAGGAGGCGCCCCCCTTGCCCAGAAGGCTGCCGTCGAGAAAATTGCCCGAGTAGAACTGCAGCCCCGGCTCGGTGGTCTCGACCTCGAGCACCCGCCCGCTGCCGGGCTCCCATACACGAGCCGCGCTGATCAGCGCATCGTCTGGCATGCCCGCGCGGGCGAGCACGAGGTTATGATCGAAGCCGCCGGCTCGCTCTAGCTGAGAATCGGCTTCGGTGATGCGTGCCCCGATACGGGTCGGCTCGCGGAAATCGAAGGGCGTGCCGGCCACATCACGGATCTCGCCGGTGGGAATCAATGTCTCGTCGACCGGCGTGAAGGTATCGGCGTGCAGGGTCAGAACATGGTCGAGAATACTGGGATGGCCTTGACCGGCCAGGTTGAAATAGCTGTGCTGGGTCAGGTTGACGGGCGTGGTCGCGGTGGTTTCGCCACGATAGCGCACCTCCAGCGCGTTATCGTCGGTCAGGGTATAGGTCACGCTGACCATCAGACGGCCGGGATAGCCTTCTTCACCCGCCTCACTCGTGTAGCTCAGTACCACCCCTTGGCCACCGGGCGAGCTGAACGGCTCGGCTGCCCAGAGCTTGCGATCGAAGCCCCGCTCGCCACCATGCAGATGATTGTCGCCATCGTTGGTGGCCAACACATATGTCTCGCGATTCAGGCTAAACTGGCCGCGCGCGATGCGATTGGCATTGCGACCGATCAGGGCGCCGAAATACGGGTTGGCTCGCCGGTAGTCCTCGGACAGATAGCCCTCCAGGGTATCGAAACCGAGCACCACGTCTTCGAACCGGCCGGCGTGGTCCGGCGCGCGCAGCGAGACGATGATACCGCCATAATTCATGACCTCGACCTGTAAGCCGTTGCCATTGGTAAGGCGGTACAGGGTGACGCCGCGGCCATCGGGAAGTGTGCCGAAGGGAAGGGCTTCGACAGGGTGAGAGGGGGCTTCATGAAGAGGGGTATTCGCCATTATCACTCCTGAGTTGATCGTGATCGGACCATCACCCCAACACGAGGTGATATTCGGCTTATCCACTCTAGCTAAAAGTCCACTGTTGTGGCCACGGCGGCTTGCTGTAGAACAATCGCCCAATACCGCCATGTCACATCTCTGGGAGCGCGGGACGCGCTCGCCGTCGGCAAGCGGGCCGACGCCATCTGACAAGGACCCATCATGCTTGCCATGCTTTGCCACCCATCAAGCGTTGTCGCGCCATGAAACACTCTCATACCCATTCCCCGCTGCCCGAGGACTGGTTCCTTCGCGCTCGACTGAAGATCCGCCACCTTCAGCTACTCATCGCCCTCAACGAACACCGCAACCTGCATCGAAGTGCCGAGTGTCTGGGCATGAGTCAGCCGGCAGCCTCCAAGCTGCTCGGCGATCTTGAAACACAGCTCGGCCTGACCCTGTTCGACCGACATGCCCGCGGCGTGACGCCCAACTGGTATGGGGAATCCCTGATTCGCCATGCGCAGGATATTCTGTCGGAGCTCCATCACGCCGGTGAGGAACTGAATGCCCTCAAGGCCGGCAACGCGGGCATGGTGGCCGTCGGCACCGTGATGGCCCCCGCCGTGACACTCCTCACCAGCGCCATCGAGCGCGTCCATCGCGATCTGCCCGGCCTCAAGATCAGCGTCGATGTGGGCGTCAGCAAGGACCTGGTACACCGACTGCTCGAGGGCGAGCTGGACTTCGCCATTACCCGCGTCCCCGCCGGCTTCCCCTCGGAACGCTTCGTGTTCGAGGAAATCGGCGAGGAAGCGCTGTGCTTTGTGTGTCGCGAGGGCCACCCACTCTCGGGACACCCGGCACCAACGCTCCAGGAAATGGCGCAATATCCCTGGGCCATGCAACCCCCCGGTGCGCTGATGCGACAGCGCGTCGACGGCCTCTTCCTGTACCATGGGGTCAGCCCGCCCAAACAGATCGTCGACACCGCCGACCTGATGGTCGCCCTGGCGCTGGTCGACAAGTCCGACACCCTGACCGTTACCACGCGCGAGGCCGCGGACCTGCTGTGCGCACCACAGCGCTTTCGCCAGCTACCCTTCGAAGAACCGCTCAGCGTACAGCCCTACGGTTTGGTGAGCCTGCGGGATCGGCGCCTATCGCCGGGTGCGGCGGCGCTGATGACAAGCCTGCGTGAACTTGTCGCGCAACCGGCGGCGCCACACCGGCTGACACGGACACCCCCTTTACTTCCACTCGGCATGGACAGCCCGCCTGAATGACGTCGTTACGACTGCTGGCATCGACAGAGAGTTCAGCGGCGCCTCTTTGACGCTTCGGTGCCTCCCTTTTCTACGCGGCCGTCATCTACCAGCACGGTTTGCGGAACGGGTGCACCGGCGGCGGCCTTGCGTCGCTGCCGGATCAGGTCCAGCAGCCCACCGCCCAGCAGCGAGGCGATGATCAGCGCGCCACCGACGAAGGCCAGCGGCGTCGGGGCCTCACCAATCCACCACCAGACCAGCAGGGTCCCGACCAGGGTCTCGAGCAGCATCATCAGGCTGACCTCGGCCCCCGCCAAGTAACGCGGGCCGGTCTGAATGCAGAAGTAGGCACCCGGCAGGAAGACCAGACTCAGCAGCGCCAGGCGCTGGAGATCAGCGGTAGGTGGCAGGGTGGCACCGCCCAGCAGCAGCGCCGGCAGCAAGATCACCACACAGCCAAGCGGCAGGATCACGGTGGTATCCACGCCCTTCTGGGCGCTGGCCACGCTCGTATTGATGGCCAACGCCAACGGCAGACCCAGCGCCACGATCAGCCCCAGCGGGTTGCCCTTGCCCATCTCGCCGGCCGCCATCAGGCTGGCCCCGGCGACACACAGCAGGATGATCACCCAGGTTTGACGACGCAGCCGCTGGCCGTAGATCAACAGGCCGATCAGCCCGGCGATGAGCGGTGCCAGGTTCTGGATCACCAGCACATTGCCGGCGGCGGTCAGCCGGTTGGCAATCACGAAAGTCCAGGCACCGGCGGCGAAAGCCAAGGGGCACCACAACGCCGCCGGCCCACAGGCACGTACCGCCGCCGGCAGATCGCGGCCATAGCGTGCCACCGCCACCAGGCTCAGCACCGTCCCCAGCAGCAGGGCCCGCCAGAACATGAAGGTGGCGACATCGACCTCGGTATCCTTGACGAAGAGCGCATCCGGCGACAGCAGCAACACGCCCAGCCCGGTGATCAGATAGCCGCGCAGTCGCCACGACATTCCTTGCCACATCCTTGACCTCCTACTCGATACCCCGTCCGGGGCCTGTCCATAAAACTGTCCATAAAAAACGCAGGCCGGGGAATCCCCGGCCTGCGTGGTTGCTGCCTTGGCACCTTCGACTATCCGCTAACGGCTGTCGCTGTGCCATCACCCTTTGGTACGAGAGCCTAAGTAAGCCTCACGTCCTGGATGAGCCTGTGATCAGGCCTGCGAGCGGCGACGAATCGGCGCATCTTCGCTATTGCGACGGCGCGGTGCACGCTCCGGCGCGCCACCGCTGTCTTCGCTGATCTCAAGCGGACGGCCACCGACCTTGGCGCGGGCCATCTTGGTCAGGATGCTGGCAGGCAGGTTGCTCGGCAACTCGACCACGGAGAAGGCGTTGCGAATATCGATGCGACCGATACGCGCGCCTTCGATACCGCCTTCATTGGCCAGCGCACCAACCAGCTGCCCCGGCTTGACGCCATCCTTGTGGCCAACGGCGATGCGGTAGCGCGTCATGCCTTCACGCGGCGCGCTGCTCTCGCGACGCTTCGGCTTGCCGCCGTCACGGCTGTCACGGCCGCTGCGCTCTTTGCTCTCTTTCGGCGCCTGCATACGACCGATCGGTGCTTCATCGGCGCGGGCCATGGCGGCGAAGGCACAGGCCAGCTCGACCGGGTCATGACCTTCAGCGACCATGCGCTCGATCAGTGCACGCTGCTCGTCGCTGCCAGCGGTCAGTGTGCCGATCACGCGCTGATAGAATTTTTCGTCGCGATGAGCACGGATCGCCGCTTCGTCAGGCAGCGCCATGTCGCTCATGTGCTGGCCAGTCGCCTGCTCGATCCAGCGAACCTTGCGCGTCTCACGGAAGCCGGCAAAGGTAATCGCCACGCCGCTACGACCGGCACGACCGGTACGGCCGATACGGTGTGTGTAGGCTTCCGAGTCCTGCGGCAGATCGTAGTTGATGACGTGAGTGATGCGTGGAACGTCGAGGCCGCGAGCGGCCACGTCTGTCGCGATCAGCACGTCGACCTTGCCACGCTTGAGGCGCGTGATGGTGCGCTCGCGCAGGCTCTGGTCCAGATCACCGGACAGGCCAGCGGCGTTGACGCCACGTGCGGTCAGCTGCTCGACCAGGGTGGTGCAGGCGGCACGAGTCCGCACGAAGACGATAGCGCCATCGACCGGCTCGACCTCGAGAATGCGTGACAGCGCCTCGAGCTTGGCGCCGCCTTCGGCACGCACCAGGCGCTGGTCGATGCTGTCGGCAGTACCCTTGGCGGATTCAATAGCGACCTTGACCGGATCGACCAGGTAGCGATTGACGATGCGCTCGATTTCGGTCGGCAGGGTCGCGGAGAAAAACACGCGTTGCGCGTCTTTCGGGGTATCGGCGACGACACGCTTGACGTCATCGATGAAGCCCATGCGCAGCATTTCGTCGGCTTCGTCGAGCACCAGCGCAGACAGGCCATCAAGCTTCAGGCTGCCACGATCCAGGTGATCGATGATACGGCCCGGTGTGCCGACCACGACTTGTGCGCCACGCTTCAGTGCGCTGAGCTGCTCACGATATTCCTGACCACCACAAAGGGTAGCGACCTGCAGACCCTGCAGATTCTGACCGTACTTGGTGAAAGACACGGCGACCTGCTGAGCCAGTTCGCGGGTCGGGGCCATCACCAGCACCTGCGGCTCACGGCGAGCGAGGTCGATGCGCGAAAGAATCGGCAGCGCGAAGGCTGCGGTCTTGCCGGTACCCGTCTGGGCCTGGCCGATCATGTCACGGCCTTCGAGCAGGGCAGGAATGGTCTGCGCCTGAATCGGAGAGGGAGTTTCGTAGCCCAGCGTATCGAGGGCAGTCAGCACGGCAGGCAGCAGTGCCATTTCGCCGAAGCTCGGCGAGGCGACAGAAGTCGAGGTCATCAATCACACCTTGGTAGGCCGGTCAGTACCGGCAACAGAAATTGTTGGCGTCCCCGACCCGGAACACGCAATAGCACAGGATCCACAAAGGGCCTGTAGGGTCGAATGCGAGCCACCCGTCGTGGGGCTGGCTCGGGGCGGAGTCTGGGACGCCGGTCGCACCTGGCATTCGGTTCACCTCAAGACACGGGCAGAACCCGGATCAAACGAGCATCAAACAAGCGCTTGGGCTTGCCAGAAACTCTCGGCGAACCGCTGTGGCGACCTTGGCACCTTGCCGACTGGCAGTGGGCGCTCCATCTACAAATCCAGACGCACTGGGCGAGGCCTTTAGCCTGCCCCGGGCGAACACTTGGCGAGCCCGGTCACAGCGCTTGGTCGCGGATCATCGCGCCTGGCGTCTTGCGAAAGCTTGCCATCCCTACCCAACGTGGGCGGGTGCAATTCGTCATGATGGTGGGGGTCAACACATGCGAGGAGAGCGCATGCTACCATTGTAGCCCTCGCCATTCCAACCTTTTTCGGGAGCCGTTAATGCCTAGCCTGTGGGTCGATGCTGATGCCTGCCCGCGTGTCGCGCGCGAGATCATCGTGCGCGCTGCGGAGCGTACCCAAACGCCGACCTGGTTCGTCGCCAACCATCAGGTGCCGTTGCCGCCCTCTCCGTGGGTCAAGCCGCTGGCAGTGGCGAGCGGCTTCGATGTCGCCGACGACGAGATCGTGCGTCGCCTGACGCCCGGCGACCTGCTGGTGACCGCTGACCTGCCGCTGGCTCAGGAAGCCATCGAAAAGGGCGCAGCCGTGATGACCAATCGTGGCGAAGCGCTGGATCACAGCAACATCCGTGCTCGGGTGCAAATGCGGGACTTTATGGAAACGATGCGCTCCAGCGGCGAGCACACCGGTGGTCCCAAGGGCTACTCCGACGTCGACCGTCGGGAATTCGCCAACGCCCTGGACCGCTGGCTGGCCAAGAACGTGTGACGCTGACGCATCTGCACCGGGTGCAAATGCGGCTCATATAAGGGCTGGCATGGAAACGATGCGTTCCAGCGGCGAGCATACCGGTGGTCCCAAGGGCTACTCCGACGTCGACCGTCGGGAATTCGCCAACGCCCTGGACCGCTGGCTGGCCAAGAACGTGTGACGCTGACGCATCTGCACCGGGTGCAAATGCGGCTCATATAAGGGCTGGCATGGAAACGATGCGTTCCAGCGGCGAGCATACCGGTGGTCCCAAGGGCTACTCCGACGTCGACCGTCGGGAATTCGCCAACGCCCTGGACCGCTGGCTGGCCAAGAACGTGTGACGCTGACGCATCTGCACCGGGTGCAAATGCGGCTCATATAAGGGCTGGCATGGAAACGATGCGTTCCAGCGGCGAGCCTACCGGCAGCCCCAAGGGGTTCTTCTACACAGAACTTCATCGATGTCGACCGTCGGGAATTCGCCAACGCTCTGGATCGCTGGCTGGCCAAGAATGCCTGAGTCGAAGCTCACCGGGGACAGGGATTCGCGAAGGCGCTGTTAACCCTTCCCTAGGCGCTACATTCTTCATCCCTGAACAATGACCTTCGCTTCGACCTGCCACCGGTGCGGCTTCTGTCCAGACGCCGGTTGAGCACCGCCTGTGAGGCTTAGCCCTTTTCCCTGATGCCCTGCCCCGGCAGCCGCTCGCGGTCGTGGGGGCGCTCAAGATCGAGTGCGGGCCCCTTGGGCACGATACGCGTCGGATTGATGGTGTCGTGACTGTAGTAGTAGTGGCGCTTGATGTGGTCCATGTTCACCGTCTCCTTGATGCCAGGCCACTGATAGAGCTCGCGGACATAGTTCGACAGATTCGGGTAATCCTCGATGCGGCGGATATTGCACTTGAAGTGACCGTGGTAGACGGCATCGAAGCGAATCAGCGTGGTGAACAAGCGAATGTCCGCCTCGGTAAACCACTCGCCGGCAAGATAGCGCTGCTCAGCGAGCCGGGCTTCCATGCGATCGAGGGCCTCGAAGAGTGCAGTGACATGCTTTTCGTAGACGGCCTGTTCGGTGGCAAAGCCTGCCTTGTAGACGCCATTGTTGATGTGGTCGTAGACATCGGCGTTGACCGCATCGATGGTCTCGCGAAGGTCGGGGGGATAGAAATCCAGACGATTGCAGGTGATGTCGTCAAAGGCATCGTTGAACATGCGCAGCAGATCGGCGGACTCGTTACTGACGATGTTGCCGGCGCTTTTATCCCACAGCGCAGGCACGGTGACGCGGCCGGTGTAATGAGGGTCGGTCAGAGTATAAAGCTCGCGGTGATAGCGCGCCCCATTGACCGGGTCTCCACTGGAGCCCTCTTCCTCGATGAAGCTCCAGCCCTGATCGAGCATCAGCGGGCTGACATGGGAGCTTCCCAGCAACGCATCAAGCCCTTTAAGGCGACGCATGATCAAGGTGCGGTGCGCCCAGGGGCACGCTAGCGAAACATAGAGGTGATAACGACCGGCTTCGGCGAGCCGCCCCGGCTGACCATCGGGCCCTTCGCTGCCATCGGCGGTCACCCAGTCGCGAAGCTGTGCCGACTCACGAACAAACTCGCCACCATGCTTCTTGGTGTCGTACCACTGATCGTGCCACTTGCCATCGATCAACAGGCCCATATGCCCTCCTCAAAACGCGCTTTAACGTATACCTCGCAGAATACGCCGACTCTTTAGGCGCTCAAGCGCTTATTTTCCGGCATTTCATTCGATGAGATCGAATCATTCTGCAGAAGTGACCTCCCACTCGCTCACCGATTGCATCAATGCCGCCGCCATGGCGCGGGTCGCCGGACCGGCTCGATCGCGATCGCGATGAATCAGCTGGAATGGCACCTCACGGACACCGCCAACCAGTAGCGGCAGGGGCAGGAGCTCGCCGCTGGACAGCGCAGGCTCGATCAGCGTCTTTGGCACCCAGGCAAACCCCAAGCCACGCTTGAGCATATCCACCGAAGTGGCCAGATGACTGACGGTCCAGCGCTGCTCGGCCTTCAACCAGCCGGCGTCCATGGCCTCGCGCTGCGCTGAGTCACGCACCACCAGTTGCCGGTGCTGTTCCAGATCACGCAGGTCCAGGGGACGGCCTAGCCTGTGCAAGGCGTGGTCGGGATGGGCGACGGCCAGGAAGGTAACCGTCGCCAGCGGTTCGCCGAGAAAGCCTTGCGCCGCGAGCCCCGAGGCCACCAGGTCGGCTCGGCCGTCATAGAGCATTTCGACTCCGCCGTTGAGTACCGTCTCGTGTAGCTGTATGCGGACATGAGGGAAGGCTTGCGAGAAGCGCTCAAGTGCCAAGGCCAGCACGTCCGGCGGAAATATCTGATCAATCGCCAACACCACCTCGGCTTCCAGCCCTTCGGCAAGGCTGTCGGCCACTTCTTCCAGCGCCTCGGCGCTCTCGATCAGCTGACGGGCCCGGCGCAGCAGCATTTCGCCGGGTTCGGTGAGTCGCACATTGCGTCCCACTGGCTCAAGGACCTTGACGCCCAACTGCTCTTCAAGCTTGTGCACCGCATGATTGAGCGTCGACGGACTCTTGTGCACGACCTGGGCCGCACGCGCGAAGCCACCATGATCGACGACCGCCGCCAGCATCTGCCACTGCGAAAGCGTCACTCGAGACATTTCGATTTCCTCGAACCATTTAAGCAAAACTATGCGCTATCGTTGCGCCAAGTTCATGATCAACAATTCACGCCATTGATACCAGACCCCAGGCGGAGGATGACTAATGAGTGCACCCCTCGACACACATCACAGCGATCGCCACATCGAACGTCGCCTGGCCGCGCAGCCAAGCCAGGATGGCGATGGCGTCAAGATCAAGCGCCTGCATGATTTCGGCGGTGGCCTCGACCCCTTCCTGATGCTCGACGAACTGGGCTCGGATCGTCCCGACGACTATATCGGTGGCTTCCCGCCTCACCCACACCGCGGCATTCAGACCCTGACGTACGTGATCAACGGCGGCCTGACCCATGAGGATCATCTGGGGCACTCAAGCACCATCGAGGCGGGCGATGCGCAGTGGATGCACACCGGACGCGGCATCATTCACTCAGAAATGCCGCTCACCGATCATCATGGCCTGCATGCCTTCCAGCTGTGGTTGAGTCTGGCGACCCGCGATAAAATGAGCCCGGCGACCTATCGCGACGTGAAAGCCGCCGAGATGCCACAACTCATCCAAGAAGGCACGCGCTTGACGGCGCTGGGTGGGCACTGGCAGGCGAGCAGCGGTGATGCCATCGTTGGCCCACTGGATGCACTGGCTGGCCAGGGGGCGGTTGCCCACCTGAGCCTTGATGAAGGCGCTTCTTTTACGCTCATGAGCGGTGCCCCTACCCTACTGGCCTATGTTTTCGACGGTGCACTGGAAATTGCTGGCGAGAACGTCGCCGCCGGGGAGCTGGTCCGCCTGACAGAGGGCGATCAGTTGTCGTTGTCCAGCCAGGACGGGGCTCAAGCTCTACTGCTGGCCGGTACGCCGCATCGCGAGCCGATCGCCCACTACGGCCCTTTCGTGATGAATACAGAGGCAGAGCTTCAACAGGCACTGCGCGATTACCGTGACGGTTCACTGACTGATTGACCTTGCGCACGATGCCAGCCAGAAAAAATGCCAGTAGATATTGAGGTCTTACACGCAGATCAAGGGTAATTTTCTGGCTTTCCTCTCAGTTTGTGACGACACTTCCCAGACCCTGGGCGGAAGATGGTGAGCTTATGCTTACTGTAAACATGTACAGACTAGGCAGCTAATACGCCATGGGGTAAGGTTCTCATGCCTTTTTATATCCATTTGATCCTTACTGGCCTTTACCGACTATGTTGCGAATCCTTCATTCGCTACCGCGCACGCACAAGTTTCTTTTGTTACCCATCGCCACGATGGTCACCGTGCTGGGCGCGCAGCAGCTTTACTCTAGCGTGTCGGCCTCGGAAGATGAGACCGATAATACCGAATACACTGTGGTCGACCTGCCCATTGGTGGCTCGGACACATCCGAGGTTGTCCAGACGACGGCGACAACCCCTAAGCGTGAGCGCTCATCGCTACGCAGCGATAGCCAAGGCTATATCCCTCTTGGCAGCCTGAAGTCCCAGGAAATAGTCAACATCGATTTCCTGCCCCATGCGCATGCCGCTGCAGAAAATGACGCATCAAAAGAGCGCGCCCGCAGAGTCAGTGAACAAACCGCCAGTGACGCTATCGGTGATGTCGGCGGGGACTCCGTTGACGACACCGCGGGCCTCGTCGCCGGTGAGCCGCCAACACTTGATCCTGATGTCTTGCAGCTGGCCAGCCATCTGGCAGACATCAATGTCGATCAGGGCACTGAAGACGGCACCTCGTACGATGATTTCTCCGCCGATCCCTTGTGGCTTGTCGATGAGGATCCCTCGCTCGAGGGCGAGATCGTCGCTCATCAGAACTTCGTGCCACAGTGGGAAACCTATACCGTTCAGCCAGGCGACACCTTCGCCGTGCTTGCCGAGCGCACGTTCGGGCTAGGCTATAGCGAGGTCATGCAGCTGCTCGATGCCCTGCCTGACAAGAGTGTCCTTACCCGCTGGCGCGTGGGGCAGAATTTCGACTATCAGGTTGATAAGAACAACGAGCTTCTCGCCCTGCGCATCATGAAGAACGCGCGCAACGGCTATCTGATCGAACGCGATGATACCAGCCAGCAGGCCTTCGAGATCGCCGACATCGAGAAGGCTGGCGAGGCGACCCAGCGCCTGTTCTCCGGCACCGTCAGCGGCAGCTTCGGACGCTCGGCCCAGGCTACCGGCCTCAACTCCGGCGAAGTCGCCGAGCTGACAAACCTCTTGGCCAAGAAACTCAACTTCCGCCGCGACACGCGGCGCGGCGACAACTTCCAGGTACTGGTCGAGTCCGACATCATTGATGGCAAGAGTCTCGACTCGCGGATTCTCGCGGTACGTTACGAGGGAGCGCGCATGGATCTGACGGTGCTGCGCAACAGCGCCGATAACCGCTTCTACACCCCGGACGGCCATAGCCTCGATCCAGCCTTCAACCGTTACCCCTTCAAGGGCCACTACCGGAAAAGCTCATCGTTCAACCTGCGCCGCAAGCATCCGGTCACCGGGCGTATCAGCCCCCACTACGGCACCGACTTTGCCATGCCCACGGGCTCCGCGGTTCGCTCGCCTGCCAATGGTCGCGTGGTCAAATCCGCCTATCATCGACTGGCAGGCAATTACCTGGTGGTACGCCATAACAACGGCTACAAGACCCGTTACCTGCACCTGTCCAAGCGGCTGGTGAGCGAAGGCGACAAGATCGAGATGGGCGAGCGCATCGCACTCTCCGGCAACACCGGTCGCAGCACTGGCGCCCACTTGCATTATGAAGTGATCGTCAATGGCAACCGGGTCGACGCCATGCGTGTTGACCTGCCGGAAAATCAAAGTCTTTCCGGTAACGCTCTGGCCGCTTTCCAAAGTGAGACCGAACCGCTACTGGCTCGCCTGGAAAGCGACAACAGCACCACCACTACCGTCGCCCAGGCGGACACTAACCGGGGCTCCGACGACAGCTGAGCCTCGCCGCTTAAGGCCTGGCTCGATCGTGAGCCTTAGCTAGATAGCGAAAAAAAGCCCCGTGCGCCGCAATACGGCGGGCGGGGCTTTTCTCGTTTGCATCCAAGCTGGGCATCGCCCCACCCGCCAGCGTTCGGCACCCGGCGCCACGTCTTTCTGCCCAATCGCTCGCTGCAGCAGTTTACAGCCCCTTACTCGGCCCCTTACTCAGACCCCTTGAGCAGGCACCGTCTTATCGATATTTTCCCGCGCATCTCTGCCACCTGTCGGTGCAGAACGCACCATAGGGGCTCATCCCTCAGATGCCCCGCGCCCTCCGAGAAAACTCAACTGCTTGATAAAACTTGTAAAAATAAAAATAGGCAGCTTTGTTGCATATCATTGAGCAGTCAGTATCAGGCGTAGACCAGGCTCCATCGGGGTACGAGTGCGTCGGACTCAACCTTCAACGGCGAAGGCCCTAGATCGTGTGTTCGAACGTCATTCGGCGAGGTACTCCCTATGGAAATCCGCAACAAAGCCAACAAGATTCGCCTGCTCAACTGGAAGATGCCGCAGATGCGGGCCTTCCATTTCTCGTGGTTCGCCTTCCACATCTGCTTCTTCGGCTGGTTCGGTATCGCCCCCCTGATGGCGGTGGTGCGTGACGACCTGGGCCTGACCAAGACCCAGATCGGCAACACCATCATCGCCTCGGTAGCCATCACCGTGATCGTACGGCTGGCCATCGGCGTACTGTGTGACAAGATCGGCCCGCGCCGCGCCTACACCTGGCTGCTGTGCCTGGGCTCGCTGCCGGTGATGTGCATCGGCTTCGCCGACAGCTTCGAGTCCTTCTTTCTGGCCCGCCTGGCCATCGGCGCCATCGGCGCCTCCTTCGTGATCACCCAGTACCACACCTCGGTGATGTTCGCCCCCAACGTGGTGGGCACCGCCAACGCCACCTCGGCCGGCTGGGGCAACCTCGGCGGTGGTACCACCCAGATCCTGATGCCGCTGATCTTCTCCGGCATCCTGATGCTCGGCGTCAACGAGGCGCTCGGCTGGCGCCTGGCCATGGTGGTCCCGGGCATCGTGCTGTTCGTCACCGGTATTGCCTACTACTTCTTCACCCAGGACGCCCCGAACGGCGACTTCAAGGAACTGCGCGCCCGTGGCGAACTGCCCGCGGCCGACGGCGAGCATGGCATGGGGGCGAGCTTCGCCACCGCCGCCAAGGACATCCGCGTCTGGGCGCTGTTCGTGGTCTATGCCGCCTGCTTCGGCGTCGAGTTGACCATCAACAACATCGCCGCCATCTACTACTTCGACAACTTCGAGCTGACCCTGGCCACCGCCGGCCTGATCGCCGGCCTGTTCGGGCTGATGAACCTCTTCGCCCGCACCCTGGGCGGTATCTTCTCCGATCTGTTCGCCCGCAACTCCGGCCTCAAGGGGCGGGTGCGCTGGCTGTTCATTGCCATGCTCTGTGAGGGGGTCGCGCTGCTGTTCTTCTCGCAGATGCAGGTGCTGGCACTGGCCATCGGCATCATGCTGGTGTTCAGCCTCTTCGTGCAGATGGCTGAAGGCGCCACCTTCGGTGTCGTGCCCTTCATCAACAAGAAAGCACTGGGGGCCGTCGCCGGCATCGTCGGCGCGGGCGGCAACGCCGGGGCCGTAGCGGCCGGTTTCCTGTTCCGCTCCGAGGCCCTGACCTATCAGGAAGGCCTGTTCTACCTGGGCATCGCGGTGATCATCGCCTCGCTATGCGCCCTGGTGGTACGCTTCTCCCCCGAGGTCGAGGCCGAGGAAAATGCCGCCTATCGCGAGGCCGCCGGTGTCGAGCCGTCAGCGGCTATGTCACTGCGCTGATAGCGCCCCTCTGCCAAGCCCCTTCAAGCCAACGCCACTGCCGCCCGGAAAGGCGGCAGTGGCGTTTTTATGCGCTGCAAAACCATTGCGCGCTTGACCCAACTTCGCTCATGCTGGGACATCCGTGGCTTGACTAGAGGGAATACGCATGAATGATCGTGTTCTGATAATTACCGGCGCTTCCAGTGGCATCGGCGCGTCCACTGCCCGGGCTGCTTCCCGGGATGGGTTTCGCCTGGTGCTGGCTGCCCGCTCACGCGACAAACTTGAGGCGCTGGCTCAGGAGCTTGGCCCGGAGAATGTGCTGACCGTAAGCTGTGACGTGACCTCGATGGAGGATCAGCAGGCCATGGTCGAGGAAGCCCTGGAGCGCTTCGGGCGCATCGATGCGGTCTTCGCCAATGCCGGTCGCGGCGGCTCGCCGGGCGGTTTCCAGGCGGCCGACCACGAAGCCTGGAAGGACATGATACTGACCAACATCTACGGCGTCGGCCTGACCCTGCAGGCCTGCCTGCCGGCGCTACAGAAGACCCGGGGTCATGTGCTGCTGACCGGCTCCGCGGCCGGGCGCGCCACCATTGCCGGTTCCATGTATAGCGCGACAAAGTGGGCCGTCACCGGTATCGGCTATAATCTGCGTGAAGAACTACGTGGCAGCGGTATCCGGGTGACCCTGATCGAGCCCGGCATGGTCGATACGCCCTTCTTCGATGAGCCGCCCGCCCATGCCCTGGAAGACAAGGACATCGCCAACGCGGTGCTCTACGCCATCAGTCAGCCGTCTAAGGTCGACGTCAACGAGATCCTGGTGCGCCCCACCCCACCGCTCGAGCGCTAGCGGATCAGCTCAGGATCATCAGCACGCAGGCGGCGGTCAATAATCCCATCACGGCGTTGAAAACCCGCCAGTGGCGACGTGTCTTCATCAGCCGGCCTACCGCCACGCCAAAGCCCGCCCAAAGCGAAATCGATGGCAGGCTGATGAGGCCCATCACCAGAATGATCGCCACTGCCGAGGCCAGGAAGGCATCGCCAGACAGCGTAAAGGACGCGATCCCCGAGATCGCCATCACCCAGGCCTTGGGATTGGCAAACTGGAAGGCGGCCGCCTGCCAGAAAGTCATTGGCCGCGCGTCTTCACCGGGCCCACGCTGATCCGGCGGGGGTGCCGTTGCGATCTTGTAAGCCAGCCACAAGAGATAAACGCTGCCCGCCACCTTGAGCCCCTGCTGCAGTGGTGGCCACTGCTCGAACAGGGCGCCGAGCCCCAGTGCCACCGCCCCCATCAACACCATTACCCCCATCGAGATGCCGAGCATATGCGGCAGGGTGCGCAGAAACCCGTAGTTGGCGCCGGACGCGGTCAGCATCATGTTGTTGGGGCCAGGCGTGGCCGTCATGCTGAAAGCAAACACTATCATCGGGCCAATCAGAGCAATCAGCTCGGGCATCGGGACGGACATAGTGGGCTCCTCTGAGGTAAATGATCTGCAGGTCGACTTAATTGCAGGGGTACAATTAAGCAAAACCGCCTGACATTGGCACCAATTGCGCACACAATTGAGTATGCACCGCCATACGCCCCAATCAAGGAATGCTTTGTCACCCCGACATTCGCTGATTCATGAGGCTGTCGGTCGAGGGGCACTGCCCTGTCCACTGGTTATCGTCCGCGGCGGCCCACCCGTTTCACCATGTCGTCTTCTCGAGGAAACATCGCTGCATGGATATTCAGACCAAGGCCCGCGCCCGCTGCCACTGGCTACCCGATCTCGACGCCGCCGCTAGCCCGCGCTACCAGGCGCTGGTCGACCGGCTGGCCGCCGACATTGCCGCCGGTACTCTCGCCCCCGGCGAGCGCTTGCCACCGCAGCGCCTGCTGGCCGACGCCCTCAAGGTGACCGTTGGCACCATCACCCGCGCCTATCGTGAAGCCGAGCGCCGTGGCCTGGTCGAAGCCAAGGTCGGCAGCGGCACCCGGGTGCGCAGCCTGGCGTCGGATGCTCCCGTTTTTCATCACCTGTCCCACGCCCCCGATGGCAGCGTCGACCTGTCGCTTAACGTGCCGATTCCCCACCCCATGCGGGTACAGCAGCTCTCCGGCGTGCTGGAACGCCTCGCCCATCGTCCCGGGGCCATCGACGCCGTCCTGGCCTACCAGCCCGAGCAGGGCAGCCAGGCGAGTCGCGAGGCCCTGGCAGGCTGGCTGACGGGCCAAGGGATGCCCATGACCGCCGATGAGCTGATCCTGACCAGCGGCGGCCAGCACGCCGACTACCTGGCCCTGCAGGCGCTGGTGCAGCCCGGCGAGGCGGTGGCCTCGGCGGCCCTGACCTTTCCGGGCATGATCGCCGCCGCCCGCCAGCTCGGCCTCAAGCATGTGGCGGTTCCGATGGATGCCGAGGGCATCCTGCCCGAGGCGCTGGAGCGCCTCTGCCTGCAGCAGAAGATTCGCCTGCTCTACCTGATGCCCGAGCACAACAATCCCACCGGCGCCCGAATGGGGGAGACGCGACGCAAGGCGATCGTCGAGGTCGCCAGACGCCACGACCTGCTGTTGCTGGAAGACGGCGTACAGTTCGTGACCGCCGAAAGACGCGGCACGCCCTTCTATCGGTTGGCGCCGGAGCGCTCGCTGTATATCTTCAGCGTCTCCAAACTGCTCGCCGGCGGCCTGCGCCTCGGGGCCCTGCGCGCACCTGCCAACCTGATGGCGCGCCTTACCGCCTCGCTACGCGCCCAGTACTGGGCCGTCCCTGAGCTAATGGCCAGCGCTGCCATCGAATGGCTGGCAAGCACCGATGCCAAGACCCTGATCGACTGGCAATGGCAGGAGGTAGCCGCGCGCCAGCAGTTGCTTGCCGAGCGCCTCAACGGCCACCAGATCAGCGCCCATCCGTGCGGCTTTCATGCCTGGTTGACGCTGCCGGAGCCCTGGCGTGCGGTGGATGTCGTGGCTCGCGCCGCCGAACGTGGGGTGACCGTGATTGGCGCCGACCCCTTCTGCGTGGGCAGCCAACCGGCACCGCAGGCGATACGCATCTGTGTGACACCGCCCGCCGAGCGCGCTCAACTCGACGATGGCCTGACCCGGCTGGCCGCGCTGCTCGATGAGGAACCCAGGCGCGTCTCACCGCTGGTCTGATGCGGCCAGACATGGCCAGCCCTGAGAGGAGGCGAACCTCGTCATGCACAAGGGCGACCCAGACGCCCCCTCTGCGGCGTTGATGCCCCGGCGTGTGCCTTGGTATCGCCGTACGGGTTCCGCCCAAGCGTCCCACTGGCTATATTAATGAAGCATGGATGAGCGAAGGCGATCGATGCCGAGTACGACAACAATCACAGGCAAGGAGATCCCTGATGCGACAACTCTTCACCCTGGTATGCCTGGCCACAGCCCTGCTGGCGGGAGCGGCCAGCGTCCAGGCACAGACGGAGCCCTCGCCGACCAACGAGACGGTCGATATTCAGTCGGGACCACGCGTGGTCGGCGAGGTCTTCGAGTACACCACCGGCGGCAACACCTATTCAGGATATCTGGCTCGCAACGCCAACATCGACGGTCCGCAACCCGCGGTCCTGGTGGTGCACGAATGGTGGGGGCTGGATCGTTATGCCCGCGCCCGGGCCAATCAACTGGCGGCGCTGGGCTTCGTTGCCCTGGCGGTGGACATGTACGGCGATGGCAAGCAGGCCGGACATCCCGCCGAAGCAAAGGAATATTCCAGCCGGGTGATGCAGGACTGGCCGGCGGCACGGGCCAGGCTCGAGGCCGCGATGACCAAGCTTGACGCCCACCCGGCGGTGGCCGATGGCGGCATGGCGGCAATCGGTTACTGCTTCGGCGGCAGCGTGGTGATGAACATGGCGTTGTCCGGCATGCCGCTCGAGGCCGCCATCAGCTTTCATGGGGTACCGACGGTGGCGGTGAACATGCCTCAGGCCTTCGAGGGCAGCGTGCGCATCCATAACGGCGCCGAGGACGGTTTCGTCGCCCACGACGACCTGGTGGCGATGGCCAGCGCCCTCAAGGCTCAGGGCGCCGACGTCGAGGTGACCAACTACCCCCGGGCCCAGCATGGTTTCACGAATACCGAGGCCGATGCGTTCGCCGCCCAGCACGACCTCCCGCTGGCCTACAATGCCGCCGCCGATGCCGCTTCCTGGCAAGCGGCGCTGCTGACCCTGGATGCCACCCTCAACGACGACTAAGGGCCCACGCTATCCGTCTGCCGTCCTTGTCACCGACAGGGACGGCGCCCCCAGCTCAGACAGGAGGCGATTGCCACGTCTCGATCACCCAGTGAGCAGTCAATGGAACCGAGATGTCGCAAGCCCCGGCCGTTCCGCCTGATACACTCGGGCGATCAACGCCAAGGATGCTCATCTTGTCACCACCGCCGGCCCCCACACCCGCCCGTTTCTCAAGCTTCATCGGCATATTTCGCTACAGCCGCCGCGCCCTGGCACTGGTATGGGAGACCTCAAGGGGCCTGACACTTGGGCTCATGCTCTGCACGCTGGTGGCCGGCGTGCTGCCGGCGGTGGCGGCCTATGTCGGCCAGCTGATCGTCGATTCAGTGGTGGCCGCCATGGACCGCTACCAGGCGGCCACCGACCCGTCGCTATTCGATATCGCCCTGCCCGTGCTCAAGTACGTGGCGCTCGAGGGGCTGATCATCGCCCTGATCGATCTGGCCCGGCGCGGGTTATCGGCTCAGCAATCGCTGTTGCGGGCGCTGCTTGGCCAGAAGGTCAATGTGATGATCCTCGAGAAGGCCGGCAGCCTCTCACTTGCCCAGTTCGAGGACTCGGAGTTCTACGACAAGCTGACGCGCGCCCGTCGCGAAGCCTCGACCCGGCCGCTGGCGCTGGTCAACAAGACCTTCGGGCTGCTGCAGAACGGCATCTCACTGGCGAGCTTCGCGGTGCTGCTGGTGCAGTTCTCGCCCTGGGCGATTGCCATCCTGGTGGTCGGGGCCCTGCCGGTGTTTCTCTCCGAGGCCAAGTTCTCCGGCGATGCCTTTCGGCTGTTTCGCTGGCGTTCACCGCAGACCCGCATGCAGATGTATCTGGAGACGGTGCTGGCCCGGGAAGACAGCATCAAGGAAGTCAAGCTGTTCGGCCTCGAGCCGCTATTCCTCAAGCGCTACCGGGATATCTTCAACACCCTCTACGCCGAGGATCGACGCCTGACCCTGCGCCGCGACGGCTGGGGCTTCGTGCTCGGCCTGCTGGGCACCCTGACCTTCTACGGCGCCTATGCCTGGGTGGTGCTCGATACCGTGGTCGGGCGGCTGACGCTTGGCCAGATGACCATGTACCTGATGGTCTTCAAGCAGGGCCAGTCGGCCCTCTCGGCGAGCCTCACCGCGGTCAGCGGCATGTACGAGGACAACCTCTATCTCTCGAATCTCTATGAATACCTGGAACAGCCGGTGGAAAAAGAGGCCGGCACGCTGACCCAGGGCGAGTATCCCGGCGACGGCATCCGCTTCGAGCAGGTCGGCTTCACCTACCCCGGCGCCGAGACACCGGTGCTTGTCGACATCACGCTGCACCTGCGTCCGGGTCAGAGCCTGGCGCTGGTTGGCGAGAACGGGTCGGGCAAGACCACTCTGATCAAATTGCTGACGCGGCTCTATCCGCCAAGTGAGGGCCGTATCCTGCTCGATGGCAGCCCGCTCGAGGACTGGGACGTGCAGGCACTGCGCCGACGCATCGGGGTGATCTTTCAGGATTTCGTGCGCTACCAGTTGCAGGTGGGCGAGAACCTTGGCGTCGGCAACGTCGAGGCCTTCTCCGACGAAGACCGCTGGCGCTATGCCGCCGAGCATGGGCTTGCCGATGATTTCATCGCCCAGCTGCCGGAAGGCTATTCAACCCAGCTGGGGCGCTGGTTCAAGGGCGGCCAGGAACTTTCTGGCGGCCAGTGGCAGAAGGTCGCCCTGTCGCGGGCTTACATGCGCGAGGACGCCGACATCCTGGTGCTCGACGAACCTACGGCGGCCATGGACGCCGCCGCCGAAGCGAGGGTCTATGCCCGTTTCCGCGAACACCGTCGCGACAAGATGACCATCCTGATCTCGCACCGCTTCTCGACCGTGCGGGCCGCCGACCAGATTCTGGTCATCGATCGCGGCCGGATCATCGAGCGCGGCGATCATGAGCAGTTACTGGCCATCAATGGCCGCTACGCCCAGCTGTTCCGGCTACAAGCCGAGGGCTATCGCTAGGCGCATGCATGGCGCCCATCTCGCCGATGACAGCGAGTACCGCGGCGACTCTGGTCACGACCGGGCTGTGCTCGCCCTCGAGACATTGCCGAGCCTTGATGAGGCGCTGGCACTGGCCGAGGGCGCCTCACGCTGGCTGTCTGCCGGTGCCGCAGTGATCGGCGGCGGCTGTCGTACCGGGCCCGACGATGTCGCGGCCCTCGCACAGCATCGTCGCGACGGGAAATGGTAAATCAAGGTTGAAGGCGGATCGTCAGGCGATAGGGCTGGACGTCGAAGTTGGCGATCAGCTGACCGACCACGATGGTGAAGGTCTGCCGACGAGGCACCTCGTAGGCGATACCCGACGCCTCGTCCTGCCCCTGGATCGAGAAGACGAGGTTGTGGCCACTGAGGACTTCAATGGAGATATGCTTCTCCAACCCTACCGTGAGGCTATAACAACGCACATCTTCAAGCGTGACCTCGCCATCGATGCTGAGCGACGATTCCCCATCGGACAGGGCAATCGGCTCGCAATGATCATCCGCCCAAGCCGGTTGGCTGGCGACCAGTAGCCACAAGATGCCGCCCAACAGGGAGTACTGGGTCATTCGAGTGCCTCATGAAGAAACTCGCTGCAAGCGAACCGAGCACAGGGCCCGCCTGCTTATTAACCGTAGCGACGGCAGGGATAAGCCGCCATCAAAACCGTTCGCGGCGACACTTGGCCTGGGTCAGCAACATCTGGCCGGTTTCACGCTCTGAGGCACCTTGCTAGAGTAGGAGGTCATGGCTTGGCCTTCTGCCTGCCGTGCCATTTCTCAAGAGAGGAAGCGCCACATGAGCATTTCCGTAGGCGACAAGATTCCCGACCTCACCATCAAGACCAACGGTGCCAATGGCCCGGAAGACATCAACCTGGGCGAACTGTTTGCCGGCAAGAAGGTAGTGCTGTTCGCCGTGCCCGGCGCCTTCACCCCGGGCTGCTCCAACACCCACATGCCCGGCTTCGTGATCAAGGCCGACGACATCCTCGCCAAGGGGGTGGATACCATTGCCTGCATGGCGGTCAACGATGCCTTCGTGCTAGATGCCTGGCAAAAAGACCAGAATGCTCAGAAGCTCACCATGCTGGCCGACGGTAACGCCGAGTTCGCCAAGGCCCTGGGCCTGGACATGGATGCAAGCGGCGGCGGCATGGGCACCCGCAGCAAGCGCTTCGCGCTGATTGCCAATGATGGTGTGGTCGAATACCTCGGCGTCGACGCCAAGGGCGTGGACCAGAGCAGCGCCGAGACCGTGCTCGACCAACTCGGCTGATAGCTGGCTCTATTCCCTCCGGGGCCGATGCTCGACATCGGCCCGTGAATGCCAGCCCTCATGGCTGGCATTCTTGCTGGCGAACGACTGAGCTTTATGGCGAACCAGTCGATCAACTCGACTCAGGCCCCACGCCCAGCATGATGACCTGATTCCAGACAGGTCAGGCGCGAATCTTCTACGGTTTCCGGTGGCTGCGTCCTGCGCAACACCCAACCACGCCACTCTTCCGTGCCTCCCTACCAATCCCTGCCCGGTCAATGTGGGCGCGTCGCGCGCAGCCGACCACGCAGCCACTCGACTTCCTCGATCAGATCGGCGACCAGCGCCGCCAGCTCCGGCTCGGCCTCGAAGTCACGTTCGACCTGGCGCAGGCGCCGGGCCCGGGTCAGGTCGTGGCTGGTGAAACGCTGGCTGGTAAGGCGCTGACGGGTCACATAGCGGCTGCCATCGGCCAACAGGCCGCTTTCGACCCGCTCGATGACCCAGTCAGGTTCCACCGCACAGGCCCGGGCCAGCTCATCAAGGGTCAGCGCGGCTTCGTCGATCAACTCGCCGCGAGTGACATCATCGTCTGCCATCACCTAGCCTCCCCTGCGCCGACGCGGGTCGAAGTCGAGCTCCCGCGCCATGGTGGCGTAGAGCTCGCGCGCCTTGTCGGTATCCGCCGGCGGCAGCACCACCGTGAGCTCCACGTAGAGATCGCCCGGCTCCTTCCCGGGAATACCGCGCCCCTTGAGACGCAGCCGACGCCCGCTCTGGGAACCGGCCGGCACCTTGAGCCTGACCGGTCCGACGGGGGTCGGCGTCTCGATGCTCGCGCCAAGCGCCGCCTCCCAGGGCGTCACCGGCACGCTGGCGAACACATCGCGGCCCTCGACGCGGAAGGCCGGGTCGGGGCGGAAGTGGATCTCCAGAAACAGATCGCCCGGCGGCCCACCGCCCAGGCCCGGGCTGCCCTGCCCCGTCAGGCGCACATGTTGGCCTTCCTTGACGCCCTTGGGGATCTTCACGCTGAGACTGTGCTCGCGCGTCACCACCCGGCCCTGTGCATCTACCTGCGGGACCTGCAGGGTGATGGTGCGCGTCGCGCCCTGATAGGCGTCCGCCAGGTCGATCAGCACCTTGGCGTGGCGATCCTCGCCGCGGCGCTGATAGTCACCGCGCCCATGCCGCTCGCGGCGCCCACCCTGGCCGAACAGATTGGCGAAGAAGTCGCTGAACTCGTCGGCCTCGGCTCCCTCGAAGCCGCGACCGGTGAACTCGAAGCCCGCATCCCAGTCCGGCGGCGGGCGGAAGTCCTGGCCGGCTCGGTAGTCCTCGCCCAGTTGGTCATAGGCGGCCCGCTTCTCGGGATCGCTCAGCACCTCCTTGGCCTCGTTGATCGCCTGCATGCGCGCTTCGGCGTCCGCTTCCTTGCTGACATCCGGGTGATACTTGCGGGCCAGCTTGCGGTAGGCCTTCTTGATCTCCTCGACGGTGGCGGTCTTGTCCACCCCGAGGGTCTGGTAGTAATCCTTGAATTCCACCTGGCCGGGCTCCGGGCAAGCGTGGCGGCGGGCCACGAATCAACGCCGATGCCTTAAAGCTAGTTGATAACGTCACGCCGGGTGAATGATATGGCTCAAGTTAGGGCTACTTGTGCCGGCACCGGTGCCATGGCCGCCGGGGAATCCTCGATCATGCTGACCACGCTGCCCACCACGATCAGGCACGGCGACGGCAAAGGCGATTTGGCGAGCTTGCCTGGCATATCGGCCAGGGTGCCGGTCAGCGCCGCCTGCTCTGGCAGGCTGGCGTTGGCGACCAGCATGATCGGCCAGTCGTCGGGCAGGCCGGCGCCGCGCAGCCCGGCACAGATCGCCTCGACCTTCGACAGGCCCATGTAGAACACCAGGGTCTCGTCACGGCGGGCAAGCGAAGTCCAGTCGGGTTCCCCGCCCTCCCGGCACAGCTGAGCGGTGATCAGGCGTAGCT
Organism: Halomonas salinarum; assembly: GCF_012062845.1. GTDB lineage: Bacteria > Pseudomonadota > Gammaproteobacteria > Pseudomonadales > Halomonadaceae > Onishia > Onishia salinarum. The sequence continues at coordinate 324,884 of NZ_WWNB01000001.1, forward strand.
GCTGGGCATGGCCACGATCGGTGAGCGGGATACCCGTGGACGCACAGGCCGCCGAGGCAGCGGTGATGCCGGGCACGATCTCGGCGGAAACCGTGGCCGCGGAGAGCGCGGCGAGCTCCTCGCCCATGCGCCCGAACACCCCGGGATCACCGCCCTTCAGGCGCACCACCGACTTGCCTTCCTGCGCCAGGCGCACCAGCAGGGCGCCGATCTCGGCCTGGGGCACGCTGTGCTGCCCCCGCGCCTTGCCGACGTAGTAGCGCTCGCGGCCGGCAGGAATCAGCGCCAGGATGTCGTCGCCGACCAGGCGGTCGTAGACCACCGCATCGGCCGCCTGCAGCAGGCGGGCCGCCTTGAGGGTCAAGAGTTCGACATCGCCGCTGCCCGCGCCGACCAGATACACCGTGCCGGCACGACAGCGACCGGTGACTGACAGGGGCGGCGACCCGGGTGCGCCGGCGTCGTCGAGCTCGCCACCGCCCCCCAGCCAGCGTGACAGGTCGTGGCCGAGGCGGGCGAGCAGGCTCAGCGCCTCAGATGGTTTGCTTTTCCAGCTTCTGGTCGGCGCGCGCATGGCAGGCCTCCTCTTCGAGAGCGTCTTCAATCAGGGATTTGAGTTCAGGGATGCAGCTACCGCATTGGGTACCGCAGGCAAGCCGAGCCCCCAGCGCCTCGACGCTGGTATCGCCGCCATGAATCGCCGCGACGATCGCCTGCTGGCCGACCTGATGACAGCTGCAGACCAGCGGGCCGCTGTCGGCCTCGCCGGCATCGCAACCGGCCAGCAGCCGCCGTCGCGCCGGCTCCTCCAGGGGATGCCCGGCGAAGCAGGCATCCAGCCAGCCGAGCCCCGGCAGTTCCGCCGGCGGCCCGACCATCAGCCACCAGCGCAGGCGGCCATCGGCCACGCCGGCGGCCCGCAGGCGCCCACTGGCGGGATCCTCACACCAGAGGGTCGGCGCGACCGGCAACCAGTCGCCAAGACGCGAAAGCCAATCGCCCGGCGCCTCGCCCGCTCTCCCCCCGGCCAGCTGCCAGCGCTCGGCGTGGTCCAGCGGAATCCGCGCCCAGTAGCGAGAGTCCTCACACCAGGCAGTCGTCGTGGCCAGGTCATCGGCGACCAGCAGGGTGGCCTCCCAGGCAGGGGCCAGCGGTGTCAGTGCCACGGCGCCGTGCTTGGATTCCGGCTGACCGGACAGCGGGTCGAGATGGGCCTTTAGAAGCCCGCCCATGCGCGCCCGCTTGCTGAAGCGGTCGGTCCAGTGCATCGGCACGAACACCTCTCCCGGCCGCTGGCCCTTGGCGACGCGCACCCGTCCCAGGTAATCGCCATCGGCACCCTTGAGGCGCGCCAGCTGGGCATCCCCGACCCCCGCCGCCAGCGCATCATCGGGATGCACCTCGATAAAGGGCTCGGCGCGATGGTTCATCAGCCGCGGCGCACGCCCCGTGCGGCTCATGGTGTGCCACTGATCACGTACCCGCCCGGTATTGAGGCGCAGCGGGCGCGCCTCGCTGAGCGCCTGGCTCGGGCCCCGCGGCCGCACCGGCAACAACCGGGCGCGCCCGCTCGGGGTGGCGAAGCGGCCATCCTCGAACAGCCTGGCGGTGCCGCTAGGCGCCGTTGCGTTGACCGGCCACTGAATCGGTGCCAGGGCGTCATAGCCCTCGCGGTCCAGGCCGGCCAGCCCCGAGATGTCGAAGAGACGAAACCCCGCCTTTGCATCGCGGCCATTCTCGAAACCGGAGAGCCTGGCGTGCTCGTCGAAGATCTCGCCGGGGTGGCGATAGGCGAAGGCCTCGCCATAACCAAGCCTTGCCGCGACCTGGCCGATGATCCACCAGTCATGACGGGCCTCGCCGGGGGGCGCCAGCATGCCGCGCTGACGCGAGATGCGACGCTCGGAGTTGGTGACGGTGCCATCCTTCTCGGCCCAGGAGGACGCCGGCAGCACGATGTCGGCGTAGGCGAGCAGGTCGGTGTTGGCCATGCACTCCGAGACGATGACCAGCGGGCACTTGGCCAGCGCCGCCCGGATCCGATTGGCCTCCGGCAGGCTGACCGCCGGGTTGGTGGCCATCACCCACAGCGCCTGCACCTCGCCCCGCTCGATGGCCTCGAAGAGGGCGAAGGCCTTGTGGCCGGGGGCCTCGGGCAGCGTCGGCGTCAGGGTCTCGGTGGACCAGAAACGCCTGACGCGATCGAGGGCACCGGGCGTGTCGTAGTCCATGTGGGCGGCCAGCTGGTTGGCTAGCCCGCCCACCTCGCGCCCGCCCATGGCATTGGGCTGGCCGGTGATCGAGAAGGGACCGGCACCCGGCAGGCCCAGCTTGCCCCCGGCCAGGTGGCAGTTGATGATCGCGTTGCACTTGTCGGTGCCGCTGCTCGACTGGTTGATGCCCTGGGAATAGAGAGTGACCACGTGCAGCTGGCTTGAGAACCAGTAGTAGAAGGTCTGCAGCGCCTCGGGATCGAGATCGCAGTCGGCGGCGATCGCCTCCAGCGAACAGTCCTCCTCAGCGGCGGCGGCCAGCGCCTCGTCGACACCATCGACATGGCCCGCCAGATAGACCCGGTCGAGCCGCTTGCGCTCGGCCATGAAGGCCAGCAGGCCGTTGAAGAGGCGAGCATCGCTGCCCGGCGCCAGGCCGAGGTAGAGATCGGCGATCTCGCAGCTGTCGGTGACCCTTGGGTCGATCACCACCACCCGCATCAGCGGATTGCGGGTCTTGGCGGTACGCAGCCGCTGATAGAGCACCGGATGATTCCAGGCCAGGTTAGAGCCCACCAGTACCACCAGCTCGGCTTCCTCCAGGTCTTCATAGCTGCAGGGCACGGCGTCGGCACCGAAGGCGCGCTTGTAGCCGGCCACCGCCGAGGCCATGCAGAGCCGCGAGTTGGTATCCAGGTGCGGGGTGCCGAGGAAGCCCTTGAACAGCTTGTTGGCGACGTAATAGTCCTCGGTGAGCAGCTGCCCGGACAGATAGGCCGCCAGGGCGTGGCTGCCATGCTCGCGACGGGTGTCGGCGAGGCGCTGCGCCACGCTATCCAGCGCCGTCGTCCAATCGACCTCGACGCCATCGACCCGCGGCCGCGTCAGTCGCCCCCCTTCGCCCAGGGTCTCGTGCAGTGCCGAGCCCTTGACGCACAGCCGCCCGTAGTTGGCCGGGTGGTCCTGATCGCCACTCACGGTGGTCAAGGTCGCATCCTCGACATCGGCCACGACGCCGCAGCCAACGCCACAGTATGGGCAGGTCGTTCGCACCTGGTGCATCAGGCTCCCCCTCTCTCGGTGGCCCGGCGAGCATGCCGCCTCTGGTAGCACGCGCTCGCCCGACGGGCCGCCCAACAAAAAGGCGCCCGGCTCCTCTGCCGCGAGGACAGGGAACCGGACGCCGTTGTCTGGTGAAGGCGCCGCCGTTGGCGCCTTATGCCTTACGAGAAAGCAAACCGCATGCCAGCTTATACAGGTCACCTGCCTTCCGTTTCGCTTGCTGCGGCGCAAGGCCCCGCCCCTGCACGGCCCGACGAAGACATGCGCGGCGTAGAGAGCCCAACCCGCGGCCGTCGGCTCACCCACTTCTGCGCTCCCGGACGCACCATCGGGATGCAACGGACAGCGAAAGCGCACCAACAAGACTCGCCGATAGCCGTTCCGAGGCCTCACGATGCGTGCGGCGGCGCCTGGGGCACAAGCGGCGTCTAGCGTCCGGCAACGGCCCCACGAGAGACCAGCCGCCGCCGGCATGCGACAAGACGGTACATTCCTTGCATGAGTCGGAGCATCCGCATTACGTTCATCGAAGATCGCGAGCCACCACCATGCCCCCACCGCTGAATATCCTGCTGGTCGACGACGAGGTCGTGCGCGCCGCCATGGTCGAGGAGGCCCTCACCAGCGAGGGCCACCGGGTGATCTGCCGGCTGCAGACCCCCACCAGCCTCAACGAGATGGTCGCCCGCCACGAGCCCGACGTGGTGATCATCGACATGGAGTCCCCCGACCGCGACACCCTCGACAGCATGGCGCTGCTCAACCGGGAGAACCCGCGCCCGGTGGTGTTCTTCGCCGACCAGCATGACTCCGACACCATGCAGGCGGCGCTCAAGTCCGGGGTCAGCGCCTATGTGGTCGATGGCCTGGTACCCAGCCGTGTCCGCGCCATCATCGACGTCGCCATCGCTCGCTTCGACGCCTTCCAATCGATGCGCAGCGAACTCGACAAGACGCGTAACAAGCTTGCCGAGCGCAAGCGCATCGAGCGCGCCAAGGGCCTCTTGATGCAGCACCAGAACTGTGGAGAAGAGGAGGCCTACCGCATGCTGCGCAAGATCGCCATGGATCGTAGCCAGCGTATCTTTGAGGTCGCCAAGAGCGTCATCGACATTCTCGAACCCCTGGAGAAGGGCCCATGACTGCATTGAAAGATGCCGAACTCGACCGACTGACGCTCGGCTTCGTGCCCCTGATCGACTGTGCCCTGCTGGTCGTCGCCCGAGAGCAGGGCTTCTTCGCCGAGCAGGGTCTCGATGTCACGCTGTCGCGCCAGAATGCCTGGTCGACGCTGCGCGACCGGGTAGCTGCCGGCCTGCTGGACGGCGCCCAGATGCTGGCCCCGCTGCCGCTGGCCATGAGCCTGGGGCTGGGGCGCGCGCCCTGCGACACCCTGGCACCGATCGTCCTGGGTCGACACGGTAATACCATCGCCTTGTCCCATGAGCTCTCAAGCATCAGCGGCGTCGGCTATCACGAGGATCCGGCCCTCAGTGCTCGCTCGCTCGCCGGCTACCTCGGCAAGCACCCGGACCACCGCCTGAGCCTGGCCATGGTCTATCCGCACTCCTGCCAACACTATGAGCTGCGCCATTGGCTGAGCCTTGGTGGCCTCGATCCGGACCGGGACCTGGACCTCAGCGTCTTGCCGCCGCCGCAGATGGTCGAGGCGCTCGAGGCCGGTCGCATCGATGGCTTCTGCGTGGGCGAGCCCTGGGGGTCACTGGCCGAGTCGCGAGAGGCCGGGCGAATCGTCGCCACCGGCGCTCAGCTATGGCCCACGCCGCCCGAGAAGGTGCTCGGCGTGACGCGCTCCTGGGCCCACCGCTATCCGGCCACCCTGGCACGGCTGATCCGTGCCCTGCGTGAGGCCAGTCACTGGCTCTCGGCGGCCCCCGCAAACCGTCGCCAGGCCTACGAATGGCTGGCCCTGCCGCCCTATCTGGATCGCTCGATCAGCCATCTCGACCACCTGCCGCTGGACGAGGCACCGATCAACCAGCAGCTCTACGGCCCCGACATGCTGCGCCCCGAGGTCGAGAGCGCAAGCCTGTTCGCCGAGCAGATGGATCAGCAGATGCGTGCCAGCGGCCGCCGCCTGGACCGTGCCACCCTCGATGAGTGCTACAGCCCTGTGCATTTCGACGCGACGACGCACCAGTGACGAGCACGGGAGCGGATGCCGGCGCCTTCTTACGCCGACAGGAATCACTCACAACATACTGTTGATAAAGGATAAAAAGACGAAATCGCGCCATTGGCCGATTCCTTGCACATATCCTTACAGCACTGCCCCTCTCGCCAGGGGCACCCCTAACCGGCCAGCGACGACCAATGGCGGTCGCCGCTGAGCCACGGACGAAGACGTCCGGCCAGGTACTGCCGCTATGCGTGGCGGCACCTGACCGGGCGTCTTTTTTTGTGCGTCGTCCCCCGCCCACCGCTGGTCGGCAGACGAGAGCGCATGAACGCAATGACCGCTGGAGGAGAGGCACCATGACCCCTCACCCGACGCCCACCGCCGAGCACCTGGTGATCATCGGCAACGGCATGGCCGGCCACCGCCTGCTCGAGGCGTTGATGAAACGCCCTGACCGCCCCCGCCGCATCACCATGATCGGCGAGGAAAACACACCGGCCTACAACCGCATCCTGCTATCGCCCTGGCTGGCCGGGGAGATGGACCGCGAGGCCCTGACCCTGCACGACGCCGACTGGTATGCCGACCAGGGCATCGAGCTGCTGCTGGGCGCGCGGATCGCCGAGATCGACCGCCGGCAGCGACGCCTCGTCACTGCCGCGGGCCGGCAGATCGGCTACGACCGCCTGGTGCTGGCCACCGGCTCACGCCCGGCGATGCCGGCCGTCGAAGGCATCGATCTGGAGGGTGTCCACGGCTTTCGTGACCTTGAGGACGTCGCGGCGTTGACCCGGGCGGCACGGCGCGGAGGCCCGGCGGTGGTCATCGGCGGTGGGCTGCTCGGCCTGGAGGCCGCCGAGGGGTTGCGCAAACAGGCGAAGCTCGAGGCAGCAGGCGACCCGCAGGCGACCGGCCGCGACATGACCATCAGCGTGTTGCAGCGCTCGGACCGGCTGATGAACCGCCAGCTCGATGCCACCGCGGCCGGGCTGCTGGAGGCGGAGCTGAACGAGCGCGGCCTTGCCATCCTGACCGGCGCTCGCCTGGCCGCCCTGGAGGACGACACGCAGGGGCGGGTCTGCGCCGTGCACCTCGAGGACGGTCGACGGCTCGCCGCCCACTGCGTGGTGATCGCCGCCGGTATTACGCCCAATGCCGAGCTTGGCGAGGCGGCGGGGCTAGAGGTGAAGCGCGCCATCGTCGTCGATGAGTTTCTCACTACCTCCGACCCGTGCATTCATGCCCTGGGCGAATGCTGCCAGTTCAATGGCACCACCTACGGCCTGGTCGAGCCGATCTGGCGCCAGGTCGAGGTGCTGGCCGATCACCTGAGCCGCACAGCCAAGGCTCAGGCGGCGTCCGGCTACGTCGAGCGGCCCACCGCCACCAAGCTCAAGGTCAGCGGCATCGCGCTGTATGCCTTCGGCCCCATCGAGCCCGACGACGATCACGAGGTGTTGACCTACCACGATCCGCAGCACGGCGACTATCGCCGCCTGCTGCTGCGCGACAACCGCCTCGAGGGGGCCGTGCTCTACGGCGATACCGCCGCCGGCCCCTGGTACTTCGAGCATTCGCTTAACGGACAGGATCTCTCCGGCTGCCGCCAGGCCCTGCTGTTCGGGGCAAGCGACGCCAACCGCCTGCTCGATTCCGCTTCTTCCCCCACCGCCACTCAGGAGGCCGCCGCATGACGACGCCTACTCCCCAAGACCTGATCATCATCGGTAACGGCATGGTCGGCCACCATCTGGTCGAGCAACTCATCGAACGCGGCGCCACCGAGCAATACCGCATCACGGTATTCGGCGAGGAGCGTCATCGCGCCTACGACCGCGTCCACCTCTCCGAATACTTCGCCGCTCACGACGCCCAGTCGCTGGCCATGTGCGATGCGGACTTCTACGCGCAGAACGGCATCGAGTTGCGCCTGCATGAGGCGGTGACCGCCCTCGACCGCGACAAGGGCGAGGTGGTGACCGACCAGGGTCGCTATGCCTACGACCGGCTGGTGCTGGCCACCGGCTCCTACCCCTTCGTGCCGCCGATCCCCGGCAACGATCGCGACAACTGCCTGGTCTACCGCACCCTGGATGATTTAGACGCCATCCGCGCCGCGGCAAAGACGGCCACCACCGGCGTGGTGGTCGGCGGCGGCCTGCTCGGCCTGGAGGCGGCCAACGCCCTGCACGGCCTCGATCTCGATACCGCCGTGGTCGAGTTCGCCCCTCGGCTGATGCCGATGCAGGTCGACACCGAGGGCGGTGAGCTGCTGCGCGAGAAGATCGAGGCGCTGGGCGTTCAGGTGCTCACCGGCCGCGCCACCCAGCATATCGAGGACGGCGAGGCCAGCTTCCACCGCATGGTCTTCCAGGACGACAAGGTACTGGAGACCGACCTGATCGTGTTCTCGGCAGGCATTCGGCCCCGCGACGAGCTGGCAAGGGACGCCGCCCTGGAGATGGGCGAGCGCGGCGGCGTGGCGATCGACGACCACTGCCTGACCAGCGACCCGGCGATCCTGGCCATCGGCGAGGTGGCGCTGTGGCAGGGCAGCATCTTCGGCCTGGTGGCCCCTGGCTACCAGATGGCCAAGGCCGCCGCGGATACCCTGCTGGGTGGTGAGCTGACCTTCGAAGGCGCCGACATGAGCACCAAGCTCAAGCTGCTCGGCGTCGACGTAGGCGCCATCGGCGACGCCCACGGCAACCAGAACCCCGGCGCGCGGATGTTCCGCTACCTCGACGAGATCAAGCAGGAATACCGCAAGCTGGTGGTCACAAGCGACGGCAAGAAGCTGCTCGGCGCCATGCTGGTGGGCGACAACGCCACCTACGACACCCTGATGCAGTATTACAGCAATGGCCTGGAACTGCCCGAGGACCCGGCTGCGCTGATCCTGCCCTCCAGCGAGGGCGCGCCGACCCTGGGCGCCGACGCCCTGCCCGAGGGCGCGACCATCTGCTCCTGTCACAATGTCACCAAGGGCGCAATCTGCGAGACGATCGACGCCGGCGCCGTCGACCTGGGGGCCGTCAAGGCCGAGACCAAGGCCAGCACCGGCTGCGGCGGTTGCGCGGGCCTGCTCAAGAGCGTGGTCGACCATGAACTCGAGGCCCGCGGCGTGGAGGTCGACCACTCGATCTGCGAACACTTCGCCCACACCCGCCAGGAGCTCTATTCGCTGGTGCGCGTCGAGGGCATCAAGACCTTCAGCGAGCTGATCGAGAAGCACGGCACGGCGTCAGGCCACCGCCTCGGCTGTGATATCTGCAAGCCGGCGGTGGCCTCGATCCTGGCCTCCTGCTTCAACGAGCCGATCACCGATGCCGCGCATATCCCGCTGCAGGATACCAACGACACCTTCATGGCCAACATGCAGAAGAACGGCACCTACTCGGTGGTGCCGCGCATTCCCGGCGGTGAGATCACCCCGAGCAAGCTGCGCGTGCTGGGGGAGGTCGGCGAGAAGTACGGTCTCTACACCAAGATCACCGGCGGCCAGCGGGTCGACCTGTTCGGCGCCCACCTCGAGGACCTGCCGGACATCTGGGGCGAATTGATCGACGCCGGCTTCGAGACCGGTCACGCCTACGGCAAGTCGCTGCGCACCGTGAAGTCCTGCGTCGGCAGCACCTGGTGCCGCTATGGCGTCCAGGACAGCGTCGGCATGGCGATCCGGCTGGAGAACCGCTACAAGGGCCTGCGCTCGCCCCACAAGATCAAGTTCGCCGTCTCCGGCTGCACCCGGGAGTGTGCCGAGGCCCAGAGCAAGGACATCGGGGTGATCGCCACCGAGCATGGCTGGAACCTCTATGTCTGCGGCAACGGCGGCATGCGCCCGCGCCATGCCGAGCTGTTCGCGACCGATCTGGACGACGAGGCCCTGATCAGCACCATCGATCGCCTGCTGATGTTCTATGTGCGCACCGCCGATCGCCTGCAGCGGACCTCGGTGTGGCGCGAGAGCCTCGAGGGCGGCCTGGATTACCTCAAGGAGGTGGTGCTCGAGGACAGCCTGGGCATCAACGCGGAGCTCGAGGCCCAGATGCAGACCGTGATCGACAACTACGAATGTGAGTGGGCCGGTGCGCTCAAGGACCCCGAGAAGCTCAAGCGCTTCCGCAGCTTCGTCAACGATGCCCGCCCCGACCCGGACATCATCGTAACCGAGGAGCGCGGCCAGCTCAGGCCCGCCTGACAGGTCCTTCCGCTCCCGTTGACACCCTCTGCGTGCCAACGAGGGGCGCCGGGGACAGGTTGAAGAGGAGGTCCTACGCCAGGGATGGCGTCGGTAGCGCCCAGGGATGGGTTCAAAGCGCCTCCTCGCAGACCTGTCCACGAATCAGCCCCGAGTGACCAGACCGGCGCCTATCGTTCCTCCAACGACGAATTGGCCACGCATCACGTTCCACGAACGAACAAGGTACTCTCACATGACCACCGCAACTGCAGAAGTCACAGCCATGACCTGGCAACCCCTGTGCACCAAGGCCGACCTGGTCGCCTACTCCGGCGTCGCCGCCTGGATCGAGACGCCCGAGGGACCGGCCCAGGTGGCCCTTTTTTACCTCCCCGGCCACGCCACCGAGCTGTTCGCCCTGGACCATCACGACCCTTTCTCCGACGCCAACGTCATCGCCCGCGGCATCGTCGGCGACATTCAGGGGGAGCCGGTGGTGGCATCGCCCATCTACAAGCAGCATTTTCGTCTCAGCGACGGCCAGTGCCTGGAAGACGAGACGGTGCGGTTGCGCTGTTGGCCGCTGCGCCTTGAAAGCGGTCAGGTCCTGATTGCCACTGACTGACCTTTCGCATGATGCTGCCGCAGGCATGGCGAAACAGTAGCCGAGATGAAAGACGTGGGTTACGTTAAACGGTAATGCCGTACAGAAAATGTTCGAAGGCGTCGAAACGGCGGACACCAGGCTTCACATCGTTGCGTCGCCTCAGCGTGAAAGCCGTTATGTTGCCGCACTGGGCATACAACACTCATGCTAAGGACATAAGGAAAATCACCTAAGACGGGAGGCGCCAATCACAAGAGCGTTAGGCAAGGAAGGCGGCACTGGCTGGACCAGCGAAAGATTGTCATGTCCCTGTAAGGGCTCGCTGCCAGTGTCGGAACTGCGGTTAACCAAGGAGTGTTCCTGCCGATGGTACGAATCGAGAAGAAAGCCACCCGGCTTTACGTGCTGGACACCAACGTCCTGATTCATGACCCTGCCGCCCTCTACCAGTTCGAAGAGCATGATGTGGTCATCCCGATGACCGTGCTGGAAGAGCTCGACAAGCACAAAAACGGCATTCGCGAGATCGCCCGTACCGCCCGCCAAGTCAGTCGCACCCTCTCCGATATCACAAGCCGCGTCGGCTTCGATGAAATCCAGGCCGGTATCCCGATTCCCGGTTCCATCGGTGTCACTGGCCGCCTGCGCTTTCTCTGCTACCACGACCTGAAACCGCTCGACAACCTGGAGGACAGCCCCGACAACCGGATCCTCGCCGAGACCTGCCGGCTGCGTGACGACCGCCCGGATGCCTCGGTGATCCTTGTGACCAAGGACATCAACCTGCGGGTCAAGGCCGCCGCCCTCAAGGTGCCGGTGGAAGACTATCTCAACGACCGTGCCTTCTCCGATCTCGACGCCATGATCGAGGGTGCGCGGATCTACCCTGATGCCGGCGAGCACGGGACCGGCCTCTGGGAAGAGCTGGATGTCGAGGTCAAGGTCGAGCGTGTTGACCACCATACCTACTACCAACTGAGCGGCGAGATGCCCACCGACTGGCATGTCGGCATGCTGGTCTCGGACAGCGAGAACGACGCCAATTTCGAAGCCATCATCCGCGAACTGGGACCGACCAGCGCACGGCTTCAGCTACTCACCAACTACCGCCATCACGCCGGTGTGTGGGGCGTGCACGCCCACGACAGCCGCCAGAACTTTACCCTCAACCTGCTGATGGACCCGGACATCGATCTGGTGACCATCGCCGGCAACGCCGGCACCGGCAAGACCTTCATGACGCTTGCCGCCGCGCTCGAGCAGACGCTGGACATGAAGGGCTTCGAGCGCATTGTCTTCACCCGGGCGCCGATTCCGATGGGCGAAGACATCGGCTTCTTGCCCGGCACCGAGGAAGAGAAGATGTCACCGTGGATGGGTGCCTTCCATGACAATATGGATAACCTGCTACGTGACGAGAAGGACGGCTCGTCAAGCTGGGACAATGACGCTACCCGCTCGCTGATCGGCTCCCGGGTACAGATCCGCTCACCGGGGTTCATGCGCGGACGCACCCTCAATGACACCCTGCTGATCATTGATGAGGCCCAGAACTTCACACCCAAGCAGCTGAAATCCCTGATCACCCGCGCCGGGCGTAACACCAAGATCGTCTGCCTGGGCAACGTCGGGCAGATCGATACGCCCTACCTCACCGCCAACACCTGTGGCATGGCAACAGTCGTGCAGAACTTCCGCGACTGGCCCCATGCCGGCCACATCACGCTGCGAAGTGTCGAACGCTCGCGGCTGGCTCTCGCAGGCGAAGAACTGCTCTAGGCATATCTAGGCATGGAGCCTTCCCTCTCAACACAACGACGCCCGCCATTTGGCGGGCGTCTTGCGTCGTATGGCTAGGCCCGGGCGCTGACGACCCGTTGATTCAGGACCAGCTGATTCAGTCGTGCCGATTGGCTGCCTTCTCGAGCAATGCCTCGCTCTCGCTGCCGGGGCCCTGGCGAATGATTTCCTGTGCTTCGTGATAGAGGCATACATACGTACTACAGGAAGCACAGAACACCTTGTCATCGGGGTTATGCACCTCGGATACCCGCATGCGGTGGCTGCCGCAATTAGGGCAACCTACCGGCAAGCGAAAATCTTCTGATAAATCGGGCATATCTGTCTCCTGAGCGTATCGTCCACAGTGAATAGTCCGGGCATTCGACCGAGAGTTCAAGTCAGTTCCGGCTTTTACACGAGCGGCAGATGAGCGGGAAGCCGGTCTGACTGCAGAGCGGGCAAGGGCCTATGACCATAGCACTCTACCCGGACGACTCAACTGGCTGGGCGCTATTCGCTGGACTGCTTGAACATCACGCTAAGGTTATTGGCCGGCATGTCGACCACGCGCTCAAGGACCAACCCCTCGGCCTCGGCACAGGCCCTTACCGCCTCCAGGTCGCGGATGCCCCATTGCGGGTCGCGCTGGCGAAGCGAGGCATCGAAGGAGGCATTGCTGGCGGCGGTATGCTTTCCCTCGCGCTTAAAGGGGCCATAGAGAAAGAGCCTGCCGCCCGGCGGTAGATGCATCGCCGCCTCGCTCATCAGCGCTTCGGTCACCGCCCAGGGCGAGATATGAATCAGGTTGATAGCAACCACGACATCGAAGCGTGTCAGCGGCCAAGGCCTGCGCTGTACGTCCAGCCTCAGCGGCTCGAAAAGGTTCTCGGGGCCCTCTGCGGCCCGCCAGTCGCGAATCGACGCCAGCGCCTCCAGGCTCGGGTCGCTCGGCTGCCAATCCACCCAGGGCAGGGCAAGGGAGAAGCTCAACGCATGCTCGCCGCTGCCACTCGCGAGCTCCAGCACCTGCAGGCGCTCGGCATTGCCCGCCTTGAGAACATCGCGCAGCATCGGTTCAAGCACCTCAAGAATCGGCCCGCGATTGCGTGCCACCGCCGGGCTGGACAGGCGAGAATCGGATGTCATGGCGAATCCTTCAGCTCTTTTCCGTTTCATCTGCACCCTGACTCAAGCGCTCACCCAGCCAGGTCCCAATCTGGGCGATCTGCTGTGGGCAAATCGCGTGCTGCATCGGATAGCTGCGATAAATCAGTGGATGGCCCATGGCCTCGGCACGCTCGGCGCCCTCGCGACCCAGAGACTCCGGTACCACTGGGTCGAAGTTACCGTGATGTACTTCAATCGGCAGGTCACGGTTGGCATCGCTTGGCACGATGGAGTCTGCGGTAGCGAAGTACGTCGACATGGCCAGCAGTCCGCCGAGGCGCTTGGGGTAGGTGAGCGCGGCTTCATAGGCCACGGCGCCGCCCTGGGAGAAACCGGCCAGGATGATATGGCGGCTGTCGATCCCCTTGGCGATCTCGGCATCGATCAGTTCATGCACGCGCTTGGCGGAAACCCGCAGCTGCGCCTCGTCGACTCGACGGCCCAGGTTCATCTCGAGAATGTCGTACCAGGCCGGCATCTGCATGCCGCCATTCACGGTGACAGGCAGGCGGGGCGCATGGGGCAACACGGTGCGCAGTGCGACGCTACGGGGCAGCGAAAAGGCCGGCACGATCGGTGCCAGGTCATTACCATCAGCGCCCAGACCATGCAGGAGGATGAGACTGGCATTGGCCGGACGACCACCGGCGGGTTCAATCACAAGCTCGTCGGAAGTGCTCATAAAGGCGGCTCCTAGCAGGAAAAATGTTGCCGTTACCCTACCCCAGCCGCTTTACCACGGCGACCCCCAAGGTGCAGCAGGCACCTGAAAATCCTTATCCTACGATGCGTGGGATATCGGCCTTTCTAGAAGGACCAGATCTGGGGAATCAGCCCCAATGCCACCACGGCGGTAATCACATTGAGCGGCCCACCCACCCGTAGGTAGTCGCGGAAGCGATACCCGCCGGGACCGTACACCATCAAGTTGGTCTGATAGCCAATCGGGGTAATGAAGCTTGCCGAGGCCGCGAACATCACCGCAATCACATACGGCATGGGGCTCACCCCCAGGTTCTCGGCCGCCGCTGTGACGATGGGGAAGGTGATCACTGCCGCGGCGTTATTGGTGACCAGTGCGGTCAGCAGGGCCACCAGCACATAGACGCCCGCCAGCAGCAACCAGGGCCCGGCATTCATCATCTCAAGGGCAGCACTCGCTATCGCCGCGGCGGCGCCCGAGCTCTCGAGTGCCGCACCGAGGCCAAAGGAAGCGGCAATCGTCAGCAGCACTTGGGTGTCCATGCCACGCTTGGCGGCATTCACCGAGCAGCAGCCGGTGATCACGGCCAGGGTCGCGCCAAGCATGGCGGCGTTGAGCATGCTCATTATCCCGAAGGTGGCCAGTATCACCACGCCCCCGAGGATGCTCCAGGCAAGCCACGACTTCTCGTGAACCGGTCGCGCCTGGCCATTGACCTGGCTGATCAGCAGGAAGTCGCGGGACTGGCGGTGGCGCTCGATGAATGGTGGGCGTGCCTCCAGCAGCAACACGTCGGCGGGTTGCAGACGAATCTGCCCCAGGTTGCCGGCGACCCGCTCGCCGCTACGACATACCGCCAGCACGGCCGCCCCATAGAGGGTGCGAAAATGGCCCTCGCGGATACGCTGACCCACGAATTGGCACTGATCGGATACGACGACTTCGACCAGCCGGCGCTCCTTGTAATTCTTCTCAAGGCTAAGCTCGCCCTGATGGGATGGCATCAGACCGCGGATCTGCTGAAGCTCCACCGCGCCCGCCGAGGTGCCGGCGAAGACCAGGCGGTCATTACCCTTGAGGATTTCCCCCGGCCCCACCACGCTGACCACATTGCCACCGCGCTCGATCTCGACCAGGAACAGATCTTCCAGATGGCGCAGCCCGGCCTGTTCGACGCTCTTGTCGACCAGGGGCCCATCGGGATCGATTTCCATCTCGATGGTGAACTCCCGCGGGTTCTCGAAGGCCTGCGCAGTCCCCTTGCCCTTCGGCAGAAGATGCCGTCCGACCAGCGCCAGATAGAGCACCCCGATCAGCGCCATCGGCACCCCCACCCAGGCAATATCAAAAAGCCCCAGGTTCAACTCCGGGTAACGTTCGACAAGCAAGCCGTTGACCACCAGATTGGTACTGGTGCCGAGCAGCGATACCGTCCCACCGAGGATCGACGCGAAGCTCAGCGGCATTAGAAAACGCGACGCCGGCTGACGGATGCGCCGGCTCCAGCCCAGCACCGCCGGAATATAGGTCGCGACCACCGGCGTATTGTTGAGAAAACCGCTCATCGTCGCCACCGGCACCAACAGCCGCCACTGGGCAGCGACTTCGCTGCGCGGCTGACCCAGGCCGTAACGGATGATCAGATCAATGCCGCCTGTCTCACGGATGCTGGCCACCAGCACATACATGAAGGCCACCGTGAACAGGCCACTGCTAGAAAACCCCGCCAGCGCCTGATCGGGACCAATGACGCCAAGGGTCATCAACACAACGACAGCACCCAGAAGAATCATGTCGGTACCGATCCGGGTCAGCGCCATCATCGGAAAGACGGCAACCACCACGGCAACGGCCAACCAGGCATCCAGAGACATCAACCACCCATCATGAGAACCGAAAAGTGGTCTATTGTGACGCGTCGTGAATATAGCGAAAAGTTATTTGTAGAAATTTCGTTATTCCTGGAAAGCAAGTCCGTAGCGACGAGAGCGGTCGCGAAACAATAAGCGAGTCGGGACAACGTCAACCGTTGGACGCAGGGCAGGAAGAGCCAACACCGAGGACCAAACAAGAACGACCGATCATGAGGTTGAAACGGGCTCGATAGCCAGAGTTGCGGGTAAAAAGCTAGCAGGCTAGATGAGCGAGCAGGATGAAACGGCAGGGCGCGGGAGAAAGGCGAGAAAACAGGACAAGGGGCTAAGGTGATAAAGAAAAGCTGCCGATGACGCCACTGAAGGCAGGGGTCATTGAGGCCATGACGCACAAGGCCCGCCGATGGCGGGCCTTGTGAATACTAGATGCTAGCGTACCAGCAAGTAGCGTATCAGGGTCGACGATTCAGTCGATAACCTTGATGTTGGATGCCTGAAGGCCTTTCTTGCCCTGAGTGACCTCGAAGGAAACCTTCTGGCCGTCCTGCAGGGTTTTGAAGCCGTCAGCCTGAATCTCGGAGAAGTGCACGAACAGGTCGTCGCCGTTGTCTTCCGGAGAGATGAAGCCGTAGCCCTTGGTGTCGTTGAACCACTTGACGGTGCCAGTTGCCATGATCGATATCCTCGAATAGCTAATGATGTACCGGGAATTACCCGAAGTTGAGTGGGCAAAACAAAAAACGATATTCACCAGACTACCGAAGCGCTTACAACGATTTCGGGTACTACTGACGAACTGCATCTTGCCAACTAACTGATCGAACTATGCATGCGCACCCTGGGCGCGTCAAACAAATTTTTACCCCCTTTTGACCCAGCGCAAGAAGCCCCCTATTTCCCTTCCATGGACATCCGAAAGCAAGGCCAAACGCCCATCAGCGGCGGGCTATGCGGCCAAATAAACCGGCAGTAACGCCTTCCGCGATCACCGTCCAAGACACCCGATTCGCGGCCCGACGTGCTAAGCTTTGTCTGAAAAGTCGACGAGCGAAGGCCAGACAAGGCAAAAATTGGCGAAAGAGCGGAGTTTACGGGGTGTAAATGAGCATTTTGAGCCGATTTTTAACGCCGTATGGGCGAGCGCAGTACTTTTCAGACATTGCCTAAGCGTTTGGCGAGCGTCTCCCCTGTCGTCATAATAACCGCTATCTTCGTGAAGGCGCCGTCACCAAGCCTTTGCCGCCCATTCAAGGATTCATCAGCCATCAGCGATATCGCCTGTGGAAGGAGACTTCTTGCCATGCCGACGTGTCCGCCTCGCAAGCGTAATGGACGTCATGCGTTAACCCCCTCGCCACTGCGCGTCGGCGTCCTGGTCCTCGCTGTTCTGGCCATGGCGGCGCCTGCCCTGGCATCGACCCCTTCCGAGCCAGGCGATGAGTCACTTCCCGACACCCTGGAACGGCTGGCCCCCGGGGCCTCACCCAAGGTGCTGAAGCTGGCGGCTCGGGCGATCCAATGTGCCAACTCAGGCGCCGAACGGCTGGCGGTCATCGATTTCTCGCGCTCCGCCAACGAGGAACGTCTTTGGGTCTTCGACCTCGCGCATGAGCGGCTGCTGTTCAAGGAACTGGTCGCCCATGGTCAGGGCACAGGCCAGGAGTACGCTCGCCACTTTTCCAACACCCCGGACAGCCACCAGTCGAGTCTGGGGCTTTTTCGCACCCAGCAGAGCTATACCGGCATCAATGGCTACTCGCTGCGCCTGGAGGGGCTGGAGCCCGGCATCAATGATCTGGCCTATGAGCGGGCCATCGTCATGCATGGCGCCGATTACGTGAGTGAGGACTTCATCGCCGCCAACGGCCGCCTGGGCCGAAGCTGGGGCTGCCCGGCGGTGCCGAGCGAGGTGGCCAAGCCGCTGATCGACAGCCTCGAAGGTCATCAATACCTGTTCGCCTATTACCCGGATCAGCACTGGCTCCAAAACTCCGCGTATCTGAACTGCCTGCCCAAGGTGACATTGAACGAGGCCATCGATACCGGCGAGCAAGCGATGGTCAACCGGAACACCGATTACCAAGGAAGGGATAGTTAATGGCCACCCTGCTTTTCCACCTGCGCGACGTGCCCGATGAAGAGGCCCAGGAGGTACGCGAGCTGCTCGCCGAGCATGATATCGAGGTGTACGAGACCGAAGCGGGCCGCTGGAGGCTCGCCGTCCCCGCACTGTGGCTGGTCGACGAATCGCGCCTCGACGAGGCCCGGGGCCTGATTGATGCCTACCAGCGAGAACTGCATGAGCGGATGCAACGCGATCACGCCGAAGCCCGCGACCGTGGCGAGGCACCAGGCGTGTGGGACCAGCTGCGCCAGCACCCCATGGCCGTACTGGTCACCCTGATCGCGCTGGGCCTGATGCTCGGTCTGAGCCTGCTGCCCTTTCTTAACCTCTAGCTTAACCTCTAGGCTCACTCTCCAAGCTTACCCTCCAGGGTCAATCTTCCAGGTCCACTCTTCCAGATACGCTCTTCCAGATACGCTCTTCCAGATACGCTCTTCCAGGGTCGCGCGACGGGCGCTCGCGCCAGGCATCCATCCTGATCCCTTGACGCCCAAGCGCTCTGTGGCTCGAAAAGCGTCGCGACGAGCCGGTCATCGCCACCGCGCGCAGCGTGCTGGCCGACACCTGGCCCCGCTAAACCGGCACGGTCGCCAACACCCCGTCATTGACAGCGCCACGGCCGCCACGTCGAATATTGGCACCCTCTTCTTCACGATGACCGGCAGGAGCCTATCGCATGCCCCCCTTACCCGCTCGCCTGACCGATTGGCTTCGCACCCTGCGCAGCGAGTCTCGCTACATCGCCTACGGCGCGAGTATCGTCGGCCTGATCGCGAGCCTTGCACTGATGACCCAGAGCCATGCCTGGGGCTTCGTGGCACTGGTCTTTGCCGCCCTGGCGGCACTGGGCACCCATGACCTGCGCCAGCGCCAGCGTACGGTGAGTCGCAACTACCCGATCCTTGCTCATCTGCGCTATGGGCTCGAGGCGATCGGCCCGGAAATTCGCCAGTACTTCATCCAGGACGATACCGAACCGCGGCCCTTCTCGCGGGAACAGCGCGGCGCGGTCTACCAGCGCGCCAAGAACACCATGGACAAGAAACCCTTCGGCTCGCTGCATGACATGTATGCGCCTGGCTATGAATGGGTCAATCCGTCGATGGCACCGGCCCCCCATCGTGGCCATGACTTTCGCGTGACGATCGGCGCCACTCGCCCGAAGCCCTATGCGGCCAGCGTCTTCAATATCTCGGCGATGAGCTTCGGTTCATTGTCAGGCAACGCCATCGAGGCCCTGAACCGGGGTGCCGCGCGCGGCGGCTTCTACCATGACACCGGCGAAGGGGCGATTTCGCCTTACCACCGCCAGGGCGGCGACCTTGTCTGGGAAATCGGCTCGGGCTATTTCGGCTGTCGCACCGAGGCGGGAGACTTCAGCGATGAACGTTTCATCGAGGGCGCCACGCTCGATCAGGTCAAGATGATCGAGATCAAGCTCAGTCAGGGTGCCAAACCCGGCCATGGCGGCATCCTGCCTGGCGCCAAGGTGACCGACGAGATCGCCTCGACTCGCGGCGTGCCGCCAGGCGAAGACGTGGTCTCCCCTGCCGCTCACTCTGCCTTCACCACGCCACGCGAGCTGATCGCCTTCATCGTGCGCCTGCGAGAACTGTCCGGCGGCAAACCGGTGGGCATCAAGCTGTCCATTGGACACCCCTGGGAATGGTTCGGGCTGGTCAAGGCAATGCTTGCTACCGGCGAGCATCCCGACTTTATCGTCGTCGACGGCGGCGAAGGCGGAACCGGCGCGGCACCGCTCGAGTTCATCAATCGACTGGGCATGCCGCTCACCGAGGCCCTGCTGCTGGTGCACAACACCCTGGTCGGTGCCAACCTGCGCGAGTCGATCAAGATCGGCGCCGCCGGCAAGCTGATCTCGGCCTTCGATGTTGCCCGCACCATTGCCCTGGGCGCCGACTGGTGCAACGCCGCTCGCGGCTACATGTTCGCCCTGGGTTGCATTCAGGCCCGCGCCTGCCATACCGATCGTTGCCCCAGCGGCGTGGCGACCCAGGATCCGCGTCGCAGCGCCCACCTGGACGTGGCCGACAAGAGCAAACGGGTTCATCACTTCCACGACAACACCCTCAAGGCGCTGGCCGAGATGCTGGCCGCGGCCGGCCTGAACTCACCCGACGACCTCGGCCCTGAACACATCCTGCGCCGGCTCTCCAGCCATGAGATCCGCTCCTTCGATCAACTCTTCAACTACCTGCCACCAGGAGCGCTGCTCAACGGCCCGCCCCAGCATGAGGTGTTCGCCCACTACTGGGTCGATGCCAGCGCCGACACCTTTCATGCGCCGGCCGTCGAGGCCGCAAGACGCACCAGCAAGCTCTACTAGGCCTTTCGTCCAGGTGTCGGAAGCATGCCGACACCTGAGCACATCACTGCCTCGCTGACTCGGCGGGGCATCGCCATCTGTCATTGCGCTGACACATATACGCATTACCATATATACGCAGTACCATATGGGTAGCTGACATGATGACAGGGAGACATGCCGTGACCCCGACCCGGCTTCACAAGTGCCTCGCCGACGAGACCCGCCTGCTGCTGACGCTGCTGATCCACGCCGAGGGCGAGCTGTGCGTATGCGAGATGCTTCATGCCCTCAAGGCCAGCCAGCCTGCGGCCTCCCAGCCCAAGGTCTCGCGACACCTGGCCCTGTTGCGCGACGGCGGGCTGCTCGAGGACCGCCGCCAGGGGCAGTGGGTCTACTACCGGCTGGCCCCCGACTTGCCGGCCTGGGCCGAGCGCCTGATCGCGGCCTCCGCCGAGGGCGCCGAGGCCGAGCTTGCGCCCCTGCAGCGGTGCCTCGCCACCATGGGTAACCGCCCCACCCGCCAGGCGGCCTGCTGCTGAGCGATCGAGGCCTCGGCCTCCCTTCTTTTTCCCCGAACGATATTCACCAGGAGCCTTCCATGACCCTTCGCATCGGCATCAACGGCCTCGGCCGCATCGGTCGCCTCGCCCTGCGCTGCCTGTGGGCAGAGCGCACCACAGCACTTGAGCATCAGGCATTGTCGCTCGAGATCGTTGCCGTCAACGACCCGGGCGGCGATGCGGCCACCTTCGCTCACCTGCTCGAGTTTGACTCGGTGCATGGGCGCTGGTCACCAGGAAACGGCATTCATGCCGAGGACGACGCCATCATCATCGACGGCGTGCGCCTGCCCTTCTTTGCCCATACCGCCATCGAGAAGACCGATTGGTCAGGCTGCGATGTGGTGATCGAGGCCTCCGGCGTCATGAAGACCCGCGACACCCTCGACGCCTACCTGTCTCAGGGGGTGGGCCGCGTGGTGGTCTCGGCGCCGATCAAGGAGGAAGGCGTGCTCAATGTGGTGATGGGGGTCAACGATACGGCCTTCGATCCGGCGACACACCGCATCGTCACCGCGGCCAGCTGCACCACCAACTGTCTGGCACCGCTGGTCAAGGTCATCCATGAGACCTTCGGCATCCGCCACGGCTCGATGACCACGGTGCATGACATCACCAATACCCAGGTGATCCTCGATACGCCAAGCTCACCAAGCAAGCCTGACCTGCGCCGCTCGCGGGCCTCGAGCATGAGCCTGATTCCCACCACCACCGGCTCGGCCAAGGCGATCACGGCGATATTTCCCGAGCTCACGGGCAAGCTCAACGGCCACGCGGTACGCGTGCCACTGGCCAACGCCTCGCTCACCGACATGGTCTTCGAGCTCGAGCGCGAGACCAGCATCGAGGAGGTCAACGATGCCCTCAAGACTGCCGCCGACGGCGAACTCGAAGGCATCCTGGGCTACGAGTCACGACCGCTGGTCTCCATCGACTATCGCACCGACCCGCGCAGTGCGATCGTCGATGCACCCTCGACGCTGGTGATCAATGGCACGCAGCTCAAGCTCTACGCCTGGTACGACAACGAATGGGGCTACGCCAACCGCACCGTCGAACTGGCCCTGAAAGTCGGCCGAGCCTGAGGAGGCTTCATGACGCTCATCGCACGGCTGCAGTCGTTGCCTTTCGAGGTCCGCCAGTACCTGCTGGTCACCGGCAACTACTGGGCCTTCACCCTGACCGATGGCGCCCTGCGCATGCTGGTGGTGCTGCACTTCCACCAGCTGGGCTACTCGCCGCTTGAGGTCGCGCTGCTGTTCCTGTTCTACGAGGCCTTCGGCGTGGTCACCAACCTGGTCGGCGGCTGGCTGGGGGCACGCCTGGGGCTCAACCGCACCATGAACCTGGGGCTTGGCCTGCAACTCGTGGCTCTCGCCATGCTGCTGGTGCCCAGCACAGCGCTCAGCGTGGTCTGGGTGATGGCCGCTCAGGCGCTTTCCGGGGTCGCCAAGGATCTCAACAAGATGAGCGCCAAGAGCGCGGTCAAGGTGCTGCTGCCCAAGGACGCCAATGGCGGCGATGCCGCGACCCAGAGCGCGCTCTATCGCTGGGTGGCGCTGCTTACCGGTTCCAAGAACGCCCTCAAGGGCGCCGGCTTCTTCCTCGGCGGACTCCTGCTGTCGCTGGTCGGCTTTCGCGGCGCGATACTGGCGCTGTGGGGTCTTCTGGTGGGAGTGCTGGCGCTCTCGCTGTGGCGGCTGCGGGCGGACCTGGGGCGCCAGAAAGCCAAGCCCAAGTTTCGCGAGGTTCTCTCGACTTCAAGAGCGGTCAACGTGCTCGCGGCGGCGCGCCTCTTGCTGTTCGCCTCGCGGGATGTCTGGTTCGTGGTCGCCCTGCCGGTGTTCCTCTATGACGTACATGGCTGGAACTTCTGGAGCGTGGGCATCCTGATGGCCGTGTGGGTGATCGGCTACGGCGGCGTGCAGACCCAGGCGCCGGCCATCACGCGGCGCTTCCACGGCAGCCCGGCTGCCATCACCGCCGGCTGGGCCCTGGCGTTGGCCCTGCTCCCGGCGGCCCTGGCGCTGTTGCCGCTGGGCGCTGGCAGCGACTCGGGGGCCGGCTGGCTGATCGCGGGGCTACTGGCCTTCGGCGCGGTATTCGCCGTCAACTCGAGCTGGCATAGCTACCTGATCGTGCGCTATGCCCGCGCCGAGGGTGTGTCGATGGATGTCGGCTTCTATTACATGGCCAACGCCATGGGGCGCCTGGCCGGCACCCTGCTCTCGGGCTGGCTCTATCAGACGCAGGGCCTTGCCGCCTGCCTGTGGGTCTCGGCGGCACTGGTCATGGCGAGTGCCCTGCTGGCCCTGGCATTGCCGCGCGAGGCGACGGCACCCGCCGGCCCGCAGTGATAGGCTGGCAAGCCCATTCTTGATCGCCTGACGTTTCACGGGAGCCCCTGCATGCTCACACCGCTGCTCTATGTAGCCGCCGCCCTGGCCGAGATCGCCGGCTGCTTCGCCTTCTGGTCCTGGTGGCGCCTCGACAAGCCGCTCGGCTGGCTGCTGCCGGGGCTCTTAAGCCTGGCGCTGTTTGCCTGGCTATTGAGCCTCAGCGACGCCGACTATGCCGGGCGCGCCTATGCCGCCTACGGCGGTGTCTATATCGCCACCTCGCTTACCTGGCTGTGGCTGGTCGAGCAACGTGCGCCGGATCGTTGGGACCTGATGGGCGCCAGCCTGTGTCTGGCCGGCGCCGCGATCATCCTGCTGGGCCCCCGCAGCGCCTGAGGCATGCGGCGCAGCGCATCAGGCGCTCGCGGCAAACATGTGGCGTCTGCGGTTGATGAACCACACCAGCGACAGCATCACCGGCACCTCGACCAAGACCCCGACCACGGTGGCCAGGGCGGCCCCGGAATGCAGCCCGAACAGCGAGATGGCCACCGCCACGGCGAGTTCGAAGAAGTTCGAGGTGCTGATCATGCAGGCGGGGGCGGCAACATCGCGGGGCAGCTTGAGCCAGCGCGCGCCGACATAGGCCAGCGCGAAAATGCCATAGGTCTGAATCAGCAATGGCACGGCGATCAGGCCGATCACCGCCGGGTTGTCGAGAATCGTCTCGGCCTGGAAACCGAACAGCAGCACCACCGTCCCCAGCAGGCCGAGGATCACCCAGGGCTTGAGCCGGCCGGTGAAGGCGGCGATACGCGCCTCACCGCCTCGGGGTTCGAGCCAGCGCCGGGTGAGGATGCCGGCTAGCAGCGGCAGCACGATGTACAGCACCACCGACAACAGCAGGGTCTGCCAGGGCACCTGGATGTCGGTGACGCCGAGCAGCAGCGCCGCGATGGGCGCAAAGGCGAAGATCATGATCAGGTCGTTAAGCGATACCTGCACCAGGGTGTAGTTGGGATCGCCCTCGGTCAGCTGGCTCCAGATGAAGACCATCGCCGTGCAGGGCGCCACCCCGAGCAGGATCATCCCGGCGATGTACTCGCTGGCCGACTGTGGGTCGACCAGTGGCGCAAACAGATAGCGAAAGAACAATACCCCCAGCGCCATCATCGTGAATGGCTTGATCAGCCAGTTGATCATAAGCGTCAGCACAAGCCCCTTTGGCCGCTTGCCCACGTTTCTGAGCGAGGCGATGTCGATCTTGATCATCATCGGATAGACCATCACCCAGATCAGCACCGCGACGACGAGGTTGACGTGGGCTACCTGAAGATCAGCAAGCTGCTGGAACGCCCCCGGCATCAGCGACCCAAGCGACACCCCGGCCAGGATCCCCAGTGCGACCCAAAGTGACAGATAGCGTTCGAACAGACTCATGCAGGTGACTCCTTGTAACGGGGTGGTCGGACGCGGATAGCACCCCTCGAGAAGCGACGAGGGGTCGAGACGACCGGGACGTTCTTACTCAGATAGCCCATCATACTGGCCGCGCCCTGCTTACGCGTTGACGCATGGCAATGCGCATACGGATTCGACCGCCACACGCAGATAAGAAGTGGGGGACCCTCTCGCGAAGCTCTAGCCGGCCTTCAGGGATATGTGCCGCCGATCAACATGCCGACTTTCATCGCGAACGTAAAATAGTGTTGACCTCCCGAGCCTAACGTGGAAAGATGCGTTCCAGTTGGTTAGCAAGTTGAATATAGTCAGTTGTAATCGAAGTCCTTCGGTAGCCCTGGTGTATATCTCCTTTGTTTTACCCACTATTACTCGGGTATCACCCGGCAACTGTAAGAGCGCTCTGCGCGTAAGGATTTTGAAAATGGCAACTGGCACAGTTAAGTGGTTCAACGACACTAAAGGCTTCGGCTTCATTTCTCCGGCAGACGGTGGCGACGACCTGTTCGCACACTTCTCCGAGATTCAGGCAGAAGGCTTTAAGTCTCTGCAAGACGGCCAGGAAGTTTCCTTTGACGTCACCCAGGGCAAGAAAGGCCTGCAGGCGTCAAACATCAAGGCGCTTTAATCTCCGACTAACCGTCGAGATTAGAAACGCCCCTCGAGCCGCAAGGTTCGAGACGCAAGGCCCGCTTCGGCGGGCCTTGTTGCGTTTGGGGTACCCTATCTCCAGCGCCCCTTCCTGACGCCTGGCGAGACGCCTCCGACGAGCAACGTCTGCCGAAAAGCGTCATGCAGAGAAAATCCCCAGGGGATTACCCCGGCAAGTAGTGACTCAACCCCTGCTGCCTGATGCTGGCACCGTGACAGACATCGCGCCACCGGTCTTGGCAAGAAGCGTTGAGTTTGCGATTGCGGGCCACCCCACGGCAAATGTCAGAATCAACATGTCTGCCTGACGCGACCCAGGATGCCCATGACGATCGACACGACCCACCTCAACCAGCAGATGACCCATTTCGACGGCCACCAGGAGATCTGGCTGTTCGGCTATGGCTCCCTGATCTGGAAGGCCGACTTCCCGTATCTCGAGCGCCGCCCGGCGCACATCCGCGGCTGGGTGCGGCGCTTCTGGCAAGGCTCCTACGACCACCGTGGCACCCCCGAGTCCCCCGGCAGGGTGGCGACTCTGGTGCGCGAGCCAGGTGCGACCTGCCATGGCATGGCTTACCGCATCACCCCGGAGACCCTTGGCCCGCTGGATGTGCGCGAGAAGAACGGCTATCTGCGGGTAGTCACCGAGCTGCATTTTGATGATGCCCATGGCGATGTGTCTCAAGCGAGCCAGGACCGCAAGGCCAGCGAGTCCGCAGAGGGCCTCGTGTATCTCGCCACCGAAGACAATGCCGCCTTTCTCGGCGATGCGCCCCATGAAGCGATCGCCCGCCAGATTGCCGAAGCATGTGGCGCCAGCGGCCCCAACCGGGACTATTTGCTCAACCTGGCCGCCTCGCTCGAACAACTCGGCCACCATGACGAGCACATTGTTTCGCTGGCAAGCCACCTGACCGATGAAGCATCCTAGTAAAGCAGCGACACTCGTTCAGCCGGGCAACACCATCGCTTGAGACACCCTGACTTACGCCAGACTTAGCCGGAAAACGCGTTTCCCTCTTTACCCAGATCGCCTTTACCCAGATCGCCCCTTGCCATGCACCCTTGAACCGCAGGTGAGCCATGCACTCCCCCGCTATCGCCATTCAACGCACGCCACTGGTTGCCGTCTACGGCACGCTAAAACGTGGCCTTCGCAATCACCACTGGCTGCACGATGCCGAGTTTGTCGGCGAAGACACCCTCACCACGGCTACCCTCTACGACCTGGGCCCTTACCCCGGCGCTCGGCTTGAGCCCTCCCGCGGCATCAGCGTCGAGGTCTTTCGGGTCGATAGCCGCTGTCTGACCAATCTCGACCGTCTGGAAGATTACCGCGTACGGGCCCCTGCCACCGGTACCTACGACCGCATGATACACAACACCGCCTTCGGGCCGGCCTGGCTCTATCTCTGCAACCTTGACGTCAGCGGCTGCCCGGCGATCCGCGAAGGCGGCTGGATGCCCAAGAACGCCTCGCACAACACCTGATTCAATGGAATGCGTGATTCGGCGACGCCGATCATCGGGGCATCAGGATATCCGCTGCTGCGGCCTGCCAGGCAGACGACTCGGCCGCCGTGCATCCATGGACCAACGCTGAAATGAATTCCTGCTCATGGCCAACAGGTCGCTCTGTCAGTCCCTGTAGCTGGGATCCAGCGCCTCCAGGGTGCGCAGGTGGGCTGCCCACTCAAGCTCGAGATCACCATCTTCATGAATCGCCTGGTCATACTGGCGCGCCACATGGCGGGCGGTTTCTTCCGACACCAGCCGCAGTGGCTGGCCAGTGGCCTGCGCCGTCACCTGCAGCTCGCAGGCACGCTCGAGATAGTACATGTTGTTGAACATCTCGGCGGCCGAGGCCCCGGTGGTCAAGAGGCCATGGTTGCGCAGTACCAAGGCCGGATTATCGCCAAGGCTTGCAACGATGCGCTCGCGCTCCTCCAGGTTCAGGGCGATACCTTCGTAGTCGTGGTAAGACACCCGCTCATGGAACTGCAGCGCGATCTGGTTGAGCCGCGTCTCGAGCCCCGCTTCTATTGACGACACCGCCACCCCTGCACGCGTGTGGGTATGCATCACCCAGGCCGCGTCATGGCTGGCGCCATGGATCGCCGAATGGATGGTGAAGCCGGCCGGGGTGACCTGCTCCGCGCTGTCATCGGCCTTGTTACCCTCGACATCGATCTTCACCAACGACGACGCCGTGATCTCTTCCCAGCGCCAGCCATAGGGATTGATCAGGAAGCGGCCTTCCTCACCCGGCACCCTGGCGGTGATATGGGTATAGATCAGATCCGTCATGCGGTAGTGGGCGGCTAGGCGATAACAGGCCGCCAGCGCAATGCGGGTCTCTCGTTCGGCATCGCTCATGGTGGTGCGCTTGGGTTGTTCGGAACTCATCGGACGCTCCTTAACCTTGACTAGCAAAAATAGGGGGGGCCTCAGTAGCCACGGGCGCGGGCGGTCTCGATCACCTGGCCTGCGACCACCCCCGGCAGTGAGTCACTGGCGATGTGTGGTGTGATGCGCAGGCGGTCATCCTGCCAGAAGGGATGATCGGCAGGCAGCGGCTCCTCGCGGAACACATCCAGGCTCGCCCCACCCAGATAGCCACGCGAAAGCATCTGGATCAACTCGTCCTCGACCAGATGCTCACCGCGACCGATCCGTACCAACCAGGCCCCCGGGGCGAGCGTCGCGACAAGCGTCATGTCGAGCACGTTCTCGATAGTTGGCGTCAACGCTAGCACGTCAAGAGGCAAACGACGGCTGAGCGGCTCAGTGCAGCACGTTGCGAATGAAACGCAGCGTGACCTCCCCCTCGTTGCAATAGGCGTAGGGCTGGTCACTCGGGAAGACATGAAATTCGCCCTCGGCGAGCGTGCGCGTCTCTTCGCCGGCACGCAGCGTCAGGGTGCCCTCGACCACCACGATCATCTCGTGCCAGCCCGTAGCGTCTGGCTCGGAGGAATAGCACTCGCCCGGCGCCAGCTGCCAGCGCCACAGCTCGACTTCCCGCGTGCCCTTGCTGGCCAGCAGACGACCGTAGCTTTCCGCCGAACGCCCCGCCCAGGCGATCTCATCGATATAGGCGGAATCCTCGGTCTCCGGCGGCTGCACCAGCACGTGAAAGATCACCCCCAGCGCCTCGGCCAGCCGATCCAGTGTGGTCAGGCTAACGTTGACGTCGCCACGCTCGACGCTCACCAGCATCCGCCGGCTGACGCCTGCCGCCTCGGCAAGCGCCTGTTGACTGAGGCCGGCAGCCTGACGCAGGCGGCGTACATTGGCGGCCACGTGCACCAGCACGTCCGGACGCGATGTTTTTTCGCCCGACCCATTGTGCAATATACTGCTCATCACTACACTTCCCGACACTGAGACCTGTTGACCCAGATCTATTTGACTTCACCCCGTGGCACTAACGCGCGTCATTGCGTTCACGGGCAACCCATCGCTATGAAAAGGAGAGCGTAGCATGAGCACATCGATGCAGGCCCGGCTGTGGCCGGTGGCGATCCTGATCGTGGCCATGACCTCGATCCAGAGCGGCGCTTCGCTTGCCACCTCGCTGTTTCCGGCAATCGGCCCGACCGGCACCACCGCCATGCGCCTGCTGATCGCCTCTATCATCCTGCTGGCCGTGCTGCGCCCCTGGCGTCGGCGCATCCATGCCCGCGGCTGGGGCACCATCGCCATCTATGGCGCAGCACTCGGGCTGATGAACCTGCTCTTCTATCAGGCGCTGAACCGCATTCCGCTAGGTATCGCCGTGGCACTGGAGTTCACCGGCCCGCTGGCCGTGGCCCTGCTCAACTCCCGGCGCTGGCTGGACCTTTGCTGGGTGGCCATGGCGATCAGCGGGCTGATCTTCCTGTTGCTGATCGGCGGCGAGAACGGGCTGGATGTGGACCCGGTGGGCGCCGCCTACGCCCTGGGCGCCGGGGTCTGCTGGGCGCTGTATATCCTCTTCGGCCAGAAGGCCGGCACCGATCACGGCACCCAGACCGCCGCACTCGGCATCACCATCGCCGCGCTGATCTTCTTTCCGATAGGGCTCGCCGAGGTAGGCACGGCGATGTTCTCGCCGGCGATTCTGCCCCTGGCGCTGGGCGTGGCGGTGCTTTCCACCGCCCTGCCCTACACCCTGGAAATGATCGCCATGCCGAAGCTTGCGACCCACACCTTCGGCACCCTGATGAGCCTGGAGCCCGCCGTTGCCGCCCTCTCCGGCCTGGTTTTCCTCGGCCAGTCGCTGACGCTGATACAGTGGCTTGCCATCAGCATGGTCATCGCCGCCTCCATCGGCACCACCCTGACCGGCCAGAAACCGGTGCCAACCGTGGCCGCCGGCTGACCGGCCCCGGCTTACAGACCCACCACATGAATGGGCCCGCCGCCTTGACCGGCAAGAGGGCGAAGCAGCACTCTTGCCAGTACACCGTCAGTCTCGATTAGCCGTTGGATGGCTATTTGGCCCCTTCAAGAGACCCCTTTATGCCAGATGCCTCACGGCCTTCATCGCCCCCCGATACCGCGTCGCCACCTGCCTCATCCGCCGGCATTCAGCACGTGCGTGATCTGCTGCAACGCGTAGCGGACAAGGATCGCCAGGCCTTTGCACGCCTCTACGACGCTACTTCAGCGAAACTCTATGGCGCCGTGCTACGTATCTTGGGTGACCGAGGCAATGCCGATGACGTGCTGCAGGAAGCCTACGTGCGGGTCTGGCAAAAGGCCGCGCTCTTCGATGCCGAGCGTGCCTCGCCCATCACCTGGATGGTGACTATCGCCCGCCATCTCGCCATCGACGAGCTACGCCGCCAACCCAAGGCACATAGCGATACCGAAGAGGCTCTGGCATCGATGCCCGCTGAGGGTCCATCCGCCCAGGATGAGCTCCATCAGGAACAGGATGCTCAGCGCCTGTACCACTGCCTCGACACCCTCGAGGAGGGACGACAGGACATGGTCAGGCTCGCCTATCTGGAAGGGTGGTCGCGGGCCGACCTGGCCACACATTTCGACCAGCCGGTGAATACCGTCAAGACATGGCTGCATCGAGCACTGAAGCAACTGAAGGGGTGCCTTGCATCATGACCGAACATGACGACCTGGACATGCTGGCCGCCGAATACGCGCTGGGCACCCTGGACGCCGATGCGCGCGCCGAGGTCGCAAAACGTCGCCAGCAGGAACCCGAGCTGGACGCGCTGATTGTTGCCTGGGAATCACGTCTCGCCCCTCTGAGCGATGAGGTGGCATCGGTGACACCCGACCCCGAGCTTCGCGAGAGAATCGTGCAGCGCATCGATGCGATCGAAGCCGAGGCCCGCTCACCACAAGCGGCCCCCGAACAAAGAACGACGAGCTCAATCGATACGACCGACACGGCTGGCACGACCGACAAGACCGATAAGAGCACTCAAGGCGACGAGCGCCAGCCCACGAGTGCGCAGGTGGCGAACCTGCGTAAGCGGCTGGTGCGTTGGCAATGGGGCACCGGCCTTGCAAGCGCCGCCGCGCTGCTACTCGCCGTGATTTTGGTCACGCCCATGGGCAGTGCCCCCGGCGAGCCCCCCTTCGTCGCCGTATTCCAGGAAGACGATCGCCAGCCGGCCTTCATGCTGTCCGTCGATCTTTCCAGCCGTCAGATGCACGTGCTGCCGGTCACCGCAGAGCCGTTAGCGGACAAGTCCTATCAGCTTTGGATCAAGGATGACTCGCTGGGCCCCAACCCCCGCTCCGTCGGCGTGCTGAACGATGACATGAGCCTGGATAGCCGCGCCCTGAGTGACTACGACCCGGCGCTGCTCAAGCGAGCGACCTTCGGCATCAGCATCGAACCCAGCGGTGGCTCCCCCACGGGCCAACCCACCGGCCCCGCCATACATGGCTATCTCTACCCCACCGATCAGGCGGGCGGCCAGCGGCTGTAATTTTTGGTTCATCGCAGACTGGCGTGAAAGCGAAGTGGTCTTAGGTAGAGACGGGATAGAGAAACGACGGTAAATCCGAGTAAGCTGATGTTCACCACAAACGTCTGCTCACGGATACCGCCGTTGCCATGG
>NZ_WWNB01000010.1 GCF_012062845.1 Halomonas salinarum
AAGGCCATGATCCCGCGCTTTCTAACGGTGGCGGCGAGAACGCCGCCGATGCCGTACCGGTTCCTGAAGCTGGCTGAGTCTTATGCGTAATCAGGAAAAATTATGGTGTCGTCCCCTTTCCAGAGCGGCAAAGACTGGTATCGATGCACCTTTCTTCCTGAAAACGGTCTCAAATCCACGCAGTGGATGGGACGGTCGGCAGAAATGCCCTTGATGATGGGGCCTGCTCTACCGTCGATGTCTCATCTATCCAAGCCATCTAGCCAAGACACTTTTCAAGCCACCTAGCCAAGCCTTTCCTCCATCTGAAGGCTCAGTGAGAACAAAGGGGTTTCTGCATGTCATTTTCTAGGTGGTCGCATCGCTGCGCTGCTTGCCTGATCGCCCTGTGGCTTGTGCAGATGCTGCTGTCGGGCACCGTCATGGCACAGGACGCCAGCAGCACGGTCATCGCCAGCCGCGCTGATACCCGCGCCTGGTCGGAACAGCTGTCAGCACTGGGCACTCTGAAAGCCGATGAAAGCGTCACGCTGTCGGCGACCGTGACCGAGATCGTCAGTGAGGTGAGCTTCGAGGATGGACAGAAGGTGGCAGCCGGTGACGTGCTGATCCGTCTCGAAGACGGCGAGGAGCAGGCCCAGCTGCGCGCGGCCGAGGCGCTGCGCGACGAACGGCGCAATGCGTTGTCTCGTGTAAGCCAACTACAAGCCCGCAACCTGGCGCCCAGGGCCAATGTCGAGGATAGCCGGGCGCAGCTTAGGCAGGTTGAGGCACAGATCGACGAGATCGAGGCGCGTCTGGCCGCACATCGGCTGCGCGCCCCCTTTGATGGAGAGATCGGCTTTCGCGATATCAGTGCCGGGAGCCTGGTCACGCCGGGCATGGCACTCCTGACCCTGGATAAGCTCGATGTCGTGAAACTCGATTTCCAGGTACCCGAGAGCCGCATCGCGCTGCTGTCACGGGGGTTACCGCTCACGGCCAAGAGCTCGGCCTACCCCGGCACACGCTTTGAGGGTCAGGTTGCCAGTATCGGCACGCGCATCGAGCCGGTCAGCCGAAGCGTCACGGTTCGCGCCAGGCTGCCCAACGACGAGCGCCGATTGCGCCCCGGCATGCTGATGGAAGTGACGCTCGACGGCGCATCACGCCAGGCGCTGGTGATACCCGAAGCCGCCTTGATACCCGAGGGACGTCGCCAATCGCTGCTGGTGATCGATGAAGCGGAGATGATCGCGCATCAGCGCAATGTGACCATCGGCGCTCGGCGTGCCGGCCGCGTCGAAATTCTCGACGGCTTGCGTGATGGCGACCTAGTGGTGATTCATGGCAGCCAGGCCACTCGCGATGGACAGGCCGTGAAGGTACTGGGCATCGTCGATGACTCAACGACGGTTGCCGACATCCTGCAACGCAGTCGGCCAGCCACGGGCCGTTCGACCATGGCGGATGACGCCTGATGCGCCTGTCCGATATCGCCGTCCAACGCCCGGTACTGGCAACCGTTCTGGCCGCGCTCATTGTGGCCTTCGGCCTGCTGGCCCTTGAACGTCTACCGCTGCAGGAATACCCGGCCATCGACCCGCCCATCGTCAGCGTCGACACGCGCTACCCGGGGGCATCAGCGAGCGTCGTCGAGACTCGTATCACCCAGGTGCTCGAGGATCGGATCTCCGGTATCGAGGGTATCCAGACCATCAGTTCCTCAAGCCAGGATGGCGAATCCGAGATCACGGTCGAGTTCGGCCTCGACCAGGATATCGACGCCGCCGCCAACGACATGCGTGACCGTATCTCGGGGGCCAGAGGCAACCTGCCGGATGAGGCCGAGCCGCCGGAAATCCAGAAGGCCGACAGCAGCTCGGAAGTCGTGGTGTGGTTGAGCCTGTCGGGAGAAGGCTATTCGATGACCGAGCTCACCGACTATGCCAACCGTTACCTGGTCGATCGGCTGTCGGTACAACCCGGCGTCTCGCAGGTCCGCGTCGGCGGCGGGCGCGACTATGCCATGCGCATCTGGCTCGACCGCCATGCCCTGGCCGCCCGCAACCTGAGCGTCGGCGATGTCGAGGATGCCCTGCGTGACGAAAACGTCGAGCTGCCCGGCGGCGCCATTACTTCCAAGGATCGTCAGTTCGTGGTCCGCCTGCCGCGAAGCTTCTCGACTGCCGACGACTTTCAAAGGCTGGTGCTTTCCGAAGGCGCCGATGGCTATCTGGTAAGGCTTGGCGATGTTGCCCGCGTCGAGGTCGGTGCTGTCGAGGAGCGCACCGTCTTTCGCGGCAACGGCGTGCCGATGGTGGGGCTTGGTATGATCAAGCAATCCACCGCCAATGTGCTGGAACTTTCACAGGGCGTGCGCGCCGAGCTGGAGCGCCTACAGAAAACGCTGCCCGAGGGGCTGAGCCTGCGCCTCAACTTCGATGCCTCGGTGTTCGTGTCGGGTGCCATCAGTCAGGTGGTGATGACCCTGTTCATCGCCATGGGCCTGGTGGTCGTGGTGATTTTTCTCTTCCTTGGCAACCTGCGCACGACCCTGATACCCGCGGTCACGGTGCCGGTCGCCGTCATCGGCACCTTCATTGCGCTGGCAGTATTCGGCTTCACCATCAACCTGCTGACGCTGCTGGCCCTGGTGCTGGCCATCGGCCTGATCGTCGATGACGCGATCGTGGTACTCGAGAACATCCATCGCCGCATGCAGCAGTATGGCGAGACACCGCTGGTGGCGGCATTTCGCGGCAGCCGCCAGATTGCCTTCGCGGTGATCGCGACCACCCTGGTGCTGGTGGCCGTCTTCGTGCCGCTGAGCTTTTTGCAGGGTGATATCGGCCGCCTGTTCGGCGAATTTGCGTTGACCCTATCGGCGGCTGTCACCCTCTCGAGCCTATTGGCGCTGACGCTGACACCGATGATGGCATCCAAACTGCTCAGCCCCGGCATGCACGAGAGTCGCCTGGCGCTCGGTGTCCAGCGCCTGCTGGAATTCAGTCAGCGTATCTACCGTGCTGTACTGATCCGCGCCCTCAAGCTGCGTCTGCTGGTCGCCGCGCTTTTTCTGGCGGTGCTTGGCGGCGCCAGCTGGCTCGCGGTGGAACTGCCCAGTGAATACACACCCAAGGAGGATCGCGGCAACTTCTTCCTGGTCGTCAACGGCCCACCCGGAGCCAGCTACGACTACATGCTCGATTACATGAACGAGATCGAAGCCCGACTGTTGCCGCTGATCGAGACCGGCGATGTCGACCGGGTGCTGATCCGGGCGCCCCGGGGCTATGGCAACATCGAGACCTTCAATGATGGCTTCGCCATTGTCGGCCTGACCGACTGGGGCGAGCGTCGCTCTGCCTGGGCGATCATGGATGACGTACGCAGCCGGCTTTCGGGCCTGCCCGGGGTCCGCGCCTTTCCGGTGATGCGCCAGGGGTTCGGTGGCCGCGTCGAGAAACCCGTGCAATTCGTGCTCGGTGGCGGCACCTACGAGGAGCTTTCCGAGTGGCGCGACCGCCTGATCGCGCATATCCGCGCCGACAACCCGCGCCTGACCGGCCTCGATAGCGACTTTGATGAAAACCAGCCTCAGCTTCGGGTGGATATCGACTACCCGCGGGCCGCGGAACTCGGCGTCACCGTAAGCGAGATCGGTCGCACCCTCGAGACGCTGCTCGGCGGTCGTAACGTGACCCGCTACGTGGATGATGGTGAGGAGTACGAGGTGATACTGGAAGGCGAACCCAGCGATACGCGAAGCCCAAGCTCGCTGGATAGCATTCAGGTACGCTCGGCCCGCAGTGGTGAGCTGATTCCGCTGGCAAGCCTGGTGACGCTGACCGACTTCGCCGGTGCCAGCACCCTCAATCGCTTCAACCGCATCCGCGCCATCACCCTTGAAGCCGAGCTCGCCGAAGGCTACCCCCTCGGCGAGGCCCTTTCCTATCTGCAGGCAAGCGTCGATGAGATCCTGCCCGCAGAGGCGCAGACCGACCTCAAGGGCGCCTCGCGCGACTTCAGGCAGGCAAGCGGCGCGACGACCTTCCTTCTGGCCCTCGGTGTACTGGTGGTATTCCTGGTGCTGGCGGCCCAGTTCGAGAGCTTCATACACCCTCTGGTAATCATGTTCACGGTGCCACTGGCGCTGTGCGGTGCCCTGCTGGGGCTCTACGTCACCGGACAGTCGCTTAACCTTTACAGCCAGGTGGGACTTGTCATGCTGATTGGGTTGGCCGCCAAGAATGGCATCCTGATCGTCGAGTTTGCCAACCAGCTGCGCGACCAGGGCAGCGCCTTTCGCGACGCCTTGATCGATGCCTCGGTGACCCGCTTGCGGCCGATCCTGATGACCGCCGTGACCACCATGGCCGGCGCCTTGCCATTGATTCTCTCAACCGGACCGGGCGCTGAGACGCGGATGGTGATCGGCGTCGTGATTCTCAGCGGTGTCGCCGCCGCAACGGTTTTCACCCTGTTGGTGGTGCCGGTCGCCTATGATCTGCTGGCGAGGCGTACCGGCTCCCCCCAGGCGGTCGCCCAGCGTCTGGCCGACGAGATGACGCCCTGATGACAAAGTACCCGGCTTAAAGACCCGGGCGTGACGACTGCTATGCTCAGGGAAGGATACCTCTTTCTCACACATGGCAAGACGATATCGCCACAGCCGATAGGAGTAATGACATGATTGAATTACTGCCCAGCGAAGCCAGCCACGTGGTCGCGCTTCGTGCCAGTGGACGGGTAAGCGCCGATGACCTCCAGGAAGCCATCGACGCCATCGAGGCCCTGAAGAAGACCCATGAGCGCGTCAGCCTCTACGCCGAAATCGATGAAATGCGCTGGATGACGCTGTCGGCCATCATGCGCGACCTGGGTTATGGCCTGACCCAGATCGGCGATCTAGAGCATTATCACCGTGCCGCCCTGGTCACCGACCATGACTGGCTGCGACCGCTGGTGTCTATCGAGAACCAGCTCTTCAAGCCGCTCGAGGTACGCGTCTTCGATACCCACCACAAGGACGAGGCCAAGGAATGGGTACGCCAATTGCCAACGGCACCCGAAAACGCCAGTGCCGACAACGCAGATGCCGGTTAGCGGGCAAGGCTCGTTAGCGATTCGCTAATTAGCGGTTAGCTCGTTTGGGCGCCACTTGTGCAGGCTCGGCTTCCTGGCAAACCGGTCTTAATGGCTCAGCAATCACCCAACCGCTGTGCCTCGATCGTGCTGTGCATCCTTATCGCCCCCATCTGCGTGGTGGTTTCCACGTCCACCCGCCCCTTGGCCCGCTCGCCAAGAAACAGAAGGTTGCCATCGATACTCGCCTCACCTCCGCTGCCCCGACAGATCATTCGGTAATCCATGCGTTGTTGATTGCTGGTCGACTCGACCAGCTCACAGCCCTCCTGTTCCTGAATAAGAGAGCGTTGAGCATCGGCAATATCGGCCTTCGTCAGGCACTCCTGATGGGATTCCGTCTGATCGGGAATCGGCAGGTCGCCCTCGACCTTGGTCACACTATTGAACTCCCACATGCCGGGCACCAGATCCGGCGTACTCTCCTGAGCGAGCAGCATGGCAGGTGACATCAGCAAGACGAGAGCGAGTGGCAAAACAGGTGACATGGCAACGACTCCGACAAGGATAGTCTTTCAAGCGTAGACCAGCGTGCCGGCAGAAGGTCGCTGCGAGTCCCTAATACAGCCGTTTCCTCTAAAGCCACTTCCCTACAAGGCCGCTGAGGTTTACCTGTCAACCGATGAGGGCGATGAGCTATTGGGCTGCGTTGACCCGTCATAAGCGAAAGTAGACAGGCGTTGGTAGCATACCTTGAGGGCGGCCCTGCTATGCTGTCATTCACCCTTCAGTCATCATTTTTCAGGATGCGTCATGAAAAGAGAAACGCTCGCTCTTCACCACGGTTACTCCCCGGATGATCAGAATGCCGTGGCCGTGCCGATCCATCAGACGACCTCATTTGCCTTCGACAACGCCCAGCATGCCGCCGACCTGTTCGACCTGAAGGTCGAGGGCAACATCTACTCACGGATCATGAACCCGACCTGCGCCGTGCTCGAAGAGCGCGTCGCCGCCCTTGAAGGCGGCATCGCAGGGTTGGCAGTGGCCTCGGGCATGGCGGCGATCACCTACGCGATCCAGACCATCGCCGAAGCAGGCGACAATATCGTCTCGATCAGCGAGCTCTACGGCGGTACCTATAACCTCTTCGCCCATACCCTGCCCCGGCAGGGCATCTCCGTGCGCTTCGCCGACAAGGATGATCTCGCCGGCATCGACGCCCTGATCGATGATCATACCAAGGCGGTGTTCTGCGAGAGCGTCGGTAACCCCTCAGGCGGCGTTGTCGACCTGAAGGCACTGGCCGATATCGCCCATCGCCACGGGGTGCCGTTGATCGTCGATAACACCGTGCCCACCCCCTTCCTGTGGCGCCCTATCGAACATGGTGCGGATATCGTCATCCACTCGGCCACCAAGTACATCGGCGGCCATGGCACCACGGTGGGCGGGGTGATCGTGGATTCCGGAAAGTTCCCCTGGGCCGATCATCCCAAGCGTTTCTCGCTCTTGACCGAACCGGACGTGTCCTATCATGGCGTCAGCTATACGCGCGACGTCGGCGATGCGGCCTTCATCGCCCGTGCCCGGGTGGTACCACTGCGCAACATGGGCGCGGCCCTGTCGGCTCAGGCTGCCTGGAACCTGCTGCAGGGCCTCGAGTCGCTATCCCTGCGCATCGAGCGTATCTGCGACAACGCTCTCAAGGTGGCCACCTATCTGGAACAGCATCCCCACGTCACCTGGGTACAGTACGCGGGACTTGAGAGTCACAAGGATCACGGCCTCGCCAAGCGTTATATGGATGGCCGCGCATCCGGCATCCTGAGCTTCGGCATCGAGGGCGGGCGAGAGGCCGGTGCTCGCTTCTACGATGCCCTGCAACTGATCCTGCGCCTGGTCAATATCGGCGATGCCAAGACCTGCTCGTCCATCCCCGCCTCGACGACGCACCGCCAGCTCAACGACGAAGAGCTCAAGGCCGCCGGCGTACGTCCCGACATGGTGCGCCTGTCGATCGGTATCGAACATGTCGACGACATCATCGCCGATCTCGATCAGGCCCTGGCGGCCTCACAGGCCTGACGGTTTCGGGTTTTTCGCCTTGCCTCGCATGCCCTTCATACACATTCGCTTCATATAAAAGCCCCCTCATTGAGGGGGCCGACTCATTCTGACACTGGAAACTCCCGGCACGCTCACGCGAACGGTCATGGTTGGGGCCGACGACGCCTCGGCGCAGGATCGCGGCGACGACGCGCAAGCTTATCCTTCAGCCACACGAACAGGGCCCCGCGGGGCTCATCGACACCCGTCACCACATACCGAAGCGTATAGGGGTTATGGAGTGTCGCCTGGAGCATCGACTCTACCCACTTTATCCCGCAGAAAAGAATCTCGTCACCGACTTCGAGCGGACACGCCTCATGGGGAAGCATGATCGAATGGCCTGCCCGGCGGATCGCGAGTGCCTCGCACGGGAACTTCTCCGGGAACGTCCGCGCATCACGGCACAAGGCGGCAAGCGTGATCTCGCCTTGGTTATGCAGATATTCGGTCACCGCCGGCGCCTCTTCTGGGACCAGCTTGATCGACCACAGGTGCGGGGGACGCTCCCCCAAGACGGCCTTTAGACGGGTCGTCACGGCTCGGGTCTCCACCGGTTCGCGCTCCGCGAGCCAGTCGATCAGCTCCTGAACGAGGGGCGAAATCAAAAGTTTCAGGATCCGACGTGCCGTTGTCAGGCTGTGCTGAAGGATCAGGTCGGCCCGGGCCGCATCGAACGCGAGCTGATTCTCGTGACTGTTCTGGCGCACGATGCGCAATGCATCAGGGTTGAGCGCGTTAACTGACAACAGCGTACTGAGGTTGTCGGCATCGCGATTCGTCGCGACGACGATCCCGGCCGCGTCGTCAATTCCCGCCGTCACCAGGGCCGCATGATCGGCGTGCTGCTGGACAATGAACGTATCTTCCCCAGCCTGGTTAGGCTCCACTTCCGGATCGATAATGCATGTATTAACACCATGGGCCTGAAGGTCGCGATGTATCCAGCGCCCCATTCGCCCATATCCGCACAGGATCCATTTGCCTCGCGGCACCTGTATCGGCTCTCCGAGCTTGACGCCACGTTGCCCTACAATCCACGCATTGAGGTTATGCAGTTCCGGGCGTGCGATCGCCCAGGAAACAAGCTGGGCGAATATCTCGAAGGGGTCGACAACCGTGACATTCTCAAGCGACCGCAGATTGGCCTCGTGGCGGGCAGAGGTCGAACGACAGATAACGGGGAGCTGCGGATTGAGGTGGCGTGCCATCACCGCGATCTTGAGATTGACGTCGTCATCGTTGGTCAACGCAACCAGGGCCCGACATGCGGGGTGTTCCAGACCCGCGGCCAGGAGATGTTTCGGCACACTGGCGTCCGCATGGAGTCCCGGCATCGCGACCCGGTAATCGCGAACCCCCAGGGCCTTGATGCGCTCCGGGTCGGAATCCAGTATCACCGCGCGCATCAGGTGGTCGCTTAGCCCTCGGGCAAGCAGACTGCCGGCATCGCCAAAACCGCAGAGAATGACGAAGGGCTCCACGTTGTGCTTGACCCTGCGGGCGAACCTGAACCCATCCATGGCCCGGATGAAGTAGGGATTCTGCACCAGGCGAATCAGGGAGCCGATCGCATAGAACCAGGCGATGACGCCGGTATAGAGACAAAAGATCGTCCACAGGCGCTGTTCCTCACTGAAGCCGTTCGGCAGTTCACCGAAACCGGTAGTGGTCGCCGTATAGGTGAAGAAATAGAAGGCATGGAAGAGACTCATGCGTGTCGCCTCACCATCGACGACCTGGCCTGGCATCAGCACCATGCCCATGATGCCCAGCGAATACACGAACAGCAGCACGAATAGGGGCCGGCGCATAAAGCGCAGGACAATCATTGCCACGCGGTCGAGATCGGAGGTATATCTCACGCGTTCATCCCTCCCACTGCCTGTACCAGGTTGTGGCTGTCACGCTGAAACAGTCTTCAGCAGGCCAGTTTTCGAGCATGGCCTAGCGCCGCGAGAGCAGCGTGTCGCCGACAAGAATCACTGCCGCGATGATATTCGCGACCAGTGCTCCCCTTGCGATCGAGACGATATCGGCCATGTCGCCGGGCCCCGGCCCGCTCCCGTCACCGGGTTGCGCGACGATCCACACGACGCGCGCCGTGATCAACAGAAGGCCAGCCACCAGGCCGGACGCCAGCAGCAACGCGCCGGTCTGAGAGCGATCCCCCAGTTTCAAACCGATCGCCACCAAGTTGACGATGATAGTGAAGGTGAGAATCCAGACATTATGATGCGCAGGGGTCTCAACACCTCCCGCGACGAACGCGTAATTGAGGCTTAAGGTAAGAATGATAAAAAAGCCGAATACGACACGTTCGAGATTCATGGACCTGCTCCTGACCGAGATGCGACATCAGTATAAGCATCCGTCCCCGTTGACTGCGAACGCCACTGACCTGATGGGTCGACCGATAGCCGGATGACGGCATCCGAGGCGTGCATGGACCTAGTGGGCCTCCGTCTTGTCCTCCATACCTACAAAAAAGCCCCCTCATTGAGGGGGCAAAGGGGCAAAGCATCGGCCAGTCACAAGGCCAGAACCGATCAGTCGCGGCGATCGAAACCGTTATCGAGGAAGGGATAATCGGTGTAACCCTTCTCATCGCC
Organism: Halomonas salinarum; assembly: GCF_012062845.1. Taxonomy (GTDB): domain Bacteria; phylum Pseudomonadota; class Gammaproteobacteria; order Pseudomonadales; family Halomonadaceae; genus Onishia; species Onishia salinarum. The sequence goes on from NZ_WWNB01000010.1 coordinate 9,789, forward strand.
ACCATAGAAGGTGTCCGGATTCGGCTCGTTGAGCTCGGCTCCCACACGGAAGCGCTCGACGAGGTCCGGGTTGGCGATGTAGGAACGCCCGATGGCAACCGCATCGGCGATGCCATCGCTAATAATCCGCTCACTGCGCTCGGCGTCGTAGTGGCCGCAGAAGATCAGACTACCGGTAAAACGCGCCCGCATCGCACGACGGAAGTCATCGCTGAATTGGATGTCACCACCGGCCCAATCGGGCTCATTGACGTGTACATACGCCAGGCCACGCTTGGATAGCTGCTCCAGGAGATAGAATGTCATCGCCTCGGACTCATCGTCGGTCAGCCCGAAAATCTCGATGAAGGGCGTCAGGCGAATGCCGGTGAGCTTGGGGCCAAACACCTCGGCGACCGCATCGACCACTTCCAATGGGAAACGCGCACGGTTTTCAAGCGAACCACCGTACTGGTCGGTACGCTGGTTGGTACCAGTGGCCAGGAACTGGTTGAGCAGGTAGGCGTTGGCGGCATGCACCTCGATCATGTCGAAGCCCGCCCGCTTGGCGCGGATGGCCGCCTGACGGTAGTCTTCGACGATGCCGGGGATCTCGTCGGTTTCCAGCGCCCGCGGGGTGCTGGTCTCGTGCCGACCGGCCGTGCCGTCCTCGAACTCAACGAAGCATTGAGCACCCTCGCCCTTAAGCGCGCTGGGCGCCACCGGTGTCTGGCCGTCCGGCTGCACCATCTCGTGAGAGACGCGGCCAACGTGCCACAACTGTAGCGCCATGCGCCCACCCTTGGCATGCACGGCGTCCACGACGCCCTTCCAGCCGGCTTCCTGTTCGTCAGTCCAGATACCCGGTGTATAAACGTAGCCCCGAGCCGTCGGCGAGATATTGGTCGCTTCACTGACAATCAGTCCCGCGCCAGCGCGTTGGCCATAGTAGGCCTCCTGCAACTTGCCCGGCACGCTGTCAGGCGTGCGGGCACGGGTCAACGGCGCCATTAGAATACGGTTGGGCAGCGTCAAGCTACCCAAGCGGGTCGGTATCAGTAAGGTTTCGTGCGCCATTCGGCAACTCCCGTTTCAATAGTTTCAAGGCTTGATACAGCGCGTCTGGACTGATTGCCTGATGTGATTAGACCAGTTTACTAGTAACGTCGAAGAGCTGACCACACCACACTAATAATTAGTGCCATAATTAAAACTCATGGCAGCTCAGCGATATCTGCGTGACGATACTCAGTACAAAAAGCAGCAACCCTAGGAGGACAGATGGAACTGAGGTTCGACGATCCACAAGAGCAACAGCGCTGGTATCCCGTGGATGACGACGTAATGGGCGGCGTATCCCAGAGCGCCTTCAGCGTTTCTCACGGCGAGGGCCGCTTTCATGGTGATATCTCGCTTGAGAACGGCGGCGGCTTTGCGTCTGTGCGCCGCGCCCCCGATGCCTTCGAGCCAAGTTTCGCCCTGGCCAAATCAGTGGCCATCACGGTACGCGGCGATGGACGCCCCTATCAGCTTCGCCTGAAAAGTACAGCGCTTGGCGATTCGAGCGCTTACCGCGTGACCTTCACCCCGCGTGAAGATGCCTGGGAGACATTCAGCTTTACCTGGGATGCGTTTGAAGCGGTTAGACGCGGCACCGTACTCAATGACGCCCCACCGCTGATACCTGCTGACATTCACCAAATCGGCTTCCTGATTGCCGACCGCACCGCCGGGGCCTTTTGCCTGCACGTGGAGAAAGTGGTCATCAATTTTGATGAAGAATGAGAAAGGCGTTCAAAACCCACCTTGAGATGCTTGAAGCGTGTCGCCATCATTCCTCAAAGCTATAGTCACTCGTCAGTGAAAGCATCCGAGAGGCATGAGCCTTTCCTGCGACGAGGCTCAGTGCTGCCGCTGATGTTAAGTCGATTATAGATTGTTGCCGGAAGAGTTCATGGATACGATCACTGGATATAACGTTTATTCTTTGCATTGGTATCCATGAACAACTTCGTTGACTTACGTAGACACGCTGGTGCCCATGTCTAACAACACTGGCCCCTTTTCAGCCGAATATGAAAAGCAGCGTTTACAAGCGCTGGCCAGCTAAGTGCCCGATAAGCCGCGCAGTGGCCGCACGCCGGTCTTGGATGAGGATGACCACCAGCGATTGCAGGAACTGATGGCCGAACAGCCTCATCAGATCCGATCCTTGCAGGCTCGCTTTCAAGAAGAGACCGGCAAGACGGTCAGCACGGTGACCCTTCGCCGGGCGTTGAAAAAAATGACCTCAGCTTCAAGCGCATTCGGCACTCACTCAAGGCGCGGCGTGACAAAACGGGTTGCCGCGGTGGGAGCGTTCTTTGGCGTGCCAAGCGAAATAACGCATCAAGTGCTCTACGCAAATGGGCGCCATTCTCGAAGGCCTTTCCGCTGTGTGGGCTAGGCGTCATGGATTCGATTGCGTCCACTCTGCTTGGCCTGATACATCGCTTGGTCGGCGCGACCAATCAGTGTTTTGGCCGAGTCCTCTGGTTGGCAGGCGGAGACGCCAATGCTTACCGTCACCGTGCCGACCTGCTCGAAGGATGTCGTGGCGATTTGCTGTCGCAGGCGCTCGGCCAGCTCCCTGGCACCACTCGTCGTTGTGCCGGTCGCCAGCACGATGAACTCTTCGCCACCCCATCGACCCAGTCGATCGGTTTCCCGCAGGTTGGCGTCCACCACGGATACCACTGTCTTCAGCACCCTGTCGCCGGCCTCGTGGCCATATTCGTCGTTAATGGCCTTGAAGTGATCCACGTCGAACAGCAGCAGAGCGCAGTCGCGCTGGTAGCGGTGCGTAGCGGTGACCTCGGCCTCGATAGCCTGCTCGATGCGATAGCGGTTCCACACCCCGGTGAGACTGTCATGCGTGGCGAGGCGCTCCAGATGGTCGTTGAGCAAGTGAATCTCGTGGTTGGCGATAAGAACGGCGAGGTGCTCGGCCAGTTCTTCGGCGGCACGCCGTTCCTTGCGGGGCCAGATCCGGCTACGGCCGAACACTACCTCCTGCCAGACGGCGAAGGAGTTGCGTGGTGACAGAATTTTCCGCTCTCCATGCCATTCGATACGCTTTCCCGGTAACCCCGCCCAGCGAAGTGTCTCGACCTCCTCATTCCGGAACAGTAGAAGCCAGCTCGGCTTTTCGGCATCGAGGGGCAGGGGAATGGCCAGCAGGCCGCAACTCTTTCCCCGCCATGGGGCAAGTGGCGTCTCCTTCAGGCAGTCACTGGACCACGTGCCGGTATCGCCTGGCTGGTCGCCGAGCCAGGCGATCAGAGGGGTGAGATCGGCGACCTCGGGGGCCGAACCCCGCTTGCCTAGGCGTTCCCGATGGAAGAGCGCCACACCGTCGGCACGAAACAGCGCGAGCCATTCGTCGCCGCGTTGGCCGAGGATGACCTCGGGATCAACCCAGCGCTCATGCTTCGTATGCAGCAATTCTCGACCGAGCCGCACTTGCCTGAGCAACTCGGTCTCTGCTTTTTGGTGCAGCAGCCTCAGCCGGGGAATGGTGGTCATCACCATGTGGTGCACCGTTTGGCGCACGCCCGGCGACAGCCGGTAAGACGTCGACAGGGCATGACAGCTTAGTAGGTCGCTCAGCTGCCCCTTCTCATCGTGCAGGGCCACCGAAAGCGTAGAGGCGACGCCCATGTTGGCGAGATACCTCTGGTGGATCGGTGATACAGCCCTCAGCACGCCCAGTGTCAGGTCGAGTGGCGTCTCGTCCACGGGATCCACGGCAGGCTCCAGAGGGACCGGTCTGGCGGTGGCATCGGGTATGCTGCGCACGCGATTGACGTCGTAGAGTCGGCGTACCTGAGGCGGGATGTCGCTTGCCGGAAAGTGGTGCCCGAGAAAACTGCCGATACCCTCATCCCGGCTTTCGGTACTCACACTGCCGTTCCAGCGTTCGTCGAAGTGATAGATCAGGACACGATCGAAACCGCAAAGCCGGCGCACCTCGTGGACCAGCCGTGTCAGCAGGTCGCCGGTGGATGTGGCCTCTTCCGCGATGGCGAGCCAACGATCGAGTGTACCGATGCGGAAGCGTTCGTCCTGCTCCGAGAACGGCTCCATTTCGATCACCACGCGGGACCCACTGCGGTAGGGGGTCACCTGGAAGCGTTGCGCCTCATCGCCCATCCAGGCGGTCAGATCGCCCGCCATCGGCCCTTTTTCCTCCAGTTTCTGAGCGATGCGTGCGAGAAGCGACGTCCCCAGCACTTGCTCGGGAGGCTTGTTCAGCGCTTGCTCAGGGGCGATGCCCAGCATCGACTCGAGATTGCCACTGACCTGGCGAATCTCGCTCAGATCCGCAGCCAGGCTGATCAAACAGCCCGACGGCTGGATGGCGCCGGGAATATGGACCGGCTCCTCGGCACAGCCAGCCAGGGCGTCAGCAAACTCCGGATCATCGAGGGAGGCGGAACAGGGCGGTTGTACCATTGGTCGTGGTCTCGTGTCTGTGTGGGGGCTGGTGTATTTTGTCTAAATTAGTTCACCCATGCCGGATAGGTAATCGGCCACCACCAGATCCCGATAATAGGCCATGGTGATAACACGCTGCACAATGGCGGCATTACTTCGTTTAACCTATGAATCCAGGATCTAACCTGCCAGCTCCCAAGAAAAACCAGATCAAAACTCGGGTGTCCGAGCAAGGAACGGCTCCAATTTCTCCATCGACATGGGCTTTGCCAGCAGGTACCCCTGGAAGATGTCGCAGCCGGAGTCGGCGAGATACTGCAGCTGGTCTTCCGTTTCCACCCCTTCGGTCACTACCTCAAGGCCCATTTGATGCGCCATGGAGAGAATCCCCAGCACGATGGCCCGATCGCTTTCATCTACGGCTATATCCCGGATAAAGCTGCGATCGATTTTGACTTTCGTGACGGGCAGCTGCTTCAGGTAGCTGAGGCTGGAGAAGCCAGTGCCAAAGTCATCGATGGCCACCCCAACACCTAAATGCCGCAAGGCCTCCAACACCGAGATGGCAACCTCTTGGTCCTCCATCAGCACACCTTCCGTGACCTCCACTTCGAGCCATTCCGCCGGTATGTCGCTTTCTCGGAGTTGTTGCTCAAGATTGCTGAGGAAGTTTGGGCGCTGGAACTGCATGGGCGATAGATTAATCGCCACACGGCAGTCCTGATCCCCAAGCTTGCGCAAGGCCGGCAAGTCACGGCAGACCTGTGCCAGCACCCACTCGCTGATCGGGACGATCTGGCCAGTTATTTCCGCAACCGGAATAAAGGTTCCCGGGGAGATTAGCCCCTTGCTCGGATGATGCCATCGGATCAGTGCTTCGAAGCCCTTCACATCACCGTCATAACTCATCAAAGGTTGGTAATGTAGCGAGAATTGCTCGAGCTCGATCGCTTCCTGAATATCCTTGCGCAACTCGACTCGCCCGGGGGCAACCTCACCGGACTGATGGTGATACCACTGCGCCGTGTTTCCTCCCTGCTTCTTGGCCGCATACATGGCACTGTCGGCTCGAAGAATCAGCTGCTCCGGGTGCTGCATAAGCACCTCACGGCTTGAGGCCATACCGATGCTGGCAGAGAGTCGGAAGGCATGGTCTTCGACGTGATAGGGGCGCGTGATGGCGGCTAGCAGCCTATCGGCAATCGACTGCACTTGCCGCTCATGCTCGAGGTTGGTGAGTAGCACCAGAAATTCGTCACCGCCAAACCGCCCCAGAGTATCCCCGGGGCGCAGCGCACCATTTAGGCGATCGGCAACGGCTACGAGCAAGCGGTCCCCCATGGCATGCCCGAAGGTGTCATTGATCGGCTTAAAGTCATCAAGATCGATGAACAGCACGACGACAAGCCTATTTTCCTGACGCGCAAGACCGGCTTCGTGCTGCAGGCGCTCTTCGAACACCGCGCGGTTATACGCATCAGTCAGGCCATCATGGCTGGCCTGGTGGGCTAGCGCCGCGTCATCTGCGATGCGTTTCGACACATCGTTAATCACGCCGATATGGTGTGTCACCACACCATGGTCATCACGCACCGGTGAAATGTGCAGATCATTCCAGAACCGCTCGCCATTCCTGCCGTAATTGCAGAGCGTCACTTGCACGTCCTGCTCAGCTGCTAGCGCCCGACGAACTTTTTCGATGGCCTCGGGGTCAGTGTCGGGCCCTTGCAGGAAGCGGCAATTGCGGCCCTTGATCTCATCATTGGTGTAACCGGTAATATTGCTGAACGCATGGTTTGCAAAGATGATCGGCATGTCCGGCAGGGTCGCATCAACAATCACCACACCATTGATACTGGCCTCCAGGCTACGTTCTAAAATGCGCAGTTGGGTTTCATCCCGCTTGCGTGCAGTAATGTCTTTGGCAATGCCGAACACCCCGTTGACGTGATCGCCTGTCATCATGGGGATGGCGGTGATATCCAGCACATGCCGCACACCGTGCGCGTCCCGGTTCTGAAGTTCATAGCGCAAGGCATGGCCACTACGTGCACTCTCGAAAAGGGCTTGCCCCTGAGGAACGTCGGCACTTTCGACGAAGTGCGCAAAATGTTTACCCAGCATCTCGCTAGCTGGAAGCCCTGTTATCCTGGTGGTCTGCGGATTAAGACTCAGAAATTTACCGTCCAGATCCACCGAGAAAACCGCATCGGGATGGTGAGTAAAGAGTGAGCGATAACGGTTTTCGCTATCAATCAGAGCCTGTCGGTCTCGAAACCGCTCAATCGCCAGCACGATGAGGCCTACGGCTTTAAAGGCCAACTGGCGCTCCTCGTCCCCAGGTGTACCGGGCTCAGATTGATATAGCGCCAGAGTGCCCAGTACTTGACCACTTGATGCCAACAAGGGAAATGACCAGCACGAAGCGAGATCGTGGTGTCGCGCCAATTCTTGATACCCCTTCCAGCGCGGATCGGTAGACAGGTCTTCGCAGACGACTAACTCTTGCGAATAAGCCGCACTACCGCAGGCACCAATACCTGAACCGATTTCAAGACCGACTAGCGCTTTTAGATAATCATCCGGCAGGCTGGGACCAATCACTTCATCGAACTGTGTCTGGGCCTCGTCACATAGCATAACGGAACAAAAGGCCCCAGGGAGTTGCTGCTCTAGCATTCGGCAAACGGCTTCCAGAGACTTCTCAATAGAACTCTCTCTTGCGATCTGTGACTGAGCCCGATACTGCAACTGGAGTCGCTGATTGGTTTGGTCCAGTTGCTTAGCCCGCCCTTGACTCAACCTCATGACGCCAAAACTGAAGGCCAACAAGTAACTCAGGAAAAGGCTGCCTGCACCAACGCCCGTCGATAGAAGAGCAGAACCGGACCAGGGAGCAGGAGGGCCTCCAAATAGAACGATACTTAAAGGGTTGGCACCGGAAAAATCGACTTGCCTTGAGGCAAGCGGTTTAAGGGCTTGAGCGCCTCCCGAATGATCATGTGAGGCGGATGCCACTTCCAACACTGTCGCGCCACCTTGCTCCAGATGCATGGCATACCCGCCGAGCTCAAGATGCAGCTGCTCCACCAAAAGCTCTTCAACATCCACGAAGCCAATCAAACGACCTGAATTCGAGCCAGGGATCAGGGTCACTATCAAAGCGTTCAATGGCGCTTCAGGGTCAAGGAATCGCCATTGAGGTGAACTGCCCTCCGACGCCAACCTTGTCTTGGCAGCATTGTCTTCCAGCCATACCTGCATCTGTGATTGAGTCTGTCCGTCTTGAGAGCGATGCCAGAACTTGTTCTCCAAGTCACTGATGAAGGCGATGCCTTTCAGGGCCGGGTGGTCGCGCAGATAGCTGTCTATTTCCTTTTTCCTCAGCAACAGCGTTGGCATACCCCCCATGGCTCTCCAACGCTCAGCCATGCGTTGCATCGCTTGCTCGTGTCGACTGATGACCGATTCACTGGTCAGTTCGACTACATCAGCTACATGCTCAGCCTGTTCCGCTTCAGCTCGATGTTGCTGCCAACCGACCAGCAGGAAGCCGAGCACACTCAAGGTGACTCCGATGACCGCAACATCACGGTGCCGGCGGCTAATTGCCAAAGGTAAACTTCGCCAGCGATCGGCCAAATAGTGCATAGCAAGGCCAAAGAACAGTAAGAAGCTACTGGCCAGAGAGGCGCCGGTTCTCTGCAACTCACCCAAAACGCCATGTTGCTCCGGCATCCAGTCCAAAAGGAGGCTCGACAGCCCAACCAAGAAGACCCCGTTACCCATGAGTCTGAAGAGCGTGCGCCGGGCCACCCCTTCAATGCCAAACCCCAAACTAATGGCGATCAACAGAAACATAAGAGCCGGAACACTGCTTTGCATGACGCTTTCAGCGTCGACTCGTGGCGCTATCAAGCCTTGCGATTCTGCCAGCATGTATAAAGCAAAACCCGCCAACAGCACCGAAATACCCACGCGCCATATCAGGTTCTTATGGATCAGGGCCAATAATCCGAGACCGGCCAACAAACCGGAAAACGCACAGCAAAGGGTTGCGCTCAAACCAACAGGCAGGTGCAACTGCAGCCCAAATAGGCTGAAAAGACTGCCGAACACACCCATCGCAATGGTGCCAGCCAGCAAGACGACCAAGTATGTATCCCCTGCGAGACGCTGGTGCTTGAGGGTCGTATCGATCATCACGGAAGCCTTTTCTGAAATGCAGCTTAAAACTGCCAACTAATTTACTACTCTCTCCACCCAGACACCTAAGTAAAAAAAGGGAGAAGGCCTAGACGTTTGTAGTACACCTTGGTGAGGTAATCTCAGGATGTCCTTGACGAAAAAGAAAAAAGAACAACAAGCTGCGATCTTCTGAAGGAGGCACAGCCATGGAGTCTGGCAGCAGGATGCCGACATGCAAGCGGATAACCGGACCTTGAAAGCCGGTCTGTAACGCGTATCGAAAAATAGGTACTTACAAAAAAAGTCATGTCCCCATTACGTGCTGAACTGTTGGTAGAGACCTCGTGAGGTATCTGCTCATGGAGGCCCACGCCTTCCAGCCCTGGCTGGGTCAGCTGACCCCACTCAACACCCGGCAAAAGAACCTTCTTCGGTGTCGGCTTAAAAAGCGACCCCAGCAGGACGTACTCCACAATACCGAACCGGCGCTCAAGGCCTGCCCGCACTGTGCGGCCGATGCCCCGCCGTTAACCCCGAGGGGCTGAAATCGCGGGTTGCGCCGCTATCCGGTGCCGCCAGGAGGCACAGGAGTGGACCAGACGCCGGTCATGGTCGTGCGCGACCGAGCGGGCCATACGACCGGTTTCCAGCTGGAAAAGCTCGACGCCCTGCATATGCAGGAGGTGCTCCAGCCATTGGTCGATCGCGAGCCCGTGTTGTGTACGGACGGGGCCAGTGTGTAAGCGGCATTTGCCAGACACTGTGGCATCACCCATCAGGTGGTGAATGGCAAGCTCGGACAGCGAGTCAAGGGGGGCTTTCATATCCAGAACCTTTATGCCTAACAAAGCCGGTTGAAGCAGTGGATGGGCCGTGTTCATGGCGTTGCCACCAAGTATCTCGGCTGGCGGCGCCTACTGGAACGCTATGCAACGACGATAAACGCGCACATCCGTTGGATGCTGAAAGTCCGAACAGCTGCAATGACTGAATTAGCAGATGAATGACCAAGAGGGGGATGAGGCTGCAGGGAGATGAGGGAAGATAGCGCAGAAAGGAAAACAGTCCACATACATCCTGTGAAGGCCAGTAAAAGCCAGACACAAAGTATGGGCCATGATTGGCCAGAAAAAGAAAAAGCCGCTGAAATCAGCGGCTTTCTCGATATTCGTGGCGGAGGGGGAGGGATTCGAACCCTCGAAGCCTTTCGACTTACACACTTTCCAGGCGTGCTCCTTCGACCACTCGGACACCCCTCCGCAATTTTTAGCTCTGCCGTGGGGCTACGCCTTCCGCGTCAGAACGGCGCATACTGTATCGAGATCGGGTGGTGATTGCAAGCCGGGGCCGAAATTTTTCCAATCTCTTCAGGGCAATACCGCATAGTCGCCGTGTGCGGAGAGACAAAGAGTCTCACCACAATAGAGCTCTTGAAGCAGTACGATGCGCCCCTTGCCACGGCTTGTCAGGCGTTCAGCCAGGGCCGCTGGCCCTGCCGGGTCTTCTGGGCGGCACACCAGGCGGTAATCGCCGGTCACCGGCGCCTGGAAGCGCTGGGTGGCCTCGGCGACCACGACATCCTGATCACGGCCTTGTGCACGCAGCCACAGGGTGGCCCAGCACCAGCCGATCAGGGTGACCTGGGCGGCAAGCGATCCGCCAAAGCCGGTGCCCTTGTCGTTGAGATTGGGGGCAAGCGACAGCGACCATACCAGCGCCTCGTTCTCCCAGTGCATGTCCGTGATACCCAACTGCGGGACCAGCGGAATGGCGGCCTCTAGCCAGTGGCGGAAATCACTCAGGTTGTCGCCCTGCCCCGCCGCAGGCAGCGCCAAGCGCGGATGCGGCACACCGGCCTGGCGCATGCTTCAGCTCCAGCGCTCGACGAAGTCAGCGGGGTCCCGGGCTGGCACCGGCTTGTGACGCCCGCCCATCTGTCCCAGGTAGAGGAAGGCGACGAGCTCGTCGTCCTCGTCAAGGCCAAGCCCCTTCTTGACGGTCGGGTCGAAGGCATAGTGACCGGTACGCCACATGGCGCCAAGCCCCAGGGCCTGAGCCGCCAACAGCATGCCATGGGCGGCACAACCGGCAGAAAGCGACTGTTCGAGCGGTGGCACCTTGGGCAGGTCCGGGGTGATCTTGGCGACCACGGCGATGATCATCGGCGCCCGCAACGGTTTCTTGCGCGCGGCGTTCAGGGCGGCATCGTCGATATGCGGGTTATTGTGGAACTCCGCCTCGGCAAACACCTCACCAAGCCGAGTAAGGCCTTCCCCCGAGAACTCGATGAAATGCCAGGGGGTCAGCTCCTTGTGATCAGGAGCACGCAGGGCGGCGCGGTAGATAGCATCCATCTGATCGGCGTCGGGCGCCGGGCCGCGCAATTTGCCCATGGAGCTGCGTTCATGCAGCAGCGTCATCGCATCCATCCGGTTCTCCTTACAGCAATGGGGTGGCAGGCAGCGCCACGCGTGTTGCGTCGCACCCTGCCCGCTTACATGCATATAGCCTGACTGTACGCTAGGTGACTATTGTCGCGCCAGACGCAGCGGCTCGGGCGGCCGCTCGCCCGGTGTTGCCCGCCAGGGGCTGATATCCAGACCGCCGCGACGCACGTAACGGGCAAGCACCAGCAACCGCTCGGGACAAGCACGCGCCATCAGGTCGGTGAAGATATGCTCGACGCAGTGCTCGTGGAAATCCTGATGCTGACGATAGGAGACCAGATATTTCAAGAGCCCCTCGCGATCGAGCCGCGGGCCGCGATAGCGAATCAGCACGCTGCCCCAGTCGGGCTGGCCGGTGACAGGGCAATTGGACTTGAGCAGGTGCGAGTGCAGGGTCTCCTCGACGATCTCCTCGCCCACCGTGAGCAGCGCCGGGTCAGGCGTATAGGCATCGATGTCGACGTCGAGTTCGTCGATGCAGTCGCCAGGCAGGCGCTGCGTGGCCAGGGCCTGGTCGTCGACGCCGAACAGCTCAACCGAGACCGGCGCCCCGGCAGCGGTGGCGAGATCCTGCTCGAGAGTGGCGATCACCTCCTCGCGGGAGGCACAACGCGTCTGATTGTAGCTGTTCAGGTACAACTTCCAGGACTTCGACTCGATCAGGTTCGGCGAGTCGGCGGGCAGACGAAAGCGCGCCACGGCGACCACCGGCTTGCCGCGGGGCGTGAGCCAGGAGACCTCGAAGGCGTGCCACTCGTCTTCACCGACAAATGGCAGGGCGCCGTCGCTGATGCCCAGCGGCGCACGGTTAGCGGCCCGAGCGATCGGGTACAGCAAGGCCGGGTCATAGCGATCCGGATAGGCGGACTCGCGCCCCAGCGGGGCCTTTGCAAGCGTCTCGGGGCGATCATGCGTCATGCTCAGCTCCTGATGCCTTTACCGCGCTCGAGCATCCACAGGGCAATGGCGAACAGCACAGTGATGAAGGCGCAGATGGCGGCCAGCGCCCAACCGACCGGAATGTCGGAGACCCCCAGGAAACCATAGCGGAAGACGTTGACCATATAGAGGATCGGGTTGAGCATCGACACGCCCTGCCAGAACTCCGGCAACAGGGAGATCGAATAGAAGACCCCACCCAGATAGGTCAGCGGCGTGAGAATGAAGGTCGGCACGATGGAGATATCATCGAATTTCTTGCCGAGCAGCGCATTGATGAAGCCGCCGGCAGCGAATAGTGCGGCGGTCAACACGACGACCAGAACGGTCAGCACGGGATGCGCCACCTCGATACGGGTGAAGAACAGCGACACCCCCGTGACGATGATGCCAACGCCCAGGCCACGCGCCATACCGCCGAGAATGAAGCCCGCAAGGATCACCCAATTGGGCATCGGCGAGACCATCATTTCCTCGATCGAGCGCTGGAACTTGTTGGAGAAGAAGCTGGAGGCCACATTCGAGTAGCTGTTGGTAATCACCGCCATCATGATCAGGCCTGGGACGATGAAGTCCATGTAGTTGTAACCATCCATCTCGCCGATTCGCGACCCGATCAGGTTGCCGAAGATGATGAAGTACATGGTCATGGTGATCGACGGCGGCAGCAGTGTCTGCGGCCAGATACGGGTAAAGCGGCGCACTTCCTTGCCGACCAGAGTCCACAGTGCCACGGCTATCTGCATTGCATTCATTTCGCGGCCTCCGCGTTGGACTCTTCCACCATCGAGACAAACATTTCTTCCAGCCGGTTGGCCCGGTTGCGCATCGACACCACGGTCAGCCCCTGCTCGGAGAGCTGTTGAAAGACGTCGTTGAGCCGCTGGCCACGCTTGACCGAGACGGCCAGCTGACTTGAGTCGACTTTTTCGATCTGGAAATCTTCAAGGATCGGCAGCTCGCCCACCGGCTCGGCCAGATCAAGCAGGAAGGTCTCGGTATTCAGCTGGCCAAGCAACTCACGCACGCTGGTGTTCTTGACGATCTCGCCGTTATTGATGATCGCGATGTTACGACACAGACTCTCGGCTTCCTCGAGATAGTGGGTCGTGAGGATAATGGTGGTGCCCTCCTCGCGATTGATGCGGCGCATGTAATCCCACATGGAGCGGCGCAGTTCGATATCAACGCCAGCGGTAGGCTCATCGAGGATCAAGAGCTTGGGGCGATGAATGAGGGCACGAGCAATCATCAGGCGACGCTTCATGCCGCCAGAGAGCGCACGAGCGCTGCCGTCACGCTTGTCCCAAAGGCCCAGATCCTTGAGCAGCTTCGCCGCACGGGGCTTGGCCTCGCGGTGAGACATGCCGTAGTAGCCCGCCTGAGCGAGAATGATGTCTTCGACCTTCTCGAACTGGTTGAAGTTGAACTCCTGGGGCACCACGCCGAGGTTGTACTTGGCGTGGGCGAAGTCCTTGTCGATATCGATACCAAAGACCGATACCTTGCCGGCGCTCTTCTGTACCAGCGAACAGACCACGCCGAGCGTAGTGGACTTGCCGGCCCCGTTGGGACCCAATAACGCGAAAAAATCACCCTGCTGGACATCGAGATCGATGCCTTTCAAGGCATGAAAGCCGTTGCCGTACACCTTGGTCAGGCCACGGATCGACAGCGCCGGTTCAGCCATCAGGACACCTGTGAGATGGTTTAAAAATTAGGACACTAAGGATAGGGGCGAGTGCTCAGAATTCAATGCCAGCGAACAAATAGGCGTGCAGAGACGTAAAAGAACACGGAAAAATGCGGAGGGAAAACTGCTGATATTTTGCGGCTATCAAGTGTCGTACGGATGACACATAGGAAGGAACGATTGGAGCGGAAAAGGAGATTCGAACTCCCGACCCTCGCCTTGGCAAGGCGATGCTCTACCACTGAGCTATTTCCGCGTATCGTTGTGCGTTGTGAGGTGGTGTCCCATAGGGGGTTCGAACCCCTGTCACTGCCGTGAAAGGGCAGTGTCCTGGACCACTAGACGAATGGGACGCATGGAGCGGAAAAGGAGATTCGAACTCCCGACCCTCGCCTTGGCAAGGCGATGCTCTACCACTGAGCTATTTCCGCATGTCTCACAACCGCTGTACTGCTTGTAGAATGACCGAAGTGGCGTCCCATAGGGGGTTCGAACCCCTGTCACTGCCGTGAAAGGGCAGTGTCCTGGACCACTAGACGAATGGGACGCATGGAGCGGAAAAGGAGATTCGAACTCCCGACCCTCGCCTTGGCAAGGCGATGCTCTACCACTGAGCTATTTCCGCATTTACTTCCCGGTCATCCGGCATCTTCAAGAGGATGGTGTCCCATAGGGGGTTCGAACCCCTGTCACTGCCGTGAAAGGGCAGTGTCCTGGACCACTAGACGAATGGGACGTGGCCGAACCTCTTTAAGATGGCGCGTATCTTACTGAGCACACCGGAGACTGTCAAGCGCCTGTTGTGCCGAACGTTTGCTCATATACAGGCTACTCTTTAAGGCAGTAGACAGGCGCCGTGGGGCGTCGTTAGGCATAATCAGGCAGTCGACAGGAGGGGCAAGGTAGCAGTTAGTATCGTGCAGACCAAGAGGCTACTGGACATCGAGCCTTGATGGCGCAAGAAGAACAGGGCAGATAATGACATGGCCAAGGCTTGCGCAACGCGTTGTGAGACGACGGCCAGCAGTGGCACAGTGGGCTCTGGGCATGGATGGCGCGCGTCGGCTGCGCTTCCAAACGACCGCCCTGGCCCGTAAGCGATCATTTCTGATATTGGAAGGTACGCCATGCGCAAGAAGATTGAGAAAAGCGATGCCGAGTGGCGCAGCCAACTCAGCCCCGAGCAATATCGCGTCACCCGGGAGAAAGGCACCGAACCCCCCTTTAGCGGCGATCATCAGGTCAGAGAAGCTCAAGGGATCTATCACTGCGTCTGCTGTCACGCTCCGCTCTTCGAGAACGAGCACAAGTTCGATTCCGGCTGCGGTTGGCCAAGCTTCGACCGCCCACTGGGCAAAGGCTCGGTAGAAGAGCATGACGACACCAGCCACGGCATGCAGCGCACCGAAGTGGTGTGTTCGCACTGCGATGCCCACCTGGGCCATGTTTTCCCGGATGGACCGCCGGAATCGACCGGCCTGCGTTACTGCATCAACTCGGTGGCCATCGACTTCAACCGGGACGAGTGAGTCAAGCGACTCGCCGCCCTTCCCACCTGAGACACATGATTCGCCGTCACACCCCGTATGCGGCGAATCATGTGTGAAGCATCAAGGGCTAAATCACACGCTCCTGCCCTTCCCCGCTGGCCCCAGCCGGCCGTCCATCTGCTAAGATGGTCGGCCGTTAGAAACGCGCAGGAGAAGAGGCCATGCTGGGCTGGTACCCGGGACACATGAACAAGGCACGTCGCCAGATCACCGAGGCGCTGCCGGAAATCGACGTGGTGCTGGAGGTGCTCGACGCCCGCCTGCCCTATTCCAGCGCCAACCCGATGCTGGCCGAACTCACCGAGCACAAGCCGGTGCTGAAGATCCTCTCGCGCGCTGACCTGGCCGACCCGGCGCGCACCCAGGAGTGGGTGGCCTATTTCGACGCTCAG
Source organism: Halomonas salinarum (assembly GCF_012062845.1). GTDB lineage: Bacteria > Pseudomonadota > Gammaproteobacteria > Pseudomonadales > Halomonadaceae > Onishia > Onishia salinarum. The sequence continues at coordinate 25,453 of NZ_WWNB01000010.1, forward strand.
CCCGACACCCGAGCACTGGCGGTAACTACCACCCAGGCCCGCGAGCTCAAGCACATTCCCAAGCTTTGTCATGAGCTGGCCGGCGACGTGCGTGCCGACCGCGATGTGCGAGTGATGGTGATGGGCATTCCCAATGTCGGCAAGTCGACCCTGATCAACGGCCTGGCCAAGCGCAAGATCGCCAAGACCGGTAACGAACCGGCGGTGACCAAGCGCCAGCAGAAGGTGCGCATTGATGGCCGGGTGGCGCTGACTGACACCCCCGGGGTGCTATGGCCGAAGATCGAGGACCAGGCCAGTGCTCACCGGCTGGCGGCCAGCGGCGCCATTCGCGATACCGCCATCGACTATCTGGATGTCGCCGTGGTCACCGCCGCCGAGCTGGCCAAGCGCTACCCCGAGGCGCTGACCGGCCGCTACAAGCTCAAGGCGCTGCCGCCCTACGAAGGCAACGCCGCCGCAGAATCGGTCGAGGCCGATGGTACGAGGCAGACCGACCTGCTGGCCCTGGCCGGCTTCGACGGCAACGCCATCGTGCGCGATATCGCCGCCAAGCGCGGCGGCCTGCGCGCCGGCGGCGAGGTCGACCTGCACCGGGGCGCCGAGGTGCTGCTGCATGAACTGCGCGACGGCAAGCTGGGCCGGTTGACCCTGGAGACCCCGGCGGACATTCCACCGCCGCCGGAACCTGAAGCCGATGACGCCGACAGTGAAGACGCGCAAGCCAACGCCGATTCATGAAACCGTCAGTGAGGCTGCGTCTTGCGCCGACGATACGCGCGCCGGGCCCCGCGTGAGCGGGGCTACCCCTGGACACACTACCCGGACACCCCATGGATAACCCGACGTTCATCAACAAGTCCCATAAACTTCACAACGTCTGCTACGACATTCGCGGGCCCGTGCTCGACCACGCCAAGCGTCTCGAGGACGAAGGTCAGCGCATCCTCAAGCTGAACATCGGCAACCCGGCACCGTTCGGCTTCGAGGCACCGGAAGAGATCCTGCAGGACGTGATGCGCAACCTGCCCACCGCCCAGGGTTATTGCGATTCCAAGGGGCTCTACTCGGCACGCAAGGCGATCATGCAGGAGTGCCAGCGCAAGCGGATTCCCGGCGTTGGCATCGAGGACATCTTCGTCGGCAATGGTGTTTCGGAGCTGATCGTGATGGCCATGCAGGCGCTGATCAACGACGGTGACGAGGTACTGATTCCGGCGCCTGACTACCCGCTGTGGACCGCTGCCACCAACCTTTCAGGCGGCCGCGCGGTGCACTATCGCTGCGATGAGCAGGCCGACTGGGCCCCGGACATGGATGACATCCGCGCCAAGGTGACCAGCCACACCAAGGCCATCGTGGTGATAAACCCCAATAACCCCACCGGTGCCGTCTATCCACCGGAAGTGACCCGCGAGCTACTGGAAATCGCCCGCGAGAACAACCTGGTGGTGTTCTCCGATGAGATCTACGACAAGATCCTCTACGACGAGGTAGAGCATGTCTCCACCGGGGCGCTCGCCGGTGATGACCAGCTGGTGGTGACCATGAACGGTCTATCCAAGAGCTATCGCTGCGCGGGCTTTCGCTCAGGCTGGATGATTCTTTCCGGCAACGTTGCCAAGCAGCGTGCCGCCGACTTCATCCAGGGCCTGAACATGCTGGCCTCGATGCGCCTGTGCGCCAATGTGCCGGCCCAGCACGCCATTCAGACGGCTCTGGGGGGTTATCAGTCGATCAACGACCTGGTCTTGCCCGGCGGACGCCTCAAGGCACAACGCGACATCACCGTCGAGAAGCTCAACGACATCCCCGGCGTTTCCTGCACCACCCCCAAGGGCGCCCTCTACGCCTTCCCCAAGCTCGACCCCAAGGTGCACCCGATCGTCGATGACCAGAAGATGGTGCTGGACCTGTTGCTGCAGGAGAAGATCCTGCTGGTGCAGGGAACCGCCTTCAACTGGCCGGAACCGGATCACGTGCGCATCGTCACCCTGCCCTGGGCCGACCAGCTGGGAGATGCCCTGGAACGCTTCGGTCGCTTCCTGTCGCGCTATCGTCAGTGAAGGTGTCAAGCAACGACTTTATCGATCCGCGATCATAGGACTTGAAACCGACCCTCATAAGACGTATCTAAGCTAACGTATTGAACGCGCCGGCATCCGTCGGCGCCCATCCCTCTTAGCGGGAGCTTACTCCACATGATGCGCATCCTTCTTTTCCTGGCCACCAACCTCGCGGTCGTGTTGATCGCCAGCATCACCCTGCGCTTGCTCGGGGTCGAGCCTTACCTGAACGCCCAGGGCATGAACATGAACAGCCTGCTGATCTTCTGCTTCGTGTTCGGCATGGCAGGCTCGCTGATCTCGCTGTTCATTTCCAAGTGGATGGCCAAGCGCAGCACCGGCACCCAGATCATCGAACAGCCGAGCAACGCCACCGAGAAATGGCTACTCGAGACCGTCGCCGAGCTGGCCCATGAGGCCGGCATCAAGACACCGGAAGTCGGGATCTTCCCGGCTGAGCAGTCCAACGCCTTTGCGACCGGCTGGAACAAGGACGATGCCCTGGTCGCGGTCTCCTCGGGCCTGCTCAACCGCATGCGCCGGGAAGAGGTCCGTGCGGTGCTGGCTCACGAGATCGGCCACGTCGCCAACGGCGATATGGTCACGCTGGCGCTGATTCAGGGCGTGCTGAACACCTTCGTGATGTTCTTCGCGCGCATCGTTGCCCAGCTGGTCGACAGCTTCCTGCGCAAGGACGATAACGGCGGCCTGGGCTTCTTCGGCTACTTCGCCGTGGTGATCGTCGCCGAGATCGTCTTCGGCCTGATCGCCTCGATCATCGTCGCCTGGTTCTCGCGCTTTCGCGAGTATCGTGCCGACGCCGCGGGCGCCAAGCTCGCCGGTAGCGGTGCCATGATCAACGCCCTGGCCCGCCTAAAGGCCGAGACCGAAATGCCGGATCAGATGCCCGACACCCTGACGGCCTTTGCCATCACGACCGGCCAGAGCCGCAAGCTGATGGAAAAGCTGTTCTCGAGTCATCCGCCGCTGGATGATCGCATCCGCGCGCTGAAGGAATCGGCCTACCGCTGAGCCATCACTTCCCCGCCGGCCACGCTGTAAGCCGTAAACCACAAGGGCCCGCCCTCATTACGAGGGCGGGCCCTTTTGTTTCGACCTATCGTGTCGACCTTTTATCTCGAACACCGCTTGTCACGCATCGATGCCGGTTCCCCAACGGCCTAGCGGGCCTCGCCCACCAGCGACTCTGCCATCGGCGTCGGCTCGCTGCCTTCGGCATCGTCATCGGCCAGCGGCACGACCTTGAAACCGACCATGGCATAGACGATAGCGAGGGCGAAATTCACCAGGTTGAAGATGGCAAACGGCAGGTAGGACAGGGTCGCCACCCCGAGAGTGGCCGCCATGTAGGCGCCGCAGCTGTTCCAGGGGATCAGCGGCGAGGTAATGGTCCCGGAGTCCTCCAGCGAGCGTGACAGATTGACCGGCGCCAGCCCGCGGCGACGGAACTCGGCCCGGTACATGCGCCCCGGCAGGATCACCGAGATGTACTGATCACCGGTGATGATGTTCGATGAGAGCCCCGTGCCCAGGGTGGTAATGATCAGCGCTCCCGCACTCTGCGTGACCCCCAGCATGCCCCGCACCAGGCGCTCCAATAGTCCAAGGCGCTCGATCACGCCACCAAAGGCCATCGCCGCAAGAATCAACCAGACGGTGTTGAGCATGCTCGACATGCCGCCCTTGCTCAGCAGGTCATCGAACACCGCATTGCCGGTGTTGGCCACATAGCCGTCGAAGAGCGCCATCCACACGCCCTTCAAGAGGGCCAGGGGCGTCGCCAGATCGGCCGCGCTGGCCAGGGAAAGCACCGCCTGAGGCTGGAAGACGACGGCAAACACCGCCCCCATCAAGGCGCCGATGACGATGGTCGGGAAGGCCGGCCAGCGGCGTACCGCCATCACCAGCAGCATCGCCAGCGGAATCAGCAGATGCGGCCCGATGGCGTAACTATCATTGAGCCTGCCCTGCAGCGCCAGCACCTGCTCGGGGGTCGCGAGGCCGGCTTCGGCCTTGAGCCCCAATACCCAGAAGGCGATCAGCGCGATCACGAGGCTCGGCACCGTGGTCCACAGCATATGGCGGATGTGCTCGAAAAGCTCGACCCCCGCGGCGGCCGGCGCCAGGTTGGTGGTATCAGACAGGGGCGAGAGTTTGTCACCGAAATAGGCCCCCGAAATCACCGCGCCGGCGCTTACGGCGGGTGACAGGCCAAGGCCATCGGCGATGCCGATCAGGCCGATGCCAAGCGTACCGGCTACTGTCCAGGAGCTGCCCACCGACAGTGCCACCACGGCACACAAAAGACAGGCACTGGCATAGAAGTACTGCGGGGCAATCACGTCGAGCCCGTAATAGATCATCGACGGCACCACACCGCCGAGGATCCAGGTACCGATCATGGCCCCCACGGCTAAAAGGATCAGGATGGCGCCTAGCGAGATCTGGATGCCGTGGTTGATGGCCTCTTCGATCTCATGCCAGCCATGGCCATTTTTCATGCCAACCAGGCCCGCCAACAAGGCGCCCAACAGCAACACGACCTGGTTGGGGCCCCAGGAGGCATCGGCACCGAACAGCACGACCGCCAGCACCAGCATGGCCACGACCACGGCCACCGGCACCAGCGCATCGAGAAAGGAAGGAGCGCGCACCTCGCGCGGCTGGGTATCAGACATGGTCTCGCAATTCCCTCGGAAAATGAGCGAGCAAGCTTGCCTGTCCGCGCCCATCGAGGGCAGCCCCCGTGTCCCTATCCTAGAGACGATGTCCCAGGATCGAAAAAGTGCAGGGCATTCTTATAAGACTAAGGTCGAAAATGCGATCACCAGACTAGGGTTTCACCCCTTAACATGCCCCATCGCGGCTCAGGACTCGCCAGCGGCTTCACCCTGCATCCGTAGCGCCTCTTCGAGATGCACCGCAAAGCCTGCCGCGGCAAGCATCGGGGCGAGTGTCGATGCGCCCGGTCGCAGGCGTATCGTCAGTGTCGAGAACTCACGACGCAGCGGATACTCGCTGCGATAGGCATCAAACCCCGCGGCAAGGCCCCGCTCGCGCTGATAGCGCCGCAACCCATCGTGATCCCGGCGCACGTCATAGCAGGCGCGCACGCAGAGCCGGAGGGCCTCCCAGAGCGTGAGCCCCGCATCCAGCGTCAGACTGGGCAGAGCCGGTGGCGGCGCCAAATCCGCCAGGGCGACTCGCACCGGCAAGCCCAAGTGTTCCATGGCCGCGCGATACACCTGATGGGTACCGCGAAGCTTGCCATCCAGGCTGTGGCCAGCGATATGCGGGGTCGCGATATCGGCAAGCCTGAACAGGGGCTCGTCGATGGCCGGTTCATTTTCGAAGACATCCAGCACGGTGCGCAGATCCCCTCGCGCCGCCAATCGCGTCAGCAACGCCTGACCATCGACACAGTCACCACGACCGGCATTCAGCAGCCAGCTGCCCGGCGCCAGGGCCGCGATGCGGTCTTCATCGAGCAGGTGATGGGTGCGATGGGGGCCGTCACGCACCAGCGGGGTATGCAGACAGAGCACATCGCATTCATCGATCAGCGTATCGAGATCGTCGAATGCCATCGAGTGCCCGGCGCCCTCTTCGGCACTGCACTCCGCTATTGTTTCGGATAGTGGCTCGGCTTTTTGTTCGGCCAGCGGCGGATCGCAGACGCGGCAATGAAGACCCAACTCCGTCAGGCGACGATAGAGCCGCCCGCCCACATTACCGGCACCGACAATACCGATCCGGCGCTGATCGAGCTCGACGCCCTCTCGCTCGGCAAGGGTGAGCAGGCTCGAGAGCACGTAGTCGACCACCGCCTCGGCATTACAGCCCGGCGCATTGGCGAAGCCGATCCCTCGGGCCTCAAGGGCTGCCTGATCGACATGATCGGTGCCGATGGTGCAGGTACCGACAAAGCGCAGCTTCGAGCCGCCAAGCAGTGCCTCGTCGACCCGGGTGATCGAGCGCACTACCAGCACCTCGGCCTCGGCGTCGCGCACCGCCTGGCCATCGATCTCACGACCGGGCAGCCGGGTGATCGAGCCAAGTTCGGCGAAACAGGCCTCGGCCTTGGGCACATGGGAGTCGATGAGCAAACGCATGGCAATTCCTTGCAGCTTCACAGGGTGTTACGGGATGGGAACGGACATGCCCATGGCAAACGGAGGTGGGTTGTTCATGCCGGTCAGGCCGTTACAATAGCATGCCAGCCAGCTCTCGCAGGGCGAGGCTTGCCTCCAGCTACCTCTGTTTCCATATCCTTGTTTTCGCGCCCTATCTATTGAGCGCCAACCCGCCAGGAGCCGCCGTGATCGTTCGCTGGGAAAGTAACCATGACTATGTGCTGGTGCACGTGCATCAGGACATGTTCGGCGACTGGATCTTCAGCCGCGCCTGGGGCCAGATTGGCACTCAGTTTGGCGGGCTTCAGCATCGGCTGGCGGACGACTATGCCCAGGCCATGCTGTGGCTGGAAGACGTCGCCACCATCCAGACCTCCCGGGGGTTTCACAAGGTACTGGAAGCCCAGGACGACACACCCGAGGGGCGTGATGCGGTCAAGCAGCTCTCACTGCTCGATGCCCTCTAGACGCTCGACCTAGGCGTCACTCCTCAACGCCCGAGCCGCCAAGAAAACGGCGACCGTTTCGCATCACCGCACCCTCGACGTGACGCTCGTCCACCACGGCAGGCTGCTGAACCTGCCGCCAGGCCTCATGATCAAGCCAGCCCCGAGCAGCGAGCCAGTCCGCCAGACGCTCGGGCTCGAAGCCCCGTTCCAGTGCCTGTCCCGCCGCATCTTCAAGCACCGGGATTCGCTCGCCATAGCGCGCCAAAAGCACCGCATCGTCTGATATCTCGACACGCACGGGCGCCGGCGCTTCGGGCGCCAACCGGGCAAGCCAGGCTTCCAGCTCCTCGCAGAGATGGCAACCCAGGGTGGTGTAGAGCGTTAGATGCGCCTCGCTATTCATCATTACCTCCCCGTCATACCGCCGCCCGATGCCGGATCAGGAAGCAGTGGTGCAGGTCCGGGCGACGTTGGCCACACCAGGAGCGGGTCGAATGTCTCATGCCGCATGCTCTGAATGCCGAATCAGGAAGCAGTGGTGCAGGTCCGGGCGACGCTGGCCATACCAGGAGTGGGTCGAATGTCTCATGCCGCATGCTCTGAATGACGAATCAGGAAGCAGTGGTGCAGGTCCGGGCGACGCTGGCCATACCAGGAGTGGGTCGAATGTCTCATGCCGCATGCTCTGAATGACGAATCAGGAAGCAGTGGTGCAGATCCGGGCGATGCTGGTCATACCAGGAGTGGGTCGAATGTCTCATGTCGCGCTCTCTGGATGCCGGATCAGGAAGCAGTGGTGCAGGTCCGGGCGACGCTGGCCATACCAGGAGTGGGTCGAATGTCTCATGTCGCGCTCTCTGGATGCCGGATCAGGAAGCAGTGGTGCAGGTCCGGGCGACGTTGAAAGTCCGGGTCAAATGTCTTTCCCGAGATGTCCTCCACCGCGAAGCGCTCGGCGATTGAGGCATCGAGCGCGAAACGCCGTTGGTTGTTGGAAAACACCAGAGTACCGCCCGGTGCCAGGCGTGCCATGGCCAGCTCGACGAGTTGGCCATGATCACGCTGGATATCGAGGGTCGCCTCCATCTTCTTCGAGTTCGAGAAGGTCGGCGGGTCGAGGAAGATCAGGTCGAACTCGCTGCCGGCGGTCTGAAGCCAGCGCAGGCAATCGTCGCGCACCACCCGGTGACGGCTGGGGTCGAGACGGTTCAGGGCGAAGTTCTCCCGCGCCCACTCGAGATAGGTATTCGACAGGTCGACGCTGACGCTGTCGCTGGCGCCCCCCTCGGCCTCGGTGCCTAGGGCGGCCTGCACGGTGGCCGTGGCGGTATAGCAGAACAGGTTCAAAAGGCGCTTGCCCGGCGCCATCTCGGCCAGCAGCCGACGCACCGGCCGGTGGTCGAGGAAGAGTCCGGTATCCAGGTAATCGCGCAGGTTGACCCACAGCAGCGCCCGGCCCTCGCGGACCTGGAAGCGCTCGCCGCTGGCGGCGTGTTTCTGGTACTGGGCCTTGCCCGACTGGCGCTCGCGCTGCTTGATGAAGATGTGCTCCGGGGAGACCTCAAGCACCTCAGGAATCACCCCCAAAGCGTCGAGCAGCCGGCGTTGGGCCTGCTTGGCATTCACTGACTTGGGCGGCGCGTACTCCTGCACATGCACGCGGTCACCGTAGACATCGATGGCCAGGGCGTACTCGGGCATGTCGGCGTCATACAGCCGGTAGCAGGACTCTCCGCTGCGCTTTAGCCAGGACTTGAGCCGCTTGCGGTTCTTCTGCAGACGATTGGCGAACATTTGCGCCCCTTCCGAGCGCGACGGCCGCTCGGAAGGCTCGGCAGCCGCCTTCTTCGAGGCCTGATGAGAGGCCTTTTCGGGGGGGCTGCCGGCTCCCTCGTGGGTCTGGCTGTCAGCGGATGACTGACCCTCGACGATACGGCGCTTGGCAGGCGCGGCCGACTCGGGTTCAGACGCCTTCGCCTGCCCCTGATCCAGCTCGATCAGCAGCAGTTTGCAGTCCAGTGGGCCGTTCTTGAAGGCATACTGCTTGGATGCCCGAAGCCCTGTGCGGTGGCCAAGCTCCGGATTGCCGGTCAACATCGCCAGGCGCCAGCCAGGGAAGTGTGCCTGAGCGCGAGCGCCGAGGGTCGCATAGAGCGGCACCAGCTCTGGCAACTCGCCGATACGCTCGCCATAGGGCGGGTTGGTGATCAGGAGCCCTTGGGCATCGGCGGGCAAATCGTCGGGGCGAGACAGCTGCTTGACCGATGCCCCCTGGAAGTCGATCAGCGCCGGGATACCGGCGCGCATGGCATTGGCGCGCGCCGCCGAGATCGCTTGAGGGCTCTGGTCACGACCATAGATCTTGGCCTTGCAACGCTTGCGGCCAAGGCTCGCCCGGGCCTCGGCCTCACGCTTGATCTCCTGCCACAGGGCCTCGTCGTGGCCTGCCCAGCCATGAAAGCCGAAGCGCTCGCGCAACAGGTTCGGTGCCACGTCGGCGGCCATCAGCGCGCCCTCGATCACCAAGGTGCCCGCACCACACAGCGGATCAATCAGCGCTTCGCCTGCCTTGGCACGTGCCGGCCAGTCGGCGCGCACGAGCAGTGCCGCCGCGAGGTTTTCCTTGAGCGGCGCGTGTCCGAGTTCACGCCGATAACCACGACGGTGCAGGCTGTCACCAGACAGGTCGATACCCAGCATCAGGCGGCCACGATACAGGTGCGCATAGAGGCGCAGGTCGGGTTCGCGCGGGTCGACGCTTGGCCGTTCGCGGCCGGCACTTCTCAGGGCGTCGACGACGCCATCCTTGACCGTTTGAGCACCGAACCGGGTATGCCGAATGGCGTCTGAGAGGCCATGAAAGTCCACTGCGAGCGTCTTGCCCAGGGGCAGATGATCGCGCCAATCGATGGCTTCGGCGCAGGCCTTGATCTGCTCAGGCGTTTCGATGCCCTCTTCTCGCGACAGGCTGAGAACGATGCGATTGGCCAGGCGTGACCACAAGCAAGCGCGATAAGCCGCTTCCAAGGAGCCAGAAATATGCACTCCGGCCACCGTGGTCTTGGTGATTGCCAGCCCGAAGGGCTCAAGCTCCTCGGCCAGCAGGAGCTCCATGCCTTTCGGGCAGGTGGCAAATAACGTCATTGTTTCAATGTCTTGTGAATCTTTCATGAAAAAGCCACCTGGCGCCATGCGCCGTCATATTCCTGAAAAGCTGTTTTGGTAGTACGCTTATTCCAAATCGCCTGTCGACATGGGCTAGGCGGATGCGCTAGTTGTAATGGGGTAGCTACGCGGTACGCATGTGTTATCTGGTTCAAGGACGCTATCGGCATCAGGCGCTGAGCCTCGGTTTTGCGGTTAGCTTTTGGCAATCTGTGCTCGTCCCAGCCTATGCCCCATTAATACTGGTTTGCAGATAAAACTGGTTCATCAAGAGGCCATCCGATGAAACGACAGAAACGTGATCGCTTCCAGCGCGCTTATGTTCACGGTTACAAGGCAGGGGTCAGCGGCCGTTCCCGTGATGAATGTCCCAGTGAGGAAGTTAATCTTCGCGAATATTGGATGAGCGGTTGGCGTGAAGGTCGAGGGGACCAGTGGTCGGGCATGACAGGCGTGTCCGGCATTCACAAAAACCCTATGGTCATGTAGCTCCTGTTCATGAAGTCCTTGGTCATGTAGCTCTTGTTCATACAGTTCCCTGGATTCATGCCCCAAGGCCCGTGAAACCACGGGCCTTTTTGTGTCCATCACATCGGGTTTTTCGGCGTCGAACTGACTGCCTGACACTCCCTGTTTTGCACCAAATGACGGCTGCCCCTTCCCTATCGTGGCGATGATCCGGCGCTTAAGCCAATGCCTTTAGTATGCCTTATGATACCCGTGACCAAAGGCACCTGAATGGTGGTCACTGGGCTGCCAGTTTCAGTGCCCGGCTGCATTCGCCTACCAGAGGCGGACCACGATAGATGAAACCGGAATAGAGCTGTACCAGATCCGCCCCGGCCCCACGCTTGGCGATAGCCGCCTCGCCACTGTCGATGCCGCCAACGCCGATAATCGGCATATCCGGCAGCCTGCGTCGCAGTTCGCGAATCACTCGATTAGACGATTCAAATACCGGCCGACCGGAGAGCCCGCCCGCCTCGTCGGCGTGCGTCATTCCGGCAACCGCTTCTCTGGCCAGGGTGGTGTTGGTCGCGATAACGCCATCGATACTATTGGCGACCAGTGCCTCAGCCACCAGACCGACCTCCTCGCTGCTCATGTCGGGGGCGATCTTCACTGCCAGGGGCACCGTCCTGTCGCCAGCATTATCGAGGCGCAAGCTTTTCTCGCGCAGCGCGCCGAGCAAACGATCCAGATGCTCGCCGAACTGCAGGTTACGAAGCCCAGGCGTATTGGGCGACGAAATGTTGACCGTGATGTAGTCGGCGTGAGCATGTACCCGCTCCAGACAGATCATATAGTCGTCTACCGCCTGCTCTACCGGCGTGGTCAGGTTCTTGCCGATATTGATGCCGATCAATCCGTCATAGCGGCTCTTCTTGACCCGTTCAACCAGATGGTCGACGCCCGCATTGTTGAACCCCATACGATTGATGATCGCCCCCGCTTCCGGTAGGCGAAACAGACGCGGCTTGGGGTTACCCGGCTGCGGCTTCGGGGTGACGGTGCCGACCTCAACGAAACCGAACCCCAGCGCACCGAGCGCATCCAGGTGATCGGCGTTCTTGTCGAGGCCGGCGGCAAGGCCTACCCGGTTGGGAAAACGCAGCCCCATCAGCTCAACAGGGTCGTCGACACGCTCGCCACCACCAAGCTTGCCGGACATCCCCAGCCGATGTGCCAGATCAAGTGCCGTCAGAGTCACACCATGAGCTGCCTCGGGGTCGAGGCGAAAGAGTATCGAGCGGGCAGCGGCGTACATGGAACTCCCTGAGTTTGTGAACACGAATGGACGAACGCGAACAGGTTAACAATCACGAGTAGAAAATCGGCCGGGATTATAGCGCACACAGTCCCTGAACGACGAACCCCGCACAGGGCGGGGTCGTATCGAACAAAACGGCATCAGAGCGCTTAGTGAGCGATCTCGCCGTCGGTAAACAGGAACTCACGCAGGTGGGCGTCCATGGTCTTGTCATGACGACGAATCCACTCGAGTGTCATGGCCGCATGCTCCTTTTCCTCATCCCTGTTATGAATCAGAATCTTGCGTAACTCAGGATCCTGGCAGGCATCGACCCGCTGGTTGTACCAGTCGACCGCCTCCAGTTCCTCCATCAGCGAGACAATGGCTCGATGATAATCGCGCGTGTCGGCACTCAATTCTTCCACCGGCTCGTGATAGCTGTCACCTGCCATGGGCCTCTCCTTTTGTGGTCTACTGGTGGTCTATTGCACGTATCCAACGTTAGGCCAAAGCGGCGTCGCTGTCAGCCATAACCCGTCAACGCGGCCTCGCCTCGCTTCATTTCAGGGAGATCCTATGACCGAGACCACCGAAACGCTGGAAGGCCGGCTATCACGCATTCACAAGGCCTTAGTCGAGGATGACTTTGCCCTCATCGACGAAGTTCTCGATGACCTCGAACCCGCAGAGATCGCCCTGCTGCTTGAATCCCTGCCGCTGGCCGCTCGCACACGGCTCTGGGAGCGTGTGGCGCAGGATGTCGACGGCGAAGTGCTGCTGCACGTGCATGACGAGGTGCGCAGCACCCTGATCGAGGACATGGACGATCATGAGATCGTTGCCGCCACCTCGAACATGGATACCAGCGACCTGGCCGAGCTATTCGAGGATCTGCCGCAACAGGTGGCCGAAGACATGCTGCGCTCGATGGACGAGCTGCAGCGCACGCGACTTCAGGAGGCGCTTTCCTACGAGGAAGATTCCGCCGGTCGCCTGATGCGCACCGATACCGTGAGTGTACGTGCCGATGTCACACTCGAGACCGTGCAGCGCTTCCTGCGCTGGAAGAACCAGTCGATCCCTGACAATACCGATGCGCTGATGGTGGTCGACCGCAATGGCATTTTCGTCGGCGTGCTACCGCTGGCCCGCCTGGTCTCACAATCATCAGAACTTGCCGTGGCCGATGTCCTGGAAAGCGACATCGACAGTGTGTCGGTGGCGATGAAGTCCTGGGACGTCGCGACCCTCTTCCAGACCCACGACCTGGTATCGGCACCGGTGGTCGACGAAAAGGGGCTGCTGCTGGGGCGCATCATCATCGATGACATCGTCGACGTCATCCGCGAGGGCTCGGACCAGGCGCTGATGAACATGGCCGGTCTCGACGAGGAAGAGGACCTCTTCGCCCCGGTCATACCCAGCGCCAAGCGCCGCGCGGTATGGCTCGGCATCAACCTGATGACCGCCTTCCTGGCCGCCTGGGTGATCGGGCGCTTCGAGGCAGCACTCGATCAGATCGTCGCCCTGGCGGTGTTGATGCCCATCGTCGCCAGCATGGGCGGCATCGCCGGCAGCCAGACCCTGACCCTGGCGATTCGCGGCCTGGCACTGGGTCAGATCAGCCGCACCAACAGCAACTGGCTGATGCGCAAGGAAATCGGCATCTCGTTGATCAATGGTGTGTTGTGGGCCCTGGTGGTCGCGGTGATCGCCACCCTGTGGTTTCAGGATGTGCGGATCGGCGGCATCATTGCTGTCGCCCTGGTCATCAACATGCTCGCTGCCGGCATCGCCGGTATCGCCATCCCCCTGGGCCTCAAGCGTTTGGGCATCGACCCCGCTTTATCGGGCTCAGTGGTGCTGACCACCGTCACCGACGTGATCGGCTTCATGGCGTTCCTGGGCCTGGCCACCGTCTTCCTCCTGTAAGCACCACTCCTAAGCACCACTCCTCATAACGCAACGACCCCGCCATTGGCGGGGTCGTTGCATTGTGGCCTTGAACACCTGTGGCCTTGAAAAACGATGGCCTTGAAAGCTGCACTCTGACACAGCCGTGGCCAGCGCAAGCGATCAGCTTTCGGTATAGCCTTCGGCCAGATCCACCAGCTCACGGATAGCGACCGCGAACAGCGGGAAACCGCCCTGAGAACCCGAGTGGACTTCCTCGAGCAGACGGCACCAGCGCTGATACATGGCCTCATGGCTATCAAACCACTTCTCAACGCGCTTCTCGACTTCGCGCGGCCCGCCTTCCATGCGCAGAACACCGACCGTCAAGGCCAGCTGCTGGCGATCCAGATCGTCTCGGAAGGTTTCACGGGCCTGTGCCTGCCAGCTATCACGTACCTCGAGCGCATTGATCTGCTCGGTCATCCACGGCAGTTCCAGGCGATGACCCACTTCATAGAAGACGTCGGCGACACGCTGGATCTTCTCATTGGTCTGCTTGGCGGCCTCGATAATACCAAGGCCCGCATAAAGGCTACCGGTCGCAGCGACCACATTGGCCAGGCTATCCGGCACCCCGACTGCCATCAGTTCATCGCGACGCTCGGTCCAGGCACCCAGTTCGTCACCCCGCAGGCGCTTGCCGATGCTCTCCTGCAACTGTGTCAACCGCGGGGCGAAGTGGGCGATGCAATCCTTGGCGGTCATGCCGGTACGCTGACGCAGGAACCAGCGGGTGGAGCGGCGCAGCAGACGCATCAGGTCGAGCATCATGCGGTACTGCACCTCGCTCGGCACCTGGTTATCCAACGCCTCGACCTGCTGCCATAGACCATCCAGATTGAAGCTGTCGCGGGCCACGATATAGGCTCTGGCGACCTCGGCACGGCCGGCACCGGTGGTATCGATCAGACGACGCACGAAGACGACACCCATATGATCGACCAGATCATTGGCGATCTGTGTCGCCACGATCTCGCGCTTCAGGCGATGTTCGTACATCTCGTCATGGAAGCGCTCCACCAGGACGTTCGGGAAGACCCTCTCCAAGTGCTTCTGGATGTAAGGATCATCCGGCAGGTCAGAGGCAATCAAGTCGCCCTTGAGCACACTCTTGGCGTAGGAAATCAGCACCGATAGCTCAGGCAGGGTCATGCCCTGGTTGGCACTGGCGCGCTCGAGCATTTCCTCGTCGCTGGGCAGGAACTCAAGCTCGCGGTCGAGCTGTCCGCCTTTCTCGAGCTCGTTGATGAAGCGGCGGTACGGTCCCAAGCCCTCTTTGGAAAGGATTTCGGACAGCGACAGCGCCTGGGTCTGACGATAATTGTCGCGAATCACCAGCTCGGAGACTTCATCGGTCATGCTCGCCAGCAGCTGGTTGCGCTGCTTATCGGTCATGTCACCGCGCTTGACGATGTCGTCGAGCAGAATCTTGATGTTGACCTCGTGGTCAGAGCAGTTGACCCCACCGGCGTTATCAATGAAGTCCGTATTGACCCGCACACCCTTGTGAGCGGCTTCCATGCGGCCGCGCTGAGTCAGGCCCAGGTTACCGCCCTCACCGACTACGCGGCAGTTAAGCTCGTTGCCGTTGACGCGCAGCGAATCGTTGGCCTTGTCACCGACGTCAGCGTCGGTCTCGGCCTCAGCCTTGACGTAGGTGCCGATGCCGCCGTTCCAGATCAAATCGACATGTGACTTGAGCATAGCGTGCATCAGATCATTCGGTGACAGCTTGTCCTCGCTGATGCCGAAGACCTTCTTCATGGCCGCCGAGATCGGGATCGACTTGGCGCTACGCTTGAAGATGCCACCGCCTTCGGAGATCAAGGAGGCATCGTAGTCCTCCCAGCTGGAGCGCGGCTGATCGAAGAGCCGCTGACGCTCGGCGAAGGAGGCGGCGACATCCGGGGTCGGGTCGACGAAGATGTGCAGGTGGTTGAAGGCACCCACAAGGCGAATCTTGTCGGATAGCAGCATGCCGTTGCCGAAGACGTCGCCGGCCATGTCACCGATACCCACCACGCTGAACTCGTCGGCCTGGGTGTTCACGCCCTGCTCGCGGAAGTGGCGCTTGACCGATTCCCAGGCACCCTTGGCGGTGATCCCCATCTTCTTGTGGTCGTAACCGTTGGCACCGCCTGACGCGAAAGCGTCACGCAGCCAGTGACCGTATTCCAGCGAGATCTCGTTGGCGATATCGGAAAAGGTAGCGGTCCCCTTGTCGGCAGCGACCACCAGGTAGGGGTCGTCGGCATCGTGGCGCACCACATTGAGCGGCGGCACGACGTCGCCGGCTTCAAGGTTGTCAGTCACGTCGAGCAGGGCACGAATGAATATCTTGTAGCAGGCGATACCTTCCTGCTGGATGGCGTCCCGATCACCGCCTTCCGGCAGACGCTTGCAAACAAAACCACCCTTGGCACCGACAGGCACGATGACCGCGTTCTTGACCTGCTGAGCCTTGACCAGACCCAGAACCTCGGTGCGGAAATCCTCGCGACGATCCGACCAGCGCAGACCACCACGAGCCACCTTGCCACCGCGCAGGTGCACGCCCTCGACCCGTGGCGAGTAGACGAATATCTCGAACATCGGCCGCGGCTTGGGCATTCCGGTGATCCGGGAGGGGTCAAGCTTGAAGGAGAAGTAGTCCTTGAGCTCGCCATCGGCATCCGGCTGGTAATAGTTGGTGCGCAGGGTCGACTGGATCAGCTCGATATAACGGCGTATCAACAGATCATCGTTGAGGCTGGCGACATCGTCGAGCAACGTCATCAGACGCGACTGACAAGCCTCGGCCTCGGCAGCACGGCCACCTTCCTGCTCCGGGTCGAAGAGCATTTCAAACAGCGCCACGAGCTCGCGGGTGATCTCCGGGTGGCTGGCCAGTGTGGTCGCGATATAGAGCTGGGACAGCCCAAAGCGAATCTGCTTCAGATAGCGTCCATAGGCCCTGAGCATGGCGACTTCACGCCAGCTCAGATTGGCGCCGATCACCAAGCGGTTGAAGGGATCGTTCTCGGCCTGTCCGCCCCAGATCCGCTGGAAGGCATCGGTGAAGGACTCGCGCATTTCCTGCAGGTTGACGATCTCACTGCCATGGTGCTCGAGCTGGAAATCGTGGATCCAGAAATTGCCGTCGCGGGACGTGATCTCGTATGGGCGCTCGCCGATCACTCTAAGGCCCAGATTCTCCATCACCGGCAGCACATCGGAGAGCGGGATCGGATGATCCTTATGGAAGAGCTTCAGGTTGACACCGTCGACGTCTTCCTCGACCAGGCGATACAGCGACAGCGATAGCGGTGACCCCTGCTCGACTTCGGCGCAGTGATGAATGTCATAGACCGCGGAGCGCGCGCTGAAGTCCTCGCGGTAACCGGCCGGGAAGGCATCACGATAGACATCCAGCAGACGGTTGGCCTGCTCTTCCCCGAAGCCTTCCACCATGGCGTTATGCAGATCATCGCGCCAGCTGGTCGCCAGGGCGCTGACCTTGTGTTCCAGGCGTTCAAGCTCGTAATCAGCCGGGGTACTGCCATTAAAGCGCAGGATCAGCTGAATGCGTGCCAGCACCGACTCGGACAGATAGGTGTTGAAATCACCGAAAGTGGCATCGAGTTCATGGCAGAGCAGATTCTGGATGCGCACACGCAGGTCAGTGGAGAAGACATCGCGTGGCACAAACACCAGGCAGGAATAGAACTTGCCGAAACGGTCTTCGCGTATAAACAGGCGCACCCGGCGCCGCTCGCGAATATTGAGAATGCCCACCGCGGTGCGGGTCAGCTCTTCCGTACTGATCTGAAAGAGGTCATCGCGCGGATAGACGTTGAGGATCTGGCGCAGTTGATGGCCATCGTGACCTTGCGGGTCGACGCCAGCAGCTTGCATGACCGCTTCAATTTTGCGGCGCAGTACCGGGATGTGACGTGGCGAGTCGTTATACACAGTGGCGGCGAACAGACCCAGAAAGCGGCGCTCGCCAATCACCTTGCCCTGATCATCGTAGCGATCAATGGAGATGTAGTCCGGGTAGGTCGGACGGTGCACTCGAGCGTGATAGGCGCTCTTGGCAAACGACAGCAACTCGGGCACCAGCACGTAATGATCGCCGTCGACACCCTGGTCGTTGCGGATTCGCTCCTGATAGCGCGAGGCATCGAGGGTGAAGACCCCAAGCTCACTGCCCTTGCGTTTCTTGAGCTGATCCTGGCCCTTGACCTGAACGACGTCATAATCGTCATAGCCGAGGAAGGTGAAATTATCCTCGAGTAGCCACTCGAGAAAGGCAATGGCTTCCTTGTGGTCTGCGGCAGTGACCTCAGCCGGCTTGACGGCCTTGAGCTCGGCGAGAGAGGCCTTGACCTGTTCCCGCATCGAATCGAAATCCGCAACCGCCGTGCGTACATCAGCCATCACGTCATGCAGACTCGCCTCGATGTCGGCCAGCAAGTCAGGGTCGGAATGGCGGTCGACCTCGATGACGATCAGTGACTCGCGCCCTTCCGGCGCATCCTTGGCATGGGTGCTGGTCATATACTTGAGCTGATGCTTGGCATCGCGCTTGGTGGCAAGCACCGCATTATAGATCGAGTGCACGGTGATGCCGCGCCGGTTGAGCTCGATGCGCACCGAGTCGACCAGAAACGGCATGTCGCGTCCTATTACCTCGACCTGGGTATGGGTCGACTGCCAGCCATGCCCCTCATAGTCCGGGTTGAAGACCCGCACAACGGGATCATCGGGATCCTGCTGCTGAATGAGATGCCAGGCGGAGAGCACCGACCCGTAGAGGTCTTCGAGGCGGCGCTCAGCCAAGTCGCCAAAGGGCGCATTGGCAAAGAACACTTCGGCAAAGGAAGCGACCGCCTTCACCTTTTCATCGTCCAGTCGGTGCGCCAGCTGTTCCCTAAGCTGGGCCAGCAATTCCTGCTTGTCTTCGATCGCGACGTGTTGCATCAATCACCTCGGCTTACACCAACCCTCTTGGTCGGCGGGATATTCATAGACACGTCCATGACGGTCATGGATGCTTCCAGCATACGGAAGTGCATGGAGCACCCCCACTGTATTAACCCTTTGTCATGGAGCATGTCAGTTGCGCATCGGTACTTGACTTCATGCCCGGCGCTCGAGCAGCACTCCACATTCGCAGTGATGCGTCCAGGGAAACTGATCAAACAGGGCGAAGCGCGAGATGTCATGGGTCTGCGTCAGGCGCTCCAGATTGTCGACCAGCGTATCCGGATTACATGAGATATAGACGATGCGGTCGTAATCGCTGAGCTGATCACAGCTATCGTCATCGAGTCCCGCGCGGGGCGGATCGACTAATACGGTAGAGAAATCGTAGTCGGCAAGCCCCATCTCGGCCACCCGACGCCCCCCTTTCTCGCCCTTGAGGGCCAAAGAGAACTCCTCTGCCGACATGCGTGCCACGTGTACATTGTTTACTGCGTTGGCCGCAAGGTTAGCCTTGGCAGAAGCAACCGAGGTGCGCGAAATCTCGGTCGCCAGCACCCGGCGAAAGTTCTCGGCAAGCGCCACCGTAAAGTTGCCATTGCCACAGTAAAGTTCGACCAGGTCACGGTTCTGGCTTTGACGCGTGACATCCCGTGTCCAGCTCAGCATTGACTCGCAGATGGCGGCATTGGGCTGCGTAAAGCTGTTCTCGACCTGCTGATACGTAAACTCGCGACCATCGACCGTGAGGTGCTCCCAGACATGGTTACGGGTCAGCACCAGGCGCTGCTTGCGCGAGCGGCCGATGATCATGACCCCCAGACGCTCTTCCAGCGCACGCGCCGCAACCTCCCAGTCATCGCCCAGGGGGCGGTGGTAGATCAGGGTGATCAGTGCTTCCCCAGCAAGAGTGGTGAGAAAATCGACCTGAAACAGCTTGCGACTCAGCACTTCATCCTCGCGCACTGCCTCGAGCAGCAGCGGCATCAGCTCATTGATCCGCTCGCTTGCCACCGGGAACTGATCGACCCGCACCGCACGTTTCTTGTCGGGTCGCTCGGGGTCGGGTTCGAACATGGCATAGAAAAGCTCGTCCCCCTCACGCCAGATACGAAACTCGCAGCGCATGCGGTAATGGCTCGCCGGCGAGGCAAAGACCTCGAGCTCAGGCGTCGTCAGGTGCGCGAACTGGGTGGAAATACGCTCGCGCTTGGCTTCTAGCTGCTCGCCGTAGCGGGCGGGGTCGACAACGGGTACGGCCACAGAGTCTCCTTGTGAATCGTTAAATCGGTCTAATCGATAAGGGAATAAGGTCAGGATTCGAAGGCCGTCGTCGCCACCATGAGTCTGCCGGGAGCCGCGAAGCCATACCGAGACAGCACCGGTGCGAGAGTGCCGCCCGGCGCGGTTGCCCAGGAAGCACCGTGGGCTTCAACGCCAGGGTTTCCGCCGCCAGGCCTGGTGGAACAAGGCAGCGGCGCGACCACTTGCACCACGCGCCGGGCAATGGCGTCCCCCGAATCGACCCAGGTAATCGGTCGTGGAGCAGCGGCGGCGAGCGCTGGGATCAGCAACGGAAAGTGCGTACAGCCCAGCACCACGGTATCCAGCGCCGTTTCCTCCCAAAGGGGAGCCAGGCAGGCGGAGATTACATCGGGATCCAGAGGTTCGCCGGCCAATTGGCGTTCGGCCTGCTCGACCAGCGGGTCGGCGGCTAGGCGCATCACCCGGCAATCACCAGCGAAGTCGTCGATCAGCCGGCGCGTATAGGGACGATGCACGGTCGCCGAGGTCGCCAGCAGCGCAAGATGACCACTGCGACTCGCCGCCACAGCCGGTTTGATGGCTGGCACGGTACCAATGACCGGAATCTCAAGGTGGTTGCGCAGCGCCTCGAGGGCCAAGGTGCTCGCGGTGTTACAGGCAACGACCAGGGCGCTGGCGTGACTTACCGCCACGGCGGCCTGGCAGACGTCCAGAATGCGCTGTACCAGCCATTCATCCGGTTTGGTGCCATAGGGCAACATGGCGTTGTCGCAGGCATAGCAAAGCGCCACCTCGGGCAACCGGGTACGAATGGCGGCAACCACCGAGAGGCCACCTACACCGGAATCAAAGATCAGAATCGGACCGCTCATGCACAACGGGCCTGAATCTGCTGCATGGACTGAGGCTCCTTGGCGTCACTCGACGCACACCCTTGGCTTGTGTTGAAAGGCTTCTCACGGCCAGCCGCGGCGAGTTTCATCATGGCCCTGGGATCAACGACCGTTCCCGCCTGACCACCGCGAAGTGACTCATTCTACCCCAGCCACCGACCAGGGGCCGAGCCCATCACATGCAGATACGCCGCCGCCCGGCCAAATGGCCAGGCGGCGGGATGGTACGAGACCCTGTCATTTCATGCCGTCTTATCGATGCAGGGGCGCAGAGGCAAGGGCTATTCGAGGCGGGTCAAACCATCGGGTCAGGCGCTGCACAGAGCTCTTCATAAAGCTCCGGGTAGGCTTCCTGAAGGCGCTCGAGCTTGGCCGCAGCCCCTTCCGGCAGGGTTTCCGCCAGTTTATCGAGGGCCGCGTCATCGAAATGTTCGCGAATCAGCGGGAAGAGCTCCTCGCGCTCTTCCCGCAGATAGGCGCGGTGGGCTTCAAGATAAGCCCCCAGGTCGTCGGCGAAACGATCCATGGGGATCGCCACGTCCATCAGGATCATATCCAGATCCTGAGAGAGCTGCATCAGCCGCTCGTGAAGGGCGTGATAATTCTTGGCCAGCCGCTCGCTCAGCCCCTCGGCTTCCGGTGCCTTGGCCATCAACTCCTGACCAAAGACCTTTTCCAGTGGCACGGTGAAACCATCCATGTAGTCGAGGATGTAATCGACCACCTCGCGCACTAACTGGAAATTGGGGCGTTCACCTTCCGCCAGCGTTTTATGCTTGAGTTTCAGCACGTGCAACAGCCGCGCCATGTTGGCGTGATCCTGGCGTAATTGATTCAGCATCGGCATGACGGAACCTCCTGTGCTGTCCGGGCGAACGTCTGTATGGTCATTTGATCCTACAAGCCTCCACGGGTTCGGTGATCTTTCCATGCGATCATCACTAACCGTCAATGTCTCACTCAACAATCAGAACGACCAGCATGAAAGCAGGGGTAGTCTTAACATGAAATGGCGACGAAGGCTTACCTCACAAGCGCATCCTGTACACTCTACCCTTTTTAGATATACCTAATAAGTAAATCTATGGTGACCCACCGGCTGCCAGCCTAGAATGTCTAACCCTAGCGCCTTCACCACCGACCTGCCTAGCGCCATCAGCTCTATTCTTATAGATATTTGTACTGAAAAGCGACGCCGAACACTCCCGCCAGAGGACCCGATCAACATGGACCTTTTCAGCCAGCAGCACGCCCAGGAGCATGCTCCCCTAGCCTACCGGATGAGACCGCGCCAGCTGAGCGACTATATCGGTCAGCAAGCTCTGGTCGGCCCCGGAAAGCCGCTGCGCCGCATGGTCGAAACCGCCACGGTGCGTTCGATGATCCTGTGGGGCCCACCGGGTGTCGGCAAGACCACCCTTGCTGAGATCCTCGCCAATGAGTCCGGCGCCGAGCTTGAGCACATGTCGGCCGTGATGGCAGGGGTCAAGGATATCCGCGCGGCCGTGGAACGGGCGGGAGTAGCCCAGGGCCAGAACCGTCCTACTCTACTGTTCCTTGATGAGATCCACCGCCTCAACAAGAGCCAGCAGGATGCCCTGCTGCCGCATGTGGAATCGGGCCTTCTGACGCTGATTGGTGCCACCACCGAGAACCCTTCCTTCGAGGTCAACTCGGCGCTGCTGTCTCGGGCCAGGGTCTATGTGCTCAAGGCGCTCGATGAAGAAGAGCTGCTCTCGGTGCTGCGCCAGGCCCTTGAGGACCGGGAGCGCGGCCTGGGAACAAGGCATATCCGTGCCGAAGATGAGGTACTCAAGCTGCTGGCCCATGCCGCTGGCGGTGATGCCCGCCGGGCGCTCGGCCTTCTGGAAACGGCCTGCGACTTCGCCGTACCCGACGATGGCGGAGAACGGCTCGAGAAGGAGGGCCTGGCCGAAGTGCTCGGCCATCAGGCCAGTGCCTTCGACAAGCAGGGCGATCACTTCTACGACCTGCTCTCCGCCATCCACAAGTCGATCCGCTCCTCGCGCGTCGATGCGGCACTGCTCTACATCGCCCAGTTTACCCAGGGCGGGGGTGACCCCTTGGATGTGATCCGGCGACTGACGGCAATCGCCTCAGAAGACGTCGGCAATGCCGACCCACGGGCGCTGCCGCTGGTCATGGCCGCCTGGGATGCCTACCTGCGCCTGGGCGACTATGAAGGCCAGCGGGCTATCGCCCAGGCGGCCATTCATCTGGCCATTGCCCCCAAGAGCAATGCCATTGACCAGGCCTGGAACAGAGCCAAGGCATTTGCCGCCGAGCACCCGACCCTGGAAGTCCCCAGTTATCTACGCAATGCGCCTACCAAGCTGATGGAGTCTCTCGGCCACGGCCAGGGGTATCGCTACGCCCATAATGAACCCAACGGCTACCCCGCCGGGTCATCGCATGACTGCTGGCCCGAGGGCGCGCCACGCACCCGTCTCTACGCCCCCAGCGAATACGGTCAGGAGAAACGCTTCAAACAGATGCTCGACTGGCGCGCCGAGCTCGATGCACAGGCCGACCAGCAGGGCTGATGTAGCGCGGGTCCGCCAGAAAAGCCCAAGCTCCCACAAAAAAAGTAAAACACAAACCGAAAGCCCCCGGCCGTAAGGCTCAGGGGCTTGGGTATTTGGGCGTTGGTACTGGGGCTTAAGCACTTGGATACGACAAGGCCGATGATACAGACGGGGACGTCACCTCGAGGGCTTTAGCGCGCGGTCTCCCTTATCACATCGACCCCGTCGGGAATCTGGAAATTAAAACGCGCTTCATCAATGTTGGCATTCTGCTCCACGTTCCCGAAGTCGATGGCCGTGCGCTGGCCGGTACTGTCGGTCATCTGCAGCATGCCAAGCTCTTCCGAGTAGAACGTCAGCTGTAGCTCCTCGAAGAGCGTATCCGGGCTGCGAGGGTCGAGGGTAAAGGTCTCGGCAGTGCCCTGCTGGCGACGCTCGACGTCGTAGTTTGCGGTCAGCTCATCGACGCTGCCCGAGAGCAGCAGAGCCGGGGTATGAGTCACCCGTGTATCCAGCGGCTGCACGGTGACCTGTTCAAGGTCCGGATCATGCAGATAGACATCGTCACCGTCGGAGACCACCTCCTGACGATAGGGGGACTCAACCTCCCAGCGAAAGCGTCCCGGACGCGATAGCCACATGCGACCGCTCGCCTGTTGCAGGCGTTGGCCGCTGCCATCGAGGATCTGCTGCTCAAAGTCAGCCTGATAGGTGTTGATCGGCTCAAGCAACTGCGTCAGACGCTCGGCGCCGGCATCAGCAAGCGCCGTGAGGGGCATCATCAGGGCAAAGCCGAAGGTGGCAAGGCGTGTCGGTGTCATGGCGTCTCCTTGGCCGGCAATGGCCGGCGAATATGTCCTGTCTTCGCGTGCATTCAGCAAAGACGCACTACTCAGACAGGGGACGCGGCGCCAGGTTGCCCCGGCGACGCGCCTTCCTTGTTTGCTGCACGATTTGTGAAACGACAACGAGCGGCGTCAGTCGCCTACCGGCGGCGGCGCCAGCACTTCGCGGGAACCGTTGGTGCCCATGGATGACACCACACCGGCGCCTTCCATGGTCTCGACCAGGCGCGCTGCACGGTTATAGCCAATCTTGAAGCGACGCTGTACGGCCGAGATCGAGGCGCGACGCGACTCGGTGACGAACATCACCGCCTCGTCGTAGAGCGCGTCTTGCTCGGCGTCGTCATCGCCGCTACCGCCATCTCCCTCGAGTCCCGTCAGGGCATCCGCTGAGACACCGCCAGAAAGGATCTCATCGATGTACTCAGGTTCGCCGCGACGCTTCCAGTCCTCGGCGACCCGGTGCACCTCATCGTCATCGACGAAGGCGCCATGCACACGCATCGGCAAACCTGCGCCGGCCGGCAGGTAGAGCATGTCA
This sequence comes from Halomonas salinarum, assembly GCF_012062845.1. Lineage (GTDB taxonomy): Bacteria > Pseudomonadota > Gammaproteobacteria > Pseudomonadales > Halomonadaceae > Onishia > Onishia salinarum. The sequence continues at coordinate 50,052 of NZ_WWNB01000010.1, forward strand.
CCATGACCCAGCAGGTTCTCGGCACCGCCCTGATCGAGGATGGTCCGCGAGTCGATGCGCGAGGACACCTGGAAGGCCATGCGGGTCGGAATGTTGGCCTTGATCAGCCCCGTCACCACGTCCACCGAGGGCCGCTGGGTGGCGAGGATCAGATGGATACCGGCGGCACGCGCCTTCTGGGCCAGTCGCGCGATCAGCTCCTCGACCTTCTTGCCGACGATCATGAACATGTCGGCGAACTCGTCGATCACCACCACGATATAGGGCAGCTTCTCAAGCACCGGCGGGGCCTCATGCATCTGCCAGGGCTGGGGCTCCCATAGCGGGTCGGCGACCTGGGCCCCGGCCCGCTCGGCCTCGTCGAGCTTGGCGTTGAAGCCGGCAATATTGCGCACGCCCATGGCCGCCATCAGCTTGTAACGACGCTCCATCTCGGCCACGCACCAGCGCAGGGCATTGGCGGCCTCCTTCATGTCGGTGACCACCGGCGCCAGAAGATGCGGAATACCGTCATACACCGACAGCTCCAGCATCTTGGGGTCGACCATGATCATGCGGACTTCATCGGGCGAGGCCTTGAGCAGCATCGAGATCAACATGGCATTGACGCCTACCGACTTGCCCGAGCCGGTGGTACCAGCGACCAACAGATGCGGCATCTTGCCCAGGTTGGCGACCACCGGTGCCCCGCCGATATCCTGACCCAGCGCCATGGTCAACGGCGAGCCCTCATCCTGATAGCAATCGGAATCGATGACCTCGCGCAGACGAATCATCGCCCGGTGCGGATTGGGAATCTCGATGCCGACCGTGGGACGACCGGGAATGATCTCGACCACCCGCACGCTCTTGACCATCAAGGAGCGCGCCAGGTCCTTGGCCAGGTTACTGATCTTGGAGACCTTGACCCCGGCAGCGGGCTTGATCTCGAAGCGCGTGATCACGGGACCAGGCCAGGTGTGCACCACCTCGGCCTTGACGCCATACTCGCGCAAGCGCACCTCGAGCAGTTCGGCCATCTCGGCGAGCTGTTCCTCGCTGTAGTTGGGCTTTTGGGCCTCGGCGGGCGTCAGCAGCCGCAAGGAGGGCAATTTCCCATCCAGGTCCGGCAGATCGTCAACCGTAGAGCGTTGATTCTGCAGGTGCTCGACGGTCCACAGCGCAGGTTCACCCGGATCATCAGCCGCGGCACGGGCCTGGTCGGCGCTGGCGACTCTCGGCTCTAAAGGAGACGCGGGGCGCACATCGGCGTGCGCCACTGAGGCGGGCTCTGGCGTGCCTGCCTTGTCTTGCGTCACGTCCTCGTCTGCTTCCGGCCTTGTTGCCGTAGACACGCGCTCATGATGGCCTGCGCCATCCGATGCGGGGTTCGGCGCGGGCTCCGAGGCTGCCGGCGGCACTGGGGCCGCCGATGGCGCTGCTTCGGGTGCCTCACGGCCTGCGTCCCCCGCTAGCTCAGGTGCTTCATCTCGTACGGAGTCACGCGATGACTCCTCTCTGGTCGGCGCTTCGTCGTCCCAGTCCGCTTCCTGCCAGCTGATCATCGGCTCACGGCGCCCATGGCGGGCAACGGATTGCGGGGCGGACGCAGAGGACGCCATCGCCGGTGCGGGGCGATCATCCTGCTCCTGGTAGGGCTCGGTTGCCTCAGATACAGAGCCAGTCTCGGCCTCGGTATCTGAGGCTGATGCCGGTTCTGAGACCGAGGCTTGAGCCGGTTCCCGGGGAATTTCCGAGTCCTTGGCCGGCATATCCCGCTCGGCGCGCAGCGACATCCCGGCCCAGGGCGCCTCCTCGTCATCCGGCAACACAGGCTCGGGAATCGTCTCGGCACGCATCGGGGGCGCCTTTGACGCCTCGGGTTCTGCGGTGCGCTTTCTCGCCGACGGCGCGCTTTCCGTCGTGGCCGCAGCCTGCGATGTGGATGCGGCGCTGGTTGGATGTGCCTCGCCAGCCGCTGTTGAAGCAGCTGTCATAGCGGCTGCAGACTGGGCCGCCGGCTCAGCGGTGGATGCCTTTTCGGACGCAGCCTGAGGCGCGAAGCGCTCACTATAGGCAGCACCGGGCTGTTTGGCGGAGGGCGTGCGCTCGGGCACATCCCAAGGTATGTCGGTGCCTTGATCAGGATTCCACTGTGGCTCACGAAGCCCTGGCCCACCCTTGGGCATCTCATCGTCGCTATAGCGGCGACTCCAGGGCCAAAGGCGCTGCCACCAACGGGCGGATACTGTCGTCTCATCATTGGCATCGGCAAACGCCGTCGACTCTGACGCCTGCTCGGATTCGCCAGCAGAATCGGCGTCCACACTCAGGGCATCGGCTTCATCGCGTGCTCGTTGTGCCCGATCACGGCACCAGGCAATGCCGCGTTGCATCAGATGGCCGGCCTCATCCATCACTCTCAGCCAGGAGACCCCGGTGAAAGGCGGAAAACCACACAGCAGCGCAACTAATGACAGCAAGGTGGTGCCATGATTGCCCACCAGGGGTGTCAGGCTGCGCACCATTTCCTCACCGATGATGCCGCCGGCGGCATAGGGCAGCCCGCTTTCCGGATTGAAGAAATGCAAGGCCCCGAGGGTGGTCGTCCCCATCACCAGCAGGAAGAGCCCACCGGTGCGCACAGCGAGCCCCAGGGTGTCCCATTCAAGGTTCACCTGGCGCACACGGCTCATCCGCCAGCCGGCGAATCCCAGCATGCCCGGCCACCAGAGAGCACTGGCACCGAACAGCGAATACAGCACATCCGCAAGCCAGGCGCCCACAGGGCCCATCCAGTTGCTCACCGTCACATCCGGGCCACTATGCGACCAGCCGGGATCCGACGCCTCATAGCTGAACATGGCCAGCAGCAGGAAAACACAGGCTGCCAGCAGCAAAATCACCACGCCCTCACGGGCGGCACCTTGCAGTCGCACCCCGAAGTGGCGCGCCCTCTCCTTGGCACCGGCCGCCGATTCGCGGCGGCTACTTGCCTTGTTGTTGACACTCAAGTCGCCATTCCCCTTGCGCCGTCTGTGGCGTCTTCGTGTGTCCTACATCGACAGGCATGATACCGAGCCTTGGGGTCAGGGCACAGGGGCCATGCCACTCTTCATTCTCCCGCGCCGCCAGACATTCGCCCCCAGGGACCATGACATGCTTGAGGCGGACCGCTAACCCCGTCACACTAAGCCTGAACCACCGCATTTGAACACCTCGCGTTAAACACAGCCCTTGAGACACTCTCGTCTCTCCAACAACGAACTCGTTCTCACCATGCTGCCCTGGTTGCCCCCCTCTCCTGTGCATTTTCCTTCGCTCGAACAGGCACTCGACGAGCCGGATGGCTTGCTCGCCGCAGGCGGCTCGCTTACGCCTGACTGGCTGATCGCCGCCTATCGCCGCGGCATTTTCCCCTGGTTCAGCGACGGTCAGCCGATCCTGTGGTGGAGCCCCAGCCCACGCATGGTGCTGTTCCCTGAAGAGCTTCGCATTCGCCGCAGCCTGGCCAAACGGCTGCGCAATGCGGGCTTCACGGTGACATGGAACACGGCATTCCCGTCAGTGATTGAAGCCTGCGCCGCCGTACGATCAGCGGAGGAAGGCACCTGGATCAACGAGGAGATGCGCGAAGCCTATATTGCGCTGCACTCGCTTGGCTATGCACGCTCGGTCGAAGTCTGGCGCGACGGCTGCCTGGTCGGTGGTCTTTACGGCGTCGGCATGGGCCGTGTGTTCTTCGGTGAATCCATGTTTAGCCGTGAACCCGATGCCTCCAAGGTCGCGCTGGTGCATCTGACCCGCCAGCTTCAAGCCTTGGGCGGCGGTATGATCGACTGCCAGATGCATACCTCGCATCTCGCCAGCATGGGCGCACGCGAGATCGCTCGCCAGGAATTCATCAGCTATCTTGATCAGTATATTGAGGGGCAAAAGAGCATCGCGCCGCGAATGTTCACCACGCCCCGCCACGATGACATCAATGACGAAGGGGGCCGTTGAACGTGAGCAGTCGCGCTCCGCAACATCCGGTTCGGGACCTGCGCTTTTTCCTGACGGTCCCTCATGCCTGCAGCTATCTCGAGGGGCACGAAGCGACCACCCTCTTTCTTGATCCTCAGGAATCTCCCGGCCAGGGGATCTACGATGCCCTGACCCTACTCGGGTTCCGCCGCAGCGGTCGACACCTCTATCGACCTCATTGTGAGGGATGTCGTGCCTGCATCTCGGTACGCATACCGGTCGCGGAGTTTGCCGCCAGTCGCAGTCAGCGCAGGCTCATCAATCGCAATGCCGACCTGACGGTGCATGAACGTGACGCCAGCTATGACCCCGAACACTATGAACTCTATGCCCGCTATGTGCGCACGCGCCATGCCGATGGCGACATGTTTCCACCCAGTCACGAGCAGTACCGCACCTTCCTGACGCTGGACCATGCCTATGCACGCCTGCTGGAGTTTCGGCTCGGCGATCAGCTGGTGGCCGTCACCGCCATCGATAGGCTGGGCCACGGTCTGTCAGCCATCTATACCTTCTTCGACCCATCACCGACGCTTGCTCGGCGCTCACTGGGCACTTTCGCGGTACTGCACCTGATCGAACGCGCCCGCAGCGAGCAACTGCCACACGTCTATCTGGGCTACTGGATTCGTGAATGCCGGAAGATGGACTACAAGCGCTATTTTCAGCCCCTGGAATACCTCGATGGTCGCCACTGGCGACGCACGATTCCAATGGCATGAGGCAGCGCTGAACAGCGCTCAAGCACAGCATGTTTTGCCTTGACGTCCGGCATACGGCACAATACCGCGCTATATTGATGATAGGTGGCCAACGTTCCGTCCCAATCCCGGCCTTTCCGGCCGCGATGCTACCGGCGCAGTCATCATCAAGACATCGCTTTGCTAATCACCATCATGAGGAAATGCCTATATGGCTCGTGAAGACCATATCGAAATGGAAGGCGTCATCGTCGATACGCTGCCCAACACCATGTTTCGCGTCGAGCTGGAAAACGGCCACGTCGTGACCGCCCACATCTCGGGCAAGATGCGCAAGAATTACATCCGCATCCTTACCGGCGACAAGGTCAAGGTCGAGCTGACTCCCTACGATCTGTCCAAGGGACGCATCGTCTACCGTTCCCGTTAAGCGTCCCGGCCCCGTCCCGGCGCGCCTTTCACCAACCGACCGGCCAAAAGAAGACGCCCCGTCATCAGACAGGGCGCCGGTCGGTGGTGGCTAGGCAGGTATCGCCATCAAACCATCAAGGCTCCGAACCCTCAAGGTTCCGCGAGTTCTTCTTCGGTGGCGAGGTGCAACTCGTCGCTGCTCTCGTCCAGTGTCACGTGAACGACCCCACCTTGCTCGGCCAGGTTGCCGAACAGAATCATCTCGGCCAGTGGCTTCTTGAGCTTTTCCTGAATCAGGCGAGCCATCGGGCGCGCCCCCATGTCGGGATCATATCCACGCTCAGCCAACCAGGCACGCGCGTCCTCGTCGACGTCAAGCTGCACCCGTTTCTCATCAAGCTGGGCCTGGAGCTCAACCAGGAACTTGTCGACCACGCTGCGCACCACTTCGGCGGGCAGCGAGCTGAACGGAATAATGCCATCCAGACGGTTGCGGAACTCCGGTGAGAAGGTCTTGCGAATCACCTCCATGCCATCGGTCGAATGATCCTGCGGATTGAAGCCGATGGAACGACGCGTGATCTGCTCGGCCCCGGCATTTGAGGTCATGACCAGCACGACATGGCGGAAATCCGCCTCTCGGCCGTTATTGTCAGTCAAGCGGCCGTGGTCCATGACCTGCAGCAGCAGGTTGAAGACATCCGGATGAGCCTTCTCGATTTCATCAAGCAGCAGCACGCAATGCGGTTGCTTGGTGACGGCTTCCGTCAGAAGCCCGCCCTGGTCATAGCCAACATAGCCTGGCGGTGCACCGATCAAGCGCGACACGGTGTGACGCTCCATGTACTCGGACATGTCGAAGCGCACCAGCTCGACCCCCATTAGCGAGGCCAACTGGCGAGCCACTTCGGTCTTGCCAACACCGGTGGGGCCACTGAACAGGAAGCTGCCAACAGGCTTGTCCGGCGACTTGAGTCCCGCCCGAGACAGTTTGATGGCGGCTGCCAGGCCCGTGATCGCCTCGTCCTGACCGAAGACCAGCATCTTCAGGTCACGCTCGAGATTCTCGAGTAGCTTGCGGTCGGAGTTGGAGACACTCTTCGGCGGAATACGGGCAATGGAGGCCACGACCGCCTCGACCTGGTCGACGTCGATGGTATCCACCCGCACTTCTGGCGGCAGCAACCGCTGATGGGCACCAGCCTCATCGATCACGTCGATGGCCTTGTCCGGCAGGTACCGGTCATTGATGTAGCGATCAGCAAGCCGCGACGCGCTCTCCAGCGCCCCATCGGTATACTTGAGCTTGTGATGCTCCTCGAAGCGGCCGCGTAGTCCCTTGAGAATGCGGATGGTGTCCTCGACGGACGGCGCCATGACGTCGACTTTCTGGAAGCGACGCGCCAGTGCCCGATCCTTCTCGAAGATCCCACGGAATTCCTGGAACGTAGTCGAACCGATGCAGCGCAACTCTCCCGATGAAAGCAACGGCTTGAGCAGATTGGAGGCGTCCATGACCCCGCCAGAGGCTGCGCCAGCACCGATCACGGTATGGATCTCATCGATGAACAGGATCGAATTGGGCTGCTTCTTGAGCTCGGCCAGCAGGCTCTTCAGACGCTTTTCAAAGTCGCCCCGATACTTGGTACCGGCGAGCAGTGCGCCCATGTCCAGGGAGTAGACGACCGCGTCGGCAATCACCTCGGGCACGTCTTCCTCGACGATACGCTTGGCCAGGCCTTCCGCGATGGCGGTCTTGCCCACGCCAGCCTCGCCCACCAGCAGCGGGTTGTTCTTGCGCCGGCGGGCAAGGATCTGCACCACGCGCTCGAGTTCATGGTCGCGACCGATCAGCGGGTCGATCTTGCCGAGGCGCGCCTGCTCATTCAGGTTGGTGGCGTAACCGGTCAGCGGGTGGGCATTGCCCTCGCTGACGCCCTCTTCGGCCTCCTCGGCGTCCTGAGACGGCGAAGACGACGACTGCTGGCCATGTCCCGAGACCTTGGAGATGCCATGGGCGATGTAGTTAACGGCATCCACTCGCGCCACATTCTGCTGCTTCAGGAAGTAGACCGCCTGGCTTTCCTGCTCGGAGAAGATCGCCACCAGCACATTGGCCCCGGTGACCTCGCTCTTGCCGGAGGACTGTACATGGAAGACCGCACGTTGCAGCACACGCTGGAAGCCCAGGGTCGGCTGCGTTTCACGGTCGTTCTGATCCTCGGGAATCAGCGGCGTGGTGGAATTAATGAAGTCCTGCAGATCCGAGCGCAACTTGTCCAGATTGGCACCGCAGGCACGCAACACGTCTGACGCTGAAGCATTATCCAGCAGCGCCAATAGCAGGTGTTCGACGGTCATGAACTCATGACGCTTGGAACGCGCCACGGTAAAGGCCGTATTCAGCGTGAGTTCGAGTTCTTTGCTCAGCATGGCAGTCCCCTTCTCGCCACCTCGGGCGTCGGCCGGCAATCGCCGGCAATTTCACCATCGGGTACATTCTCGGGATTCACAAGCTCGAGGTTCGAGCCGGTCATGCCGATCCTGCACTGGCTGTATTCCGTTTGCCTGACAATCAGCTTGCCAGTCGTCAGTCGGCTGTGTCGATATCGCACAAAAGCGGGTGTTGACACTCCTTTGCATATTGATTGACTTGATGGCTTTTGGTTTCAGCAATGTCGCGGGTAAAAATCCCACAGGTCGCTTTGCCTTGGGTATGCACTGCCAACATCACTTGCACGGCCTTTTCACTGTCCATGTTGAAGAAGGTCTGCAGCACCTCGACAACGAACTCCATCGGCGTGAAGTCATCGTTGTGCAAGACCACCTTGTACATGGGCGGCGGTGCCAGATCCGGCTCGGCATTCTCAACCGCTACGTCATCATCGCCCTCTTCCTGAGGGTCGGACGGCCGTGTCATGCCAGCTTCCAGTGACGCTATGGCGTGACTAGTGTAAGGGTCGTCTATCTTGAACATAAAAGGCGTTACCCATCTTCTCAAGCCGGTAATCCATGAACGCATCAACTGTAGTTGGACGCCAAGGCTCGCCGGGGGTTCAGTTCATAAGATGCGGCCGTGATGCGCCGCTTGCAAGGCCCTTGCTCGTATGGGCCTTCAAGATCGCTTACCAGGCACGCTGCGCAGGCGCTTTGTCGAGAACGTAAAACGTAAAGGGCCCTCGTCCGCCAGGCGGACGAGGGCCGGAGCACATGCGTGCCGAGAGCAACGAAAGACGCTTAGCCCTTGGCGACCAACGCCAGCGCCGCATTCAGGGTCTCACTCGGGCGCATGGCTTTCTCGGTCAGCTCGCCGTCGGGGTGGTAATACCCCTGAATATCCACGGGCTTACCCTGCACTGCGGTCAGTTCCTCGACGATCACCGATTCCTTGGCATGGAATTCTTCGGCCAGCTTGCCGAACAACGTCTTCAGCTCCTGGTCCTCATCCTGGGCGGCCAGAGCCTCGGCCCAATAGACCGCCAGATAGAAGTGGCTGCCGCGATTGTCCAGTTCACCGACCTTGCGCGACGGCGACTTGTTGCTGTCCAGGAACTTGCCATTGGCCTCGTCCAGTGCCTTGGCCAACACTCGAGCGCGGGCATTATCGAAGGTCTTGCCCAGGTGCTCCAGCGACGCCGCCAGGGCCAGAAACTCGCCCAGGGAGTCCCAGCGCAGATGGTTCTCTTCGATGAGCTGCTGAACATGCTTGGGCGCAGAACCGCCTGCGCCGGTCTCGAACAGCCCCCCGCCATTCATCAGCGGCACGATGGAAAGCATCTTGGCACTGGTGCCAAGCTCCATGATCGGGAAAAGGTCGGTGAGATAATCGCGCAGCACGTTACCGGTCACCGAAATGGTGTCTTCACCGCGGCGGGTACGCTCCAGGGTGAAATTCATCGCCTCTACCGGCGCCATGATGCGGATATCCAGACCGCTGGTGTCATGATCCTTGAGGTAGGTCTCGACCTTGTTGATCAGCTCCGCGTCATGGGCGCGCTGGGCGTCCAGCCAGAAGATAGCCGGCGTCTCGCTGTCACGCGCGCGCGCCACGGCCAGCTTGACCCAATCCTTGATCGGGGCGTCCTTGGCCTGGCACATGCGCCAGATATCGCCTTCCTCCACGGCATGCTCGAAGATCACCTCGCCACCATCGCCGGTGACGCGCACGGTACCGTCAGCGGGAATCTGGAAGGTCTTGTCGTGCGAGCCGTACTCCTCGGCTTTCTGGGCCATCAGGCCGACGTTGGGCACGCTACCCATGGTGGTCGGATCGAAGGCACCATGGGCTTTACAGTCGTCGATGGTGGCCTGATAGATGGTGGCGTAACAGCGGTCCGGAATCACCGCCTTGGCATCGTGCAAGGCATCATCGGCACCCCACATCTTGCCTGAGTCACGAATCATCGCCGGCATGGAGGCGTCGATGATCACATCGCTTGGCACGTGAAGGTTGGTAATGCCCTTGTGGGAATCGACCATCGCCAGAGACGGACGCTCAGCGTAGAGGGCGTCAATATCTGCCTTGATTTCAGCCTGCTTCTCGGTGGGCAGCTTGGCAATGGTGGCATATAGATCACCGATGCCGTTGTTGGCATCGAAGCCCACCTTCTCCAGCACCTCGGCATGCTTGTTGAGCACTTCGCGATAAAAGGTCTCGACCACAATGCCAAACATGATCGGGTCGGAGACCTTCATCATGGTGGCCTTGAGGTGCAGAGAGAAAAGCACATCACGCGTCTTGGCGTCGGCAATCTGCTCGGCGATAAAGGAGGAGAGCGCCTTGTGGCTCATGACGGCGGCGTCGATCACTTCGCCGGCCAATACCGAGACTTTCTCCTTGAGGACCTGGGTCGTGCCATCCTTGCCGACCAGTTCCACCTTGACGGCGCCATCGGCTGTCATGGTGGTGGATTGCTCACTGCCGTAGAAGTCGCCCTCGCTCATGCAGGCAACATGTGACTGCGAGTCGGCACTCCACTCACCCATGCGGTGAGGATACTTGCGGGCGTAGTTCTTGACCGACTTGGGTGCGCGACGATCGCTGTTGCCTTCGCGCAGCACCGGATTAACGGCACTACCCTTGACCCGGTCATAGCGCGCCTGAATGTCGCGCTCCACGTCGCTGCTGGGCTCTTCGGGATAATCGGGTAACTTGTATCCTTGGCTCTGCAACTCACGAATGGCCGTCTTGAGCTGCGGTACCGAGGCACTGATATTGGGCAGCTTGATGATATTGGCTTCGGGTGTCTTGGCCAGATCACCCAACTCAGAGAGGTGATCGCCGATTTTTTGCTCATCGCTCAGGTATTCGGGAAACAGGCAAATGATGCGACTGGCCAGGGAAATATCCCGGGTCTCCACGGTGATACCAGCGGAATCGGTGTAGGCATCAATGATCGGCAGCAGGGAATAGGTAGCCAGGGCCGGCGCTTCGTCGGTGAGCGTATAGATAATCTTCGGCGTTTTTGACATGTTGGCGTTGATCTCTCTGGTCACTGCGGTGGCATGAAACTGGATCGGTAGCGCGCGATCACGATGTCCGCCTCAGGGGCTCATTGCAACCTGCCCGGCAAGGGGATTGCGCCGGGTATTTCAGGGAACATCTGCGCCCAGCAAGGTGTTGTCAGCAGGCCCCAGCTGGGTCGAGGGCGCTTCCGGTAAGCTGGCGCATTATATCAGCGTGCTCGACTCGGCGCATAAGCAATAATGCTAAGACGCCCCTGCCATCCCACGCCGCTTGCCGGTAAGCTAGTGCTCATGAGCACTCTCTACCTCCTACACAAGCCTTTCCGGATGCTATCCCAGTTCACCGACCGCTCCGGCGAACCCGGAGAGCGGCGCGCCACCCTGGCCGATGTCATCCAGGTGCCGGATATCTATCCGGCCGGGCGCCTCGACTACGACTCCGAGGGTCTGCTGCTGCTTTGTGACGACGGCGAACTGATCCACCGCATCGCGCATCCCAAGCACAAGCAACCCAAGACCTATTGGGTACAGGTAGAGGGCGAACCCGACGCGGCAGCGCTGGAGGCCCTGCGCCAGGGAGTATTGCTCAATGATGGCCCGACGCGGCCCGCCAAGGTACGCCGACTCGACGCGCCACCCGTCGGTCCACGCAACCCGCCGGTACGCGAGCGTCGCCAGATTCCTACCCGCTGGCTGGAACTGACCATCAGCGAGGGACGTAACCGCCAGGTGCGCCGCATGACCGCTGAAATCGGCCACCCTACCCTGCGTCTGATCCGCGTCGCCATCGGCGCCTGGCGACTCGACGGTCTGGCAGCCGGGGAATGGCGCCGCCAAACGCTACATGCCCCGTCCAAGCCCCAACGCCCCGGCGAGCAAGGCAAGGCAGGCAAGCAGAGGGCGAAGGGACGGGGCGAGCAGGCAAAGGGTGACCAAAACGGAAACGTAAGCAGCCGACAGCGCAAGACGTCACGGGGGAAACGATGAGTCGCTGGTCGCCTCGGGTCACGGTGGCCACCGTGATCGAACGTGCCGGACGCTTCCTGATGGTCGAGGAGGACCGTGGCAGGCCTCATACGCTATTCAACCAGCCCGCCGGCCACCTGGAGCCCAACGAAGGCATACGCGCCGCCGCTGAACGTGAAATCCGTGAGGAAACCGCCTGGCACGTAGGCATCACGGATTACCTGGGCCTCTATGTTTACCACTCGCCGGACGGCCTCACCTTCCATAGCCACGGTTTTTCCGGCATGGCACTGGCGCACCTCGGTAATGACCTGGACCCGGATATTCTGGCGATCCACTGGCTGACGCTGGATGAGCTCGAGACGCTGGAAAGAGCCGGTCGACTGAGAAGCCCGCTGGTGATGCGGCGAATCCGCGATGTGAAACGAGGCCGCACCTTCCCTCTGGATGTGATCCAGGAACGCTGACCCTATCCTGACGCAAGGGGCGCCTCATTGCCGGGCGAATAGGCAACAACGGCGCAACACGTGGTCGAAGCAGCCTGTCACTATCGTGTATAATCCCCGCCCATTTAACGCCACTCCATTCCCCTCATGACGTCGAGAGCGCCTATGTCAGTTGCTGCCGGGTCATCCGCCGCGCACGCCCCCACGGCGGGCAAGGTCATCGTCGGCATGTCCGGCGGTGTCGACTCCTCCGTGTCCGCCGTCCTGCTCATGGAGCAGGGCTACCAGGTCGAAGGCCTGTTCATGAAGAACTGGGACGAGGACGACGGCACCGAATACTGCACCGCCAAGGAGGACCTGGCGGATGCTCAGGCGGTCTGCGACAAGCTTGGCATCAAGCTGCATACGGCCAACTTCGCCGCCGAGTACTGGGATAACGTCTTCGAGCATTTCCTTGCCGAGTACCAGGCCGGGCGCACGCCGAATCCCGATATCCTGTGTAACCGCGAGATCAAGTTCAAGGTGTTCCTCGAGTACGCCGAGATGCTCGGCGCCGAGAAGATCGCGACCGGCCACTATGTGCGCGAAGGCCTGCGCCAGGGCCGCCCGCGCCTGCTCAAGGGCCTGGATACCAACAAGGATCAGAGCTACTTCCTGCACGCCGTGCCGGAAGCCGCGATCGCCCGCACGCTGTTCCCGGTGGGCGAGCTGGAGAAGCCCGAGGTTCGTGCCATCGCCGAGCGTCATGACCTGGTCACGGCGCGCAAGAAGGATTCCACCGGCATCTGCTTCATCGGCGAGCGGCGCTTCTCCGATTTCCTGCGCCAGTATCTGCCGGCCCAGCCGGGTGTCATCGAGACCCCCGAAGGCGAGGTCATCGGCGAGCATATCGGCCTGATGTACTACACCCTGGGTCAGCGCCAGGGTCTCGGCATCGGTGGCCTGCCAAACCACCCGGACGCCCCCTGGTATGTGGCCCACAAGGATCTTGTGCGCAACGTGCTGATTGCCGTGCAAGGCAAGCACCATGCACTGCTCTACAGCAATCGGCTGATCACCGAGCCGATGGACTGGGTCGCCGGCGAAGCGCCCGCCATCGAGGGTCGCTTCATGGCCAAGTCCCGCTATCGTCAGGAGGATGTCGCCTGTTTCATGCGCACCCGAGAGGACGGCGGTGTCGAGGTCATCTTCGATGACCCTCAGCGCGCCGTGACACCGGGGCAATCGCTGGTGCTCTACGACGGCGACATCTGCCTGGGCGGCGGCGTGATCCTTAACACCTGGCAGGACAAGGAGCGCCGCTCATGACCACGCCGATTCATCGTGCACCGGATTCCCCCATCAGCCGTCAGGTACTGGCCCTGGCCGGTGTCTTCCAGGCTGCGGTCGTGGTCGACGAGCTGGCTCGCACCGGCCAGGTCGACGAACGCGCCTGGCAGACACTGATCCGCGCCACCGTCGACACCGACCCGGAAAGCTTCGAGGCCATCTACGGCGGCCACCCCAACTACCTGCGCCAGGGCCTGGATACCTTGAACGCCGTGGTCGGCAAGCGCCAGGCCAACCCGGTGGTGCTGCGTTACGGTTTCTCGCTGCTGCTGCTGTCGCAGAAGCTGCGCAAGAACCCGCAGATGATGGACACCCTCGGTACCCGGCTGACCCGCGTTCAAGGCCAGGCCAGCCATTTCGGCGATACCCACGAGAACGTGGTGGCAAGCCTTGGCGAGATTTATCAGGACACCATCTCGACCTTCCGTTACCGCATCGTGGTGCAGGGCGAGCCGAGTCTCCTGCAACAGCGCATGATGCCGGAGCGGGTGCGAGCCGCCCTGCTGGCCGGCGTACGCTTCGCCCTGCTATGGCATCAGCAGGGTGGTCGGCGCTGGAAACTGATCTTCCAGCGTGGCGCCATGCGGCGCGCCCTCGATGAACTCAGCTAATCCTTGACCTGCTGCTCGGCCCAAAGCCCTTTTTCCTCACCGCACTGGATGACTGTCATGCAACTTTCTGCCCTCACCGCTCTTTCCCCCGTCGACGGCCGTTACGGCACCAAGACCGAAGCCCTGCGCGAGCATTTCAGTGAATTCGGTCTGATCCGTGCTCGCGTTACCGTCGAGGTGCGCTGGCTGCAGCGCCTGGCCGCCCATGACGGCATCAAGGAAGTGCCGGCGCTATCGGCCGATGCCAGCGCCTGGCTCGACGCCATCGTCGCCAACTTCAGCGTCGAGGATGCCCAGCGCATCAAGGACATCGAGCGCACGACCAATCATGACGTCAAGGCGGTCGAGTACTTCCTGAAGGAAAAGGTCGAGGACAACGCCGAGCTCAACGCCGTCACCGAGTTCATCCACTTCGCCTGCACCAGCGAGGACATCAATAACCTGTCCCACGCCTTGATGCTGCGCGGTGGCCTGAACGAGGTATTGCTGCCGGTGATGCATGACGTCACCGAGGCGATCGTGGGCCTCGCCCACGAGCACGCCGACCAGCCGATGCTCTCGCGCACCCATGGCCAGACGGCAAGCCCCACCACCCTGGGCAAGGAAATGGCCAACGTCGCCGCGCGCCTGCGCCGCCAGCTCCAGCACATCGAGCAGGTCGAGCTGTTGGGCAAGATCAACGGGGCGGTGGGCAACTACAACGCCCACCTGGCGACCTACCCGAACATCGATTGGGCGGCCAACGCCGAGACTTTCGTCACCGAACTGGGGCTGACCTTCAACCCCTACACCACCCAGATCGAGCCGCACGACTACATCGCCGAGCTGTTCGATGCCGTGTGCCGCTTCAACACCATCCTGATCGACTTCGATCGCGACGTCTGGGGCTATATCTCGCTGGGCTATTTCAAGCAGCGCACCGTAGCCGGGGAAATCGGCTCCTCGACCATGCCGCACAAGGTCAACCCGATCGACTTCGAGAACTCCGAAGGTAACCTGGGCATCGCCAATGCTGTGCTGAGCCATTTGGCCCAGAAACTGCCGATCTCCCGCTGGCAGCGCGACCTGACCGACTCCACGGTGCTCAGGAACCTCGGCACCGGCCTGGCCCAGGGTCTGATCGCCTACCAGGCAAGCCTCAAGGGTATCAGCAAGCTCGAGGCCAATCCGGAGCGCCTGAATGCCGACCTGGACAACAGCTGGGAAGTGCTGGCCGAGCCGATTCAGACCGTGATGCGCCGTTACGGCATCGAGAAGCCTTACGAAAAGCTCAAGGAACTGACCCGCGGCAAGCGCATCGACCAGGTCGGCTTCGCTACCTTCATCGAAACGCTTGAGCTGCCAACCGACGTCAAGACCGAACTCAAGGCCATGAGCCCGGCCACCTATATTGGCAATGCCGCGGCACAGGCCAAGGCGCTCTAAGCCTGTAAAAGCCGACACGGACGGCCCATTATGGGCCTCCACGCACTGCGTCACCGACAGGCGCTGGCTCGCGCCAGCGCCTGTTTGCCTTCACCCGAGGACTCCACACCATGCCTGCCGACACGCCCTTGCCCATGCTTGGCGGCCTCAGTGCCGCCGACTTTCTTGACCAGTACTGGCAGCGCAAGCCGCTGCTGATTCGTGGTGCCTTTCCAGACATCGAGAGCCCGCTGTCGCCGAACGAACTGGCAGGCCTTGCCTGCGAGGAGGGCATCGAAGCACGCCTGGTCGAAGAACACGGCCAGGATGCCAAGGGCAACCCGCGGCCATGGAAAGTCAGCCATGGCCCCTTCGATGAGGCCACTTTCTCACGCCTGCCCGAGAGCAACTGGAGCCTGCTGGTACAGGCCGTGGACCACTATATCCCCGAAGTCGCCAACCTGCTGGAAACCTTCAGCTTTGTGCCGCGCTGGCGTCTCGATGACATCATGATCAGCTACGCTCCGCCGGGCGGCAGTGTCGGCCCCCATGTCGACCAGTACGATGTCTTCCTGCTACAAGCCAGCGGGCAACGCCACTGGCAGCTGGGTGGGCCGACCGACGATGAGGCACCGATCATCGAGGGCATCGATCTACGCATCCTCGAGCACTTCGAGGTCGCGCCCGGCAAGGACTGGGTGCTCGAACCCGGCGACATGCTTTATCTGCCCCCGGGCCAAGCCCACCACGGCATCAGCCAGTCCGATGACTGCATGACCGTCTCGGTGGGCTTTCGGGCGCTTTCCGCCGATGAAGCCGTCACCTCCTTCGCCGACTACCTGGGAGAAACGCTTCCGTCTTCCAAGCGGTACAGCGATGCCGGCATGACGCCGCCCGCCGATCCCGGTGAGCTGAACGACGAGGCGCTTGAGCGCATGCGTCGGCTGATTCTCGAGACCCTCGACGACCCCACCCAACTGGCCCAGTGGTTCGGCCGGGTGATGACTCAGCCCAAATACGTCGATCAACTGGTGCCACAGGAATCGCCGACGCCGGTCGAGGAGCTCGTCGCCGAGCTCGAGGCCGGCGGATATCTGGAACGCACCCTGGGCTCACGCTTTGCCTGGCGCGCACTGGACGACAACCAAGCGACCCTGTTCGTCGACGGCGATGGCCTTGTCTGCTCCCCGGGCCTGGCTCAGGCAATGGCGTCCAATGCCTCCATCGACGCCGATATCCTCGACTACCCCGGCGCCGCGGCGCTGATCGCCGGCCTGCTCGATCGCGGCAGCCTGAGCTGGCCCGGCGATGGCGCCTTTGAAGAGGATGACGAATGAGCGAGTCCATCGCTGAGCTCGTCCTGCAACAGGGGAGCTGGGGCGAGCTTGGAGACATTGCCGGCGAAATCCGCCGGGTGGTCTTCATCGAAGAACAGGCCGTTCCCATAGAGGAAGAGTGGGACGGTCGCGACGGTGACTGCCTGCATTTTCTGGCCTGGCATGGCACGACCCCGCTGGGTACCGCCCGGCTGCTGCCCGACGGTCATGTCGGGCGTGTTGCCGTGCTGGCCGAGGCCCGTGGCCTGGGTATCGGCGTGGCCCTGATGCAGGCCACCATCACGGCCGCCCGCACCCAAGGCCACGCGCATGTCGAGCTTGCCGCCCAGCTTCAGGCACTGCCTTTCTACGAACGCCTGGGCTTTATCGCCTTCGGCGACGAATTTCTCGACGCCGGCATACCGCATCGCAATATGCGCCTCGAGCTAGGCAACTGATTCAAACCCCTTCCCCTATCTCCCCGAAACAAGACTACAACCGAGGCCGAAAACCAGCCGGCTTGTAGTCTTACTACAACGCCCTCTACCGCTAAGTAACCATGGTCATCTCCTGCCATGATGGGCCATAGTCGATATAAGGGTGGCATTAAAACAATCGTTTTACTTACCGACATCTGTTGCGACTACACCACAATTAATGCCCTATCCCCTTCGACCAAGGCAGCACAGACAAGATCGCCTGCCTGATCAACGCTTGACGTATCCTGCAGCGCAGCATGGCCCAATCAGCACCACATGCCGCCGTCAGGAACTACCGAACCGACCGATGAGGATGGCTCCATGTCAGCATACCAAGATGCAATCCAGACCCTGACCGCCCTGCGCGACGCCCAAGACGGCAAGTGGGACACCATCAATCCCGAGTACGCGGCGCGCATGCAGACCCAGAATAGATTTCGTACGGGGCTTGAGATCGCCCGCTATACCGCCGACATCATGCGACGCGACATGGCGGCCTACGACGCAGATACCAGCCAGTACACTCAATCGCTGGGCTGCTGGCATGGTTTCATCGGGCAGCAGAAAATGCTGGCGGTAAAGCGTCATCACGGCACCACTGCCAAGCGTTATCTCTACCTGTCAGGCTGGATGGTCGCGGCAATGCGCTCGCAGTTCGGACCGCTGCCGGATCAGTCGATGCACGAGAAAACCAGTGTCCCGGCGCTGATTGAGGAGCTTTACACCTTCCTGCGCCAAGCCGATGCCCGGGAACTGGGCCACCTGTTCAAGGCACTGGACGAGGCACGAGCGGCGGGCGATGAAGTCAATGCCCGCGCCGTTCAGGACCGGATCGATAACTTCGAGACCCATGTCGTGCCGATCATCGCCGACATCGATGCCGGCTTCGGTAACGAAGAGGCCACCTACCTGCTAGCCAAGAAGATGATCGAAGCCGGCGCCTGTTGCATCCAGATCGAGAACCAGGTCTCGGATGCCAAGCAGTGCGGTCATCAGGCCGGCAAGGTCACCGTGCCCCACGAAGACTTCCTGGCCAAGATCAATGCCGTCCGCTATGCCTTTCTCGAGCTCGGCGTCGACGATGGTGTCATCGTCGCCCGCACTGATTCCCTGGGCGCGGGCCTGACCCAGAAGATCCCGGTCTCTCAGGAGCCTGACGACCTGGCCAGCCAGTACAACCGCTTCCTCGAGACCACTGCCGTGTCTTCGGCCGACGACGTTGCCGAGGGTGATACCCTGATCAAGCTCGACGGGGCACTCAGGAAGCCCGTACGCCTGGCCAATGGCCTCTATCAGTTCAAACCGGGAACCGGTGAAGACCGTGTCGTGCTGGACTGCATTACCTCGCTACAGCATGGCGCGGACCTGCTTTGGATCGAAACCGAGAAGCCACACGTCGGCCAGATCGCCGGCATGGTCAATCGCATCCGCAAGGTCTGCCCAGATGCGAAGCTTGTCTACAACAACTCGCCCTCCTTTAACTGGACACTCAACTTCCGCCAACAGGTCTTTGATGCCTGGGAGCAAGAGGGCCGAGACGTCAGCGCCTATGATCGCGGCGACCTGATGAATGCCCTCTACGATGACACCGAGCTTGGCCGGGTAGCCGACGACTGGACGCGCAACTTCCAGCGCGATGCCGCGCGTGAAGCGGGCATCTTCCATCACCTGATCACCCTGCCCACCTACCACACGGCAGCGCTGTCCACCGACGACCTGGCCAAGGGCTACTTCGGCGAGGAAGGCATGCTTGCCTATGTCGAAGGGGTACAGCGCCAGGAAATCCGCAAGGGCCTGGCAAGCGTCAAGCACCAGGACATGGCCGGCTCGAACCTCGGCGACGACCACAAGGAGTACTTCTCCGGCGAAGGCGCACTCAAGGCAGGCGGCAAGGACAACACCATGAACCAGTTCGCCTGAGGCGCTACGCGCCCAACTAACGGTATCGCTCCACTAAGGGGAAGCCAATCGGCTTCCCCTTTTCAATGGTGCTAAACCTTGGCAACAAAACCGGCATTTCATGAAAGATATCGACAACATCAACGACGTAAATCACTTCCTGTAGTTAGGCTACAACACGACGTGATGCCAATGAGGCATGGTTGATTCTGCTGTGCTGCACCATAGTCAAGTCACAGCACAGGTAAGCGCATCGCTACCCCGATTAACGCTCTCCTGCACTGAGCTACAACACGGGCGCTGCTATTGATGATCCAAGCGCCTTGGGCGATGGTCTTACCAAGCTTGTGACCACTTCGCATCTGCAGCATCGGGCTCTTACCCGGCCCGGCATGAGTAGCAAACGCCACATAAACGCCATCGTGAATGGCCACTGCACAAAAGGTGTTACACATGAACTGCATCGAACTGACCCACCAAGCCGATCTCATTGCCAGCACATTCAGCAAGCAGGAACTCGCCAAACTGGTGGTTGCCCTGAAAGGCAACGGGGAATCCCTGCAGCACGCCGTTGAGGTAATCGACACTGTCGATAGCCGTGCAGGCTACTCACTCGACGATGCCTGGGACGAAGTATTGACCGGTGATACGCAAACACTCGAAGAGGAATAATCCTTCCCGGCGCTAATGAACGACTGACCATTGGCCCATCCCGCAATGCGGGATGGGCTTTTTCATGGTGAAACACGCAAGGGGTAACGCCTCACCTTTCTAAACTCACTCCTTGCCCAAGGTGCCCTGGACAGGCAATGCTAAGGATACGACAGGAATTCTCAGCCAACGAGCGACTGGTCGAGCGCCGGGAATGGCGTTAGACTCATTATCAAACAGCGTTCTATATTGATTTGGCGCACACCCTGTCATCCCTATGCGCCATCAACAGGAGACCTTCCCATGCCCCACCTCAAGACACACGCCCTGCTCCCTCTGTTGGCCGCCGGCCTACTGACGCTCGCTGGCTGTGCCAACACCAGCCCCTATTCGGGTGATGTGTACCGTGGCAACCAGGCGCAGACCGCCCAGACGGTGAGCTATGGCACCATCACCGCACTTCGCCAGGTGCAGATTCAAGCAGGCGACCAGAACAGCGGTGCGCTCGGCGGCATTGGCGGCGCCGTGATCGGCGGTCTGCTGGGCAACCAGATTGGTGGCGGCTCGGGCAGGACACTTGCGACAGCAGCCGGTGCAATTGGCGGTAGCGTGGCCGGCAAGAAGATCGAGGACACGGCCAACCGAACCGCCGCCTGGGAGATGGAAATTCGTCGCGACAATGGACAGAGCGTCATTGTGGTGCAGAAAGCCGATCGCGCTTTCCAGGTCGGCCAGCGGGTGCGGCTGATTGGCAGCGGCGCCAACCTAAGCGTCGCGCCCTACTGAAACGAAACACAATACCCGCCTGAGAACCTGACAAGAAAAACCTGACAAGCCCTCAGAACGCAAAAGGCCCGCGAGCATGCTCGCGGGCCTTGTCGTTACTTTCAGTCGTTGCCACCCAGCGTGACGTCGACGCTAACCATCCAAGGGCTTTACCCGGGGCTCGCCGAGGAATCAGTGCCCAGGATCAGTAGCCAGGCTCTGTACCTTGGCTCAGTGCATCTTGACCCGGTTCATGACCCAGCCAACCAGGCTCTTGCCCAGCCACACGATCAACGCCAACAGGATCACGGTGAACAACATATCGACCGGGCGCACCAAGGCAGTGGCGCCCAGCACGGCAATGGCCGGGCACCAGACCCAGCGATCATCGCCACCACTGACCAGCAGCGACGGCATTTTTTGCTCGAAGAAGGTTCCCAACCCCCCGCTCCAGCTCCTAACGGTCAACAACAGGATCACGGCAAAGGCGATCAGCCAGATCAGCGTCACGGTCATGGACATTCTCTCCAGCGGGATTTTGGTCAGATGTAAGGGTGATGGAAAATCAGACTCAGGGTATCCCTGCCCCGCGCTGCACGCAACTGCCACTCACAGGCTTGAATCAACGTCATGATCTACCCTTAGAAGCTGAAAAAATCCCAGCCGCCCCTGACAGCCCTTGCACCATCGCGTTACCATTAGCGCGACATGCACTCACCGAAAGGTCCCCCAATGCAAATTCAGCAGAACTCCGTAGTCGCGTTCCACTACACCCTGAAAAATGATTCTGGTGAGGTGCTGGACAGCTCCGAAGGTCGCGAGCCGCTTACCTACATGCACGGTTCCGGCAACATCATCCCGGGCCTGGAAAAAGAGCTCGAAGGTAAAGCTGACGGCGACAAGCTGCAGGTAGCCGTTACACCGGAAGAAGGTTACGGCGAAGTCCAGGAAGGCCTGGTTCAGGAAGTGCCGCGTGATGCCTTCCAGGGTGTCGAAGACGTGCAGCCGGGCATGCAGTTCCAGGCTCAGACTCAGGGCGGCCCGCTGATGGTCACCGTGACTCAGGTTGAAGGCGACACCGTCACCGTCGATGGCAACCACCCGCTGGCCGGCCAGAATCTGAACTTCGACGTCGAAATCGCCGAAGTGCGTGAAGCAAGCGACGAAGAAGTCGAGCACGGCCACGTGCACGGCGAAGGTGGCGTGGAGCACTAAGCTCTGCCGCACTGCTTCAGCTAACGCTGACACGCAAAAGGGGCAGCCCACGGGCTGCCCCTTTTTTGTGCATCATATGTTGCTTGCGAGCCAGAATCAGCGATGCATCAGCCCCGCCACCTACCGACCCGGGCAGCGCGACGGGGTAGGCGAATCGGAAAAATGAAGCCGTGCATAACTGGCCGTCGCATCCCCTCCCGCATTATCACCATCGGTCATCAGGGCAACGCCACTCAGGCGCTCAGGCCGCTCGCCAAACAAGCGATGGAAATCCTCTTGCACATCGCGCACCTCGGCCATCCACTCGCCAACCGGCGCTTCCTTACCCTGCAATGCCAGCAGTTGAGCGCGGTCGGTAAACGCATTCGCCCAGGCACTGCCCGCTGGCTGATTCGATGACCAGACATAGTTCACCGACTGCACCTGGAACGGCAACCAGCCGGTCTTGCGCGCCACGTAGACCCGCGCCGGGTAGTCGTCACCGGCCTTGGTCGTTTCACGAAGTCCTGGGTAGACCGACGAAACGCGCCAGCACCAGTGCAGATAGGGGGTGCGATTCAGGTCGATGTCCTGTTCCAGGTACTTGGCCGACGCCTGGCCACGGGCCCGTGCCTGAAGCACCTGCTCCCCCTGCTCTTCTACCAGTTGGTAATCGGTCTCTCCGTCGAAAGAGCTTGTCGGCCAGTTTTGAATGTCACTTGGACTGAAAGCCGTCTCGGCGGCCAGCAGCGGTGGCGAAAAGAAAACCGACGCCCCGCTTGCCAGCAGCACGCCCATTAGCCCTGCGAGGGTCGATGTGACGTGCCGTTTCTCCTGACTCATGCGCGTCCCTCTCGGGCCTTGATGGTATGAAAGCCGCCCCATAGCCGAGTGCCGGTCGTCAGCAGGCAGGCCGCAGCAAACACCACGGCCAGCACCACGAAGTGCTCCGGCCATAGACAGAAGAGCACGAAGGCCAGGATGGTCTCGGTACCTTCGGTAAGGCCATGCAGGTAGTAGAAGGCCTTGTTCTCGAAGCTGGGCCGCGAGAGTTCGTGTCTAGTCGCCATGATCGCGAAGGCCAGAAAGGAGCTAGCGGTCCCCATGAAGGCAAACAGCAAAAATGCGGCCGCCAGTGCATTGGCTTGCGGGTTGGCCAGGGCAAACCCCAGCACGACGGCGGCATAGAACAGAAAATCGAGCCCGATATCCAGAAATCCGCCGGCATCGCTTGAATGCCCGGTGTGGCGCGCCAAGGCGCCATCCAGGCCATCACCCAGGCGGTTGAGAAGAATCGCCGCCAGCGCCCAGCCATAGGCCTGGTACGCCAGTAGCGGCAGCGCCAGCATGCCAATCAGAAAGCTAGCCACCGTCACCTGGTTGGGGGTCACGCCACGTCCAGCAAGCCCCTTGGCAAGGCCAGCCAGCGGGGGCTTGATCCACTCATTGGTCCAACGGTCGAGCATGCTTGGCGCCCCTTCTGGTCAATGATGGCGAGGCTGCCGACGAGTGAGCGCTGCGGCGCCGCCAGGCAAAGTAGCGCTCAAGCCAGCCCAACAGCCGCTCGGGCTTATGGGCATTCTTCCACACCCCGGCACTCGCCTTGGCGGCTTCAGAGAATGTCGGATAGGGATGGACGGTACCCAACAACTTGTTCAGGCCAATGCCGTGCGTCATGGCAAGCGTGTACTCACCCAGTAGCTCACCGGCGCCGTGGCCCACAATGCTGGCCCCCAGAATCCGGTCCTTGCCTGGCACGGTGAGCACCTTGATGAAGCCTTCGGTGTGTTGGTCGGCGATCGCTCGGTCGAGCTCTGCAAAGGCATAGTGCGTGACCTCAACGTCTACACCCTGAGCGGCAGCCTCACGCTCGTTGAGCCCCACCCTTGCCACCTCGGGGTCGCAAAAGGTCACAGCCGGCAGATTGCGATAGCTTACCGTAAAGCGTTTGAACTCACCGAACAGCGCGTTGACCGTGGCATGCCAGGCCTGATGAGCGCTGGCATGGGTCAGCTGGAAGGGGCCAGCCACATCACCACAGGCCCAGATATTCGGATGCAGGCTGCGCAGGGTTCCGTCTACATCAATCGTGCCATCTGGTCTTGGCAGCACCCCCAGCTGCTCAAGGCCGAAGCCACTGACATTGGCCACCCGGCCTACCGCCACCAGCAGACGATCAAAGATCAGGTGCTCGGTCTCCACGCCTTGCTCGCCATTACGCTCGATGACCAGCACCCGACCACTGTCGCCATGACTCGGACCCGGCTCAACCCGAACCGCACGCGCACCTAACGCCAGCCGGACGCCCTCTCGCGTGAGTCTCGCCTCCACCACACGGGCGATATCGCGATCTTCCTTCGCCAACAACTGGGGGCCACTTTCCACCATCGTCACCCGGCTGCCCAACCGGGCGAAGCTCTGACCCAGCTCACAGCCGATCGATCCACCGCCCAGCACCACGAGACGCTCGGGCAAGGATTCAAGCGCCCAGAGATTGTCAGATGTCAGTACATCGCGCTCTTCCAGGCCTTCTAGATCAGGCACCCGCGGCCGAGCGCCAGTAGCAACGATCACATGCCGTGTGGTCAACACCCGCTCGCCGACACGTACCTCCCAGGGTGTCTGCAGCCAGGCATTGCCATGAACGACCTCGACGCCGAGGCCGCGATAGCGCTCGGGGCTATCATGGGGCTCGACCTCCTCGATGGCGTGATGGACATGGCCCATCACCGCAGAAAAGTCGACCTCAGGTTCTGCGGCAGAAAGTCCGAACCGTTTAGCCTCGCGCATCTCCTGAGCGAGCCGAGCCGATCGAATCAGTGCCTTCGACGGGACACAGCCGGTATTCAGGCAGTCGCCCCCCATCTTGTCGCGCTCGACCAGCGCTACCCGGGCCTTGACCGCCGCGCCGATATAACTCGCCACTAGGCCGGCCGAGCCGCCGCCAATGACCACGATGTCGTAGTCGTAATGCCTGGGCTTGCCATACTGGCGGGCAATCCGCCGACGCTTGGCGATATCCACGATCCAGCGAGCCAACCAGGGGAAGACACCGATCAGCGCGAAGGACGCCAGCAGGCCTGGAGACAGAACCCCGTCCAGCGATTGGAGGGTTCCCAACTCCCGGCCGGCATTAACGAAGACTGCCGTCCCCGGCAACATCCCCAGCTGACTGACCCAGTAGAAGGTGACCAGCCGCATGCGGGTCAGTCCCATCACCAGGTTGATGACAAAAAACGGGAACAGAGGAATCAGGCGCAGCGTGAACAGATAGAAGGCGCCTTCCCGTTCGATACCGCGATTGATGCGATCGAGCTGACGGGAAAAGCGCCGCTCCAGGGGCGAGCGAGCCAGGGTGCGGGCGATCAGAAAAGCAAGACTCGCCCCAATGGTGCTGGCAAAGGAAATGATCACCAAGCCCAACCCCAGGCCGAACAGCGCCCCGCCGAGCAAGGTCAACAAGGTGGCCCCCGGCAATGACAGCGCTGCCATCACGACGTAAAGGGCAAAAAAGCCGCCGATTACGGTCACGGGATCATCGGCAAGCCAGGCTTGGAAGCGGGCCTGCTCAGCCTTTATGGCGTCAAGGGTCAGAAACTCATGGGCGCCACTCAAGTAAAAGGCGCCTATTACCAGGGCAATGAGGGCAAGAATGACGAGGCGTTGTCGGTTCAACAGAATAACTCCTTAGCATGACGAATACGGTAGCGACTCAAGAGCCAGCCATGCCCATTGAGTCACACACCTGGATGCTTCCTTACAGACCGGATGCAGGCGACTGGCGCCGATGGCGACAGGCGAGCTATCACTTGCCAATAACGACTGCGGTCAGGCAACCGATTTTGCGCCCATCAAGAACGCCAACGCCAACTTCTGGCGAATATTGAGATCTCTGGCAGGGAACCCTTGCGCAGCGTTCCCATCCAACGACCACCCACCAACACAAAGGGATTGATCATGGCGCACTACCAGCATGCTGCTACACGCCTCATTAGCCCGGCGGTTCAACGCCTCTTCAAGGCGCTGCCGCTAGCACTGGCCATCGGCGCTTCAGCCAATGCACTCGCCGCGGCCCCCCAGGATGCGGTTTTCGCTGGTGGCTGCTTCTGGTGCATGGAAGAAGCCTATGACAAGGTACCAGGCGTAATCGAGACCACATCGGGCTATAGTGGCGGCGCCGCAGACACCGCGACCTATCAGCAGGTCTCTGCGGAACGCACCGACCATGCCGAAGTCGTGCGGGTGGAATATGACCCTGACGATGTCAGCTACGACCAACTTCTCGAGGTTTTCTGGCGCAACATTGACCCCTTCGCCGTCGATCGCCAGTTTTGCGATGCCGGAAAATCCTATCGCAGCGCGATTTTCCCCATGAACGAAGACCAGCGAGCCATGGCGAAGGCGAGTCTTGATGAAATGCAGGCTCGCTTTGATCGCGAGATCGCCACGCAGATCGAGGACTTCAAGGCCTTCTATCCCGCCGAGGATTACCACCAGAACTACTACAAGACCAACAGCCTCAGATACAACTTCTACAAGTCTGCCTGTGGCCGAGTCGATCGTCTGGAAGAAGTGTGGGGCGATGAGGCTGGCACCCAGGGGGCGCTCAAGGGGTGGTCGTAACTGACCGACCGCATCGCCATAGCCAGCTACTCAGCGCGGCAGTAGCAATAAGCATCAGTTCGGCGGCCAAGCTCACACCAGCCGCCCAGCTGCCAGAAAGGCCCCAGATAAAAGCCACCAGGACTTGCCTCCAGATGTGAGGCGGCTAATGCCAGGGTCGCACACGACATGACAAGACTTGCGATCAGCGTGGAGACGCCGAAAGTGGCGCGCAGTTCAGGCAGCAGCGGCTGGGGAGCGTAGCGATTGATGAAGACGATGAAGGAGCCCAGGCAGAGAACCAGGGTAGTACGCCACCGATCACGCCTGTGAGCTTGAATCATGAGATGTCAGTCATGGGGCACTCGCAAGAGACCGGGCCGCATCGAGACACCCTGGTGACAACCTCAGATCAGCCGCTGGTAGCCAGGAGCGCTCGCTGAGCGAGTTGCGTGGGCGCCAATGGGCGGCGCGCCTGCCAGTAGTAGCGACGCCAGTAGCTATTGTCGAGACGCGACAGGGAGACCCCCTGAGACGAGGACGCATGCAAGAAGAAACCGTCGCCGACATAGATACCGGCATGGTGATAAGTACCGGGCGGGCGGAAGAACACCAGGTCTCCCGCTTTCAGCGCGCCGCGCTTGATACGTTGTCCCTGATTCACCTGCTGTGAGGTGGTACGCGGCAGTTCGGTGTCGAAACGCTCGCGAAAGATGGTCTGAATCAACGCCGAGCAGTCGATACCATGGCGGCTCTCGCCGCCCAGCCGATAAGGCGTGCCTAACCAGCGTTCATGTTCCTCATACAGTGCCTCCCGAACCACCTCTCGATTTGGCTGTTCCAGACCTTGATGATCGAGCAGCGGGTTATCCACGGGCGACATCGGCCCGCTGGAAAGTCCCGGTAGCTGGGTGGCGAAGTAATCCGAGGGAACCTTGGGCGCGGGTGACGGCGATGTCGCGCAACCAGCGAGTCCGGCATGCAGGGCGAGAAGCGCTGTGGTGACGGCAATCCGCGACATCGTGCTGACCTCCTCTCTGTGGCCGGATCGCAACGCGGCGATTCCGTGGTAAGTGACTGATCTGTAAGAGTCTCAATAGTATCGAGACCGACAAGCCGACCATGATAGTGCCTACTGCAAGGTATGACGAGCTTTTACGCGCAATGCTCATGGCGAGCACCCGCTCACGATGCCCCTGATACGCTAGTGCAGGGTGCGCGCATCACCCGGCAATGTGTCGATATGCAGAGGCGCCCAGTGGCGCGGCCGAGCGCCCGGAAAATCCAGGCTCGCCCAGGGGCCCGCCAGTGGCGGCGCCCCGGTCAGCCAGCTCACCAGCGCCTCGCGGAAGCTCGACAGAAACGCCTTGCGCTCCTCGGTTTCCCCCATGAAAAACGAGAAACCGGCATAAAGCCCCCGGGCATAGGCCTGCCACCCCGGATAATGCTTCGCGGCAAGCGTCGCCGACTGATCGAGGGCAGAGGTAAACTGTGCCTCGCTCAACCACGCCAGTTGGCGGCCGGCGATCGCCAGATCCACGGCCTGGGCAATATCCCAGGCCGCCATATCGAAGGTATTGCAGCCTGCTTCGTTGTCGCGGATGCGTTTGAGGCGCAGCAGATGGTTACGCTCGTCTTCGCTGCAGTCATCGCTCTCAAGTGTGGCGATTTCCGATGCGAGCCTTGCGGCATTGAGGGTGTAGGGCGCGTAGTTGATCTGGTATTCCTGACGATCACCAGCGCTCAGCAGGAAGTCGAGAAACTCCCGAAGTGCCTCGCCGTCCTGCAAGCCATAATGACCATCCATCCATTCCTGAATGGCCGCCACCTCGCGGGCGCTCTCAGGCAGCGGCTCGCTCCAGGCGCCGCCGTTGAGCGGCCCGACCAGCGCCAGCGCAGTGAAGCGCGGCAGGCTGAGTCGCGGGCCGGGCTCCTGCCAGCTGGCCCCTGCCCGCCAGTCCAGCCAGTGAAAGGGGCTGCCCGGGTCATCTCTATGCCAGCGGATTTCGTGGGCAAGCGACACCGGGGTGCTCTGCTCCAGCGGCGGCTCGGGCAGCGCGGCCTCCCAACAGGCCCAGGCGTTGAGCAGCCGCCGAGCATCCGGATAGAAACGGCACAAAACGCCCCGTAACGATTCTGCCAGCCGTGAAAGTCCCTCGGCATCGAACTCCCCACTGTCATCGGCCATCTGCAGATAGAAGGCGTACTTCTCGGCCATATGAACGGTGGCCGAAAAGCGACTGCAGCCCTTCAGGGCATCGCGTTGAGCGAGCCCCTCTGCGGCTGGCTGCCCGAAGGGTGTGACCAGGCTTGGCAGCGCACTGTGGTCCGCGTCGGCCGCCAGCTGGTTGAGGTGATGGGCCTGTGCCGGCAGCCAGTAGCGGGCAAGTCCGGCGACACCGTCATCGGGATAGAGGCCGAGCACTTCCTTCAGATAGTGCTGCGCATCCTTGTAGACACTTTCCGCCAGGGATGGCCTCGGCCCCTGGCGAAGCAATAGCTCGGGTTCACGTACCGAGGCCAGTGCCAGCACCCAGTGACGCGCATCGGCACGCCAGGTCCGCATCGCCGCCTGTGATGCCTCACGGTTGGCATCGTCCTGCAAGGCCTTGAGCGGTTCTTGCCAGGGGCTTGCCGGTGACTGCAACAATAACGCCCAGTCCTGATTGAGCGCGGCCATCTTGTCGCTGCCCTCAAAGAGACTGCGCCCCCGCTGATAGGCCGTGACCATTGCGACCCAGTCGCTATAGCGACGCGTGATCAGATCCAGAGCATGATGGGCAAAGGCGTCCGCCTCTGCCTGGGCGAGCCAGCCAAGTGCCAGGCCGGTATAGGCCAGATCGACCAGCCGCAGCCAGTCCCAGGCCGCCCATTCCAGCGTTTCGCCACGTGACAGGAAGCCAAGCAGCACCTTGCCGGAGGCTACTGCGCCGCCTTTCTGCCCCGCGAGCCAGGCGTCGCGTTGTTCAACGGAGGCCTCGAGCAGCCGTGTGGCATCCAGATCCCAGGCATAGCGATCGCCCTGTCCGGCAAGCCACAGCAGCAGGCGCACCAGACCATCGCGGTCATGAACCTGCCACTCATCGGCGAGAAAGGCCCTCGCCTGGGGGGCATCCAGCGCCTCGTCGGCACCGGCCACCAGCACGGGTGCAAAGGCGGCGCGTAGCCGCCAGGCCTGCTCAGTGGGCGCCGAGGGCCACAACGGCGCTTGGGGCAGACGTCTTAGCGTTTCGGCGAGCACCTCCCAGGTGATGCCGGCACCTTCACGTTCCAGCGTTGATAGAGCATGGCAGGCCTCCAGGAAACCATCGTCTCCACGCTCCCAGCCAAGCGCGCCTCGTGCCTGGCGCAGCGCTACTAGCCAGTCCTCAAGGGTATTGCAGTGAGCACAGATATCATCGGCAATCCGTGCCACCCAGGCACGGGCCTGCTCGACCGGCAGCCATCCGGCAGCCACCGCAAGCGCCAGCAGTTCCAGGCTTTCCAGATGGCCCACCGGATTCACCGCTCCAGGAGAAAAGGCCTCGACCAGTTGCCAGCCCAGTTCGCCGCGATCCGCCACCTCCATCTCAGCGAGTCGCTGAACGGCCAAGGATGGCTCGATGGCCGTCGGATCGGGCGAAAAGGCCCAGTCACACAGCACAAGTTGTTGAGCCCACCAGGCACTCAGGGGATCGACCAAGACTCACCTCTCCACGCGCAGGTTGTCATCAAGACAACCATAGGGATTTTCGGCGCCTAGTTTAGCGGAAACTGGGGGATTCGCCGATCCCTGCCTACTGAACCAGCGCAATGATGACCTGGATCAGCCGGCATGGCTTCGTCTCTCGGAAAAGCCTTGACGGATCGCCGAGATAAGGCTTGGCGGTTTGTTGTAAATAATGCACACTTGTTGAATATGACACCAACAACCCCCGGAGCTCTTTACACAATGTCGTCCGATCTGCTGATGTCCAAGGCCTATATCAACGGTCAGTGGTGCGATGCGCCGACGCGCTTTGCCGTGACCAACCCCGCTACCGGCGACACCATCGCCGAGGTCGCAGACCTGGATGGCGATGGAGCCCGCGACGCCGTGGCCGCCGCCGATGCGGCCTGGCCAGCCTGGCGCAAGCGTTCGGCCAAGGAGCGTTCGGCACTCCTGCGTCGCTGGTTCGATGCGGTGATGGCTCACCAGGAGCCGCTGGCGCGCCTGATGACCCAGGAACAGGGCAAGCCGCTGGCCGAATCGATGGGCGAAGTGGCCTATGGCGCCAATTTCATCGAATATTAC
Source organism: Halomonas salinarum (assembly GCF_012062845.1). Classification (GTDB taxonomy): domain Bacteria; phylum Pseudomonadota; class Gammaproteobacteria; order Pseudomonadales; family Halomonadaceae; genus Onishia; species Onishia salinarum. The sequence continues at coordinate 80,570 of NZ_WWNB01000010.1, forward strand.
GCCGAAGAAGCCAAGCGTATGGCCGGTGAGACGCTGCCCAGCCACAGTGATGACAAGCGCCTGATGGTGATGCGGGAATCCATTGGCGTGGTGGCCGCCATCACGCCCTGGAACTTCCCGCTGGCGATGATCACCCGCAAGGTCGCCCCGGCCCTGGCTGCCGGCTGCACGGTAGTCATCAAGCCCGCCGAAGCCACGCCGCTGACCGCCCTGGCACTGGCCAAACTCGCCGAGGACGTCGGCCTGCCCGCCGGTGTGCTGAATGTGGTCACAGCAAGCAAGCCCGCGGAAATCGGCGAAGTACTGACGACCGACCCACGTGTCCGCAAGGTCTCCTTCACGGGGTCCACGCCGGTCGGCAAGAAACTGCTCGAGCAGTGCGCCGGCACCGTCAAGAAGGCGTCCATGGAGCTTGGCGGCAATGCGCCCTTTATCGTTTTCGACGATGCCGACCTGGACGCCGCCGTGGAAGGCGCCATTGCTTCCAAGTTCCGCAACTCCGGCCAGACCTGTGTGTGCACTAACCGCCTGCTGGTCCAGGACGGGGTCTATGATGCCTTTGTCGAGAAGCTGGCCGCCCGCGTCAGCGAACTTCGCGTAGGTAATGGACTCGAAGACGGTGTCAGCCAGGGGCCGCTGATCAATAAAGCGGCGGTGGAAAAGGTGCAGTCGCATGTCAGTGATGCACTCGAGCACGGTGGCCGCCTGATTTGCGGCGGTGAACCTCACTCGCTTGGCGGTACCTTCTATCAGCCGACGGTGATTGCCGACGTGACACCAGAAATGCGTGTCGCTCGCGAAGAGACCTTTGGCCCTCTGGCGCCGGTGTTCCGTTTCACGAACGATGCCGACGCCATCGCCATGGCCAATGCCACCGAGTTTGGTCTGGCGGCCTACTTCTATGCCCGTGACTATGCCCGCATCTGGCATGTGATGGAGGCGCTGGAATATGGCATGGTGGGGATAAACGAAGGGATCCTCTCGACTGAGCTGGCACCCTTCGGCGGTATCAAAGAATCTGGTCTAGGCCGTGAGGGCTCACGTCACGGCCTGGACGACTACACTGAACTCAAGTATGTCTGTATTGGTGGCCTTTGAGCACCAGGTGAATCCGACAGGAGAGATTGATGAACAACGCCCAACTCAACGAACTCAAGCAGCGCTATGTGGCCAATGGGGCCGCTAGCCCGGCCACGCAGTTTGCCGATCGCGCCGAGAATGCGCTGATCTGGGACGCTGATGGCAACCGCATTATCGATTTCGCTGGCGGCATCGGCGTGCTCAACATTGGCCACCGTCACCCGAAGGTCGTGCAGGCAGTCAAGGACCAGCTCGACAAGGTCATGCACACCTGCCAGACCGTGATGCCTTATGAAGGTTACGTGAAGGTTGCCGAGAAGCTCAGCCAGGTCACGCCCGTGCGCGGTCATGGCAAGGTGATGCTGGCCAACTCCGGCGCCGAGGCACTGGAAAACGCGGTCAAGATCGCACGCGGCGCCACCGGCAAGAACAACGTCATCTGCTTTGACGGCGGCTACCACGGCCGTACCTTCATGACCATGGCCATGAACGGCAAGGTCGCGCCCTACGCCACCGATTTCGGCAGCATGCCGGGCAACGTCTTCCGCGCCCCGTACCCGGTGCCGTACCACGGCGTCAGCGAAGACGAAGCCATACGCGGCCTGAAGATGGCACTCAAGACTGATGCCAATCCCAAGGATACCGCCGCCATCGTGCTGGAACCGGTCCTTGGTGAAGGTGGTTTCTATCCGGCGCCGGCGAGCTTTCTCAAGAAGATCCGTGAGATCTGCGACGAGCACGGCATGATGATGATCATCGACGAGGTGCAGTCAGGCTTCGGTCGTACCGGCAAGCTGTTCGCCATCGAGCACAGCGGCGTCGAGCCGGACATCATCACCATGGCCAAGAGCATGGCCGACGGCATGCCGATCTCCGCTGTCGTGGGTACTGACACGGTCATGGACGCCTGCGGCCCCAACTCTCTCGGCGGCACCTATACCGGCAGCCCCGTTTCCTGCGCGGCCACCCTTGCTGTGCTCGAAGCCTTCGAGGAAGAAGATATCCTCGGCAAGAGCCAGGCCCTGGGTGACAAGCTGGCCAAGCGCTTCGAGCAGTGGCAGCAGGACTTCGATTGCGTCGACAACGGCCGCAACATGGGGGCCATGGCCGCCATCGACCTGGTGTCCGACAAGGCCAACCATACGCCGGACGCCGACCTGGCCGGCGCCCTGTGCAAGAAGGCACGCGAGAAGGGGCTGATCCTCCTGTCCTGCGGCCTTTATGGCAACACCATCCGCTTCCTGATGCCGGTGACCATCGAGGACGAGATTCTCGAGGAAGGCCTGACCATCATCGAAGAGACCCTCAAGGAGCTGGTCGGCAGCAAGAGCGCCGCCACTGCCTGATCGTCATTTCCCGATGACGAGGTTGGAAAAGCCTTGAAATGAAACCGCCCGGCCAATTGGCCGGGCGGTTTTTTATGCTGTTGCCAAGCGCTGTCCCACGACAAGAGGCTCAGCACGTCACGATAGCGGGGTCAGCCGCTCTTGACCTTGGCGATGACCCACAGGAGCACCACGGCACCTACTGTCGCCGTGACCAGCGAGCCGATGAAACCGCCGGCAGAAAGCCCCAGCAGGCTGAACAGGAAACCGCCCACCAGGGCACCGACCACGCCGACGCCGATGTTGCCCAGCAGGCCGAACCCGCCGCCTTGCATAATGTTACCGGCAATCCAGCCGGCCAGACCGCCAATGATCAACCATGCGATAAAACCCATAAGATGCTCTCCTTTGCGTTGAGGTGTTGCCTGATCACTTCCAGATAGCGCCTTTTTCATTGGTGCTATCTGACATAGTGCCTATGGCGCCGTGTTTCTGAAACAGCATCGCTGAAACAGTGCCCTGAAAAGATGTCGACTGGCAGCGCACCTTGAGCACCCACCTGGTACTCACATGCCCACTGGCAGCTATCGACCCGCCCCTCACGTCCACGACTCAAAACCCCGAACCGGGTTGCTCCAGAAATGCCTGCTCTTCGATGCTGGACTCCCGACCCAGGATAGCGTTGCGATGAGGATAGCGCCCAAACCGCAGCAGGATATCGTGATGGCGATGCTCGAAGCGCAGGCTTTCTTCAAGCCCCGGCTGTTCGAAAAGCCTCAACGCTTCCTCATGCACCGGCAGGGATTCACTGTGCATGTAAGGCATATACAGAAAGGGTCGCTGACGCGTCGTCAGTGCCTGATCGGCCCCTTGGGCTACGGCCTCCTGGGCCAGTACTAGCGCCAGTGTATCCTGAGCAAAGGCCAGCGGATGATCACGGTGCATATTGCGCGAGAACTGATCCAGCACCAAGATCTCGGCCAGGCGTCCCTGCGGAGTCGATCGCCATGCCCAAAGCTCAGCGCGGCAGGCAGCAGCCCATACGGGCTCGAAGCGCGCTGCAATCAAGGCATCCAGGGCCTCATCCTTGGCGAACCACTGCTTGGGCGTCAGTTCCTCGAACCAGAAGTCGAGTACCGCTTCCGGCTTAGCGTCGACCATCATCCTCTCCTAACTGGCTGTCCATATCAGAGTCGATACCGGCTGCGAAGCTGGCAGCCGAAAGGCCTTGATCGTATTGAAATCCCTGCCTCATCCTAGTTGACTCTACGCCTCTCTCCCAAGCGGCACTCAACAGGACGCCCTATGCCACTGCATAATCTCTTGCCCGTATTGACGCTGGTGCTGCATACCCTTGGCCTCGTCACTTGCCTGATCGGGCTTACGATCGCACGGACCCCGCAGCGAAAACGCCTCGGTCAGGTGCTCGCCGTCCTTGGGTTCCTGATCGCGGCCAGCCCCATGCTCGCCCAGTTGCTCGGCATTATCCCCCCACCGCCGGTCACCCCCATCGTCCCAGACTGATCATCGAACGACGCACCAGCACGTTGCTGAAAAACGGTGGCGACAAAGCAGACCAAAGCACTATGTTGACGGCGTGAGACGACCATAGCGGCCAGCAAATGACGCTGCCTGTCGCAGCCTTAGACGAAAGGTGGATAGAGCTTTAGTCTAAGGCTGCCTAGGATCGCCCCACTATGTAAAGTTACTCCACTCCTCGGCACATGAGCGGCAAAAATGCCTCTCTTGCCATCAGTTTAAGGATTATTACGCCGTGCATGCCCTGACCCTCGCGTCGTTCGTGTTCTTCACCGGCCTGGTCGCCTTTATTACCTGGCGGATCACCCGGCGGGACGACCATCAAAGTACCCAAGGCTATTTTCTGGCAGGTCGCACTCTGACCTTCCCGCTGATCGCCGGCTCGCTGCTGATGACCAACCTGTCCACCGAGCAGATGGTGGGGCTAAACGGTGCCGCCTTCAGCGATGGCCTTAGCGTCATGGCCTGGGAGGTCGTCGCGGTCATCGCCTTGGTGGCCCTGGCACTGTTCTTCCTGCCGCGCTTTCTCAAGAGCGGCATCGCCACTCTGCCCCAACTGCTGTCGATCCGCTTCGATGCCGGCACTCAGCTGATCACCAATGTGATCTTTTTGATCGCCTACGCGGTCATCCTGCTACCGATCATTCTCTACTCCGGGGCCATTGGTCTGCAGGGCATGCTCGATCTGTCAGGGTTGACCGGCATCGAGTCCAGTAATGCTCTGCTGTGGCTGACTGTTTGGGTCGTGGGCCTGATCGGCTCGATCTACGCGCTCTTTGGTGGCCTGCGCACCGTTGCCGTGTCCGATACGCTCAACGGTATCGGCTTGCTGGTCGGCGGCTTCGTGATTGTCTATTTCGGCCTGCAGGCGGTCAGCGACGACGGTGGCGTGTTCGCCGGCTGGGAGATCCTCAAGGAAACCAACCCCGACAAGCTCAACTCGATCGGCGGTTCCGACCAGCAGGTGCCCTTCTTTACCCTGTTCACCGGTGTCTTCCTGATCAACCTCTTCTACTGGACGACCAACCAGCAGATCATCCAGCGTACCTTCGCCGCCAAGAACCTCGCCGAAGGTCAGAAGGGCGTACTGCTGACCGGCTTGTTCAAGCTGCTGGGGCCGCTCTACCTGGTGTTGCCAGGCATCATCGCCTACCACCTCTATGCCGATCAGGGCGTGGCCGCCGATGAAGCCTACGGGCATCTGGTCTTCGACGTGCTGCCGCCCTACCTCACCGGCTTCTTCGCCGCCGTGATGGTCGGCGCCATTCTGTCGTCCTTCAACTCCGCGCTGAACAGCACCACCACCATCTTCAGCCTGGGCATCTACAAGGGGGTGTTCAAGAAGGATGCCACCGAAGAACAGGTGGTTAACTGCGGCAAGGTGTTTGGCTGGATCATGGCCTTCACCTCGATGACCATTGCGCCGCTACTGGCCGGTCAGGAAAGCCTGTTCGGCTATCTGCAGAAGATGAATGCGATCTACTTCATCCCCATCCTCGCCGTGGTGATCGTCGGTCTGCTGACCAAGCGCGTGCCGCCGCTGGCCGCCAAGATCGCCCTCGTAGGCGGCTGCTTGTTGATCTTCGCCGGCTATTTCGTGCCACCGTTCAACAAGCTGCCGACCATCATGAGTGAGTTCCACTTCGTGGCCGCGGTCTTCGCACTGCTGGTCGCCGTGATGCTGCTCATCGGCAAGCTGCGTCCCCGTGCCACCGACTGGGTGCAGGAAGACAGCCAGGCCGTCGACCTGACGCCCTGGAAAGGTGCCGTACCCTCGGGCATTGTGCTGGTGATCCTGGTGATCGCCATCTATGTCGCCTTCGCCGGCTGACCGGCGAGTATGTAAGCAAGCCTGCTCGATGCCCTGCCTTCCGGCAGGGCATCGTCGTTTGAGGCAGGCTTTGAGGGTAGTAATGTCTCTATCGTTGGGATATGGGGCATTGTGGACTTCACCGCGTGCGCCCAAACTGCAGGACATCGCCTGTCAGGGAGTGTCGGATGTATCTCTCATCTCTACCCGCTACGCCCTTCCGCTTGCCTAGTGAAGGGGGCATCCGCTCATGCCACTGAGTGTCTTGCTGCTTTCGTTGTGTCAGGCGCTTTTGATCAGCGGCAACATCCTGCTGATCGCCGTCTCGCCGCTGATCGGCGCTCAGCTCGCGCCCTCCTCCGCCTGGTCTACCGCTCCGGTGGCGACCCAGTGGCTGGGCCTGATGTGTGCCACCGTGCCCGCCTCACTGATCATGGCCCGCTTCGGCCGGCGCCGAGGCTTCCTGCTTGGCAACCTGATCGGACTCGCCGGCGTCGTGGCGGCCTGCGAGGCTCTGATCCACACGGATTTCTGGCGTTTCATGCTGGCTACCTGGTTGCTCGGCATCGGCATCGGCTTTGGCCAGCTATATCGCTTCGCCGCCATCGAAGTGGCGCCGGTGCACCATCGCGATCGGGCCATCGGCCTCGTGATGGGGGGCGGTGTGCTGGCAGCCTTCTTCGGCCCCTGGCTTGCCAATACCAGCCGTGGGCTCGGGGACACACCCTTCCTGGCAAGCTTTCTGGGGCTCGGGGCACTCTATGTCCTAGCGCTTCTGGTGCTTGCCCTCATCCGCCTGCCGCCACCCGAGACAACCCATGAACCCGGCAGCGCACGCCCCCTGGGCCAGGTACTTCGTCAGCCGGTCTTCATCGTCGCCGTGCTGTCGGGACTGGTCGGCTATGGCGTCATGAACCTCGCCATGACCGCCACCCCGTTGGCCATGAACGCAGCGGGCCACGATTTTGCCCATGTCGCCACCACCATCCAGTGGCACGTGCTGGCGATGTTCCTGCCGTCTTTCTTCACCGGCCACCTGAGTGCCCGCTTCGGCGCGCGGACCATGATCGTGCTCGGTTGCCTGCTGCTCGCCGCGAGCGGCCTGGTGGCGCAGCTTGACCCGAGCATTGGCGGCTTCTATGGGGGACTGGTACTGCTAGGACTCGGCTGGAACTTCACCTTCCTGCCCGCCACCGGCCTTCTCACCGAAAGCTACCGCCCGGCGGAGAAAGCCCGTACCCAGGCCACCAACGAATTCCTGGTGTTCTCCACCGTCGCCGTCACTGCCTTACTTGCCGGGCCACTGGTCAGCGAGCTGGGCTGGTCGCGCCTGAATGCCCTGCTGATTCCGCTGTCACTTGCGCCTATCCTGGCGCTTGCCTGGCAGCGACTTGCCAGCCGGGCGCCACACCCGCACATTGGAGGCTGAACTTTTCGCTGAACGGAACTCTCCCATGCGCCAGCCACTGGCTCGCGAACTTCATGATCTTATCGAACGCGGGCGTGACCGCCAGCTACGCCTGGCGGTCACCGGCCTGTCTCGCGCCGGCAAGACGGCCTTTCTGACCTCGCTGGTCCACCAGCTTCGCCACGCCGGGCTCGAGGCGCGCCTTGACCTGTTGCCCGCTGCCCGAGAAGGACGCCTGCTCGGCGCCAAGCGCATCGCACAACAGGATCTAGGTGTACCGCGCTTTCCCTATGACCCGGCCATGGCAGCACTCGACGCCGATCCGCCGCGCTGGCCCGAGCCGACCCGCGGCATCAGCGAGCTGCGCCTGGCGATCCGCTACCGGCCCAAACGCCGTGGTTTCCTGGCCCCGGAGGTCGCGACCCTGACCCTGGATCTGATCGATTATCCCGGCGAATGGCTGCTCGACCTGCCGCTATTGGATCACGACTATCTCAGCTGGAGCGCCTCTCGCCCTCAGCGCGATGACGGCGAGTACGCGGCGCTATTCGCCGAATGGCGCTCACTCGTGGCCGAACTCGACCCCGCGGCCACTGCCGACGAGGCGCACCTGGCAAGGATCGCCGAGGCCTACGCCTCTGGCCTGCGGGCCGCCCGCGAAGCCGGCTTCGCCGATCTGCAACCCGGGCGCTTCCTGTTGCCCGGCGAGCTCGACGGCGCCCCGGTGCTGCAGTTCTTCCCGCTGCCCGGGCTTGGTGAAGATGATCTCGATCGGCTCAAGGCCTTGCCGGCTGACAGCGTCTATCAGACCCTGGCCAGGCGCTTCGACCATTACCAGCGACATATCGTCAAACCCTTCTATCTGGACCATTTCCGGCGCTTCGACCGCCAGCTCGTGCTGGTCGACGTGCTCGGCGCCCTGAATGCCGGACCAGACCGTTTTGCCGACCTGTCCAGGGCACTTGGCACACTGATGAAGAGCTTCGACTATGGCCGGCGCAGCCTGCTGTCGCGGCTGTTCACGCCGCGTATCGACCGCCTGGCCATTGCCGCCACCAAGGCCGATCATGTCACGCCGGAGCAGCACCCTCACCTGGTCACCCTGCTCGAAGCGCTCCTGGCCGAACCGCTCAAGGACCTGCGCTTCGCCGACATACCGGTCAAGGCCTTCTCGCTGGCGTCGATCCGCACCACCAGCGCCCATCGTGTCGAGCACCAGGGGCGCAGTACGCCGGCGCTGCGCGGCACCACCCTGGACAATGAGTCGGTGCTGGTCTTTCCCGGTGAGGTGCCGCCAAGGCTTCCCAATGCCGACTTCTGGGCTCGCCAGGGGTTTGACTTCCGCGCCTTTCGCCCCGCACCGCGAGGCGAGGGGGCACTGCCCCATATCCGCCTTGATTCAACCCTCGACTGGCTGCTCGGAGACAAGCTGCAATGACCGACCCCCGCCCCTCTCAGCGCTTCTCGGTCGATCCCACGCTCGAGACTGACCTTGGCCAGCGGGATCCGCGCCCCGCTACGGCTTTCCCGGACACTCAGGCCAGCCGTCCTCTTGAGGAAGACGCGGCAGAAACCGACCTGGCCTCGAGCCTGGCCCGGCCACGGCGGCGACGGTGGGGGCTGATGGGCTTGCTAGGCGGCGGTCTGCTGCTGGGCGCCGTCGAGGCCGCCGAGTCCACCTTCACCGCCGCCCTGAACGGCGACTGGCTCGCCGGTGCCTGGAGTCTCCTGCTGCTGGCCGGGGTAGGTCTTGCCGGCAAGGCACTGACCAAGGAGCTCCTGCGACTGCGCCGCCTGCGTCGACATGGCGCCCTGCGCGACCGCTTGGCCGAGCTTTCCCAGGCCAAGCCAGATGAGGCGCAGCGCCTTGCCGAGTCGCTACGCGATAGACTCGGCCTGGATGCCGATCATCCTCACTGGCAGGGGTATCTCGCTTCCCAGGACGATCACCACGGCGGCGCCGAGCAGCGTGTGCTGCTTGCCCACCATCTGCTATCGCCCCGGGATCGCGAGGCACGGCGACTCATCGCCCGGATGTCGGGCGATACCGCCGTGCTGGTCGCGGCAAGCCCGCTTGGGCTGCTCGATATGGCACTGGTGGCCTGGCGAAACCTGGCCATGATCGACCGCCTGGCGCGTCTTTACGGGCTGGAGCTTGGCTACGCCAGCCGCCTCAGGCTCTTTCGCCAGGTGCTCTACAACGTCGCCTTCGCCGGCAGCAGCGAGCTTGCCGGCGACATCGGCATGGAGTGGCTGTCGATGGATCTCGCCGGACGCCTCTCGACCCGCGCCGCTCAGGGGCTCGGCGTTGGCCTGATGAGTGCGCGGCTGGGGCTCAAGGCATTGGGGCTTGCACGGCCCCTGCCCTTCGAGACCGGCGAGGCCCCGCGGCTGGTCGAGCTGCGCCGCGAGCTTTGGCAGCGTCTGTCGCGACTCGATGATGCTTCAAGCCAGAAGCGTGGCACGTCGCCAGGCAGCTCTGATGGCTAGTGCTGGGAGTATTGACCGGGATCAAGCCAGCAAGGGAGAGTTTGGCTAGCATGAAAGGATATTCACCAAGGAGATGATGCCATGTTCAAGTCGGTCATGGTGCCCGTCGATGGTTCCGAACACGCCCGCAAGGCGCTCGAAGTGGCCTGCCAGCTGATCAAGGATAGCGATACCACGCTGCATATCCTGCATATCCCCGAGGCGCTGGCGCATGAGACCACGCTGATCTGGGGCATAGGCGCGGTGAAGCTGGAGACCACCCAGGACGTACTCGAGAAGAACGGCCGCGAGCTGATCGACCGGGCCTCCCGGGAAGCGACCGCCATGGGCGCCAAGCACGTCGACACGACCCTCGCCCAGGGCGAGCCCAGCCGCACCATCCTTGAGCAGGCCAAGCGACTCAGCGCCGATGCGATCGTCATGGGCAGCCGTGGGCTTGGCGACTTCTCGAGCCTGGTGGTCGGTAGCGTCTCACACAAGGTCAGCCACGCCGCCAAGTGCACCGTCATCACCGTGCACTAGCGTATTGAACTAGTGCTTAACGGCCTATATGTCGAGCGTAAACGCAACAGCCACTGCCAGTAACCGGCGATCGCCAGACCGGGCCAGATCGACTAGTCGAAGAAGTGCCTACGCAGCGTATGCGAGACCGCGGCCTCATCATGATGGCCGATGCGGGTCGCTCGGGGCAGCCGCCCGGGCAACTCGGGATGGGCATTGGCCATCACGAAGGCCTGACCGGCCAGGTCCAGCATCTCGGTGTCGTTGAGGTTGTCACCGAAGGCCATGCAGGCCTCGGCCGGCAACCCCAGCCGCTCGAGCAGACGCGCCAGAGCGGTGCCCTTGTTGACCCCACCGGCCATGATTTCGAGTGAGCCGGGCAGGGAGTAAGTCAGGTGCAAAGCGGGGCCGTGGCGTGCTTCCACCACCTCTTCGATCGCTGCCAACGACGCTGGCTCGCCGATGAAGAGCACCTTGCCGACGCCTATGCCATCAAACTCAAAAGGCTCGGCCACCCGATAGCCGAAACCGGTATGGGCATGCAGCGCAAGGAGCTCAGGCGCCGGCGCATCGATCAGCCAGTCGTCATCGCGGTAAAGATTCAGGCGCATGCCTGGCGGGCGCTCCAGCGCGATCAGTTCCCGGGCCAGGTCTTCGGGTACGTGCTGGGTCGCCAGCACCGCGTCGTCCGGGCCATGCAGGTAGGCACCGTTGGTGCTGATGATATGGGCCGGCACGCCGAGCCGCTCACGCAGTGGCAGGATGTCTCGATAATGACGACCCGACGCAATGGCCAGATGGTGGCCGCGCTCGGCGAGCGCCTGGAAGGTCTCAATCGTGTGGACATCCAGGTCATGGTCAGCGTTGAGCAGGGTGCGGTCGAGGTCGGTGACGATCAGCTGGGGGGACATGGGGGCTCCTTGGCAACTCAGTCGATAGCATACCCAAGGGAGCAACTGGCTGTCTGCGCCGGGGGCACTCCAGGCTATCGACCAACCGCGTGATGGAGAACACACAGAGGTCGCACTCCCCCGTCCCGATTGGCGCAGGCGGGTGGAATCCGTATAGTGGCTCCCACTCTTCTCGCCATGTAAAAGTGTCCGATGCTCCAGAACAACTCCATGCTTGCCCAGCTCAAGCAGCAGATCCACGATACCACTCCCCGGGTCGAGGGCGTGATCAAGGCCACCGACAAGGGCTTTGGCTTCCTCGAGACCGACGACGGCGACTCCTACTTCGTGCCGCCCCCCGCCATGAAGCAGGTGCTGCACGGTGATCGTGTAAAGGCCATCCTCAAGGAAGAAGGCGAAAAGACCTCGGTCGAGCCGGATAGTCTGCTGGAAATCGGCCTACAACGCTTCGTCGCTCGGGTGCAGAAGCGCGAGGACCGTCTGGCCGTAGTGCCCGACCACCCGTCGGTCAAGAACGTGATCAAGTCGCGCATCAAGCGCAGCCTTGATGAAGACAGCATCGCCGATGGCGACTGGGTCGTTGCACGCCTGGTCCGCCACCCCATGAAGGAAGGCGACCGCGGCTTCTTCGCCCAGATCGATGAACTGGTGGCCAAGTCCGACAACCCGGCCGTGCCCTGGCGCGTGACGCTTGCCCGGCATGATCTTGAGCAGGCCTCACCGGAAGCTGGCGACGAATGGCCGATGGCCGATGAAGGCCTAGAGCGCGAGGATCTCACCGCCGAGCCCTTCTTCACCATCGATGGTGAGAAGACCCGTGACATGGACGATGCCCTGCGCGTCGAGACCCTGGACAACGGCGGCTGGCGCCTGACGGTGGCGATCGCCGACCCCACCGCCTATGTCGATGAAAGCCATAGCGCCGACCTTGAAGCGCGTACCCGTGCCTTCACCGTCTACCTCCCGGGCCAGAACGTCACCATGCTGCCCGAAGTACTGGCCGACGACCTGTGCTCGCTGTGGGAGGGCCGCGAGCGCCCGGTGCTGGCCTGCGCACTGGATATCGATGCCGAAGGCAACCTGGGCGACTACCGCTTCTTCGCCGCGACCATGATCTCCAAGGCACGCCTGGTCTACGACCATGTCTCTGACTGGATCGAGGGCAAGGGCGACTGGGCACCGGATGAGGCCATCGCGCCGCAGCTCACCGCCCTGCGCGACCTGACCGAAGCACGGAGTGCCTGGCGTGCCGCTCACGCCCTGGTATTCAAGGATCGGCCGGATTACGTCTTCGATCTGGACGACGCCGGCAACGTACTGAACATCCGCACCGAAGATCGGCGCATCGCCAACCGCATGATCGAGGAATCGATGATCGCGGCCAACGCCTGCTGCGCCGACCTGCTGGCGGAAAGGGTCGGTCACGGCATCTTCAACGTGCACCGTGCCTTCGAGCCGGAAAAAGCCGATGCGGCCCACGAGTTTCTCGCTGACCAGGATATTCAGGTCGAACGCGAGGCGCTCACCGAGCTGCCGCGCTATCGTGAGCTCAAGCGCGAGCTCGAGGCCCGCGATGATGCCTGGCTCGATGTCCGCCTGCGTCGCTTCCAGGGCTTCACCAACATGTCTGCCCTGCCCGGCCCGCACTTCGGCCTGGGCCTCGCGGCTTATGCCACCTGGACGTCGCCGATCCGCAAGTACGGCGACATGGTCAACCACCGCCTGATCAAGCGGGTGCTGAAGAATGAGAGCGCCCCGGCCGAGGCCAGCCAGGCGCTGACCGAGCAGCTCACCGAGCGTCGCCGCCTCAACCGCATGGCCGAGCGCGACGTCAAGGACTGGCTCTATGTGCGCTACCTGGGCGAAGCGGCCAAGGAGCAGCAGGAGTTCGAGGCCGAGATCATCGCCATCAACCGCGGCGGCATGCGAGTGCGTCTGGTCGACAATGGCGCGACCGCCTTCATCCCGGCACCGCTGATGCATAGCGAACGTGACAAGGTGGTCATCGACGACAAGGAAGGCCGCATCCAGATCGAGGGCGAAGAACGCTTCAAACTCGGCGACATGACGCGCGTGGCGCTTACCGAAGCGCGCGAAGAGACGCGCTCCTTGGTGGCTCGTCCGGTGGGTTGATCCACGCTGACCACCTGTGACACGACAACGCCCTGGCCATTGGCCGGGGCGTTATCGTTTTCGCCCGTGTCTCGCAAGCTGGCAGGGGCCATCGCGAAGCAGGGCTCGGCCTGTTCTCGACCTACCCCTGACCCAGCCCCGACCTAACCCCGGCCTGATTCACAGCTGCTCCAGCAGCAGACGTGCCCCCTGCTCCTTGAGCCGTGTCCAGCGCCCTCGGCGGTGAAACTCGGCGGCATCCAGGCGCGTTGAGCGCTGGCAGTCATCGTCGAACTGACCATCCAGCGTCGCCGTGACGTCATCTGAAATCATCAGCGCACAACATTCCTCGTCCTTGCCCATCGAGCGATGATTGACGTTCACCGACCCCACGCAGGACAGCCGACCGTCGACGGTAATCACCTTGGCATGCAGCATGGTGGGCAGAAATACCCAGACCTTCGCACCGGCATCGAGCAACCGCTCGATGCTCGGATGACCGGCCAACTGCGACAGGCGACTGTCGTTGTAGCGACCCGGCACCAGCAGCTCCACCGAGACGCCACGCTCGAGTGCCGAGATCATCTGCTCGACCAGATCATCATCGGGCGCAAAGTAGGCAGTAACGATGCGCAGCCGGACATGGCTGACCGCGACCAGCGAGCGCAGCATGGCGGCGGACTCGGTCCAGCCGATCGTCGAGGATGCCCGCACGCACTGAACCAGCATGCCATGCTCATGTACCGGCGGGCGTTGACGGATCGGATGCCACTGCCAGGGACCGCACTCGTTCCAGTTATCGAGAAAGGCCGAATGCAACCCGATGACCGCCGCCCCCGATACCTGAAGATGTGTCTCGCGCCATTCATCCGGAGTGCGGGCGTCGCCTTCCCATTCGGCGGCAATACCCACCCCGCCAACGAAACCAAGACGGTCGTCGCACACCAGTATCTTGCGATGAGTACGCTTATCGGCCTGCCAGGGCCTGGGCAGCCTGATGGGGCGAAAGCAGCGCACCTCTATCCCTGCCTCACGCATCTGGTTAACCACCTCGGGCGACATCTTCTGCGTTCCCACCGCATCCAGCACAACACGAACCCGCAGCCCCTCGCGCGCCCGCCGGGCCAGTGCTGCGGCGAAACGGCGCGCGATATCGCCGGTCCAGTACACGTAGGTCACGACATCGATGCTGGCCTCGGCGGTATCAATGGCATGGAGCATGGCAGGAAATATCTCCACGCCATTGCGCATGACCTCGACATGGTTGCCGTCGGTAAACGGCGTGCCCAGCGCGTATTCGAGCTCGGTGCGGTAATAGGCCTGTTCACGTGGCGACGCGGAGCCTGGTCCTGACGCGGCCTGACTATCGAGTGAGCCAGCTTCTTGCGACTGATCCTCGAATGAATGACGGCCGGAACCGGTGTCGGATGGCATGACCACTCTCCTTGTCGTGTGCACGTGCTTTCATATGTCTCATGCATGGCCGCGAAGTGCCACCTATCGAGCAAAAGGCGGTATCCAAGGAGTGAAGGCGAGCCCACTGTCGTCGAACTGTCGCATTGCGTCGTTACTCTCTGGCGCATGTTCACGGCAACAGGAGATGGCCTTGTACCTCGCCGACGTCACCATGTTTCATGCCCCGGACAGCGGCGGCGTGCGCACCTACCTTCAGGCCAAACACCGTCACTTGGCGACCCTGCCAGGCGTCGAGGCAAGCCTGCTGGTGCCAGCAAGCGAGCGCCAGACCCTCGGTACCCTGCAAACCCTGCCCGCCTGTCGCCTACCACTGGGGCAGGGCTATCGCTTTCCGCTTCGACGCCGCCCCTGGCGAGAGGCATTGGTCGAGCTTGGCCCGGACCTGATCGAGGCCGGTGACCCCTACGTTACCGCCTGGGCGGCGCTGGAGGCCGGCCAGCAGCTGGGCGTGCCGGTGGTGGGATTCTACCACTCCGACCTGCCCCGGCTGATGGGCGACCGTTTTGGTGCGCCGGTAGCCAGACGACTACAACGCTACGTGGCGGACCTCTATGGGCGCTTCGATAGCGTGTTGGTGCCCTGCCGCTCAATGGGCGAGCGACTCGCGGATTGGGGCATCGAGGACATCCGCGTCCAGCCGCTAGGGGTCGACCTTGACACCTTTCATCCTCGCCGTCGCAACGACCAATTGCGCCGGACGCTAGGGCTCTCCGACACCACCCGGCTGCTGGTCTTCGCCGGGCGCAATTCCAAAGAGAAGAACGTCAATCACCTGCTGGCGACCGCCCAGCGGCTGGGCCGTGGCTATCACCTCTTGCTGATGGGGCCGGGCATGCCCACGCAGGTGCCCGACAATGTCAGCGTGATCAGCCGCTGCTGTTCGCCCAATGAGGTCGCCCGTGCGCTTGCCAATGCCGATGCCATGATTCATGCCGGCACCCGCGAGACCTTCGGCCTGGTGGCGCTGGAAGCCATGGCCAGCGGTCTACCGGTAGTGGCCGCCCGGGCCAGTGCGCTGATCGAGAACGTGCCGTTAGGCTGTGGTGTGCTCTGCGAGCCTCATGCGCCGGCGGCCATGGCCCGGGCCGTGGAAGAGCTCTTCCTCAACGATGCCGCGGCCATCGGCCGCCATGCCCGTCGCCACGTGGAGCGCCACTATCGTTGGTCAAAGGTGATCGATGGTCTACTCGACCACTACCGCACGCTGTCGCCAACGACACTCGCCGTGAGCATGGATAGCGAGCCGGCATACGTCGCTAAAGACGGCAATGCACCTGCAAGTATGCTCGTGACACCTTGCCGATGACATTGCTTATTCAACGCTTGATAAAGAGGTCGACACAGGGTTTGAGGCGCTTGCGCAGCAGAGTCATGCTGATCCTGGCCCTGCTGGTGGCGGCATTGATCCCTATGCTGCTCGATGGTCTGGCTCCGTTTTCGGCGCTACTGGATTTTCCCCTCGCACGCCTGACGCTGATACTCGCGTTGGTCATGGGCTGCTGGAATCTCAATGCACTGCGCCTGCGTTTGCTGCTTGCCGGCCGCGGCGGTTCTCGTGACCGTTGGCGAGCGCAGCAGGATGGCGTCCCAACGACTCCGTCACCGATGGACCGAGCACTGACGCGATTTTCATCCACCCCCCTGGGACAGCGCCGTGCGGTTGCCATGGTGATGGCGACCGAATGCGCCACTTGCGCCACACCCGGTGGTAGCGGCGGTCCATTGACGCTGATGATGCTACTCAAGCGTCACGGTGTTCACCCCGCCACCTCCTCCGGGATATTCGTGATCGACCAGATCTGCGACATGCTGTTTTTCCTGCTCGCCCTGACGGCGATGGGCGGGTATGCCCTACTGCATCCGAATGCCTGGCCCCGGCCCGAGCTGATACAGCTAGCAAGCGCGGTACTGGTGATGCTGCTGGTGATGATGACGTTACTACTGATGTACTTGCCCCGTGTGCTACGACTGAGTCGTGCACCGCTCGAGCAATTGGGGATCAGCCAGGCGAATCGCCGACGTCTGAGCCGTCATATGTTGCACTTCCGCCAAGGGCTTGCCATCACGCTTGGCCAACCACCGCTGAGGCTCGCCACCATCTTCGCCCTGTGCAGCACCCACTGGATTACCCGCTACAGCCTGCTGTACCTGACGCTGGATGGGCTAGGTGTCGACATCGCCTGGGTCTGGACCTTCATGGTACAGATGCTGGCCATGGCAGCCGGTCAACTGAGTCTGCTGCCGGGTGGCGCCGGGGGCGTCGAATTGACCATCGGTGCATTTTTACTCCCCTCACTCGGCGGCGAAACCACCGCGGCCGCAATCTTGATCTGGCGTTTCGTTACCTACCATTGGTATCTGCTGGCAGGTGCTCCGGTGCTGGCATGGCTCGCCAGGCCCATCATCGTTGCAGGCGGTGAACGGCGACTCTCGGGCCACTACACCGGCACATGATGTATCACCCATCAACGTGTGCGTCCCGGACTGAGGATAGGATGGAGCGCCGCCCTGAACGCTTGCGACAGGCGTTTTATTCCTCAAGACAAACCACATCAACCAGGGCGCATGGCTCGCGCCAACATGTCGCTCACCGGCTTGAACAGGTAACTGGCGAAGGTCCGCTCGCCGCCCTGCAGGCGAACCTCGGCCGGCATGCCCGAACGCAGCGATAGATCCGCTGGTAGCGTTGCCAACGCCTTGGGCTTGAGCGAAATTCGCACCTTGTAGAAATGCTCCCCGCTGGCTTCGTCCTCGAAGCTGTCGGCAGAAACACGCTGCACTTCGCCTTCCACCAGCGGCGACTGACGGCGGTTGAAGGCAGTGAAGCGCACCTCCGCCGGCTGCCCGGTCTTCACATGATCGATGTCTCGGTCGGTGACACGGGCTTTGACGACGAAGTCTTGACCGACTGGCACGATGTCGAGAACTCGCATGCCAGGGTCGAGCACCGCCCCGCGGGTGTGCACGGCAAGCCCCACCACACGACCCGCGACCGGTGCCGAGATATTCAACCGACGCTGCTGGTCACGCAACATGGCCAGACGCTCTTTCGCGTCGGCGACCTGATGCTGAACCTCGCGGAGCTGGTCGCTGACAGTTTCCTGATGCTTTTGCTCGCGGACCTCTTTCTGCAGGACATACTCGCCAACCTTCGAGCGTAGACGGGCAATATCGGCACGATGCTCGGCGAGCTCGCCCTCATAGCGCAGGATCTCTCGCTCCATTTCGTGCAGGCGTTGATTGTCACCGAAGCCGTCCTGGTACAGCGAGCCTAGCGCCTTTACATCTTTGCGTAGTGACGCAAGCTGTTGCTCGGTTGCATCGATCAGGGCCTCGTGACCCTCGATTTGGCGGCGGCGCTGTGCAATTTGCTCGTCCAGCGCGTCCAGTGCGCCCTGAAGTCGCAGTCGTCGCGCCAAGAACAGCTGACGCTGAACGGTCAGCACCCGGGCGAGGCGTTGATCATCGTGATCGAGGAGCGCCTCCGGGTAGTTCAAGCTCTGCTGACCGGCCTGCTCGGCCTGCAAGCGCAGCTGTGTGGCGCGATTGATCCAGTACTGCATGCGCGCGATCTCGAGCTCGCCGTCGATACGGGTGGGGTCAAGGGTCATCAAGGTATCGCCTCGCTCGACACGGTCTCCGTCGTCGACCGCGATGCGCTCGACGATGCCCCCCTCGAGGTGTTGCACGGTCTTCTTGAAGGAGGCGACCGTGACACGCCCCGGCGCCATAACCGCCACGGCCAGATCGGCCGATACCGCCCAGCCACCGAAGCCGGCCAGCAACAGCAGCAGGATCCCGATGCCGATTCGGCGATGCCGCCGGTCGCCGACCGGCGGGCCCTCATCCTGTCCATCCGTCGCGGTGGCGGTCACTGTCGCGGCCTCCGGTGTGGTCTTTGCCTCGAGCGATGGCGTCGCGGACATGTTCATGCCTGAGCCTCCCCGGCCATCTTGGCCAACACCCGCTCGCGGGAACCGAACAAGCGGACCTGGCCCTGCTCCATCAGCAGCAAGCTATCGACTTCCTTCAACACGCCGGTGCGGTGACTGATCACCAAGAGCGTGATCCCCTCTCGCTTCAGCTCTCGCATCGCCGTGGTCAGCGCCTGTTCCCCCTGGTGATCGAGGTTGGAATTGGGCTCGTCGAGCACGACGAGGGCCGGATCGTCATACAGGGCTCGGGCCAGTCCGATGCGTTGCCGCTGTCCGGCGGACAGGGCCCCCCCGTTCGGTGTGAGACGGGTGTCGTAGCCTTCGGGCAGGTGAAGAATCATCTCGTGGACCCCGGCCCGCCTGGCCGCGGCCACCACCTTGTCGGCATCCAGCTCGTCGAAGCGGGCGATGTTTTCGCCGACGCTGCCCTCGAAGAGCTCGATGTCCTGCGGCAGATAGCCCACATAGGGGCCCAGCGCCTCGCGCTGCCATTGCATGATGTCCGCCCCGTCGAGGCGCACGCTGCCCTGGCGGGCCGGCCAGATGCCCAGCAGCACGCGGGCCAGCGTCGACTTGCCGGCGGCACTGGCACCGATGATGCCGACGTGTTCGCCAGCGGCGATGGCGATGTTGACGCCTCGTATGACCGGCCGCTCCTGGCTCGGCGGTCCCGCGGCCATGTCCTCGATCGTCAGCTCACCGCGCGGCGCCGGCAGCGCCATTCGCTGCTCGTCGCTGGGCGCCTCGCGAAACAGCGCCTCGAGACGCCGATAGGCGGCACGTGCCGCGACCACGCTCTTCCAGCCGCCGATGGCCTGATCGATCGGCGCCAGGGCACGCCCCATCAACAGCGAACCGGCAATCATCATGCCCGGAGTGATCTGTTCCTTGAGTACCAGCAACGCGCCTAGCCCCAGGATCAGCGACTGGGCGGCCAGGCGCAGGGTCCTGGTCAGGCTGAAGAGCAGCCCGGCGCGGTCGCTGGCCTGCGACTGCTTGGTCAGATAGTTGCGATGCAGCCGAGCCCAACGCCTGCGGATGCCACCCAGCATCCCCATGGCATGTAGCACCTCGGCATTGCGCAGGTTACTGGCGGCGAGTTCCCGTGACTCGGCCTGATCGCGACTGGCGGCGTCGAGCAAATGGCGAGTGGCCTTCTCGCTGGCCACCACCAGCGCCAGCAGCAGTCCCCCCGCGACAGCGGCAAAGCCGCCGAACCAGGGATGGAACAGGGTCAGTACGACCAGGTAGATCGGCACCCAGACGGCGTCGAAGAAGATCAGCAGCCCTCCCCCGGCCAGCGCCTGACGCAGGGTCGCCAAGTCATCGAGCGGCCAGGCGCCATGACGTCCCGGCAGATTGAGATCCCGCCAGAACATGTGGCCATGCAGGCGATCATGAAGCTGCATATCGAAACGGTTACCGAGGCGTACCAGAACGCGGCTACGGACCCACTCCAGCGCCCCCATGATGCAGAAAAAGAAGACGACCAGTAGCGTCATTACCAGAAGTGTCGCCTCGCTGCCCGTGGTAATAACGCGGTCGTACACCTGCAGCATGTATAAAGCAGGTGTCAGCATCAGCAGGTTAATGAAAAGGCTAAAAAAGCAGGCCCAGCGCAGGGAGTGGCGGCAGTTTTCCAAGGCATTACCGAGTACGGTTCGCGATTCAACTGCCATGCAATAAGGCTCCCCGCACTGCTGCCATAAAAGGATAAAATGTTTTAATGCTTACCGATAAATGACTAAAAACTACATTGCTATCTTGCAAAAATTTCATACCTCTCATTGACCCACTCATCTGCTTATACAACACTCTTTTCGTCTCTAACCTACGCTTACGCATCGCACGATAGCGGCCAATAATGAGCACTTTCAACCGGAAGAAGGTGTCCTCAAATGGCAACAATATCAGCACCATTTTTAGACGTTTAATCCATAGAAACCACCCACTATCGTCAGTAAGCACTGTCGCCTTTTGAAGACACAGGAGAGACTAAAATAATGAGTTCGTACATCGATGTCGGCACCGAGACCAACGCCGAGGAATTGCAGGCGTTGATCGATGATGCCGAGGCGGGGACGACCCTGAGGCTCGCCGCCGGCACCTTCGAGCTCGATGATGCCATCACCATCGAGCGTTCCGACATATCACTGGTCGGGGCCGGTGCCGACCAGACCACCCTGCGTTTCAGTGACCAAGCGCTGGAGCGCAATGACGACCATGCCATTCACGTGGATGGCACGGAAAACACCTACCAAGGGGATCTGGCGTCGTCGATCGACGAGGGCGAGCAGCGGCTTACCCTGGATCGCGACCATGACCTGCAGGTCGGCGACACCCTCCGTCTCTGGCAGGACAACGACGATGCCTTCTTCGATGAGATCGGCGATACGTCCTGGCGCAAGGTCGAGCATGCCGAGCTGCGCACCAGCATGGCCAAGGTCGCGTCTGTCGATGGCGACAACGTCACGCTCGACCGCGGCGTACATTTCGATTTCGATGCTGGCAAGACGCAGATCGAACGCCTCGAAACGGCCGAAGATATCGGCCTGAAAGGCTTCAGCGTCGAGTTCGATCTGGGCACGGCCGAGGCCGGCGACTTCGACAATACCCTGGATGAACTGACCGGCTACCATGCCGTATCCCTCGAGGGCACCGTCGGGGCGAGCCTAAGCGACATCACGGTCAATGATGGCCCGTCGAATGCCTTCCATTTCTCCAGGACGCTGGACACCAGCGTCGAGGACATCGCAGCGCATGGGGCCTTCAACAAGGGCAGTGGTGGCAATGGCTACGCCTACGAGCTGCATGAAAGCTACGACGGCAGCTTCAGCGGACTCGAGGACACCGGCATGCGCCATGGCTTGGTGTTCGCCTCCTGGCGCTCCTCGGTGGGCAACGACGTCGAGGTCGCCTATACCGACCGCGACGTCAATTTCCACGGCGGCCGCGACCATGACAACAGCGTGCGGGTCCTTGAGTCCGTGCGTGACCCCGATGCCGATACCATGTCCCCCGCCTTGTGGACCAACTCGGGAGGCGAGAGCTTCGGCGCCATCACCGATGCCGAGGCCAACGACGTGATCTTCGACTACATGGTCGGTTCGCGGCGCAGCGATGATGTCCAGGGCTCCGATGATGGTGTCTACCTCAACGGCAACCTGGGCGATGACACCCTGACCGGCGGTGCCGGCAATGACATCCTCCAGGGCGGGCCGGGAGACGACTGGATCGATGGCACCGATCGACTCGATGGCGGCGATGGCACCGACACGGCACGCTATGTCGGCGACTATGCCGATCACCAGGTATCACTCAATGACGAAGGAGCTGAGATCACCGGGAAAGGCAGCCACGACACCCTCACCAACATAGAATTCGCCGTCTTCGGCGATGGCAGCACCCTGCATCTGGCGTCGGGCAACGTCTTCGCGGGCGAACCGCTCGCCGCCCCCGATGCCTCCACGATCCTGAACGGTGACGCTGAACTGCCAGGCCTGGTCGAGGACGGCACCGAGCTGTTGGCGACCAGCAATACCACCAGCAGCTGGTCGTCGGGCTATGTCGCCGAGGTTTTCATCGAGAACGTCTCCGATGAGGAGATCATCAACCCCGAGGTACGCTTCGACCTGGCTGCGGATATCGATACGCTGTGGAACGGCAATCTGAGCGAAGACGACGGCGCTTACCGCGTGGAAGACAACACCGACAACACCCTCGCCCCCGGCGAGTCCTGGCGTTTCGCCTTCAAGGCCTATGGTGATGACCAGTCGCTGCCCGACGAGATGACTGCCAGTAACGATAATGGCAACGACATCGACGTACAGCTACTGGGCATGGCCAACCAGGTCGATGACCTGGCGGGCTGACCACCGGGCACAAAAAAAGGGCACCCCGAGGGGTACCCTTTGCGCCATGAGGCGGGTCGCCGGCTTACCAGCCGGTGACCTGCTTCAGGGCATCGCCAATCTCGGCCAGGGAACGCACGGTCTTGACGCCCGCTGATTCCAGGGCGCCGAACTTCTCGTCGGCCGTGCCCTTGCCGCCGGAGATGATGGCA
The DNA here is from genome assembly GCF_012062845.1 of Halomonas salinarum. Taxonomy (GTDB): domain Bacteria; phylum Pseudomonadota; class Gammaproteobacteria; order Pseudomonadales; family Halomonadaceae; genus Onishia; species Onishia salinarum. Next base: position 103,220 of record NZ_WWNB01000010.1, read on the forward strand.
CCAGCATGGCCCATGCGCTTACCCGGAGGCGCGGTCACGCCCGCGATGTAGGCGACCACTGGCTTGGACACGTTGGCCTTGATGTAGGCCGCGGCTTCTTCCTCGGCGGTGCCGCCGATCTCGCCGATCATGACGATCGCTTCGGTCTGCGGGTCCTGTTCGAACATCTCGAGGATATCGATGAAGTTGGAGCCCGGGATCGGGTCACCGCCGATACCGACGCAGCTCGACTGGCCGAAGCCATGGTCAGTGGTCTGCTTGACGGCTTCGTAGGTCAGGGTGCCGGAGCGTGACACGATACCGACCTTGCCCGGCTGATGGATATGGCCCGGCATGATGCCGATCTTGCTTTCACCCGGTGTAATCACACCCGGGCAGTTCGGGCCGATCAGGCGCACGCCCAACTCGTCGCACTTGACCTTGGCATCCAGCATATCGAGCGTCGGGATGCCTTCGGTGATGCAGACGATCAGCTTGATGCCACCGTTAGCAGCTTCAAGGATGGAGTCCTTGCAGAACGCCGCCGGCACATAGATCACGGACGCTTCTGCGCCGGTCTCGGCAACGGCTTCCTTGACGGTGTTGAACACCGGCAGACCCAGGTGTTCCTGGCCGCCCTTGCCCGGTGTCACGCCGCCGACCATCTGGGTACCGTAGGCGATGGCCTGTTCGGAGTGGAAGGTTCCCTGGCCACCGGTGAAGCCCTGGCAGATGACCTTGGTGTTCTTATCGATCAGGATACTCATTACTTGCCCTCCGCTGCCTTGACAACCTGCTGTGCCGCGTCAGTCAGGCTGGTAGCAGCGATGATGTTCAGACCGCTGGACGCCAGTTTCTCGGCACCCAGCTCGGCGTTGTTGCCTTCCAGACGTACCACGACCGGCACGTTGACGCCGACTTGCTCGACGGCACCGATGATGCCCTCGGCAATCATGTCGCAACGCACGATACCGCCGAAGATGTTGACCAGCACGGCCTTGACGTTGTCATCGGAGAGGATGATCTTGAACGCTTCTGCCACGCGTTCCTTGGTAGCGCCACCGCCCACGTCAAGGAAGTTGGCCGGGCTGCCACCGTTCAGGTTGACGATGTCCATGGTGCCCATGGCCAGGCCGGCGCCATTGACCATGCAACCGATGTTGCCGTCGAGCGCCACGTAGTTCAGATCCCAGGCGGCCGCTTCGGCTTCACGATCGTCTTCCTGAGACGGGTCCTGCATGGCCTGCAGGTCCGGGTGACGGTACAGAGCGTTGCCATCCAGGCCGATCTTGGCGTCGAGGCAGTGCAGGTTGCCTTCACCGGTGATCACCAACGGGTTGATCTCGAGCAGGGCGAGATCCTTGTCGTGGAACAGCTTCGACAGACCCAGGAAGATCTTGGTGAACTGCTTGATCTGTTCCTTGTTAAGGCCCAGTGCGAAACCGAGTTCACGTGCCTGGTACGGCTGAGCGCCGACCAGCGGGTCGATCTCGGCCTTGAGAATCTTCTCGGGCGTTTCCTCGGCGACCTTCTCGATCTCCACGCCACCTTCGGTGGAGGCCATGAACACCACGCGACGGGTAGTGCGATCGACGACGGCGCCCAAGTACAGCTCGTTGGCGATGTCGGTGCAGTTCTCGACCAGAATCTTGGCGACCGGCTGACCGTGCTCGTCGGTCTGGAAGGTCACCAGTTTCTTGCCCAGCCACTGCTCGGCAAACGCCTTGGCCTCTTCCGGACTCTTGATCAGCTTGACGCCGCCGGCCTTGCCGCGACCACCAGCGTGGACCTGAGCCTTGACGACCCATTTGTCACCACCGATCTTGTTGCAAGCTTCTGCAGCTTCTTCCGGGGTATCCACGGCAAAGCCCTTGGATACCGGCAGACCATAATCGGCAAACAGCTGTTTGCCCTGATACTCGTGAAGATTCATCGTGTCATGCCATTGGTTGCATGTGACTCGAACGATGATCGTGGCGCGCCACCTCTGTAGCGTGCCAAGTCATCCCCGTTTGCCCCGAGCCGGTCGGAGCATGGCGCCGCTCAGGTAGGCGGCGCTCGTTGTTCGGCGACTTACTTGCGCTTCTTGCGATTGGCCATGTGGATAGCGTGGCCGTCGACCGCCAGTGCGGCTTCGTGCACGGCTTCCGACATGGTCGGGTGTGCATAGCAGGTCAGTGCCAGATCTTCGGCGCTGGAGCCGAATTCCATGGCAATCACGCCCTGGGCGATCATCTCGCCGGCGTGTTGACCGACAATGTGCATACCCAGTACGCGGTCGGTCTCGGCGTCGGTAATCACCTTGGCCATGCCTTCGGTGGCATTGTTGGCCATGGCGCGACCACTGGCCGCGAACGGGAAGGAGCCGGACTTGACCTCGATGCCGGCCGCCTTGGCTTCCTGCTCGTTCATGCCGACCCAGGCCACTTCCGGGAAGGTATAGATAACGCTCGGGATGGCATCATAGTTCATCTCGGCCTTATGACCGGCGACGATGTCGGCGACCATGATGCCTTCTTCAGATGCCTTGTGAGCGAGCATCGGACCACGTACCACATCACCGATGGCGTAGACGCCCGGCACGCTGGTGCGGCACTGATCGTCGACGAAGATGAAGCCACGCTCGTCGAGCTTGACCCCGGCATCGTCGCCCAGCAGGCCCTGGGTATAAGGACGACGGCCGACGCAGACGATCAGCTTGTCGAAGGTGATCTCCTTGTCGCCTTCGCTGTCGGCGTACTTGACGACGACCTCGTTGTCCTTGATGTCGGAACCAGTCACCCGGGCGCCGAGCTTGATGTCCAGCCCCTGCTTCTTGAGCAGCTTCTGGGTTTCCTTGGCGACGGCCTGATCGACCATCGGCAGGAAGCTGTCCATGGCCTCGAGCACGGTGACCTCGGAGCCCAGACGGTTCCAGACGCTGCCGAGCTCGAGGCCGATCACGCCGGCGCCGATCACGCCGAGGCGCTTGGGCGTCTCGTCGAACTCGAGCGCGCCGGTGGAATCGACGATCAGGCCCTCGGTGAGCGGGGTCGGCGGAATATCGACCGGCACGGAGCCGGAGGCGATGACGATGTTGTCGGCTTCATAGACGACCTTCTCGCCATCCTTGCTGACCTCGACCTGCTTGCTGGAGAGCACCTTGCCGGCGCCTTCCAGAGCGGTTACACCGTTGGCCTTGAACAGACCCGCGATGCCGCCGGTCAGGTTCTTCACGATCTTGTCCTTGCGGGCCATCATCTTCTTGACGTCCATCGTGACGTCGCCCGCCTGGATCCCCATGTCGTCGAAGTCGTGCTGCGCTTCGATGAACTTGTGGGAGGCTTCGAGCAGTGCCTTGGAGGGGATACAGCCCACGTTCAGGCAGGTGCCGCCGTGCACGGTCTTGCCTTCCTTGTCGATCCACTTCTCGACGCACGCGGTCTTGAGACCCAGCTGGGCGGCGCGAATGGCGGCGACATAGCCGCCGGGGCCAGCACCAATGACGATCAGATCGAATTTATCGGCCATGCTTTCCTTCCTGTTTTCAGTTCGCTGGAATCGTTGGCGTCACGCTGACTCACACGTCGAGCAGCAGGCGTGCCGGATCCTCGAGCAGTTCCTTCATGGTGACCAGGAACTGGACCGCATCCTTGCCATCGATCATGCGGTGGTCGTATGACACGGCGAGGTACATCATCGGACGAATCTCGACCTTGCCATTCACCGCCATCGGACGTTCCTGAATCTTGTGCATGCCAAGAATCGCGGTCTGCGGCGGGTTCAGGATCGGTGTCGACATCAGCGAACCGAAGATACCGCCGTTGGTAATGGTAAAGGTACCGCCCTGCATTTCATCGATGCCGAGCTTACCAGCACGGGCACGCTTGCCGAAGTCGACGATGGTTTTCTCGACATCCGCAATTTTCATGCTGTCGGTGTCACGCAGCACCGGCACGACCAGGCCACGGTCGGTGGACACGGCCACACCGATGTCCTGATAACCGTGATAGACGATGTCGCTGCCGTCGATGGAGGCATTGACGTCCGGGAAGCGCTTGAGCGCCTCGGAGGCCGCCTTGACGAAGAAGCCCATGAAGCCGAGCTTGGTGTCGTGTGCCTTGAGGAAGGTGTCCTTGTACTGGGCCCGCAGATCCATCACCGCGCCCATGTCCACCTCGTTATAGGTGGTCAGCATGGCAGCGGTCTGCTGGGCCTCGACCAGACGCTTGGCGATGGTCTTGCGCAGGCGACTCATCGGCACGCGCTTCTCGGGGCGCTCGCCGTCAGCAACAGGCGCCGCCGTGGCAGCCGGTGCTGCAGCACTGGCCGACGCCGACTTGGTCTTCTGGGCGGAACCTTCCTTGACAGCCTTCTGAACGTCTTCTTTCAGCACGCGACCGCCCTTGCCGGTGCCTTCGATCTTGGCCACGTCCAGATCATGCTCGGCGACCATCTTGCGCGCCGCCGGAGCAAGAATCTTGTCGCCGACTTTCTCGTCGCTACCCTGATCGTCGCTGCCTTGATCGCTGCTGCCCTGCGAAGAAGAGGCCTCAGCCTTGTCGGCATCACCCGCCGGCGCTTCGCCGCCGCCGGCGCCTTCAGCGAAGCTTGCAAGCACCGCCTCGGACTCGACCTGAGAACCTTCCTCGGCCTTGATCTCGGAAAGCGCGCCATCAGCGGGTGCAACCACCTCGAGCACCACCTTGTCGGTCTCGATATCGACCAGCACTTCGTCACGCTTGACCGCTTCACCGACTTTCTTGTGCCAGGTCGCAACCGTGCCTTCCTGGATGGATTCCGGGAAGGTCGGCGCCTTGACGTCATGGGTCTTGCCGGAGGCTTCGGCCTTCGGTGCCGACTTGGCTTCGCTCTTGTCAGCGGCCTTCTCGTCGGCTTTTTCCTCAACCTTATCGTCAGCTTTCTCGTCGGCCTCGGGCTCGCTCTTCGCTTCGCCCGCAGCGCCGAGGGTACCCAACACCTGCTCGGAAGTGACGGTATCGCCCTCTTCGGCCTTGATCTCGGAAAGCGTACCGGCTTCGGGTGCCACGACCTCGAGCACCACCTTGTCGGTCTCGATTTCGACGATCAGCTCGTCACGCTCGACGCTGTCACCCGGCTTCTTGTGCCAGGCAGCGACGCTGCCCTCGGCAACGGATTCCGGAAAGGTTGGCGCTTTGATCTCGGTAGCCATTGAATTTCCCTTATGAGTTCTCTCTCGTCCGATGGGGATACCTTCAAAGGTTGAAGGCGTCATCCACCAGTTGGCGCTGCTGTTCTACGTGCACGGACATGTAACCGGCAGCCGGAGCCGCTGAGGCGGGACGACCCGCAAATTTCAGGTCGCGTCCCATGCCATCGCGCAACATGTCTGCTACTACCCGCAGGTGATGCTGGCTTTGATACCAGGCGCCCTGGTTGAGCGGTTCTTCCTGACACCAGACAATCTGGTCGAGATTTGGATACACCTTGAGGGCCTCTTGCAGTTCTTCCTTCGGGAAGGGATAGACCTGCTCAATGCGAACCACCGCGGTGTCTTCACGCTCGTTCTCGGCGCGGTAGGTGGCGAGATCATAATAGACCTTGCCGGAACACAGCACCGCCCGCGTGACCTTCTCTGCCTCGAGCTTGCCCTGGTCGGGCAATACCATCTGGAACTTGCCGTTAGCCAGTTCCTCAAGCGTGGAGGTCGCTTCCTTGTGGCGCAGCAGACTCTTCGGCGACATGACCACCAGAGGCTTACGCAGCGGACGAATCACCTGACGGCGCAACAGATGGAAAATCTGCGCCGGCGTCGTCGGCACGCAGACCTGCATGTTGTGCTCGGCACACAGCTGCAGGAAGCGCTCGAGGCGAGCGGAAGAGTGCTCGGGGCCCTGCCCCTCATAGCCGTGAGGCAGCAGCATGGTCAGACCGCACAAGCGTGCCCACTTGGTTTCACCGGAGGAGATGAACTGGTCAACCACCACCTGGGCGCCATTGAAGAAGTCCCCGAACTGGGCCTCCCAGATATCAAGCGCATTGGGCATGGTGGTGGCGTAGCCGTACTCGAAGGCCAGCACGGCTTCTTCCGACAGGTAAGAATCGTGGATGGTGAAGCGCGGCTGGTCCTCGGCAATATGCTCGAGCGGCACGTACGTGCTGCCGTCCTTCTGGTTGTGCACCACCGCATGGCGGTGGGAGAAGGTGCCGCGTCCACTGTCCTGGCCAGTGATACGAATCGGATGCCCCTGATCGAGCAGCGTGGCATAGGCCAGGGTCTCGGCAAAGCCCCAGTTCAGCGCCATGCCACCGGCCACCATCTTGCGCCGGTCTTCATAGATCTTGGCGACCTGACGCTGGACCTGAATACCGTCCGGCACTTCACACATCTTGGTGGCGAGCTGCTGCATGCGCTTCATGTCGACAGTGGTGTCGGCATCGCCGGTCCACTCATGGCCGAGATACGGCGCCCAGTCGACGAACAGCGAGGTGTTCGGCTCCTTAACCAGCGCGTTGGCCACATGATTGCCGGCCATCAGGTCGTCGCGATACTTTTCCATCTGCGCTTTGGCATCGTTTTCGCCAATCACGCCCTCATCAACCAGACGCTTGATGAAATGCGTGCGCGCCGACGGATGATCCTTGATCTTGCTGTACATCATCGGCTGGGTGCCGGAGGGTTCGTCGGCCTCGTTGTGGCCACGACGGCGGTAGCACACGAGATCGATGACCACGTCACGCTTGAACTGATGGCGATAGTCGATCGCCACCTGGGTCGCGTGCAGCACCGCGTCCGGGTCGTCGGCGTTGACGTGGAAGATCGGCGCCTGAACCATCTTGGCGATATCGGTGCAGTACTCGGTGGAGCGTGTATCGCCAGGATGGGAGGTCGTGAAGCCCACCTGGTTATTGATCACGATATGCACCGTGCCGCCCGTCTTGTAGGCACGGGTCTGTGACATCTGGAAGGTTTCCATGACCACGCCCTGACCGGCGAAGGCCGCATCACCATGGATACTGATCGGCAGTACCAGGCTGCCATCGGCGTCATCACGACGATCCTGACGAGCCCGCACCGAGCCTTCGACCACCGGAGAGACGATTTCCAGATGCGAGGGGTTGAACGCCAACGCCAGGTGGACTTCGCCTCCCGGCGTCATCACGTTCGAACTGAACCCCTGGTGATACTTGACGTCACCTGAGCCCTGAGAGATCACCTTCTTACCGTCGAATTCCTCGATCAGGTCGGAGGGAGCCTTGCCCAGAATGTTGACCAGCAGATTGAGACGCCCACGGTGCGCCATGCCAATGACGACTTCCTTGGTGCCGTAGCCACCGGCCCGCTGGATGATTTCATCCATCATTGGGATAAAGCTTTCGCCACCCTCGAGGCCGAAGCGCTTGGTGCCTGGGTACTTGGATGCCAGGTAACTTTCCAGACCCTCGGCCGCCGTCAGTCGTTCGAGTACGTGCTTGCGCACGTCCGGGCTGAACTTGGGCTTGGAGCGCACCGACTCGAAGCGCTGTTGCAGCCAGCGCTTCTCTTCAGTGTCGACGATGTGCATGATCTCGCAGCCGATGGAACGACAGTAGGTCTGTTCCAGCGCATCGACAATCTCCTTGAGCGGCGCCTTGTCCTTGCCCAGGAAAAAAGACCCTGTCTGGAATTCGGTATCCAGATCGGCCTCGGTCAACTGGTGAAAGGACAGCTCAAGATCAGGTACCGGCACCTGACTACGCAGCTTGAGCGGGTCGATATCGGCCTTCTGATGCCCGCGGAAGCGATACGCATTGATCAGCTGGAGAACCTTGACCTGCTTTTTGCTCTCGCCACTGTCGACGCTCGCGGTAGCCTGAGCACTACGCCGGGACTGGCCGAGCTGGTAGAACTGGTCGCGAATCGGGCTGAGTGGAATGTCTTGGGAGGGGCTGCCATCCGGGCGGGGCAATTGATCAAAGTAATTGCGCCACTCGTCGGGGACAGCATTTGGATCGACGAGGAACTGTTCATATAGCGCTTCCACATAGTGAGCGTTGCCGCCACTGATATGAGATGTGCGCCACATCAACTCCATTATGCCTTCTTGCATGTCTCGGTCACCCTACACTGATGGGGTGTTATCGGCGCCATATACGGCATCGCCGCATCGGCGTGACTGTTGCCCTGCCGGTTGGGCTTGTGTCCTATCCGGCGAGCTTCGGCATGAACCGAAAGCCCAGGTCTCGATCGCCAAGAGCCGGTGCACTAGGCACCGGCTCTTGGGGACGGGGCCGGCTCAGGTGTGACAAAACGCCACATCCTGATATGGGAATCCATGATAGCAAGTCGAGCGCGACGATTTAAGTAGCATTCGCCAGCAGCATCTCGCGGATCTTGCCAATCGCCCGTGTCGGGTTGAGTCCCTTGGGGCAAACCGCCACGCAGTTCATGATCCCGCGGCAGCGGAAGACGCTGAACGGATCCTCAAGCTCGGCGAGGCGTTCACTGGTCTTCTCGTCACGCGAGTCGGCCAGGAAGCGGTAGGACTGCAGCAGACCGGCCGGACCGACGAACTTTTCCGGGTTCCACCAGAACGACGGGCAGGCCGTCGAACAACAGGCGCACAGGATGCACTCGTACAGGCCGTCAAGCTTGTCGCGATCTTCCGGCGACTGGAGACGCTCGATAGCAGGCTCCGGATTATCATTCTGCAGATACGGCTGAATGCGCTCGTACTGCTTGTAGAACAGCGCCATATCGACAACCAGGTCACGGATGACCGGCAGGCCAGGCAGCGGACGTAGCGTCAACTTGCCCCCCTTGACCACTTCGGACAGCGGCGTGATGCAGGCCAGGCCGTTCTTGCCGTTCATGTTCATGCCGTCGGAGCCACAGACCCCTTCACGGCAGCTGCGACGGTAGGCCATGGAGCTGTCCTGCTCCTTGATCATGGCCAGGACATTCAGAACCATTACATCGCGGCCCTGAGTGTCCACCTGAAACTCCTGCATGTAGGGCGCGGAGTCGGTTTCCGGGTTGTAGCGGTAGACGGATACCTGAAGCATGGACATCGTGGACCCCCTTAATAGGTACGGACTTTAGGCTCGAAGGTGTCGACGGTCTTCGGCGAGAAGTTGACGTCGCGCTTGCCCAGCGTCTTGGTTGCCGGGAAAAACACGGAGTGCTTCAGCCAATTGACATCGTCACGATCCGGATAGTCGTAACGGGAGTGCGCACCACGGCTTTCCTTACGCTCCAGCGCGGAGACCGCTGTGGCCTCGGCCACTTCCATCAGATTGTCGAGTTCCAGGGCTTCGACACGCGCGGTGTTGAAGGCATTCGACTTGTCGCCCAGGTGAGCGTTACTGATACGCTCACGCAATTCGGCGAGCTTCTTAACGCCTTCCTGCATGTTGTCTTCCTGACGGAAGACCCCGAAGGCACTCTGCATGATGTCCTGCAGCTCGGCCTTGAGGGCCGGCACGGACTCACCGCCATTGGACTCATTCCAGCGGTTGAGGCGCGTCATGGCCGCATCGATGTCGGACTGGGTGGCATCCAGATACTCGATGCCTTCGTTCAGGGCACTTTCGATATACATGCCGGCGGCGCGACCAAACACCACCAGGTCGAGCAGCGAGTTGCCCCCCAGGCGGTTGGCACCGTGAACCGACACACAGGCCGCTTCGCCACAGGCAAACAGGCCGTTGACGATCTGGTCGTTGCCCTCTTCGTCCTGCATGACCGCCTGGCCGTGCACGTTGGTCGGAATACCCCCCATCATGTAGTGGCAGGTCGGCACGACTGGGATCGGTTCCTTGGCCGGATCGACGTGGGCAAAGGTCTTGGACAGCTCGACGATGCCCGGCAGGCGCTTGCCGAGCACCTCTTCACCCAGGTGATCGAGCTTCAGCATGACGTGATCGCCGTTCTCGCCGCAGCCCCGACCCTCGAGAATCTCCATGACCATGGAGCGGGCGACCACGTCGCGACCGGCCAGGTCCTTGGCGTTGGGCGCATAACGCTCCATGAAGCGCTCGCCATCCTTGTTGACCAGATAACCACCCTCGCCGCGACAACCCTCGGTGACCAGGGTCCCAGCACCATAGATGCCGGTCGGGTGGAACTGCCACATCTCCATGTCCTGCATCGGGAAGCCCGCGCGCAGAGCCATGCCGATACCGTCGCCGGTATTGATCAGGGCATTGGTGGTAGAGGCATAGATGCGGCCGGCGCCACCGGTGGCAAGCACCGTGGCCTTGGATTTGACATGTACCACTTCGCCGGTCTCGATGCACATGGCGATACACCCCACCACGTCGCCATCGGCATTCTTGACCAGATCAACCGCATACCACTCGTTAAGGAAGGTGGTGTTGTTCTTCAGGTTGTTCTGATAAAGCGTGTGTAGCAGCGCATGGCCGGTACGGTCAGCTGCCGCACAGGTACGAGCCGCCTGACCACCCTTGCCGAAGTCCTTGGACTGACCACCGAACGGGCGCTGGTAGATACGGCCGTTGTCGAAACGCGAGAACGGCAGGCCCATGTGCTCGAGTTCGAACACCGCCTTGGGCCCTTCGGAACACATGTATTCCGCCGCATCCTGGTCGGCAATGTAATCACCGCCCTTGACGGTGTCATACATGTGCCAGCGCCAGTCGTCGTTCGGGTCGGCGGAGGCGATCGCGCAGGTAATCCCCCCCTGAGCCGACACCGTGTGCGAGCGAGTTGGGAAGACCTTGGAGAGTACCGCCGTCTTCTTGCCGGACTTCGCAAGCTCTAGGGCGGCACGCAGGCCGGAACCGCCGCCACCGATGATGATTGCGTCAAAGGTCAGGCTACGCATGTTAGACATTTATCAGGCTCCCCACAGGACTTGTACGCCCCACACCAGAAAAACAAAGATCGCCAGGATGATGACGGCCTGGGCGCTAATACGAATGCCGGTCGGCTTGATGTAGTCGGTCGTGACAGTCCACAGGCCGATCCAGGCGTGGGCTGCCATCGAAATGAAGGCCAGCAGCGAGAAGATGCGCATCCAGGTCGCGCCGAAAAGACCGCTCCAGGTGGCGTAGTCCAGGTTCGGGTGCAGCAGCAGATAACCGACGATGAAAAGCGTGTAAAGCGCCAGAATGACGGCCGAGGCGCGCTGGATCAGCCAATCAGATAGACCGCTGCGACCGAAGTTCGTAATGTTGGTTACCATACCCAGACTCCTGCCAGAATCACCAGAACGGCACTGATCACCACGGTGATCTGTGCTTTCTTGATACCACCCTCAAGGGTCACGCCGATATCGGCATCCATCAACAGGTGCTTGATGCCCGCCACAAAATGAAAGGCCAGGGCAGACAGCAGGCCCCAAGTGATAAGCTTTGCCAGGAAGTTGTGGGCAATCGCATTACTGACAGCATCAAATCCCTGCGGGGAAGACAACGACGTATCCAGCGCCCAGAAGGCGAAGATCAGGCCGATGAAAAGAATAATGCCTGTGATGCGGTGAGTGATCGACGTTAGTGCCGGGAGAGGGAAATTGATCGTGCTGAGATCGAGATTTACGGGTCGTTTGCTATTCACGGCTCTTTACACACTCTCTTGGCCCGCTGTGGGGTGCGTCGGGACTAAAGCCCGAGCGGGCGGTGGTTTTGAGGAAGGGCTCGGCCGTCTGCCAAGTCGCCACGACCATAGCTGTAGGCCGGTCGCGCGAGATGGATTATAAGGACTGGGCGCAAACATGACAAATTGCGACATCCGAGACCCCCAACAGTTACGCCTTGACCCATACCGGGAAAGGCGCACAATGATGCAAAGCACCATTAATTATACAAAGCTATTACATAAGCTACAAGAATGCACAAGGCGGCCAGCCCAAAGGCGAATTGACAATCCTGGGATCGCTTCTATAGTGGGCTAACTTTTTTTTCGCCTTCACTTCAAGCGAGTCAAGGACTTACGCCAGATACCAGACAATAAGGAGCCTAGCATGGCTGACAGAAAAGCACAGTTGACAATAGATGGTCTGGACGATGCCATCGAGCTGCCGGTCTACTCCGGCACCACTGGCCCCGACGTGGTCGACGTGCGCAAGCTCAGTGAGGCTGGCTTGTTCACTTACGACCCAGGCTTCATGGTGACCGCCGCCACTCAGTCAGCCATCACCTACATCGACGGCGCTAATGGTGTCTTGCTGCACCGTGGCTACCCGATCGACCAGCTGGCGGACCACTCGGATTTCCCAGAGCTCTCCTACTTACTGCTCTTCGGCGAACTGCCGACGGAGGAGCAGTACCAGGAGTTCGAGCGCACCGTGCGCAGCCACACCATGGTTCACGAGCAGCTGGCCAACTTCTTCAAGGGCTTTCGTCGCGACGCTCACCCCATGGCGATCATGTGCGGCGTGGTAGGCGGACTCGCCGCCTTCTATCACGATCACATGGATATCACCCGCGAGGAAGATCGCCGCATCAGCGCGATCCGCCTGGTCGCCAAGATGCCAACGCTGGCCGCCATGTGCCACAAGTACAACATCGGCCAGCCTTTCATGTATCCGCGTAACGACCTGAGCTACGCCGAGAACTTCCTGTACATGATGTTCGGCAACCCCTGCGAGACCTACGAGATCAATCCGGTATTCGCCAAGGCCATGGATCGCATCTTCATGCTGCATGCCGACCATGAGCAGAATGCCTCGACCTCCACCGTTCGCCTGACCGGCTCTACTGGCGCCAATCCGTACGCCTGCATCAGTGCCGGCATCGCCGCCCTCTGGGGACCAGCCCACGGCGGGGCCAACGAAGCCGTGCTCAACATGCTCGATGAGATCGGCGATGAATCCGAGGACAACATCCAGGCCTTCATCGATCGCGCCAAGGACAAGAACGACCCCTTCAAGCTGATGGGCTTTGGTCACCGGGTCTACCGTAACTTCGACCCGCGGGCCAAGGTCATGAAGGAAACCTGCGATCAGGTGCTGGGCGAGCTGGGCATGGCCGACGACCCACAACTCAAGATTGCCAAGCGCCTCGAGCAAATCGCCCTGGAAGACGAATACTTCATCGAGCGTAAGCTCTACCCGAACGTCGACTTCTATTCAGGGATCATCCTCAAGGCGATCGGCATCCCGGCCAATATGTTCACCGTGATCTTCGCCGTATCACGCACCATCGGCTGGATCTCTCACTGGAACGAGATGATCAGCAGTGGCGACTATAAGATCGGCCGCCCGCGCCAGCTCTACACTGGCTACGAAAAGCGCGACTACCCTACCGAGTAAGCCGGAAGGGTCATGCCGTCAATCAAAGAGGTCGCCCATGGGCGGCCTCTTTTTTATAGCTACCTGCCGGCGTATGCCGCTTCTGTTCGTCGAGACAAGCTGCCGAGCCGGGTCGTCGAACCGGGGTGTCGAAGCAGGTGCGGCGCCCTCAATCCATAGGAGATCCACATGAGTGATACTGCCATTCAGACCATCAGCTTCATTGGCCTTGGCGTCATGGGCTATCCCATGGCCGGCCACCTGGCCAAGCAAGGCTACACAGTGCGCGTCTACAACCGCACCGCGACCAAAGCCGAGGCCTGGACAAAGGAATACTCAGGAAGTCACCACGCCACACCCCGACAAGCCGCCGAGGGGGCCGATCTGATACTGGTATGCGTGGGCAACGATGACGACGTGCGCCAGGTCACGCTGAGAGAGGATGGCGCCCTGCACGGCATGCACCAAGGGGCGGTGCTGGTCGACCACACCACCGCCTCGGCCAACCTGGCCCGCGAACTCGACGAAGCCTGCCAAGCGCAGGGCGCCGCCTTTATCGATGCCCCGGTGTCAGGCGGCCAGCAGGGTGCCGAGAAAGGGGCGCTAACCATCATGTGCGGCGGTGAGGAAAGAGATTTCAAGCGCGTCCAGCGAGTGCTCGACATCTACGCCAGAGCACTGAATCTGCTCGGCCCGGCTGGAAGCGGCCAGATGACCAAAATGGTCAATCAGATCTGTATCGCCGGTCTCGTACAGGGACTCGCCGAAGGCCTGCATTTTGCCGAGCAGGCCGGACTCGACCGCGAGCAGGTCATCGAGGTGATATCCCAGGGCGCGGCCGGCTCCTGGCAGATGGAGAATCGCCACAAGACCATGATCGACGATGAGTACGACCACGGCTTCGCCGTGAACTGGATGCGCAAGGACCTGGCGATCTGCCTCGACCAGGCTCGCGAGCTCGATGCCAAACTGCCGGTTACCGCGCTGGTCGATCAATTCTACGGCGACATCCAGACAATGGGCGGCGGCCGCTGGGATACCTCATCACTGCTCAAGCGACTGCGCCGCGACTGACGTCACGCGTCAGAGCCGCGTTCTGACACATCCCGTCACTCAAACGATGCCAAGACCCGATAAGGCTCGGGCCGCATTGCGGCATTCGCCCTCCTTCTTCCCCCTGATCCGATCGATGCTCCCACCTGAACAAGCGACGTCACGACATCGCCACCCACTTCGCATATCTCCAGGCACGACTGACAGGTTCGAAGCATTCGATCGATCCTGCACAACTTCTGTAGAAGCCTTTAAGTACCAATTGTCGAGCTTGTACGCCCAAGAAGCGGCTCCTCGAATACGGTTTTTGCCAGCCACCACCTCTGACAACCCGGCTGAACCCGGGCCTTGCCGCGTTTTCCACACTTTCTGTGGATAAGTCTGTTCAAAACCTTGAGAAAACTGCCAGCAGCCACCATGACAGCGGGGTTACGCTCAAATTGAGCACTTTTTGACCAATTATAACTCTTTGATTTACATGATTTTATTAGAAAAGTAATGCTCGGGGTTGACGAGCATAAGAATTATACACAAGGCATCGGCACATCGAGGGGGACGTGGACAACTCGACGTCTATGTCAAGCATCAAGAAGGCTAAATCGTCGAAAAACGCCAACAAAGGGTGCAGCGAGGAGGATGTGACCAGCAAACACCGGCGAGGTGTCGGTCAAGTGCAGAAGAAGGGAGCAAGCGGAATAACAGCGACAAAAAAAGACGCTATAAGCGTCTGATCTTTTATGCTGCCAACTGCTGTAGGAGAATCGGGTGGCGTCCCATAGGGGGTTCGAACCCCTGTCACTGCCGTGAAAGGGCAGTGTCCTGGACCACTAGACGAATGGGACGCATCATAACCCGTTCTTGTTCCTGTCGAGACTGGTGGAGCCTAGCGGGATCGAACCGCTGACCTCAACACTGCCAGTGTTGCGCTCTCCCAGCTGAGCTAAGGCCCCGTGTCTCTCGAGAACGAGGCGTATAGTACTTACACACCCCGTCCTCGTCAAGACATTCAGATGATTTTAGCGAACCGACCTACAGCTCGCGAAATTCTTTCTCGAGGCGCTTGGCCTGTTTCTTCGACACACCACCCAAGACCTCAATCGCATGACGCAAACGAGCGCGGGTCATGTCAGAGCCCAGGATCGCCATGGCATCCATGACCGAGGTCGAGGTCGCCGAACCGGTAATCGCAATGAACACTGGCGCCAGGAAGGCTTTCATCTTGAGCTCAAAATGCTCGCCCAGCAGCTTGACCTCGGCCAACAGCGATTCCTTGTCCCAGCGGGTCACTCCCTCGAGACGCCAGACCAGGAACTGCAGTATCTTGACCAGCTCATCGCGCTCCATCTTGACGCTCGAGAAGCTCGCCTCGTTGATGGCGGGCAGGCCCGAGAAGAAATGGCCCGCCAGCGGCATCACCTGAGATAGCGTGTCCACCCGTGGGCGCACCTGGGGCAGAATCTGGCGAACATAGTCCTCATTGAACGCCCAGTCACGCAGCGCCTGTAGCAAGGCGGTATCGTCCAGGTCTTCGCGAATATAGACGCCGTTGAGCCAGGTCAGTTTTTCCAGATCGAAGACCGGACCACCCAACGACACACGGTGGACGTCGAAATGCGCCATCATCTCGTCGAGGCTGAATTTTTCACGCTCGTCGGGCATCGACCAGCCCATGCGTCCCAGATAGTTGGTCACTGCCTGAGGCAAAAAGCCCATACGACGATAATAGTTGATCGAGGTCGGGTTCTTGCGCTTGGAAAGCTTCGACTTGTCGGGGTTACGCAGCAGCGGCATGTGACAAAGGGTCGGCATCGGCCAGCCGAAATACTCATAGAGCAACTGATGCTTGGGTGCCGAATTGATCCACTCCTCGCCGCGCAACACATGCGTGATGCCCATCAGGTGGTCGTCGACCACATTGGCCAGATGGTAGGTCGGCATGCCGTCGGACTTGAGCAGGATCTGTGCATCGACCTGTGCCCACTCGACTTCAATCGTGCCGCGCAGCATGTCCTCGACCACGCAGGTGCCTTCGCTGGGTACGTGCATGCGTACGACATAGGGCCAGCCCTCGGCTTCGCGCCGTGCCTGTTCCTCGGCCGGCAGCGCCAGGTCGGCCGGCTTGAGGGCCATGTGCTGGCCGGCCGCCTTGCGTGACTCGCGAAGCTCATCCAGTTCCTCGCTGGTGCGATAGCACTTGAAGGCGTGTCCGCTATCGAGCAGCTTGCGAGCATACTCGGCATAGATATCGCCGCGCTCGCTCTGACGATAAGGGCCATGAGGGCCGCCGACATCCGGGCCCTCGTCCCAGTCAAGCCCCAGCCAGCACAGGGAGTCGAGGATCATCTGTTCTGACTCGGCGGTCGAACGTTCGCGATCGGTATCCTCAATGCGCAGGATGAACTGACCGCCATGTGCGCGGGCAAAGCAAAGATTGAACAGCGCGATGTAGGCAGTGCCCACGTGGGGATCGCCAGTCGGAGACGGCGCGATACGGGTACGTACGGTCATGTCGATCGATCCATGTGAAGTGGAAACCTGGCGGGCATTATACGCACTCCCCCGCCCCCCATCAGCCGGGAATCATTTATGACCCACCGAGTCCATAGCCAATCCCCTGTGCACACGTGATGCATCGCCTCCATGGCTTGCTTGATCAACCACGACAAGGACGCACTCATGCTCAAACATCTTCCCGACGACTTCACTGCCGTGATTACCGGCGCCGGGGGCGGCATTGGCCGTGCCATGCTAAAGGCACTACTGGCAAGCCACCGTCCCGGGCATGTGTTCGCCGCCTCGCGACAGGCGCTTGAGCATGATGATCCGCGCCTTACTCAGCTAGCGCTGGATATCACCACCGACGAGGGCCTTGCGACGCTGGCCGCTCACCTCGAGGACACCAAGGTCCACCTGATCTTCAATGCCATCGGCACCCTGCATGACGAAAAGCGCGGTATCGCGCCCGAGAAGAAGCTCGACGATTTGAGCTTCGCGGCCCTCGAGCACCTCTTTCACGTCAATGCGGCGACCCCGGCAATGCTGCTGAAAACGCTGTCGCCCTCGCTTAAAGGCAAGCATCCGGCCATCTTCGCCAGTCTCTCGGCACGGGTCGGCTCGATCGGCGACAACGGGCTAGGCGGCTGGTACGCCTACCGCGCCAGCAAAGCGGCCCACAATATGCTGTTCAAGGGGGCTAGCGTCGAGCTGAAGCGCCTCAACAAGCAGGCTATTCTGCTCAACCTACATCCTGGTACCACCGATACCGCACTGTCTGAACCTTTCCAGGCCAGGGTGCCAGACGGCAAGCTGTTCACGCCGTCTTTCGTCGCCGAGCATCTGCTTGAGGTAATGAATGACCGTACTCCCGCCGATAGCGGCAGCTTCTGGGATTGGGCCGGTGAACCGATTCCCTGGTAAAAGTGAGGGGTGCGAGTGGATTGTCCAATAATTCAAGAGCGACCAGAAAAGTGGTCGTCCTGTTCCTGGCTCAATCTCTTCCTCAATGGGCAACCACAAGCGCGGCACCTACAAGTCCAGGTGTTCTCGGAACCAGTCAGTGATGAAATCCAGGTAAGTGCGGGTCTTGTCCGGCAGGTACTTTCGCGAGCGAAACAGCACCAGCATGCTGCCATGCTCGTTCCAGTAAGGCTGCAGAAGTGGCACCAGCTGACCTTCGGCGACGGCCGAGCGGGCGGCGAAGGTCGGCAGATAAGCCAGGCCGAAGCCGGCCTTGGCCGCCTCTACCACGCCCAGCAGGTTATTGATCACCAGGCGCGATTGGGGCTCGATGTCCAGGGGCTGGCCGTTGAGCGAGAAGCGCCAATGAGCCCCCAGATCGTAATTGCCGTAAAAGATGGTGTCGTGATCGCGGATATCCCGGGGATGCATGGGGTCGGCGACTCTCGCCAGGTACTCGGGCGCTGCATAGAGACCGTAGACCACCTTGCACAACGGCCGCGAGACAAGGCTCGACGGTGGCAGAGGGCCCATGCGGATCGCCAGATCGACGGCATCATCAATGGGTTCGAAGCGCTGGTCCTCGAGCAGGATCTCGACCGCCACGTCGGGATAGCGGCGCATGAAGGCAGTGGTGGGCGCTGCCAGGTACATGAAGCCAAAACTGACCTGAGCGCTGATCTTGAGCTGTCCTCTCGGCCGCGCCGTGACCGATTGCACCTGGGCTTCGGCGGCATCCAGCTCCTCGCGTATCCGCAGACCATGCTCGTAATAAATCTGCCCCGCCTCGGTAAGGTGCAACGAACGGGTCGAACGATGCAGGAGGTTGACCCCCAGTTCATCTTCCAGCGCCGCGACTCGCTTGGACGCCATGGACTTGGAAATCCCCAGGCGGCGCGAGGCCGCGGTAAAACTGCCGGCCCGCACCACCTCGACAAAGACCCTAAGCGCATCGAGTACTGCCATCCTCGACTCCCCACAGAATACTCATGAGCACCCGTTTCCAAAATGGAAACACTGGTTTTCGATTGTACCCACTTATTCCGCAAAGGCCGAATCCCTATACTGTAAGGGCGTATCCAAGGCAGCGAAGAATCGCCACCTTGGAAACGACAACGTCATCAGGCAAAGGCAATCCCGCCATCGCCTGGATGTCGCCTTCAGTGCATTTCTTTTTTTGCGTGACCGGCCAGACCGGCGCGCATTTCTTTTATGCGCCTATCCCGTGTAAGTGCCTAACCCATGTATGTGCCTATCGCATGGCGATTGCACCAGGCTCGCCTCCCCCCCCCCTCTATTCACCCCGCCCAACAAGGCTGCTAGCCGTCGAACAGGTAGTCGCTGCTATATTCGACGATATTACCCAGCCCATGAGGCGAGCGAGTGACCAGCGGCCCCGTCAAGTGTTCGCCGCGCTCTCCAATACGCGCTTTGACCGCCATCGGCTGGACATCAGCCACCGGCATCCTGACACGAATCACGTAGCGCCCGCCCACCAGGCCACTCCCCGGGCCTAACGGCCCTACCACGAACCCTCCGTCGCGTACCTGGGTCCGAATTTGCCAATTGACGCCACTGGCACGACGCTCGAGCAACACCTCCAAACGGGTCTCTTCGGGCAGGTTGGTTTGCCCCATGACCTCAAGGCGCCGAGACTCCGTCAACTGCGTCGTCACCGTCATGCTGACGGGCTCGGTGAGTGGCTCGGGCTTCTCTGTTTCAGTGGTGACATTGCCCTGCACCGATGAAGCTGTCTCACCCTGCGTGGGGGCTGTCTCTTCTCGCTGCTCGCCGGCCGACGGCGCCGAACCCTGATCACAACCGGCCATCCCCCACATTAATGCGAGACTCAGGGCGCCAGCCTTCCAATGCGGCGGCCGCCTTAGCATCTTTCTGGCATCGTCATGCATATCTGCCTCTTTCGACCGTTTCCTTTCAGACATTCTGACGCCTAGTATCCATCATCGCGAATGCCTAAAGTCACATGACAGCAAAATATGCGTGGCAAATACCCGCCTACAGCCCCTGGGCCAGGAGTCATTCGTCGAGCCTCGGCAGGGAGTAGCCAAAGAGTCAAGGGTCATGTATCGTCAATGAGTCATCATGCCATCCTGGTCTGGTAGCCCTAGATGAGCAGCGCTTGCCTCGCGCTAGCGCCAATGCTGCATGGCATTCCCATCTAGTTAACGATACTCATGGTGTGATACACATATGGGCATGTTTCTACTGTCACCTGAGCGCCCTATCGTCGGCCCATGCCCCTGGAGGATGACACCCCCTGAGGTAGCAAGCGTTGGTTGGCAACATTAACCATCAAGCAGGGTCGAGAGAAAAACCGAATGTTATCCTTAACATCGATTTATCATCTAAGCGGCAACATAAAGACCTGTCATAAAAATACATATTAAACGTATTAATCAAGCACTCTCCAAGCCCACTAATACCTGGCTATCATCATTTGAGTCTTGATATATACAGATCATGAACAAGACACCACTAACCCCATGTAGTGGTGAATGAAATATCACTGGGAAACGTACGCACATTATGAGTAGTTTAAGCGATTTTGAAGAAAGCATGCGTCGTGAAATCGATGCATTCCAAGATAACAGCGAAAAAGAAAGAGCCAAGCGCTTGGCTCAGGCCGCCAATCAAGCCACCACCCCTGCAAAGCAACCCAGTAAGCCGCAGCGCCCCACCAAGCAGCAGGTTGAATCCTACAAGACAGGCCACCTCGTGAAGCTTGCCGTGCGCACCAAGCGCCTGGAACTCGATACCATCTTCGAGCACCGCTCCAGCAGCATTTCTCGTCTGGAAGCCCAGATGGAAGCAGAGGAGGCGGCCAAGAAGGCGGGGTTCCCCATCATCGGTCATCTGGTAGACATCGAGCGCCTTTAATACGTTTCGCACTAAAACGTCAGGCGGCAATTGCCTGCAGGCAATCCGCTAGGTTATTGACAATAGAGCGCATCCGTCTTCGTTTGGCATTGAACCTACATCAATCCAAGAGCCGTGTACGCGACATCACCGCTAAGGCTGCCTGGATGCTGGCCAGCATTGCGCTTTTTAGAAGCCATCGTCGTGAAATGACCGGCGCTTGATAGTTCGCGCTATAAAGGTGCACTCCATGCCCCTTGCCACGCCAGGACACCGACCCGCAGATGTCCCGCAATTGGCCGTAGCCATCCGCTAGCCAAGCATGCACCTGGCAAGCAGGTATGGGAGAATATGCCCCTCTTCATGACGTGCTCGCCGCATCGCCTCGAAACGCCCGACCCTTCAGCAAAGGCGAGCCCTCGCGATCATGCTGCGTGGCATCGACAGCAGAAGATCGCCACAACACTGCAACGTGATGACTAACCTGGACCGTTATGACTGATCTGGACAACGCGACGCCCTCTACACCTCTGGATCGCACCTTCTCGGTGGCACCCATGATGGATTGGACGACCCGCGATTATCGGGCGTTCGCGCGAACGCTTAGCCATCACACCCTGCTGTATACCGAGATGGTGACGACCGGGGCGATACTCTATGGCAGCCCCCGCGAGCGTTTCCTTGGCTATGACGAGGTGGAGCACCCCCTGGCGCTTCAGCTTGGTGGAAGCGATTCGGGCGAGCTCGCCGAATGCGCAGCCATCGCCGAGACCTGGGGCTACGACGAGGTCAACCTGAACGTCGGCTGCCCAAGCGACAGGGTGCAGAATAACCTGATCGGGGCCTGCCTCATGGCGCATCCGGACAAGGTCGCCGCGGCGGTCAAGGCGATGCAGGCGGCCGTGTCGATCCCGGTGACGGTGAAGTGCCGCATCGGGATCGACGATCAGGACGAGGACGCAGATCTCGAGCGCTTCATCGACGAGGTCGCCGCCGCCGGCTGTGAGGTATTCACCCTGCATGCTCGCAAGGCCTGGCTCGAAGGCCTGTCGCCCAAGCAGAACCGCGACGTGCCCCCCCTCAACTATGGCCGCGTACACCGCTTGAAGCAGCAGCGTCCCGAGCTGCACATCGGGGTCAATGGCGGTATCAAGACACTGGACGAATGCCGTGCCCATCTCGATCATGTCGACAGCGTGATGATCGGACGCGAGGCCTACCAGAATCCGTGGCTGCTGGCGGGCGTCGACGAGGCGCTTTATGGCCAACAGGGACCCGCCGCCAGCCGCCATGACGCAGCCCGCGCCTTCAGGCCCTACATCGCCGCACGGCTCGCTGAGGGCGCCAAGCTCAATCATATTACCCGCCACCTGCTGGGGCTGTTCCAAGGGTGCCCGGGGGGTCGCCGCTTCCGCCGTCACCTCTCGGAAAACGCCCATCGCGACGGGGCCGGCCTTGAGGTCTTCGACGAAGCGCTCTCGCTTGTATCTGAAGAGCGCCTGGCCCAGCCAGCCTGACATCAGCACTAAGCCGCCAGCAGGCATGGGCAAAGACCATGGGCTGCTGGGTCGAGGGATCTAGCGTCTAGCCTGGCAAGGGGGTAACGCCTGGCTGATGCTAGGACATGCCTTCGGAAGCGGGGTCATAGTCAGACTGAAAGGTCTCGACAGCGCTCTCGGCTTCCTCGATCGCATCGAAACGCGCCACATGAAAAAGCGCTTCCCCTTCATTGGCAAGCGGTAGATTGCCCATGCCGATCACAATGCCATCGGCCGGTGCCCGCACGTCTTCTTCCGAATTGCCGAACGGATCGGCAACCTTGCCGAGCACCTCACCCTTGGCAACGCGGGTCCCCAGGTGCACTTTAGGCCGCAAGATGCCATCGATCGGCGCTCGCGCCCAGCTCGAACCATTGGCGACTTCAGCGGGACGCGGCTTAGCACGACGACGGTCGCTTGCCAGCATGCCGATGGCGCGCATCACGCGACGCACGCCGCGCACGCCGGGCGCAATCGCCCACTCATCGAAGCGCAACGCCTCACCGGCCTCGTAGGTCAGCACCGGCACACCCCGGTTCTGGGCATAGTGGCGCAGACTCCCCTCGCGCAATTCGGCGTTGAGGATCACCGGCACACCAAAGGCCATGGCGATGGCCTCGGTTTCGCTATCCGGCGTCAGCTGGGCGCGTATCTGCGGCAGGTTCGTGCGATGGATAGCCCCTGTGTGCAGATCGATAATATGGGTGGCCTGATCGACGATCTCCTCGCGGAACAACGCCGCCACTCGCGACCCAAGCGAGCCAGTCTCACTCCCCGGGAAACAGCGGTTGAGATCACGCCGGTCCGGCAGGTAACGCGTGTGCTGAACGAAACCGAAGACGTTGACGATAGGCACCGCGATCAGTGTGCCTCGAACACCCTGCAGCCCCTTGGAACGCAGCAGTCGGCGCACGATCTCGACGCCGTTGATCTCGTCGCCATGGATGGCACCGCAGACCAGAAGCGTAGGACCGGGCTGGCGACCATGCACCACCTCGACAGGAATATGCAGCGGTGCATGGGTGTAGAGCTTGGCGACCGGCACATCAATCTGTGCACGGGAACCGGGCGCCACTCTGACACCGGCGAGTTCGAAGGGGGCACGAGCCATAGGCATATCTTCCTTTGGGTAATCGAGGCAAACGAGGGCAGCCCAACGCAAACCATCTGGGCCGCCTGAATCCAGCGCATTATGCGCGCGCTATTCTGGTCGAGTGCATCTTTGAAAACAGTGTTTCCTGATGCATGACGTTATACGCCTTCAGGGCGGCCATGACGAGCCTGTCGCACGCTGCATGCGACCATAAGTTTATACATGCATGCATGTAAGCAGGTGCTCGTTGCGCTAGAATATCCCTACCTTACCCGTGACCAAGAATCCTGCCTTCCTTATGGCCCGAAAGACCAAAGCCGACGCCGATGCGACGCGCAAGGCACTGCTGGATGCCGCCGAAGATATCTTCTTCGAGAAGGGCGTCGCCCGCACCACCCTCGAGCAGATCGCCCGCCATGCGGGCATGACCCGAGGCGCCGTCTATTGGCATTTCAAGAACAAGGCCGACATCTTCCACGCCATGAGCGACCGGGTGCACATGCCCTTCGAGGAGCTGACCCGCGAGCTCGAGTCGCCCCAGCAGGGCCACACCCCCCTCGACACCATTCGCCTGACGCTACGCCATGCCCTGACGCGCATCGAGCAGCCACGCCATCGCCGCGTCCTCTCGATCATCCTGCATCGCTGCGAGTTCTTCAGCGACATCAACCCGCTCGAGATGCAGCACAAGATGGCCCAGGACTGCTACGCCTCGATGCTGCGCCACTTCACGATAGCCGAGGAATCCGGACAGCTCGCACCCAACATCGATGCCATCCGGGCCGCACAGATGATGGAATACACCATCGGTGGCATGCTTCATGACTGGCTGCGCACGCCACAGGAATACTCCCTCACCGAGCGTGGCCGAGTGATCATCGACAATCTGCTCGACCTGCTGTCACGTGATGCGCCCCTCACCCCGCCAGACCCGGCCGCCAGCCACGCCTGAGCCCTCACTACCGCGTTCTGTTATCGGGTAGGGGCCGGGGTTCCCCCCGGCGCCCTCCCACACCACCGTACGTACCGTTCGGTATACGGCGGTTCATGAAGAACGGCTAAGCCCTTT
>NZ_WWNB01000011.1 GCF_012062845.1 Halomonas salinarum
CAAACTCTTCAGTTTAAAATCATACGGTCTTGCCTTCCCGAAGGAAGAAGTAGACCAAACTTGGCTCAAGGTTCAAACGTCTCAAAAAATCAGCCGATATGGCTTCTTTTGACGAGTCGCTTGCCTTGAAGTATCGGTGACTGATCACCCCTTCATCGACAAGCGCCCACATGAATTATCTGATCGATTGTTAAAGAGCAGCTCCGGGCTCTATAAAGAGTGGAGCATCCCGCATCTGCCTGGCCGTTCGGCCGGCGCCCTGCGAGGAAGGCGTATTCTACTGAATCGACAGTAAATGTCAACCCTTGCTGTTAGCGCTTGCCGTTGATGACCGGGCAAGCCAGCGGCGAGTTGGACGCCGATCGAGTGGAGGAGCATTTTACCGTTTCCGGCTGCTTTGTCAATGCTGATCGATTCAAGCGAACCGAAAAACCTTAACGAAAACAAGTGCTTCCAACACCCTACACCGCTTCCGACGTTTGCTCGTCGGCGGCAGCGGATGCGTACTCTACGGACTATCGCGGAGCTACGCAAGGACTTTCACTTCACCCACTCATATAAAAAAACTAGCGCCTAACATGCTGCCCTTCGGGTAGCGATGAACACCTTCGGGACTACCCCTCATGACCGACCTGAAGACCAGGACGAGCAAGAGAGAAAGACCAGCTCGACGTGTGGTTAAACAAGACAGCCCATCTTATGGCACCGCGCTGCTGGCTCGATCGAGCAACGACAGAATCGACCGGTAGGGAATGCCGCCATGCTGACTCAGCCCGATCTCGCAGGTCCGTGAGTTGGAGTAACCAACCCGGCAGCCGGCGACCTGCTCGGCCAGACCATCGAGGGCCGAGGCGTTGAGCTCAGGCGTGGTGAAGCCTTTATCGCCAGCAAAGCCGCAACAGGTGATCTCGGCGGGCACCACCACTTCACGGGCACAGGCCCTGGCCAGCGCCACGAATTTGTCGGCGAGCCCCATGCGAGTGCTTGAGCAGGTCACGTGAAGCGCCACAGATTCGTCGACCGGCGTCAGCGCAAGACGAGGCAGCAGGTGATCATGGGCAAAGGCCACCGGCTCCTGAAGCATAAGGCGCTCATCCAGCGTCTCCTGCATGCGCAAGGTACAGGGACTAGTATCAGAGAGCACCGGATAGCGCCCGTTCTGACTCGCCGCCAGCAGTTCACGATTAAGCTCCCGCGCCTTGTGGTCGGCCTCGGCGTACTGCCCCTTGGACTGGAAGGCCATCCCACAGCACAGATGGCCGGAAATCGCCGGAATGACCACCTCGAAGCCGGCCTTTTCCAACAGCGCCAGGGTCAACTCCATATCCGATCGCGACTCGGGATCATGATGACCGGCGCCAAACACTCGGGTTGCACAAGAAGGCAGGTAGACCACCTTGTCGCGCGCACCCTTACGGTGGCCGTCATCCTTGCCGCTCCCCCTACTATTGCCAGCCGATGAAAACGCCTTCAGCACTTTCACCGGCGCCGCCTTGGGCGTGGTCGGCGACCACTGCGGAAGCCTGCCGCCGCTTCCCTGATGGAGTGCACGCCCGACCTTTTCGGTACCGCGATCACCGAGTACCGCATGACCAAGGCTTGCCACATTGAGGGCACCACGGGCCAGCCGAGTGGTGCCTGAAAAATGCCGCCCTAGCCGATGCGCCATGGCCGCCTGCCCGGTGTTGCGCTCATGGCGCAGATCGCGCACCAGGTCACCGGTATTGATCCCCACCGGGCACTGAGTTGCACAGAGACCGTCTGCGGCACAGGTCTCGATACCCTGATAGGCATAGTCCTGGCAGAGCCGCTTGAGCCGCTCACTCTCTTCCGCACTTGCTCCCTCGGACTGACTATCACCCAGAGCCTCGAGGCGCGCGATCTCGCGACGCACCACGATGCGCTGACGAGGCGTCAGGGTCAGGTTCTTCGACGGACAGACCGATTCACAGAAGCCGCACTCGATGCACTTGTCGATCACCGGAGCGGCGGCGGGCAGCGGCTTCAAATTCTCGAGGTGCAGCGTCTTGTTACGACTGAGGATTACCTCAGGATTGAGCAGGTTATCGGGATCAAAAAGCGCCTTGATTTGCCACATCAGCGCATAGGCGTCGGCGCCCCACTCAAGCTCGACATAAGGCGCCATGTTACGCCCGGTACCGTGCTCGGCCTTCAACGACCCGCCGTACTCGACGCCGACCAGCTGCGCCACCTCGTCCATGAGCGCCTGATAGCGCTCGACCTCGCCGTCGCGCTCGAAGCCCTGCGGGAAGACGAAGTGCAGATTACCCTCCAGCGCATGCCCGAAGAGGATAACGTCCTGATAACCATGGCGATGAAAGGTCTCGGTGAGCGCCAGCACCCCCTCGTCGAGTCGCTCGATGGGGAAGGCCACGTCCTCGATGACCACGGTCGTGCCGGTTTCGCGCACGGCACCCACCGCCGGGAAAAGCCCCTTGCGAATCTTCCAGTAGAGGGCGTACTGATTGGCATCACGCGTAAAAGACAGCGGCTCCAGGCAGCGAATGCCCTCCAGGGCCTCGTGCACACGGACCTCCCGAGCCTCGATCATGGCCGCATCGTCGCCGCGCACGTCGATCAAAAGCGCCGCCGCGCCTTCGGGCAAGGTTCTCAGCACCTCGGGCATACCCGGCTGATCCTGCACCGAACGCAGCGCGGCCCGGTCCATCAGCTCCACGGCCGAGACCGGCGTCTGCTTGAGGGCGATAGTCGCCCGGCAGGTCGTTGCCATGTCGGGAAAGAAGGCCAACGCCGCGGCCTTGATCGGCTCATCGGGCACAGTCTCGTAGGTGATACTGCTGATGAACCCGAGCGTGCCCTCCGAACCGATCATCAGATGGGTGAGGATGTCGAGGCCATCGCGGAAGTCCACCAGACTGTTAAGGGCGTAGCCGGTGGTGTTCTTGAGCCGATATTTGTGGCGAATGCGTTTGGCCAATTCCACATCGGTGCGGGTATTGACGGAAAGCCGCTCCAAGCCGTCGATCAGCGACGCATGGCTCCGGCGAAACGCCGCCACGCTATCGGGGTCGGCGGTATCGAGTACCGCGCCGTCAGCCAGCACCAGGCGTATGTCGCGCAGGGTGCGGTAGCTGTTCTGGGCAGTACCGCAACACATTCCCGAGGCGTTATTGGCCGCGATGCCGCCGATCATGCAGCTATTGATGGAGGCCGGATCAGGACCGATCTTGCGCCCGTAAGGTGCCAGCAACTGATTGGCCCGGGCGCCGATGACCCCAGGTTGAAGACGAATCGCCCGCCCCTCGTCGAGGACCTGGTAGTCACGCCAGCCCTGATTGAGCTGAATCAGCACCGAATCGGTCAATGCCTGGCCGGAAAGCGAGGTACCCGCCGCCCGAAAGGTCACCGGCAGCCGCCGCGCATGACATTCACGCAACACCTCGACCAGCTCCCGCTCATCAAGTGGGCGCACCACTATTTGCGGTATCAGCCGATAGAAGCTGGCATCGCTGCCATAGGCGAGAAGGCGCAAGGGGTCGTGGATCAAGCGTTCGGCAGGCAGTACATCGCGCAGCGCCTCACGCAGCTCTCGATAGGGTGCTTTCATTTACTTAGCTCCGTAGCCAAGACCCGACGCCAGCGAATCCGCGCCAAGATCGGCAATGCTATGTGCACCGGTAAGTGTCATCGCAACTCGCATCTCCTTGTCGAACAACTCAAGCAGATGGGTCACGCCCGCCTCACCGGCCGTGGCCAGAGCATAGATGAAAGCACGTCCCAGCAGGACGGTATCGGCACCCGAAGCGATCATGCGCACGACATCGAGACCATTACGCACTCCTGAATCAGCCAAAATGGCAATATCGCCTTTCACCGCATCGGCAATGGCCGGCAAGGCACGCGCGGTCGAGGGAACCCCATCGAGCTGACGCCCGCCATGGTTGGATACCACAATACCGTCGGCACCGAAGCGCACCGCTTCACGGGCATCCTCGGCGTCGAGAATCCCCTTGATGATCATCGGGCCATCCCAGAACTCGCGAATCCACTCCAGATCCTTCCAGGAGATAGAGGGATCGAAATTATCGCCAAGCCAGGCGATGTAGTCCTCAAGCTCCGTTGGATGCCCTCGATAATCCGATACGTTACCCAAGTCATGAGGACGGCCATGCAGGCCTACATCCCATGCCCAGCGTGGATGTGTCACGGCCTGTGCCATTCGCCGGATCGCGCCATGCTTGCCACTCATGCCGGAGTGAGCATCACGATAGCGCGCGCCCGGCACCGGCATATCAACCGTAAAGACCAGTGTCTTGACGCCGGCCGCCTTGGCACGCTCCAGGACATGCTTCATGAAGCCCCGGTCCTTCAACACATAGAGCTGGAACCAGATAGGCCGATCGATGGCCGAGGCCACCTCGCCGATGGGGCATACCGATACCGTCGACAGCGTGAAGGGAATGCCCTTGCTGGCAGCAGCCCGCGCCGCCTGGACCTCGCCACGCCGCGCATACATGCCGGTCAATCCCACGGGAGCCAGAGCGATCGGCATGGACATGGGTTCGCCAAAGAGCTCGGTTTCCAGCGACAGGCTGGACATATCCTTGAGCACACGCTGACGCAGCCCGATTTCAGCAAGGTCTTCGACGTTATGTCGCAGCGTGTGCTCGGTATAGGAGCCACCGTCCGCGTAGTGGAACAAAAAAGGCGGAAGGCGGCGCTTGGCAGCTTGGCGATAGTCCGTGGAAGCGGAAATGATCATGGCGAGCCCTGTACAATGGAGGCACTATCTATCGGAATGGATAACATTTGGCCTGGAGACGTCAGGCGTAAGGATGCCTGCCTGGCGGAGCACGCCATCCGTACCCGGTTATGCTAGCCGCCGACCAAGGCTGGCGTGACCAGACAGCACTAGCGCAATATCACGGCCTCTCTATTGGCAAGCCCCGACCCTGCCGATTTATCACTAGCATTGATCACATGGGTAATTGGTAAAACCAATTTACAGATAGCGTGGAGCGAACTCTAGAAGCGCCTAGCTAGCGGTGTCAAACCCTAGCCTCGCCCTACCGCTTATACTTTGGTATCGACCGTCAAAAGCGGATCATAACTTATTGAAAACCCACGACTCCCGGGCAAAGACCCAACTTGTCAGGAAAGGGCCTCTTGGCCTATTATTGGTCTTACCAATTTAACTTAACTTTAAAGATGGTGTGCCCATGGCCTATCAGACCGTCCGCCAACCGCGCATCGCCGATGTGATCACCGAGCGCCTCGAGGCCATGATCATAGAAGGCAGCCTCAATCCCGGCCAGCGGCTGCCACCCGAACGCGAACTCGCCGAGCGTTTCGGCGTCTCGCGCCCCTCGCTGCGCGAGGCGATTCAGAAGCTCGCCGCCCGCGGCCTGCTGAATAGTCGCCAAGGGGGCGGCACCTTCGTTACCGAAGAGCTCAACAACCGCTACAAGGATCCACTCCTTGAGATGCTGTCGCGCCACGACGAGTTCCACCTCGATTTGCTGGAGTTCCGCGATGCCATGGAAGGCCTCTCGGCCTATTATGCCGCGCTACGCTCGACTCCGGCCGACAAGGAACTACTGTTGCGCCGCTTCGAGGAGCTCAAGACAAGCTTCGAGGGCCGAGACCCGGAGCTTGAGGCCAAGGCCGATGCTGCCTTCCATCTGGCGATTGCCGAATCAGCCCATAATGTCCTGATCCTGCACACCATCCGTGGCGTCTTCGACATGCTGGAGAAGAGCATCGTCAAAAATCTCGCCCACCTGTTCGAGAAGCCGGACTCGCGTCCGCTGTTGATGGAGCAGCACCGTGCTCTGCTTGATGCCATCCTCGAGGGTCGTGCCGAAGACGCAAGGCTCAGGGCTCATGAACACCTGGTGTTCGTCGAGGAGGGGCTGCTCGAGGTCGAGCGTGCCGAAACACGGGCTCAGCGCGCCCTGCGCCGGGCCCAGGCCATTCCCGAGCGAGCCCCATGAGCCAGCGGCCAGCCGCCTGCGCCACCTCGAGCGTCGCCCACTCGACACGCCTATCGCGACCCTGGCGTCTGACGCTGCTATTGCTGATTACCGCTGGCCTGGTGCTTGTCACCTGGCAGGCGGCGAGCCTGGCCCGGGAACAGGCACTTTCCAATCTCACCGACGAGGCACATAACGAGCTGCGCCTCTCGGCAGCAGGTCTGAACGGTCATCTGTCCCGCCACGACTACCTGGCCGAAATGCTGGCCTCTCGAGAAGTGGTGCAGCGCTTCCTGGCCACCCCCGACCAACAGGAGGCGATGCCGGTTAATCGCCTTCTGGACAAGATGCGTGAGACCGCCGATGTCTCGGACATTTACCTGCTCGACCGACAGGGCAACACGCTGGCCGCCAGCAACTGGCGGCGAGACGATACCTTCATCGGCCAGAACTACGCCTTTCGTGACTACTACAAGGATGCCGTCGACGGGCGCCTAGGGCGCTTCCATGGTCTTGGCACCAGTTCGCGAGCTCGCGGCTATTACTTCTCGGCGCCGATCTGGCTTGCCAATCACGAGGCACAGACAGCGGATGGCGTGATCGTCGTCAAACTCCTGCTCGATGAAGTGGAAGCCGCCTGGGCATCGCAAAGCGCCGAGCTGATGGTCACCGACAGGGACGGCATCATCTTCATGGCCAGCCGGGACGAGCTGCGTCTGCATGCCCTGCAACCCCTCTCCCAGGAGAAACGCCAGGCACTGCGTGATTCGAGGCGCTACGCCGAGGCGCCGCTCCCCCCGGCTGGCCTCGATATTCTCGAGCGTCGGCCACAAGGCGGTCAGGTCGTGAGCTTCAAGGAAGGAACGCTTGCCGGCACGCCCTACCTGCGGCTGCGCCGCGAGATGCCCGAATTCGACTGGCAGATGCACATCCTGAAACCGCTGACACCGGTACTGACAGCCCAATGGCAAGCCGCCCTGCTGGCCGGCGGGCTCTACGGCATGGTGGCCATGGCCGGTGGTTACGGCTGGCAGCGCCGTCGGCTGCGTCGTGAGCGGGAGCAGTTCGCCGACCGCGAGCGACGCACGCTTGCCAGAGCCCGTGACGAGCTGGAGCGCAACGTCGAACATCGTACCCGCGACCTAGTCGACACCAACCGTCGGCTTTCCGATGAGATAGAGGAGCGCCGCCGCGCCGAGCAGAGCCTGCGCCAGACCCGCGATGAGCTGATACAGGCCGCCAAGCTTGCGGTCCTTGGTCAGCTGGCCGCCGGCATCAATCACGAACTCAATCAGCCTCTGGCAGCCGTGCGGGCCTACGCCGAAAACGCCCGTCGCTTTCTCGAGCAGGGACGCACCGAGACGACCGACGCCAACCTGGCGCAGATCGTCGAGCTGACCGAGCGAATGGCCGAGATCAGCGCTCAGCTCAAGGAATTCTCGCGCCCCAGCGGCGACACCCTGACCGCCGTCTCGGTACCGGCCTGCTTCGGCTATGCGCTGCGTCTCTATCAGGCCCGCCTCAAAGAGGCCGGCGTCGAGGTGATCTACGACTGGCCCGAGACAGAGACCTGGGTGCGCGCCGACCTGGTGCGTCTCGAGCAGGTGCTGGTCAACCTGATCGGCAATGCCCTGCAGGCCATGAGCGAGACCCCGTCGCAGCAACTGAGGCTTATTATCGAGCCGCTCGATAGTACGGTGCGCCTGAGCGTCGCCGACAACGGCCCGGGCATCAAGGAAGCGCTTCTTAGCCGGGTCTTCGAGCCCTTCTTTACCACCAAGTCACCGGGCAGCGGCCTGGGCCTGGGCCTATCGATTTCCTCGCGTATCATTGATGATCTGGGTGGACATCTGACGGCCGGCAATCAGCCTCAGGGCGGTGCCATCTTCACCGTCACCCTGCCCGCCGATACCACACCACGACGTGATACTTCCCCCCTTCAGGAGCCTTCATCTCATGCCTGATACGGCGACCCCGGTGCTGATCATCGACGACGAAGCGCACCTGCGCATCACCGCCGGCCAGACCCTCGAGCTCGCCGGCTATACGCCAGAAGCCTTCGACAGCGCAGAGGCGGCCCTCGCCGCCCTGGCGCCAGACTTCCCCGGCGTCATCGTCAGCGATATCCGCATGCCCGGCATGGATGGCATGACACTGCTGCGCGAGGTGCGAAGCCGTGACCCTGACCTGCCGGTGATCCTGGTCACCGGTCACGGCGATATCTCAACCGCCGTGGAAGCCATGCGCGAAGGTGCCTGGGATTTCCTCGAGAAACCCTTCGCCGGCGACCGGCTGGTGGAAATGGTACGGCGCGGAATAGAAAAGCGCCGGCTGAGCCTCGAGAACCGACGCCTCAAGGCCGAGCTGGATGCTCAGCAATCGGCCCCTGGCCCGCGCCTGGTGGGGCGCACCCAGGCCATGCAGCACCTGGCCTCGATGATCCAGCGCATCAGCCAGGTCGAGACAGACGTGCTGCTTTACGGCGAGACCGGCGTCGGCAAGGACCTGGTGGCTCGCTCGCTGCACGAGCGCAGCAGCCGCGGCGGTCAGCCCTTCGTCGCCATCAACTGCGGCGCGATTCCCGAGAGCATCATCGAATCCGAGCTGTTCGGCCACGAGAAGGGCGCCTTCACCGGCGCCATGGAGCGCCGTATCGGCAAGTTCGAGCACGCCAACGACGGCACGGTATTCCTCGACGAGATCGAATCGATGCCACTGGCGCTGCAGGTCAAGCTGCTGAGAGTGCTGCAGGAGCGGTTCGTCGAGCGCCTGGGGGCCAACGAACCGGTACCGCTCAACATCCGCGTGATCGCCGCCACCAAGGCCGACCTTAAAGCCGCCGCAGAGGCTGGCCGCTTCCGCGAGGACCTCTACTACCGGCTCAACGTGGTCACTCTGCCCATACCGTCATTGCGCGAGCGCCGCGAGGACATTCCGCTGTTGTTCCAGCACTTTGCGGTGGTCGCCGCCAACCGCAGCGGCCTCGAGGCCCCACCGCTCGCTGCTACCGATACCTCGGTGCTGCTGGCTCACGACTGGCCGGGCAACGTGCGGGAACTCAGAAACCTGGCCGAGCGCTTCGTGCTGCTTGGTGCTGCCTACGACTACCGGCTGGATGCGCTACTCGAAGGCGCCGAGGTAGGCGCCAGCGAACTGGCCCTGCCCCAACAGGTGGAGTTATTCGAGAAGAGCCTGATCAGCCAGTCGCTGGCGAGCCACCGCGGACGCATTCATGATATCTGCGTGCACTTGGGCCTGCCCCGCAAGACCCTATACGACAAGCTCAAGAAATACGCCCTGAAACCCGAGGACTATCGCCAGGCCGCCCACGATTAGCCCAACGCCCGCTCGGGCTGGTCGCGCCGGAGTGTGGCGACGCAGAGCACGGCGCAGTGCGTATCGCCAGCTTGGCTTGCTGCTATCAGCGTAAAAACCAGGTGCCATGATGAAGGATGCCCATCAGCACCGGCCAGGGAGGCAGCCAGGGCGATAGCCCGGCGGCCAACAGCAGCATCATCACCGAGTTGCCGGGCTCGCGCAGGTCGCAGAGCTTGAGCGCCGTGCCAAAGGAGCGCTTGAGCCGTCCGCCCATCAGGTCGACGCTGTACAACTCGTCGAGCAGCAGGTGGATCACGCTGCCCAGCCACAGCGCCAGCCCCTGTAACCAGGCGATCTCGGCATCCTGTCCGAACAGCCGGTAGCTCAGCGCCGTGGTGATCAGCGCGCATAGGCCACTGGCCAGTAGCGAGTGCCAGATCCCCCGGTGCACGGTGAAGCGTTTGAAGACCGCCCCCGCCAGGTAGCGCACGCCCAGATAGAGGCCACCACACGCCACCACCAGCTGTCCCGGGGAAAGGCGAGCCTGCAACATCAGGACACCGACGATCACCGCAAATACAGCGAAGAGATTGAAGATCAGGCGGATCGCCTTGGAATGATCGGAGTCGATATCCGGCAGGATGCCGCCAAAGGTCACCAGGGCAGCCAGCGGTGCGGCCTCGGTCATGCTCCACCAGCCGGCCTGCCAGCCACTGATGGCCGCCAGAGCGCCACCGGCGGCGGCCACGCTGATGTGAGTTGAAAAATTGGCCATGCCCGGGACTCAACCACTGGATAGAAAACCAGATTATCGCCCGCCTTGGCATGAAAAAACAACGACTTGGCTTTACCCGATGCCCAGAAACCGGGCCTAGCCCAGCGCTTCACTCAAATAGTCGTCCTTCAGCTTGACGTAATTGCCCGCGGTATAGCGAAAGAAGGCACGCTCGCTATCCTTGAGCGGGCGCAGCGCCTTGGCCGGGCTGCCGCCATAGACGTGGCCGCTCTCCAGGCGCTTGCCCGGCGTGACCAAGGCACCGGCGGCGATGATCACTTCATCCTCGACCACGGTGCCGTCCATGACGGTCGCGCCCATGCCCACCAGAATCCGGTTGCCGAGCGTGCAACCATGCAGGATCGCCTTGTGGCCGATGGTCACGTCCTCGCCGATGGTCAGCGGATGACCACCAGGATTGAAGTCGCTGGCATGGGTGATGTGCAGCACGCTGCCATCCTGAACGCTGGTGCGCGCGCCGATACGGATGCGATGCATGTCGCCACGTACCACCGCCATCGGCCAGACCGAGCAATCATCCCCCAACTCCACGTCACCCAGCACCACACAGGCCGGGTCGATATACACCCGCTCGCCAAGCTGCGGGGTATGGCCCTTATGCGTTCTCAGACCGTCTTGCATGTGCCTTTCCTCCTTTGTCTCTGGCTCGAGCGGCGGGCCACACCCGCCACTGACGTCACCTGAACCACTCGATGCTCCCATCCTAGCGGGACTTGCCGCCTCGTCGCTATCAGCGCCCCTGACACGCTGAAGGAGGCGCGCCCAAGGCTGATACACGAGGCGGGCAACGGGCTAGATGGCCTAGATCAACCCTGACGCCAGCACTACCACCACCAGCGGGATCGACACATAACGCACCAGCGCCTGCCACAGACGAAAGCCATTGGGCCCGGCATCCAGCGCTCGCAGGGCGGTGTCGCGGGGCATCACCCAGGCGGCGAAGATGGCGATCAAGAGTCCGCCCACCGGCAGGAAGAGGTCGGTGGGCACGGTGGTGACCAGATCGAAGAAGTTCATGTCACCGATCCAGTCGACATCCTTCATGGTCGAGAAGGACAGCACCGACAGCAGACCCACGACCCATACCGCCACGCCAATGATCGCCGCGGCCTGGCCGCGCTTCAGCCCCAACCCCTGCAGGCCAGCCACCATCGGCTCGGCGAGGTTGATCGAGGACGTCCAGGTGGCCAGCAACAACAACAGGAAGAAGATCGAGAGCCAGATCGAGCCACCAGGCAGCTCGGCGAAGGCGATCGGCAGCGTCACGAACATAAGCCCTGGGCCCTCCCCCGGGTCCATGCCCTGAGAAAACACCACCGAGAAGATGGCGATGCCGGCAAGCAATGCCACCAGCACATCGAGCACCGCCACCGCGGCGGCGGCCCTCGGCAGGCTCTGGTGATCGGGCATGTAGGCGCCATAGGCCATCAACGCACAGGCACCCACCGCCAGGGTAAAGAAGGCGTGGCCCATGGCATTGAGCACCACTTCGACGGTGATGGCGGCGGGGTTGGGCGTGAACAGCCAGGCAAGTGCCGGGACGAAACCATCGGTGGTAGCCGCATAGCCCGCCAGCACGATCAACAGCAGATAAAGCATCGGCATCAGCAGGTTATTGAGCTTCTCCAGGCCATCGGAGACGCCACCTGCCACCACTGTCATGGTCAGCAGCATGAACAGCGTGTGGTTGAAGGTCATGCGCAATGGGTCGGCGAGAAAGGCATCGAACATACCGCCGACCTCGGGGGGTGTCATGCCGACAAACTCACCGCTGAGCGATTCGACCAGGTACTCGATCGACCACCCTGACACCACCGAGTAGAAAGACAGAATCAAGAACACCGTCAGTGCGCCGAACAGCCCAAGCCAACGCCAATGCGGCGAGCGGCCGGCAGACATCGCCAGATGCGCCAGCGACTGAGAAGGACTACGCCGTCCGGCACGACCGACCAGGATCTCGGCCATCATCACCGGCAACCCCAACAGCAGCACGAAGGCCACGTAGAGCAACAGGAAGGCGGAGCCGCCGTTCTCGCCGGTCATATAAGGGAAGCGCCAGATATTACCCAGGCCCACCGCCGCACCTGTCACCGCGAGGATGAAGGCACGCCGAGTCGTCCAGCGTTCCAGTGTCTCGTTCATCGAATCAATTCCTTAAGCTGCGCGCATCGCAAGGGACCAAGAAGCCGCAAGCCTAGCAGGCCCGCCACGGTGGGCCAATCGAGCCTGCCAAAGCCGCGGCCGCCATGACGCCTTGCCGTCGCATTGAAACCTCTGGCGGTCGCCTCCATCTAAGGCAACAATCACGTCAAATTGACGCTCAGGCGTCACCCGGACTTCACCCGGGCGTCTGCGACCGCGACGCCCCTTCCCACGAGGCTGCCCATGACCCGCCACTCGCAGACCCACAACCCGCTGCTCGAGACACACTCCCTGCCGCCCTTCGACGAGATCGAGCCCGAACACGTGGTGCCGGCCATCGAGACCTTGCTCGCCGAAAACCGTGCCGCCATCGAGGAGCTAGTCGCTCACACCGAGCACGAGACGCCGACCTGGGAGAGCCTCGCCGCACCGCTGGAGGCCCTCAATGACCGCCTTTCGCAGGCCTGGTCGCCGGTCTCGCACCTCAACGGCACCATGAATTCTCAGGCCCTGCGCGAGGCCTATCAGGCCTGTATTGGCAAGTTGTCCGAGTACAGCACCTGGCTTGGCCAGCATGCAGGCCTGTTCCGCGCCTTTCAGGCACTCCGCCAGTCACCGGCCTTCGGTGATCTCAGCGAGGCCCAGCAGCGCAGCATCGACAACACCCTGCGCGACTTCCGCCTGGCCGGGGTCGACCTGCCCGAGGCCCAGAAGCGCCGCTATGGCGAGATCCAGGCGCGACTCTCCGAGCTTGCCAACACCTATTCCAACCAGCTACTGGACGCCACCCAGGCCTGGCACAAGGACGTTGTCGACGAAGACGTCCTGGCCGGTCTGCCGCAAAGCGCGCTGGACACGCTCAAGGCCAACGCCGAGGCCAAGGGTATCGAGGGCTATCGCATCACCCTGGACTTTCCGAGCTTCTTCCCGGTGATGACCCATGCCCAAGATCGTAGCCTGCGCGAAGAGGTCTACACCGCCTTTGTCACCCGCGCCTCCGATGTGGGCCCCAATGCCTCCGAGTTCGACAACGCCCCGGTGATGGAGGAGACCCTGGCGCTGCGCCATGAGCTTGCCGAGCTGCTGGGTTTCGCCACCTATGCCGACTATTCGCTGGCCACCAAGATGGCCAATGGCCCGACTCAGGTGATCGGCTTCCTCGAGGATCTGGCCGAGCGCGCCGTACCCCAGGCCCGCGAAGAATATGAAGAGCTCGAGGCCTTCGCCAGCGAGTCGCTTGCCATGAACGAGCTGGCGCCCTGGGACGTGGGCTATGTCAGCGAGAAGCTGCGCGAGACCCGTTACGCCATCTCCGATGAGCAGCTACGCCCCTACTTCCCGGCTTCCCAGGTGGTGGATGGCCTGTTCAAGGTGGTCGAGCGGCTCTACAACGTGCGCTTCGAGGAAGACGAGCAAGCCCCGCGCTACCATCAGGACGTGCGCTACTTCAATATCCTCGAGAACGACGAACCGATCGCCGGCTTCTATCTGGACCTTTACGCCCGTGAAGGCAAGCGCGGCGGCGCCTGGATGGATGAATGCCGGGTACGGCGCCAGACCGACCAAGGCGTGCAGCTACCAGTGGCCTACCTGACCTGCAACTTCACGCGCCCGGTCGGCGACAAGCCCGCGCTCTTGACCCATGACGAGGTCACCACCCTCTTCCACGAGTTCGGCCACGGCCTGCACCACATGCTGACCCGCCAGGTCGTCGCCGACATCTCCGGCATCAACGGCGTGGCCTGGGATGCGGTAGAGCTGCCCAGCCAGTTCATGGAAAACTTCTGCTGGGAGCGTGAGGGACTCGACCTGATCGCCGGCCACGTCGACACGGGCGAGCCGCTGCCCGAAGAACTGTTCGACAAGCTCATCGCCGCCAAGAACTTTCAGTCGGCGATGGGCATGGTACGCCAGATCGAATTCTCGCTGTTCGACTTCCGCCTGCATCATGAGCTCAAGGCGCCCAGCGCCGCCGACATTCAGGCGCTGCTCGACGATGTGCGCGACCAGGTCGCGGTGGTACCAAGGGCCTCCTTCAATCGCTTCCAGAATAGCTTCGGCCACATCTTCGCCGGTGGCTACGCCGCGGGCTACTACAGTTACAAGTGGGCCGAGGTATTGTCCGCCGATGCCTGGAGTGCCTTCGAGGAAGCCGGTATCTTCGATCCAGACACCGGGCGGCGCTTTCGCACCGAGATCCTCGAGCAAGGTGGCTCCAAGGATGCCGCCGTGCTGTTCGAGGCCTTTCGTGGTCGCGAACCCAGCATCGAACCGCTGCTTCGCCATTGCGGCATTCGCGCCGCCTGAGGCGTCGAACGACAAGCGCCTGAATCAACGACCGACCAGGAGATTTCATGTCCGCCACCAAACGCTTCATCGCCGGCGTCGTTTGCCCCCGCTGCGCGGCCATGGACCGGGTGCGCAGCTGGGAGCAGAACGGCATCCGTTACCGTGACTGCGTGAGCTGCGACTTCTTCGAACAGCTGCCCATCGACGACGACGCGATCCCCGAGATGGAGACGCGGGTCAATCAGGTCCGCGAGGAACAGAAGCAACAGGACGTGCAGACGGTCAAGATCCTCGACCCCAAGAGCTAACCCCATGACTGGCCTGCTCTCTCTCAGACACCCACCACGGCGGGTGCTGGAACTGCTAGGCCTCGCGGCCGCCGCCGCACTGCTGGTGGCGCGCCTCGATCTGGCGACCCTGGCGGCCGGCCTGGGATTCTTCCTGTGGGGCATGAGCTATCTGGAAGAGGCCACCAAGCGGCTCTCCGGCGGCACCCTGGATCGCTGGCTGGCCGCCGCCACCGCCAGCACGCCTCGGGCCATTGCGATGGGCACCCTGTCCACCGCCCTGGTGCAGTCGAGTTCGCTGATCACCCTGCTGGCGATGTCCTTCGTCGGCGCCGGCCTGATCGCCCTGCCCGGCGCCATCGCCCTGCTGTTCGGTGCCAACCTCGGCACCACCACCGGTGCCTGGCTGATTGCCGCCTTCGGCCTCAAGATAAGCCTGTCCCACTACGCCATGCCGCTGCTGGCCCTGGGGCTGCTGGGTAGCCGGCTTATAAAAGGCAGCCTTGCCGGGCTGGCGGGGCTATCTCTCGGCATCGGCCTCTTGTTCCTTGGTATCGACTTCATGAAGCTCGGTTTCGAGGATATGCAGAGCGGCCTGTCGCTGGACAGCCTATCCGGCGAGCGCTTCTGGCACTGGCCGCTGTTCGTGCTGTTCGGGGTGGCAGCCACGGTGGTGATGCAGTCGAGCCACGCGACCCTGCTGATCATCCTCGCCGCCCTGGCCTCCGGCCAACTGCCTTACCTGCCGGCGCTGGCCATCGCCATCGGTGCCAATATAGGCACCACGGTGACGGCGCTGATCGGTGCCCTCGGGGCAGGCACCGCCGGCCGACGGCTGGCGGGGGCCCACCTGATCTTCAATCTGATCACCGCCTGCGTGGCCCTGGCGCTTCTGATGCCACTGGCCTGGCTGGTCGATCAGCTGGCCCTGCTGATCGGCCTGGCGGCGACCGCCTGGCCACTCAAGCTGGCGCTCTTTCATACCCTGTTCAACGGCCTGGGCATCCTGCTTATGCTGCCGGTCATCCCGCGCCTGGCGCGCCTGCTGGAACGGCTCATTCCCGAGCCCAAGCGCCGCCTGCCATCGGCCGAGGCCCGCTACCTGGATGACACCGCCCTGGCTCATGCCGACACCGCCCTGGCCGCGCTGGAGCGGGAGAGCCGGCGCCTCGAGCGCCGCGCCTACCATGTGCTGTGCGAGGCCATCCTGGTGCCCAGCGCCGAGGCCCTCGGCCACCCGCCGACCACCGAGGTGGTGCGCGCGCCCATCGCCCCCGACGACTGGCCGGCGGTCAATGCCCGCTATCACGAGCGCCTCAAGCCGCTGCTAGCGGAGCTGATCGACTTCGATGCACGCATCGACGTCCCTCTCACCGAGGATCAGCAGGCTCGGCTCGAGGCCCTCTACGGGCACAGCGTGCGGATGGTCGAGGCGGTGCGCTTCGGTGAGGTGCTGCAGCGCAGCCTGCTACGCCACGCTGCCGCTACCAGCCCGCTGCGCGAGGCACACGACGCCCTGCGCCTGGCGGTGGCCGAGGGGCTCAACCGCCTGGCCAACGACCCCGAGGCCCGGGACATCGAGGCGCCCCTGGAGACGGTGCGCCAGCACTGGCAACACGAACTCGCCGAACGCCTGCGCCGGCATCAGCTGGACGCCTGGCTCGCCACCTCGCTGCTCAACGACCTGCACCAGGCCAGTCGGCTGCTGGCGGCCCTGGTGCCGTCACCCGAAGAGACACATCCGCCTGAAAGGTCAGCCACCTAGGGAGAGGACGGCCCCACTATAAGTCAGGCAACAGCGCCTCGATGCCTTCCACCTGACCGCACCGATCCGGCGTATAGCCAGGCAGTTCGGCCACCGCCGCCTGAAATGCCTCACCCTCGAGCACCCGACACAGCGCCTGAAGCTTGGGTTCGGCCAGGCTGCGCCGATGACAGATCAGCAGATAATCCTCCAGGGCCAGTGGCACGAAACCCAGGCCGAAGCGCTGTGCCGCCGCCTCGACCCCGAAGCCCACGTCCGCCATGTTGGCGGCGACATAGGCCGCCACCGCCGAATGGGTATATTCCTCGAGCTCATAGCCGCGGATGCCCGCGGGCGACAGGCCCGCCTCCGCAAGCAGCCCATCCAGCAGAACCCGCGTCCCCGAGGTCGCCTGGCGGTTGATGAAGCGCGCCTCCCCGCATGCCAGATCCTGCAGCCCGCCGATGCCCAGCGGATTACCCGACGCGACCATCAACCCCTGGCGACGGGTGCTGAAGCGCAAGGCGCGATAGCTCCTGGGTTTCAGCAGGTTCCGGTACGCCCGGCTAACCCGCTGGCCGACCTCGCCGTGCGGCAGGTGAAAGCCGGCCAGGTCGCAGGCACCGCGATGCAGCGCGGCCAGGGCCTCACGAGGGCTGCAGTATTGCAGGTCGAGGCGCAGCTCATGGAGATGCTTGGGCAGCAGCTCGATGGCATAGCCATGGCTGGCATAAAGGCGCAACACCGGCTTCACCCCCTCCAGGGTCTGCTGGATGGCCAGGTTGAGTTCCGAGCCAAGACTCTCCAGCTGCGGCCCCAGCCTCGCAATCACCCGCTGCTCGGCCCACAACAGCTTCTCGCCCAGCGCCGACAGCCGGGCTCCCCGCCCCCGCTCGAGATCGACCAGGGCGATACCGAAGAAATCCTCCCACTTGTTGAGCAGATTCCAGGCGTGGCGATAGGAGATACCCACCGTCTCCGCGGCCCGGGTCAGCTTGCCGTGCCGATGCACCGCCTCGAGCAGCGTGAAGAGTTTGGAATCGAGCTGGTTCCCGGCTTCGTCGCTGAAGTACCAGGCGGGGGTAATCTGAATATGCTTCATGTGAAGTAAGTTTCATATTTTGCCATAAAGACGCCGATGCTAGCTTTAAATGCACCGTGACGCACGCCATTTTCTATATATGAATAGGCGTGCATAACTAGCCAGAAGCACAACAAATAAGGGGGACTCGATGAGCGATTCCCGTGAGTGGACACCGCAGTCGATTCAGGCCGAGATCGACGCCCTGAAGCACAAGCCCGGCGCACTGCTGCCGATTCTCCATGCCATCCAGGACCGCGTCGGCTGCGTGCCCGAGGGAGCGGTGCCGATCATCGCCGAGTCCCTGGGCCAGACCCGTGCCGAGGTGCACGGGGTGATCAGCTTCTACCACCACTTCCGGGCCTCGCCACCGGGCCGGCACGTGGTCCAGGTCTGCCGCGCCGAGGCCTGTCAGGCGGTAGGCGCACGCACCCTGGAAGCCCACGCCAAGGAACGTCTCGGCATCGACTACCACCAGACCTCGGCCGACCGCGAGATCACCCTGGAGGCGGTGTACTGCCTGGGCAACTGCGCCTGTGGCCCCTCGGTCCGCGTCGACGACCAGATCCTTGGCCGAATCACGCCCGAGGCGTTCGACGCCCTGGTCGACGAACTGCGCACCCAAGTGCTGGAGGTAAGCTGATGTCCATTCGCGTCTACGTCCCCCGCGACACCACCGCCCTCTCCCTGGGCGCCGACGCCGTGGCCGATCGGCTGCGCCGCGAGGCCGACAGCCGCGGCCTCGAGCTGACGGTCGTGCGCAACGGCTCCCGCGGCCTGGCCTGGCTCGAGCCGCTGGTCGAGGTCGACACACCCACCGGCCGGGTCGCCTATGGCCCCGTGGCGCCCACCGACGTGCCCGCGCTGCTCGAGGCCGGCCTGCTCGAGGGCCGCGAGGATCATCCGCTGGCCCAGGGGCCGACCGAGGCGATTCCCTACCTGGAGCGCCAGCAGCGCCTGACCTTCGCCCGCATCGGCATCACCGACCCGTTATCGATCGCCGACTACCTGGCCCTTGACGGCTTTCGTGGCCTCGAGGCGGCGCTGGCCCGCGCGCCCCAGGACCTGGTCGAGGAGGTCAAGACCTCAGGGCTGCGCGGGCGTGGCGGTGCCGCCTTCCCCACCGGCATCAAGTGGCAGACGGTGCTCGACACCCCGGCGGACCAGAAGTACATCGTCTGCAATGCCGACGAGGGCGACTCCGGTACCTTCGCCGACCGCCTGATCATGGAGTGCGACCCCTATGTGCTGATCGAGGGCATGGCCATCGCCGGGCTCGCCGTGGGAGCCACCCAGGGCTACATCTACCTGCGCTCCGAGTACCCGCTGGCCAGGGAGGTCCTCGATGCCGCCATCGCCCGCGCCGAGGCCGCCGGGTATCTCGGCGATGATCTTCGCGGCAGCGGCCGCGCCTTCCATCTGGAGGTGCGCCTGGGCGCCGGTGCCTATATCTGTGGCGAAGAGACCTCGCTGCTGGAGAGTCTCGAGGGCAAACGCGGCCTGGTGCGCTTCAAGCCGCCGCTGCCGGCCATCGAGGGGCTGTTCGGCCGCCCCACCGTGGTCAACAACGTGCTGTCGCTGGCCGCCGTTCCCTACATTCTCGCCGAGGGCGCCCAGGCCTATGCCGATCACGGCATGGGTCGCTCCCGCGGCACCCTGGCACTGCAGCTGGCCGGCAACGTCAGGCGCGGCGGCCTGGTGGAGCTGGCCTTCGGCACCACCCTGCGCACCCTGATGGAAGATTTCGGCGGCGGCACCGCCAGCGGCCGCCCGCTGCGCGCCGTGCAGGTCGGCGGCCCGCTGTGTGCCTACCTGCCCGAAAGCCAGTGGGACATGCCGCTGGACTACGAGACCTTCAGCGAGGTCGGCGCCGGCGTCGGCCACGGTGGCGTGGTGATGTTCGATGACAGCGTCGACATGGCCGAGCAGGCCCGCTTCACCATGGAATTCTGCAAGGTGGAATCCTGCGGCAAGTGCACCCCCTGCCGCATCGGCTCGACCCGCGGCGTCGAGGCCATCGAGCGCATTCGCGCCGGCGACAACCGCGACGCCAACCTCGAACTGCTCGGCGAGCTCTGCGAAACCATGGAGGACGGTTCGCTGTGCGCCATGGGCGGCATGACCCCCTTCCCGGTGCAGAGCGCCCTGAAACACTTCCCCGACGACTTCCAGCGTGCGCCGGAAGGAGACCGCTCATGATTCAGCACTTCGACCCCCGCCAGCAGCACGAAAAGGCACTTTCCAAGGACCTGGGCACCCCGGCTCCCGCCGCCGACGCGGCCCCCGTCCGCCTCGAGATCGATGGCGTAGCGATCAGTGTGCCCGAGGGCACCTCGGTGCTGCGCGCCGCGGCCCTGGCCGACATCAACATCC
This sequence comes from Halomonas salinarum, assembly GCF_012062845.1. Lineage (GTDB taxonomy): Bacteria > Pseudomonadota > Gammaproteobacteria > Pseudomonadales > Halomonadaceae > Onishia > Onishia salinarum. The sequence goes on from NZ_WWNB01000011.1 coordinate 19,985, forward strand.
CCAAGCTGTGCGCTACCGACAGCCTCGAGGCCTTCGGCTCCTGCCGGCTGTGCGCCGTCCAGGTCGAGGGCAAGCGCGGCACGCCGGCGGCCTGCACCACCCCGGTCGCCGAGGGCATGAAGGTCACCACCCAGAACGAGCGCCTGGCCCGGCTGCGCCGCAACGTCATGGAGCTCTACATCTCCGACCACCCGCTGGACTGCCTGACCTGTCCGGCCAACGGCGACTGCGAACTGCAGGACATGGCCGGCGCGGTGGGCCTGCGCGAGGTACGCTACGGCTTTACGGGCGAGAACCATCTGGCCGCCGAAAAGGATCACTCCAACCCCTATTTCAGCTTCGACCCCAGCAAGTGCATCGTCTGCTCGCGCTGCGTGCGCGCCTGCGAGGAGGTCCAGGGCACCTTCGCGCTGACCATCGACGGCCGGGGCTTCGACTCCAAGGTGGCGGCCGGCCAGGACGAGGCCTTCATGGACTCCGAGTGCGTGTCCTGCGGCGCCTGCGTGCAGGCCTGCCCGACCTCGACGCTGATGGAGAAGAGCGTCATCGACTCAGGCCAGCCCGAGCACAGCGTGATCACCACCTGCGCCTACTGCGGCGTGGGCTGCTCCTTCGAGGCCCAGATGAAGGGCGATCAGCTGGTGCGCATGGTCCCCTACAAGGGCGGCGACGCCAACCACGGCCACTCCTGCGTCAAGGGCCGCTTCGCCTTCGGCTATGCGACCCACCCGGATCGCATCACCACACCGATGATCCGCGACACCATCGACGAGCCCTGGCGGCCGGTCGGCTGGGAGGAGGCGATCGCCTTCGCCGCCGAGCGCCTGAAGGCGATCCAGGCCGAACACGGCCGCGAGAGCATCGGCGGCATCACCTCCTCGCGCTGCACCAACGAGGAAACCTACCTGGTGCAGAAGCTGATCCGCGCGGCCTTCGGCAACAACAACACCGACACCTGCGCGCGGGTCTGCCACTCACCCACCGGCTACGGCCTCAAGACCACCCTCGGCGAGTCCGCCGGCACCCAGACCTTCGACTCGGTGATGCAGGCCGACGCCATCATCGTGATCGGCGCCAACCCCACCGACGCCCACCCAGTGTTCGGCTCGCTGATGCGCAAGCGGCTGCGCCAGGGCGCCTCGCTGATCGTCGCCGACCCGCGGCGCATCGACCTGCTCAAGACGCCCCACCTCGAGGACGCCCAGCATCTGCCGCTGCGCCCGGGCACCAACGTGGCGCTGGTCAACGCCCTGGCCCATGTGGTGGTCAACGAGGGGCTCGAGGATCACGACTTCATCGCCGCGCGCTGCGATACCGAGGCCTATCGCGCCTGGCGCGACTTCATCAGTGAGGAGCGACACTCCCCCGAGGCCAGCGAGGCGACCACCGGCGTGGCCGCCGAGGCCGTGCGCCATGCCGCGCGTACCTACGCCACGGCCGGCAATGGCGCCATCTACTATGGCCTCGGCGTCACCGAGCACAGTCAGGGCTCGACCATGGTGATGGGCATCGCCAACCTGGCGCTGGCCACCGGTAACATCGGCCGCGAAGGCGTGGGCGTGAACCCGCTGCGCGGCCAGAACAACGTCCAGGGCTCCTGCGACATGGGCTCCTTCCCCCATGAACTGCCGGGCTACCAGCATGTCGCCGACGTCGCGGCTCGCGGGCGCTTCGAGGCCGCCTGGGGTGTCGCGCTCGACGACGAGCCGGGGCTGCGCATTCCCAACATGTTCGACGCCGCCATCGAGGGCAGCTTCAAGGCGCTCTATGTGCAGGGCGAGGACATCGCCCAGTCCGATCCCAATACCCAGCATGTGGAGGCGGCGCTGTCCTCGCTTCAGTGCCTGATCGTCCAGGATATCTTCCTCAATGAGACCGCCAAGTACGCCCATGTGCTGCTGCCGGGTTCGAGCTTTCTGGAGAAGGACGGCACCTTCACCAACGCCGAGCGACGCATCAACCGCGTGCGCAAGGTGATGCCGCCGCAGGCCGGCAAGGCCGACTGGGAGGTCACCGTCGAGCTGTCCCGGGCGCTCGGCTACCCCATGGACTACACGCATCCGTCCGAGATCATGGACGAAGTCGCCCGGCTCACGCCGAGCTTCGCCGGGGTCAGCTACGAAAAACTCGATGAGTGCGGCAGCCTGCAGTGGCCCTGCAACGCCGAGCATCCCGACGGCACCCCGACCCTGCACGAGGTCGACTTCCCGCTCGGCCGCGGCCGCTTCGCGATCACCGAGTACATGGCCAGCGAGGAACGCGCCAACCGCCACTTCCCGCTGCTGCTGACCACCGGGCGGATCCTCTCCCAGTACAATGTCGGCGCCCAGACCCGCCGCACCGACAACCAGGTGTGGCACGACGAGGACGTGCTCGAGCTGCATCCCTCGGATGCCGAGGTGCGCGGCATCAAGGACGGCGACTGGCTGGGCATCACCAGCCGTGCCGGCCAGACGGTACTGCGCGCAAGGCTCAGCGAGCGCATGCAGCCCGGCGTGGTCTACACCACCTTCCACCACCCGGGCAGCGGCGCCAACGTGATCACCACCGACAGCTCCGACTGGGCCACCAACTGCCCCGAATACAAGGTGACCGCGGTACAGGTGGAGAAAGTCAGCCGCCCCTCCGCATGGCAGCGGCGCTTCAACGAGGTCGATCGGGCGCAGCAGGCGTACCTGGCCACGGCCCGGGAGGCGACGTCATGAAGCGGGAGCGCGCCACGGCGCCTGCCCTACCTGTGCGCTACCAGCATGTCGAGGTGCATCGTGGCGCCTCGGGCTGGTATCGCGACGACGCCGACGACGCCCTGGCCCTCGAGGTACCGGTGGCGCTTGCCTACAACGGCATCTCCCACGCGGTGATGATGGCAAGCCCCGCCGATCTCGAGGACTTCGCGCTGGGCTTCAGCTTAAGCGAGGGCATCCTTGCCCACCGCCACGAGTGCTACGACCTGGTGGTGCAGGAGGAACCCCAGGGGATGTCGGTGCACCTGACGATCGCCAGCCGGCGGCTGGCGGAGCTCAAGGAGCGCCGCCGCAGCCTGGCCGGGCGCACCGGCTGCGGCCTGTGCGGTACCGAGGCGCTGGATCAGGCGATCCGCCCGATCCCCTCTGTGCGCGCTTCGCTGCCGAGCGACGCCGCCATCCAGCGAGCCCTCGGGGCGCTGGCCGACCACCAGGCGCTGCAGGCGGCCACCGGGGCCAGCCACGGCGCCGCCTGGTGCGACGCCGACGGCCACATCCAGCGGGTACGCGAGGACGTGGGCCGCCACAACGCCCTGGACAAGCTGATCGGCGCCCTGGCCCGCGAGGGCGGACCAGGCGAGAACGGCTTTGCTCTGATCTCGAGCCGGGCCAGTTACGAAATGGTGCACAAGAGTGCCAGTGCCGGCTTTGGTGCCCTGGTGGCCGTCTCGGCGGCCACGGCACTGGCGGTGGAACAGGCCCGCGAGGCCGGGCTGATGCTGGTCGGCTTCGCCCGCCCCGGCCGCCACCTGGTCTATCACCGCCCCACCGGCACGGCGCCGGTGCGGGCCCACGGTTGAGGAGTCGAGAATGTCGTACGATCAAAGCCAGACGCTGGTTCACATGGTCAACCAGATCGCCGCCAACCTGAGCGGCGGGCGCGAAACGGCCGAGGCCGTGAACGGTATCTGCGCCCACCTGGAGAAGTTCTGGGCCAGGGCCATGAAACAGCGCATCGTCGCCTGCCTCGACGAGCCGGACTGCGGCCTGGGGCCCCTGGCCCGCCAGGCCGTGACGCGCTTGGCCGAACGTCGGGCCAACCAGATTGCCTGACCCGCAGGAATGCAGCAGGGCCGCCTCCCGGGCGGTCCTTTTTCATGACCCCCGGGCTCGATGCCCTGCTTCATCGTCCCTCCTGATGCCTGATTACGCGACGGCCGGTGGCCACGCACGCGTGGTTCGGTGATGCGCGGCGGATCATGAGGCGTCGACGCCTGACACTCGCGGTGATTGCTCTAGGTGCGCGCGGCCACGACGGCTGCGTGCGTGAATCCGCACACCACAGAGCCGACACTTGTGCGGAACTCCAGACAAACACCCTTCATACCTTTTCGACCTTGGTCGGAAACGATTTTTTCAACATCATGATATAAAAGGCGATATAGCTCATATGGCATGTGGATTGCTCTAACTAGAGCGCCAATACGATTATCCCAAGGCAACAACAAAAGAGGACGTCGCATGTCAGCTCACAAGTACTCTTCCAAGGCCGCTTCCACGCTTACTCCCAAGCGCCATACTGCCCGCCGCCTGGCCCTTGCGTCCGGCGTGATGCTGGGTGGCCTGATGATGGTCAGCGCCGCTCAAGCCGACCGCAGCGAATGGCCGGAGAGCTTCACCGTGGGTACCGCCAGCCAGGGTGGCACCTACTTCGTCTACGGTTCCGGCTGGGCCAACCTGATCGCCGACGAGCTCGGCCTGTCCGGCGGTGGCGAGATCACCGGCGGCCCGACCCAGAACCTGGCGCTGGTGCACAGCGGCGAAATCGCCTTCGGCCTTGCCACCATGGGGCCGGCCGCCGATGCGGTGAACGGCAAGAGCCCGCTGGCACCGGGGCTGAAGATGGATAACGTCTGCGCCATGTTCCCGATGTATGAGACCCCGTTCTCGATCGCCACACTGGCAAGCTCCGGCATTGACTCGATCAGCGAGATTCCGGATGGCGCAACCATCGGCTTTGGCCCGGCCGGCTCCACGTCAGACACCTATTTCCCGCTGATCCTCGAGGAGCTGGGCGTCGATTTTGAGCGTCGCAACGGTGGCTGGAACGACCTGGGTGGCCAGCTGCAGGACGGCCTGGTGGATGTCATCGCTTTCGCCGCCGGCATCCCGATTCCGGCCGTCAGCCAGCTCGAGGTGCAGACCGACGTCAACATCATCGAGTTCACCGAAGAAGAGCAGGACAAGGCCACTGCCGCCTTCCCGGTGTCCGAGTTCACCATTCCGGCCAGCACCTATTCCACCCTGGAAGAAGATGCCAATGCCGTTTCCATGTGGAACTTCGCCATCGCCGGTTGTGACCTGCCGGAAGATCTGGTCTACGAAGCGACCAAGATCACCATGGAAAACAACGACAAGATGATGTCGGTGCACCGCAGTGCCGCAACCACCATTCCGGAAAACGTCGGCAAGAACCAGGTGCTGCCGTTCCATCCGGGCGCTGCACGCTGGTACGAAGAGAACGGTTACGAGATCGACCCCGCGCTGATCAAGTGATCCGCTGACAAGCACCATCCTCCCGGCCCTGGCCTGCATCTGAAGGGCCGGGGCCTCACCTCTCACTCAAGGGTGAACCTCCCATGAGCAAGTCATCACCACAGGGTCCTGCGTCCGAGGCGAACTCACCCTCGAGCAAAGAGCCCGAGTCTATCGCCCAGGGCGTCGACGAGGATGTCATCGAATCCAACCGTCGCCTCTTCACCGGCTGGCAATGGTGGTTGTTCGGCATCGCAGCCGTTCTGTATTCCACCTTCCATCTGGTCTCCCTGAACATCTATCCGCTCGAGACCTGGTCGTTTCGGATCGTGCACATCTGCGGCGCCCTGGTACTCGGCTATGGACTCTATGCTGGCACTCGCTTCGCCGATGACAGCAACCCGGCCAGCAGCCGTGGCATCCGGATACTCGGCTATGCCTTGCTGCTGCCGGCCCTCTATTCGCTTATCCAGGTCTTGCTGATGCAGCAGACCATGGCCGGCGAGGCCATGCGCATCGAGCCCGCGGTCGAGCATTGGCACTTTGGCCTGCCGCTGCTCGTCGCCACCAGTGCCGCCATCGTGCTGTCCTGGGCCACCCGTCAGGTGCGCACCGGCATCAGTGCGCCGGACCTGGTGCTGATGATCTGCGCCATCGCAAGCGCCGGCTACTTCCTGGTCATGTACAACTCGCCGCTGCGCATGTCGACCGGCACCACCTTTGCCCCCATTGGCATCTCCTATGCGGCCATCGCCGGTTCGCTGCTGATTCTCGAGCTGACCCGTCGGGTCGCCGGCCTGGCGCTGGTGATCATCTCCGCGGTCTTCCTCACCTATGTGTTCGCTGGCCCCTACCTGCCGGGCTTCCTCGGCTACCCGGGGCTCTCGGTGGGCCGCTTCTTCAGCCAGGTCTATACCGACGCCGGCATCCTCGGTCCGACCACTGCCGTATCGTCGACCTATATCATTCTGTTCATCATCTTCGCCGCCTTCCTGCAGGCCTCGAAGGTCGGTGACTACTTCGTCAACTTCGCCTTTGCCGCTGCCGGTCGTGCCCGGGGTGGCCCCGCCAAGGTGGCGATCTTCGCCTCCGGCCTGATGGGCATGATCAATGGCACCAGCGCCGGCAACGTGGTCTCCACCGGCTCGCTGACCATCCCGCTGATGAAGAAGGTCGGCTACCCGGCACGCAGTGCCGGCGCTATCGAGGCCGCCGCCTCCACTGGCGGTCAGATCATGCCGCCGATCATGGGCGCCGGCGCCTTCATCATGGCCGAGATCACCGGGATCCCGTATACCGAGATCGCCATTGCCGCGATCATCCCCTCGATCCTGTATTTCGCCTCGGTCTACTTCATGGTCGACTTCGAGGCGGCCCAAAAGGGCATGCGCGGCATGCGCAAGGACGAGATCCCGCTGTTCTCGAAGCTGGTCAAGCAGGTCTACCTGTTCGCACCGATCATCATCCTGATCGCGGCCCTCTTCATGGGTTATTCGGTGATTCGCGCCGGCACCCTGGCCACCGCCTCGGCCGCCGTGGTGAGCTGGATCTCGCCCAACAAGATGGGTATCCGTGCCATCCTCAAGGCGATGGAACTGGCCAGCACCATGGCCATCCAGATCATCGCCGTCTGTGCCTGTGCCGGCATCATCGTCGGCGTGATCTCGCTGACCGGCGTCGGCGCGCGCTTCTCATCGCTGCTGCTCGGCCTGGCCGGCGTCAGCCAGCTGCTGGCGCTGTTCTTCGCCATGTGTATCTCGATCCTGCTGGGCATGGGCATGCCGACCACGGCCGCCTATGCGGTGGCGGCATCGGTGGTGGCCCCCGGCCTGATCGACATCGGCATCCAGCCGCTGATCGCGCACTTCTTCGTGTTCTATTTTGCGGTGGTCTCGGCGATCACACCGCCGGTGGCACTTGCCTCCTACGCGGCCGCGGGTATCTCCGGCGCCAACGCCATGCAGACCTCGGTGACCTCGTTCAAGATCGGCCTGGCCGCCTACATCGTGCCCTTCATGTTCTTCTACAGCCCGGGCATCCTGATGGAAGGCTCCTGGCTGCAGATCCTCAGGGTCGGCATCACCGCGACGCTTGGCATCGTGCTGCTGGCGGGCTCGGTACAAGCCTGGTTCTTCGGCCATGTGAACGGCCTGATCCGCCTGGCGTTGCTGGCCGGTGCCGTGTGCATGATCTACGGCGGCTTGATCACCGACCTCGCCGGTATCGCCATCGGCGTCGCCATCTTCCTGCTGCAACGCAGCAAGGGGGCCGGCGGCAACAGCGCGACCGCAACATCCTGACCGCAGACCGCTCCCCACCGGGGAGCGGTTAGCTGCCCTCATATAGCGCTGCAAAAATAAAACGGGGCCCCGCCATGGCGGGGCCCCGTTTCGTTGTGTCTCTACCTGAGTGCTCAATCACATGACACGGTGCGAGTGATCATCTGACAGGCGCCGGGATCAAGTGCCCGGCTCATGCCAAGGCGCATGTAAGCCCTATGCCCTCAGGTTATCCAGCACCTTGAGCGAGGCCTGGGCCTGGTTGAGGGTGTAGAAGTGCAGCCCCGGGGCACCGCCATCGAGCAGCCGCTCGCAGAGACGGGTAATCACTTCCTCGCCGAAGGCCTGGATGCTCTCGCTGTCATCACCATAGGCTTCAAGCTGCTTGCGCATCCAGCGCGGGATATCGGCCCCGCAGGCATCCGAAAAGCGCGCCAGCTTGGTGTAGTTGGTGATGGGCATGATGCCGGGGATGATCGGCACCTCGACCCCCAGCTTGCGGGCCCTCTCGACGAAGTGGAAGTAAGCGTCCGGATTGAAGAAATACTGGGTAATGGCGAGATTGGCGCCGGCCCTGGCCTTGCGCGCGAAGTTCTCGAGGTCACGCTCGAAGCTCGGCGCCTGCGGATGGCTCTCCGGGTAGGCGGCCACGGCGATCTCGAAGTGATCGCCCGTCTCCTCGCGGATGAACTCGACCAGTTCGTTGGCATAGCGAAGCTCACCGGTGCCGCCCATGCCCGAGGGCAGGTCGCCACGCAGGGCCACCAGGCTATTGATGTCGGTTTCGCGATACTGGGCCAGCAGCTCGCGCAGGGCCCCCTTGTCACTACCGACGCAGGATATATGCGGCGCGGTGTTGATGCCGGACTGGCGCATCGTATTGACGGTCTGGGTCGTGCGCGCCTGGGTCGAACCACCGGCACCATAGGTCACCGAGAAGAAGCGGGGCTCACGGGCGGCCAGGGCATCACGCACACCAAGCAGCTTCTCCTTCCCCGCGTCGGTCGTGGGCGGAAAGAATTCGAAACTGATACCTAGCGGATGCTCGACTGCGCTCATGGACTCAACCCTCGTCGGTCGCCTGGCCGGCGACGCTGCCTGTCGTTTTGTTCATGGTCTCGCCCACTCCATGAATGCCCGTAAGGGCTGGGCAAAAATCCGGAGTAGAGAAGCGAAAGACCTTGAGATGCGCTCATTGTGCCGCCCGGATTGAGCCGCGACTAATGAAAGTTTCACGCCATCCATATCAATTTGATTCATGTTGGCACCGAGCCAGACCTGAGGGGGCCACGTTAGCGGCGCGCCTGGGGGCCTTTCTGCGCCTCCACCGCCCTGCGCCGTGGCGGCCAGCGCAGCCAGCCACTGCCGATCAGCATGCCCAGTGTGATCAGCCCTGCCGCCAGGGTCAGTGAGCCGCTTGGCTGTGCATAACCGCAGGCGATCAGCACCACGGTCGAGAGCAGAGGCGTGAAGTAGGACAACAGCCCCAGCAGGCGCAGGTCACCATGCTTGACGCCTAGATCCCAGGTGAAGAAGGCACTACCCACCGGACCAAGGCCAAGCCCCAGCACGCCAAGCCAGCCTAGCCCCTCCGGCCAGCGAGTCGCCTCGAACAGCAGATGGCCCAGCCCGGCAAGCAGCGCGGTGACAAGACAGAAACCACCCACCGCCGCGGTCGGCACCTGTCGCATGGTCCGCGACAGCACCGAATAGCCGCTCCACAGAAAGGCGCAGGCGATCGCCGCCCCGTACCCCAGGAAAGAGCCATTCCCCGAGACATCACCGCCGATCAGCAAGGCGGCACCGGCAAACCCCAGCAAGGCACCGAGGACATGCACCACTTTCAAGCGCTCCCCTGGCAGCAGCCCCACGAACAACACGATCAGCAATGGCCACAGGTAGCTGATCAGCCCGGCGTTGGCCGGCGGAGCATTCTGCTGGGCGACAAAATAGAGGGCGTGATAGCCAAAGAGCCCGCCGACCCCAAGCGCCCAGACGGCAGGCGGCAGCCGCAACGCCACCTTGAGCGATTCGCCGCGCGCCCGAAGCCAGACAGCGAAACAGACGAAAGCCACCGCAAAGGACAAGGCCGTGAGCAGAAACGGCGGCACCGGCCCGGCCAGCTGGGTCAGGGCCGCCAGCAGCGCCCAGTTGAGCACTGTGGTGGCGCCGATGGCGGTGGCGCGCGGATTGTGGGTGTCGGGGCCGGTCATGACATCGCTCCTGAAGGCGGCATAAACATCAGGCGTAGCCTGGCAGAGACAGGCCCCGATCACTTGTCGAATTCTGACCCTTTGCAGGCGGTGCGCTCAGCCTGACAGCTGGGCGATGACAAGGCATCATGAGGCTTTTACATCAGGAGATACCGATGGCAGAGCTCGACCTTGGCGCCACCCTTCTGGCGCCGCTGTGGATGCTGCTGGCCTTCGTCGGCCTGGGCGTGCTCTGTGCCCGCGGGCTGTCCCTCGACCCGCGCCCCATCGCCAGCCTGTTGATCTACGTCATCGCCCCGGTGACGGTCTTCCGCGGCCTGGTACTGGGTGGCCCTACCCCCGCCTACTTGCTGCTGACGCTGGGGGTCTTCGTCACCTCAAGCGTGATGTGTCTGATCGTGGGTCGCCTGGCTCGCCGCTTCTTCCCAAGCGAGGAGGCCTCGCTGCTGGCCTTCTCCGCCGGCACCGCCAATACCGGCTATTTCGGGCTACCGGTGGCCATGGTGCTGCTGTCGCCTGAGGGCGTGACTCAATATCTTTTCTGCCTGCTTGGCATGAACCTCTATGAATTCACCCTGGGCTTCTATATCGGTGCTCGCGGGCGTTTCTCGGTGCGCGAGAGCCTTGGCAAGATCCTGCGTCTGCCGCTGATCTACGCCTTCCTCGCAGCCCTCGTGGCAAGCGGCCTGTCGCTGCCGCTGCCGGCGGCACTGATGGAGGGCATCGAGGTCTTTCCGCCCACCTATACCCTGCTTGGCATGATGATCATCGGCATGACCCTGGGCCGCGTCAGCTTGAAGGAGCTGGACCCGGGGTTCATCGGCGCCGCGCTGGCGGTGCGCTTCGCGCTCTGGCCGCTGGTCAGCCTCGGTGCCGTGCTGGCGCTACAGGCATTGCTTAGGATCGACGAAGAGCTGGCCCTGGCGCTGCTGCTGATCGGCGTGGTGCCGATGGCCGCCAATCTGGTGGTGGTAGCCATGGAACTTGGCAGCCGGGCCGAAAAGGCGGCACTGGCGGTGCTTGCCAGCACCCTGATGGCCCCCTTGGTGATGCCCCTCTATCTGGAAGGCTTGCTCGCGCTACTAGCGAGGGGCTGAGTCTGCCGCCAGAACCGCGGCGATAGCCCATGGCGATCACGAAAGGTACGCGAAAAATGCGCGGCATCGCCGAAGCCACAGGCCAGGGCGATCTCGGTAAGGCTGGCGGAGGACTCGACCATCAGCGTCTCGGCCCGCTCGAGGCGACGCTCGAGCAACCAGGCATGGGGGGAGCGGCCGGTCAGGGCACGGAACTGGCGAGCGAAGGCCGCCTCGGCCATATGGCAACGGGCCGCCCAATCGCGGACCCGCCAGCGCCGGGCCAGGTCGGCCTCGATTTCGGGTAGCAGATGTAACAAGCGCAGGCGCGGCTCGCCGACCGTCTTCGACGGCGGACTCAAGGCACCGCCGAGCCAGGCCGCCAGCGCCGTCGGATCAGCTTCCCTGAGTCGCCGGGCCTGATTCATTAGCACTGGAGACAGGCGCCGCGCATCGCGAGTCAGCACTTCCTCCAGGGCCAGCGACTCACACCAGGCCACCGGCAGGTCGACGACCAGGGTGCGGTTATCCCTCGGCGCCAGGTAATGATGCGTATCGCCCGAGGGGATCGGCACCAGCACCCCAGGCGCGACCCGGCGACTGCGACCCGACACCTCCAGCTCGACACAGCCTTCTAGCCCCAGCAACAGCTGGTGATAGCCATGACGATCGCTGAGTACACGATCCGGATAGGACCGCACGGCGACTAAGGGAGACGCTTGAGTATCGGTTGCGGGCATGAAAAACCTCCTGCCCTATTGAAGCACAGCCCCAGCGCCGCACAAGGCCTCGCGGCTCATGCGCTTGTGCGATCAGGCGCTCGCCAACGACCCTGCCTCCATGGAGCGTGGCTCTACCACAGGCTCCACGCCGATCACCCGGCCCTCCCAGTCGATCAGGCTGAGACGACCGTCACGATCCTCCATCAGCGCCGTGCAATGTTCGACCCAGTCACCGTCATTGCAGTAGAGAACGCCCGGGCGAGTCGCGAAGCCGGCCTTGTGAATATGGCCACCGATATAGCCATCGAGTCCCTCCCGCGCCGCCTGATGCATCGCCGCCTGCTCGAACTGCTCGACGTAGCGGCGCGCCGCCCCCACCTGGCGCTTCAAGGCCCCCGCCAGCGACCAGTAGGGCAGTCCCAGCAGGCGACGGCTGTGATTGCACCAGCGATTCAGCGATAGCAGAAACTGGTGCATGCCATCACCCAGCGCCATCAGCCAGGGGGCCATGCGCACATGGGTATCGAACTCATCGCCGTGGCTGACCAACAGCCGCCGGTGATCGGCGGTCGCGTGAATCACCCGGCGCTCGATGCGCACGTTATAGAGTCTGAGACCACACAGCCGACGCATGGCCGCATCGTGGTTGCCAGGAATGTAGATCACCTCGCAGCCACCACGGGCCAGGCGCAGTATCCGCGCCATCAGCCGCTGCTGGGCACTCGGCAGTACCGCCCGCTTGCGCATGGCGATCAGATCGATGATATCGCCGACCAGATAGAGTCGCTTGGGACGCACCCGGCGCAGCAGGCTGTCGAGTAGCTGGGCCTGGCAGTCTGGCGTGCCCATGTGCAGATCAGAGATGAACAGGGTGCGGGGGTCGGTCGGGGCAATCGGCGGGATAGTCATGGGGCGGCCTCCTTCGAACGCCCACCCATGATGTCGCCGCGCCATGACGCTTCAATGGCGCGGCGGTGACGATGCCGTGACAGTCTGCGAATGCCGGAATCGGCCCAGCAGCCGGGCTCCTCAGGCTAGACCGGCGACTCCCCCACCGATCGTTTGGCAACGCGCTGGGCCAAGGCGGCTAAGACACGAGCGGCAGCTCCGGCGCCACCAACACCCTGGCTGCGGCAGGCCGGGCCCTCAGACGCTCGATATAGGCCATCAGGCGCGGCGTCTCGGCCAACAGGTCCTTGGCGGCGGGCATGCCGGCGAGATAGTCGAGCATCGGCGCGGCAAGAGCATCGGCAATCGTGAAGTCATCGCCGACCAGGTAGTCGCCCTGGCTCAACGCCTCTTCCAGCAGGCCCAGCATGCGGACCACCTCCGGTTGAGCCGCAGCCACCATCTCGTCGCGGACGGCCCCGTTCTCGCCCTTGGGAAACACGAACTCCAGCAGGTAGCGACGCACCAGTGCTTGATCCACGTAGAGCGCGAGTATTCCGGTCCACTGGTCGACCCGTGCCCGCTGCCAGGGATCTTCAGGCTGAAGAGCGGGTCCGTCGAAGGCCGCATCCAGATAACGGCAGATGCTCGGCGTCTCGATCAGGCGCCGCTCGCCATGCAGCAGAATGGGCACCTTGCCGAAGGGATGCAGGGCAAAGTGTTCGGAGGAGTGCATCACCAAGGGGCGGCCTTCACTTTCAGTGCCGAGGGTGTAGGGAATGCCCTTCTCCTCGCAGCACAGCTGAACGCTGCGCACGAAGGTACTGAACTGGGGGCCGATGATATGCACGGAAGTCGCCATCGGTATCGCTCCATCGGAGGGGGATACTGCCAGGCTAGCCCGCGACACTATATGTTCAAGAACATATAGTGCCTTCATGCCATATTGCCCCCATGCCCTGGTGCACCTCAGGGCCTTCAATCAGCCGAGGAGCAAAGCCCCCATGCCGTGGAGCGACGATCACAAACCGCGTACTCGTCAACGCATCCTGGAGGCCGCCGCTGCCCTGTTCACCCAGCAGGGATTCGCTGGGGTGAGCATCGACGAGGTGATGCGCCATGCTGGCCTGACCCGCGGCGCCTTCTATGCTCACTTCCTCTCCAAAGGAGAACTCTATAGTGCGGCGCTACAGCATGCCGCCCACGCAAATATCGACCAACTTGATAACGCTACGCCCAAACAGCGCGTGTTCGGCTACTTGAGCGAAGCCCACCGCCAAGGACTGGACATCAATTGTCCGCTCGCCTGCCTGGTAAGCGACGTTGCCCAGCAGGACGACAGCGTCCGTGACGCCTACACCCGACTATTCTCGGGCTTCGTGACTCGCTGCCAGCAGGCCGATGGCGCTATAGGGGCTCGCGAACGCGCCTTGCAACAGGCCGTCACCCTGATCGGCGGCATGGCGATTGCTCGCACCCTCAGTGACGATGCCCTGGCCGAGGAGGTGCTGGCGGCCTGCCGGGGCCTGGCCATCGCCGAGGATGCCTGACGCGCGAGTCATGCCTCGCTAGTAGCGGTAGCTGTCCGGCTTGAAGGGGCCCTCTGCGGCTAGCCCCAGGTAGTCCGCCTGCGCCTGGGTCAGTTGGGTAATCACGCCACCAAAGCCTTCGACCATGTAGCGGGCTACTTCTTCATCCAGATGACGGGGCAACACCGACAGCGTCAGCGCCGCACGACGCGCTTCCAGCGACAGATCGGCGAAGCGGCTCTCGAAGAGGTGGATCTGGGCCAGCACCTGGTTGGCAAAGGAGCCATCCATGATCCGTGAAGGATGGCCGGTCGCATTGCCCAGATTGACCAGCCTGCCCTCGGCAAGCAGCAGCAGGTAGTCGCCACTTTCGGGATCGAAGGCGCCCGGGGTGCTGTCGCGGTAGACCTTGTGGACCTGCGGCTTGATTTCTTCCCAGTGCCACTGGCGGCGCATATGGGCGGTGTCGATCTCGCTGTCGAAATGGCCGATATTGCACACCACGCAGCCCTTCTTGAGGGCCTCGAGCATGGGGGCGTCGCAGGCGTCGATGTTGCCGGTGGCGGTGACCACCAGGTCGATCTTGCCAAGCATTGCCGTATCGAGACTGGCGGTGCCGCCGTTCTGGCCTTCGCGGTAGGGAGACACCACTTCGAAGCCGTCCATGCAGGCCTGCATGGCACAGATCGGGTCGATCTCACTGACCTTGACGATCATGCCCTCCTGACGCAGCGAGGCCGCCGAGCCCTTGCCGACATCGCCATAGCCCACCACCAGCGCCTGCTTGCCGGCCAACAGGTGATCGAGGGCGCGCTTGATGGCATCGGACAAGGAGTGGCGACAGCCGTACTTGTTGTCGTTCTTCGACTTGGTGACGGCATCGTTGACGTTGATCGCCGGCACCTTGAGGCTGCCATCGCGCAGCATCTCGTGCAGGCGATGAACGCCGGTGGTGGTCTCCTCCGAGATGCCGTGGATGGCCTCGAGCAGCTCGGGGCGCTGCTCATGCAGCAGGGCGGTAAGATCGCCGCCATCGTCGAGCACCAGGTTCGGCACCCAGCCATCGGGGCCCTCGACGGTCTGTTCGATACACCACCAGAACTCTTCCTCGGTCTCGCCCTTCCAGGCAAACACCGGGATGCCCGCCGCAGCGATCGCGGCGGCGGCATGGTCCTGAGTCGAGAAGATATTGCAGGACGACCAGCGCACGCTGGCCCCCAGCGCCACCAGGGTCTCGATCAGCACGGCCGTCTGGATGGTCATGTGAATACAGCCGCTGATTCGCGCACCGGCCAACGGCTGGGCGGCGCGGTACTTCTCGCGGATCTTCATCAGCGCCGGCATCTCGGTTTCGGCGATGCGAATCTCGCGGCGGCCCCAATCGGCCAGGGAGGAATCGGCGACTTTATGGTCGCCGGCGGGCACAGCGGACATGGCGGGTCGAGTCATGCAACACCTCGGTCAGCTAAGCGGGACGTTACTGGTACCTAACCACGGTACTGCCCCTAATATAGGCGGCTTATCCGACTCTCACCATGCCGGCCGAGGCACCGTGGCACAAACCTGACACCAAGGGCAAAAACGAAGAGACCCGCCGAAGCGGGTCCCATCAAGCGCCTACATCACTGCTGGCTCAGATGCCGGCAGCGCGCTTGAGCGCCTCGGCCTTGTCGGTCTTCTCCCAGGGGAAGGCCGTGAAGGTCTCGGTCATCACCTCGCCATTGACGTCGGTCCATTCATAGCTCGACTCGAACGGCTCACGGCCGAAGTGGCCATAGGCGGCGGTCAGCCGATACATCGGATGCAGCAGATCGAGCATGCGAGTGATCGCATTGGGACGCAGGTCGAAATGCTCGCGCACCAGCTCGATGATCTTGGCCTCGCTGATCTTGCCAGTACCGAAGGTATCGACCGACACCGAGGTCGGCTCGGCCACGCCGATGGCGTAGGAGATCTGGATCTCGCACTTGTCGGCAAGGCCAGCGGCGACGATGTTCTTGGCCACATAGCGGCCGGCATAGGCGGCGCTGCGATCGACCTTGGACGGGTCCTTGCCGGAGAAGGCGCCGCCACCGTGACGGGCCATGCCGCCGTAGGTGTCGACGATGATCTTGCGCCCCGTCAGGCCGCAGTCCCCCACCGGGCCGCCGATCACGAACTTGCCGGTCGGGTTGATGTGGTACTGGGTGGTCTCGGTCAGCCACTCGGCAGGCAACACCTGCTCAATGATCTCGCGCTTGACCATCTTGCGCAGCTCGGCCTGGTCGATTTCCGGGTCATGCTGGGTGGACAGAACCACCGCATCCACCGCCACCGGCTTGCCATCGGCGCCGTAGCGGAAGGTGACCTGGCTCTTGGCGTCCGGGCGCAACCAGGGCAGCATGCCGCTCTTGCGCAGCTCCGCCTGACGCTCGACCAGCCGATGCGAGTAGTGGATCGGCGCCGGCATGTAGGAATCGGTCTCGTTGGTGGCATAGCCAAACATCAGCCCCTGGTCACCGGCGCCCTGATCTTCAGGCTTGCTGCGATCGACACCCTGGGCGATATCGACGCTCTGCTTGCCGATCAGGTTGAGCACGCCACAGGTCTCGCCGTCGAAGCCGACGTCGGAGGAGGTGTAGCCGATATCCAGGATGACCTGGCGCACCAGATCCTCGAGGTCGACCCAGGCCGTGGTGGAGATCTCGCCGGCCACAATGGCCACGCCGGTCTTCACCAGAGTCTCGCAGGCCACGCGCGCCTGCTTGTCGCGCGCGATGATGGCATCCAGCACCGCGTCGGAAATCTGGTCAGCGATCTTGTCCGGATGCCCTTCGGACACGGATTCGGAAGTAAACAGGGAGTATTCGCTCATGGCGTCCTCGACCCTCTATCAATAACGGCCTTTGAATAACGGCGTGGGGGGCACAGCACGGCGGCTGAAGCTGCATCACCGCCTGCCTTTGCGCATGGCAGGCGGAACGCGCGACGGGCCAAGAGGCCTCGGGAGCGGGATTCTACACCACAGCGGTCATCGGTTCCTAGAAGCTCGCGAGGCGCGGCAATTGATGGTTGCGCCCTTCTCGGCGACAATACGCTCCCTGAATCCAGCGTGCCGCATGCCGCGGTGCCATTCCGCCATCATGCTCGAGCCGCCCGCCTGCCGCGCGGAGCCGCCCGGGCGTTGCCTGATCGCCGCAGGCGAGGAGCTTTTCAATGCCGTCCCGTTTCGAACTGGCCAATGCCATTCGCGCGCTGTCCATGGACGCCGTGCAGAAGGCCAAGTCTGGCCACCCCGGTGCCCCCATGGGCATGGCCGATATCGCCGAAGTCCTCTGGAACGACTTCATGAGCCATAACCCGGCCAATCCGAACTGGGCCAATCGCGACCGCTTCGTGATGTCCAACGGCCACGGCTCCATGCTGGTCTACTCGCTGTTGCACCTGACAGGCTATGAACTGAGCCTCGAGGACCTGCAGCACTTCCGCCAGCTGCACTCCAAGACCCCGGGGCACCCCGAACTCGGCTACACGCCGGGCGTCGAGACCACCACCGGTCCGCTGGGTCAGGGCCTGGCCAATGCCGTGGGCATGGCCATCGCCGAGCGCACCCTGGCGGCGCAGTTCAACCGCGACGGCCACACCATCGTCGATCACCATACCTACTGCTTCGTCGGCGATGGCTGCCTGATGGAAGGCGTCTCTCACGAAGTCGCTTCGCTGGCCGGCACGCAGGGCCTCGGCAAGCTGATCACCTTCTACGATGACAACGGCATTTCCATCGATGGCGAAGTCGAAGGCTGGTTCACCGATGATACCGCCAAACGCTTCGAGGCCTACGGCTGGCATGTCATTCCCAATGTCGACGGCCACAAGCCCGAAGAAATCAAGGCTGCCGTTGAGCTCGCCAAGAGCCACGACGACCGCCCCAGCCTGATCGTCTGCAAGACCATCATCGGCTTCGGTGCACCCAACAAGCAGGGCAAGGAAGAGTGCCACGGCGCGGCGCTGGGCGAAGACGAAGTGGCCGCGGCCCGCATCCAGCTCGACTGGCCCCATGCGCCCTTCCATGTGCCCGAGGGTATCTATCAGGGCTGGGACGCCACCCAGGCCGGCGAAGCGCGCGAAGCCGAATGGAACGCCCGCTTTGCCCGCTATGCCGAGGCCTTCCCGGCCGAGGCCCGCGAATTCACCCGCCGTATCAAGGGCGAACTGCCCCGCGACCTGACCAGCGAAGCGCTGATCGAGCAGGCACAGGAGCAGGGCGAGAGCATCGCCTCGCGCAAGGCCTCGCTGGGCGTCCTCAACGCGCTGGGCCCGCAGCTGCCCGAACTGCTCGGCGGCAGCGCCGATCTGGCACCGTCCAACCTGACCTTCTGGAAGGGCGCCCAGGTAATCAGCCAGGACGAACCCGGCGGCAACTACCTGCACTACGGGGTGCGCGAGTTCGGCATGGCGGCCGCTATCAACGGCATCGCCCTGCATGGCGGCTTCGTGCCCTATGGCGCGACCTTCCTGATCTTCTCGGAATACATGCGCAATGCCATTCGCATGGCGGCCCTGATGGGGCAGCGCGCCATCCATGTGTTCACGCATGATTCCATCGGCCTGGGTGAAGACGGCCCGACCCACCAGCCGATCGAGCAGCTGACCACCCTGCGCTCGACGCCGAACCTGTCGACCTGGCGCCCGGCCGATGCCGTCGAGACCGCTGCCGCCTGGCACGCCGGCCTCAAGCGCCATTCAGGCCCCACCGCCCTGGTGCTGTCCCGCCAGGGACTGGACCACCAGGCCCGCAACAAGCAGCAGCTGGCCAACATCCAGCGCGGTGGTTACATCCTCAAGGACTGTGAAGGCACGCCGGAACTGATCCTGATCGCCACCGGCTCCGAAGTCGGCCTGGCCATGAATGCCGCCGCCCAGCTTGGCGAGCAGGGCCGGGGCGTGCGCGTGGTATCGATGCCGTCTACCGACGTTTTCGATGCCCAGGACGCCGCTTACCGCCAAGCGGTGCTGCCGCTGGAAGTCGGCGCGCGCATCGCCATCGAAGCCGGCCACCGTGACTTCTGGTTCAAGTACGTGGGCCTCGAGGGCCGCATCATCGGCATGGACAGCTTCGGCGAGTCCGCCCCGGCCGGCGACCTGTTCAAGGAATTCGGTTTCACCGTCGAGAATGTGGTGACCGAAGCCGAGCAGCTACTGGACGACGCCGCCGAAGCCGAATAAGGCACGACGTCGGCATCACAGCTACCCCACGGGGTAACCGTGGCAGACACAGAGTGGAATAAAGAAGGGCACGGCGAACGCCGTGCCCTTCTTCGTTTCTGGACGTCTGTTCCCGGACGTCTTGTCCGGAAGACAGCCGCCGCCGGCTCTCGCCCCTCAGGCGATTGTCACCTGCGGGTCCAGGTAGACATCCTGGATGGCATTGAGCAGCTGGGCGCCTTCCGCCATCGACTTCTGGAAGGCCTTGCGACCGGAGATCAGCCCCATGCCACCGCCGCGCTTGTTGATGACCGCCGTGCGCACCGCCTCACCAAGGTCTGAGGCGCCCTTGGAGCCGCCGCCGGAGTTGATCAGCCCGGCGCGGCCCAGGTAGCAGTTGGCCACCTGGTAGCGAGCGAGATCGATGGGATGGTCGCTGGTCAGTTCGCTGTAGACCTTGTCGTGCGTATGGCCAAAGCCGATATCGCGGTAGCCACCGTTGGTCTCGGGCAGCTTCTGCTTGACGATATCCGCCTTGAGTGTGGCGGCCAGATGATTGGCCTGGCCGGTCAGGTCGGCGGCCAGGTGATAATCGGTGCCATCCTGCTTGAAGTCCGGGTTGCGCAGATAAGCCCACAGCACGGTGACCATGCCAAGCTCATGAGCGCGCTCGAAGGCCTCGCTGATCTCCATGATCTGACGACGACTTTCAGGCGACCCGAAGTAAATGGTTGCCCCCACCGCGGCGCAGCCCATGTCGAAGGCCTGATCGACCTGGGCGAATAGCGTCTGGTCATACATCGCCGGGTAGCTCAGCGTCTCGTTGTGGTTGAGCTTCAGGATCATGGGGATCCGGTGAGCGTAGCGCCGGGCCACCGAGGCGAGCCCGCCAAGCGTCGAGGCCACGGCATTGCAGCCCCCCTCGAGGGCCAGCTCGACGATATTGGCCGGATCGAAATAAAGCGGGTTGGGCGCGAAGGAGGCACCCGCCGAATGCTCGATGCCCTGATCGACAGGCAAGATACTCAGGTAACCGGTACCGCCCAGCCGGCCATGGTTGTACAGCGCCTGCATGTTGCGCAGTACCTGAGGGCTCCTGTCACTATCGGTCATGACCCGGTCGATGAAGTCCGGTCCCGGCAGGTGCAGCTGCTCGTGGGGAATGGTGCTGCAGCGGTGCTCCAGCAGGTAGCTCGCCTCATCGCCGAGAATTTTGGCGGTCTCGCTCATGGTAATTCGCTCCTTGCGGCAGAAATGGATGCCCCTTCATGGTAGCCAGCAGCGTCGCGACCACAAGCACCCGGAAGGTTCTCACCTGACTTTTTGCACACTCCCGCCTCTAATCTGACCCGCCTGTTCCCGTTGCGTACAGCCATCAGGCGCTTCACGTCCAACGCTTCAGCCGATGACCAAGAGATTTTTCTCGCCACTCGAGGCATCATATCGACCCGACAAGAGGGCATTCAGGAGGCAGGTGGTGATCGCATTATTGCGAGGGTTTCTGTGGCTGACGGGGTTCTGGCTCGCTGGCGAGTCGCTGGTCGTACTGCTCGACCTGCCCATTTCGGCGGGCGTGGTCGGCATGCTCTTGTTGACCGCCTCCTTGATGCTGCGTATCGGGCGACTCGAGGATATCGCCGCCGCCAGCCAGCCGCTGATCGGCCTGCTGGCGATGCTGATCATGCCTGGCGTGGTCGGCGTGTTCTTCGTCGCCGACGAGTTCGCCGGCCAGTGGCTTGCCGTGGCGGTGGCATTGGTGGGCGGCACACTCGCCAGCGTGTTGACCACGCTTCTGCTGATGCGCCGCTGCATGCCCGCAGCGCCCAGTACAGAAACGCCTCAAGAGACCTCCTCATGAGCGCCGCCCTGATCGAGCTGCGTGAGGCCCTGATGGCAAGCCCGCTGTCGGCCATCGGCCTGACGCTCGCCGGTTATCTCGTTGCGCTATGGCTCGTCGAGCGCCTCGGGCGCCCCAGCTGGTGCCCGGCGGTGCTGATCGCCGCCCTGCTGGTCGCCGCCAGCCTGTGGGGGCTATCCATCGACGTGGCCGATTATCAACGCGGTGCCGACTGGCTGATGCTGCTGTTGGGTCCGGCCACGGTGGCGCTCGGTGTCCCGCTCTACCAGCAGCTGCATCACATCCGGGCACTGTGGAAGCCGCTGGCGCTGAGCCTGCCCCCGGCGGCGGCACTGGCCTGCTGCTATTCGGTGGCGCTTGCCTGGGCGCTGGGTGCCAGCCCCGAGGTCATGGCCTCGCTGGCCCCCAAGTCAGTGACCGCGCCGATCGCCCTGGGCATCATCGAGGCGCTGCACGGCTCGGTGCCGCTGCTGATGGGCGGGCTTTTGATCACCGGCGTGATGGCGACCCTGGCGGTCAGCCTGCTGGCCGCACCTCTGGGCATTCGTGATCATCGCATCCTCGGCTTCGCGCTGGGCGTCAACGGTCACGCCATCGGTACCGTGCGCGCCTTCGAGATGAGCCCCACCGCTGGCGCCTTCGCCTCACTGGGCATGAGCCTGACCGGCATCCTCACGGCCCTGTGTCTGCCATTGGCCTGGCAACTGCTTGGCCTCTAGCGAGTCGTTAACCAGACAGTTGCCTGGCGCCCTCCGCCCTGCAGGGTGGACGCTTTTGCGCTAGAATCGCCCCTCTGTTGCCTCGAGCGTACCCGACGGGCGCGTTCTTCCGTTTTCGTGTGATTTTCGTGTGAGTGGACCCGACATCTTGGAACCTGAGCCTCGTCCCATGGCCTATCGGATCGCCATCAACGGTTATGGCCGTATCGGCCAATGCGTGCTGCGCGCCTTGACCGAGCGCCAGGCCCATGACGCCCAGACACCGAATGACCGCTCTGTCACTGACGCCGGGCCGCACGAAGCCGCGCCGGCCATTGAAGTGGTGGCCATCAACGAGCTCTCCGACCTCGACACCATCACCTACCTGACTCGCTACGACACCACGCATGGGCGCTTTCCCGGCAGCGTCGAGAGCCGCGACGGCTACCTCTATATCAATGAGCGGCCGATTCGCGTGCTCAGCGAGCAGGACCCGGACCGCCTGCCCTGGCGCGAACTGGACATCGACCTGGTGATCGAGTGTTCGGGCAGCTTCAAGGACCGCGCCACGGCAAGCCGCCACCTGGATGCCGGCGCCAAGCGCCTGCTGTTTTCGCAGCCCGCCGAGAGCGATGTCGATGCCACCATCGTCACCGGCATCAACGACGCCGACCTGACACCTGACTGTCGCATCATCTCCGCCGCCTCCTGCACCACCAACTGCCTGGTGCCGGTGCTGACCATGCTCGACGAGGCACTGGGGGTCGAGCACGGCGTGACCACCACTATTCATTCGGCGATGAACGACCAGCCGGTGATTGATGCCTACCACCAGACCAATCTGCGGCTGACCCGCTCGGCGATGCAGTCGATCGTGCCCGTCGACACCGGCCTTGCCCGCGGCATCAGCCGCCTGATGCCCCACCTCAAGGACCGCTTCGAATGCCTGCATGTGCGGGTGCCGACCATCAATGTCTCGGCCATGGATCTGGCCATCTGTGTGCGCCAGGACACCTCGGCCGAGGCCGTCAATGCGCTGCTCAAGAAGGCCTGTCATGAACGGCTCTCGGGGCTTGTCGGCTATACCGAGGAACCCATGGCCTCGATCGACTTCAACCACGACCCCCGCTCCGGTATCGTGGACGCCACCCAGACCCGCGTCGCCGGCGGCCGGCTGATCAAGATGCTCTGCTGGTTCGACAATGAATGGGGCTTCGCTAACCGCATGCTCGATGTCACTGAGCGGCTGGCACGGCTCGAGGCCCCGGCTTAATCATCGCACTCACCTCTTCCACCTGACTTGCAACCCAGAGGACTCTGCCCCGATGAATGTTCGCAAGATGACCGATATGGATCTCGCCGGCCAGCGCGTGCTGATCCGCGAAGATCTCAACGTGCCGATCAAGAACGGCAAAGTGACCAGCGATGCGCGACTGCGCGCCTGCCTGCCGACGATCCTGGCCGCCCGCGACTCAGGCGCCAAGGTGCTGCTGATGAGCCACCTGGGCCGCCCCACCGAGGGCGAACCGGTCGAGGAGTTCTCCCTGGCGCCGGTCGCCGAGCGTCTGGGCGAACTGCTCGAGCGCCCGGTACGCGTGGTCAAGGACTATCTGGAGGCCAACGTCGACGTCTCCGAGGGCGAGGTCGTACTGCTCGAGAACGTACGCTTCAACGAAGGCGAGAAGAAGGACGAGGAGACGCTTTCCAGGCAGTACGCCGCGCTCTGCGACATCTTCGTGATGGACGCCTTCGGCACCGCCCACCGCGCCCAAGCCTCGACCCACGGCGTGGCCCGCTTCGCCCCGACCGCCTGCGCCGGCCCGCTGCTGGCGGGTGAGCTCGAGGCCCTGGAGAAGGCGCTGGCCAATCCGGCACGCCCCATGGTCGCGATCGTCGGCGGCTCCAAGGTCTCGACCAAGCTCGACGTGCTGACCGCGCTCTCCGAGAAGTGCGACCAGCTGATCGTCGGCGGCGGCATCGCCAACACCTTCATCGCCGCGGCAGGCTACAACGTCGGCAAGTCGCTGCATGAAGCTGACCTGGTCGACCAGGCCAAGGTGCTGATGGCAAAGGTCGAGATTCCGCTGCCCACCGACGTGGTGGTAGCGACCGAGTTCTCCGAGAACGCCTCGGCCGTGACCAAGCCGGTCGATCAGGTCGAAGACAACGAGATGATCCTCGATATCGGCCCCGAGACCGCATCGCGCCTGGGCGGCCTGCTCAAGGACGCCGGCACCATCCTCTGGAACGGCCCGGTCGGCGTGTTCGAGATCGACCAGTTCGGCAAAGGCACCGAAGCCCTGTCGAAGGCCATCGCCGAGAGCAACGGCTTCTCGATCGCCGGCGGCGGCGACACCCTGGCGGCCATCGACAAGTACGACATCGCGGACAAGGTGTCCTACATCTCGACCGGCGGCGGCGCCTTCCTCGAATACGTGGAAGGCAAGACCCTGCCGGCCGTCACGGCCCTGCGCGACGCTTTCGAGGCCGCGCAGTAAGTCATTCCCCCTACACTCTTTGATCCTCACGGCGTGGCCAAGGCCACGCCGTCATCATGTACAACAGGTGAGTTCATGGCACTTATCAGCATGCGCCAAATGCTGGATCACGCCGCCGAATACGGCTACGGCGTCCCGGCCTTCAACGTCAACAACCTCGAGCAGATGCGTGCCATCCTCGAAGCGGCCGACAAGACCGATTCCCCGGTCATCGTTCAGGCCTCTGCAGGCGCCCGCAAGTACGCCGGTGCGCCCTTCCTGCGCCACCTGATCCTCGCCGCGATCGAGGAATTTCCGCATATCCCGATCGCCATGCACCAGGACCACGGCACCAGCCCCGCGGTCTGCCAGCGCTCCATCCAGCTCGGCTTCTCCTCGGTGATGATGGACGGCTCCCTGGGTGAGGACGGCAAGACCCCGGCAAGCTACGACTACAATGTCGACGTTACCCGTCGCACCGTCGAAATGGCGCATGCCTGCGGCGTGTCCGTCGAGGGCGAGCTGGGTTGCCTGGGTAGCCTCGAGACCGGCATGGCCGGCGAGGAAGACGGCGTCGGCGCCGAAGGCAAGCTCGACATGGAACAGCTGCTCACCGACCCGGAAGAAGCCGCCGACTTCGTCAAGGCGACCGGCGTGGACGCCCTGGCCATCGCCATCGGCACCAGCCACGGCGCCTACAAGTTCACCCAGCCGCCCACCGGCGACACCCTGTCGATCCAGCGCATCAAGGAAATCCATGCCCGCATCCCCGATACCCATCTAGTGATGCACGGTTCTTCCTCGGTGCCGCAGGAGTGGCTCGAGATCATCAATGAGCACGGCGGCGCCATCCCCGAGACCTACGGCGTGCCGGTCTCCGAGATCGTCGAGGGCATCAAGCACGGCGTACGCAAGGTCAACATCGACACCGACCTGCGCCTCGCCTCCACCGGCGCCGTGCGTCGTTTCCTGGCCAACAACCCGGCCGAGTTCGACCCGCGCAAGTTCATGAAGGAATCCGTCAGCGCCATGCGCGATGTCTGCATCGCCCGCTACGAAGCCTTCGGCACCGCCGGCAACGCCTCGAAGATCAAGCCGCTCAACCTGGAAGAGATGTTCCTGCGCTACGAGCGCGGCGAACTCGACCCGCAGGTGAAGTAAGCGACCTTCCCCGCCCACCGGCCCTCGCCGGTGGGCGCTTCTTTTGGAACCGCCATGCATAACCTCTGGATTCCCGTCGTCGCCATCCTCGTTGTTGCCGGCCTGATCTTCGGCGGCCAGGCCTACTCCGAGGCAGAGCGCGATGCCCATATCGCCGAGCTGATCAGCGAACGCCTCGATAGCCAGGCGCCCGCCGAGATTTCCCATCTGGCACGGGTCAACAAGGGCTATGGCGTGTGCGGCGACTACACGCTGTCAGCCGACGAGAGCGGCCGCTTCTACTACAACACCGCCACCGAGAACCTGGCGCTGGGCACCGATGCCTCGCAGTATCGCGACAACTGCAATAACCTGCCTGAATGACGCCTTGGGCATCTCTGCCCGATGCTTTTACGGACCCTCCTTAGTTCTCAAGCCGCCCCACCAGCTCAAGCGCACCATCCTCGGGCGCCAGCACCAGAATCTCGCCGGAGCGCGGATAAACGCCGGTGAGCGCGGTGATATTGACCTGATGGGTAACCAATACCAGCGTGCCCTCGCCGCTCCAGGCCTCGATCAGCTCGCCTAGTTCGCGGGTCTGCCGGTCGGCGGCGCTGCGGTCGCGAAAGAAGGAATCGAGTGCCGGAGTGGGTATCACCTCGCCAAGCCCCAGCAGCTCGGCGGTGTCGAGGCAGCGACACCAGCGGCTGGAGCGCACCTCAGTCACTACGATATCCCGTTCACGAAACCGCTCGCCGATGGCGCGAGCCTGAGCACGGCCTTCAGCGGAAAGGTTGCGCTGGGTGGCGCAGTCATCGATCACGAAGCCCGCCGGGTCGCCGGTACCGGGCGCCAGGGCGTGGCGCATCAGGGCAATGTGACCGCCGCTGGCAAGCCTTTCCCAGGCATCGTTGTCCTGAGCGAGAGCTTCGCGCTGCGCGCCCGCTCCAGCAATGAGCAGCAAAAGCAGTGCCAGCATCAGCACGGCCTTGAGCGGTGGCCGCATACGCCATCGAATCATCGGGACCTCGCAATCGGGTAACCGGCAAGAGAAAGGTGTGCCGTCAGTCTAGCCCATATCGCCAAGGACTTAGGTGGGCAGACCAACGATCGCATCGCCTCCTGCTTATCTGCTCTCCCCGGCTTGTCTCCTTGCCTTCTTTCTTGTCTTCTCTCCCGCCTGATCTGGATAGGTTCGCGGAAAGCGGAAAGCCAGACGTCGCCTTCGCCGACCCCATGGCGAATCGAGGCCTGGCTGGCCACGTCGCTGCGCGGCGTGATAACGCTCGCCTGAAGGCCGACGTTGAAAGGCTTGGCCTGGTGAGTGGTATCCTTTGTTGATTAATTTGCTTAGGCGTCACCCACATAGCCCAGCGGCCATGTCATGGGCCTTCTCACCCAGCGCTTCTCACCGCGAGCGATATACTCAAGGGCGCGGTATACCACGCCACTCTGACTGACGAGACCTTACTTGCTGACCGATCTATCCCTCAGCACCGCCATCGCACTGACCATCGGCTGTACGCTGGTGATCGGCGTGGCGGGCACGCGCTTGGCCCATATCGTCGATGACCTGGCCGACCGCACCGGGCTCGGCGAAGCGATCGCCGGTGCCGTGCTGCTGGGGCTTGCCACTTCACTGTCGGGGCTGGTGCTGTCGGTCTCCGCGGCACTGGCCGACCACCCGACCCTCGCCATGAGCAATGCGCTGGGCGGTATTGCCGTACAGACCCTTTTTTTGACCATCGCCGACCTGGTCCATCGACGGGCCAACCTGGAACACGCCGCCGCCTCCGTCGGCAATCTGGTGCAGGGTAGCCTGCTGCTGTGTCTGCTGGCACTGGTTCTGGTGGGGCGCTTCGCCCCGGAGTGGACCCTGTGGCAGGTTCACCCGGTGACCCCCTTGCTGGTCGTGGTCTACCTGTTCGGGCTGCGTCTGGCGGACCGCACCAAGGACAGCCCGATGTGGCGGCCGGCGCAAACCCGCGACACCCAACCCGACATTCCCGACGACCAGGCCGCGACCCGCTCGTTGCTGACCCTGTGGCTGAGTTTCTTGGGCCTGGCACTGGCCCTCGCCACGAGCGGCTGGGTGCTCGAGCGCGCCGCCTCGGTGATCGCCATCGAAACCGGCATCGGCCAGTCCGTCGTCGGGGCGTTGATGACCGCGGTGGTCACCTCGCTGCCGGAACTGGTCACCTCGGTGGCCGCCGTCCGGCGTGGCGCCCTGACCCTTGCCGTGGCCGGCATCATCGGCGGCAACGCCTTCGATACCCTCTTCGTCGCCGCCTCGGATGTCGCCTATCGAGGCGGGTCGATCTATCACGCCATCCCCGACCCGGTGGCGCTGTGGGTCGCCCTGTCGCTGCTGATGACTGCCATCCTGATGGTGGGCATGATTCATCGCGAACGCCAAGGACCAGGGCGCATCGGCTTCGAGAGCGTGGCCATTGCCGCCTGCTACCTGGCAGGCGTGCTGTCGCTGCTGTTCACTTCCGGCTGAGCCCGCCTCACATCCCGGGTGAGGCGGACCGAGAAGCAGCCCACTACCCGACCTTTGTCTAGCCCTGAAAACTTGCCCTTCGACCACTGACGAACCTACGATGGTAACGTTCCCATTCAAGGTCGATCCCCTTCATGGCCGACAACCTCAACCGTGCCACCATCCTGGAAGTCGCCCGTGATGCCGGCGTCTCCAAGACCAGCGTATCGCGCTACTTCAGCAGCGAACGTAATCGCCTGTCGGAAACGATGCAGACACGCATTGCCCGTGCCGCCAAACGCTTAAATTACCGCCCCAATCAGATGGCTCGTGGCCTCAAGGGGGGGCATTCGCGACTAATCGGCATGCTGGTGGCGGATATTCTCAATCCCTTCTCGGTAGCGGTGATGCACGGGGTCGAGCAGGCCTGCCGAGCCCGCGGTTTTTCGTTAATGGTGTGCAATACCGACAACGACCCGGCTCAGGAACGCGATCATCTGGCACTGCTTGCCGCCTATCGGGTCGAGGGCCTGGTGATCAATGCCGCGGGCCAACCCAGCCGCGAGCTCAAGCAGATTGCCGAGCAGGGAACGCCCCTGGTGCTGCTGGACCGCTCGCTGGGTGACTTCGAGGCCGACGAGGTCGGTCTCGATAACGCACGGGCCATCGACATGGCACTGGATCACCTCTCGGCCCAGGGCTATGGCGACCTGCTCTACCTCAGCGAGCCCACCTCGCAGGCCAGCTCCCGCCAGCTTCGCCGCGAGCGCTTCGAACAGCAGCTCGTCGTGCGCGGACTCGAGGGCAAGGCGGCCAGCCTGTCGCTGGACAAGGATCATGCCGCACTCGAGCACGCCATCAGGGACTTTCTGGCCGCCCCCTCCCAGCAGCCGAAGGCCCTGCTATGCGCCAATGGCCATGTCACGCTTGCCGTCACGCGAGCGTTACAGGCTCAGGGCGTGGTGTTAGGGGAAACCGGGCTGATGGGCATCGACGAACTCGATTGGTGCGATCTGGTCACGCCGGGCATCACCACACTGGCCCAGCCCACCGAGGGTATCGGTCGTGCCGCCGTGGAGGCCCTGCTGCAACGCCTCGAGAACCGTGGCAATGCGGCACCGCCGCGGCGCATCCAGTATCAGGCGCAGCTGATTTCACGCGGTTCTACCCAACGCCCCGCCCCTCTCACGCCTCGCTAGCACCTCTCGCCGCCTTCAAGGAGACATCCCATGACCGCTAGATCACTCACGCCACGCGCCTCAATGGTAACGTTCCCATCACATGCGTCGGCCAATTCGGACAGCGCTGCGGTACTGGTCGCCACCTCGGCATTCGGTCACTCGCTGATCGCTGAGCACGGCCAGGCGGCCGTTCTGCCCTGGCTCAAAGAGGCCGGCGCCGACGGCGTGGAAATCCGCCGGGAACTGCTGCCCGATGGTTTTAACGATTTCGAGGCGTTGGGGCGCGCAGGCGCAGAGACTTCACTGGGCGTGGTCTACTCTGCCGCCGATGCGCTATGGAACGGCGACAGCCTGGCGCCCGGTGTCATGACGCGTCTGGAGGAAAGCCGGCGCCTGGGTGCGGTGGCCGTGAAGTTCTCGCTTGGCCATTACGCCTCGGATGCCTCGCCCGCCAGTCGCATCAATGCCTGGCAGCAGCTATGCGACGCGCTAAAAGGTACTGCTACGCCATTGCTGCTGGTCGAGAACGACCAGACGGCGGAGGGCGGCACCCTCGCACCGATGGCCGCGACCCTTGCCGATGCCAAGGCCGCCGACTGCCCTCTGTACATGACCTTCGATATTGGCAACTGGCAGTGGACGGGAGTCGACCCACTGGCCGCCGCCCAGGCGCTGGGGCCCTATGTGCGCTACCTGCATTGCAAGGGCGTGAGTGTCGAGCGCGACAGACACCACGCCAGCGTGCCTGACGACTGGGAGCTGGCCGAATGGCGAGCGCTGCTGGCGCACTTCCCCGCTGGCGTGACCCGGGCTATCGAATACCCCCTGCAAGGATCGCCGCTGGTGGATGTTACCTGTGAGCAGATCAAGCGACTGCGAGCCCTTTAAGTCGGCCACCAATAACACGTTACGCCTAAACAAGAGGAGCCTTTATGCCATCACACGATACACCACCCGAGGTGGTCGCCTTCGGAGAAGCGATGACGATGTTCGTCGCCGAGCACCTGGGTGAGCTATCCGAGGTCGAGCATTTCCAGCGCCGCATTGCCGGGGCCGATACCAACGTGGCCATCGGCCTTGCCCGTCTGGGTTTCCACGTGGGCTGGCTGAGTCGGGTCGGTGATGACAGTTTCGGGCACTATATTCGCCGCACCCTGGAGGCCGAAGGCCTCGACTGCCGCCATCTAATCAATGACCCGGACCACCCGACCGGCCTGGTATTCAAGGCACGCGCCGCACATGGCGCCGACCCGCACGTCGAATACTGGCGCCACGGCAGCGCCGCCAGCCGGCTCTCACCGAGTGATGCAACCGCGGTGGACGTCGGTGCCTGGCGCCATCTGCATGCCACCGGCATTCCCCCGGCGTTGTCGGCGAGCTGCCGCGAGTTATCCTTTCACATGCTCGACAAGGCACGCGAGGCAGGTGCCAGCATCTCCTTCGACCCCAATCTGCGGCCAAGCCTTTGGCGCAGTGAGGCCGAGATGGCCAGCACCCTCAATGCCATGGCCGCCAAGGCTGACTGGGTATTGCCGGGGCTCGCCGAGGGCCAACGCCTGACCGGGCTGGAGACGGCTCATGATATCGCCGGTTTCTATCTCGAGCGTGGTGTCAAGGCGGTGATCATCAAGCTTGGCCCCGAGGGCAGTTACTACCGCGGTGTCTTGGGCGGCCAGGAGGAAAGTTTCACGATAGCCGGCATCCCTGTGCCGACAGTCGTTGATACCGTCGGCGCCGGCGACGGCTTCGCGGTGGGCGTGATCAGTGCCCTGCTAGACGGACGCGCCCCCCGCGAGGCCCTGCGGCGCGGCAACCTGATTGGCGCCGAGGCGGTGCAGGTCCGCGGCGACATGGAAGGCCTGCCGCATCGAGACCACCTGGCGAGCCTGGAAGCCAGCAGCGACACATCCAAAGGCCAGTGAGCCGAGTCCTCGTACATAAGGAGCCTTAAATGAAAAAGCGTATCGTGGCGTTTCGCCGCCTCAACGATGATCAGCTCGGCCAGTTGCGCCGCGATTTCCATGTCGACTACTTCGACCCGCTGGCATCCGCCGATGACCCGGCCTTTCTCGCGGCACTGGAGCAGGCGCATGGCCTGGTAGGGGCCGGCCTCAAGGTCACACCGGCGTTACTCGACAAGGCGCCGCACCTCGAGGCCATTGCCAGCATCTCGGTGGGATATGACAACTATCCGGTCGAGGAACTGACCCGGCGCGGCATCCTGCTGTGCAACACCCCGGACGTGCTGACCGAAACCACCGCCGATACCGGTTTCTTGCTGATCATGTCGACGGCCCGGCGTGCCGTGGAGCTTGCCGAGTTCGTCAAGCGTGGTGACTGGAAAGCCAGCATCGGCGAGGCGCAATTTGGCTCCGACGTTCACGGCAAGACGCTCGGCATGGTGGGCTTTGGCCGCATCGGCGCCGCCATCGCTCGCCGGGGCGCCCTGGGTTTCGGCATGCGTATTCTCTACTCCAATGCCTCGCCCAAGCCGGCCCTGGAAGACGAGCTGGGCGCGCGACGCTGCGAGTTCGATGAACTGCTTGAAACCGCCGACTTCGTCTGTGTCACGGTACCCCTGAGTGCCGAGACCGAACGGCTGATCGGCGCCCGAGAGTTCGGGCTCATGCGTCAATCGGCCATCTTCATCAATATCTCGCGTGGCAAGGTGGTCGACGAGAAGGCCCTGATCGAGGCGCTCGAGCAAGGCGAGATCCGCGCCGCGGGCCTTGATGTCTTCGAGCAAGAGCCGCTGCCCGAGGCGTCGCCGCTGCCACAGATGGCCAACGTGGTGGCGCTTCCGCACATCGGCTCGGGAACGGTGGAAACCCGCACCGCCATGGCGCAAAGAGCCGTCGATAACATCACCCTGGCGCTAAGCGGCAAACGCCCCATCAGCCCGGTCAATGACGAACTCTTGAACGACTGAGTCCGTCCTGGCGGCCCTTGGCTGGCCGCCTGCCTGCGCTACCGCTTTCCCGGCCCGGCATACATACCGCCGTGGCCGGCGTATGGCCGTGGGCACTCATGAAACCTTTATCAGTGGGTCAAGCGTGGTACTGGCTGACCACCGTCGGTGCCCACCGAGCGGCCATCATAGACTAAAGATGAGTTGGTAGGTGCCAGGGGATCTTCTAGATTTAGACCCATCCAAAAAGATGCAATTTCCCGTTCACCACGGAGTACTACATGACCCAGGACACCGCTCGTACATCACCCCGTCGCGACTCCAGTAGCATCACGCTGCAGGACATTGCCGCGCATTCAGGGGTGTCTCGCTCGACGGTGTCGCTGGTTCTGCGCGAGAGTCCGCTGGTGGCCGAGCGCACCCGTCTCAAGGTGCAGCGGGCGATCAAGGAGCTGGGCTATGTCTACAACCGCGGCGCCGCCGCCTTGCGTGGCAGCCGCACCTCGACCCTCGGCGTCGTGGTCTACGACATCGCCAATCCCTTCTTCGGCGCCATGGTGGCGGGCATCGATGCGGCCCTGAACAAGGAAGGCTACGTTTCATTCCTGGCCAACAGCGAGGACTCACCGGAGCGTCAGCAGCGCTTTCTCGAGCGCATGCGCGAGCATAGCGTCGATGGCATCCTGCTGTGTCCGGCCGAGGGCACGCCGCCGTCGCTGATCGATACCCTGGCCGAGTGGCAACTGCCCTGTGTCCAGGTACTGCGCCATATCGGCGCCCCGCCCTTTGACTACGCCAGCAGCGATTTCGTCCTCGGCGTGCATCAGGCCGTCGACCATCTGGTCGCCCTCGGCCATCGGCGCATCGCCTTTCTCGGCGGCAATGCCGAGCATTCGGCGACTCAGGAACGCTGGCAGGGCTACACGGAAGCACTGGCCCATCATGGCCTCGACTATCAGCGTCTGGTCCGCGGCAACGTGACCCGTAGTGCAGGCCTTGAGCTGATCGAAACGCTGATGCGCGAGACGCCCCGCCCCACTGCGGTGATCTGCCACAACGATCTGGTCGCCTTCGGTGCCATGCTGGGCTTGAAGCGCCTGGGCCTGACACCGGGACAGGACTGCGCGGTGATCGGCACTGATGATGTCGAGGAAGCGACCCTTGGCGACCCGGCATTGACCAGTGTCGCCACCCACCCTTACGCCATCGGCGAGGAGGCGGCGCGACTAGCGCTGCGTCGCATCGCCGATCCCGACGGGGCGCGCGAGCAAGTCGTGCTCGCCCCCCGGCTCCAGGTTCGCGAGTCCTGTGGTAGTTCATCAACAGAGATTCCCGCGACGTCGCCGGCCACGGCTGGCCCCTCCCTGAGCAGCGCCTGACACGCGGCACCTGCTCCAACGCCGTCAATCACTACAACAACGAACTCACTACAACAACGAACTCACTACAACAACGAACTCACTACAACAACGAACTCACAGAGGTATCGACATGACCAAGAACTGGATCGATCCAAAAGCACTCCCCACCCTGACGCGCGGCTTGCTGACCGGCGCCCTAGTGACCGCCGCGCTGGGCATCGCCGGCACCGCTCAGGCATTCGACCTGCGCTTTGGCCACGGCGGCACCGAAGACACTGCCTATCAACTGGGCGCCGAGAAATTTCAGGAGCTTATTGGCGAGAAAAGCGACGGCGAGATCGGCGTCCAGATTCTCGGTAACTCCGTACTCGGCCATGAAACCGAGATGTTCGAGCAGCAGATGGCTGGCGCGCTGGACATGTCGATCATCAACCCGGGGCTGATCACCGACTTCTCGCCGACCGCCAACGTCTTCTCGATCCCGTTCTTGTACCGCGACGTCGAGCACTGGCAGACCGTCCTTGATGGCGACGTCGGCCGCGACATTGCCAACCAGATCAGCGAGGAAACCGACGTCAAGATACTGGCTTTCTTCGGCGGCGGTAAGCGCCAGGTCGTCAGCACGCGACCGCTGGAAAACCTTGATGACATCGAAGGCATGAAGCTGCGGACCAACCCCACCAAGCCGTTGATCACCGCCTGGTCGGCGCTGGGTGCAGAACCCACCGTGATGGCCTGGAAGGAGATCTACACCGGCCTGCAGCTAGGCGCTATCGACGGCCTGCTCAATGAAGCCGAGTGGATCCATCGCATGCGCTTCCACGAAGTAGCGCCTCATATCGGTCTATCGCAGCACGATATCACCGTGCGCCTGCTGACCATGTCAGAGATGGCCTGGGACCGCCTGGGTGACGAACAACAGCAGGCGGTCATGGCCGCCGCGCAGGAAGCCGCCCACTACGCCCGTGAAGTGCAGCTCAAGCAGGATGCCGAGGCGCTGGATCAACTGGTGGCCGAAGGCGCGACACTGCATGAGCTCGACCGTGAGCGCATGCAGGAAATCGTCAAGGCGCCCCTCGCCGAGGTGATCGAGGACATGGGGCTGACCGAGCTCCACCAGAAGATCATTAACGCCGGATAATGGCCGTGCCGGGGCCTTGGTGCCCCGGCATCTTCTCTACATTCCCAACCGAGGACAGCGTCATGCCGACTCTGCTTCACGGCCTGTCACGCCTCAACCGGCTTCTGGAACGTGGCCTGTACCTGATCCTGCTGGCGTTGCTGGCCGGTTTCATCGTGCTGATCATCTACCAGATCGTCAGCCGCAACCTGCCGCTGATGCCGCGACTGTACTGGACCGAAGAATTCAGCCGCTTCGCCTTCCAGTGGATGATCATGCTGGGCACCGCGGTGGGGGTGCTGCACGCCGATCACTTCGTGCTCGAAGCCTTCCCCCGCGGCTCCAGGGCTGACCTGATCACCCGCTGGATCAGAGATCTGGCCTGTCTGACAGTGGGCGTCATTTTCATTGTCTACGGCAAGGATTTCGCTCTCTCAGGCCTCAGGCGCAGCGCCACCGCCTCCGGCCTGTCGATGATCTACGTCTACTCGGCCTTCACGGTCAGTGGCGTTTTCATCCTGCTGTTCAGCGCCCAGCGATTACTGCATGCCATGCTCGAGGGCATGCCCCGCATGGAAGCTGCCCTCAACACCCCCAACGAACTCGATGCAGTGCTCGAGAGCAGCGATCAGAGCACCGCCGCCCTCGGTGACCTACCTCCCACCCTTTCCGACCATGACAGGAGCCCCTCATGATCCCCATGGACTGGATCTTCGTGTTGCCATGGCTGCTGTTTGCGCTGCTCGGTGTGCTGATCATTGCTGGTGTACCGATCGCCATGGCCCTGGTGCTGACCGCTGTCGGCATCATCACCCTGGACCCGCGGCTCACCTACTGGGTGATGTTCCAGCGCATGTACAACGGCATGGATTCCTTCGTGCTGCTCGCCGTACCGCTGTTCCTGCTGGCCGGCAACCTGATGAACGCCGCCCGCATCACCGACCGCCTGATCACCCTCTGCATGCGCCTGGTCGGCCATTTCAAGGGCGCGCTGGCCCACGTCAACGTGATGGTCAGCATGCTGTTCGCTGGCGTTTCAGGCTCGTCCACCGCTGATAGCGCGGGCGTCGGCACCGTGCTGATTCCCGCCATGAAGC
Source organism: Halomonas salinarum (assembly GCF_012062845.1). Taxonomy (GTDB): domain Bacteria; phylum Pseudomonadota; class Gammaproteobacteria; order Pseudomonadales; family Halomonadaceae; genus Onishia; species Onishia salinarum. The sequence continues at coordinate 55,417 of NZ_WWNB01000011.1, forward strand.
GTGAGGGCTATCCGGTCAATTTTGCTGTGGCGGTCACCGCTGCTTCATCGGTGATGGGCATCATCATCCCGCCTTCGATCAACATGATCGTCTGGGGCGCGCTGACCAACACCTCGATCGCCGGACTCTTCCTCGGCGGCATCCTGCCCGGGGTGATGATCGGCGGTGCACAGCTGGCGCTCAACATGGGGTATGTGCGCCGTTATCAGGTACCCGTGAGAAAGCGGGCGTCGCTTGCTGAGCTGATGAGCTCCGGCAAGGACGGCCTGCTGGCCGCAGGCATTCCGGTGGTCATCATCGGTGGCATCACGCTGGGACTGGTCACCCCCACCGAAGCGGCCGTGATCGCAGTGCTGTATGCCCTGGTGCTGGGCTTCGTGGTCTATCGGGAGCTCAACCCGCGTCAGGTACTTAACGCCTCGACCGACACCGTACGCCTGTGTTCGCTATCACTGTTCAGCCTGGTCGGTGCGGCGATATTTGGTTACCTGATCAGCTTCTATCAGATTCCCCCGAAGCTGATGGCGGGCGTCAGCATCAACGATCCGATCGTGCTGCTGCTGATCATGACCGCGGTGATGCTGCTGATCGGCACCTTCATGGACTCGCTGCCGGCGATGGCCATCATGGCGCCCATCTTCCAGCCACTGGCCATGCAGGCCGGAGTGCATCCCGTCCAGTTCGGGGTCATCGGCGTGATGGCACTGGGGCTTGGCCTGATCACCCCGCCCTATGGACTCTGCCTGATGATCTCGGCCAAGATCGGCGGCATTCCGCTGCTCAAGGCGCTCGGCACTACATTGCTCTACCTGGCGGTGATGCTCGCGGTGATCGTGCTGCTGATCGTCTATCCAGACCTGGTACTGGCGATTCCGCGCCTGATCGCACCGGATTTTGTTTGATCTTCCATGGGCTCACGAGGTGAGCCCGTCTTATTCTGTTCTCGCGAGGTTTTCATGACGCAGCCCCTATGCCTGCTGTTCGACTCCGATGGCACCCTGGTCGATAGCGAGGTCCTGCTTGCCGAGGTCATGGCGGAGGTCCTCACGCCCTTCGGCCTGCCCTTCAGCGCCCGGCAATACATGGAGGAGTTTCGTGGCGTGCGTTTCCTGGCCATCGTCCGAGCACTCGAGGCACGCTTCGGGGCTCTCGGCGAGCAACAACTAGAAGATATGGAGGCTGCCATGCGCGAGCGCATGGCGGCGCGCATGCAAGCCGAGCTCAAGGCGGTCGATGGCATGCCGAGCGCGCTGGAGGCACTCGCCGCCTATCCCCGCGCCGTGGTCTCCAACGGCCCGGAGGCCAAGATCCGCTGCGCCATGCAAAGCACCCAGCTGGCACACCACTTCGGCGACAGCCTGTTCAGTGCCTATCCCCTGGGGGTCTGGAAACCCGACCCGGCGCTCTACCTCAAGGCCGCCGAGGCCATGGGCTATCCACCCAGTCACTGTGTGGTGATCGATGATGCCACTGTGGGCGTGGAAGCCGGGCTCGCCGCCGGCATGCAGGTAGTGCATCTCAACCACTTTCCCGGCGAAGAAATCACGCCCGAAGGCGCCCACGCCATTCTCCATGCCCGTGAACTGCCCGCGGTGATCGAACGACTCTCCCAGCTAAGCGACTGATTAAGCGATTTTTTAAGCCCCTGGTTATGCACCTTGTCGGCTCGGCAGCCGTCGCTGCTGCCCGCATGTCGGACGAGACACCCGCCTGATTAGCCACTTCGCTCACTACACGCCCATTCCCGCTTGCTGACGTATTCGTCTTCTTGCGTCACGACAATCCGTGCCGGCGATCATTGCCGGCATGGTTCCACAACGTCGACGCGACACTTAAAATTGCAATCACGACACCGCAAATTAAAGAACACTGTTCCAAAATTGACTACACTGGCGGTATGATCCAACACCACAGAAATCCATATCCGGCGAAGCGTGCCGATAACGGTAAGGTTGGTATGATGTTCCCCTGTCTTGCCTCAGAGGATCGGCGATGACAATTCCGCGATGCCTGCTTTTCGACTGCGACGGTACCCTGGTCGACAGCGAACCCCTGTTGGCTGCCGAAATGTCGGCCAGTCTGTCAGCACTGGGGTTACCCTTCACGCCCAGCGACTATATGGGCGAGTTTCGCGGTTCCCGCTTCATCAACATCGTCACCGAGTTGCAACGCCGTCACGGTGCGGTCGACCCTGATGCCCTACGCCACGGTGAGGCCACCATGCGTTCTCGCCTGGCCGAAAGACTGGCCAGCGAGGTCACGCCACTGCCCGGTGTTCGCGAAGCGTTGAACGCACTGGCCGGCTATCCCCGGGCAGTGGTCTCCAATGGCCCAGAGGTCAAGATTCGCACGGGCCTATCGACCTCTGGCCTGAGTGACTATTTCGGCGACCGACTATTTAGCGGCTATACCGCAAAGTGCTGGAAGCCGGACCCCTGCCTTTACCTGCATGCTGCGACCCTGATGGGCTATGAAGCCCATGAATGCGTTGCCATCGACGACTCGATCGTCGGCGTCAAGGCGGCACTGGCCGCCGGCATGCAAGTGATTCATCTGAACCGCTTCCCGGATGTCGAGACCACACCCGAAGGGGCGATCCAGATCAGCAACATGCATCAGCTGCCTACCGTGATCACCCACCTGGCGCATGAGGCCGTCGCCAGTCTCTGATCAACGCCTTGCCACACCGACTTGTCCACACCTCCTGCCGCGCGATGCGTTGTGGACAAGTGGCGGTCGAAGCATGTGTCGCGGATAGACCCGCCAAGGCATCACTCTCGGCGCTTCGCTATCGACTGCGTTATCATGGTGTCGTACATTTTTCAGCGCCAGGAGCGCGACATGGCTTCCCTGAACGATCAACTGCGCGGCCTCGTCTATTCCACTGAGCACGGCGAGACCTGCCCCGATTGCCGCCAGCCGATCAACGACTGCGAGTGTCAGGCACTGGCAGAACGCGAGCGTCTCGCTTCCCTGGATGGCATCGTGCGCATCCGCCGCGAGACGAGCGGTCGCAAGGGCAAGGGCGTAACCCTCATCGACGGCGTGCCGCTACCCGAGGCCGAGCTAAAGACCCTGGCCAAGGCGCTCAAGAAGCGTTGCGGCACCGGCGGCGCGGTCAAGGACGGGGTGATCGAGATCCAGGGCGATCAGCGAGAGGCCTTGAAGGACGCACTGGAAGCCAAGGGGTACAAGGTCAAGCTGGCCGGCGGTTAAGTGAAGCCAGGGCTTTCGCTAGCTCAGCGCCGCGACCAGCGCGGAAAGCGAAGCTCCAATCGGCTTTTCAAGTTTTAAGGTGAAGAGATCGTCCGCCCGCGTACGGCCAAGGTTGAGACAGGCGATGGGCGTGCCGCCCCTGGCCGCGACCCGGGCGAAACGATAGCCCGAATAGACCATCAGCGACGAGCCAACGACCAGCAGTGCATCGGCATCACTCACGGCAGCAAGCGCCGCCTCGACCCGGGCCGCCGGCACGCTGTCTCCGAAGAACACCACGTCCGGCTTGAGCACGCCACGGCCACAGCGTCCGCAGGACGGCACTCGAAAGTCCGAGAAGTCGACCTCAAGGTCGGCATCGCCATCCGGCCCGGCCACGGCGTCAAGCTCAAGCCAGTGAGGATTACTGGCCTCGAGTTCGGCATGCAGATCGTGGCGCATGCGCAACGCCTGGCAACTCATGCAACGAACAAGCTCAGCCCGGCCATGCAGGTCGATGACGCGCCGATTGCCGGCACGCTGGTGCAGGCCATCGACGTTCTGGGTGATCAGGGTATGCACATGGCCCAGCGCCTCAAGCCGGGCAAGAGCAAGATGTGCCGGCCCCGGACGCGCCTCGCTGAGCGCTTTGAAGCCGACCAGCGCCCGGGCCCAGTAACGCTGGCGAGAGGCATGGCTTTGCATGAAGCGCTGGTGCTGCATGGGCGGCGGGCGCTTCCAGTCGCCGGCGGCATCACGGTAATCGGGAATGCCGCTCTCGGTGCTGACCCCGGCGCCAGTCAGCACGACGAGCCTTGGATGAGCGCGTACAAAGGCGACGAGAGCGTCAACATCGACGTCATCAACAATAGAGTGATCGGTATCAGCACGTGAGCTAGATGACGGATGCATGGCCTCTCTCTACTCTTGGTGGGGGCGACCAGATGGATAGGAACCGCCGTCGCCACTATGCGTCTTGGGCGTGGTCTCGACTCCCGCGGCCCTCTAGAATGAATCCCTCGTATCCCTTCGGGCAAGGAGGCCTTGATGGCCTGGCTGGAATACCTGCTACCCCTGATCTTCCTGTTCCCGTTGGCAGCCATGGCGGTCATCGTGGTGGCGCTGCGCAATCTGCACGACGCGCGCGTGAGCTCCCCTTTCGACGCCCTTCCCCTGCGCGGCCCCGGCCAGGCGCTTCGTGACCGGCTCGACAACGCCTTCGCGGGCCTGTTTCTGGATGGCGCCCTAGGCCCGATCGTGGTACTCGCGCCGATGGTCTATGGCATGGGACGAATGCTTTTTGCCGAACGCCAGAACTGGCTGGAGTGGTCGCTTTACGGGGGGCTCAGCACGGCGCTGGTGCTGATCTGCTGTCTGCGTTTGATCCGTGACTTCCAGCGTATTCGGCGCCTAAAACTGGGACTTGCCTGTGAGCTGGCCGTGGGTCAGGAGCTGCAACGTCTGGTGCGACCAGAGACCCATCCCTTTTTCATTTTCCACGATATCCCTGCCGATACCTACACCATCGATCACGTAGCCGTCACACCCCACGGGGTGTTCGTGATCGAGACCCGCTCGCGAATTCAGCCATTGGATGCGCGCGGTGTGCCGCAGTCACAGGTAGCCGTAGAACCTAATCGGTTACGTTTTCCCGGCTGGAACGAGCGCAAACCCTTGCAAAAGACCCGCCAGGCAACGGCCTGGCTGCGCCAATGGCTGAGCCGTGAATGCGGCACCGAGGTGCCAGTAGTCGGTATTCTCGCCCTGCCCGGCTGGAACATAGAAAGCCGCGAGGCCCCTGTAGATATCCAGGTGGTCGACGGCGACCACCTCGCCGACCTGATCGCCCAGACCCGACTCGCGCCGCTACCGGATGAGCTTCATGAGCACATCAACCAGGCGCTGATGCGCCGTGGCACCCATCTACTGCCCGCTCATATGGCAGGCCCCTCTCTATAGCGCTTGCCAATATCGCTTGCCAATAACGCTTTTCAACAGCGCTTTCCAAACGCTCCTCGCTGTCGCCTCTTCCTCACGTCTTCACCGTCGCTGGCGGGGGCCTCCATGGCCAACCCGCCTCCTGGGCGCTGATATTCGTCAACACCTCCCGCATCAGCCATCTAAGCCTTTCACCAGCCCGCCAGCCTTAGAAAAAGCCTGCCTTAAATGAGCAAAAGTCAGCTAGGCCTCGCGCTTACAACTCCTCTAACCTGTAACACATAAAGAACGTTGTATTACAAAAAATAACTATAAGGTAGCTTCAGAGAGCAGCGCATCCTGGTGGCAGCCTCGCTGATGCCCGCCTCTTTTTCTTGAACGCAGAGGAGTGGATGATGAAGAAGGTGATATGGGTATCCCTGTGCCTATATTGCGCCGGGCTGGCTCCTTTGGCATCGGCAGCAACAGGCGACGTTGATGCCCGGCGTGAAGCCTGGGTGGTCATGGCCCGTGAAGGCGAGCTTGATCGGGCGATAAAAGGCCTGAGCGCGCTCTATGAAGCGACCGCCGATGCCAAGGTAAGAGACGACCTGATTGCTCTGCGCCTTCGCGCAGGGCGAGACCAGGCGGCACTGGACACCTGTCCCGACTGCTCACTCGATGACTATTCGGCAGTGAGTCTTGAAGCCCTCGGCGCCGCCGCCCGTCGTCAGGGCGACCTCCCTGAGGCGCTCGCCTTCTATCAGACACTGCTGCTGCGCGACCCGGATCAAAGCCAGGGCTGGCTGGGCCTGGCACTGACGAGTATCGATCAGGGCTTCTATTCCTCGGCCAGCATGGCACTCTCCCGCTACGAGGAGCGCTTTGGCCGAACCGACGACTGGCTGGAAGCGCGCGCGTATATGGCCGCGCGCAGTGATGACTCACTGTCCGAGATTCAGAACCGTCAACTGCTGGTCGAACAGCAACCCCGCAACGAAGCGGAAGTACAGGCGCTGTATCGTCTGTCGCTGACGCTTGGCGCCACCCGAGCGGCATCACGACTGCTCGAGCGTTACCCCGACGCCTTCACCGGCACCGATCGGCTCTGGCTGGATTACTATGCCGCCGCCGCCGATCTGCGCTTGGCGAAAAACACAAGCGAGATTCACCGCGCCGAGGCGGGGCTTGCCAATCTCAGCCGAATCATCGACACCGAGGACGCGGACCCAAGCCTGGTGCGACGTGCCGAATACGACAAGGTCGCCGCCCTGGCCCTGCTGCGTCGATTCGCAGAGGCCGAGGCACTGTCGACAGATCTCGCCTCTCGCCATGGCCAGCTGCCCGCCTATGTGAAAAAGGCCAGGGCCGATGCCCTCTTGGGTCTCGGTCGCCCGGAAGCCGCCGCCGTGATCTATCAGGACCTGGTGTTGACCCATCCCGACATGGCGCAAGACCCCGAGGATCCGCTGCTCGAATCCCTGATCTATGCCTACTCCGATGCCCAGAACTTCACGCGCGCCGAGCAGGTGCTTGATAACTGGAAGCGCCAGGAAGAGCCGACTCGCTGGAACTTTACAGGCACCCAGCGCATCCCCAACCCCAACTATGACCGCGTTCAGCAGCTTGACGTCCTGCTCACCGCCTGGCGAGGCGACCTTGAAAGTGCCATGGAGCAGGTCGACGTACTGATTGACCGTGCCCCAGGCAACGCCAGCCTCTGGCGGCTGAGGGGAGATATCGCCAGATGGCGAGGCTGGCCGCGCGAAGCGGAAGCGAACTATCAGCGAGCCCAGGGCCTGAGTTCACCCAGCGAAGGGCGCTTTGCCCGCTATGGCATTTTGAGTGCACGACTCGAACGCGACCAATGGCGGGATACCGTTGCCACCATCAAGACGCATCAGGCGGAGGACCCACCCAGCGTCGGACTCGAAGGCCTGACCCGGGATCACCGCGAGCTGCGCGCAGGCGGGGTAATCGCTGAAGCCGAGCAATCCGAGGCCCAGGGCAGCGGCTTGCAAAGCTCTCGTGACTGGACCTACAGGACGCGCCTGGAAGCGCCACGCAATGCGGCCGGGTCACGCTTCTTCGCCGAGCGCATTGGCCTTTATGGCGACTATGCAGGTGAGGGCCTTTATGCGGCCTATACCAGCGCCGGTTATGAATTCAACCTCTACCCCGCCACCCTGTCGCTGGCCATCGGCGAGGGCGCACAGCTCAACGAGAATGTCCTGGCATGGGGACAACTCGACTATGCCTTCAATGATCAGTGGGCGGCAGGGGTGCGCATCGCCATCAATGCCGCCGAGACACCGCTGCGGGCACTGCGTGACGACATCTACGCCGACCTCTACCAACTCGAGGCACGCTACCGCCGCGACGAAGCCGGGGAAGGGAGCCTGTCTCTGGGCCTGATGGACCTGGAAGACGGCAACCTGCGCCAAGCGCTCAGTGCCAGCTGGCGTGAAACGCTTTATGACTATGACGCCTGGCAACTGGACGGCAGCCTGTCACTGGCGGGGTCGCGCAATGACGACATCGAGGCGAGCTACTTCAACCCGCGCAGGGATGCCAGTGGAAATGCTCAGCTGACGGTCAGCCATCAAACGCCCCTGGGCTATCGGCAAGCCTTCCTGCAGAGCCTGCAAATCGGGGCTGGCAGCTACTGGCAAGACACCTTCGGCAGCGATGCCACCTGGCTTATCGGTTACGGCCATGAATGGCTGCTCGCCCCTGTGCTGCGGTTCCGCTATGGCGTCATCCGCATGAAGAATGTCTACGATGGTTCGCCCGAGTACACCAATCGCGTGACCGCCGGTCTCGAGTGGAGGTTCTTATGAGCCCACTGCGCACCTTCTGCAGACTGGTCACCTGCCTCACACTCGCCACCCTGCTTGGCCTGCCCTCGGTGGCTCAGGCATCTCGCGCGCCCGGTAGTTTCAGCGTCATCAGCTATCACGATGTCGTGGATCTGGATGCCACCCCGAACCTGAAGATCTACCCTCAGACCATCACGCGTAACCGCTTGATTCAGCATTTCAACCTGATGGTGGAGCTGGGCTACCAGCCGGTCAGCTTCCAGGCGATTCTCGATGCAAAAGCCGGCCGCCGGACGCTGCCGGACAAGGCCGTACTGCTCAGCTTCGACGATGGTTATCGAAGTTTCCACGACACCGTCTATCCCTTGCTTCAGCTTTATAACTTTCCCGCCATCACGGCGGTTGTGACCGGCTGGCTGGATATCCCCGCGACACGCCGGGTGCCTTATGGTGACGACCGGGTGCCACGCGAGCGATTCATGTCCTGGGATCAGTTGCGTGAGCTCCATCGTTCACCGCTGGTCGAGGTAGCCTCTCACAGTGATGACCTGCACTACGGCGCCATCGGCAATCCCTTTGGCAATGAGCAGCCGGCCGCGACGACCAGCATCTGGTCGGCCACCGGTTACGAGAGCGAAGCTGACTATCTGGCGCGGGTAGGCGCTGACCTCAAGCGCTCCAGCGAACGCCTTCAGGCCGAGCTCGGCACCCCGCCACGGATCATGGTCTGGCCCTATGGCGGCTATAACCGGGCAGCCCTGACGCTTTCCTCACAAGCCGGCATGCCACATACATTCAACCTGTGGTCACATGTCAATCAGCTCGCGGAAGGCACCCGAGACATGGGGCGCTTCCTGGTCGATCAGGAAACGACGCTTGAAACCCTGGAAGAAATGCTGAGTGACCGCATCTGGTCGCGTACCGACCAACGCATCGTGCATGTCGATCTGGATTACATTTATGACCCGGACCTTGCTCAGCAGAACCGAAACCTCGATGTCCTGATCGAACGGATCAGTTCCCTGCATGTCAGCACCGTCTACCTGCAGGCTTTCGCCGACGGCAATGGTGATGGGGTAGCCGAGGCGCTGTACTTCCCCAACCGCCATCTGTCCATGCAGGCCGACCTTTTCAACCGCGTCGCCTGGCAACTCAAGAAGCGCGCTAATGTGGCCGTCTACGCCTGGATGCCGGTCATGGCCTTTGACCTGGGCGAGTCGGGGCGCTATGTCAGCGATTCCCGTCTGGCAGGCCCCAACCCGGAGGCCTACCGGCGCCTATCCCCCTTCGTGCCTGCCAATCGTCAGATCCTCCGGGAGATCTACGAGGATCTGGGGCGCATGACCAAGTTCGACGGACTGCTGTTCCACGACGATGCCACCCTCAACGACTTCGAGGACAGCAGCCCCGCCGCCATGGCCTGGTACCGACAGCAGTGGGGCCTTGAGGGCGATATCGCGGACTGGCGCGAAAACAATGCCGAGCTTGAGCGTTGGTCACAGCTCAAGACCGACTTCCTGATCGATCTGACCCATGAGCTCACCGAGGCGGCCAATCATTACCGCCACGAAGACAACCGGGCATTCAGGACATCACGCAACATCTATGCACCTGTCGTGCTCAACCCTGAAAGCGAGGCCTGGTTCGCGCAGGATCTCGAGGCCATTGCTGCCGCCTATGACTTCACTGCGGTCATGGCCATGCCCTATATGGAACAAGCCAAGGACGCCGAGGCATGGCTTGAAGAACTGGCACACACGGCACTGGCACGAGTGCCTGCCGAGCGTCTGGTCTTCGAACTGCAAGCCCGCGACTGGCGCTACCAGACACCGATAGCCGGCAGCACGCTCGCCCGCTGGATGCAGATCCTGCGCCAGGCAGGCATCAAGCACTATGGCTATTACCCTGATGACTTCCTCAACGATCATCCGCCGGAGTCGACGCTACGACGTGAGTTTTCGCTGGCCAACCATTTGGGAGATGGCACATGAACCTGTCCCCCATGGAGCTGCTGACTCTCTTCACCCTTGTCTACCCCTGCCTGATGGCGACCATCTGGATCAGTGGCGGCCTCTATTATTACTTCCATTGGGAGATCAGACAGCCCGCGCCGCCCCGCGAGCTGCTGACCCGGCGCGGCCCTCGCGTGAGTGTTCTGGTGCCCTGCTTCAATGAGGGCGCCAATATCTCAGAGACACTTGCTCACCTGCTGCGTCAGAATTATCGCAACCTGGAGATCGTTGCCATCAACGATGGCAGCCAGGATGACACAGGGGCTCGGCTGGATGCTCTCGCCAGGCGCCACACGCGTCTCAAGGTCCTGCACCAGGCCAACCAGGGCAAGGCCAGCGCCATGAATCATGGTCTTTCACAGGCCAGCGGCGACATCATTGTCGGCATCGATGGCGATGCCGTACTCGACTACGATGCCGTGGGCTGGATGGTGGCGCACTTTATCGCCGGTGATCGCGTCGGTGCCGTCACCGGCAACCCTCGCGTACGCACGCGCTCCACCGCCATCGGCAAGATACAGACCGGCGAATTCTCCTCGATCATTGGCTTGATCAAGCGCGCCCAGCGCATCTACGGCATGGTGTTCACCATCTCGGGCGTCATTTGCGCGTTTCGGCGACGCGCCGTCGAAGATGTCGGCGGCTGGAGCACCGACATGATCACCGAAGACATCGACATCAGTTGGAAGCTACAGCTCAACGGCTGGCAGGTCCGCTACGAGCCTCATGCGCTGTGCTGGGTGCTGATGCCCGAAACGCTGCGGGGCCTTTTCCGTCAGCGGCTACGATGGGCACAGGGGGGTGCCGAAGCCTTCCTGCGCTATGCCACATCTGCCTTCACCTGGCGCAATCGCCGTTTCTGGCCACTGCTAGCCGAGTACCTGCTGAGTGTGACCTGGTGCTACAGCCTGTTGGGCCTGATGATCTTCTGGCTCATGCACCAGACACTGGCGCTTTCTGGGGAAGGCTTGCCGAGTGCCCTCCTGACGATGGCGGCTGGGCCGATGCTGATCCTGTGTCTTTGCCAGTTTGCCGTGAGCTTCCTGATCGACAGCCGCTATGACAACAACATGCGTGACTGCCTGTTCTGGTGTATCTGGTATCCCTTCGCCTACTGGCTGTTGAACCTATCCACGGTCGTATTAGCCGTGCCCAAGGCAATGCGGCGACGTCGCGGTCAGCCCGCCATCTGGCGAAGCCCTGACCGAGGAGAGGTGTTCCGTGACTCGTAAACTGCACCCCGTCGTCATCCGCAACCCACGACGCCGGGGCCTTGTCTTCCGCCTGCGTGATGCCTTGCTGGTCACGGCCACCCTGGGCTTGTGGGGCGCGGTGATCGGACAGAGCATCCTGCTGATGACCGATGAGGCGCTCGCCCTTCAGCATGTCTACCTGTTGCATGCGCTGAAGCTGCTTGCCATCAACTTCGCCGTCGTCTTCATCATGCTGCACGGCTGGGTGCTCTATGAATCTCTGCGCGCTCGCAAACAACCAAAGGGCGTGATGCAATGTCCGGATGCCCAACCTGCCGGGCTTCCCAGGCGCTTGGTCCAGCGCACCTATCCGCATCTTCTGTCCTGTCGCAGCGGCTGGTTTGTCACCATCATCTTCCTGACTGACATCCTTACCTAGCGCCTCGATGGCACAAGGGCGGGTTCGCCACGCCACAAGCACACGCCCTGATAAAGGCCGCCCGCCGGTTGGCTCAAGCACCTTCAGCCTGTATCTGGACCCGCGTCGCACACCTACCGCGTCCCAGCGACACCAGGCTCTCCTCGGAAGGAAAGATCGCCAGATGCTCGGTGGCGATGCCGATGCGTATCTCGGTGAGACGCCGATTACCCCGCCCGCCACACTCAAGCCGCAATGCCCGCCCCGTGCCCTCGCCAAAGGCGGCCTCGAAGGCCGCAATCAGCGCATTGCGCCCGACATCACCACCACGATGATGATTGACGAAAGCCCCGAAGGCACTGCTATTCACCTTGTCACGCAGTGCCACGGCGGCGGCGAAGTAGGCATCGACCGGCAGCGACAGGCAGGCTGCATGCTTGGCGAACTGATAGCGATCAAGACAACTCGCGCGTCCCGGCATGGCGCGCTCGAGCGATTGCTCAAGCGTATCGGGCAAATCAAACGGAGGATGAGCACGACAGAAGCTGCCACTGGCTCGCGGCGATTCGATGAAGCAGCCCTGGCGCCACCACTGCTCACGCCTCACGCCTTCGGCGGCGAAGCGCGCCGGCAGGGAGGGCCACAGGCCGTGCAGCACGAAGCCATCCGCTGCGCCTTTCGCCAGTGACGCATCACGGCACTCCCGGGGCGGCTGGCGACGCGTGCTGCAAAAACCGGGATGCCAGGTCAACGCCAGGGTGTAATGCGCGAAATCCGCAGGACCGGCGTGTGTGGCAAGGGAAGCCAGGGCAGCCCCCTTGGCAGGCTCGGCCGTTGCCGTGTCTGACCGCGCAACGGCCGCCCCGCTCATCACACACCCAAGCCACAAGACGAACAGCGTATTGGCGAGCACGTAGCGTGTCAGCGCACGCTTGATCGGCCAGCGCAGAAAGCGAGACATGATCTCTCCTTGATCCAGGCAGGTAGCACGGTTTAAGGGCGAAAGGGTGATCGGCGTCAGCAAGGTCACAAGGGTCCTGTCAGAGCAGATCAATAACACTTGCCAGAACCTGACAACTCGGATAATAATCCGCGCCTTTCGCAGGAGTTAACGAAAATTCCCTAATGAAGATAATCACGTTCGACGTCTTTCGCACCCTGGGCCTGGCTGGCGTCCGCTATATCAAGCCCGAGCGCATGTACGATCATCTCGAAGAAATCCAGGCGGCCGACTGGCTATTGTTCCCGGCCTACTGGCAGGTACACACCCTGGTCTATGGACTCAAGGCACGTATCTTCCCGAGCCTTGCCAGCTATCATCTGGGGCATAACAAGGTCGAACAGACCCGTGCCTTCATGGCGATTTGCCCGGACCATGTCCCGCCGACCGAGATTCTCGGCACCTCGCGTGCCTCGCTGGACCGGGTAGAAGCACGCTTTGGCTATCCCTTTATCGCCAAGCGCATCAAGAGCTCGATGGGCGAAGGCATCAGCCTGATCGACTGCCGCGAGGCGCTGGACGCGCATATCGAGGAAGAACCGGTTCTCTATGCCCAAAAGCGCCTGCCCATCGACCGTGACCTGCGTATCGTGGTGGTCGGCGGCGAGGTGCTCACCGCCTACTGGCGGGTCACGCCACTGGGCGGCTACCGCGCCAACGTCAGCCAGGGCGGACGTGTCGAGCATGATGATATCCCCGAGGCGGCTATCGCCCTGGCGCTGCGCCTGGCCCGGGAACTCGACATCGACCATGCCGGCTTCGACATCGCCATGGTCGACGGCCATCCCTATGTGTTCGAGTTCAACCGATTGTTTGGCAACCAGGGCATCGCCGACAGCAGCAAGCGCATCGGCCATGCTATCCGGCGCGTGCTGGGACTTGGCCATGATGTTGATCCAGAGCGCGATCCGGACGGCGAGCCGCCGCTCCAGCTTACCGCCTGAGCGTCACCTCCGCCGGCGGCTGCACGAGGATCAATCGCCCTTCAGGCGCCCACCCATCTCCTGCGCCAGATCGACCGCATAGTGATCGGTCATGCCGCCAATAAAGTCGAGCATCCGCCGGTAGCTGTCGTAGAGGCTCCAGGACGTCCGCGGGGTATTCTCGCCGATCAGCGCCAGCACCCGCTGATGCTTGAAGCTTGAATGCCCGGTGGTATACAGCTCGTAGGCAGCGCCGATAAAGGCCTCGAGCAGGATGCCCAGGGTGGTGTAGGCGCCGATCTCCAGCTTGGCCTTGCGCTCGTTCTGGAAGATGCGTTCGCGAGCCAGCTGTTTGGCGGCGCTGACCCCCCAGCCAAGGTCCGGGTGGCAGAGTTCCAGCAAGTCATCGTTGAGCGTACCGGCAAGCATCGCCTGTTCATGCTGAACGAAGACCGCACCGACATCATTGACCGCCCGCTCCATGGCAGCGCCACGCAGCACGGCAATGCGACGCCGCTGGGACACGCCCTGCTCGGTCATGGCGTGGTAGTCCTCCGGCTCACCGCCGGCGATCTGGATCAGGATATCGGCGACTTCATCGAAGCGCAGGATGCCCATTTCCAGGCCATCCTCGAGATCCAGCAACGCATAGCAGATGTCATCGGCGGCCTCGACCAGATAGGCCAGCGGATGGCGACACCAGGCCCAGTCATCGCGCTGCTTGAGCCCGAGCCGGCGCGCCACTTCGGCAAGCTGCTCGCGCTCGGACTGATAGCAGCCAAACTTGCCGGCCGTACCGCCGTGTTCCACCGTCCAGGGATACTTGAGCAGGGTGCCAAGCGTGGCCCCGGTCAGGCGCATGCCGCCGTTGAACTGGTTGTACTCGATCTGGGTGACGATGCGAAACCCCTGGGCGTTGCCCTCGTAGGTCAGCAGGTCGCGGCGCTGAAGCGGTGATAATTCCTCGAGATAGCCAAGGCCATCGGCCTCGGCGCGCTTGAACCAGTCGCGTATAGCATACTCGCCAGCGTGCCCGAAGGGCGGATTGCCAATGTCGTGACCCAGACATGCCGCCTGCACGATCACGCCAAGGTCGGCGGGGGTAATCCAGTCGGGCAGCCGCTCGCGCAGCCCCTCACCGACGATCATGCCCAGGCTTCTGCCCACGCAGCCGACCTCCATCGAATGCGTCAGACGGGTATGAATATGGTCATTATCGGTCAGCGGGTGCACCTGGGTCTTGCGCCCCAGGCGTCGGAAGGAACCGGCGAAGACGATCCGGTCATGGTCCTTGTGAAACGGGCTGCGGCCCAGCTCCTCGCGGAGCGCGCGGGGCTTGTCGTTGAGCCGGTGCGGGTCCAGCAGGTGTTCCCAGTGCATCAGCGTCATGGCGCCTCCTCAGGTCAGGGGTTCCATTCTGGCACCCCCCTTGCCACCCGGCCAGCATCTACCGCTTACCGCCTCCATTGCATGACGCGCTCAGTCGTCGGCCAGCGCCGGCAGCAGCACCTTTAGTTTGCCGGCCCTTATCAAGCGCGTGTATGACGCCCCCGTTCCATGACGTGCTCAGTCGTCAGCCAGTGCCGGCAGCAGCACCTTTAATTTACGGGTCAGTGTATTGCGCCCCCAACCCAGCAGCTCGGCGGCCTCGCCCTTGCGCCCACCGGTATGCTTGAGCGCGGTTTCAATGAGGATGCGCTCGAAGTCTGGCACCGCCTCCTCGAGCAGATGCGTCTGCCCGGCAGCCAGGGCACGATCGGCCCACTCACGAAAGGCGCTGCGCCAGTCGCCGGCCGCCACCTCGGTGCCCTCGGTCGAGCGAAGCTCCGGCGGCAGGTCGTCGATCATCACCTCGCGGCCGGAGGCCATCACGGTCAGCCAACGACAGGTGTTCTCCAGCTGGCGCACATTGCCGGGCCAGGGCAGCCGCGCCAAATGGCTTTCGGCCTCCGGCGTCAGTACCTTGGCTTCGGCGGACAGCTCCTTGGCCGCCTCGGCAAGAAAGTGCTGCGTCAGGCGCGGAATATCTTCGCGGCGCTCGGCAAGGGTCGGCAGATGCACGCGAATCACATTGAGGCGATGAAACAGGTCCTCGCGAAAGCGTCCATCACTGACCAGGGTCTCGAGGTTCTGGTGGGTGGCGGCAATGATGCGCACGTCCGCCTTCACCGAGACATGACCACCGACCCGGTAGAACTCGCCGTCGGCCAGCACGCGCAGCAGCCGGGTCTGGGTATCCGGTGGCATGTCGCCGATTTCATCGAGAAACAGGGTCCCGCCGTCGGCCTGCTCGAAGCGACCTCGGCGCTGAGCGGCGGCACCGGTGAAGGCGCCCTTCTCATGGCCAAATAGCTCGGACTCCATCAGATCCTTGGGGATCGCCGCCATGTTCAAGGCGATGAACGGCTTGCCAGCCCGTGGGCTGTGCTGGTGCAAGGCCTGGGCGACACGCTCCTTGCCGGTGCCGGACTCGCCGTTGATCAATACAGTGATATGCGAATGCGAGAGCCGGCCGATGGCGCGAAACACCTCCTGCATGGCCGGCGCTTCGCCGATGATTTCGGCCCCCAGGCCTTCAGGCGCCTCGAAGGGGCGCTGACGTTCGCGGGCATGGGCGACGGCGCGGCGCACCAGGGCCAGTGCCTCATCGACATCAAAGGGCTTGGGAAGATACTCGAAGGCGCCGCCCTGATAGGAGGCCACGGCACTGTCGAGATCCGAGTGGGCGGTCATCACGATCACCGGCAGGTCCGGATAAAGCTCGCGGACCCGTGCCATCAGCTCGAGGCCATCGAGCCCCGGCATGCGAATATCGGTGATCAGCACATCGGGAGGCGATTTTTCCAGGCTGGCGAGCGCCGAATCACCTCGTTCGAAGCTCTCGACCGAAAGATCCGGCTGTGCCAGGGAGCGCTCCAGCACCCAACGGATGGCACGGTCGTCGTCGACGATAACGATACGCGCGGGGTCGGTCATGATGCCTCCAGCGGGATAAGGACGTGATCAGTAAGAAAAGTGTGAGCAGCAAGAGACGTGATAGTGGCCATCATGGGCGGTCACCCTGGCGATCCGGCGACGGCTCCAGCGGCACCAGCAACCGGAATTCGGTGGCACCGGGCTCGCTGTCGCATTCGATCAGCCCCTGATGCTTGTGCAGAATCGATTGCGCGATCGACAGCCCCAGGCCACTGCCCTCGGCGCGCCCGGAGACCATCGGGAAAAAAAGCGTCTCACGAAGCGACTCGGGAATCCCCGGGCCGTTGTCGATGATCGCCACTTCACAGACCAGACGATGGCGCTCGGTCCCCAGGGTGAACTGGCGCCGGGCGCGGGTGCGAAGGGTCAGCCTGGGGGTCGTGGTGTGGGCATCATCCATGGCCTCGACCGCATTGCGTGCGATGTTGAGGACCGCCTGAATCATCCGCGACTCGTCGCCCTGAAACTCCGGCAGGCTCGGGTCATAGTCACGCACCAGCTCTACATCCGGGTGTTCGGCGACGATCAGCGAACGCACTCGCTCAAGCACCTTATGAATATTGAAAAGGGCGTCATGGACGGGCTGATTGGGGCCCAGCATGCGGTCGACCATGTCACGCAGCCGGTCTGCCTCCTCGACAATGATGCGGGTGAATTCCTTGAGCGATGGATCCGGCAGGTCGCGTTCCAGCAACTGTGCCGCACCGCGGATCCCGCCGAGCGGATTCTTGACCTCATGAGCAAGGCCACGCGTCAGCGTCTTGATGGTCTGCTGACGAGCAATCAGCGCTTCCTCGCGGGAGATGCGCATCAAGCGGTCCCGGGGCTCGACCTCGAGCAACAGCTCCTCTTTTGACAGCGGGGTCACCGTGAAATCGGCCGTTATCACCTCACCGCTGCCATTGGTCAGCACCGCCTCACGTTGCGTGAAGGGATGCAGCTCATCACGGGCCTTGCACAGCACCTCGGCAATGGCCCCTTCGATGCCTTCCAGTGGCTCAAGGCAAGTACCGCGCACACGCTTGAGGCTGACGGCCAGCAGTGCCTCCGCGGCGGGATTCATCCAGCGCACCCGTAGATCGCCGTCCAACAACAGAACGGCAGCACTTAGATGCTCCAGCAGACGTTGATACATGGTGCACTTCGCTCGGTCAGCATTCCCTATTGCTTTGCAAGAACCACGCCAGCCTTACAAAGGCCGCTGTTCTGGGCATAGGGGAACGTCGTTATCAGATGAGCGCACCACTTTAGTGCATGGCGAAGGGTAGTACATCCCTTTCTGTTGCGCGGCGAGGGTCAGGGAGAAGCGTTGGCAGCGTTGTTGGGATTGCGGGGCAGGTTGACGCTTGCGCGCTGCACGAAGAGCGTCACCGGCTCACTGCGATGGCGTACCCGGCCCTCGGCATCCAACAGCTCGGCCACCAGCTGGTGCTCACCACGCTCCAGGCCGGTGACCATGAAAACCGGCGAGTGCAGCGCCGACTGGCTGACCTGCCCATCGACCAACAGCCGCACCTGATGATCGTCCCGCAGCTCAGGTTCTATCGATAACTCGACCTGGACATTACCGGCATAGCCCGTCGGCAGCGTCTGTTCTTGCTTGGGAGACGCGATACGAAAGGTGGAATAGGGCAGGAAGGGAGGCGCAGCGGATTGATTGTTGCTACTGCGCTGGTCATTGCTCGCGCCATTGCTTGCTGAGGGCGAAGACGCCTGGGGAGGCGCCGGCACCACGGTCAGCGGCGAAAGCGTCACCGCCTCCCCGCGCTGAGGCCGATCAGAGTAGCTGACGTTGCCCTGCTCATCGACGTGGCGATATACCGTGGCGGCCGAGGCGATAACGGGCATCAGAGCGAGTATCAGCGACACCGCTATCAACGTGCCCGGCCGGACAACTGAGGCGGCGGGCTTGGCGACTGTCCTTTCGACTAGCATCCTTTTGTTCTCCCGGGGACTGACCCTATCGATGGCTGGCTAATGGCTAATGGCTAATGGCTAATGGCTAATGGCTACGTCGAGTGTACCCAAAAAAAAGGGGACCGCATGAGCGGTCCCCTTTGGTGATTCACCAATACGCCGACGCTAGGCCGGCGATTGGCCATCCGTCGCTGTTTTAGCAGCTGTAGTACATGTCGAACTCGATCGGATGCGTGGCCATGCGCAGGCGCTCGACGTCTTCTTCCAGCAGCTCGATGTAGGCATCGATCATGTCGTCGGTGAAGACGCCACCTTCGGTCAGGAAGCCACGATCGGCATCCAGTGCCTCCAATGCCTGGTCCAGGCTCTCGGCGACGGTGGGGATGGCCTTGCCTTCTTCCGGCGGCAGGTCATAAAGATTCTTGTCCATGGCATCGCCCGGATGAATCTTGTTCTTGATGCCGTCGATACCGGCCATCAGCATCGCCGCGAAGCACAGGTACGGGTTGGCGGTCGGGTCCGGGAAACGGGTCTCGACACGCTTGCCCTTCGGGCTTGCGGTGTACGGAATACGAATGGAGGCGGAACGGTTGCGCGCCGAGTAGGCCAGCATCACCGGCGCCTCGAAGCCCGGCACCAGACGCTTGTAGGAGTTGGTGGAGGGGTTGGTGAAGGCATTCAGGGCACGGGCGTGCTTGATGACGCCACCGATGTAGTAGAGCGCCATTTCGGACAGCCCGGCGTACTCGTCCCCGGCGAACTGGTTGACGCCGTCCTTCCAAAAGGACTGGTGGACGTGCATGCCGGAGCCGTTGTCACCGACCAGCGGCTTGGGCATGAAGGTGGCCGTCTTGCCATAAGCGTGCGCCACATTGTGGATCACGTACTTCATGGACTGCACTTCATCGGCCTTCTGGACCAGGGTGTTGAACTTCACACCGATCTCGTTCTGGCCGGCGTTGGACACCTCGTGGTGGTGCACCTCGACGCTCTGGCCGATGGCTTCCAGGGTGTTGCACATGGCGCCGCGCATGTCGTGGAAGCTATCCACCGGCGGAACCGGGAAGTAGCCGCCCTTGACCCGCGGACGGTGGCCCATGTTGCCGCCTTCGACGGCGCTGTCGGTGGCCCAGGCGCCTTCTTCGGAGGTGATCTTGTACATGGAGCCCTGGATGTCGGACTTCCAGTGCACCTCGTCGAAGATGAAGAACTCGGGCTCCGGGCCGAAGAAGGCGGTATCACCAAGGCCGGTGGACTGCAGAAACGCCTCGGCGCGCTTGGCGATGGAGCGCGGATCACGCTCGTAGCCCTGCATGGTGGCCGGCTCGATGATGTCGCAGCGCAGCACCAGGGTGGCGTCTTCGGTGAACGGGTCCAGGTAAGCGCTGCCGTCTTCCGGGCGCAGGATCATGTCGGACTCGTTGATGCCTTTCCAGCCGGAGATGGAGGAACCATCGAACATCTGACCGTTTTCGAAGAACTCTTCATCCACGGAGTGCGCCGGAATGGTGACGTGCTGCTCCTTGCCCTTGGTATCGGTGAAGCGCAGGTCTACCCACTTGATGTCATGTTCTTCGATCAGTGCGAGGGTCTTCTCAGACATGGTGTCCTCCAGAGGATGAGCAATGGCTCTAATATGATTGGCGTGTGCCCGGCGAGGTCATCCACGCCTCGGGCGCGTCGCGATGGCGAAACGGGGCCGAGTCGTTTGTACCATGCCAGGAGCGTCAGGCCCATGGCCGCCGGTACAGGACATGAAAAACATCATGTCACTGCAAAGATGTTAGTGTCATGAGCAATGCAGGGGACGTGCCAAAATGGCGCATCATACCTGCGCATTAAAATAACCTTTTGATTGGCAAATATTTTTTCTTGTGCCCTGTCAGATAGCACAGAGCGACATCCTCTACCTCCACCGTGTGTCACCTTCAATGGATCTTTATAGTGCACCATTGTGACTCGCGATCCGCGCCTTGTGCACCAAAATGCAGCGAAGCTATGGCTGAGCACCACGCTTAGCCACCCCACCAGTTTGGCTGAGCCAGAGCTCCCCTTCGAAGCTTTCCATATCAGCTAAAGATGTTATTGCTACTTAGTGAAACTCAAAGCTACACTTCATTACACATGATAGTGCTGGCTGGCGCCTTCATGGAATGGCATGCCTGGAGCCGGTGACATCCTGCTCCGCGACACGGCCTTTCAGGTCGGTTGCCCCGTCCACGCAGGAGCGTCACCGCAGATGAATGCCTATAGCATCATTATTGATACACGGCTCATGGGCGCCCAGCTGCCACGCTGCTTGGCGACGCTCAGCGAAGCCGTGAAACGGCATCCCTCGCGGGTCGACATTCAGGTCATCGGCATCGACGAAACCGCACGCCTGACGACCCTGAGTCGACGCTTCGGTGGACGTTTCACCGTCTGCGATCATGCCACCGTCGGCGCCCGAAGCAATGCCGTCGCCCGTCTTACCTCTGCCGACATCCTGATTTTCATTTCCCCCCTCGGTCGGCAACACAGCAGCTGGCTCGGCAAGGTTGATGATCTGTTCGAGCGCCAGCAATGGGATGCCGTGGTCTTCCAGCCTCATACCACTGTATTGATGACAACCCTGCGCCGGCTGTGGAATATCACTACACCACCCGGTACCCTGTGCGTCGCCCGCCAGTGGTTCGAGCGCATCGGAGGTTTCGACTCCGGCCTCGACGCAAACGCCCACGAGGATCTGGTGGAGCGCCTGCGCGCCTGTCATGCGCGCATCATGGAAGTCCCGCTATAATCCCGCGGCATCGACAACTCCTCGTGGCATGACAGACCTTCGGCATCACGCCATAGTGCCGTTGCGTCAACGAGTGAGTATCCACGCATCACCGTCGAGTTCTGACTGGCGCGCACGCTCATGAAGGCCATTTGGCTCACTCCATGTACCTGTGCCGACGACCTGAGTTGAGAGCATCGCGCCACCTCACTACTGACCAGAACAGACCGAGTGTCAGTGATTCAGCGCTGTCTGCGGCGAGAATTCGCGCGCAACGCTGGTAGGGGCACCGGCCCGGATACTATAATGTCGCCCAATTTTCGCAGCAGGATCCCGTCGTGATCGAGAATCTTCGCAACATCGCCATCATCGCCCACGTTGACCATGGTAAGACTACCCTGGTCGACAAGCTCCTCAGCCAGTCCGGCACCCTCGACCGCAAGGCCGAAGGGCAAGAGCGGATCATGGACTCCAACGACCAGGAGAAGGAACGCGGCATCACCATCCTGGCCAAGAACACCGCGATTCTTTGGCACGACACCAAGGACGACAAGGACTACCACATCAACATCGTCGACACGCCGGGACACGCCGACTTCGGTGGCGAGGTCGAGCGCGTGATGTCGATGGTGGATTCGGTGCTGCTGATGGTCGATGCGGTCGATGGCCCGATGCCCCAGACTCGCTTCGTGACCCAGAAAGCCTTCGATAAGGGCCTCAAGCCGATCGTCGTGGTCAACAAGATCGACCGCCCGGGCGCGCGTCCGGACTGGGTCATCGACCAGATCTTCGACCTGTTCGACAACCTCGGTGCCAACGACGAGCAGCTCGACTTCCCGATCATCTACTGCTCGGCCCTGAACGGCATCGCCGGCGAAGAGCCGGAATCCCTCGCCGACGACATGACGCCGATGTTCCGCGCCATCGTCGATATCGTCGAGCCGCCCAAGGTCGAGCTCGACGGCCCGCTGCAGATGCAGGTCTCGGCGCTGGACTACAACAGCTACGTCGGCGTCATCGGCCTTGGCCGCATCAAGCGCGGTGCCATCAGCCCGGGCCAGCAGGTCAGCGTCATTACCAAGGAAGGCAACACCCGCAAGGGCAAGATCGGCCAGGTGATGACCCACATGGGTCTGGAGCGTGTGCAGACCGATAAGGCCACTGCCGGCGACATCGTCTGCATCACCGGCATCGACGCCCTGGCGATCTCCGACACCATCTGTGATCCGGCCCACGTCGAAGCACTACCCAAGCTGTCCGTCGACGAGCCGACCGTGTCCATGACCTTCCAGGTCAACGACTCGCCGATGGCCGGCCGTGACGGCAAGTACGTCACCAGCCGCAACATCAAGGATCGCCTCGAGCAGGAATTGATCCACAACGTGGCATTGCGCGTCGAACAGGGCGAAACGCCAGAGAGATTCAAGGTCTCCGGCCGCGGCGAGCTGCACCTGTCCGTGCTGATCGAAAGCATGCGTCGTGAAGGCTTCGAGCTGGCCGTGGGCCGCCCCGAGGTCATCATCCGCGAGATCGATGGCGTCAAGCAGGAGCCTTACGAGGAAGTCATCATCGACTGTGAAGAGGCGCACCAGGGCGCCATCATGGAAGAGCTTGGCTATCGCAAGGGCGAGATGACCAACATGAACCCGGACGGCAAGGGCCGTGTTCGTCTGGACTTCATCATCCCGGCGCGTGGCCTGATCGGCTTCCGCGGTCAGTTCCTGACCCTGACCTCCGGTACCGGCATCCTCACCAGCCGCTTCGATCATTACGGCGACCTCAAGCCCGATGCCTCCATCGAGCGTCGCAACGGCGTACTGGTCTCCATGGTGCCCGGCAAGGCCCTGGCCTATGCCCTCTTCGCCCTGCAGGATCGCGGCAAGCTGATCGTTGAGCACGGCACCGAGGTCTACGAAGGCATGCTGATCGGCATCAACAACCGTGCCGACGACATGGTGGTCAACCCGACCAAGGCCAAGAAGCTCGATAACATGCGCGCCTCAGGCAACGACGAGAACCTCGTGCTGACGCCGCCCATCCGCTTCACCCTTGAGCAGGCCATCGAATTCCTCGACAGCGACGAGCTGGTCGAGATCACGCCAAACCACATCCGCCTGCGCAAGAAGCACCTCAAGGAAAACGAACGCAAGCGCTCCAAGAAGGGCTGATCAAGCCTTTCGCGCGCCCTTGAGCACGCCTGCTCTTGAATATCATGGCGCCCCGGCGCCATGATCAAAAAGCCCACCGCTTGCGGTGGGCTTTTTCGTTAGCCGAAATAATGGCTAATATAAGAACAGCATTCGTTATTTAACACCTCATTATCGCCATCTTCGCCATAAAAAGGAGAGCCAGTATGCACAAACACGTAGAATGGGATGATCCCGGCCAGTACAGCGTGCTCGCCTTCTACGCCAACACCCAGGGCGAACACACCGACCCACACCCCGGCAGTATCATCAACGCCCACTACCAGGGCATCAGTGTTCGGGTCCGGGTCGAAGCCTACGTCAACGACGACACCAGCATCGGCGAAGTGGTCGCCCTGATCAGTCCGCGCACCGGCGAGCGCAAGCAGTCATATCGTAATCTCGCGCTTGGCGATATGGTGCGCCTGCCCGACACGATGCGCTGCATCGAGCCCCGGCTACCCGACGACGAGGATGACGAAGACGAAGACTGAGTGTGCTCACATTCACCGCTCAGGGTAACGTCACCTCCTGTATGCACTAACTGTGTGCACGGACGTTAAGAGCCAAGTCCGGTTATGCTTGTCTCTTGATCCCACCTCAAGGCCAGTGAATCCACTGGCCTGATTCGGAGACTCGCCATGAAAGCCTTGTGTTCACTGCTCTTGAGCCTGGCCGCCGCCCCGGCACTGGCCGGCCAAGCCGTCGATTACGAGATCAACGGCCAGCCCTATCAGGGCTATCACGCCGCCGCCCGGGGTGAACCCAAGGGCAGCGTGTTGATCATTCATGACTGGGACGGGCTGACGGACTACGAAATGCGCCGCGTCGACATGCTGGCCGCCGCGGGCTACGACGCCTTTGCCGCCGACCTTTAC
The DNA here is from genome assembly GCF_012062845.1 of Halomonas salinarum. Classification (GTDB taxonomy): domain Bacteria; phylum Pseudomonadota; class Gammaproteobacteria; order Pseudomonadales; family Halomonadaceae; genus Onishia; species Onishia salinarum. The sequence continues at coordinate 79,609 of NZ_WWNB01000011.1, forward strand.
GGCGCCGGCAACCGCCCGGTGGATACCGCCGCCAAGAAAGCCGAGACCGCCAAGCTCTACGAGGACCGCCAGGCCATGCGCGAACGCACCTTGGCGGCGCTCGCCCAGTCGCAGCGACTGGGCGATAGCGACACCGTGGTGATGGGTTACTGCTTCGGCGGCGCCGTGGTGCTGGAGCTGGCTCGCGCTGGCAGCGCCGAGCATATCAAGGGCTACGCCACCTTCCATGGCGGTCTCAGCACGCCCGAAGGGCAGTCCTACTCCGCCGACATGCCGCCCCTGCTGGTCGCACACGGCGGCGCCGACACCTCGGTCAGCATGGATGATGTCGCCGCCCTGTCCCAGGAGCTTGAAGCCGCCAACGCCACCTACGAGATTCAGGTCTATTCCGGCGCCCCGCATGCCTTCACCGTGCTTGGCAGCGAGCGCTACGACGCCCGCGCCGACCAGCACTCCTGGGATGCCTTCAACGACCTGCTCGAGGAAACACTGGGCTCACCGGCTCCCTGATCACATCGGCGTACCCTTGCCCTCGCTCGCCTCGCCCGCCAGGTACTGTTCCGCCGTCAGCATGAACAGACGCCGGAACAGTTCGTGGATGGCCTCTTCACGCTTGAGGGCCAACAATTCTTCATCCACCTCTTCGCCCTCAGGTGGCGCGCAGCGCGGATACTCCCAGGCCAGGCGAACAGCGCCAGAGCTGGCATCGCGAATCTGCAGGCTGGGGTTGGCTCCCTTGAGACGAGTATCGATCTGGTAAGGCATGACAGGCTCCTCGATTGACGCAACAAATGATAATGATTGTCATTTGCAATCTAGGCGCCCACACATCTCCTGTCAATGCCGCCTGCGTCGAAAAACGGCCGATGCAATACGAAGCGCTCCTTTGCCAATTGGCGAAAGGAGCGCTAGGTTATTGCTCGAACATTCAACTAAAGAGCCCTCATGAACAACGTCTCTCGACGCTCTATCACCGCCCTCCTCGCCCTCGGTCTCACGCCGTTCACCGCTCAGGCCGATGCCCTCGCACAGCAGCTAGCCGATCTGCAGAGTTTCCAGATCATCGCCCACCGTGGCGCCAGCGGCTATGCCCCGGAGCACACCTGGGCCGCCTACGAGCAGGCACGTGACATGGGTGCCGACTACCTCGAGCTGGATCTGCACATGAGCGCCGATGGTCGGCTGATAGTGATTCATGACGAGACGCTTGATCGCACCACCGACGGCGAAGGCAAGGTAAAGGAGCACTCGCTTGAAGCGCTCAAGGCCCTGGACGCCGGCGCTTGGTTCAACGAGGCCAACCCCGAGCGTGCCGATGAGGCCTATGCCGGCGCCCAACTGCTGACGCTGGACAACGTGATCGACCGCTACGGCAGTGACGTGCGCTACTACATCGAGACCAAGTCGCCCGAACGCTACCCGGAACTGCAGCGCGCCCTGGTCGAGACCCTTGAAGCAGAAGGTCTGGTGAGTTCCGGCTCAGTGATCATCCAATCGTTCAGCCGCGACAGCCTGCAGCAGGTCCAGAAGCTCAATGCAGATATCCCCCTGGTGCAGCTGGTGTGGTACTCCCCCGCTGAAGACGGCGACGGCCTCACCGAGTGGACCGGCGTGACCCCCGCCCCCGCTGACATCACCGACGCCGACTTTCAGGCCATCGCCGACTACGCCGTGGGCATCGGCCCCAACGTCGTCTACGACGGCGAAGATGTGATCGACGCAAGCTTCGTCGAACAGGCCCACCAAAACGGCCTGCTGGTGCACCCCTACACCATCAACGACCCCGAGCAGATGCAGCGCCTACTCGACTGGGGCGTCGATGGCATGTTCACCAACTTCCCCGATCGACTGAACGCCATCGTCGAGTGAGGCCACCCCTCACCACGCTCTATAGGGCCGGCCCGGCCATTTGCGCCGGGCCAGCTGCGACCGCTAAAGCGCCAAGCGCCCCACGGCGTTCTTATCCCAACGCCTCTTCTACCAAGGCGCGCGCCTCCCGCGTCATCGGCAGCTCAAGCGTCAGTTCATGCGCCGCCGGCGACATTTTCTTCCAGGTTTTCTGCACAATGCGGATCAGGTGGTCGTGCTCTATCTGCTTCGAGAAGTCGGCGAAGTAGTTCTCCAGAAACACCAGACAGGCGCAATCTTCCACCGCCTGAGTGCCTTCATCGCGCCCCAGGCCCTGCTTGCGGATCATTTGCGCCACGCGTTCGGCCTGCTCGTCCGAGTAACCAGCCTCTTTCATTGTCTTCGCCGTGATCTCGCCGGCCCGCCGGCCCTGATCGCGCCGCCAGCTGAGATACCCCACCCGGCCTTCGGGGTAATCCTCGCGCGGCACCTGCCAGCGCTTAAGATGCTGACCGCGCACCGCCAGCTGCAACAGCTCATCCGGCGAGTCCCGCAGGCTCGCCAGCCAGGCACTCATCCGCCGCGCATGCCAAAGCTCACGGGGCAGCGATTCGCCCTCGACCTCGACGCTTCTTGGGTCTTGCCCATGCAAGGCATCGAGAGCGGCAAGCGTCTGATCAAAAGAAGACGTCATGGCAGCACTCCATTGGTGGAAATAGACAATCAGCCTAACGATGAAAGACCGGGGCAAACACCTAAGACCGCCTCATAGCATACTCGGTGTTTTCACCGGTGTTGTTGATAGCACTCACTCTAGCTGCCTGGGCGGCAGCGAACAGCAGATCATTGCGTGACCCGAGGGCATCAATTTTCTGAGCTGCCTGGGCGGCAGCGAACTTCCCGATGCCCGCTCTATTCTCAGCCGAACGTTTCTGAGCTGCCTGGGCGGCAGCGAACTCGCCGATTGGATGCAGATCACGGTGCGTGACTTTCTGAGCTGCCTGGGCGGCAGCGAACGGCCCGCCGTGAGAAAATCAGCCGGGTGGTGTTTTCTGAGCTACCTGGGCGGCAGCGAACGTTTTGTGGCGGCCGCGCACGACGATCTCGACTTTCTGAGCTGCCTGGGCGGCAGCGAACACCCGCACCGCCCAGGTGATCGCCGACACCATTTTCTGAGCTGCCTGGGCGGCAGCGAACCCACACCGGTGCTGTAGTCGATCTCGCCCTCGTTTCTGAGCTGCCTGGGCGGCAGCGAACCATCGCCGACCTGGTCGGCAACGTCTGGGAGTCTTCTGAGCTGCCTGGGCGGCAGCGAACTCGGGCGGTGTCTCATGGCGCAGCCATGCGGTTTTCTGAGCTGCCTGGGCGGCAGCGAACTGCCCGCCCCCATCGCCAGGCTCTACCGCGAATTTCTGAGCTGCCTGGGCGGCAGCGAACATACCGTCCGCGTATCCATGGCGCCCGGCGGTTTTCTGAGCTGCCTGGGCGGCAGCGAACGCTGGCGCGTCGGTGATAAGCTAAGGGCGACATTTCTGAGCTGCCTGGGCGGCAGCGAACTGCAGGTGGTGCGCCATGGCCAGGGCGGCAGCTTTCTGAGCTGCCTGGGCGGCAGCGAACATCACCGATGGCGTGACGACGATGCGCGCCGATTTCTGAGCTGCCTGGGCGGCAGCGAACTTGCGCCGAAACACATACCCGCCGAGCAGCTCTTTCTGAGCTGCCTGGGCGGCAGCGAACGGGCTGCCAATGGATCGTGACGAGCATGTGATTTTCTGAGCTGCCTGGGCGGCAGCGAACCACATCGCAAAACTCATTTTCTGACGGTTCTTTTTCTGAGCTGCCTGGGCGGCAGCGAACGTCTATTTTCGTCGACTAAACGGCCAGGCCAATTTCTGAGCTGCCTGGGCGGCAGCGAACTGATTATCTGCATCCACTCAGGCCCGCCATCATTTCTGAGCTGCCTGGGCGGCAGCGAACATCACCTCACCCATTACGCGAGTCTTGCCTATTTTCTGAGCTGCCTGGGCGGCAGCGAACATCACTAGGCGGCAAGAGGCACGCAGAGGGAATTTCTGAGCTGCCTGGGCGGCAGCGAACGCCGAGGCTCAGGCCACGCGCATCGACGCGATTTTCTGAGCTGCCTGGGCGGCAGCGAACCAGTCGCGCCGGGTCCGGCATCCGCTCGGGGTTTTCTGAGCTGCCTGGGCGGCAGCGAACAGCAGCGTCTGCCCTTGATACGTCAACATGTATTTCTGAGCTGCCTGGGCGGCAGCGAACGATCGGCGCCGGCAAGCTACCCCTTCACCTGTTTTCTGAGCTGCCTGGGCGGCAGCGAACGCCAGCCAATGGGCATGGTACAGAAGACCGAGTTTCTGAGCTGCCTGGGCGGCAGCGAACCTGGCCTGGGCAAAGGGTCTCATTCCTCTTCATTTCTGAGCTGCCTGGGCGGCAGCGAACGCGGTAGGACGGGTAGCACCTGGACGGGTAGCTTTCTGAGCTGCCTGGGCGGCAGCGAACACGGTGATGGTCAGGGCCGCGCTGTCCAGCACTTTCTGAGCTGCCTGGGCGGCAGCGAACGAGTTCGATACCTTCCTGTCCTGGCAAAAGATTTTCTGAGCTGCCTGGGCGGCAGCGAACGCCAATGCATCTGGTGCATGCTGGTGCAAGTCTTTCTGAGCTGCCTGGGCGGCAGCGAACGACCGGCATAACGTCATCTGGTGCCGCTATCATTTCTGAGCTGCCTGGGCGGCAGCGAACGTGCTCTCCCCTACCTCGAACTCAATGCCGGCTTTCTGAGCTGCCTGGGCGGCAGCGAACGCGCGCCCAGATGTCGATATAACTGACATTTCTTTCTGAGCTGCCTGGGCGGCAGCGAACCGAGGACATCTGGACGGCCAATGCCCGCTTCGTTTCTGAGCTGCCTGGGCGGCAGCGAACCGCCAGCTGCGTGACGCGCTCAACCGCTGGGATTTCTGAGCTGCCTGGGCGGCAGCGAACTCATCGTGGATTGTTCGGTGCGCAGCTTACGCTTTCTGAGCTGCCTGGGCGGCAGCGAACGTGCAGGTGGATCACCTGGTCGGTGGCTACCTTTTCTGAGCTGCCTGGGCGGCAGCGAACCGTTGCCCGATGAATGGATGGACTGCCCCGATTTTCTGAGCTGCCTGGGCGGCAGCGAACACCTGGGGCGGGTAAGACATTGCGCACCGTCTTTTCTGAGCTGCCTGGGCGGCAGCGAACTCTCGTGTTGTTGCTGGCTCTTCTGCTCTCCTTTTCTGAGCTGCCTGGGCGGCAGCGAATGCTGCGGCCGTATTTCAGCATGCCGTCCAGCATTTCTGAGCTGCCTGGGCGGCAGCGAACCGTATGACAAACAATAGGCACCAGCTGATACTTTTCTGAGCTGCCTGGGCGGCAGCGAACCTGCCATGCTCGCGTTCCGTACGTCCGGTGGGTTTCTGAGCTGCCTGGGCGGCAGCGAATGACGATGCCCAGCTCGATGCCTTGTTCGAGCATTTCTGAGCTGCCTGGGCGGCAGCGAACGATGGTGGCGAGCGGCTGGCCTTCCAGCGACATTTCTGAGCTGCCTGGGCGGCAGCGAACTAGCTGACGCCGGCCAGCGGGCGCTCGCTATATTTCTGAGCTGCCTGGGCGGCAGCGAACTAGCCGCGCCTGGATCGTTTTGCCGGTCGGCTTTTCTGAGCTGCCTGGGCGGCAGCGAACTAGCCGCGCCTGGATCGTTTTGCCGGTCGGCTTTTCTGAGCTGCCTGGGCGGCAGCGAACCCGCATCGGCATAATTGACCGGCTCGCCGGTCTTTCTGAGCTGCCTGGGCGGCAGCGAACCAGCATGAGGTGACCTCGGTGCATCTCGCCGATTTCTGAGCTGCCTGGGCGGCAGCGAACTGCCCCGGCCTTCACTCGCCCGTAGTCAGCCATTTCTGAGCTGCCTGGGCGGCAGCGAACTCGCTGCCTTGCACAGAGGTCAGAGCGCCGGATTTCTGAGCTGCCTGGGCGGCAGCGAACGCGCTGTGCAACGTCATCGGGCCGATCTTCGATTTCTGAGCTGCCTGGGCGGCAGCGAACTCACAGACGCCGCGCGCGCCGATGTTGCTGTTTTTCTGAGCTGCCTGGGCGGCAGCGAACACCGGAATGTTGACGTGATCGCCGGCCGGGAATTTCTGAGCTGCCTGGGCGGCAGCGAACATGGAGCGCTCGGAGCAGCGTAGTCGCGACATTTTCTGAGCTGCCTGGGCGGCAGCGAACGAGGACAGCACGCTGAACCTCAGCCCGGAGATTTTCTGAGCTGCCTGGGCGGCAGCGAACAGCCAACATCTTGGTCCACCGCCCCACCGGCTTTTCTGAGCTGCCTGGGCGGCAGCGAACGAACAGGAGAAAGCTGCGCACCGCAGTATCAATTTCTGAGCTGCCTGGGCGGCAGCGAACTCTGCTTGAACGTGGATACGGACGCTGTTGACATTTCTGAGCTGCCTGGGCGGCAGCGAACCCACTCGGCAAATCGGCGGCGATACTCCACCATTTCTGAGCTGCCTGGGCGGCAGCGAACGCGTGATAATGCGCGTCTTGCCCTTCTGAAACTTTCTGAGCTGCCTGGGCGGCAGCGAACTTCGGCTATACGAGCCTCAGCCAGTGCATTGATTTCTGAGCTGCCTGGGCGGCAGCGAACATCACGACGAGAACTATCAACGCAAGTAAATTTTTCTGAGCTGCCTGGGCGGCAGCGAACTAGCCGGTGATTGCGGTGGCCGGTATCCAGAATTTCTGAGCTGCCTGGGCGGCAGCGAACCCGCTGATCGGCGACCCCGGCGACGGCTCTTCTTTCTGAGCTGCCTGGGCGGCAGCGAACGCCATCGTGCCGGGCTCTCTCGTTCCTGGAGGTTTCTGAGCTGCCTGGGCGGCAGCGAACTACACATCGCGCCCCTTTCCGCCGCTCAGGAATTTCTGAGCTGCCTGGGCGGCAGCGAACACCGCGTTGCCCAACTCCTTGGGATCGAGGGCTTTCTGAGCTGCCTGGGCGGCAGCGAACGATATGTCCGATCCATGTCCAAAATGCAATACTTTCTGAGCTGCCTGGGCGGCAGCGAACAAACCAGCCGATCTGCTTTGACGGCTCAGACTTTTCTGAGCTGCCTGGGCGGCAGCGAACCGCATCGAGGACTACAGCGGTGAGAGCAGCGTTTTCTGAGCTGCCTGGGCGGCAGCGAACGACGACATAACTTTAAAGCCACTCGGGTTAGGTTTCTGAGCTGCCTGGGCGGCAGCGAACCCGCGCCGGCAAGGGTCGAGAGTACCCGGACTTTTCTGAGCTGCCTGGGCGGCAGCGAACTTGGGTGTTTACATGAGTGGAGAGCGATGGGTTTTCTGAGCTGCCTGGGCGGCAGCGAACGCCGCCGGCAAGCGCTTCAACGAGGGCAAGATTTTCTGAGCTGCCTGGGCGGCAGCGAACCACCTGGGCAAGTACGGCTGCCCCAACTGCGATTTCTGAGCTGCCTGGGCGGCAGCGAACGCTCGAAGACGTGATATGGGAGCACAAGCTTTTTTCTGAGCTGCCTGGGCGGCAGCGAACAAGAAAGTTTGTTGATAGTATCGGGGCCGACCTTTCTGAGCTGCCTGGGCGGCAGCGAACTAGAGCTTTTTCAAGCTAAACCCCTGATTGTTAAAGAGCAATAGCCGTAAAGCGCGACGCCCCCTTTTTTTCGGAGGCGTCGCTAACTCATTGTTTTTCAGAGCTCTATAACAACGCTCGAAAAAAGGGTCAGAACCAGGGCACGGTTGCTTCCGTGCTCAAGCCGTAATGGTTGAAGTGACCGCTGATAGGTGTCGGCTGCGGTTCGCCGTGCTCAATGAACAAGGCAAAGCGTTGCTTGCTGGATCGGCTACTGAGTGAAACGAAGGGCAAGGGGATGCGTGGTTCGTTGGTGCGCGCGAACCTGGCTTGCGCCTCCTCGAGGTCGATGGCATGACGCCGTGCGTAGCGCTTTACCTGGCTGTCATTGCCGGTCTTGAACTGTCGTCGCCGGACCACGCAATGCAACGCGTTGTCGGGTACCGGCAGAATCTCGCCGGTCTCTACGAGCTCGCGCATGCCGGCGAGCCAGGGTTGCGCTATGAATTGCGTCAGGCTCTGGTGTTTACCATGTAGGCGCAGCCGGTCACCCGGCGTGCGGGCTCGCACGCCGGTCTTGTGATCTGGAAAACTCACGCCGATATCGTTCGCGTCCAGGTCGAATAGCGCCCGATGCAGCCGGCCATAGAGCGCGCCCATCAGCATGGGTGGCAGAAAATCTGGATCGGGACGCAGGCGAAGGTCGATGTAGTGGTCCATGGTTTACCCCGCGTCGCCGAAGACACCGCCACGAATCAGGGTTGCCATCACGAAGTGCTGCTGCTCGGTCGGCGGCACCTGGTCCTTGAGCAGCCAGTTATCGAGCAGGTTATAGAAGTCCACTTTCTGTTTCGGCTGGCGGTAAGCCGTCCCCTGGGTAGTCACCGAGCCGTAGGGCTCGACCGCGATCGGCCCCAGGTCGCTACCGTTCTCTGGTGTCGGGTACCAGGTGTCGATGGTGCGCAGGGCGTTGCCGATCTTCTGCGAGTGAATGGCAGCACTCTTGTCGTCACCGATGCTGTAGAGCGTCTTGCTCTTTTCACCGCGAGCGCGGTCGAGGATCAGTTCCTGCGAAGGAAAGACCTCCTGGCCGGCGCCGATACGCGCAAAGGCGACCACATCCAGCAGCAGGTACTGCTCGCCGGCCAGCGCTTTGGCGATCACTTCCCCCAACGTGCGGGTCTGCTCGTCGCCGGTGAAGTCACGGGTCGAGCGCTCCAGGGCATTGTCGAAAGTCCACTCTTGTTCGGCCTCCCCGGCCCGGGTCTGACGCACCGTCACTTCGAGCGCTTCGGCCTTGAGGCGATTGCGCCAAAGGAACCGCCCGTTGGCGAGGTTATAGGCGTAGCGATGGGCCAGTTCATGAAAACCGTGCTCGCTGGCATAGCCCTCGACGGCCTGCTTCAGCTTGGCTTGATAGTCGGCACTATTGCAGGCCGAAGGTGTACCGGCGCCGGCCAGCACGCGCAGCGTGAAATGAACCGCCAAGGTATCGGCGTCGTGGGGCAGGGCGGCGACATCTACAGTCTGCAGGTTGGGGTTTTCGATGGCGGCATCGAGTTTGGCCGGATCCTGATCCTTGGTCTTCAGACGGTTGGAGATGGTGCCGCGCACGGACTTTTCCGTGACAGGGATTCGGGGCCATGCGGTGAACTGATGGCGATCCTGCCAGTTGCCGGCACTGAACAGTGCATCGGAAGGGTCGAGCTTGCGCTCGAAGGCGAGGACGGAAGCGGTTTTCAGAGCGTCGTTCTTGGCCATGATGGTTTCTCCGGAAATGGGGCTCAACTGAAGTCGTAAAGAGGTTCGAAGGCGTCACTGACAGGGCGGTAGTCGTTGCAACAGCGGTATTGCTGCGACTCCGAGCCTGTTTGCGGATACCAGATCAACTGTTCAGCTTGTTCGAGGCGATGGGGACTGACCCACTCCCCGACCGAAAAGAGGCTTTCGACGAATTGAAAGGGTGTGGTGCCGTCGCGTGCATTGGCCACGCTGCCGGCTGGCTGCAACTCACTTAGCGCGCCATAGCCCACCGGGACAGGAACGATCCAGCCAAGCGCATGGCGATCGTGCTGCCAGGAGTGCTCTTGGTTGTCATAGCGCCAGTTGATGCGGGAAAGCGAAAGCCAGGCATCAAGCCGTGTCGTGCCTGGCGCTTCCTCTCGCAATTCGGCCAGCCGCTCGTCAAGCAGATCGTCGCGCGAAACCAATGCGAACCCGGGTAGCAAGCGCAGACGCAGTTTCCGGAAAGCATCGAGTCGATCTTCCTCGTTCCCCGTGAGGTCAATGACCTGCGGCTGATGGCGATACAGCCCGGGTTGCGGCGGCGGCATCACGGAACCGCCCGCAATGCGCATGCCACCGACCATCTCCTGTAACGCGGCGGTATCCTGACGCTTCGCCTGCTCGTCTCGTTTCCAGCGCTCGCTTTCGAGCGCCAGGATCAGGCTGACTTCCAGATGAATACGCCCTTCTTCGACGATGGCAGCGGTGCCGCCATCCTTGCCTACCGGATTGCGCGTCAGATGAAAGGTCTTGATAAAGCTGGCTTGGGTAGCCTGCTCCTGATGGTGATGACACACCACACCGATGCCCTTGAAGGCGATATCGAGACCGGCGGCACGCGTCTTGCGCTCCAGTGCCCACATCATCCCCATGAAAGCCGTGATCGCGGGAAACCCGTGCGTCAGCGGACTGGAAATGGCGTTGGCGTTCTGCACGTTGATACGCGGCAGTGCGAGCAAATGGCTGAAAGTGGGGGAGGTATTCATGAGCGCTCCTCCGAGGCTCGCCGCTGCATGGGCACGGGCCAGGCGGCGTCGACGATCGCCTGCCGGACCCAGTGGCGATATTCGCTATCGCCTACCGCGGTGGCACCTGCCCGACGCAATTGGTCGTTGAGCCAACTAGCAAAAATGCCCGCGACCTGACCGGGCCAGTCGCCCCAGTGGTAGGCCTCTGCGAAGGCCTGGTCGTCTTCCCCTCCTTCGCCGGGTTGACGAGGTGCGAGTGCAAGACGCTCCGGATCCAGCCACAGGCACTCGCAGAACGGTAACTCACAGCGATCATCGCGAGTCCATCCCGGGGGTAACTGGCTGTGTATCGCAGCGGCAAAAAAGGGCAATTTAGCGCCCAACCGCTGCTCGAGCACCTCGCGCTCCTGGCGGGTTTCCATTGTCTTGCTGCGCTTGGATAGAATCAGCCGAGCAAGCTGTTGGACGAGCGGCCTGACACCGGCAAAAAAGGTGAAGCGTTCGGTCGAGGATTCCAGCCCGAGCAGGTTAGGCGAGCGTTGTTGCGACCAGTTGGGCGGTAGCGATGGCAGCAGATAGTTGGCGCCACCACGCTCGCTATTCAGCTGCGAGATGTTCTGGGGCTTGGTGCCCCCCATCTTGCGTACGGCGAGGTTGCGGTAGTCGCGATAGACGCGTGTATCGGCTTGCTTTGCGCGGACGGCAGCACGCACATCACGACTCTCTTCGCCAAAGCGTGCGCTCTGAATATCGGCATGCACGCGATGGGCCAGGGCGCTGGAGAACAGCGGCTGCAGCAGGTGAAAGTTATCGTCGGTGGCGGCGTTACCCTGTGTCAGCCAGTACACCTGCTTCGCCAGCGCATGGGAGGAGAAGGTGCCGCTGCGAACGAGACTGCCGAAGGCGTCCACCCGCGAGTGGGCAATGGCTTCATCGGCATGCAGTGCCTGCAGCAGGTCGGCGTCCCTGGCCTTGACCCATTCGAGCAAGGAGCGGCCTTCGACTTCGACCTTCAGGAACTTGAAAACATCGAGTGCAGCGGCATTGCCGACAACGTCTTCGGCGAAACCATTTACCAGCGAGTGGCTACCGATTTCATCATGCTGTGGTAGGGCCGGCGGAGGAACGTAGATGCTGGTGCCACGTGCATCCGGATGGCTGGCCTTGAGCACATGGGTGACGGCCTGAATCTGACCGACGCGGCGCGCAGCATCCGCAAGCCAGGTGTCGTACTCGTACTTTGCAGCGGCCGCTGCATCGTCTTCCCGACCTTTGAGCTTGGCCTCGCGGCGTTCGTCGATGAACGTCTCAATGGCGAGACGAAAACGTTCGATGCGCGAGGCGCCATCGTTTTCGGTGGTTTCGTTCATGGGCATTCCAAACCGTTGGACCCTGATGGGCCCCGGGTTATACAATCCCACGGCAAACTGCCGCTGTGGGGCGTGGTTGCTGTCGAAAGGGCAATTCCGATGGATCAGGTTCTTCTGCGACGGTATTTCACGTCTTCTTACTCCTCTGGTTGCGTTTTCGGAGGAGCCGGGGCCAACCGGCGGTTGCATATGCCCGGGCGCGTTGCACCGCGCCCGGGCAATCGCAGTATTGGGCATCGCTGAGAAAAAATCAACGCCATTGCGCGAGCGATTTTCTCTTCCATTGCGCGAGCTATTTAATCTGCCGTAAAGGCAGCTCAGAAAATTGCCCGAGCACTTTTGTCTACTCGTTCGCTGCCGCACAGGCAGCTTGGCCCCTGGCCACCTGCCCCTTCAGGGGCAGCCTCGTTTCTTTCAGGCTATTATGCCGTACCGTTCCTGGCGTGCGCCGACGCCTCAGCCATAGAGGCACCCTGTTGACCTGTGTCAGAAATTGTGACGTCACGGTCGCCATATCGAGAAGCCCAGCCAAGGGTGATAGCGCCAACCGCGCGAATGCTCCGGCGCCTCCAACTGGCTAAAGCGTCGTGCGGCCTCCATGGGCGTCAACGATTGGTCTTCGGCCTGCTCCTGCAGCAGATCGGGCAGATCGAAGTTACCCCAGGGCGCGATGCGCGGCCCCGAATGCAGCGCGACGTCATGACGTTGGTTCTGCTCCACCAGCACATATAACTGTTCTCCACGTTGCTCCGGATCGCTCTCGATGCGATGCAACAGCAGTGTCTCCGGCGCCTCCTCGTCCTGCGGCAGCAACACCAGCTTAGTGCTTGGAATGGTGCTCTCGCGGAATGGCTGCTGCTGCGCCAGCACCCCCGTCAGCATGGCCCGGGGGTGTTGCCAGCCGCTGGCGGCATTCAGTCCCTCGGCGTCTTCCGCTGGTAGCGGCAACATGGTATTCGCCATGCGCGCCTGTTCCAGATCCGTCAGCCGTATCTTGGGTTGCCAATGCGTTTTGGGGCGCGGAGCTATTCGGGGAAGCGCAGTCAGGGTCCGGTACTCGCTCTCTTCCATTAGTTTGCTCAGTCGGTGAGCGACTAGTCGGAAGGGGTGACGAGCTGGGGCGCGTGCCTTCTCGAAACCAGGACGCACGAAGATGGCGCCTGGCTTGCCATCCGGCCCTTTGTCTCGAGAAAAATGCCGCAGGTTGGTATCGAATATGAGGATGTTGGGCTTGTCGTTCAGGCGCTGGCGATGTCGCTGGACACGTCCGGCAAGCTGGATCAGTGAGCGCATCGAGGAGGGTTCGGCGATGGCCCAGTCGGCATCCCAGTCCCTGCCTACTTCGCATACCGGCGAGGCGATAACGACGAAGAGATGATTGGGTTCGTGGTTGGCGTCGAGCGCCTCGCGAATCGCTGGCAACTGAAAGACGGCGTTTTCGTCTCGCCTGTTGAGAGCCGTATCCAACTGCCGTTCGATGGCGGAGCGCTGTATCAGCGGAAAGCGAGCATGGTAGACGCAAAGATGGATGCGAGTGTTCTCGGGAGCACCTTGCTCGAAGAGTGCCTTGGCGACATCGAACAGCGGGTCGATATTGGCCATGCGCACCAGACCAAAGCTGATCTTTTTGTCGCTCGTGGGATCGACTTGCGCATGATCTGCGTGCAACTGCCGTGCGGCTTGCAATACATGATCAGCGAACTCGCTGCGGATGGTCTCGCGATTCTGGTTATCGGCGATGGTCAGCGGCCAGAGTGCTGCTCGACGCAGCGGGTCGGCCTGTCCCAGCCTTGTGACACGTCTCTGTATGAAGCACGCATGGGCTTCGGTAAATCCGGTACGACTCCAGCAGGTTTCGTGTCGGGTACCGAATTCATCGGTCCAGATGCACGGGATATCCGCTTGCTCGATCGTCGAGCCGCCTCCAGCGCCTCGATGGCGCCGATACTCACACCGCCCCGCCTGATAGGCGAGAAACATCCCCTCGACCAGCGCCGGAGGCAACGTGGCTGAAGAGAGTACGACGCGCGTGCCCAGCATGCCGGCCCATTGCATCAAGCGGGCGAGCGCCGGCAGATCGGCAAGGTCGTAATCGTCCAGCTCGTCCAGGACTAGATCGGCACTCATCAGCCGAAGCATGGGGGCGATCTGGCGCCCTCCGCGCAGCGATTCGGTCGCCGGCACGAGATGGTCCACCGTGCAGACGAGCATGGGTGCCATCAATAGACTGCGCGCCTTCTGATCATGGCCTACCCAGGAAAGCAGCGATCCCTGCTCGGTAGCCCCTTCGAAGAGCACGTAGTCGTCTTCTTCAATGAGTGCCTGTGTCGATGCCGACCCTCGCTCGGCGGCCTGCCGTTCATGATAGGCGAATAGGGCTCGGCTGGCGCCACCACCTACCCGGACCGCCAGTTCATCCTTACTCAGCTTCAAGTCTGCACGATAACTGCGACCGGTCTGATGGGTCAGTGCCCGCAGGCCGAGAGCAAAAGTAGCTCGCATGCCCCGTTCGGGGTCGGAGAGCGCGTAGAGCAGGCGTGCGTTAGCCAGTGTCTTGCCGCACCCTGTCGAGGCCATATTAACGATAAAGGCCCCGTTCTCCCGGGCGCTATCGCGTATCCCCAGGGCGGTATCGAATGCCTTGTCCTGCCAACTGAATTTTCCGGCTCCGCTACGCTTACGCAGCCCCCGATGTCGTGCGAGCCGTGGCAGCTCGCGCTCCAGCGAGGGGAGTGCATGGGCAATCTGCCCCGCATGATGGGCGACCCCCAGCAGGTGCTCATCGAGGGTCTGATTGTCGACGGATTGCCCACTGCGGTTACGTGTCGTGTTGGCTATCAACCTCGCGTGCGGATGGAGAAATTTCCGACGCGCGTCCACCGGGGCGTCATTCTCATCCAGGGAAAGGCTCGAATAGTTATGGTCGGCCAGCATCAGGCTCAGGCGTGCCAGATGCATGACGAAGGGGCGCTCCAGCCAGTCGTCGCCTCGTTGTTGTCTGAGCTCGAAAAGCCGACGCGCCAAGCGCGCTGCTTTCGTACGCCAGACTTCCCCGGAGGCTGGCAGTGCGCCTGCCACCTGCCAATAAGGGGCAATATCCTTATCGTTACCGGGCGTGAAAATCTCGTTCCAATCATGAGCCACCGGATCGAGCGGCGCTAACAGCCAATCAGGATTGAACGAGCGTGCACGGGCGCCCAGCCAAAGCTGACGGTCTTCTTGAAAGGCAGGGGCGACCGGCAGGCGATGGTGGGTCAAAACCAACCAGCCAAGAGCCCTGGCCAGCGGTGGCAGCTTGCGAAAAGGGTATGGATCGCTGGCATCCAAGCCGTCGCGCTGGTATTCGGCAGGTCGAGTCCAAGTTGAGTCGTCGTATTCCTGCGCTTGCAGCCGCTTCAGCCAACCTTCGTCATCGTCATTACCAACGAAGGCCTGGAAGAGTCTTAGCGACACCCACTCATGGCGATACCGATTACGTTCGCGCAAACGGCCAGCCAAACGCCACTGGAAGGCCTGGCTCGCTTTGCCAAGGTCATGAAGCAGTCCTGCCATCATCGCCAGCAAGCGGATATCCTCACCACTATGCCAATCGTTCTCGTCTTCCGTACGCAAGATATTACGCCGCGTAGTATTGGTCGGCGCGGCACCGCGAGCGTTGAACTGCGAGGCATCGCCCACGATCCACAAGAGCTCGCTGTGGTCATGACCACGGATCCAATGGCAGGCGACGGCGGTATTCTTGCGAGCGGAGGCGCGCAGCAGTTTGCGTAGCGTGTCGAGCCCAGCCTTGGTGATGGGGGTTTGCCAGGTGCGCTCGCCGCGCCGCTCAGCAAACTGATCGAGAATGCGCCGCGTTTGTTTCAACGCGTTCTTGCGACACTGCGAGACCAGAAGCACATTCATTCTGGTGCCTCGTTGCCCAGACGCTCGGCTGTCGCTTTCAGGGTATCGATCATGACATCGAGCGCTTCGACCTGGGTGAGTCGATCAATACAGGCTTGGCGAAACTCTTGTTCTTCGTCACCTCGGCTGGCGGAAATAAATGCCTGCGGCAAGATCACGGCATCCTTGATCAGGTCGGCAACATCGAAGACAAGCCCGCCGCGCCGGGTCTTGCCGTGCAGCACCGCCAGACCATGCGGAATGCCCAGCACCCAGGTCGCAGTGGCGCCTAACCCATAGGCCAGATAATTACCATGATCGAGGAAACGGTTGGCCGGGTCTGCGCCCTGCCCGCGCTTGCTGCGAGTAAACTCGCCATATTCGGTGGCATGACTTGCCAGCCGAAATAGCTGCTTGGTGAGCCGGGCTTCTTCGGTCAGCAGCGCCGTCGTGTCGGCAGCAACACCAATCGCGTCTCGACTGCGGGAAATCAACGCGCTCAGCTCGGTCTTGCTGGGCGTGAAGCCGCTATCGCGCTGGAAACGCGGCTCCAGCCAGAGACGCTCGACTTGCGCGAGCCGGGCACGCTGAAAGCATCGTGCCGCTTCCAGGCGTTTGTCATCGTCGAACCAGAATGTCACCCAGTACTGGAGATACTCGGTGGGCCGGTACTCACTCTGCGGTGTCAGCCAGGCGACATCCACATCGACTTCGTTGGCCGCAAACAGCGGTGTCCCGCCGCCACCGCAAAACCCCACCAGCACGCCGGCCTTGGCCAGCTCGCGCATGGCGGCTTGCGTAATCGACGTGCCGGTTCCGAGTAGCAGTGAGGTGGTATTGGCAATAGGAATATTCCAGTACCGCGAGCGTTTGCCCTCATCGGTGACGTATTCCACGCGGCCGCCATTCACCAGGACACGACAATGCTGAAGGTAATAGAGGTTCGCGCGCTTGGAATGAAGAATCGTCTTCAAGTCGCTCGAGGAAAAGTCATCCATGACGAGTACCTGCCTGCCTATATCCGTCGGTAGGGGCATTCATCTAAACACTCAGTTACCTGATTCGCTACTCCACTCTCTTCAACGACGCTTGCTGCTAAGGCGACTGCCTCTGGCCTCGGCGGGCTTTGTTATGTTATAACTTTCGACCTGATTTCAAGAGGTTGTACCATGGCACACCGCCACCATCACCGGCCGGAAGGCCCCTGTCATTTCTCGCTGATGTCGCTGTCATCGGCACGTCGCCTGTTGCTGGCCGCCGCTCCGCTTGCCGCACTGTGGCTCGCGGTGTCCTGGGCGGCGGGGTGGTGGTCCTGATGGCGCGCCTGGCACTGCGGGACCTAAGCCTCGCCCAGGGCGGGCGCACCGTGCTTGAACATATCGAAGGGCAGTTCACGGATGGCGCCATCACCGCGCTGATCGGCCCCAATGGCGCCGGCAAGAGCACCCTGGTGCAGGGCATCATGGGCCTGCTCAAGCCATCGCGTGGGCGCATCGACTGCAGCGTGCCTAGAGAGCGCCGCGCCTGGCTGCCTCAGCAGCTGGCGCTGGACCTGTCCTTTCCGATGAGCGTGGAAGAGCTGGTCATGACCGGCACCTGGCCAAGCCACGGGGCGCTCAAGGATTACTGCGGCCCTCACTATCTCAAGGCTCGGGAGGTGATGGCGCGGCTCGGCATTTCTCATCTGGCACACCGCCCACTGGGCGAGCTTTCCGGCGGCCAGCGCCAGCGCGCGCTGTTCGGCCGGACCCTGATGCAGGAAGCCGAGCTTTTGCTGCTCGATGAGCCCTTCGCCAATGTCGATATCGAAACCATCGAGGTACTGACCGGGGTGCTGAGGGAAATGGCGCGTCAGGGCACCACCATTCTGGTCGTGCTTCATGACCTGGACCAGCTGACCCGGCTGGCCGATGAAGTCCTGTGGCTGGCCGACGGCCATGCCCAATGGAGCACGACCCAGGCGGTCATCGACCACCGCCAGCGCAGCCTGCAATCGATGCCACAACTGAAGCCGACACACGCCACGGACACCCCCCATGCTCGATCTGCTGAATAGCCTCTTCATTGCGCCCTTCGACTACGGCTTCATGCAGCGGGCGCTGGTCGCCGGGCTGGCGCTGTCGCTTGCCGCGCCGGCGCTCGGGGTCTTTTTGATGCTGCGCGGCATGAGCCTGATCGGCGATGCCATGGCGCATGCCATCCTGCCGGGGGTGGCGCTTGGCTTTCTGATGGCGGGCTTCTCGCTGCCGGCGATGAGCCTGGGCGGCATTCTCTCGGGCCTGCTGGTGGCGGGGCTCGCCGGCAGTGTCTCGCACATGAGCGGCCATCGGGAGGACTCGGCGATGGCCAGCTTCTTCCTGATATCGCTCGCCGGCGGGGTCATGCTGGTATCACTTGGCGGCAGCAGTGTGGACCTGACCCATGTGCTGTTCGGCTCGATCCTCGCCGTGGATTCCACCGCCCTGGTGCTGATCGCCGCCATCAGCACCCTGATTGTGGTGGTGCTGGCGATCGTGTTCCGCGCCCTGGTCGTCGAGTGTCTTGATCCGCTGTTTTTGCGCGGACAGGGCATGGCCGGCGGCCTGGTGCATGGCATCTTCCTGGGGCTCGTCGTGCTCAACCTGACCGCCGGTTTCCAGACGCTGGGCACCCTGATGGCGGTCGGCCTGATGATGCTGCCCGCGACCACCGCCCGTTTCTGGTCGAAGCGCCTCGAGGGGCTGATCGGCCTGGGCATCCTGATCGCCATGCTCTCCACCAGCGGCGGGCTGTTGCTCTCCTATCATCTCGAGCTGCCCTCGGGGCCGAGCATCATCCTGCTCGCCGGCACCTGCTATGTGCTCTCGGCGCTGCTTGGGCGCCATAACAGCCTGCTGGACAAGCTTCGCCGCCGCGATGCACCGCTGGTGGCCCGCGACGCCGACTGATCATCACGGGACGGCTTTAACAAGACCAGCAACAAGGCCGGCCACCCCCCTCTTTCCTCATCATCGGGAGTCATCACATGCGCCATTTCCCTGCCCTCGGGCTCTCTCTGGCCACCGTCGGCCTGACGGCCACCTTGAGCGCCACCCCGCTGTACGCCGATGACCCCATCGAGGTGGTGGCGAGCTTCAGCGTGCTCGCCGACATGGTCGAGCAGGTCGGCGGTGAACACGTCACTGTCACGTCCCTGGTCGGCCCCGACAGCGACCCGCACATCTTCTCGCCAAGCCCCACCGAGGCTCGCGCGGTCGCCAAGGCCGACCTGGTGGTCTTCAACGGCCTGAAATATGAGGGCTGGATCGAACGCCTGATCGCCTCCAGCGATTATGATGGCGCCCTGGTAGTCGCGACGGACGGCATGACACCGATGGCCTTCAGGGGCCAAGACCATGCCGATCACGGCGGCGATGATCATGAGGCGCACAACCACGACGAGCATGCCCATGAAGCCCATGAAGATGATCATGCTGGACATGATCACGGCAATCTGGATCCCCACGCCTGGCAGGACCTGGCCAACGCCACCACCTATGTCGCCAACATCCGCGACGGCCTGATCGCCGCCGACCCGGCGCATGCCGATGCCTACCGGGCCAATGCGCAGCGCTACAGCGAGGCCATTACCTCGCTGGACGAGGAGCTTCATGCGCTGCTCGCCGACGTGCCCGCAGACAGCAAAGTGATCACCGGCCATGATGCCTTCGACTACTTCTCCAACGCCTACGGCATCAGCTTCCTGTCGCCGACCGGCCTTTCCACCGAGGCCGAACCTTCGGCATCCGATCTGGCACGGCTGATCGACATCATTCGTGACGAGGGCGTCAGCGCCTTGTTCAACGAGAGCATGACCAGCACCGCGACCCTCGAGCAGATCGCCGAGGAAACCGGCCTGCCGATCGCCGGCACTCTGTATTCCGGCTCGCTGGCTGCCGAAGGTGACGCCTCGACCTACCTGGGCATGATGCGCCACAACGCCCAGGTGCTGCATGACGCCCTGGGGGTTGCAGGCCATGGCGACGCCCAGACGCATGGCCATGCTCATGACAAGGGCCATGACAATGACCACGAAGCAGGCCACGGGCACGAGGAGAATCACGGCCACGATCACGGCCATGAGCACGAAGGCGCTCATGCAGACGCTCATGCGGATAGTCACGCTAACAGCCACGCCAATAGTCACGGCCACGACGACCACGCTCACTGAGCGTTGAAAAGAAGTGGCATCGGGCGCTCCCTGCGGGGGGCGCCTTTTTTATGGGATGCTGTCAGAGCAGGCATCACCGCTCGCCAGGAGGCGTCATGCTCGAGATGCGCGATATCCACAAGGCCTACGCCACCCCGCAGGGAGATCTGTCGGTGCTCGATGGGGTCGACCTTACACTCGCTGCGGGGGCGAGCCTGGCGCTGATGGGCGAGTCCGGCAGCGGCAAGTCGACCCTTTTGCACCTGGCCGCCGGCCTCGATACCCCGGATAGCGGTGAGATCATCCTCAATGGCAAGCACCTCTCGACCGCCAGCGAACCCGAGCGAGCGGCGCTGCGGCGCACTCAGCTAGGGCTGGTTTTCCAGCAGTTCCACCTGGTGCCGAGCCTGTCGGTTGACGATAACCTGAGCCTGCAGGCGCGCCTCGCGGGCCGTGATTCGCCTGACTGGCATCAGCAACTGCTCTCGCGCCTGGGGCTTGCCGAGATGGCCGACCGCTACCCCGAACAGCTATCCGGTGGCCAGCAGCAGCGCCTGGCCATCGGCCGCGCCCTGGCCGGACGCCCGGCGCTGCTGCTGGCCGACGAACCCACCGGCAATCTCGATGAGACAAGCGCCGAGGCGGTGCTGACGCTACTGCTCGAACTGGTCCGCGACAGCGGCTGCGCGCTGCTGATGGTCACGCACAGCGCGCGGGTGGCGAGTCGCCTTGAGCGTCGTCTGAGCCTGTCCCATGGCCGGTTGCTTCACGAAGACACCGCGCCGGATACCCCTGCAGCGCCTGACAAGGGTGCCCGCTGATGCCATGGCCCAACGCCTCTTCACTGGCGATGACGCGCACCGCGCTTGCCACGCTGCTGTCGCATTACCGTCGCCATCCGGGGCAGCTGGCCATGCTGCTGGTCGGGCTATGGGTGGCCAGCGCCCTGTGGAGCGGTGTGCAGGCGATCAATGCCTCGGCCCGCGACAGCTACGCGCGTGCCGAAGCCCTGCTTTCGCCAAGCATCGCGCGGCTCGAGCGCCGCGACGGTGAGCCGCTTAGCTACGCCGATTTCGCCATGCTGCGTCGCGAAGGCTTGCCGGTATCGCCCCTGATCGAGGTGGAGATCGAGCTTCGAGATGGCGAGCGGCTAAGCGTGCTGGGCATCGAGCCACTGAGCATGGCGGCGGGCACAATGGGAAGCGTGAGCGGGAACGTGAGCGGGAACGTGAGCGGAAGCACTGCCACGGCCTCCAGGTCAGACGATGGCGGCAACTCGCTCAACCTGCTTCAACCTCCCGGCCAGACCCGGCTGGCTCCGGAGACGCTGGCCACCCTCGTGGCCGCTCTTGACGCTAGCCCAGGGGCGCGGCTTCGCACCGCCAGTGGCACACGCCTGCCGCCGCTGGTCGTCGATGCCGCGCTACCGCCTGGCACGCTGGTGCTGGATATTGCCCGCGCCGCTGAGTTGCTCGAACGCGGCACCCGCATCGATGGCTTGTTGCTGGCGCCAGGCGCCAGCGAGACGCTGCCTGAGGGCTACCGACGCACCAACCCCGCCTCGGGACTCTCGCCCGGCCAACTGACCGAAAGCTTCCACCTCAACCTGACGGCGCTGGGGCTTTTGTCGCTGGTGGTGGGGCTATTGATCGTGCACGCCGCCCTGGGCCTCGCCCTGGAACAACGCCTGGGGCTTCTGCGCACCCTGCGCGCCCTGGGGGTGCCGGGCCGTACTCTGGTCGCGCTGCTGGCCGTCGAACTCGTCCTGCTGGGGCTCGCCGGCACCCTGCCGGGCCTGCTCACCGGGCTGTGGCTGGCAAGGGTCCTGTTGCCGGATGTGGCGGCGAGCCTCGCGGCGCTGTTCTCGGCCCCGGTCGGCGCCACGCTGTCGCTGCCCTGGCACTTCTGGGCCGGTAGCCTGGCCATGACGTTGGGCGGCCTTGCCACCGCGGGCCTGGGGATGCTGTGGCGCACCGCGAAGCTGGACATCCTCGCCCTCGGTCACGCCCAGCCCTCTCCCGCGCGCAGCTACCGCCGCCACAAGCGTCAGGCGGTATTGGCCGCCATTGCCTGGCTGGCGGCGCTCGTGCTGTGGGTCTGGCCGGCGCCACCCGGCACGTCGCGTCTGATCATGGGCTTCGCCATGGTCGCGTTGATGCTTGCCGGCAGTGCGCTCTGCCTGCCGGTACTGCTTGCCGCAACCCTCGAGGGCCTCAAGCGGTTGCTGAAGGCCAACTCCCCCAGGGCGACGCTCGCGCGCTGGGCGCTTGCCGACCTGCAACTGCAGTTGCCACGGCTACAACTGGCGATGATGGCGCTGCTGCTGGCGCTTGCCACTAACCTTGGCGTCGCCGGCATGGTCGGCGGTTTTCGCCTGACCTTCCTCGACTGGCTCGATCAGCGCCTGGTCGCCGACCTTTACCTGCGCCCACCGCCGGCGGCCCATGAGCCCTGGCGTGACTGGCTCGAGACGCGACCCGAGATAACCACACTGCTCGAACGTCGCGAGGCCGAGACACGCCTGATCAGCCAGGAAGGTGAGCGCCCGGTGTCCCTGCAAGGCCTGACCCCGGCACCGGCGCTGACGGCCAGCTGGCCGCTGCTGGCCACGCGCAGCGACGATCCCGAAACAGCTTGGCAGGCGCTACGCGACGGCGAGGCGCTGATCAACGAGCAGCTATCGATCGCCACCGGGCTGAGCCCGGGCGACACCCTGACCCTTACAAGCCCCAATGGCCCTTTCACCACCCAGGTGGCGGCCACCTACCCGGACTACGGCAACCCGCGCGGCGAGGTGACGCTCACCGTGGAGCGCTTGATCACACGCTTTGCGGCCCCGCCCGGCTCGCTGGGCCTGGTGCTGGCACCGGGGCTATCGGCGAGCGACAAGGCTGCCCTGCGACAGATGTTGACGAGCCCCCTGCCGACGGCGGGCGAGGCGCCAGCGCCGACCCTCATCGACCAGCAGACGCTGCACCGTCAGGCCCGGCAGATATTCGAGCGCACCTTCGCCGTGACGCAAGCGCTGACCGCTCTGACTCTTGGCGTCGCTGCCCTTTCGCTATTCACCAGTCTGCTCGCCCAGGCCCGGGAGCGTCGCACCCGGCTGGCGCCCCTGTGGGCACTGGGCCTGCCCCGCTCCACCCTGCTTGGCGTGACGCTTGCCCAGCTGGGTGGCCTGGCGCTTGTCACGGCATTGCTGGCCCTGCCGCTGGGGCTCGCTCTGAACGGGGCCCTGATTGCCGAGATCAACGTCGCTGCCTTCGGCTGGCGGCTGCCGCTGCATGTCTTCCCGGCGTCATGGGCTGAGGCGCTGGGTCTCGCCCTGCTGGTGGCACTACTGGCCGCCGCCCTGCCCGCTTGGCGGCTATGGCGCGCGCCACCGCGCCAGTTGCTCGAGGAGTTCAACGCCTCATGAATCGTCACTCGCCGAAACGCCGCGCTTTCACTCGTCTGCCGCGCTGGGGGCGGGTGGCGCTAGTGGGAGTGGCGCTGGCGCTGTTACTCGGCCTCGCCCTGCTGGCCGTTTCACCACAGCACACGCCATTTAACGCCTCTCCTTCCTCGAGCCCATCGGCGAATGGCGGCTTCGCGGGCCTTGGCCGCGCCGCCGATGGCTTTAAGGCGGCGAGGCCCGGAGAGCCACTTACCTTCCCCTCAGATCACGGTGCGCATCCTGCCTATCGCACCGAGTGGTGGTATCTCACCGCCAACCTGCGCGACGAGGAGAACCGGCCGCTGGGCCTGCAGTGGACGCTGTTTCGTCAGGCGCTGGCGCCACCGGCCGCGAATGAAGGCGCTCGCGAAGCGGAAAACGCCGAGGCCATTAGCAAGCACACGGGCGAGACAACGGACGAGAACACTAGCAGTACCACCAACCCTTGGGCCTCGAACCAGCTATGGATGGCCCACGCCGCCGTTTCGCAGGGCGAGCAGCATGTGGTTGCCGAACGCCTGATCCGGGGCAGCCCGCAAGGCCTCGAGGGCCCGGCGGGCGTGCGCGCCACGCCCTTTGCGGCCTGGATCGATGACTGGCAGATGATAAGCACCACACCCAGCACTCTCTCAAGTACTCTCTCAAGTACTCTCTCAAGCACTCTCTCAAGCACTGCCGATGCGCTGAGCCAGCTAAGCGTTACCGCAAGCCTTGATGAGAACACCCACTATCAACTGACGTTGACCGCCGAAGGTCCACTGGTCGCCCACGGTGAGGCGGGCTTCAGCCAGAAGGCCGCCGACGGTCAGGGATCCTACTATTACAGCCAGCCCTTCTACCGGGTCGACGGCGAGGTGACCCTTAACGGCGTTGCACATCGCGTCAGCGGCCAAGCCTGGCTCGACCGGGAGTGGAGCAGCCAACTGCTGGGCAAGACCCAGCAGGGCTGGGACTGGCTGTCGCTGCATCTCGCCGATGGCAGGAAACTGATGGCCTTTCGCCTGCGCGGCGGCGCATCAGCGCAGGGGCAGGATTATCTGTCGGGCAGTCTTATCGATGTGGACGGCGACCTTACTCCCTTAGGGCCGGATGAGCTTTCACTGACCCCGCTCAGTGAGAGCTCGGTAGCCGGCAGGCGACTGCCCACCCGCTGGCGACTCGAGGTACCGGGCCAGGGGCTCGACCTGACGATTAGCGCCCGCCACCCCAAGCGCTGGATGGCGACCCGAGTGCCCTATTGGGAAGGCGCGGTCACGGTCAGCGACACGGACGGCCAACCCCGAGGGGAAGGCTATCTGGAGATGACCGGTTACTGAGCCGCAGGCGCCGTTGTCAGGACGTGTACAGCGCGCTATTGCGCTATTCGCTCCACCCGTTTGGCCATCGTTGCACCAGATAGCGCTCATTTTGCTACCAGCACTCACAAATCACTGGACAGGCCACCAACAACTTCTACATTAATTGTACAACGCTTATTGTGGAGTGCTTCGCCATGGCCACCGACGACTATCCTGTGCCCGAGACTCAGTTCACGCTCACAAGCCTTGCCCACGCACTCGATCAGGGCATGTCACCGATCGTCGAGGTCAAGTCCATGGATGGCATCTATTCGGTGCGATTACACCACGCCAGCGGCATGTCGAGCCTGGTCGACGAATCGGGCAGTGTCTGCACCTTCAAGGGCACCGGCGAAATCCGTGACCTGATGGGCTCGCTGGGCCTGACCCACGGTGTACTGACCTGGGATGACCAGTGTGGCGACGAGATGATCGGCGTGCCCAGCAAGCCGATCAGTGCCGAGGAAATGCTCACCTACGGCACCCGTATCGCCTTCCGCTAAGCGGTTTTGCCAGGAGCCTGCCATCATCAAAAAGACCGCTCCAAGGCGGTCACTCTCATGCGTGCCTGGCAGGCCATTTCAAGAGCGGGGTAGCCGTACTTTTATCGACGCCCCCGCCACTGGCTCGGTCACCGGCTCAGTCACCAATGTTTGCCAGGCGTGCGGCCTCGACGATCTCGATCCAGTAGCCGTCGACGTCCTTGACGAAGACCACATCCTTCAACTTGCCCTGATCGGCGCGCTTGATGAACTCGACCTCGTTGGCATCGAACCACTCAACGGCAGCGTCCAGATCCGGTACCGAGAAGCAGATATGGCCGAAGCCCTGGGGCTCGGCGTTGCCATCGTGGTAGGCGAAGTCTTCCTGGTCTTCGGTGCCCCAGTTGTGGGTCAGCTCGAGCAGGCCCTTCTGGCTGAAGGTCCAGACGGTGCGCTCGCCGCTGTCTTCAGGCACCTGATCGTCGTCTTCGAGACGCGCGAGGAAGTACAGCGAGAAGCCCAGTTCCTCGAAGTCCAGCTTGCGCAGCACCCGCATGCCAAACACGCGGGTATAGAAGGCCAGCGACCTGGCCGGGTCCTTGACCCGCACCATGGTGTGGTTAAGGCGAAAGCCCTGGGACTCGGCGGTGGGGGCCTGAACGCCCGGATGCTGCTCTCCGGTAAAACTCATGGGATCTCCCTTACAGTCGAAAGCGGTGTGCTATGGTCAAGGAGATGCGCCTTGAAGCCACGCTTTTCAAGCCTTGGCCGGCCTGCCATCTGAAGGCTCTACCATCGAAAGGCTTGGTGGCAAGCCCTGAAAGCGAGCCTTGGCTAAGCATCAGGGCATAGCATCACAAGGAAGCCGAGCCCGCTTTAACGCCTGTTGAAGAGCCAATGCCCGTGCCCGAGAACCCTACCATCGCCCTCACTCGCGCCCCCTCATGCCGGCTGACCTCGCCCTGGCGGTATGGGGTTCTGCTGCTGGTGCTGACGCTGGTAACCGGCTGCGCGGGGCCAAGGCTCGCGACCAATGACCGTGACGCCGGGCTCTCCATCGAACGTTTACTGGTGCTCGATCAGGCCCGCGACGCCCTCGGCACCCCCTATCGCTGGGGTGGGGCTTCTTCAGGCGGACTCGACTGCTCAGGGTTGGTGCTGGTCAGCTATCGCGCCGCGGGGCTTAAGGTGCCGCGCACCGCCAACAAGCAATACCAGGCGCTGCCTGCCATCGATGCCGCACGCCCGGGAGACCTGCTGTTCTTCGGCCGCGGAAGCCGCGCCAGCCATGTGGGAATCTATGCCGGCGACGGCCAGATGATTCATGCACCGGGCCGCGGCCGGAACGTCACCACGACCTCGCTCAACCTGGACTACTGGCAAAAACGCTTCCTGGGCGCTGCCGCGCCGGCCCCTTAGAAAGCCGACTGCGGCACTTCACAAACCACATTTAGCTTTTTGACAATATGCTTATGGGAAATCGGCTTATCGGAGGCCTTGTTTCCCGGCCTTATCGTCCTGATATAGGAGGTTAGGCAACACGTGATGATCATCCGACTTCTTAGGAGGACAGCATGGCTCTGCAACTTGGCGATATCGTTCCAGACTTCACGCAAGACAGCACCGACGGTCCGATCAACTTCCACGAGTGGGCTGGCGACAGCTGGGTAATCCTGTTCTCGCACCCCAAGGATTTCACCCCGGTCTGCACCACTGAGCTTGGCGAAGTCTCACGCCTCAAGCCCGAATTCGACAAGCGCAACACCAAGGCCATCGGCCTCTCGGTGGACCCGCTGGACGATCACAAGGCGTGGGTCGGCGACATCCAGGAGACTCAGGGCCAGACGCTGAACTTCCCGCTGCTGGCCGATGCCGACCGCAAGGTCAGCGACCTGTATGGCATGATCCACCCCAATGCCAACGACACCCTGACCGTGCGCAGTGTCTTCATTATCGACCCCAACAAGAAGCTGCGCCTGACCCTTACCTATCCGGCCAGCACCGGGCGCAACTTCAACGAGATCCTCAGGGTGCTCGACAGCCTGCAGCTCACCGATGGCTACAAGGTGGCCACACCGGTCAACTGGTGCGATGGCGACGACTGCATCATCGTCCCCGCGATCAGCAATGAAGAAGCCAAGACGCTCTTCCCGAAGGGCTGGGACGAGCAGAAACCCTACCTGCGCGTCACCAAGCAGCCCAACAAGGGCTGAACCGGGCGCCGGGCACTCCATGCGAGCAGCCCGGTCGCCGAATGCTTACGCCATGAACAGGCCGCCGCCCCGAGGGGCGGCGGCCTCTTTCATTGCTAGCATGATAAGCCAGCCGTGCCGACAGCGGCGCTGGTCACCCTGGCCGGACCTCGGGCGGTTGGGTCTCGATCCGCCGCCGGTGATAGTGGGCAAATAGTCGCACGGAGGTGTCTATCTTAAGCCAGCGTTAATCTAGCCCGCCCACACTATCAGGGAAGCTCATGGAGGCGACCCTGATGCCCTATTTCGACGCCCTGCCCGGCCCCCCGTTCGGGGCAGCACGACAAAGCCCGCTCCCCCGCCTGATCGCGGTCGAGCGGCCACTTGATGCCGCCGGCCTCGAGGCAGCGGCGCCGCTTGTCTGGCATATTGCCGAGAATCGGCATCAGCAGTCGGCACTGGAGACCCTGGTCCGCGAGCGTTTCGCCTGCGACCACGGCGCCCAGGTCAGCCACTTTCTGACCCGCCTGCTGGGGCTCTGGCAGGAAGAGCTTCCCCAGGCATCCGTCGGCGTTCAATGCGCCGATAGGGCTCCCCTGTTTCTCGAAACCTATCTCGATGCGTCCATCGAATCGGCGCTGACGACGTCTTTCGGTCAGCCCGTGGCGCGCGAGAGCATCGTCGAAATCGGCAACCTGGCCTGCCGCCGCCCTGGGCTGCAGCGCGCCCTGATGCTGCATCTCATCGAACAGCTTTACCACGAGGGCTACACCTGGCTGGTGTTCACCGCCACACCGGCGGTGCGCAACGGCTTTCGTCGCCTGGGCCTGTCGGCCAGCCCCCTGGCGCTTGCCGACCCAGCGCGTCTGTCGGCACAAAGTCGCGAGGCCTGGGGCCGCTACTATGACCTGGCGCCCTGGGTGATGGGCGGTTCGCTGGCGCTTGCCTATGCCAACCTCGAGGCACAGGGCCTGTTGCCGACCCGCCAGCGGGAGAGTATCCATGTCCGCTGAGCGTCGCCGCTTCCTCGAAGCCCTGGCAGGGCATGCCCGTGCCTTCCCCGACCGGGTTGCCCTGGACGATGGGCAGGCACAGTTGAGCTACGGCGAGCTGCTCCCCGAGGTGAGACGCCGCCGTGAGCGGCTGGCGGCGCTCGGGGCCCAGCGTATCGGTCTCGCCCTGGATAACGGCCTCGACTGGGCGCTGTGGGACCTCGCCCTGCTCAGTGATGAGCGCGTCGCGGTACCGGTACCGGGCTTCTTCTCATCGACTCAGCGAAAGCACCTGGTGGCAAGCGCCGGGCTGGATAGCTGGCTAGGTGATGCCGATGAAGCAGCCACGCTCGTCGCGCCCCTCGGCATCCGTCATCACCTGGCCTTGCTGTCGCTTTCCACCCTGCTCGAGAACATCGGCGGGCTCTATGTGCCGCTGTGGCTGGGTGCCACCCGCCTGGCCCCGGCGCTACTCACCCATGCCGAGCAAGCCGGCTGGCCGGTCTTTGAAGGTTACGGGCTCTCTGAATGTGCCTCGGTGGTGAGCCTGAACCGACCCGGTGAAGCGGCTCACGGCGTCGGCCGCCCACTACCGCACGCGACGGTGCGTCTGTCCGACAGCGGCGAGGTCGAGATCAAGGGCGCCACCATGCTCGGCTATCTGGGCGAGCCCCCGATCGGTGCCTGGCACTCAAGCGGCGATCTGGGTCGTTTCGAGGGCGATCACCTGCATCTCGATGGTCGCCGCCGCGAGATCTTCATCACCGCCTACGGCCGCAACGTCGACCCTCAGTGGGTAGAAGCCGAGCTCACCCTGCAACCCATGATCGCACAGGCACTGGTGCACGGTGAGGCGCTGGATCACAACCGTGCGCTGATCGTGCCAAGGGACCCTCTGGCCGACGATGACACGCTGACGGCGGCCATCAGCGCGGCCAATACCCGGCTGCCTGACTATGCACGGGTCCACGCCTGGCGGCGCGCGACGCCCTTCACTCCGGCCAATGATCAGCTCACCGCCAATGGCCGGCTGCGCCGTGCGACCTTGCTCAATATCTATCACGACTGGCTGACCGCCCAGGTGACACCCACGTCTCCTGCTTTTTCCACCTCTTCAACAGGAGCTGCTTAATGAGCGCCTACCAACACCTGCTCGCCGAGACCCAAACCGAACGTGACGCCATGCTGGCGATCCCGTTTTTACAGCGTGCCCAGCACGGCAAGGTCAGCCATGCGGAATACCTGACCTTCCTCGGCCAGGCCTATCATCATGTGCGCTTCACGGTGCCCTTGATGATGGCCTGCGGGGCACGCCTGCCCGCCGACAAGGGCTGGCTGCGCGAGGCGCTGGTCGAGTACATCGA
Organism: Halomonas salinarum; assembly: GCF_012062845.1. Lineage (GTDB taxonomy): Bacteria > Pseudomonadota > Gammaproteobacteria > Pseudomonadales > Halomonadaceae > Onishia > Onishia salinarum. Next base: position 109,050 of record NZ_WWNB01000011.1, read on the forward strand.
CGAGGAGCACGGCCACGAACAGTGGATCCTCGATGACATCCGCGCTGCAGGCGGCGACCCCGAGGCCGTGGTAGCGGCCACCCCGGCACCGGCCACCCGGCTGATGGTCGGTCATGTGCGCGATGTAATCAGCCACGCCAATCCGGTCGGCTTCTTCGGCATGGTGCTGGTGCTCGAGGGCACCAGTACGGCGCTTGCCACCCAGGCCGCCGAGGCGCTCCAGCAGAACCTCGGCCTGCCCAAGGAGGCCTTTCGCTATCTGCTCTCGCACGGCAGCCTGGATATCGGCCACATGACCTTCTTCGAGTCGCTGATCGAGCGCCTCGAAGAAGATGACCTGGCAGAGGTAATCGACACCGCCGCCATGGTCTACCGTCTTTATGGCGCCATGTTCCGTGGTATCGAGGCCGCCTGCAGCGGTGGCGATATCAACCGGGAGCTCGCCGATGCGCTGGCCTAAGCGCTTGTCCAAGCCCTTGCCTATGCCCTGGTTCAAGAAGCCGACCCTCGAGGGCGGCTGGCCCGCCCAGCGTATTCTGGTGACCGGCGCCAGCGGTGGCATCGGCCGTGCCCTGGTCAAGGAGCTGGCGGCTACCGGCGCCCGGGTGCTTGCCAGCGGACGCAATAGTGAGACCCTGGCGGCGCTGGCGGCCGAGAGCCCCGGGCACATCAGTGTGGAAGTCGCCGATCTGACCGACGCCGACGCCCGCGCGCGTCTGGTCGACGCGGCGCGGCGTGCCGACTGCAACGTCTTGATCAACGCCGCCGGCATCAATCATGTCGGCCTGTTCGAACATGAGGCCGACGACAGCATCGCCGCGCTGATCAACGTCAACCTGACCGCCACACTGCAGCTCACTCACATGCTGCTGCCGCAGTTGATGGCGGCCCGCCAAGGGCAACTGGTCAATGTCGGCTCGACCTTTGGCGCCATCGGCTATCCCTCACAGGCCACCTACTGTGCGACCAAATTCGCGATGCGCGGTTTTTCCCAGGCGCTACGCCGTGAACTCGCTGATACCCGGGTGCGGGTGCTGTATGTCGCTCCGCGCGCGACCCGCACCACCATGAACAGCGCCGAGACGGAAGCCATGAATAAGGCCCTGGGCACCGCCATGGACTCCCCGGAGCGAGTGGCTCGCGCCGTGCGATCCGCCATCGAAGGACAACGCGAAGAGACGCAAATAGGCTGGCTTGAAGGCCTCTTCGTGCGACTCAACGCCATCCTGCCGCGCGTAGTCGATCGCGCCCTGCACCGCCAGCTGCCGATCATTCGCCGCTTCGTCGGCAAGTCATGAGGACCCCATGATGAGCACCACCAACGCCCCCGCACAATTGTCGATCTCCCATCGCCGACATAAACGCCGCCCGACCATCGCCCAGGCCTTATTGGCCGCTGTGCTGATACTGGGTAGCCTCCCCGCCTTGGCCATGACGCCAGACGTCGAGGAAGCCGTGCACTATCTCCAGAAGCGCTGGGCCGAGATCCACTACCAATTGCCAGACGACGCCCAGGCCAAGGCGCTTGAAGCGCTGGAACAAGACGCCGAGGGTTACCTCGCCCGCCACCCCGAGGCCGCCGAGCTGCATATCTGGGCCGGCATCGTGCGCTCCACCGAGGCCGGTGCCAAGGGCGGGCTCGGTGCCCTGTCGCTGGTCAAGGCCGCCCGCGACGACCTGGAAACCGCCATCGACCTGGACCCAGCGGCCCTCAAGGGCTCGGCCTATACCAGTCTTGGTGCGCTGTATTACCAGGTGCCGGGCTGGCCGCTGGCCTTCGGCGACGATGACAAGGCCGAGTGGCACCTCCGCCAGGAGCAGAAGTTCAACCCGGACGGCATCGATAGCCTGTATTTCTGGGGCGATTATCTGCATCAGCAGGGCCGTGATGACGAGGCCCGTCAGGTGCTTCATCAGGCACTCGACGCGCCCCGGCCGCGAGCTCGCCGACCGTGGACGTCGCGAGGAGATACAGGCATTGCTCGACCAGCTGCCATAGACTGGTCACAGCGAGAAGATGGCAGCAGACGCGGGGCCCTGGATAGGTGGGGTCGCGTCTGTCGCTGGCGACCGGTGAAGGCCACCGCACCATTCATGAAATCTACAGGGAGCAGGCATGCGAGTACTGCTGGTCGAGGACGACCCCAGCCTGGCATCGGGCATTCGCCTGGCGCTTAAATCCGAACACTATACTGTCGATGTGCTGGGCGATGGCCGCTCAGCCCTGGATACTCTCAACGACGGTGAACCCTTCGATGTGGTGATTCTCGATCTGGGTCTGCCCAAACTCGACGGCATGAGCCTGCTCAAGCAGTTGCGCGGACGCGACAATCCGGTCCCGGTGCTCGTCCTGACCGCGCGCTAGAGCTTAACGGCATCCGCCTGGATGCCGCCGAACACCAGGTCAGCTACCACGGCGAACCGGTCAGCCTCTCCCGCCGCGAGTTCACGCTACTGCATGAGTTTCTGAGTCATCCGGGTCGCGTCTTTACCCGCGACACCCTGGCCAGCCTGGTCTATGGCTGGGACGAGGACGTGGAGAGCAATGCCATCGAGGTCCATGTACACCACCTGCGCCGCAAACTGTTCCCGGGGGTGATTCGCACCGTACGCGGCATCGGCTACGTGCTCGACAAGCCAGGCGAGCGCACTGGTGACAACGCCTCATGACCTCGATCCGCCGCCGGACTCTCAGCCTGGTGCTGCTGGTATTCGCCGCCAGCATGCTGGTGATCGGAACGACCAGCTATCGAGATGCCACCCACGAGGTCGAAGAACTGTTCGATGCCCGCCTGGCGCAGAATGCGCGGCTGATCCAAGGCCTGATGCAGGCCCCCTGGCAAAGGAGCAGCGAGCCGGCCTGCTCTCGAGCCTGGATCACGCCCTGGCACGGGCCGACAACGCCGACATGAGCGTCGCCGGGCATCGCTACGAGAGCAAGCTGGTGTTCCAGGTCTGGCAGCATGACCGGCTGTTGCTGCGCTCGGCACGCGCACCGCAAACGCCGCTGAAGGTCAGCCGCGACGGCTATGAAAGCGCCAAGTTCGGTGACTTCGAGTGGCGGACCTTTGCCCTCACTGCCCCCGACGACTCCTCGTCTCCGGGGCTGAGGGTGGTCGTTGCAGAACGGGAGGATGTCCGCGGCGAACTGGTCACGCTGATTGCCCTGCGCACGCTGATTCCCGATCTCATCGGCCTACCGGTGCTGACCCTGCTGCTATGGTGGGCCATCGGCTGGGGACTCAAGCCACTGTCGCGCATGGCGCAGCAGATCCGGGAGCGCGACCCGCACAACCTGCAACCCTTGATGCTGGCGCCCTTGCCCCGTGAACTGGACACCATCGTCGGCGCGCTAAACCGGCTACTCGATCAGATTCGCAGCCTGCGTACCCGCGAGAAGCGCTTTATCGCCGATGCCGCTCATGAGCTACGGCCCCCCCTGGCGGTCCTCGGCCTGCATGCCCAGAACGCCCGCGACAGCACGCAGCCCGACGACCGCCGGGAGTCACTGGATCGGCTGCAGGCCGGGGTCGAACGGGCGACCCGGCTGGTCTCGCAACTCTTGATCCTGGCGCGTATCGACCCTGACCAGGATGCCGACCATCCGCGCCAGCAAGTCGACCTGCTCAGCGAGACCCGCGAGGCGCTGGCCAAGGTATCGCCGCTGGCCGGTGAAGCGGGCATCGAGCTGCAATTAGATGCCGACGAAACGCTCGACTGGCAGCTCGTGACCGAGCCCGGCTGCGTCGATACCCTGATCCAGAATCTGGTCGGCAATGCCCTCCAGCATGCCCCGGCGGGCACCTGCGTTCGGGTGACGCTATGTGACGATAGGCAGAAAGCCCCGCCCTCAGGTCATGGCACAGGCATCACCACTGCATCGCCGTCTTTCACTCTGCTTGTCGACGACCAGGGGCCCGGCGTTCCGGCTGGCGAACGTCGTCGAGTGATCGAACGCTTCCACCGTACCGGTCCCAGTGCAGGCGCGGGGCTGGGGCTTTCCATCGTCGACCGTCTGGTACAACGCCACGGCGGTGAGATGACCCTGGAAGATGCGCCAGGTGGTGGGCTGAGAGTGAAGATCACCCTGGCACAGCAAGCGATCTAGCTATGTCCCAACAACGTACCTAACTACGTACCTAACTACGTACCTAACTACGTACCTAACTACGTACCTAACTACGGTAAGGCGCTTCGTTAACATAAGGTTGTCTTAAGATCGTCGCTTTAGTCTGAGACTCTGTCAGGGTTCCAGACCTTTTCATCGATCACCACCACCGTAAGGGTGCCTTATGTCCACGCATGCTATTTCCAACAACAGTCGCTGGCCACTCGCACACCACCTCGATCTCTCCTTGCCCACCCCCATCGGACTGGGACTGGCTTGCCTGGTCTTGCTGATCGCCGTGCCCTATCAAGGCGTGGTCGCCTTCGACCCCTCGCTGATCGCCCTGCTGGGAGTCGGCGCCGCGATGATCTGTCGTGAGGTCCGCCACAGGGGGCCTCTCTGCCCCTTCTGCCCGATCTTCGCCGAAGAGCTACTTCAGCTGACGCTCGCAAGCCTTGGCACCCTGATGGTGCTATCACTGCTGGCCTAACCCCTAGACTTCTCCCACCATCGATCAGACGACCTGAACGGTCACAACCAGCAGGCAACCAAAAACCCCGCCGTGTTGAGACACAGCGGGGTTTTTAGATGGTGCCCTTAAACAATCAGGCACTGTATACACTCGACACCCGTTACCGGTCGGAGACCCTCAACGCCCAGGTGCCACCATCGCCCTGAGCGTTACGCTCCATGATGGAGCGAATCGGATCCCGCGTATTGGAGGTCAGGCGGAGGTTCGGCTCGGCATCCACCGAGGCCATCAAAGCCGGCGTATCGGCACGGAGCGGATCAACGCCAAGCGGTGGCAGCGAGGCAATGGCGCCCGAAATGTCGGTATCTGCCAGCCAATCGGCACGTTCCTGCAAGCCAATGCGGGCGAAGCCGCGATCCAGCAGGTCGGCCATGTGGACATCACGCGAGCGAGAGGTGAAACCGCCCATCACCACGGCAATGAGACGCTGGCCGTCGCGCACGGCGGAGGTGGCAACGTTAAAGCCAGACGCGCGGATAAAGCCGGTCTTGAGACCGTCTGCCCCGGGGTAGCTGCTCAGCAACCGGTTGTGGCCACGGTGGCGTTCGCCGCGGAAGACGAACTCGGTGCGCGAGAATTCGCTGTAGTACTCCGGGAAATCGCGCATCAGCGCAACGGCCAGGGTTCCCATGTCACGGGCGGTGGTGACCTGGTAAGCATCGGGAAGCCCGGACGCATTGCGGAATTGCGTCGAGCGCATGCCCATTTCGCGTGCCTTTGCCGTCATCAGCTGGGCAAAGAGGGCCTCACTCCCCCCAAGCGCTTCCGCTACCACCACGGCCACATCATTGGCCGAACGCACCACCAGCGAAGGAATGACATCCCTCACCTGAATGGTGTCACCGGCACGCAGCCAAAGCTTCGATGCCGGCATCGAGGCCGCATGCGTGGATACCGGCAGGGCATCGTTCATATCCAGGCGCCCCTGTTCGATCGCTTCGAACAGCAGGTAGAGCGTCATCATCTTGGTCAGCGAAGCCGGATAACGACGCTCCTCGGCGTTATCGGCATAGACCACTTCGCCGGTCGCGGCGTCGGCAACGAGCCCCGCATAGCGCGGGTTTTCGGCCTGAGCCACGCCCCCCACGAGCATCAGCATCACGCCCATCAAGATGCCACGAACGCTAGACGATACGCGCCGGCCCGACCGAGTGACGGGTCGCCTTATTATTATATCCTGCATGGTTGCTGTCCCCTGAAGTTCCCTGCTGTTCCCAGCGCCCTTGTTATAACTCTCAGTATGCCGATCATTGCCTGTCTGTCTACTGTTGCTCACTTCTAATTGGCGCTTTTTATAGCAAACCTCTATCGAGGGAATAATCCGAAATTCTTTTATAAATGAGAATCATTATCTTAATATACATTATCGCCATCCGGCGCTCTTATCGGAGTCCTCGAAATGATCAAGACCGCCACCTTCGCCGTTGTTCACTTTTCCGTCGCGTTCACGGTGACTTACCTGCTCACCGGCAGCTGGGTGTTGGGCGGTGTCATCGCCCTGACAGAGCCCGCCGTGAACACCGTCGCCTATTTCTTTCACGAGAAGGCCTGGGAGTGGGTCAATCGTCGACGCGCCCGTGCGGCGGCCGTACCCGCCGACGGCGCCATGATCTGAGCGGCAGTACCCAGATCGCCGACAGGCTGCCGCGACGCAAGGCGATGCCGTATGCTTAGCCGCACGATCGCGCGTGGACAAGATGAACGGGAGACAGGAATGACAGGAAGGAGGAGCGCCAAGCAGGCCTTGATGCCCCTGACGCTGGTCACGGCAGCGTCGATCGCCGTGGTGCTGATGACCCGGCCAGCGATGGCGCTGATGTACAACCAGAAGGATGTTGAGGCGGCCGGTCACTGGCAGTCGATGACGCTTTCACTGGGCGAGGAGCGCACCTACCGCGCCAGCAACCGCTACGACATGCCCGGCACCGCCTTTTCCGTGGACTTCGCCCCACCCGCGTGCCGGCCGCGCCTGGAACTCAGGGTCGACATGGGCGAAATCGCAAGCCGAGACGAGACCGCGAGCGCCGACGCCACCTTGCGCATTGATCGAGAAACGCCTCACGCCGGGCCGGCAACGCTTGCCAAGGAGCGCGGCGACAGCGGCGCCTATGTGAGCCTGACCACCGCCGCCCCGTATCGGCTGCTGCACGAGCTGAATGTCGGCGACACCCTGCGCCTTGAGATCGATGACGGCGTCGAGCCCTGGTACCTGAGTTTCCAGCTACCGGGGGCCGCCATTGCGCTCGACCGGGCAGCGCGGCTATGCCATGAGGCAAGTACCGCCCCGGTCGACGAAGACCGCCCCGCCGCCGACTACTTCTGAGCGTCGAGCGGAGGGACGAGAGGCGTGATTAGAAGAGTGATGAGAAAAGTGACGCGAGAGGCGCCTAGTCGAGGACGACCAGACGATTGGGCAGCTCGTCGCGCGTATGGGTAGCGGGTACCTCGCGCTTGAGGTGCTCTCCGCATGACTCGATGCATTCCACGAAGCCGCGTCCCGTCTCACCCTGGCGAACGCGACGGGTGAAGTCGGCGACGATGTCCTGCCAGGTGTCATCGCCAAGCCGCTCGGAGATGCCTCGGTCGACCAGGATTTCCACGTAGCGCTCGGCCTCCGAAACGAAGATCAGCATTCCGGTGCCTGCTTCGGTGTGGTGCAGGTTCTGCTCCAGGAACTGGCGACGGGCCAGGTTCGAGGCGCGCCAGTGGCGAACCGCGCGGGGAATGAGCCGGGTGGTAATGGCAGGGTGCCGGCACACCAGCGCCGCCACCACGAAGGTGGCCCACTGGATGAGCAGCAGGCTGGTGGCGTCCCACCAGCCCGGAAAATAGTTGATTGCACCGGGGACTACCAGGGCCAGGATGCCGGCCCACAGCAGCGGGATATAGGCGTAATCATCGGCCCGGGCGGCCAGCACGGTGACCAGTTCAGCATCGGTCTCCCGCTCGATACGCTGGATCGTCTCGGCCACCTCAAGCTGTTCGCTGTCGCTCAGTAACGCCATGGGGTATCTGTACTCGCTTGAAAGGATTTACCAGTCACCGGAGGCACCACCGCCCCCGAAACCACCACCACCGCCGCCGAAGCCTCCGCCACCGCCGAGACCTCCGCCGCCACCCTGGCCGCCTCGGCCTCCGAGCGCGGCGCCAAGCAGCAGACCGCCCAGCAGTCCACGACCGCCGCGACCACCTCGCAGGAAGCCTGTCATAACCAGCAGCAGGATGAAGAACAGCACCGACTTCGGCCCGTCTGGCGCCTGCCTGCCCTCGGCCGAGGCGGTATCTGCGGTGACGAGCGGGTCACCCCCCAGTACCTGGATCATCGCCTGGGTGCCCTCACGGATACCGCGGGCGAAATCCCCTTCCCGGAAGGCCGGCGTGATCACCTGAGTGATGATCACCGAAGACTGCGCATCGGTCAGGCGTCCTTCGAGTCCATAGCCCACCTCGATGCGCACCTTGCGCTCCTCTCGGGCCACGATCAGCAGCGCGCCATTGTCCTCGCCCTCCTGACCGATGCCCCAGTGACGGCCCAGCTGATAACCGTACTCCTCGATGGTGCGCCCCTGCAGGTTGGGCAGCGTGACCACCACCACCTGCTCGGTGGTCTCCTGCTCGTGCGCCGCCAGCATCTCGGTCAGGTTCGTTTCATCAGCGCTATCAAGCATCTCGGCCTGATCGACGACACGACCGCTGAGCTCCGGGAATTCGGGCTGCTGTGCCTGGACGCCCAGCGCCACGAGCAGCAGCAGGACGATGGGCAATTGCCGGAAGAGTCGCATCAGAAGGACACCTCAGGCGCCTGATCGGCGTCGGTCGCCGTGGCCTCGAAGGTCTCGCGGATTTCCATGTCGCTGTACAGGAGGCTATGCCAGATACGCCCCGGGAAGGTGCGGATCTCGGTGTTGTAGCGCTCGACCGCGGCGATGAAGTCGCGGCGGGCAACCGCGATACGGTTCTCGGTACCCTCAAGCTGGGACTGCAGCGCCAGGAAGTTCTGGTTGGACTTGAGATCCGGATAGCGCTCCGAGACCGCCATCAGCCGGCTAAGCGCACTGGAGAGCTCACCCTGTGCCTGCTGGAACTGCCGCAGCTTCTCGGGGTTGTTGAGGATGCTCTCGTCGACCTGGATGGACGTCGCCTTGGAGCGGGCTTCGATCACCGCCGTCAGCGTCTCCTGCTCCTGCTGCGCATATCCCTTGACGGTCTCAACCAGATTGGGGATCAAATCGGCTCGCCGCTGGTACTGGTTTTCCACCTGCGACCAGGCTGACTTCACCTGCTCGTCATAGGTCGGCAGGTTGTTCACGCCGCAGCCCGTCAGCAGCATGGCCACGAGCAGCAGGAAGGCTGAACGCCAGGCGATGCGGTAGGGGGTGACCCCGAGTGTGGCTTGCATGATTGGTATGCTTCCCCGTCTGGTTGGCCTATGTCTGCTATCACGGTACACGGTGGCAGCCGGCGCGAGAAGTCGACACTCTTAGTGAGTGCCCTGCAGTGGCATCAGCGGCTCGATCTCGAGGTGCGTCGTATAGCGCCGATGAGCCTCGCAATCCGTCATGATCATGCAGCCGCTGCCATCACTGACCTCCAGATACCAGCGCCCCGCTGCCAGCACGCGGATCAGGAGGAAGTTCTCGCCCTCACCACTGCTCCAGTCTCGCGCCACCACTTTTCCGTCAGCATTATAGAGCGTGGCATTGGGGTCCAGCGTCCAACCGCTGGCCGGCGTCTCGCTCTCGAGCCTCACCCGCGTCGGCACCGCAAGGCTGAACGCATAGACATCGACACCCGATCCCAACCAGCCGTCTTTAGGCTCGCCGGGCACCAGCTCGATGGCCCGAGCTTCGCGCGATACAGGCGTGGCACAGCCCGCAAGCGCGCTCATGAGTAGCAGCCCCACCAACGCGAGTACCGCCCCTCCTCGCCACCTCGCAAACGACATACCCATCGCGCTCTCCTCTCGACTCAATTCACCTCAGTCTAGTTGACCGTCTCTAGCCGCTCGCAACTGGCTTGGCGCTCATTACCTGCCACCGACTCACTGGCAAGATAGTGGCGTCTGCAATCGCTCCACGCCCTTCCACAAGCTCTTGGATCCATAGAGCAACCGCAGCACTTTGAACCACACGCTGGGAAATAAACGCTGCCACTACAAGATGCCCCCTCGTCCACACCACCAGCACTGACGCTGGAGAAGCCCATCCCCGTCAGCCCACGCGCAATTGCTCCGGGTCTTGGCAAAGCGATGGCAGCGCTATCGCGAGGCACCAGCGATCGTAAAGGTGTGTAACGCCTCACGACGACTATGCTGAGAGAGACAGGTCGGCCTCTGAGGCTATGCCTTGGGTAGCTCCCCTGCTTCAGGGCTCTCTCAAAAGCGTCGCTGGGCGGCGAAAGGATCATGATCGTTTCTCTCGGTTCGGCATCCGGCCACCTGGTGGCCATCGGGGGTGCCGAGGACAGAACCTCGGAGCTCGACATCCTGAAGCGGGTGTTCGCCCTGGCGCCCGAGGGCAACCAGGAAGTCGCGGTCATCGCCACGGCGAGTGGCATCCCCGAGCAGATTCTCCCTGATTACGAGGCGGCCTTCACACGCCTGGGCGCGAGACACGTCCATTCGCTGGATATTCAGGATCGTCAGCAGGCGTCCCACCCGGACACGGTGCGCCTGATCGAGCAGAGCGGTGTGATCTTCTTCACCGGCGGCGACCAACTGCGCCTGACCCATGTGATGGGCGGCTCGGCCACGCTGGATGCCATCCGCGAGCGCCTGGCGGCCGGGGCCGTGGTGGCGGGCACCAGTGCCGGCGCCGCGGCCATGCCCGGCACCATGATCTACAACGGCGCCGCCGCGGATGCCCTGCGCAAGGGGGCGGTCAACATGACCTTCGGCCTCGGGCTGGTCGAGGGGCTGATAATAGACAGCCATTTCCTCGAACGTGGCCGCTTCACGCGCCTGATGGAGGTCGGCGCGAGCAACCCTGAGCACCTGGGCGTGGGCATCGGCGAGGATGCCGGCGTGATCTTCCACCCCCACGGTATTCTCGAGGCCATCGGCTCGGGCCACGTCATCCTCATCGATAGCCGTGACCTGGCGAGCTCCAACATCGCCGAACTGTCGATGGGGGAGCCAGTGGCCGTCGAGCACATGATCCTGCATGCCCTGGTCAGTGGCCACGGTTTCGATCTCAAGGCACGGCGCTACCTGGTCACAGATGAGCTGCGTGCCGCACTGGCCAACGCCCAATGAAGATTCTCGAGCATCGGGCCCTGCGCGGCCCCAACTACTACAGCCGCTACCTGAGCATCTTCATGCGCCTGGACATCGGCGAGCTGGAGCAGCGCCCCAGCGACACCGTGCCCGGTATCGTCGAGCGACTCATCGAGCTACTGCCGACCCTGCAGGAGCACCGCTGCTCGCTCGGGCGCCCCGGCGGCTTTCTGGAGCGGCTGGCACGTGGCACCTGGGCCGGCCATGTGGTCGAGCATGTGGCACTTGAGCTGCAGAACCTGATCGGCTTTTCGGTGGGCTATGGCAAGACCATCGACAGCTACGAGACAGGCATCTACAACGTCGTCTATCGCTACCGGGACGAGGCCAGCGGCCTGGCGGCCGGTGTCGAAGCCGTCGAGCTGGTGCGTCGGCTGTTTCATGGTCTCGATATTGATGTTCAGGCGATCATCGACCGGCTCAAGGTGGTACGCGACGCTCACATGCTGGGCCCGTCCACCGCCTCGATTATTGCGGCTGCCGCGCGTCGGGGCATTCCCTACCTGCGCCTCAGCGATGACAGCAGTTATTTACAGCTGGGCCATGGCCACCGTCAGCAGCGCATTCAGGCCACCGTGACCTGTCACACCGACCTGATCGGTTACAGCATTGCCGATGACAAGCAGTGGACGAAGCAGCTGCTCGGCGATGCCGGCATCCCGGTACCCAAGGGCGAGGTCTGCTGGGCCGTCGATGAGGCCCTCGAGGTAGCGCATCGCCTCGGCTATCCGCTGGCGGTGAAGCCGCTGGTTGGCAACCATGGCCGCGGCGTGAGCACCGAGGTCGAGGGTGACCAGGCCCTGCGGGACGCCTTCGAGATCGCCGCTCGTCACCATTCCTCGGTGATCGTCGAGCAATGCATCAAGGGCATGGATCATCGTCTGCTGGTCATCAACGGCCAGCTGGTGGCGGCCGCCCGGCGCCAGCCGGCCCATGTGATCGGCGATGGCAGCGCCACTCTGCAGATGCTGATCGAACGGGAAAACGCCGACCCACGCCGCGGCGTCGGCCATGAAAACCTGCTCACCCAGATCGACATCAACGAGCAGTCGCGGCGACTGCTCGATCAGCAGCAGCTGCGGCTTGAGAGCGTGATTGCCGCAGGCGAGATCGTCTACCTGAAGCCCACGGCGAACCTGAGCACCGGAGGCACGGCGACCGACGTGACCGACGATGTGCACCCGGAGGTGCGCTACTCAGCGGAGCGCATCGCACGCCTGATCGGACTCGACATCATCGGCATCGACCTGCTCGCCGAGACTCTGACCCGCCCCCTCGATGAGCAATCCGCGGCCGTGGTCGAGGTCAACGCCGGGCCCGGCTTTCGCATGCACCTCTCCCCTACCCACGGCCAGGGCCGCGATGTCGGCCAGCCGGTCATCGATATGCTGTTTCCGGAAAGCGACAGCGATGCGCGCATTCCTATCGTCGCGGTCACCGGCACCAACGGCAAGACGACCACGGTGCGTCTGCTCTCGCATCTTCTTCGCCAGGCCGGGCGCAAGGTCGGCATGGCCTGCACCGGGGCCATCGAGGTCGACAGCCACGTCATCATGCGTGGCGACTACAGTGGCCCCCAGGCGGCAGCCATTGTGCTGCGCGAACCGACGGTCGAGTGTGCCGTACTCGAGGTGGCACGAGGCGGCATCATGCGACGCGGGCTCGGCTTCGATGCCTGCGATGTGGGCGTGCTGCTCAATATCGCAAGCGATCATCTGGGCGAGCATGACCTTCACACCCTTGATGAACTGGCACGCTGCAAGACGGTGGTGATCGATGCCGTGCGCCCGGAGGGCACCGCCGTGCTCAACGCCGATGACCCGCGGGCGCTGGCCGCCCAGGAATGGTCGCGAGGCGACAGTATCCTCTTCACCCTGAACCCCGACTCACGGGCCATTCGCCAGCATGTTCACGATCAGGGCGTGGCCTTCACCATCCACCAGGACGACCTGGTGATGCGTCAGGGACGCGTCGAGGCCAAGCTCATTCCCGTTGCCGAGGTGCCGATCACCTTCGAAGGCCATGCCCGCTTCAACGTCGCCAACGCCCTGGCGGCCAGCGCCGCCGCCTACGCCCTGGGGCTATCGCTATCAGACATTCGCCTGGGCCTGAGCACCTTTCACCCCACGCCTGGACAGAACCCCGGGCGCACCAACCTGATCGAGGCCGATGGCCTGAAGGTGCTGATCGACTACGGCCACAACGTGCCGGCCCTGGATGCCCTGACCGAGCTTGTCCGTGCGCTCCCGGCCAGGCGGCGCATCGGCGTGGCCAGCGCCCCGGGCAATCGCCGCGATGAAGATCTCTTCGAACTGGGTGCGCGGCTGGCCGGGATGCTCGACGTGGCCATCCTCTGCGAGACCGACCCTCGCGGCCGCCACCCGGGCGACGTCGCCGGGCTGCTGCGTGATGGTGCGGCCTCGATACCCGGGGCCTGTCGCGTCGAGCTCGTCATGGATGAGCGGCAAGCCATCGACCGGGCCTTCGATGAGGCCGGCGATGGCGACCTGCTGGTACTGCTGATCGATGATGTCGAGGGCACCGTCGAGCGCCTCAAGGAGCGCCGGAGTAAAACGAACACCCCGGGCGATGCGCCTTCGGTCGAACCACACGATGCCAATATTCACGCCCCGCGAGGTGACCGCCCATGCTGACCGGCCCTCCCCCAGAGGCATCGCTGCTGACCCTGTTGCGCGTCGGTAGCATCCAGGCCCCCGAGCTGATCGAGGCCACCGACATCCTGATCGCCGATGGCCGCATCGCGGCACTCGGGCGCGACCTGGAGGTGCCTGCGGGCTGGCCGGTGCGGGTCGTGGAGGCCCCGAACCTGATCGCCGTGCCCGCCTTCATCGACCAGCATGTGCACGTAACCGGTGGCGGCGGCGAAGGGGGCTGCGGCTCCCGCTGCCCGGAGATCACCGCCCGGGAGGTCGCGGCCATGGGCATCGGCACCGTGGTCGGCGTACTGGGCACCGATGGCATCAGCCGTTCGCCGGCGGACCTGTTGGCCAAGGTGCGCGGGCTGCGCGCCGAGGGCATCGCCGCCTACATGTATACCGGTGCCTATCGTGTACCACCGCCGAGCCTCACCGGCGACCTGCAGCGTGACCTGGCCTGGATCCCCGACGTCATCGGCCTGGGGGAGATCGCGATCTCGGATCACCGCTCGAGCCAGCCCCGGCAGGACGAAATCGAGCGGCTGGTCAGCGAAGTCCGGGTAGGCGCCATGCTGGCCGGCAAGCGCGGCATCTGCCACTTCCATGTCGGCGATGGTGCCCGCGGGCTCGAGCCGCTGCGCCGCCTGCTTACCGAGACCGAGATTCCCGCCGAGCAGGTGATTCCCACCCATGTGAACCGCCATCGCGCCCTGCTCGAGGAGGCCGCCGACTACGCGTTGAGCTTCAAGGCCTGCGTGGATGTGACCGCCTTCGACGACGCTTGCGAGGATGACCTGAGCGGCTTCGGTGCCGTGGCGCGGCTGCTTGACCGCGGCGTGCCGGTCGAGCGCATCACGATGAGCTCCGACTGCAATGGCAGCCTGCCCGAGTTCGATGCCCAGGGCGGCTATCTCGGCATGCGGGTGGCGCGCAATACCACCCTGATCGCCGACTGGCGGCGCCTGGTGCACGAGCAGGTGCTGGCGCTGGATGAGGCGCTAGGCGTGATCTCGGGCAATGTCGCCCGGGTACTGGGGCTGCACGACCGCAAGGGTCGCCTGGCGGTGGGCTTCGATGCCGACGTGACCCTGCTCGATGCCACGCTCCAGCCGCAGCAAACCTATGTGGCGGGGCGCTGTGTCTATGCCCGTGATGGCTAAGGCCTAAGCCAAGGACTCACCGCGCCGGGTGAAGGCCCTCGCCTGTCAGGCCAGCAGGCGCTCGACGCCGAGCCAGACCAGGCGCAGCGCCAGCAGGGTCAGCACCCACTTGAAGAGCCCATCGAAGTGCGCCTCGCTAAGCCGCTTGAGCAGACGCAGGCCGAGCCAGGTGCCGGCGAGCCCGGCGGCGATCATCGAAAGCATCAGGCCCAGCCAGTCGTGGAAGACGAAGCCCGCCACGCCGAACACGAAGGCCTTGGTGAGGTGCTGCAGGGTCATGCAGGCGGAGAAGGTCGCGACCCGCGCCATGCGGGTGGGCTGGGCGTGCTTGATGAAGGCGCCGACCAGCGGGCCGCTGGCACCCACCAGACTCGACAGCAGGGTGGTCACCACACCAGCGAGCATGGTGCCGACGCGCCCCAGCGCCCGGGCCGGCGGCGGCGGGCCCCAGCAGGAAAACAGCACGAAGCCGGCGATGGTGAGTTCGAGCACGCCCGCGGGCAATCGCACCAGCAGCCAGGCGGCCAGCAGGGCGCCCAGTACCACGCCAGGCAGGAAGACGGCGATCACTCGCCGATCGATGTGACGCCAGGTCAGGCCGGCGCGGCCGGCGTTGGAGCCCAGTTGCACCATGCCATGCACCGGAATCAGCGCTGCGGCGGGCATCACCTGCGCCATGGCGATGATCAAGAGGGTGCCGCCGCCGATGCCGGCGCTCGCCGAGATCATCGAGGTCAATATCGAGAGCATGACCAGGCCCAGGTTGAGCCAGGCAGGCAAGGGGGAAAGCAGCTCGAGCAGGGGCATGGTCGCCATCCAATGGCCAATGACACACCACTATAGCAAGACGCACGGCATCGCCTCACCTCCTCTACCTGCGGCTCACCGCCAGGCGGCCACAAAAAAGCCGGCCCAAAGGGGCCTAATGCCAGTCAGTTAAGCCTACCTTCAATAAGCTAATCATGAGACCTTTCCCTGTCAGGTACACTGACACGGGAAGGTCCATGCATTTCAGCAACGCCATCGATGCCATTGCCAAGGCGGTGCCCG
>NZ_WWNB01000012.1 GCF_012062845.1 Halomonas salinarum
CGGGCGACAGCACCTCGGAGAGGCTGGAGAAATCATCGGGCACCGCCTTGGCAATGGCATCGATGGCGTTGCTGAAATGCATGGACCTTCCCGTGTCAGTGTACCTGACAGGGAAAGGTCTCATGATTAGCTTATTGAAGGTAGGCTTAACTGACTGGCATTACGCCAATTCGGCGGGCTTTTTTGCGTCTCGCCTGCCATGCGGTGAGAGGTTTCACGTGAAACACTTAAAAGTGTGAAGGGCGGATTGATCTACCCGCACGTTGTTCCATGTGAAACACACTCCTACACTAAAATCTTGAGCCTACTCACTGAGACATCTCATCATGCCCATTGCACCGAAACTTGTGATTCTCGACCGTGATGGCGTTATCAATCAGGACTCGGAACACCACATAAAATCCCTCGATGAGTGGATCCCCTACCCGAGCGCCATTGATGCCATGGCTCGGTTGACGAGAAATGGCTGGACCGTGGCCGTGGCCACTAACCAGTCCGGCATCGCCCGCGGCTACTTCGATGAATCGGTGGTGAATACAATCCATACACGCCTCACGTCGCTAGTCGAGGCTGCTGGTGGGAAAATCGACAAAATTGTCTACTGCCCACACGGCCCGGATGACCACTGCCTGTGCCGAAAACCCAAGCCCGGCCTGCTGGAAATGATCCGCGATCATCTCGAGCTTGAAAAGCTTGAGCATAGTTGGATGGTAGGCGATAGCCTTCGTGATCTTCAGGCAGGAGAAGCGCTGGGATGTGAAAGCGTGCTGGTGCGGACCGGCAAGGGAAGAGACACCGAGGACAAGAATCAAGGCCTGGAAAGCGCCATGATCTTCGATGATCTGGCAGCCTTCGTGGCATGGCTGGTGAACGAAGACGCCGCGATCAGCAGCACAACGCCTCGACCGGAGCGTGATGATGTGGACGTCCACCCAGCTGAGGGGACGTCTTCGCCAGCTTCCTAGCCACGCTACACCACAAAAATGAGCACATCATGAACGCAAAGAGGCCGGCATATTATGCCGGCCTCTTTCGTTTGCTAGCTAGCCATACCATGTTTCACGTGGAACATATCAAGGTGGCACTAGGCGTTAAACCAGATCATATATCCAGGTTAGCCACCAAGGCGAAGCGCTCAATGAAGTCACGACGGGGCTCGACTTCGTCGCCCATCAGGGTATTGAACATCATGTCGGAAGCCACCGCATCTTCGATGGTGACTCGCAGCATACGCCGCGTATCAGGGTTCATGGTGGTATCCCAGAGCTGGTCGGGGTTCATCTCACCCAGACCCTTGTAGCGCTGGATGGAGAAGCCACGCTGGGCCTCTTTCATCAACCACTCAAGCGCATCGTAGAAGGTGGTAATCGGCTGCTGGCGCTCGCCGCGTGATACATAGGCGCCCTCTTCCAGCAGACCCTCCAGTGTATCGCCAAGACCGGTCATCGCGTGATAGTCGGCGCTACGGAAGAAATCCATGCCCCAGACGTAATCAGTGGAAACCCCGTGGGCGGTTAGCGTCACTCCCGGCAGGAAAAGACCTCGCTCCGGATCTTCCTGAAGCTCGAAGGTATAGCGCGGCCCACCCTCGTAAGCGATCACCGCATCCATCTCAACCTGTAGCTGATCGATCCAGCGCTGCATCAGAGCACGGTCCTTGAGGCTTTCCTCACCCGCCAGGCTCTCGGCATGCACGATTTTTCTCAACACCTCGCTCGGATAGACGCGAGCCAGGCGGTCGATGCGGTTCATGACATCACGATACTGATTAACGAGGGCCTCAAGATGCTCGCCACTGATCCCCGGCGCATCGGCGTTAACGTGAAGTCCCGCACCATCCAGCGCCGTCGTGGTCAGGTAATTGACCAATGCCTGCTCATCCTTCAGGTAGCTTTCCTGCTTGCCACGCTTGATCTTGTAAAGCGGGGGCTGAGCGATGAAAACATGACCACGTTCAATCAGTTGCGACATCTGACGGAAGAAGAAGGTCAGCAACAAGGTGCGGATATGCGAGCCATCCACGTCGGCGTCGGTCATGATGATGATCGAATGGTAGCGCAGCTTGTCAGGATTGAACTCTTCCCGACCAATACCACACCCCAGCGCCGTGATCAGAGTGCCGACCTCAGCTGAAGACAGCATCTTGTCGAAGCGCGCCTTCTCGACGTTAAGGATCTTACCCTTGAGCGGCAGGATCGCCTGCGTACGACGGTCCCTGCCCTGCTTGGCGCTGCCACCCGCCGAGTCACCCTCGACCAGATAGAGCTCAGAGAGGCTCGGGTCCTTCTCCTGGCAGTCAGCGAGCTTACCAGGCAGTCCCGCGATATCCAGGGCCCCCTTGCGGCGGGTCATATCACGCGCCTTGCGAGCGGCCTCACGGGCGCGGGCAGCATCGAGCATCTTGTTGACGATCGCCTTGGCCTCATTGGGCCGCTCAACCAAGTAGTCGGAAAACTGCCGGCCCATTTCCTGCTCAACGGCTGTCTTCACTTCGGAAGACACCAGCTTTTCCTTGGTCTGTGAGGAAAACTTGGGATCCGGCACTTTGACGGACACGATCGCCGTCAGGCCTTCACGGGCGTCATCGCCGGAGGTATTGACCTTTGATTTCTTGAGCAGCCCTTCAGCCTCGATGTAGTTATTGAGGCTGCGCGTCAGCGAGGCGCGGAACCCGGCCAGGTGCGTGCCACCATCGCGCTGGGGGATGTTATTGGTATAGCAAAAGATATTCTCGGCGAAGGTATCGTTCCACTGCATCGCCACCTCAACGCCAACACCATCTTCGCGCTCGACATTGAAGTGGAAGACCGGATTCAACACCGATTTATTGGTATTGAGGTGATCGACGAAGGCCTTGAGGCCACCCTCGTAATGGAAGAGCTCTTCCTTGCCGCTTCGCTCGTCCATCAGACGGATCGCCACGCCGGAGTTCAGGAAGGACAGTTCGCGCAACCGCTTGGCGAGAATGTCATAGTGAAACTCGATGTTGGCAAAGGTCTGAGGGGACGGACGGAAGTGGACGCGCGACCCGCTCTTTTCCGTCTTTCCGACCACTGACAGTGGCGAGGCGGGAAAACCGTGGTTATAAATCTGCTCATGAACCTCACCGGCACGCCAGATGGTCAGCTTCAGCTCTTCCGAGAGCGCATTGACCACTGATACCCCAACGCCGTGCAGGCCACCGGATACCTTATAGGAGTTATCATCAAACTTGCCGCCGGCATGCAGCACGGTCATGATCACTTCCGCTGCCGACACGCCCTCTTCTTCGTGGATGTCGGTGGGAATGCCTCGGCCGTTGTCGCTGACGGTGATCGATTCGTCTGGGTGGATGACAACGCGAATTTCACTGCAGTGGCCGGCCAGTGCTTCATCGATGGAGTTGTCTACCAGCTCGAACACCATGTGATGCAAGCCGGTGCCGTCATCGGTATCACCGATATACATGCCGGGACGCTTGCGCACGGCATCCAGCCCCTTGAGTACCTTGATGCTCGATGAGTCGTAAGCCTGTTCGCTCATTGACTACTCCGTCGTGAAGTCTTTCATTCCGTATGCCGCCAGCCGGCCATGTTCCACGTGAAACATTTCCACTGGCGTTGTCGACTGCCATACCCCGGACAGGACCTCGGGGTCGACAGTAGTAATAAATACTTGGCACTCCATGCGCTCCAGCCAGCGGCAGAACACTTGGCGATGTGCGGCATCGAGTTCGGCTGGCAGATCATCGATCAAGTAGATGCAGGTCCGCCCTGTTGCCTTTTCCAGGAGCCGACCCTGTGCCAGTTTCAGCGCACTCACCACCAACTTCTGCTGGCCTCGCGATAGCACCTCGGCCGCAGGCCGACGCTGAATACGAAGTTTCAAATCCGCTCGTTGCGGACCCTGCTGGGTAAAACCCATCTGGCTGTCGCTTTCACGTCCCTGCTGAAGCACTTCAGCCAGTGTGCGTTGGCGATCCCAGCCGCGAGAGTAGCGAAGACTCAATCCCGGCAGTGATAGCAACTCGGCTAGGGTATCTTCAAAGACCGGGAGGAAAGCATCCATGTATGCATGTCGTAACGCATCAATTCGCTCACTCCACTGCGCCAACTCATGGTCCCAGACATCCAGTGAACGACCGTCAATTCTATCACGCCTGAGCAACGCATTCCGATGTTTCAGCGCCCGCCGCACACGGCGCCAAGCGTCGAGGAAGTCATGTTCCACGTGAAACACACCCCAGTCGAGAAACTCACGACGTGAGGAAGGGGAACCTTCCAGCAAGCGGAAAGCATCGGGATTAATGAGTTGCAGCGGAAGGGCTTCGACCAGCTGAGCGACTCGCGCCACCCTTTCACCGGCCATTTTCATCTCAAGCTCGGACTGATCACGGCGACGGCGTATCCCTAACGGTAGCGGCGGATCGCCCGCCAGGCGACCATGCAGCATCATCGCCTGATCGTCATGGTCGATGGCATGCTTGAGTTGCTGGGTCCGGAAGGAGCGTCCCATACCGAGGATGTGGATACCCTCGAGGATACTGGTCTTGCCGCTACCATTGGCCCCGATAATGATGTTGATCCCTGGCCGGGGTGCCATTTCCAGATTGACCAGGTTGCGAAGGCCCCTAAAGGCGAGACGGTCGAGGGTCATGACATGCTTTCCGGGTTAATGCCCGATGTGACGGGCATTAACCGTGGCGCAGAACAAGAAGAAATCAGAGGCGCATCGGCATGACCACGTACATGGCATCGCCGCCACCCGGCTCTTCCATGAGGGCACTGCTATTGGGGTCAGCCAAGGTCATCTGGATGCGATCTTCGTCGATAACTCCAAGCACATCAATAAGATAGCCGACGTTAAAGCCGATCTCCAGGGCCGGGCCGCTATACTCGATAGCGACGTTTTCTTCGGCCTCTTCCTGCTCGGGATTATTGGCCATGACGCGCAGATTGCCTTCTTCGAGGTGCAGCCGAACACCACGATATTTCTCGTTGGAGAGAATTGAGGTGCGCGACAGGACCTGACGCAGCTCGGCACGGTCTGCAATGAACACCTTGTCGCCGTTGCGCGGGACCACACGCTCGTAGTCCGGGAACTTGCCGTCAACCAACTTGGAGGTGAAGGTAAACTCACCGGTGTGAGCGCGCACGTGGGTTGAGCCAAGCGTCAGACTGACCGGCTCGTCACTGTCATCGAGCAGGCGCGACATCTCGAGCACGCCCTTGCGCGGCACAATCAGTTTCTGTGCCGGCTCGACCTCGATATCCGCCGAGCGCGAGCAGACGGCGAGACGGTGGCCGTCAGTCGAGACAGTGCGCACCAGGTTGGAACGCAGCTCCAGCAGCATGCCATTCAGATAATAACGTACGTCCTGTTGCGCCATGGCAAAGGACGTCGAGTCAATAAGATGCTTGAGGGTGCCTCGCGGCAGGCTAAGTTCAGCACTGCCCTGGCCGTCCTCGATATTGGGGAACTCCGCCACCGGCAATGTCGACAGCGTGAAACGCGAACGACCGCTTCGCAGCACGGCGCGCCCGTCTTCCAGAACGAACTGGATCTCTGACTGCTCGGGTAGCGACTTGCAGATATCCATCAACTTACGCGCCGGTACCGTGGCCGAACCAGGCTCATCGACCTGAGTCGGCGCCGTCCGTCCAATCAGCTCGACTTCGAGGTCGGTACCCGTCAAAGCCACCTGGTTATCCTGGACCTGGATCAGCACATTGGAGAGTACTGGCAAGGTCTGGCGACGCTCGACCACACCGGCGACCAATGCCAGAGGCCGCAGCAGGGCTTCCCGGGAGATGGAAAATTTCATGTGTGCTCCACTCTTGTCCTGAATTCGATGACGTGATGCAAGGCTAACCGGTCGGCGGCCATCAGCTGGTCAGCAGACGCAACAGGTTCTTGTAATCTTCGCGGATATCCGCGTTCTCTTCCTGCAACGCCTGCACCTTGCGGCAAGCATGCAGCACCGTCGTATGATCACGCCCGCCAAAGGCATCACCAATTTCCGGCAGGCTGTGATTGGTGAGCTCCTTGGCCAGTGCCATCGCCACCTGACGGGGACGCGCCACCGACCGCGAGCGCCGCTTGGAGAGCAGATCAGACAGTTTGATCTTGTAGTACTCGGCCACGGTGCGCTGAATGTTATCCACCCCCACCTGCTTGTCCTGCAGGGCCAACAGATCCTTCAAGGACTCACGGATGAAATCCTGAGTGATCGTCTTGCCCATGAAGTGGGAGTCAGCGATGACCTTCTTGAGCGCCCCTTCGAGCTCGCGAACATTGGAGCGAATCTTCTGGGCAATGAAGAAGGCCGCATCATGAGGCAGGTCGACCTTCGCCTGGTCAGCCTTCTTCATCAGGATCGCGACCCGCGTCTCAAGCTCCGGCGGTTCGATGGCAACCGTCAATCCCCAGCCAAAACGTGACTTCAGTCGTTCCTCTACCCCACTGATTTCCTTGGGATAACGATCCGACGTCAGGATCATCTGCTGACCGCCTTCGAGCAGCGCATTGAAGGTATGGAAGAACTCTTCCTGAGAGCGCTCCTTACCCGCGAAGAACTGAATATCATCGATCAGCAGGGCATCCACGCTGCGATAGAAGCGCTTGAAATCATTGATGGCATTAAGCTGCAGTGCCTTGACCATGTCGGCCACGAAGCGCTCGGAGTGCAGATAAACCACCTTGGCATTCTCACTCCGCCCGGCCAGCTGGTTGCCCACCGCGTGCATCAAGTGAGTCTTACCCAGACCTACGCCGCCATACAGGAACAGTGGGTTATAGGCGCCACCCGGATTTTCCGATACCTGGCGAGAAGCGGCTCTGGCCAGCTGGTTGGATTTGCCCTCGACAAAGGTCTCGAAGGTGAAGTTGGGATTCAAGCCAGTCTGGTGCTTGAGGCCGCCCTCGACCTGCACCTGACGCGAATTGCCGGCAGGCCGCTTCGGCCCCTCGTCTCGCATGCGGTCGATCTCACGCTCATCGGCGAAATCGCCCCGCGGCGGTGTATGCACCGCAGGCGAGGCCGGCTCCTGACGCGAGCCAGCGGAGACCGGCGTACCCAGGTCGCGCGGCTGGGGGGCCGGCGCCGCCCGTCGGCTACCGACCGTCAGCGACACCTTGGGTGGCTTCGCCGGTGACAACTCACGCATGAGTTCATTAATACGCTTGGCGTATTTGTCACTGACCCAGTCACGCACGAAGCGATTGGGTGCCAACAGGCAAAGCTCGTTGGACTCTCCATCTTCCGCCTGCAAGGGACGGATCCAGGTATTGAACTGCTGGGAGCTCAGTTCGTCCTGCAGGTAATCCAGACATTGTTGCCAAAGAGCGACAGACACGCGACCTCACCAACCGGTTGACGAAAGACACGCATTGTAGCGTCCGAGGCCTAGGTTATCCACATGACGCAGCATCGATTTCGCCCTGTGGACAACCTTGCGGTTGTCCCCTTGAGAAACGCTGTGCAAAACGGGGAGTTCCATGGTGCTGTGGACAGGTGCCACTTCTGTCAGCAGCTTATCCCCCGAATGCACGCATGAGGTTGACCGCTTTCCCACAAGCTTGTCGTCACGATAAAGAGTTGTAATAGATAGCTTATAATGACTTATCCACAAATATTGTCCCCACCATTAATAACAGCATTAGTAAGAAGATCTAATAATAGTTATTAAAGGGGGCTGCGGTTGATGACCAAGGGAGGACTGGCACACCATGCTTGGCCTCACCTTCGACGGCGACACGAAAAAACCGCTCGAGATCGCCGGAAAAATTGCACCCCGGCGGCGAATTCACTAGAATTCCCGGTCTTGAGCCGAATCTACCCGGGTTCCCCGTCGGAGCCAGGGCTTCGCCAATTTGACGTCATGTCCAATTAACCACGTGGGAATCAATAGTTATGAAACGCACTTTTCAGCCGAGCGTTCTCAAGCGCAAGCGTAACCATGGCTTTCGTGCACGCATGGCCACCAAGAATGGCCGCGCCGTCATCGCACGCCGCCGTGCCAAGGGTCGCAAGCGTCTGAGCGCGTGATCTCAGATTGCACTTGCCCCATCAGGATTTTCCCCGGTCGCTGCGCCTGCTGAACGCCGGGGATTATCGACATGTCTTCGACCATGCATCACTCAAGGTTCACGGTAAGGGAATGCTGGCTCTCGCCTGCACCAATCCGCTGGGCCACCCAAGAGTTGGCATGGTGTTCAGCAAGAAGACCGTGCGTCGAGCCGTCGACCGCAACCGTCTTAAGCGCCTCGTGCGTGAATCCATTCGTCACCAGCAGCATCGCCTACCTGCCGTGGATATCATTGTCCTGGCTCGGCGTGGCGTTCATGAGCTGGATAATGACACTCTGCATCGCCAGCTCCATGGCATGTGGCGGCGTCTGGAAAAAGACGTTCGCAAGCAGTCGACCTCGTCGTCCTGATCGGGCGCACCGGCGATCCTCAAAGCCTGCCCCCGGCAGGCTTTTGTGTGTATTCACGGGGCAACAATCGCTGCACTGCAGAATGTTCATTTTCCATCGGGCAGGACCCTCATGGACGTAAAACGACTCCTATTGCTGATCCCCCTCGCCGTCCTGGCCTATCTGCTGGTCGTACAGTGGAACCAAGACTATGGTCAGGTCACCACCGAAACCCAGGCGCCTTCGGTCGCCAACAGTGGTCAGCCCACCGAGCAGGCTCCCCGTGATGAAACGTCGGGCCTTTCGGCACCGACCACATCCAGCCAGAATGCGGCATCGGATCTCGGTGGTGACATGGGCACCCCAGCCGCGCAAAGCAACAGCCGCGCCCTGGTCGCTGTCACCACTGACGTGCTTGACGTACGCATCGACCCGCAAGGCGGTGATATCGTCTATGCGGCCCTGCTCGATCACAAGCTGACCAACAACTCTGACCAGCCCTTCGTACTGCTTTCCGATAATGGAAATCGCAGCTTCGTCGCCAAGTCGGGCCTGCAGCTCGAAGGTCACGAAGGCAGGATTGCCTTCACGCCAAGCCAGACCGAGTATCAATTGAGCGAAGGCGAAGACAGCATTGCTGTCGAGCTGGATGCTGTGGTCAATGGCGTGGACGTTACGAAACGACTGACCTTCGAGCGCGATACTTACGCTGTCAAGGTCAACTACTTCCTCAACAATGATCGTGGCGAGCCGGTCAGCGCTCGCTTCATTGGTCAGTTAGCCCGTGACAACAGCGCCGACCCGAGCACCGGCTCCGGGCTCGGTATGCAGTCCTACATGGGAGCGGCCTATTCCTCGCCGGAGAATCACTACCAGAAGGTGGACTTCGAGGAGATTCAGGAAGGCAGCTTCAACAACCGTGATGTCGAGGGCGGCTGGGTTGCCATGATCCAGCACTACTTCACCACGGCCTGGGCCCCCGAGCAGAACCAGCAGAACCTCTACTACGCTGCCACCGACTCTCGTGGACGCAACGTCGCCGCCTTCGCGAGCCCACTGCAGACGCTGGCACCGGGCGGTGAAGCCGCCCTCGGCGCGACTGTCTACATGGGCCCCAAGGTGCAGGAGCGGCTTGAGGCTGTGGCCCCGCACCTCGAGCTGACGGTGGACTTCGGCTGGCTGTGGTTCCTGGCCAATCCACTGTTCTGGTTGCTCGACCACATCCATGACCTGCTCGGTAACTGGGGCTGGTCGATCGTGGTGCTGACCATCGTGGTCAAGCTGGTGCTGTTCCCGCTGTCTGCCAAGGCCTACAAGTCGATGGCACGCATGCGCAAGCTGGGTCCAGAGATGCAGCGTCTCAAGGAACAGTTCGGCGATGATCGCCAGAAGATGTCCCAGGAGATGATGAAGTTCTACCAGAAGGAGAAGATCAATCCTCTGGGAGGCTGCCTGCCGATCCTGATCCAGATGCCGGTCTTCATCGCGCTTTACTGGATGCTGATGGAGTCTGTCGAGCTTCGCCATGCGCCCTTCATGCTCTGGATACAGGATCTGTCGGTGAAGGATCCTTACTTCATCCTGCCAATCCTGATGGGCGCCTCCATGTTCGTGCAGCAGCTGCTCAACCCGACGCCGCCGGATCCGACACAGGCCAAGATCATGAAGATGCTGCCGGTAATCTTCACCTTCTTCTTCCTGTGGTTCCCTGCCGGCCTGGTGATCTACTGGGTGGTCAACAACACCATCTCGATCCTGCAGCAGTGGTTCATCACGCGGAACATCGAGAACGACCCAAGCGTTGGCAAAGGCATGAAGACCAAGAGCTGATCCTGGTCATCGCCACGCTCCCAGACCCCCGCCTCGGCGGGGGTCTGGCGTTTCTGCCCCTGTCACGGGACAATTTCCCGATTCTTTTACCGGAGTCACCATGGCCAGCCCTCGTCTCTATACCCAAGACACCATCGTCGCTCTCGCCACTCCGCCGGGGCGTGGGGGTGTGGGCATTGTTCGCGTCTCTGGTCCGCTGTGTGCCTCGATAGCCCAATACATGCTCAATACCCTGCCCCATCCGCGCCAGGCGCACTACGGGCCGTTCAGAGGCCAAGATGGGGTGATAGACGAAGGGGTGGCGCTGTATTTCAAAGACCCACATTCTTTTACCGGCGAGGATGTGCTGGAACTGCAGGGTCATGGGGGGCCGGTGATCATGGACCTGCTTCTGGAGTGCTGCGTCCAGCAAGGCGCTCGATTAGCCCGTCCCGGCGAATTCTCGGAGCGCGCCTTCCTGAACGATAAACTGGACCTGGCGCAGGCCGAGGCCATCGCTGACCTGATCGATGCCAGCTCACGCAGCGCCGCCGAGAACGCTCTGCGCTCGCTGCAGGGCGAATTCTCGACCCGCGTCGATGCGCTCGTTCAACGGCTGATTGAGCTGCGAATATACGTTGAGGCCGCTATCGACTTCCCTGAAGAGGAAATCGATTTCCTGGCCGATGGCAAGGTCGCGGCGATGCTTACCTCTGTCAAGGAAGAGCTTGCCAGAGTGAGGGCCAGTGCCGGCCAGGGTGCGCTGATGCGCGAGGGCATGAGCGTGGTGATCGCCGGTCGACCCAACGCCGGCAAGTCGAGCCTGCTAAACGCCCTGACCGAGCAGGACACGGCAATCGTCACCGATATCGAGGGCACGACCCGAGACGTGCTGCGCGAGCATATCCATCTGGATGGTATGCCGCTGCACGTGATTGATACCGCGGGTCTTCGCGACACGCCGGATGCCGTTGAGCAGATTGGTGTTGCCCGTGCCTGGGCGGAGATCGAGAAGGCCGACCGGGTGCTGTTGATGGTCGATGCGGGCGCGAGCGACGCCACTGACCCGATGGCTATCTGGCCGGAATTCGTCGCCCGTCTCGCCGACCCCTCTCGACTGACGCTGGTGCGCAACAAGGTTGATACCAGCCAGGAAACACCCGGGATCGACTTATCCACAGCCACGCCGGTAGTACGCCTCTCGGCCAAGACCGGAGAGGGTGTGGATAACCTGAAAGAGCACTTGAAGACGATAATGGGGTTTTCTGCCACCACTGAAGGCCGCTTTTCAGCCCGTCGCCGCCATCTGGATGCTCTGGATCGCGCGACCTCGGCGCTTGAGAATGGCGAGGCTCAGCTGGCGGGCTTCGGGGCAGGAGAACTATTGGCCGAAGACCTTCGTGACGCTCAGCAGTCATTGGGCGAGATTACCGGCGAATTCACTGCCGACGACTTGCTTGGCGAAATTTTTGGCAGTTTCTGCATCGGTAAATAACGGCTTGGGATGACCTGCTACCCGTCTAGTTACCCCGGTAGCGCCATCTCTGCGATGATGTCAGGGCCGGGGGGGGGCACCTCCCTTCACCGCGAGTGAACCGTTAACCTTTTCGAACCTCATACCGTGCGTGAGCCCTTACTCACCTACCCACCAGTCGCTCTCATGACGCCCCTTTGGAGCGAGACGGGAACGAATCAGTGACATTGTCTGATTCACTATTTCATCGAGGCCCCAGGGGGGATTCATCACCAGCATGCCGCTTCCATACATGCCATGGGATGCCGCACCAGGATCCTGGAGAATGAACTCGCTGCGCCATAACTTGCGAATTCCGGCCCGCTTCACTTCATCGAGCAAGCCATGATGACGCCCCGCCGGTAGCAGTGGATACCAGATCATCACCACCGCATGACGGGCCTTGCGGCTCACCTCGGCAAGCGTGGCGGCCACCTCGGCATATTCCTCCTTGCGCTCGTAACTTGGGTCGATGAGCACGCACAGGCGTGGCGTAGAAACCGGTAGCCGCTTTCTGAGCCCGTCCAGACCATCGCCGTGGATGCGTCGTGCGTTGTCAGGCAACGCCTGTCCCCTGAGATGATCATGCTCTTTTGGATGGAGCTCGAAGAGGCTAAGCCGATCCTGCGAGCGCAATGCCTGCGTGAGCCACCAGGGTGAGCCTGGATAGACCGAGAGCCGCGGCTCACTGTCGGGGCTTACCTCGCGCTGAGCCAAATCAAGTCCATCGAGCCATTCCCCAAGCAACGCATCACTCTTGCGCAGTACTTCACGCGCTTCCCAGAGCGGTGCTGCCCCCCGACGATACTCTTCTAGCTTGCGGGTTTCCTCGGCGTTCAGGGGATAACGTCCGCGACCGGCATGGGTATCGACATACGTAACGGAAGATTTCTTACGTAATAAATGACGTGTTACGGCAAAAAGCGTCAGGTGCTTATGAACGTCGGCAAAATTGCCGGCATGGTAGGCATGCTGATAGGCAAGCATAGAGGA
Organism: Halomonas salinarum; assembly: GCF_012062845.1. Classification (GTDB taxonomy): domain Bacteria; phylum Pseudomonadota; class Gammaproteobacteria; order Pseudomonadales; family Halomonadaceae; genus Onishia; species Onishia salinarum. The sequence goes on from NZ_WWNB01000012.1 coordinate 12,712, forward strand.
ATCCATGAAAAAGACCCGCGAGCTTAGTGGCAAGCGCGCGGGTCAGTGTGGCGCCTGCCGGAGCAGGCGTCAGGTGGGCATCATTGCTGTTGCATCGGGGTCAGCGTGATTTCGACCCGACGGTTCTGGGCTCGGCCCTGCTCGGTATCGTTACTGGCCACCGGCTGGTTTTCACCATAGCCGGTCATCGACAGGCGAGCGCCCGGAACACCGGTTTGTGCCAGGTAGTTACCCACTGCAGAGGCACGGCGCTCGGAGAGTTGCTGGTTGTAGTCCGCCGCACCCGTGCTGTCGGTATGGCCGGCGATGTTCACGCGAGTCTCCGGATACTGCTGGAGTACATTGGAGACATCATTCAGTGCCGTCTGTGCCGCAGGCGTCAAATCACTGGAGTCAAAGGCAAAGGTCACGCTGCTCGGCATGTTGAGGATGATGTTATCGCCCTGGCGATCGACACCGATCCCGGTCCCCTGCATGCTCTCGCGCAGCTCGGCCTCCTGACGATCCATGTAGGCGCCGATACCGCCACCAGCGGCAGCGCCGGCCGCCGCACCAATCAGCGCCCGGTCACGGCTGCTGGAGCCACCATCGCCACTTGCCATGCCGGCCAAGGCGCCCACGGCGGCGCCAATGGCGGCGCCCGTGCCTGTCCTGTTGCTCTGGGTCTCACCGGTATTGGGATTAGTGGTGGTACAGCCCGTCACCATCAGGGCAGCCGCTAGCGGTACAGCGAAGCGAATAGATTTTTTCATGCGGTTCACACTCCTTTAGGTCGCGACCTCATCATTCCGAATTAGTCGTCTCCGACCATAGCCAAGAGATCATTAAGAAACAACAAGCCCTGCGGAGAAGCGCGCAGATGCGCGGGATCTTCCACAAGTAATCCTTTATTTCGCGCTTCGGCCAGCTGCTGCTGAAGGATGGGGAGCGAACGCCCGGTGTGTCGTGTCCAGGTATCGATAGGAACGCCATCAATCAGACGAAGGGCATTCATGGCGAACTCGAGTACTAGATCCTCTTCGGGGATACGCTGGTGACCGGCCACGAAGCCGCGTGGATCATTCAGGCGACGCAGGTAAGCCTCGGGCTGTCGGCTCTTCCAGCGGCGCTCGATTTCAAGTCCTTGTGCTCCTTGACGACTTAGCTTGCCGTGAGCGCCGGCACCAATGCCCAAGTAATCGCCGAAGGTCCAGTAGTTGAGATTATGGCGGGCTTCGCATCCTGGACGGCTATAGGCCGAAATTTCATAACGAACATAACCGGCTGACTCAAGCTTTGCATGCCCCTCATCCTGGATGTTCCAGAGCGTTTCTTCCTCGGGCAGGGTAGGAGGATGAGAATGAAATTCGGTATTAGGCTCAAGCGTCAGCTGATACCAGGATAAATGTTCGGGACCCAAGGAAAGCGCCTGGTGAAGATCATCCTGAGCTAACAGGGGATCTTGCCCTGGCAGGCCATGCATGAGATCGAGGTTGATATTATCAAATCCCGCGGCGCGGGCCTGTTCAAAGGCATGCTTGGCATCGCCGCCGCTGTGGATGCGCCCTAATGCGGCCAGCTGGGATGACTGGAAGCTCTGTATGCCCAGCGACAGTCGATTGATACCCGCGTCCCGATACCCCTCAAAGCGGTCATGCTCGACGGTCCCGGGATTCGCTTCGAGGGTGATCTCGATGTCTTCTGCAAACGGCAGCCTGAGACGAAGCTCGTCAATGAAACGCCGATAGAAATCAGCCGACATCAGGCTCGGCGTCCCGCCCCCTATGAAAATGCTGACCAGTTCACGGCCCGCGGCCAGAGGCAAGTCAGCGTCAAGATCCGCTAACAACGCCGCCAGGTAGTCGGCTTCTGGAAGCTCGGCTCCATAGCCCACGCCATGCGAGTTGAAGTCGCAATACGGGCACTTACGAACACACCAGGGCACGTGGACATACAGCGCGAGGGGAGGGAGCAGATTCATGTCGCCAGCTGCTCCAGCAGTGCCTGCATCGCGAGGCCACGGTGGCTAAGCCGATTTTTCTCATCACCATCGAGCTCAGCAGCTGAGCATCCCCATTCTGGCAGCCAGAAGAGGGGATCATAACCGAACCCTCCTTCTCCACGTAGTGATGTCAGAATCTCGCCTTCCCAACTACGTTGAACGATCAAGGGAACGGGGTCTTCAGCATGACGCAGATAGACCAGCACGCACCAATAACGTGCTGTGCGCTGGTTTACAGGCACTTCTGTCAAGGCATCGATCAGCTTGTGATTATTGGCGTCATCACTCTTTGGTTCACCCGCATATCGGGCGGAATAGATACCGGGAGCACCGTTCAAGGCATCCACCGCCAGGCCAGAATCATCGGCGAGGGCGGGCAACCCACTGATACGACATGCTTCGCGAGCCTTTAGCAGTGCATTCTCAACGAAAGTGAGTCCGGTTTCCTCTACCTCAGACACCTCGTACTCACTCTGTGGATGAACGGCATACCCCAGGGGAGACAGAAGGCGGTGGAACTCCTGCAGCTTGCCACTATTCCCACTGGCCAGCACCAGACGTTGCGTAGTCCTCATTGATCCGACTCCATCTAGAAAATCCGGTCCATGTTACCCCTCAACGTGAGGCAGAAACACACAGGGAAGCGGTCGCGGCTGAAAGAAAGCATGAGCAGAATCATTAAAAAGAATTAACGAATTAGGCGTTTGATGGTGGCGATAGCTGAAAATTCACTCAATAATGATATCTAGAGGTATCAGGAAAAAAATAGAGCTATCTATAACCACTTGATCATAAAGGAGTTTGTTTGGGGGAAAAGGGCTTCTTCTCAACACCTGCACTGAAACCTAAAACTCAAGAATGTAACGGAACTTTACAAAGTGAGCAGAAAGGTCAACGCTTAGCTGAGATTACCACGAATACGTCCGATACGGCTTGATAGCGCCGCATGACGAAACCTTCATCGGAGAATAAGGTCATGAGTCACCCAGGCACCTCAATACTGCTCGTAACCGACTGCAGCCCGCAGTCACAACTCTTCATCAACTATATTCATGAGCAGTTGGAAGAAACGGTTACCTCTTTGGCCCCCGATGCACAGGCCATCCCCGAGGGCAATACGAAAAACATCGTTTTACTGGACACCAACCACGTGACCGAAGAGGCCATTCAGCTCTGGCACAACCTGTCACTGGAAGATGAGACCATTACATTAGCAGCTTTGAACCTTAAAGATGAGGATAATGCAGCGGATTTGCTGGCTGCCTATCATCTGCAGGGAGTGTTCTATCGTAACGATAGCCTGTTGCTCACATGCAAGGGGATCAGTCGGCTGATCGAAGGGGACCTATGGATGTCGCGAACGCTGATGGCTCGCCTGATCAACTTCTATCGACAGCAGCAGCGCAATGCCTATCGGCCTGTATGCGGGCTAACACATCGTGAAATGGAGATCATCAGCCTTCTGAGCTCTGGCGCATCCAATACCGACATCGCCGACAAGCTCTTTGTCAGCGAGCATACGGTAAAATCGCATCTCTATAATATTTTCAAAAAAATCAAGGTCCACAACCGTATCCAGGCGATGAACTGGGCGCGACAGAATATAGCGACGAGCCCGGTGCCGTTAAAAAAAATTCTCACGGGCTCTTGAAAAATAAGTAGAACCGTCTATTTCTTCTCTATCCTATAAAGGTGTAGCGAATGAACTCACCTGAGTTCTTCATTTTTCCTCAAGATTGCTATGTGCATATCCAAGGGAAACTTAATACCCTTAAAGAAAAAGGGTGGACAGGTATTTCCTCCGATGAACTTCCCTTAAAGGGAAAATGGGTAACTTCTACAACAAAAGTAGGGTTAGTGCCCATTTTTAGCTCAGATCGAGAGGTGCTAGATACTATTGAAAAATTTATCACCAATCACCCTGAAGCTGAGTGGGTGGGTTGGTTATTGGATGGTTCATCAATAGAAAATAGCGTTGATGTCGATGACTTTATATTACGTAATCTTCACAGCTTCCACCAGAAAGATGATCCTATTGATGACATTGTCGTTTCATTGAATAGCTGTAAAGCCATATCAGCTCTGAAAAACAAAAGAGAAACTATTAAAAATCAAGAGCTTACACGAAATTCTAGCATGGAGAAGATGCTGGGCAATGCGGCGTCCATGCAATCGCTTTTTTGTACTATAAAAAAAGTAGCAGCCGTCGATGCTCCCGTTTTTATTAATGGCGAGTCAGGAACAGGGAAAGAACTCACGGCACGCAGCATCCACGAATTATCTTCGCGCCGTGATGGACCATTCAATGCAGTCAATTGTGGAGCCTTGCCTACTCACCTGATTCAGTCAGAACTTTTTGGGCATGAACAGGGGGCATTCACAGGAGCTGTTAAACGCAAGATCGGACGCATCGAGGCAACGCAAGGTGGAACGCTTTTCCTCGATGAAATAGGCGATCTTCCACTAGAAATGCAGGTTAATTTACTACGATTTCTGGAAGATCATAAAGTACAGCGCATTGGTGATACATCAGAGATCGCCGTCAATGTTAGAGTACTAGCAGCCACACATGTCGATCTAAAAAAAGCCATCGAAGAAGGGCGGTTTAGAGAGGATCTCTATCATCGTTTAAATGTGCTTCATATCTCGGTGCCGTCTTTAAGAGAAAGGAGCCAGGATATTGAGATAATCGCCAATTATTTTTTTGACCACTTTTCACGTGAAGGTTCTGCCAGGGCTCGAGGCTTCAGTCAGGATAGCCGAGTTGTAATGCAGCAGTATCGATGGCCCGGTAATGTCAGAGAGCTCATCAATCGCGTCAGACGAGCCACCGTAATGTGTGAGCATCGTCTAATTTCACCAGAAGACCTGGGACTGGAGCGACGCAGCCATGACTGGCGAGAGCCCCTTACCTTGGAAAAGGCGAGGGATATTGCCGAGCATGAAGTGGTTAATGCAGCATTGGTAAGAAATAAATACAAAGTGCAAAAGGCGGCGAAGGAACTTGGGATTTCCCGGGTCACCCTTTACCGGATGATGGAGAAACATCACATTTCTCGTCATTGTTGTGAAGAAAATGTTTCCAGAAATTTTGAGCCTGAGCAGGGTAGTGTGGCAAAGCTTTCCTCAGGTTAATTTCTGCCAATAACTCGGCATACATGAAAAGCAATTAAAAGGAGCTATATACAAGATAGATCACAACTATAAATGTTAAAACAAGCACTCATCATTAGCTGATGCGATATACGAACGTGATCAATAATCATCAGGTTCAAGGAAAATAAAGGGGAAGGGAAAGATAATGAAAAAAATAGCCAAAAGCGTAATCGTACTACCGGGCCTGCTAACAATGATGGCGGCTGGAAACATCTATGCTCAGACATCCAATGATGAAAGTATGGAAACTGTTGGCCAGCCACCTCCTGAACAGGATATGCAACCACAGATTCAGGCGATCCCTGACATTGGCGGGGTTCTGACACCTCAAGGCCGGTTGGTCCTGGAGCCCGAGTTCCAATATTCTCACTCAAGCGTCAATCGACTTACGTTTCGCGGTGTCGAGATACTCAGCACCCTTTTAGTAGGAGCTCTGAACGCAGAAGACGTTGACAGGGATACTTGGACAACATCATTAACCGGAAGGTTGGGCGTTACCAACCGCCTGGAGCTAGAGCTCAAGTTACCCTATGTGTATCGCGAGGATACGGTCACAAACACCATCGCAGAAGCTCAACCCGCTTCTTTTAATCAAACAAACTCTCGCTCAGGTGACGGCTTGGGTGATATTGAAGTTGCCGCTCATTATCAGCTCAACAGAAACCTCAATGGTGGCCCCTTCTACGTGGGTAACCTGCGTTACAAGTCAACGACGGGTAAGAGTCCCTTCGAGATCGACCGAACCGATGATGGGGTAGAACAAGAACTGGCAACAGGCTCAGGTTTTCATTCCATCGAACCTAGCTTGACTATTCTTTTCCCCTCAGATCCTGCCATTTATTTTGCCAACATTGGTTATCTATTCAACTTGAAAGATGATGTCAATGAAAGGATTGGCGACTCTGTTATTGGCGAAGTGGACCCAGGTGATGCCGTTCGCGTCAGTTTCGGTATGGCCTACTCCATCAACCCGAAATCATCATTTACTCTAGGCTACAAAAATGACTTCATCGGTCAAACTGAGACCGAATTTACCAACCCTGACACTGGGGTAAAAATTACACGTACAGGTGAGTCTCTGAATATCGGATCGATGCTTCTCGGTTGGTCTTATCAGCTGGACCCCGATGTGGCGATCAACTTGAACCTCGAATTTGGCATTACCGAAGATGCTCCTGATACAACTCTTACGCTTCGTACTCCTATAGGATTCAATATCTTTTAGCAGACAGCACATTAAGAGGCCTTCATTAAATGAAGGCCTCTATTTTATATGCATGATTATAAACCCAAAATATAATACAACTTACCACCTAGAAGTTAGCAATTGACCTCATGATGGCCGAATGAGTCTTTGCGGACTGAAGTGCTTCAACATTTTTAAGCGACACACTGACATCAATACTCTGCGAGATATTCTGCCCAGACCCGTTGCTGACGACCGCACTCATGATGGCATTACGGGTAATATTATGCAGTGCTGCCGTAAAACTCCCTGCATCAGAGAAAGCAACACCCGAAAAATCAGCAAGCCCTGCCAGATTAAAAGTTTTCGGAGCAACCTGGGTAATAGAAGTGCCTTTAGGGCCAATGCTGGTGGTATTGGGTGACGCATCATAAACGTCTTCAGAAACAACGTTGATACCAGCCTGACTGAAAGCCAATTGCGTCTGCATTCTTACCATGCCATCAATCTTTGTTTGCAGTGTAGCGCCAAAGTCCACATCGACACCACCAATAGAGAAACCTCCTCGTAGCTCATCCATAGCGTCCAACGGGATGATGGATGCATGAGAGTGCGTATAGATATCTTCATCAAGCGGCGACATGGCCGCTTCGCTAATAATAAAACTCTCAGCTTTTATAGTAGGCACTGATATGATACCTGCCAGAATCAATGCGGTTAGGCTGGCTACGTGAACCTTATTATAGCCATTCCTTGTGGTGCTCCTTGACGCTTTCATGGTTTGCCACTCCTGTAGTGATAAACCCCGGAAAAGTAGAATACTGATGATTCAGTTAATTTAGCGCCCCAGTTCATTGCGGCCAGGCAGTGATAACATGGCCGAACCGATCGTCGAGCGTTGTATGCCTTGTTGGAGGGGAGATTCTGGTCGAACCTGCCAATCACGATCGCTATTGAAATACTGTTTCGCTAACAACATGTCCTCACGGGCTCCTAGTACGGTTCCCGTCCACAATGTTTCAAAATGCTCTTTGGGTACTACCACGGTGCCTACCGCAGGATCTCCAATCAAAACGTTGCCATCATCCATGCCCTTGATCACCACGAAGTGCTTATAGCCACCTGTATTGATTAAGGTTATCGCAGGCAGCCCAATGCCGATGAAGTCGTCAAGCTCCACACGAAACCCGTCCGAGTTAAGCCCCTGAGAATCGAGGTACTGCTTCATGTCGAGCATGGAAAATCCATAGGTACGGATTTTTTCTACATTGCCACGCTGGATCATTGATTCGAAAACAGCGACTTCTGAAGTAGGGCGCTCATAATGATAGGTAAGCAGTGTCGCGACGGCAGCGGAGCCACAGCTAAAATCATACTGCTGGCGCACCACGTTTTCCCAGCGAAGTTCATTGAGACTCTCAGCCTTGACCTGGAAAGAGCCGAATGGGTTGGCAATTGTCACAGGTCCCGCCACGGCATGCTGAGCCGTCAGAATCAAAGTAGCCGCTATCATCACTGAGCGTAAAAAAATCAACATCGCACTCGCCCCTTATCTTATCATCGCTAATATTCTTTTCAGCCTTACTGGGGATTGGCGATGTAGACACTTATGCCAACAGAACCGCTTACCGCATTGGCATTACCCGTGGTGATATTGAAAACCCCGACTCCGCTGAAACTATTCATCGAGTTTGCTTCAATATTCACGTTGCCACTCACAACATCTCCACCGACATTGAACTGCGTGGTTTCGACCGACGTATCGACGTTCTGAATACTCTGAACGTTAGTTAAATTAATACCTTCTCTACCGCGTGCTTCTTGCAGTTCCTCGACCTCAAGAGGGTTGTTGTTATCAAACCCCTGAGTTGCCACTCGTGAATCGGCATGACCGGGCTGACTTAATCCAGCGGCAATCATCATGCCTACACCGACGAAGAGGGTCCTGTACCGAGGCAAGCAAATATTCATAGCACACATGGCCTGGCACTCCTTCCATTGAGAACGCTCGTGATGAATAACAAGCTGGCGGGGCAACCCCGCCAGCCCTTACAGTCACATCTCAGGATAAGATCACTGCGACATTACGTCGTTTGATCGCATCCGTTAGTTGCCGATGTTGACGTTGCTGTGAGCAGCCACATTGGTCCCAGCCACCTGGGAGTTGTAGATGCCAGTCGAGACGTTCATGTTGGCAATGCCGCCAAAGTTGCCGGCTGCCACACTGACATTGGCATTACCGGTGCTCAACACTGCAGCTCCGCCAGCTCCGCCAGCGCCACCAGCACCGCCAGCTCCGCTGGAAGCGGCTACAGCGCCACTGGTGGCACCGCCACCACCACCACCATTGCCAGCACCGCCGTTACCGCTATCAGCCTCGGCATAATCGCCATTACCGCCTGCTCCACCGGTACCATTACCTTCACCGGTACCCGCTCCGGTTCCAGCACCACCGGTTGATGTTCCGGCAGTTGCGTCAGACGTGGCGTTCGCTTCAGAGTTGGCTTCGGCGAACTGGTCAACATCACCATCAGAGCCACCGCGACGACGACGTTCAAAGCCAAGGAGTTGCGGTGTTCCGCCATTGCCGTCAGCGGCTTCATTGTTATTGCCAGCCAGAGATCCGGCGGCACCAAGTGCGCCGGAACCGGCATCGGCATCACTGTCGCCACCTTCGCCATAGCCCACACCAAGGCCTACGCCAAGCCCAGCACCACCTTCGGCACCATCACCACCGATAGCCTTGGTTTCACCGGATTTACCACCGTCCCCGTAGCCGCCATTACCGGCCTTGGCCATGCCCATGGCCATGGCATTCCCGCTGTTGCCGCCATTGCCACCGTGCGAGCCAGCTCCGCCCGTGATATTAATCTGGGCACCAGTGACATTGGAGCTCATCTCCTGCATGGAGATCACGCTGGTAGAAGTGTTGAAGGATTCGCTATAGGCCCAGGCATCCCCGCCACGACCGGTCGAGCCGCCCGCAGCACCTGCACCAGAACCTGCACCAGCAGCGCCATTACCGTTGCCACCGGTACCGCCAGTACCGCCATAGCTGCCATCGTCGTCACCGCCGCCCCAGCCGCGACCCTTGCTCTGATAACCCTTGCCACTACCAGCTTCGACATCACCGCCGTTGGCATCACCGCCCCAGCCGGAGCCGCCATAGCCTTCGCCATAGCCGTCACCGCCGTTGGCATTCCCGCTGTTGCCTCCGGTGGCAGTAGCGCCTGAGATGACCGCCTGAGTGGTTTCTCCCTTGGCGACACCGACGCTCGGGTTGGCATGTGCAGCTGAAATTGCCATTACCAGGGCCAGCATTGAGGTACCCGCAATTACATAATTTTTCATGACCGTTTCTCCAGTCTGGATATGATCCCTTGTCATTCCCTGCGAAACGTGACTCGTCAGTGAACCGGTTGCGGTTGATAGCTGGCGTCATCCATTCGCAGTCGAGATTTACAACGCACAATGCGTGCCAGGTTCTGTGAAACTTTTTGTAAGCCACTGTAAGTATCAGGAAATAAAAAACGGGGCGGCGGGAGGAGGGCCAGAGACTGGTCGATGCTTGAAGAGGTAGGCGGCCATGGCGATGAAAAGCGTTACATTTATGTAACTCGATTAATGGCCTAATAGGGTTGGGAAATTTTTTCTTCTCATAATTCAGATAATTAGCCTTTCAAGGCCGATGATGCATCAGCGATACAAAAAACGGCCACCTGACATTCAAGGAACGCCAGGTGGCCGAAGAGAAGTTAAAAAATCACAGCATTTCAATATATTGCAGAACACTGTAAGCCCGATGTACAGGCATACGGTAACTGACGAGGCAAGGGTCAGGCTTGATTCATGTGCTGCTGGATCAACTCAACCAGAGTCTCAGTAGCATCCGTTGCCGTTGTATCCAGATGAACCAAGTGTCGTCGCTCTTCATCGCTGAAGGGCTCGAAGTGTTCTAGCTGTCGTTCGAGTACGGAAAGGCTCGCCTCGGAGGGGTCGCCCCCCAGACGCGCCCGCTTCTCGATACGCGCCCGCAGAGTGGCTTCATCGGCCTCGAAGCTGATGGTCATCACCGCTAGGCCTCGGGCCTCGGCCTGGTCAGCCAGCAAGTCGCGTTGCGACCTCTTAAGACAGGTCGCATCGATACACACCGAAAGACCTGCCTCGAAAAGCAGGCCACTGAGTTGTGCCAGATGATGGTAGGTACGCTCGGTCGCCTCCGGGGTATAGATATCCACACCCTGCTGGTGACTATCCGCCTGTGGAGCGAATCCATATAGACGCTTACGCTCCACATCAGAACGCAACCGCACGCCGCCAAGGCGTCTGACCACTTCCCCGGTGAAACGGCTCTTGCCACTGCCCGATACGCCAACGCCAATCAGCAGATAGGGGAAGCGGAACTCGCTGTAGCCTTCCGCCAATGCCAGATAGCGTTGATACTCGGACCAGATAGACGCGCGTTCGTCAGCCGGTAGCGTGGGCTCGGCGTAACGCAGCATCGCGACCTTGGCACGTACCAGGGCACGATAGATCTTGTAGTAGTCGAGCACCCCTACCAGGGCGTAGTCACCCGAAAGCTCCAGGTAACGGTTCAGCGCATGACGCGCTAGCATCAGCTCACCGCGAGCCTCGAGATCCATCAGCAGGAAGGCCAGATCACAGCCGACATCGTTCCAGCGCAGGGCATCATTGAACTCGATGCCATCGAACAACAGCGCTCGGCCCTGATGACGCACGGCGTTACCCAAGTGGATATCGCCGTGGGTCTCGCGAACGAAACCCTCGCGATGGCGCTCGGCAAACACCGGCATCAGCCGGGCTTCCATCTCATTGACCCGTTCCCTGAGGGTATCCAGGCGTTGGCGATCTTGCGGATTGGGCAGACGATCGCCGATCAATGAGAACTCTCTGGCCACGATCTCTCGCGTCGAGTCGGCACTGCCATGTTCGCTCGACGTCTCGATTCGCTGCGCCTGCTCGTGAAAATCCACCAGCTGGTCGATCAGGTCATCGAGCAGTTCCATCGATAACTCGCCATCCTGCTGCAAGATGCTGAACAGATGGCGATGGCTGAACTGGCGCATCTTCACCGCATACTCGAAAGGCGCGCCTTCACCGTTGAGCTTCGGCGCCTCCGGTGAGCCTGAGATGGGCACCACATCCAGGTACAGGCTCGGTGCCAGGCGCTGGTTGAGACGTACTTCCTGCTCGCACAAGGTGTGACGTTTCTCGAGGCTCGAAAAATCCAGAAAGCTGCCGAGATCGACCGGCTTCTTGATCTTGTAGGCGTAGTCGCCGGTCAACAGGATCCATGAAATGTGTGTTTCATGGACCTCGATCTTATCCACTGGATGATCAAAGCAGGCCGGATGGCTAAGCGCCTGAATAAGGACATCGCTCACGGTGATGCCTCCTTGGTTAGGCCTTGTTCATGGCAGCAAAAGCCCGCTCGGCACCGTCCAGGGTCGCCTGGATATCTTCCGGGGTATGAGCATTGGACATGAAACCGGCCTCATAGGCCGAAGGCGCCAGATAAACGCCCTCATCGAGCATCAGCGAGAAGAAGCGACGAAACGCATCGGCATCACAGGCCGTGGCCTGAGCGAAGTTGTCGACCTGCGATTGGGCGGTGAAGAAGAGCCCGAACATGCCACCGGCCCGCTGAGTGATCATATCGATGCCGGCGGCCTCGGCCCGCGCCTTGAGACCATCGCATAGCGTCTCGACACGCTGGGTCAGGGCCTCATGGAAGCCGGGTTCCTGAATCTTGGTCAAAAGGGCAATACCGGCGGCCATGGCCAGCGGATTGCCGGCCAGTGTGCCAGCCTGATAGACCGGGCCCAGTGGCGATATCTGCTCCATCACCTCACACCTGCCGCCAAAGGCCCCGACCGGCATGCCACCGCCGACGATCTTGCCAAGGCAGGTCAGGTCCGGCGTCACCCCGAAGTGTGCCTGGGCCCCGCCCTTGGCAACACGAAAGCCCGTCATCACCTCATCGAAGACCAATAGACTTGAATGGCGATCACAGACCTCACGCAGCGTCTCGAGGAAGCCTTCTCGTGGCGGAATGCAGTTCATGTTGCCGGCCACCGGCTCGACGATAATGCAGGCCACCTGATCACCGATCTCCTCGAAGCAGGCTTCCACTGCGTCGAGGTCATTGAAGGGCAGGGTCACCGTATGTTCGGCAAGCGAGGCCGGCACGCCCGGCGAACTCGGCTCGCCATGGGTCAGGGCCCCGGAACCAGCCTTGACCAGCAAGGAGTCGGAATGGCCGTGGTAGTTGCCCTCGAACTTCACGATCTTGTCGCGCCCCGTATAGCCTCGCGCCAGGCGGATCGCCGACATGGTGGCCTCGGTGCCCGAGTTGGTCATGCGTACCATCTCGATGGACGGCATGATCTCGCAGATAAGCTCGGCCATGCGGGTTTCGATGGCGGTCGGGGTACCGAAGGACAGTCCCATATCGAGACGCTCGCGCACTGCACCCAGCACGTCCGGGTCGGCGTGGCCAGTGATCATTGGTCCCCAGGACCCCACGTAGTCGATATAGGCTTTGCCCTCGACATCATGCAGGTAGGCGCCCTGGGCACGCTCGATGAACACCGGCGGACGATCCATGCCCTTGAAGGCACGAACCGGCGAATTGACGCCGCCCGGGATATGGCGACAGGCCTGTGCGAAGAGCTCTACTGAGGTGGTCATGAAAGCCTCTCGGGTCTGATAGTGCGAAGTTGTGGATAAATCTCTGAATAATGCGGATAACTCTCGGTGAGCACCCTGTGGATAAGCTATGGATGATGCGCTGCCATGCTCAAACGTCGGTTAAGCTCAATGACGCGCGCCTCGGGATCCTGCACCGCAAATACCGCCTCGACGGCGGCGGCAAGCTCCGCGCCAGCCTCACGCACTGTGGTGATGTTATCCACCGTAATGCCGCCGATCGCGCCCCGCGGCAAGCCAAAACGTCCGGCCTGCTCAAGCAGTGACAGTGGAGCCGGCGGCGCGGAGGGTTTGGTACGCGAGGCAAAGAAACGGCCGAAGGCCAGGTAGGATGCCCCTTCGGCCGCCGCCTTTTCGGCAAGCTCCAGCCGGTCATGGCAGGTAACGCCGATGATGGCGGTGGGCCCCAGCTGGTAGCGAGCATCGTTCACAAGACCATCCTGCTGACCAAGATGCACCCCGACTCTCCAGTGGCCGGCCCGGCGCAGGCGTGCGGCCAGCGCCACGTCATCGTTGATGATCAAAGGTACCTCATACGCCGAGCAGCGCGCGGCGAGTTCGTTTGCCTGACGCCAACGCTTGTCAGCGTCGTCGGACTTGTCGCGGTACTGCAGCAACGCCAGACCACCGCGTAACGCCGCCTCGCAGGCGCTCAGCAGGCGCTCATCATCGGGCAATAGGGTCTCATCGGTGATGGCGTAGACACCGCGTGTCCAGGCAGGCTCGAACATCGTCACTCCGAAGTATGCGCAGTGCTCGGATGGCGCCAAAGGCGGCGTGGCAAGGCCTGACCATCGGATGGGCGCCAGCCGTGGCGTAATGTCTGCCAGGTATATTCCTGGGCCATCTCACAGGCCTGAATCAGGCTTTCGCCTGCAGCCAGATAGGCGGCCAGTGAGGCCGCCAGCGTACAGCCCGACCCATGAAAACTGCCGGCCAGGCGAGGCCACCACCATTGGCGGCCATTGTCCGGCGTATGCAGGGTGTGGACAACCTTGTCCGCAGCGCTGCCCGTCGCCGGCGAATCAGTGCCGGTGACTAGGACCGACTGGCATCCCTCCGCCATCAGCGCAATGGCGCGATCGGTATCATTGTCCCAGCCCGGGTCGGTGAGTTTTGCCAGTTCCGCCCGGTTTGGCGTCAGGATATCCACCAGTGGCAGAAGCCGCTCATGGAAGGCATCGATCAGCTCGGCCGAGCTCAGATCGTACCCACCTCCGGCGCGAAGCACCGGATCGACGACCACCGGGACGCCGGGATAGCGGCGCACGATATCAACCACCGCATCGAGACTTTCAAGGTCTGCCACCAGCCCAACCTTGATCGCCGAGACCGTGAACTCACCCAGCGCCGCGGCCATGGCGCGCATGTCATCACCGCGACAGGGCATGACAGTGATGACATCACGGCTATTCTGCACGGTCAGGGCGGTGGGGATGGTCAGCGGCCAAGCACCACAAGCGGCAATGGCCTCGACATCAGCGGTCAGCCCAGCGCCGCCGCTCGGATCGTGGCCTGCCAGCACCAGCACCACCGGCAGTTGGCGAATGTCATGCATTCCATACTTGTCGGCATCTGGCATCAGAACGGCTTGACCACCGCCAGGATGACGACCAGCACCAGCACAACGACCGGCGCCTCATTGAACCAGCGGAAGAACACGTGCGATTTCTGACAGGTGCCGGCGGCCAATTTCTTCATGTAGGCCAGGCATACGTGGTGATAGCCGATCAGCAACACCACCAGTGTCAGCTTGGCATGCATCCAGCCCTGACTCATCAGCCCCGGCACCAGGGCCAGCATACCTGCGCCAAGCACGATCACCGCGATCATCGACGGCATCATGATGCCGCGATACAACTTGCGCTCCATGGTCGTGAAGTAGCTGATGGCCTGATCATCACCGGCATCACGCGCCGTGGCGTGATAGACGAACAGCCGCGGCAGGTAGAAAAGCGCGGCAAACCAGGTCACCACGGCGATCAGGTGAAAGGCCTGAATCCATAAATACATAATCACTCCTCAAGAGTCGTTCCCTGCGACAGCGGCCCGGCAGAGCTCGCTCGCTCACGGCATGTAGCGATAGTAGTTTTCAATGCTTTCACGGGTGATGATACCGGAAATACGCCGCTTGATCGGCCCCATCGAGGTTTCGACATAAAGTGCATCCACTCGTGCCTCGTTGAGCCGGTCCAGCGCCTCGCTGAGAGTCGCCTCAAGGTGAATGGGCGCCATGTCCAGACGCTGGCCGGGCACTTCGAGCAGGTCGATCTGCTCCTCCTTGGCCCAGGCGTCTTCATCGAGCAACACACGCGCCAGATCCGCCGCCTTGAGTGCCAGGGTCGGCTTGTCGTCCCGGGAGCGCACGATCACCACCCAGACAGGCTTGGCATGCAACATCGCCTCGGCTTCCTCGCGACCGACCCGGCGCTGGCTTCGCACCAGGCTGCGCTCCATTACCGCTGGCACCGATACTCGCGACAACGCCTGTGACAGCGGCTGCTGCAGTGGATGCAGGCCATGACGCGTCAGGTTGATGAAGAAGCCCTCGCAGCGACACAACCGCCTTGCCGTGAGCCCTGCAATCACCACCGCCAGCATGCCGGGCAGAATGATATTGGGATTGTGCGTCAGTTCGAGAAGGGCCATCAGTGCCGCCAGCGGTGCCTGCAATACTGCCCCCATCATCGCCGCCATGCCCAGCATGGCAAACAGTGACGGGTCTGCCGCCGCTTCGGGCCATAGCCACTGGCCGAGCAGACCAGTCAGCGCGCCGGCAGCGGCGCCTGAAACCAGCACAGGGCCAATGATGCCGATAGGAAGACCGCTCGCCACGGTGAGCGCAGTTAGCCCCAGCTTGGCGAGCGCCAGCGCCACCAGCACATTCACTGCCACCTCGCCATCCAGGGTGGAGGCCAAACTGTCGTAGCCGATGCCCTGTACCTCTGGATACCACCAGGCTACCCCGCCCACGGCGAGCCCCACCAAGGTCAGACGGGCCTTGATCGGCCAGGCGGCAAAACCGGTCTTTAACTTCGACAGGCGAATGAACCCGCCAGACAGGAGGCCAATCACCAGTGCACTGAAGAGAATCCAGGACAGGTTCAGCCAGGAATCCAGCGCTACGCTCGAGGTATGAAAGGCCGGCTGAGTGTCATAGACCAGTTGGGCGACGACGGCCCCCATACTGGAAGCCAGGATCACCGGCATGAAGCCAGCAATGGTGTACTCCATCATCACCACTTCCATGGCAAAGATGACCCCGGCGATCGGCGTATTAAAGGAAGCCGATATGCCGGCCGCCGTCCCAGAGGCCACCAATACACGCAGGCTATTGTGAGGCAGGCGAAGGTGCTCACCGATGCCGCTGACCGCCGCCGCGCCGAGATGTATCGCCGGGCCTTCCCGGCCCGCCGAAAGGCCACCAAGCACCGATACCACCCCGACCCACCATTGGTTGAGCCAGTTTCGCAGCGGGAATCGCCCCTGATGATACGTCAGTCGCTCAATCACGTGACCGACACCGAGCTTGCGAGCCGCCGGTGGCTGACGCCATAGCCCTACCCCGATCAGGGCGACCGCCGCCAACGGCAGCAACGCCCGGAACCAGGCCGGCAATCCCTCGAAAGCCTCAGAATCCGCACCGGGCATGAAGGCCAGCGCCCCCAGATCCAGCAGCAGTTGGAAGCCCACCATCAGGCTGCCGGTGACAATCCCGGCGATCGTCCCCAGCACGCAGAGCTGGGGAAGAGATTCGACATTGGCCAGTTTACGACGAAAGGTCGCAAGGCTCAGGTCGGGAAAATGTGGGCGTGGCACGGTGGCGCTTCCTTGACCATGGGGCTCATGATGGGAGGGTGATTTCACCTGTCGTTGACTGACAGGTGTATCATACCGGGACCATCTCTTCAGACTCGACCCCGAAGGGTCGGCCAGCTACCTAAGGAGGGACATCGTGATCAAGGTGGGCATTGTCGGGGGCACCGGCTATACCGGCGTCGAATTGCTGAGGCTGCTTGCCCAGCATCCCCAGGTCGAAATAGCGGCCATTACCTCGCGTTCCGAAGCGGGCCTCGCTGTCGATGAACTCTATCCCAACCTGCGCGGCCACTATCCGGAACTTTACTTCACTGCCCCGGATGCAGATGTGCTCGGCCGCTGCGATGCCGTCTTCTTCGCCACTCCGCATGGTGTCGCTCATGCGCTGGCCGGCGACCTGCTAGAGCGCGGTACCCGGGTCATCGATCTCTCCGCCGACTTCCGTCTGGAAGATGCCGAGGAATGGGCACAGTGGTACGGTCAGCCCCACGGCGCTCCTGAGCTGCTTGAAGAAGCCGTCTATGGCTTACCGGAAGTCAATCGCGAGGCCATACAAGAGGCACGCCTGATTGCGGTTCCAGGCTGCTACCCCACCGCCGTGCAACTGGGCCTCTTGCCGCTGCTCGAAGGGGGCCTCATTGATATCGAGCATGTGATTGCCGACTGCAAGTCAGGCGTCACCGGCGCCGGTCGCGGTGCCAAGGTCGGCTCACTGCTGGCTGAAGCCAGCGAATCCATGAAGGCCTATGGCGCCAGCGGGCACCGTCATCTGCCCGAGATTCGCCAGGGCCTCGGCCGCGCGGCCAAGGCACCGGTAGGCCTGACCTTCGTTCCTCATCTGACACCGATGATTCGTGGCATTCACGCCACCCTCTACGGGCGACTGACCGAGGAGCCCGGTGACCTGCAGGCGCTGTTCGAGACGCGCTTCAAGGACGAACCGGCTGTTGACGTCATGCCCGCAGGGAGTCACCCCGAGACCCGCAGCGTCAAGGGCAGCGACATCTGTCGGCTGGCCGTCCATCGCCCCGGCGATGGCGACACCGTGGTGGTGCTTTCTGTGATCGACAACCTGGTCAAGGGCGCTTCCGGCCAGGCCATCCAGAACCTCAACCTGATGTTCGGCTTCGACGAGATGGCAGGCCTTAGCGCCCCGGCGATAATGCCCTGATTCCCTTCTTGGACTATCGTTCACCGGCGCCGGAGGTAGGTCACAGCGAAGGTCCTCTGCCATGGATGGCAGAGGTAGCACCCAGGGATGGGTTTACAGCGCCTTCGCACGTGGCCTACCTACGGCTTCGCCCCTCAAAAGTTGACCCTTTTGCTGGGGATTGTGGATAATCATGTCATGTACCCCATTCCATCAACCGCGGGAGAATCTCCATGAGCGGTGCTGAATCTTTCGATCCTGACTCCCTGAAGCCGATGCAGCTATCGCCTAGCGCCCAGCGGCGCCTGCGCGGGCTGATCACGGAAGAGGGCAACTCGGCTCTCAAACTGCGCGTCTACGTCACCGGCGGTGGTTGTTCGGGCTTCCAGTACGGCTTCGATTTCGCCGACGATGCCAGCGACGACGATACCCTGATTGCCTTCGACGACGTCTCGATGATCGTCGACCCTCTGTCGTATCAGTATCTGGTCGGCTCGACGGTCGACTTTGAGGAAGGCCTTGCCGGTGCGCGTTTCGTGATCCAGAACCCCAACGCCACCAGCACCTGTGGCTGTGGTGCCTCCTTCATGGTGTAAATCACCGTCAAATTGGCACTTTTTTCTTCAACTTGACGCTTCCCCGGGAACTCGCCATTGTTAAAGGCGTGTTCCACAAACAAAATTTCCAAACGGGGAACTTCATGACAACTGCATATAAAAAAGCGTCACTGCTTTCCTCCCTGGCGCTCGGCCTTGGCATGTCCACGCTTGCCAGTGCCGCCGACCAGCCAACGCTCGACGTGGTCACCGACCCAAGCTTCGTGCCCTTCGAGATGATGGATACCGAGTCCGGAGAAATGGTCGGCTTCGACATGGACATCATCAACGAGGTCGCCGATCGCGCCGGCTTCGATATCAATCTGAATACCATGGACTTCAACGGCATCATCCCGGCCATCCAGACCGGTAACGTTGATATCGCCATCGCCGGCATTACCATTACCGAAGAGCGCAGCGAGATCGTCGACTTCTCCGACCCCTACTATGATAGCGGTCTGCGCATCATGGTCGCCGCGAACAACGATAGCGTCGAAACCATCGATGATCTGACGGGAATGACCGTCGGCACCAAGATCGGCTCAACCAGCTATGACTACCTGACCGAAAATCTCGGTGACGACGCGACCATCACGCCCTATCCGGGCAGCTCCGACATGTACATGGCCCTGCTCGGCGGCAGCGTCGATGCAGTCTTCTATGACGCCCCCAACGTTGGCTATTTCGCCCAAACCCGCGGTGAAGGCCGTGCCAAGGTCGTGGGCCCCCTCTACGAAGGTCAGCAGTACGGCATCGCGCTGGTCAAAGGCAGCGACTGGGTCGAACCCGTCAACGAGGCCCTCGCGTCCATGCGTGAAGATGGCACCTACGATGAGATCCACGAAAAATGGTTTGGCAGCGCTGAATGACGCGACAAGCCATGACGGTGTCTGATGGCTTATCGCACTCTCAGACATAGCTGGTCGCACGGGGTCGGGTCGCTAGGCTCGGCCCCTTTGCGTGGTGCCCTTTGCACCCTTCTATCTGACGAAGCTTCTGGACGGGAGATCCCTCGTGGACGTCACCTTTCAATTCGACTGGCAGGCCGCCCTATCCTCGATTCCCTACCTGCTGACGGGGATACCCTATACCTTGCTGATCTCCTTCGGTGGTCTCGCCATCGGCTTTCTGATCGGCATCCTGTTTGGTCTTCTGCGCATCAGCCCGATTGCCTGGCTACGCATCCCGGCCATCACCTACATCGAGATATTTCGCGGTACCCCAGTGCTGGTGCAGGTGCTCTTCATCTTCTATGGCCTACCACAGATCATCGGGGGGCCGGTCAATGCGCTGGTGGCCGGCATCGCCGCCATCGCCGTCAACTCCGGCGCCTATATCTCCGAAATCGTGCGCGGCGGAGTACAGTCGATCGAACGCGGTCAGCGTGAAGCTAGCCTGTCGCTTGGCCTGTCGCGCACGCAATCGTTCCGCTACGTGATCTGGCCCCAGGCGTTTCGCCGCATGATTCCCTCGCTTGGCAATCAAGGCATCATCAGCATCAAGGATACCTCGCTGTTCTCGGTGATCGGTGTGGGCGAGCTGGTCCGTCAGGGTCAGGTCTACATCGCCACGACCTTTAGCGCACTGGAGGTCTATCTGATGGTCGCCATGCTGTATCTCGCCATCACCCTCAGCCTCTCGCTGGCCCTGCGCCAGCTCGAGCGCAAGGGGCTGGTAGGTCAATAACGCCGGCACAACGAACATCGGTACAACGAGGGAACCGATCATGACAGATATCAAGACAGAGGCCGGCGCCGAGCCGATCGTGCGCATGGAAAAGGTCAACAAGTTCTTCGGCAGCCTTCACGTGCTGCAGGACATCGAGCTTTCGGTCAGCCATGGCGAGGTCGTGGTGGTCATCGGGGCCAGCGGCTCAGGCAAGTCAACGCTGATCCGCTGTATCAATGGGCTCGAGGAATTCCAGCACGGCCATATCGATGTCGATGGCAATGAACTGCTGCCAAATGGCAAGAGCAGCAAGTCGCTGCAGACCATTCGTACCGAGGTCGGCATGGTCTTCCAGCAGTTCAATCTCTTCCCCCATCTCAGCGTACGCGACAACGTCACCCTGGCGCCCATCAAGGTCCGTGGCCTCAGTGAAAAACAAGCGATCGACAGCGCCAACCGACTGCTGGACCAGGTCAATATCGCTGACCAGGCTGACAAGCTGCCAGGCCAGCTCTCAGGCGGCCAACAGCAGCGTGTGGCGCTCGCCAGGGCACTGGCCATGGAACCCCGGCTGATGCTCTTCGATGAGCCCACATCGGCTCTTGACCCGGAAATGATCGGTGAGGTGCTGGATGCCATGCGAGAGCTGGCCGACGCTGGCATGACGATGATGATCGTCACGCATGAAATGGGCTTTGCTCGAGAGGTGGCGGATCGCGTGATCTATATTCACCAAGGGCAGATCGTCGAGCAGGGCAAGCCGGAAGCCGTGTTCGACAACCCCCAGAATGAACGCACCAAGAGCTTCCTGGGACGTGTCCTCAAGCACTGATGAAGCGATCATGAATGTTCGCTGATCGTGACCTGGATGGCTTCTATATGGCTTCGCTAGGCCATCACGCATGCAGATAATGGCACCTAAAAGGGCCTGTCGACTTCTCGACAGGCCCTTTTTTTGGGCTGTGGACAAGTTTTTTCAGAATGGCTCCAAATCGTCCCATGACCGGCAGCATCAGCGACTTCACGCTGATTGCCTTCGGATGTTAATCGCCACGGTAACAACCCGGCCTGGGCTCGGTGGATAACCTTGGGTTATTTGAGACTGTGGACAAAGCCCTCTTTCATCCACAGGCTCATGACATGCTGTACGCATCTCCTGCGCTGTTTTTCACACGATTGGTCAACATTCCAGTGAGTTGATAACTATATAAATAACGAGGTTTTCCACAGAAAGTGTCCACACCAGTAGTAGCAACAACAACAGAACTTCTCTTCTATTTAATCTGTATTTTATATTAAGCCCGGGTCACAGACGCTGGAATGCGAATCCGGGTGTGGAAAACCCCTGACGGTTACCCACAGGAGGTTTATACTCTGCGGCTGATTTCTCACCCCGTCGTTTGACGACGGCTATGGACACGGCGCCATCGGCGCCATTCGAGGTGCAACGTGGATTACCCCGACCGTTTTGACGTCATCGTCATCGGCGGAGGCCATGCGGGAACCGAAGCCGCCCTGGCCTCTGCTCGCATGGGTGCCAAGACCCTGCTGCTGACCCACAACATCGAGACGCTGGGCCAGATGTCCTGCAATCCCGCCATCGGCGGGATCGGCAAGAGTCATCTGGTCAAGGAAATCGATGCACTCGGCGGCGCCATGGCGCTGGCCACCGACCTGGCGGGCATCCAGTTCCGTCGACTCAATGCCCGCAAGGGACCGGCAGTTCGCGCCACTCGCGCTCAGGCCGACCGAGTCCGCTACAAAGCGGCGATTCGCGGCATGCTGGAGAATCAGCCCAACCTGACGATTTTCCAGCAGTCGGCAGGCGACTTGATCGTCGATGGCGACACCGTGCGTGGTGCGGTAACCGAGACTGGTATCCGCTTTCTCGGCGAAAGCGTGGTGCTCTGCACCGGTACCTTCCTCGGCGGCGTGATCCATATCGGTCTCGACCAGAGTCTCGGTGGCCGTGCCGGTGACGCACCGTCCAACGCCCTGGCAAAACGCCTGCGGGCACTGCCGTTCAATGTGGCAAGGTTGAAGACCGGTACACCGCCACGCATCGATGCCCGCAGTGTCGATTTCAGCGGCCTCGAGGAGCAGCCCGGCGACAGCCCGACGCCCGTGATGTCGTATCTTGGCAGCCGTGACATGCACCCTGAGCAAGTCAGCTGTCATATCGCGCATACCAATGAGCGCACTCACGAGATTATCTTCGCCAATCTTGATCGGTCGCCGATGTATTCCGGCTCCATCGATAGCGTCGGCCCGCGCTATTGCCCGTCCATCGAAGACAAGGTGCATCGCTTCGCCGACAAGGCGAGCCACCAGATCTTTGTCGAACCCGAGGGGCTTAACACCCACGAGCTCTACCCCAACGGGATTTCCACCTCTCTGCCTTTCGACGTCCAGCTTGAGGTAGTGCGCTCGATCGAGGGGATGGAGAACGCGCATATCACCCGCCCCGGGTACGCCATCGAGTACGATTTCTTCGATCCACGAGACCTCAAGCACACGCTGGAAACCAAGTTTGTCCACAACCTGTACTTCGCCGGCCAGATCAACGGCACCACGGGTTACGAGGAAGCCGGCGCTCAAGGGTTGCTGGCGGGGCTTAACGCCGCTCGGCGCGCCAAGGGGCTTGAGGGGTGGTCACCGCGGCGCGATCAGGCCTACCTCGGCGTGCTGGTCGACGACCTGATCACCCTGGGCACCCAGGAGCCCTACCGGATGTTCACCTCGCGGGCCGAGTATCGCCTGCTGCTGCGCGAGGACAACGCGGACCTGCGCCTGACCGAAATCGGCCGGGAGCTGGGGCTGGTCGATGACACCCGCTGGGCCGCCTTCTCCGCCAAGCGTGATGCTATCGAGCAAGAGCTCGAGCGTCTCAGGGTCGGCTTCGTGCAGCCGGGCAGCACCGCTGCAACAACGCTTGAGGCGAAGACCGAGAAGCCACTGACGCGCGAGTACAGCCTTACCGAACT
This sequence comes from Halomonas salinarum, assembly GCF_012062845.1. Lineage (GTDB taxonomy): Bacteria > Pseudomonadota > Gammaproteobacteria > Pseudomonadales > Halomonadaceae > Onishia > Onishia salinarum. The sequence goes on from NZ_WWNB01000012.1 coordinate 35,981, forward strand.
GCTGCGTCGGCCGGAACTCGAATACGCCGATGTGGCTCGTCTCACCGGCGAGCCGGTCGAGGATCCCACGGTCGCCGAACAGGTACAGATTCAGGTCAAGTATCAGGGCTATATCGATCGTCAGCAGGAAGAGATCGACAAGCTCAAGCGTCACGAGGCGACGCCATTGCCGGCGGATCTGGATTACCAGCGCGTCGAAGGGCTTTCCCACGAGATTCGCCAGAAGCTTGAAGCCGCTCGCCCCGAGACCCTGGCGCATGCCGGGCGCATCTCAGGCGTGACGCCGGCGGCGGTGTCGATTCTGCTGATCCATCTGAAGAAGCGTCGCCTGCTCGACGACAGTCAGGCGCAGAGCGCATGAATCAAGCCCTCGCTAACGCGATTCCCGACACCGTGGCCGCAAGGCTTGATACGGGACTTGCCGCGCTCAATATCGCGCCAGAGGTCGACCAACGCGCACGCCTTCTGGGCCTGCTGGCGCTGTTGCACAAGTGGAATCGCGCCTATAACCTCACCGCGGTACGCTCGCTCGATGACATGGTGACCAAACACCTGCTGGATAGTGCCTCGGTGCTTGAGCATGTGCGTGGCCCACGCCTGCTCGACGTCGGTGCAGGACCGGGGCTACCGGGACTGGTGCTGGCAATTCTCAAGCCTGAGCTTGATGTCACCCTGCTCGACAGCAATGGCAAGAAGGTCCGCTTCCAGCGCCAGGCGGTATTCGAACTGGGGTTGACCAATGTCACGCCCAGCCAGGCACGGGTCGAGTCTTTCGAGGCCACCCCCTTCGATCAGGTGATTTCCCGGGCCTTTGCAAGTCTTGAGGATTTCATCGGCCTGACGGGGACCTTGCTTGCCACGGACGGTCAGTGGCTTGCCATGAAGGGAAAGGCCGGTGATGAGGAACTCGCTGCCCTTCCTGATGACGTGGCACTCATCGAGCGACGGGCCCTTGCCGTGCCCGGCGAGGAAGGCGCCCGACACCTGCTGACGCTGGCTCGTCGTACCGACTGAAGCTGTGCTGCAATGCGACCACCAAGGCTACCCCGGTTTTCAGGGAGCCGGACCCAGGAAGGATGCCGCTCGTGACCAAAATCATCGCCTTGACCAACCAGAAGGGTGGGGTGGGCAAGACCACCACGGCCGTTAATCTCGCCGCCAGCCTGGCGTCGCTCGACCGCCGCGTGTTGTTGGTCGACCTTGACCCGCAGGGCCATGCCACCATGGGCAGTGGTGTCGATAAGCACGAGCTTGATGGCAGCGTTCTTGATGTACTGCTGGGCGACAAGCGCGCCGCCGAGGTCATCCTGGACTGCCCCGATGCGGGCTTTGCCCTGTTGCCCGGCAACGGCGACCTGACCGCCGCTGAGGTCGCGCTGCTCGACCGTGATGAAGGCCGTGAACGTTGCCTGCAGAACGCCATCCAGAGCGTCGCGGGCGAATACGACGTGGTGCTGATCGACAGCCCGCCTTCGCTCAATATGCTGACCGTCAACGCGCTGACCGCCGCTCACGGCGTACTGATTCCACTACAGTGCGAGTTCTATGCCCTTGAAGGGCTATCGGCGTTGCTCGATACCGTCGAGCAGATTCAGGCAAGCGTTAATCCAAGCCTCGAGGTGCTGGGCATCGTGCGGACCATGTACGATGCGCGTAACAGCCTGACGCGCGACGTCAGCAAGCAGTTGACGGACTACTTCGGCGATGGCTTGCTCAAGACCACCATCCCCCGCAACGTGCGCGTCGCCGAGGCCCCAAGTCATGGCTTGCCGGTGACCAAGTATGCCCGCTTCTCGCGGGGCAGCCAGGCCTACCGGGTGCTTGCCAAGGAGCTGATCCGCCGTCAGCTGATCTAGCCCGTTGTCGAGTGGATCGCTGAGCAATCAGCGAGTTGGCGCTAGTGCATGGATGTGAAACCACGCCCGAGTGGCCATGGTGGTCGCAGGGGACTGAAATGTTGGATCGATTTCGAGGATTGCCAGATGACGCGTAAGCGAGCCCTGGGACGAGGCCTGGATGCCCTGATCGGTGCCGGCTCCCGCCATCGCTCCCTCCAGCCGGAGGAGACTCTTGAGGCTGTCGACGGCGAGGCTCTGGTGCCGATCGATGCAGCGGACGAATTCGCGCCCAAGGATCAGGAACGCCTCGAGCGCCTGCCGCTTGGGCAGCTGGTACGCGGCAAGTATCAGCCTCGTCGCGACATCCAGCCCGAGGCCCTGGAAGAACTGGCCGACTCGATCCGTGCCCAGGGGGTGATGCAGCCCATCGTGGTGCGCCCAATCGATGAGGATCGCTACGAGATCATCGCCGGTGAACGGCGCTGGCGGGCCGCTCAACTGGCCGAGCTCGATGTCATACCGGCGGTGATTCGTGAGGTCAGCGACCAGGTGGCCCTGGCGCTGGCGGTCATCGAGAACATCCAGCGCGAGAATCTCAATCCCGTCGAGGAGGCCATGGCCCTCAAGCGCCTGCAGGACGAGTTCGAACTGACTCAACAGCAGGTTGCCGATGCCGTGGGCAGGTCGCGTGCTCAGGTTGCCAATCTGATGCGCCTGCTGTCGCTGGACCCCGAGGTTCAGACGCTGCTCGAGCGTGGCGACCTGGACATGGGGCATGCCCGCGCTCTGCTCGCGCTTTCCGGCGCGGCGCAGCGCTCGGCAGCCCACGAGGTGGTCGACAAGGACCTGACGGTGCGAGCCACCGAGGCGCTGGTCAAGCAGCGCCTCGAGGGGGCGCCGGCCAAGCCCGAGAGCGAGCCTCGATCAACGGATGTGGTGCGCCTCGAGACTCAGCTGGGTGAATTGCTCGGTGCGCCGGTAAAGATCCAGCACGGGCGCAGCGGCAAGGGGCGCTTGACCATCCGCTACACAAGCCTTGATGAGCTGGACGGTATCTTGGGTCATATTCACTAGACCCAGATAGACATATATTCGGTTCATCTTCTTTTAGCAAGCTAACGTAGTTTACCGACGTTTAGCGGGCTATTGGTCGTAGTATTCGGCAATATCGTACAAAATCGGCTTGGCTTTGGTTGAAGCCGCCGAGGCCCTTCCCTATAATCGCGCCGGAGTTTGTCGTGTATATGCACGATGAAAATAGGTAAACGTTGGCGTGAGACGACGCGAGGCAGGGGATAACCGGTGGCAGCCAAACTCAAGCGACCACCCGTTGCACGCCTGCTGGTAGCACAGAGTCTCTTGCTTGTCGTAGTTAGTATGGGTGGCATGCTGGCCGCCGGGGTTGGCGGCAGTCTATCGGCATTGACCGGTAGTGGGGTGGCTCTGGTACCCAACGCTTATTTTGTCTGGCGTGCCTTCCGCTATTACCGCGCGCCTCATTCCCGGCAAATGGTCAATGGGTTTTATCGGGCCGCGGCCGGAAAGTTTGGTTTGACGGTGGCATTGTTCACGCTGGTATTCGTGCTAGTGCCACCCTCAAATCCCACTTTCTTCTTTGGCGCTTACGTGGCGACGCTGCTGGTGCATTGGCTGGGCCCCTGGCTCTTGCGTCAACCGTCGAACACCTGAAATCGAGGCAGAGTATGGCAGGCAATAACCCGACTCCTACGGAGTACATCCAGCACCACCTGCAAAACCTGACCTTCGGGCATCACCCGGAAAATGGTTGGTCGATGGCGCATTCCGCTCAGGAAGCCGCCGACATGGGGTTCTGGGCAATTCACGTCGATACCATGGGCTGGTCGATCGCCATGGGTGTCCTGTTTATCTGGCTGTTCCGCAAAGTCGGCAAAGCGGCGACTACCGGTGTCCCCGGCAAGTTACAAAGTGCCATCGAGATGGTCTTCGAATTCGTCGAGGGCACGGTCCAGGGCGCTTTCCATGGTAAAAATCCGCTGATCGCACCGTTGGCCTTGACGCTGTTTGTCTGGATATTCCTGATGAACTTGCTAAAGCTTGTGCCTGTGGACCTGGCCCCTGAGCTTTTTGCCAAGTTCGGCGTCGAGTACATGAAGCTCGTCCCCACCACGGACCCCAACGCCACCTTGGGCATGGCGCTTGGTGTGTTCTGTCTGATCATCTATTACAGCATCAAGGTCAAAGGGGCTGGCGGCTTCGTCAAAGAGCTGTCATTCACTCCGTTCAATCACTGGTCGCTGATTCCCTTTAACCTGGTAATGGAAATCATTGGTCTGTTGGTGAAGCCGCTCAGCCTCGGCCTTCGTCTCTTCGGCAACATGTTCGCTGGCGAGGTGATCTTCATCCTGATTGCCTTGTTGCCGTTCTGGGTCTCTTGGACGCTGAACGTACCCTGGGCCATATTTCACATTCTCGTTATCACGCTGCAGGCGTTCATCTTTACCGTGCTGACGGTGGTCTACCTGAACTCTGCCCACGAGCATCACTGAATCACGTATCATCCGATAAACCCTTAACCTTTATCTCAACTCGATAGGAGTATCACCATGGAACTCGTCTACATTGCTGCCGCTCTCATGATTGGCCTTGGCGCCCTCGGCACCGCTATCGGCTTCGCCCTGCTGGGTGGCAAGCTGCTCGAAACCACCGCTCGTCAACCAGAAATGGGTGATCACCTGCAGACCAAGACCTTCCTGATGGCAGGTCTGCTGGACGCCGTTCCGATGATCGGCGTGGGTATCGCGATGTACCTGATTTTCGTCGTCGCCGGCTAACAATTGGCATACCGAGCGCATTGCGCTCGGTTGGCTCGTTTCCGGTTGCCACGAATCTGTCAGAGGTACGCCCCTGTGAATATCAACATGACGCTTATCGGGCAAATGATTGCTTTCGCGATCTTTGTCTGGTTTTGCACAAAGTATGTGTGGCCGCCGATCAGCACTGCGCTCCATGAGCGTCAGAAGAAGATCGCCGATGGCCTGGACGCTGCCAGTCGCGCAACACGCGATCTCGAGGTGGCCCAAGAAGAGGCCAACAAGACGCTGCGTGAGAGCAAGGAACAGGCAGCAGAAATCCTGGAGCAGTCCCATAAGCGGTCCAGCCAGATGATCGAGGAAGCACGTGAGCAGGCACGCCAAGAAGGCGAGCGCATGATCACCACTGCCAAGTCCGAGATCGATCAGGAAGTGAACCGCGCACGGGAAGAACTGCGCTCTCAGGTGTCGCACCTGGCCGTTGTCGGTGCAGAGCGCATCCTGGAATCTTCGATCGACGAGAAGAAGCACCGTGAACTTGTCGACAAACTCGCCAAAGAGCTTTAAGGAGGTGATCCATGACGGGAACGTCTACCGTCGCACGTCCTTACGCTAAAGCGGCCTTCGAATACGCGCTTGGCAAATCGGCGCTCGAAGACTGGTCCGGGATGCTGGCAACGCTAGCGCAGATCGCCCAAGACGCTGACGTGCGTGAGCGCGTACTGAGCAATCCTCAGCTGACCAGCGCCCAGAAAGCGGATCTGCTCATTGATCTCTGCGGTGACGCCGTGAATGACGAGGTCGGCAATTTTCTGCGCCAAGTTGGCTCCAAGGGGCGCTTGGCGGCTCTGCCGGCTATCGCCGAGAAGTTCGAACTGCTCAAGGCCCAGCAAGAAAAACGCATGGACGTGAATATCGTCTCTGCGTTTGCGCTGGACGACGCCCAGCAGGAAAAGCTCGCGAGTGCACTGGCCAAGCGTCTGAACCGCGAAATCTCCATTACCACTCAGGTGGATTCCACTCTTATTGGAGGCGTCATCCTGCGCGCCGGCGACACCGTCATCGACGGGTCGGTGCGCGGTCGACTGAATCGCCTCCATGAGGCCCTTTCCGCCTGAGTCTGAGGGACACGGCATGCAGCAACTGAATCCTTCCGAGATCAGCGACATCATCAAGCAGCGTATCGAAAAGCTGGATGTCGCATCTGAAGCCCGTAACGAGGGCACCATCGTCAGCGTGTCTGACGGTATCGTGAAGATCCACGGTCTTGCCGACGCGATGTTCGGCGAGATGATCGAATTCCCCGGCGGCATCTACGGCATGACGCTGAACCTTGAGCGCGATAGCGTCGGCGCCGTCGTGCTTGGCGACTATCAGCACCTCGAAGAGGGCATGACCGCTCAATGTACCGGTCGCGTTCTCGAAGTGCCGGTAGGCCGGGAACTGATCGGCCGCGTGGTCGATGCGCTGGGTAACCCCATCGACGGCAAGGGCGACATCAACGCCGAGATGACCGATGCGGTAGAAAAGGTCGCGCCGGGCGTTATCACCCGTCAGTCCGTCGACGAGCCGATCCAGACCGGTCTCAAGTCGATTGACGCCATGGTGCCGATCGGTCGTGGTCAGCGTGAGTTGATCATCGGCGACCGTCAGATCGGTAAGTCGGCGATCGCCATCGACGCGATCATCAACCAGAAAGGCAAGGGCATCACCTGCGTCTACGTGGCCATCGGTCAGAAGCAGTCGACCATTGCCAACGTGGTACGCAAGCTCGAAGAGCACGGTGCCATGGAACATACCATCGTGGTAGCTGCCGGCGCCGCCGATCCAGCCCCGATGCAGTTCCTCGCCGCCTACTCTGGTTGCACCATGGGCGAATACTTCCGCGACCGTGGCGAAGACGCAATGATCGTCTACGACGATCTGTCCAAGCAGGCCGTGGCCTACCGCCAGACGTCGCTGCTGCTGCGTCGTCCGCCGGGCCGTGAAGCCTTCCCGGGTGACGTCTTCTATCTCCACTCCCGTCTGCTCGAGCGCGCCGCGCGCGTCAATGCCGACTACGTGGAGAAGTTCACCAACGGTGAAGTCAAGGGCAAGACCGGCTCGCTGACCGCGCTGCCGATCATCGAGACCCAGGGCGGCGACGTCTCGGCGTTCGTTCCGACCAACGTGATCTCCATCACCGATGGTCAGATCTTCCTCGAGACCAACCTGTTCAACTCCGGTATTCGTCCGGCGATCAACGCGGGCCTGTCGGTATCGCGTGTCGGTGGCTCGGCCCAGACCAAGATCGTCAAGAAGCTTGGCGGTAGCGTGCGTCTGGCACTGGCTCAGTACCGTGAGCTGGCGGCGTTCTCGCAGTTCGCCTCCGATCTCGACGAAGCGACCCGCAAGCAGCTCGAGCACGGTCAGCGTGTGACCGAGCTGATGAAGCAGAAACAGTACTCGCCGATGTCAGTTGCCGAGATGGCGCTTACCTTGTATGCCGCCAACGAAGGTTTCCTTGACGATGTCGACGTCAACAAGGTGCTCGACTTCGAGCATGCGCTGCATGCCTACATGAAGGATGAGCACGGCGATCTGCTCGACAAGATCAATGCCAGCGGCGACTACAACGACGAGATCAAGTCAGGCCTCAAGGCTGGTCTCGAGAAGTTCAAGGCGACTCAGAGCTGGTGATTTCCCGGCCCGGTCAGGGCGTGTCCCGGCCGGGCCACGGATGTTTCTGAGGGCCACGAACGAAAGGTAGATCGCTATGGCAGCTGGAAAAGAGATACGCACCCAGATCGGGAGCATCAAGAATACGCAGAAGATCACCAGCGCCATGGAAATGGTCGCTGCGTCGAAGATGCGTAAAGCTCAGGAGCGCATGTCGGCCAGTCAGCCGTATGCGCGCCAGATCCGCAATGTCGTTGGCCATATCGCCAACGCCAACCCCGAGTATCGCCATGACTACATGGTCGAGCGCGAGGTCAAGCGGGTTGGTTACATCGTGGTCTCCACTGACCGCGGCCTGTGCGGTGGCCTGAACGCTAACCTGTTCAAGGCCGTGCTCAAGGATGCCAAGGCGTGGCAGGACAAGGGCGTTGAGCTCGACTTCTGTGCGCTGGGCGCCAAGGCCAGCGGCTTCTTCCGTAAATACGGTGGACGCCTGGTGTCAGCATCGAGTGGTATGGGCGAAGCCCCCGAGATTGAAGATCTGATCGGCAGCGTCAAGGTGATGCTGGAAGCCTACGATGCGGGCCAGCTCGACCGGCTATATGTGGTGAACAATCAGTTTGTCAACACCATGACCCAAAAGCCGGCCGTGCGGCAGCTGCTGCCGTTGTCTCCCGATATGGGTGCCGACAACTCACAAGACGAAGAACACAGCCGTCCCGCAAACTGGGACTACCTGTATGAGCCGGATGCCAAGGTGTTGCTGGACCGGCTGCTGGTGCGCTTTATCGAGTCCCAGGTCTATCAGGGCGTGGTCGAGAACGCGGCCTGTGAACAGGCCGCGCGGATGATCGCGATGAAGAGTGCCACCGACAATGCCGGCGACCTGATCGACGAGCTTCAACTGGTGTACAACAAGGCCCGTCAGGCCGCGATTACCCAGGAAATCTCCGAGATCGTTGGCGGCGCGGCAGCCGTATAGCGCCACTGGGCCGGGCCGTCGCACGGCGACTGGCCGCCCAGGCACACAGGTTTCATTTGCAGGTATCTAAGAGGAACCAAGATGAGCGGACGTATCGTACAGATCATCGGCGCGGTGATTGACGTAGAGTTTCCGCGGGACGCAGTTCCCAAGGTCTACGACGCGCTGAATGTCTCGCAGAGCGAGACCGTACTCGAGGTCCAGCAGCAGCTGGGCGACGGCGTGGTTCGCACCATCGCCATGGGCTCCACCGAAGGCCTCAAGCGGGGCACCGAGGTCGAGAACACCGGTGCAGCCATCTCCGTGCCGGTCGGCAAGGAAACGCTGGGCCGTATCATGAACGTGCTCGGTCAGCCGATCGACGAAGCCGGTGACATCGGCGAGCAGGAACGCATGCCGATCCACCGCAAGGCCCCGGGCTATGCGGATCAGGCAGCGACCAGTGAACTGCTCGAGACCGGCATCAAGGTCATCGACCTGGTCTGCCCGTTCGCCAAGGGCGGCAAGGTTGGCCTGTTCGGTGGCGCCGGCGTCGGCAAGACCGTCAACATGATGGAGCTGATTCGCAACATCGCCACCGAGCACAGCGGTTACTCCGTGTTCGCCGGCGTGGGCGAGCGTACCCGTGAGGGTAACGACTTCTATCATGAGATGACCGAATCCAACGTTATCGACAAGGTATCGCTGGTCTACGGTCAGATGAACGAGCCGCCCGGAAACCGCCTGCGTGTGGCCCTGACCGGCCTGACCATCGCCGAGAAGTTCCGCGATGAAGGGCGTGACGTGCTGTTGTTCGTCGACAACATCTACCGTTACACCCTGGCCGGCACCGAGGTGTCTGCACTGCTGGGTCGTATGCCGTCGGCAGTAGGCTATCAGCCGACCCTGGCCGAGGAGATGGGTGTTCTGCAGGAGCGCATCACCTCCACCAAGGATGGCTCTATCACGTCCGTTCAGGCCGTCTACGTGCCCGCGGATGACTTGACCGACCCGTCGCCGGCCACCACTTTCTCGCACCTTGATGCGACCGTGGTACTGGCACGCTCGATCGCCGAGCTGGGTATCTACCCGGCCATCGATCCGCTCGATTCCACCTCGCGTCAGCTTGATCCGCTGGTGGTGGGTGATGAGCACTACGACACGGCTCGCCGTGTGCAGGGTGTGCTGCAGCGCTACAAGGAGCTCAAGGACATCATCGCGATCCTGGGCATGGATGAGCTGTCTGACGAAGACAAGCTGGCCGTGAACCGGGCGCGTAAGATCCAGCGCTTCCTGTCGCAGCCGTTCTTCGTGGCCGAGGTGTTTACCGGTTCGCCGGGTAAATACGTGTCCCTCAAGGAAACCATCCGTGGCTTCCAGGGTATCCTCAATGGCGATTACGACGAGCTGCCGGAGCAGGCCTTCTACATGGTTGGTACCATCGACGAAGCCGTCGAGAAAGCCAACTCCATGAAGTAAGGTCGTCCACCCTACGGGAGCCCCAGAGGGGACATAGCTATGGCGAAAAGCTTCAAGTGCGAGATCGTCAGCGCCGAGGCTTCGATCTTTTCCGGAGTCGTCGAGCAGGTGATTGCGGCGGGCGTGATGGGTGACCTGGGAATTCTCCCGGGGCACACTCAGCTGCTTACCGAGCTCTCGCCGGGCCCGGTGCGGGTCATTCACGACGGTGGTAAGGAAGAACATTACTACGTCACGGGCGGCTTCCTCGAAGTCCAGCCAGAAATCGTGACCATTCTTGCTGACACCGCCGTGCGCGCCGACGATCTGGATGAGGCGGCTGCCGAAGAGGCCCGCCAGCATGCACTGAGGGAACTCAACGACAGCAACGCTGACCTTGATTACACGCGCGCTTCATCAGAGCTCGCCGAGGCCGTTGCCCAGTTGCGGACCATTCAGCAATTGCGCAAGAAGGCCGGCAGGGGGTAAGCCTTACCCTTGGCCGTCCGCGACGCCCCTTGAACCCAAGGTTCAAGGGGCGTTTTTGTGTCGATACCGGCCGTTTTGTCACAGCCTTCGCGGTATCGTCGAGCAGCGGGCCAGAAGAGATTGAATCGGAGTCAGGAGAATGCCATGGCAATGACAGACAGCCTGCAGTCTGACAAGTCGCTGCTCGAGGCTGCCTTGGCGCAGAACGACCGGGCCGGCATTGAGGGCCTGCTTGGCAAGCGGCGTTCCGCCGATGTCGCCGAGCTGCTTGAGGAGTTCGTCGAGGAGGACGATGACGAGGCAGCGGCAATTGCACTGCTTGAATCACTGTCGCCTGAGCGGAGTGGTAATGTCTTTAGCTACCTGCGAGACGAGACACAGCAGCGGCTCGCCGTCGGCATGGCCGACCAGCCCCTTGTAACGCTGCTTGAAGAGATGGGCTCGGACGAGCGTGCCGACTTCTTCAACCTGGTCAGCGAGGACCGTCGAGAGGACCTGCTGCGTCGTATGGCCCGACACGAGCGCGAAGAGGTCCTGCTGCTGGCGAGCTACGAGAAAGGGTCTGCCGGGGCATTGATGACCGCCGACTATGTGGCGATTCCGGTGGGCCTGAGTGTTTCCCAGGCAATGATGCGGGTACGCCAGACGGCCCCGGATGCCGAGACCGTCTACCAGGTCTATATCATTGATGGTGTCGGCCGGCTCAAAGGCACGTTGTCGCTGCGTCAGTTGATCGTGGCACGTCCTGGGGCGGCGGTGGCCGAGCTGATGATTCAGAATGTTATCCACACCCGGGTGGATGCCGAGCAGGAAGATGTAGCCAAGCTGGTGGCCCGTTATGATCTCCTGGCGGTGCCGGTGGTCGATGATGCCGAGCGTCTGGTGGGCATCGTCACCCATGATGATGCCCTGGACGTGGTCGAGGCCGAGGCTACTGAAGATATCCACAAGGGGATGTCGATCGGCCAGCTCGAGACCGGTGTCAGCCGGGTGCCGCTCTGGAGCCTGTATCGCAAGCGCATCGTCTGGCTGGTGCTGCTGGTGTTCGGCAACCTCTTTTCGGGGGCCGGTATCGCTTTCTTCGAGGACACCATCGCCGCTCAGGTGGCGCTGGTGTTCTTCCTGCCGTTGTTGATCGGCAGCGGCGGCAATGCCGGTGCCCAGGCCGCTACCCTGACCGTGCGCGGCATGGCCACCGGTGATGTCGGGGTGCGCGACTGGGGCAAGCTGATGGGGCGCGAGCTCTTGGTGGCAGGGGCCCTGGGCCTGACCATGGCGCTTGCCGTGGCGCCGATCGGCCTGGCTCGCGGTGGCGACACGGTGGCCATCGTGGTAGCGGTGAGCATGATCACCATCGTGCTGTTCGGCAGCCTGCTTGGCATGTGCCTGCCCTTCCTGCTCGACCGCCTCGGCTGGGACCCGGCTACCGCCTCGGCGCCGCTGGTGACCACGGTGATCGATGCCTGTGGCGTGGTGATTTACTTCGGCATCGCCCGTCATCTGCTAGCGCTCGGCTAGGAACCTGGCGGTATCAGTGTAAGGGCCGAGGACAAGCGCGACCGTGACGTGTATCCTCAGGTCCCACTTGTTGTCAGGCGCAGGGGGCGCCTGGCTCGATTACTTTCTTGGCGACAGTGAACAGCATGGATTGGCTACAGGTCATCGTTCTGGCCCTGGTGCAGGGCATCTCCGAATTCTTGCCGGTGTCGAGTTCGGCCCATCTGGTGCTGGTACCGGTACTCACCGACTGGCCCGATCAGGGCCTGGCCTTCGACGTGGCCCTGCATGTCGGCAGTCTCTCGGCGGTGGTGCTCTATTTCCGCCGCGATCTGGTGAAGATGGTGACGAGCTTCAGTGGCTCATTGGTGGGACGCGGCCAGGACAAGAACTCGCGGCTCGCCTGGTGGGTGATTCTTGCCACTATTCCGGTCGGTCTGGTGGGGCTCGCCTGCAAGGATCTGATCGAGGAAAACCTACGCTCGGCAGTGCTGATCGGCGCCAGCCTGGCCGCTTTCGGGCTGCTGCTGGGCTGGGCGGATTTCCGCCATCGGGGCAGTCTCAGCGAATTCGAGCTTACCTGGAAGGATGCCCTGCTGATTGGCCTCGCCCAGGCCCTGGCGCTGATTCCGGGTACCTCTCGCTCGGGCATTACCATGACCGCGGCATTGATGCTCGGTCTGAGCCGCGAGGCATCGGCGCGCTTTTCCTTCCTGACGTCTATTCCTGTCATCATTCTGGCTGGTGGTCTCAAGACGCTGGACCTTCTCGAATCCCCGATGCCCGTGGACTGGGCGGCGTTGGCCGGTGGCACCTTGCTCTCCGGGATCAGTGCCTACCTGTGCATCCATTACTTCCTGATCTTCATCCATCGTATCGGCATGCAGCCCTTCGTGATCTATCGCGTGGTCCTGGGGCTGTGGCTCTTATGGTTCTTCTGGTAGGACAGCGATCATGTCTCGACGCCTTCCCCTGTTCGCGGTTTGCGTGCTGCTTCTCGCGACACTATTGAGTGGCTGTCGCGAGCCGCTCCGAGAGGCCCCCATTACCCTCAAGGGGCCCATATTTGGCACCTACTACCAGGTGATTATGGCCGAGCCGATGAGGCGCGACGAAGTCGCAGACATCGAAGCCGGTATACTCGATGAACTCGAGGCGGTCGATGCCTCGATGTCGACCTATCGCGAAGCGTCAGAACTCTCGGCGTTCAATCGTTCCCCGGTTGGTGAGTGGCAGCGTCTTTCGCCCGATCTGATGCAGGTGCTACAGCTTAGCCAGCAGGTGTCGCGGGCGAGCAACGGCGCCTTTGATATCACCGTGGGCGGGCTCGTGAATCTGTGGAGTTTTGGCCCCGAGGCGCGTCCCGAATCGGTACCTCCCAAGGATCAGCTCGAGGAACGCCTGGCCCAGATCGGCCCCGACAAGGTCGAGCTTGATACGCAGGCCGGACGGGCCCGACGCCTGAGCGATGTCTATGTGGACCTCTCGGCGGTGGCCAAGGGGTTTGGCGTCGACCAGGTCGCGGACTACCTCGAGGCGCAGGGCATCGAGAATTTCCTGGTTGATATCGGGGGAGAACTGGTGCTGCGTGGCCATCGTGACGCCGAGGCGGAGCCGTGGCGGGTGGGCGTCGAGGCGCCGAACGAACGCCGTCAGGTAGCGCAGTACGTGCTGGCCCTGACCAATCTCGCTGTTGCCACCTCCGGCGATTATCGCAACTACTTTGAAGAGAACGGGCAACGCTATTCGCATACGATCGATCCGCGCAGCGGTCGACCGGTCGAGCATGCGCTGGCCTCGGTGACGTTACTGAGCGACTCCGCCGCCGCTGCCGATGCCTGGGCCACTGCGCTTAGCGTGCTTGGCCCCCAAGCGGCACTGAACACCGCGCGCCGTGAAGGCCTCGCGGTGCTGACGCTTGAGCGTGACGGCGAGGGCTGGGTGAGTCGGGTGAGCCCGGCCTTCGCCGAGCGGGTCGGTGATGCCGCCCTCGATAAGCTGGGTATTCCGCGACCGGGCAAGGCCCCGGTCCAAGACGCTGTTCAAGACGCGGTTCAAGACAACAAGGAGACATGATGACACTCGATGTGGTGATTCTCGCCGCTGGTCAGGGAACGCGGATGCGTTCCCGCAAGCCCAAGGTCCTGCATACGCTGGCAGGCAAGCCGATGGTGCGTCATGTGATCGACACCGCCTCGGGCCTTGGCGCCGACAAGCTGCACCTGGTGATCGGCCACGGTGGCGATGCCATGCGCCAGACACTGGGTGATACCGGCGTGCATTTCGCGGTGCAGGAAGAGCAGCTGGGTACCGGTCATGCCGTCGCTCAGACACTCGATCAGCTTGGCCACGACAAGGTCCTGGTGCTTTATGGCGATGTGCCGTTGATTCGTCGCGAGACACTGAGATCTTTGCTCGAGCAGGTCGATGAAGAGCACATGGGGCTTCTCAGTGTGACTCTCGAGGACCCCAAGGGCTATGGTCGCATTCTGCGTAACCCAGACGGCCAGGTGACAGCCATCGTCGAGCATAAGGATGCGAGTGAGGCTGAGCGTGCGGTCAAGGAATGCAACACCGGCATCATGGCCATGACCGCTGCCCAGCTGAAACGTTGGTTGCCACAGTTGTCGGACGATAATCAGCAAGGTGAATACTACCTGACCGACGTGATTGCCATGGCGGCTGCAGAGGGTGTAGGGATTGTCACCGCTCAGCCCGCTGAACCGGTCGAGGTCGAAGGGGTCAACAACCGCCTGCAGCTGGCGCGCCTCGAGCGAGCTTATCAGCAGCGCGTTGCCGAGCGTCTGATGGCCGAGGGCGTGGCCCTTGCCGACCCGGCACGGATCGATGTGCGCGGTACGCTGACCTGCGGCCGTGATGTCGAGATCGATGTAGGCTGCGTCTTTGAGGGCGATGTGGAACTCGGCGAGGGCGTGCGTATTGGCCCCTATTGCGTGATCCGTGACAGTCATCTCGGCGCCGAGACGGTGGTCGACTCGCATAGTGTGATCGATCAGGCGGTGGCTGCGGGCCATAACCGGATCGGCCCCTTCGCCCGGCTGCGGCCCGGTACCCAGCTGGCCATCCGCGCCAAGGTCGGCAACTTCGTCGAGACCAAGAATGCCCGGGTCGGCGAGGGCAGCAAGATCAACCACCTGAGCTATGTCGGCGATGCGCGGCTGGGTCAGGAGGTCAACGTGGGTGCCGGCACCATCACCTGCAACTACGATGGGGTGAACAAGCATCGTACCGAGATCGGCGATGGGGCCTTCATCGGCTCCAACACCGCCCTGGTGGCACCCGTCAGTGTCGGTGCAGGTGCCATCATTGGGGCCGGCTCGACCATCAGCAAGGACGTTAACGACAATGCGCTGGCCGTGTCTCGGGCGCGTCAGATCAGTAAGGCCGACTGGCCACGCCCGACCAAGATCGTCAGGGACTGACGGCTCATCAACTAACATGAATGTATCCGATCCGGGGCATGAGATATCGCTCAGCATGCCCGGGTCGCTACGACGGCTCGACATGACGGTCCGGCCGTCGGCACGTACATAAGGAGAACGGCATGTGTGGAATCGTCGCAGCGGTCGCCGAGCGCAACGTCCAGGGCATCTTGCTTGAAGGCTTGAAGCGACTCGAGTATCGGGGCTATGACTCGGCCGGGATGGCCGTGCTGACAGCGGATGGCCGGCTCGAACGCCAGCGTGCTGCCGGTAAGGTGGCGGCCCTCGAGGCCTGCCTGGAGGCATCGCCGCTCGCCGGCCGCGTGGGTATCGCCCACACGCGCTGGGCTACCCACGGCAAGCCCAGTGAGCAGAATGCTCATCCCCACCAATCCGGCGACAGCCTGGCGGTGGTCCATAACGGCATCATCGAGAACTTCGAGGCACTAAAGGCCGAACTCGAAGGGCAGGGCTACGCCTTCACCTCACAGACCGATACCGAAGTCATCGCCCACCTGGTCGGCCGGGAGTTCACCCTCGGCCAGGACCTGATGGCGGCGGTTCAGCGGGTGCTGGCGATGCTGGACGGCGCCTATGCCTTGGGCGTGATTCATCGTGGCGAGCCCGACACCCTGGTCGGCGCCCGCAAGGGCAGCCCGCTGGTGGTGGGTGTGGGTATCGAAGAGGCCTTCCTGGCCTCCGATCCGCTGGCGCTTCTGCAGGTCACCGACCGCTTCATCTACCTGCAGGAAGGCGATGTGGTGCGTCTGCGCCGTGGCGGCAGTATCGAAATCTTCGATGCCGCGGGCGAGGTCGTGGAACGGCCCATCCAGGTCTTCGAGCATGGTGACGGCGCCGCCAGCAAGGGCGAGTATCGTCATTTCATGCTCAAGGAAATCTATGAGCAGCCGCAGGTACTGGCGGCAACTCTCGAGGGTCGCCTGGGTGATCGCAGTGCGCTGATCGAAAGCTTCGGCATCGAGGCCGAGGCACTGCTGTCGAAGGCCAAGCAAGTGCATATCGTTGCCTGCGGCACCAGCTATCATGCAGGGCTGGTGGCTCGCTACTGGCTTGAGCAGTATGCCGGCATTCCCACCCAGGTCGAGGTGGCCTCGGAATTCCGCTATCGCCGCGTGGTGGTGCCCAAGGACACGCTGTTCGTGACGCTGTCCCAGTCCGGCGAGACTGCCGATAC
This sequence comes from Halomonas salinarum, assembly GCF_012062845.1. GTDB lineage: Bacteria > Pseudomonadota > Gammaproteobacteria > Pseudomonadales > Halomonadaceae > Onishia > Onishia salinarum. Next base: position 52,312 of record NZ_WWNB01000012.1, read on the forward strand.
GCTGGCCGCGCTGCGTTTCGCCAAGCATCTCGGCTATATGGGAAGTTTGGCGATCTGCAACGTGCCCGGCAGCTCTCTGGTGCGGGAGTCGGACCTGACGCTGATGACCCAGGCCGGCCCCGAAATCGGTGTGGCTTCGACCAAGGCCTTCACCACCCAGTTGGCAGCCCTGATGCTGCTGACGCTTGGACTTGGCAAGGTGCACGGTATGGACGAGACTCGCCAGGAAGAGATCGTCCATGCCCTGCGTGGTCTGCCTTCACTCATGGGTCATGTGCTGGAGCTGGACGGCGAGATCGAGGCGTTGTCCGCGGCCTTCGCCGACAAGCACCATGCGCTTTTCCTGGGGCGCGGCGCTCAATTCCCGATCGCGCTGGAAGGCGCGCTCAAGCTCAAGGAAATCTCCTATATCCACGCCGAAGCCTACCCGGCCGGGGAACTCAAGCACGGCCCGTTGGCGCTGGTCGATAGTGAAATGCCGGTGATCTCGGTGGCACCCAACGACGCCCTGCTCGACAAGCTCAAGTCGAACCTGCAGGAGGTTCGTGCGCGGGGCGGTGAGCTTTATGTGTTTGCCGACGAGAGCGTGGGCCTGGAGGAAGCTGACGGCCTGCATGTGCTTCGCCTGCCGCATGTCGACGAAGCCTTGGCACCGATTCTCTATACCCTGCCATTGCAGCTTTTGTCATACCATGTGGCCGTGCTCAAGGGCACCGACGTCGATCAGCCACGCAACCTCGCTAAATCGGTGACCGTCGAATAGCGGTGGTTTGAAGAAAATAGCCTTTCACCCTGAGCCAGCGTTCACTATGTCGATCATATCGGCTTTAGGCGCTGGCTTTCTCGTGTCGCCGTTACCCTTGGGTTTGCCACTGCATACCGCCGGCTCTGACCCCATAATCTGAGGGGTTGACGATGCCTTCCAGTTTGCCAATTTGTGAGAAGTCGCCCTTGGTGAGGATGCTGCTGATATTGGTATCGGGAAAGCGCAGGTTCTTAACAACGTGAACCTGGTTGGGCATCCCCTTGCCGTCGATATCCATGACCCAGGCAAGGAAGCCGCTCGAGAATTTCGCCAGACTGCCGATCGGATATAGACCGTGCATCTGAATGTATTCCACTAACACCGTCTTATCATAGGCCGTGTCTGAATCATGGATGCTGCGGTAGGCCTCCAGCGGCGAGTAGGGCGGCAGACCATTGCGCGCGTGCATCATCTTGTTGATTGCCTTGATCACCGAGATAAGCCGAATGAGCTCCGAGAGCGCTTCACCTCGCTTACCGGCCGGATAACCCGAGCCGTCCATATGCTCGTTGGCGTTGTCGATGACATCGCGACACGTCGGGCTTGGCTGCCAATCAAGTTCACTCAACTTCTCGCGAAGAGCCGCCACATGGCCAATGAGGATCGCTCTCTGTGCCGGGTTCATGCTCATCTTGAGTGATGGTAACTGTGCACTGATCAGCAGTGGTTTACCCATGGTATGCAGCAAGGTGCCGAGCACGGCTTCGCGAACCTGTGGGTCGTGAGGGTCGCGCGTCATCAGCAGGTCGGCCAACTGACCGGCAACCTGGATGGCATGTCGGACCCAGTCAGGTTCTTTTCGAAGAAGCGTCAGCGCATACAGGAAGGTCTTGCGATCTTTTTCCAGCAGGTAGCGCAGCGTGTCGGCGCAGTCGTAGAAGATCTCGTCGGGGAACCGGTTGCGCGACTTAATGTACATCAGCCCCACTTGAAGCTGATGAGCGATATGTATCACCCCACGCTCCATGGGGGTTTGTTGAGCGTGTTTCTCGCGATTCTGGGCCTCCCTTTGCAGCAATGTCTTTTCCTTGGCACCCGGAATGAACAGAGGTGAATGATCATTTTGCTTGTCATTGGAGGAGCCTGAACGGTAGGCAGCCTCTCGCTCAGCTTCATTCACATACCTGAACAGTGCTTCCGTCTGAGCCATCGACAAATTGATGAACTGAATGCCGGCGACGGCATGGCCATGGTTACCGAAGGGACGAATATGACGGATGTTGCCTTCGGCAAAGAAGCTTTCGCCATTGGGAAATTCAAGCGTTATCCCCGGGATGTCTTGTCCTACGTTAATCGCAATGCTTTCCGCGAGATCGATATCGACCATGCAGCCACCAACGGAAAGGTTGCGTAACCGACCTGGCACGTTGAGCTCATGCAGATACACTTCCAGACTGACCCGGGCCTGCATGCCGAGAATGAAGGGGATACGAACCCTTCCTCGATTTTCCTTGAAGAAGATCGACTCTGGAAGCTGGCACTCCAGTCGATAAAGCGTACTGTCGGTCTTGAGCAGTTTGGCGGTGACATGATTCAGGCTGTAGGTGTCGCGCTCAGCGCCTAGAGGTCCCTTTAGCCCCTCCAGGTCGAAACTTAGTCCTCCGGCCAGATAGTGCTCCAAATCCGATCCCGCATATTCCACTTCCAATACCAGACGGCCGGTGTTTCGGTCGAGCTCTACTACGCCTGCCGTCAGGGCATAGGGCATGTCCGTGGCATACAAGGAGAGCTCATAGCTGTGTTGCAGCAGTGAGCGAATAATCGTCGCGGAAGGGTTCTCATTCGGGGCTAGGATGCTCATGAGAAATACCTGCTAAGGCAAGAATGATGACCATTTATCCACATAAATGGCATGTATTTTTCTTTGTACAAGCGGGTTTAGCAGGGCAATCGCGTAGTAGAAAATCTAAGCCCTTTAGAACATTGCAACGCTGATGTGAATAGCGTGATTACACTATTGAGCGTAGTTATCTCTTGAGCCGTTTTCCAATGCTCCGATGACGGCCATTTTCCTCGGCAACTGGTGGAGTATCGCCTTGTCATTCGCGAATTGGATGGCTATCTGGCGGCTAGCTGTCAAGCGAACGTCTAGCGAGCACTTGATGACCGCAAGGTCATGGTAAGCCCCAGGAAGATAAGCGTTAGAAGCGCTCCTGGCGCGACATGGGGCGGTGAGGTGGAGCGCTACTTTGCTCCAAGGCTCAGCGATTAACCGCGATGGTATGACCCAGTGCCCTGAGTACCCTGGCCTTCGAAGCAGCTTCACGCTTGGCGTAGAGCTCGAGCTCATCGGTAACGGCGCTACCCAACGCGGACTCAAAGGCCTCACGTTTGCCCTGGCCGGCATAGGCGTCGTTCTGTGACTCGCCGAGATTCGACTGAAAGATACCCGCCGCACTGACCGGCAGGAAATCCTCGTACGTGATCGGCCGAGCCGTCACCAGCCCCTGTTCGATCAGCGCCTCCAGATCCGTCTCATCGACCGCATCGGCGGCGTGGCCGGCATCGGTGAGTCGGTACTCGAAGAAGGCCAACGCTTCCCGGCGCAGTGCCGCCTCGTCATCAGGAAACTCGGCGAAGACCTTGGCCAGTGCCTGCTGATGCGCTTCGCTTGCGAGCCCGCGGGTTTTCTCCCGGGAAGCATCGAGTAGGTGATCATAGAGGGCACGTCCCTTGCCGGTCAGGGCCACACCGCGCTGCTCGATCTCGCCGAAGCGTGCGGTGTGGCTGCCCTGGCGGCCGCCCTTGAAACGGGTCGCTTCCTCCAGCGCCTTGAAGCTGGTCTGGCGCAGCAGGATCGGACATTGACGGCGTGGCGGCCCCTCGATGACCTCCTTGGGGCTCATGCCGGCAGCGGGCATGCGCCTCTGGACCTCGTCGATATCCAGGGTGCGCGGCGTCAGGTGGTTGATGTGCGGGCCATGGAAGCAGACCACGTCGGCGATCAGCCGATGTTCGGCGTGCAGGGCCTCGTAGGTGTCCATATCCACGGTGGCATCCTGATGCCAGCGAAATGTCTCCAGTGCCTCGGCCACGAACTGTTCGGCCTGTTCGTCATTGAGCCCGCCCTGAGATTCGCTGAGCGCGATCAACTCCCGTGCGCCGGTGGTAAAGATATCGCGCTCAGCAAGGATCGCCGCGGCACGCTCACGAAGCGTCGGGTTCTCGATCAGTTCCAAACGCAGCAATGAGGTGAAGACACGAAAGGGGTTGCGGGAAAGCGCGGCGTCATCGACAGGGCGGAAGGCAGTGGAATGCACCGGCACCCCGGCCTCGGAGAGATCGTAGTAGCCCACCGGATGCATACCCATCACTGCAAAGAGCCGGCGCAGCATGGCGAGCTCCGCGGCGGTGCCGACACGAATGGCACCGTGGCGCTCCACATTGAGGCGATCCAGCTCGTTATGAGCCGCTAGTCGCTCGGCGAGCGCCGTGTCGCGTTCGAGGGTTTCGCGATTCACCTCTTCGACCAGCGCAAGCAGCGTCTCGTACTGAGGCACCTCGGCCTGGTACATGGCCGACATGGCCGTCGAGAAACGGTCGCGGATCTCATCGGAAGAAACGAAGGAAGTGTTCGACATGGCCGTGGCTCCTGAGCGTTGTGGGCGGCCGGCAGTACCGGGCTTGGCCAATATCACCGATGCCGGGTCAAGCGGGCGTCGCGGTTGCTCTGAATGGTAAAAAGATGCCTTGATCAAACCAGCCGCCGTGCGAAACGGCAAACGAAAAAAAACGCGCTATCCATTCCATTTGTTCATGAAAGGCAGGAGAAAGAATACGTCCTCCAGTAAGAGAGCGCTTTTTGGCAGTTGCTTTACGGGAATAAGGGAGTGCTCATGCCTTGGCAGAATGACTGGTCTGGGCGCCACGAGGGGCTAGAATGGCCATTTTCGTTCAGGAGCTGTATCGCCATGACGGCGCGTCACCTTCCATCGACGACGACTCTGCAATGCTTCGAGGCGACGGCTCGCCATATGAGCTTTACGCGTGCCGCCGAGGAATTGAGCCTGACCCAGAGTGCGGTCAGCAAACAGGTTGCACAGCTTGAAGACTACCTGCAGCACAAGCTGTTTCGTCGCGTGCGGCGTACGCTGGTGCTAACGCCCGAGGGTTCTCTGTACCTCACCGATGTGCGCAAGATACTGGCGCAGATCGAAATGTCGGCGAATACCATCATGACCTACAGCGGCCATAGCGAGGTGCTTAGGGTGGCGACCCTGCCGACCTTCGGCACCTCCTGGCTGACCGCGCACTTGCCGGCTTTCTTCGAGGCGCATCCAGGTATCAGCCTGAACGTGACCGACCGGGTTCAGACCTTCGATCTCGAGCAGGAAGACATCGATGTCGCCTTCTTTCATGGTCATGGCCACTGGCCCAACCTTGAGTGCCACAAGCTATTCGACGAGCAGGTAGTGGCCATAGGGGCGCCTGACTATCTTGACCGATTGCGTTTGGATTCGGCCGCGGATCTGATCGAGGCACGCCTGCTGCATCTGTCTACTCGCCCCGACGCTTGGCACCGCTGGTTTGCCGAGCAGGGCATCACCACACACCGCAGCTATCATGGCACACGTTTCGAGACCTTTCAGATGCTGATAAGAACCGTGATGGCGGGGGGCGGGCTGGCGCTGGTGCCGCGTTTTCTCGTTGAAGACGAACTCGCCGCGGGACGTCTGTGCTGTGCCTGGCCGCATGTTCTAAAGGGGCCGGATGCCTACTATCTGGTCTATCCCGAACCGCTTGGCGAACTCGCCAAGGTTCGCTACTTCGTCTCGCATATCCTGGACTGTGCCCGACACGCTTAGTTATCTGCGCTGCAGCGCAAAGCATGGGGCTGGCCAAGGGCGGAGAAGGCCGGGATAATTCAGCTCCCTATCCTTGCCTCCTTGCGTCTACGAGAGACCTGCACCGGTGACCGACTCCTCTTCTCCCTCTAATGCTGGCGGTCTGCACCTGGGACTTGCCATGTGGGCCAACGAGGACTGGCGCGGTGGGCTCTATCCGCCCCATGGTGTCGCCGGCGAGCGCCTTATGGACTATGCGCGGGTATTTTCCACCGTGGAGGGTAACACCACCTTCTATAGTGGTACGCCGCGTCCGGATACCGTGGCTGCCTGGGCACGCCAGGCGCCGATGAGCTTTCGCTTCTGCTTCAAGCTGCCAGGGGCCTTGACCCATGAGCGGCGCCTAGTTGACGTCGACACTCAGGTCGATGAGTTCCTCGACGCGCTGTCGCCGTTACGCGGTCGTCTCGGGCCGGTGATGATTCAGTTACCCCGAGACTTCGGCCTTGATGAGTTGCCAAAGCTTGAGGCATTGCTTGAACGCTGGCCCAAGGCAATACCGGCCAGCGTCGAGGTCCGTCACCCCGAGTTTTTCCACAAAGGGGACGCCGAAGCGGCCCTCAACCGATTGTTAATAACTTTTGGGATAGATCGGGTGATGCTTGACGTGCGTGCTCTTTTTGCTACGCCTGCCGGGAGTGATACCCGCCTGGCTCAGGCGCAGAGTGAAAAGCCCAAACGCCCGCTACACGTGATCTCCACGGCTCAGCAACCGGTGATTCGCTTCATTGGCCATTTCGATGACGATATCAATCACGCGCGTTTTACGCCCTGGATTGACAGGCTATGCCTGTGGATAAAACAGGGGAAAACCCCTTTTCTCTTTGTGCACACCCCTGACAACCGACAGGCACCGGTCTTGGCGAGAGCCTTCCATGAACGCCTCGCCGCGCGACTTTTGCTGCCACCTTTGGCGGCTTTTTCCGGCGAGCGACAAGTGCGTCTTTTCTAGCGATCTGCCTTTACGTATCGGTCATTCGCGAGAGGCAATCCGTTCTGGCTATCACGATCATGATCGGATAGTTTTGTGGCCCTCATGCCGTTCACCATTCGATATTGCGGGGGTTTCGTGTAAAACCCGCACCTATCTTCGCAATATCACGGCATGTCGGCCGCGTCTTGTATCCCGATCAGGGAAGAAGACGTGGCGGCTAGCGGCGGAGATCCTGCCCGGATCCTGTCATGCCCTTGATTGCATCGTGTGATCCATGATGCCGCGGACGTGGCAATAACAAGCACAAGCCGTCATCGCATCCGACCGATCGATGTCGACACGCAACCTCAAGGTGAATCATGCCCAAACTATCCCACGCACATTGGTCATCAAAGCTGACCTTCATTCTCGCGGCCACCGGCTCCGCGGTCGGCCTTGGTAATATCTGGAAATTCCCCTACATGGTGGGCGAGAGCGGTGGTGCCGCCTTCGTGCTGGTGTATCTGCTATGTATTGCCCTGATCGGGCTGCCCATTTTGGTCGCCGAGTGGCTGGTCGGGCGTCGCGGTCAGGAAAATCCGATCAACTCGATGGCTGAACTGGCCAGGAGCTCGGGACGCAGCAAAGGCTGGGTCATGGTCGGGATCAGCGGCGTGTTGGGTGCTTTCCTGATCCTGTCCTTCTATAGCGTGATAGGCGGCTGGTCGCTGTCCTACACCTTGAGTTCAGTGACCGGCGGCTTCACCGGCCAGGACGCCGACGCCATCGGTGGTCTCTTCAACGGCATGCTGGGAAGCCCCGGGCAACTGCTGCTCTGGCACTCGGTCTTCATGCTGTTGGTCATCGGCATCGTCGCCCGCGGCGTGACCAAGGGGCTCGAGGGCGCGGTGCGCACCCTGATGCCGGCGCTCGGCGTGCTGCTGTTGGTGCTGGTGGGTTACGGCATGACCACAGGCCATTTCGGTGAGGCGCTCAGCTACCTGTTCAATCCCGACTGGACAAAGCTCACCGGGGAAGTAGTGCTGTCAGCGCTGGGCCATGCCTTCTTCACCCTGTCGCTGGGCATGGGCATCATGATGGCCTATGGCTCCTACCTGGGTGAGGAGGTCAACCTGCTCAAGACGGCCCGCACCGTGGTGATCATGGACACCGTCATTGCCCTGGGCGCTGGCCTGGCGATCTTCCCGATCGTCTTCGCCAATGGCCTGGATCTGAATTCGGGCCCGGGGCTGATCTTCGTCACCCTGCCGCTCGCTTTCGGCAACATGACCGGCGGTATGCTGCTGGGCCTGATGTTCTTCCTGCTGCTGACCTTCGCCGCCCTGACCTCGGCGATCTCGCTGCTGGAGCCGGTAGTGGAGTTCGTCGAGGAACGCACGCCGCTCTCGCGGGTGAGTGCAACGGTAGTGGCTGGCATCGCCACCTGGGCGCTGGGTATCGCCGCGTTGCTGTCGTTCAACGTCTGGGGTGACGTGCTGTTCTTCGGCCTGAACGTTTTTGACCTGCTCGACAAGCTGACCAGCAAGTTCCTGCTGCCGTTGACCGGGCTCGGTGCCATCCTGTTCGTGGCCTGGAGGCTCGACAAGGAAGGCGTTCGCCGGGAACTGGGGCTTGAGGGTTTCAGTGCCAGCCTGTGGAACGTGGTCACGCGCTATGTAGCGCCGCTCGGTGTGCTGGTGGTCTTCGTCAGCAGTCTTTAAGGTGATGAATCTCGGCGTTGTTCGCGGGTAACGCTCGCGACCTCGTCGAGATGATGACGAGAAGGGGTAGCGGGTACAGCAGGTATGATCGCCCAGGGAAAGCCGTAAACCGTTGTCGGCCGTCTTGTTCGTTAGGTTAATCGAGGAGTGTTCATGCGTCTTCTTTTCACTGGCGGTAGTGGCAAGGCTGGTCGTCATGCCACGGCTTATCTGCGTGATCAGGGCCATAGAGTGACCAACCTGGACTGGGTTGCATCCGATGTACCCGGTATCACGACCCTGAAGGTCGATCTTACCGATGCCGGTCAGGTGTTTAATGCCTGTCAGGCCTACGCCAGGATCGATGAGCTGGAACCGGGTACCGGTGTGCCGCGCTATGATGCGATTGTCCATTTCGCGGCCATACCGGCTATCCTGCACCGGCCGGATAATGAGACCTACCGCATCAATACCCTGAGCACCTACAACATCCTGGATGCGGCCACCCGGCTGGGCATTCCCAAGGTCATCTTCGCCTCAAGCGAAACGACCTATGGCATTTGCTTTGCCGATGGTGAGAAGACGCCCGACTACCTGCCCATCGATGAAGATCATCCCACGGTGCCTCAGGACAGCTACGCCATGAGCAAGGTGGTCAACGAAGTCACGGCGCGCTCTTTCCATGAGCGTTCGGGCATCGACATCTATGGGCTGCGTATCAATAACGTCATAGAGCCGCACGAGTACCGCCAGCATTTTCCTGCCTACCTGGAGAACCCCGCACTGCGTCGGCGCAACATCTTTGCCTACATCGATGCGCGTGATCTGGGGCAGATGATCAATTGCTGTTTGAAAACGGATGGCCTGGGGTACGAGGTGTTCAACGTTGCCAACGATGATCTCTCGGTGGGGCTGACCAACGCTCAGGTGCGCGAACGTTTCTATGAAGACGTGCCAGTCAGGCGCGAGATGGGCGAATTCGAGACCTTCTACAGCATCGCAAAGGCCCGCCGCCTGGTCGGTTTCGCCCCCGCTTATTCCTGGCGTGATGAACTGTCAGATAGGTGAGATGATGCGGCGCCTGGATGCTATCAGGCGAAGAGTGAGGGCCATGGCGGCCGGGATCGGCATGGATTGCCGGTCCTTTCGTCTCCTCTAGTCATCCTGCGAGCCCCGGTATTGCCGGGGCTCGTGGCGTTAGGGAGGAGGGTGTGTCAAGGGGCTACTGGATCAGGTCGTCGTCGGCATCCAGCTCAGCAAGCTCCTGCTCCAATTGCTTGAATTCGTTGTGCAACTCGATACCTCGACGGGCACGCAGGTTGCGGATAGCAGCGGATTTTTGACGCTGCTGATGCTCGGCGACTTCCATGCTCATGAAAATATCGAGGAGTTCGCTTTTGACGGAGGATACCTGTTCGACATTACGCATGATCGACTCTCCTGACGGGCGATGACTGTGCCGGCCGCCCTTGAGTGCTGCCTTACGACCGGCACCTCCTTGTTTACTATAACCCACGTGACAGGATGATGACGTTCAACGCTAAAGCGACGCGCAGGCTGGCGTGACATCCTCCCCCCAGGCTGGGGCATACTATGAACGTTGCCTTACTGGCGTAATCGCTGAGAATCGCTGATATATCCACAGCGGGTTATGCCGCTTCCTTTATCCAGACCCCGAATGTCCTCTGCCAAGGAGCTTTCCGTGAGCCGTGCCCTGTTCGATGAATTGAGAAATCGCATGGAGCACTTTCGCCGCTCCGAGCAGAAGGTGGCGCGCTTCGTGCTGCGCAATCCAGAAGAAGTCATCCACATGCGCATCGTCGACCTGGCGACCGAGGCCAAGGTCAGCGAGCCGACGGTAGTGCGCTTCTGCCGGGCACTGGGCTGCAACGGCTTCCAGGATTTCAAGCTCAAGCTGGCGCAGATGCTGGCCTCGGGCAGCCAGTTCGCCCAGTTCTCGATGAATGATAGCGATACCGTCGCCGAGTTTTCCCACAGTATCTTCGACTCCACTGTCGGCACCCTGCTGTCGGTACGCGACCGGCTGGATAACGAGGGGCTGAATCAGGCGATCAATGCACTAGCCATGGCCAACCGCGTCGAGTTTTACGGCTTCGGTGCCTCCGGCGCGGTGGCCGCGGATGCCCAGCACAAGTTCTTCCGCCTGCAGATCTCCACCGCGGCGTATACCGACCCGCATATGCAGAATATGTCCGCGGCGACCCTCAACAAGGGCGATGTGGTGGTGGCGATCTCTCAGACCGGGCGCACCCGGGCGCTGGTCGCAAGCGTCAGGCGGGCTCGTGAGGCGGGCGCTACCGTGATCGGCCTGTGTCCCAGCCATTCACCGCTGGCTGATGAGGTCAGCCTGCCGCTTTACATCGATGTCCAGGAGGACACCGAGATCTATACACCGATGAGCTCGCGCATTGCCCACCTGGTGTTGATCGACGTGTTGGCGGTCGGTGTGGCCAAGACTCGCGGACCCAAGCTTGCCGAGAAGCTCAAGGCGGTGAAGAAGAGCCTCAATCCGTTGCGTTTCCCCGACGATCACCCCGACCAGGACACGGACGATGGGTTGACGCCCTAGCCCTGGGTGGCGCATTCGATCAGTCCCGTGAATAGCGCCTTTCAGGTCGTGCCAGGAGCCGGACCGAGGATGTCGTCTGGTGACGGCTTGGCGGCGGCGCTACCGAGTCCGCCGTTGGACCTGTCTATGCTAGACTAGGCGTCCATTTTTCGACCCGAAGTGCCCCGCTATGGATGACGTCACGGCGATTCTCGATCACCTCAACGCGGCCCAGCGCGAGGCCGTCAGCGCGCCCCAGGGCAACATGCTGGTGCTGGCGGGCGCTGGCTCGGGCAAGACCCGGGTGCTGGTGCATCGCATCGCCTGGCTGATGCGCACCGAGGGCCTGTCGCCCTATGCCATCCTCGCCGTGACCTTCACCAACAAGGCGGCGCGCGAGATGCGCACGCGCCTCGAGGCGCTGCTTGGTCAGTCGCTGCGCAATGTCTGGGTCGGCACCTTCCACTCCATCGCTCATCGCCTGCTGCGCACCCACTGGCAGGACGCACGGCTGCCGCAACACTTCCAGATCCTCGATAGCGACGATCAGCTGCGTCTGGTCAAGCGCCTGCTCAAGGATCACCACATCGACGACGAGCGCTTTCCGCCGCGTCAGGTGCAGTACTTCATCTCTGGCTGCAAGGAAGAGGGCCTGCGTCCGCATCAGGTGCAGACCCACGGCGATGCCTATCTCGGCCAGATGGTCGATCTCTATGAGCGCTATCAGCTGACCTGCGAGCGCGGCGGCCTGGTCGATTTCGGCGAGTTGTTGCTGCGAAGCCTTGAGCTCTTGCGCGACAACCCGGCGCTGCTCGCCCACTACCGGGAGCGCTTCGCTCATGTGCTGGTCGACGAGTTCCAGGACACCAACACCCTGCAGTACGCCTGGTTGAAGCTGCTGACCGGTGAGCAGGCCGGCATCACCGTGGTCGGCGACGATGATCAGTCGATCTATGGCTGGCGCGGTGCCCGGGTCGAGAACATCCGCCGCTTCGAGCAGGAGTTCACGGACACCAAGACGGTGCGTCTGGAACAGAACTATCGCTCGACCAGCGCCATCCTGGAGGCCGCCAACGCCCTGATCAGCCAGAATACCGGGCGCATGGGCAAGGAGCTGTGGACCGACGGCGAGCGCGGCGCACCGATCTCGCTCTATGCAGGCTTCAACGACCTGGATGAGGCGCGCTATATCGTCGATACCATCGCCTCACAGGTAAAGGAAGGTTTCGCGCGACGCGAGGTCGCCATTCTCTATCGCTCCAATGCGCAGTCGCGGGTGCTCGAGGAGACCCTGATCCGTCAGGGCATGCCGTACCGTATCTACGGCGGTCAGCGCTTCTATGAGCGCCTGGAGATCAAGAACGCCCTGGCCTACCTGCGCCTGCTGCTGAACCGGGAGGACGATGCGTCGCTCGAGCGGGTGATCAATGTGCCGGCCCGGGGCATTGGTACCCGCACCGTGGAAATTCTGCGCGAGCGGGCGCGGATCAGCGATGTCTCGTTGTGGCAGGCACTGCATGACTGTCTCGCCGATGCCACCCTCAAGGGCCGTGCGGGCAATGCGGTGCGCACCTTCGCGGAGTTGATCGAGCGCTTCGACAACGACACCGCCGGCATGGCGCTGCACGAGATCATCACCCATGTGACTCAAGCGTCGGGTCTGGTCGAGCATCACCGCAGCGAGAAGGGCGAGAAGGGCCAGGCCCGGGTCGAGAACCTCGACGAGCTGGTCAACGCCGCCCGTGCCTTCACCCAGGGAGAGACGCTGAACGGCCAGGAGGTCGGCGAGGGAGCCGCGGCCATGGAGCCGTTCCTGGCCGAGGCCGCACTCAATGCCGGTGATCACGAGGCCGACGACTTCGAGGATTGCGTGCAGTTGATGACCCTGCACTCGGCCAAGGGTCTGGAGTTCCCGGTGGTGTTTATCGCCGGCGTCGAGGAGGGCCTGTTCCCGCACAAGATGTCGATGGAGGAGCCTGGTCGCCTCGAGGAGGAACGTCGGCTGTGCTATGTGGGCCTGACGCGGGCGATGCAGAAGCTCTACCTGACCCACGCCGAGCTTCGTCGCCTGCATGGCAAGGAGACCTTCCAGCGGCCCTCACGCTTCCTGCGCGAGATTCCGGCGGAGTATCTCGAAGAGGTACGCCTGCGCGGCCAGATCTCGCGTCCGGTCACCGCCGGCCACGCCCCGGCCCAGACCTCGGTCAACGGCGGCGATGACCTGCCTTCGCTGTCGCTTGGGCAGCGGGTCAGCCATCCGGTGTTCGGCGAAGGGGTGATCCTCAACGCCGAGGGCACGGGCGAGCGGGCCCGAGTGCAGGTCAGCTTCGAGGGCGAGGGCGACAAGTGGCTGGTGCTGGGCTTCGCCAAGCTCACGCCGCTGTAACGACCGATTCGTCATCGCCCCAGCGGGCAAGATCTTGCCCGCTGGGCAACTTCTTGCTCGATTCAGGCAAGATCTTGCTCACACAGGCAATAGAGTAGAGAGGGCGAGTTTAGCTAACTGTCTGATTTTTAATATATTTACCGCGCTTGGCATTTGGCTTGCTACAAGGGTGGGTGTCCACCGGACATCGCCACTCAACGTCAAGGAGCAGACACATGCCTACACCGTGTTATATCAGCATCGAAGGCCAGACCCAGGGCAACATCACCGCGGGTGCCTTCACCCCCGAGTCCGTCGGCAACATCTATGTCGAAGGCCACGAAGACCAGATGCTGGTACAGGAATTCAAGCACATTGTGACGGTGCCGACTGACCCGCAGTCCGGCCAGCCCTCCGGCCAGCGTGCCCACAAGCCGTTCATCTTCACCGTGGCCCTGAACAAGGCCGTGCCGCTGATGTACAACGCCCTGGCGTCCGGCGAGATGCTGCCCAACGTCGAGCTGAAGTGGTACCGCACCTCCGTCGAGGGCAAGCAGGAGCACTTCTTCACCACCACCCTGACCGACGCCACCATCGTCGATATCAACCTGCGCATGCCCCACGCCCAGGACATCAACAAGTCCGAGTTCACTCAGCTGATGGATGTCTCCCTGGCGTACCGCAAGATCGATTGGGAGCACACCGTGGCCGGTACCTCCGGTTCTGACGACTGGCGCGCCCCGGTCGAGGCCTAAAGGCTTTGTCTGAAAAGTCGACGAGCGAAGGCCAGACAAGGCAAAAATCGGCGAAAGAGCGGACCGGGCTGGCGTACCAGTTTACGGGGTGTAAATGAGCATCTTGATCGGACTCGCGCCCGAGCCGATTTTTAACGCCGTATGGACGAGCGCAGTACTTTTCAGGCATTGCCTAAGGCTTCGCGCACCGACGGTGCCATCCAATGCTCGCGCCCGGCGGGCACCGTCTTTCGCCGCCAGGGCCTGTGCCCTGGCGGCGTCATGTGTAAGCGCTTGCCAATAGATGTTGTCAGCGATCACTTACACATGCCGCCAATGCCTTGTCATGGTGAATTACACGCGTAACCTACTGCTGCCGCCAGCCACTCGCGCTGGCGGTTCGCGTAACGGACACGGCCTCCAGGAGGGATGCCATGCGTCAGCCCAAGGGACTCCAGTTCACCCTGAGCCTTGCCGGTCTCCCTCGTGGCCCAGGCCAGGCCGAGCTTTCGGTGATCGACTTCAGCCATGAAGAGGCGCTCTCGGCCCCCTTCCATCTGCGCGTGCGCTTCGCCAGTCGCGCCGCCGATCTCTCGCCGGAGACGCTGCTCGACCGCCCGGCGAGTCTCACCGTGTGGCAGGAAGGCGTGGCCCAGCGCCGCGTTCACGGCATCATCAGTGAGTTCGGGCGCGGCGACCGCGGCCATCGTCGCAGCCACTACGAGGTGATCATCCGCCCCTCGCTGTGGCGGCTCTCTTTGCGCCAGAATTCGCGCATCTTTCAGCGCGTCTCGCCGCTGACCATCATCAACACCCTGTGCGAGGAACGCGGCCTCACCGATGTGGCCTTCGCGGTGACCCGCGAGCCCGAAGAGCGCGAGTACTGCGTGCAGTACCGCGAGACCGATCTCGAGTTCATCGAGCGCCTGGCCGCCGAGGAAGGGCTCTTCTATTTCCATCAGCATCTGGAACCGAGTGGCGAGGATGACGACCTCGGCGCCCACCGCCTGGTGTTTGCCGACGATCCTCAGGTGCTCACCGGGCTCGGCGAGCGCAGCTATCATCACCGCGCCGGTGGCAGCGCGCCTAGGCGCCATCTGCGACGGCTGACCCAGACCGCCCGGGTACGCCCGGCCCGCGCCCAGCTCAAGGACTACAGCTTTAAACAGCCTGCCTACGGTCAGTTACACGAGCGAGAGGCACCGGGGCTGGAAGCCCACTCGCAACGAGCGGACTACGAGCACTACGATTACCCGGGCCGCTACAAGGCTGACGCCTCGGGCCAGGCCTTCACCCGCCACCGCCTCGAGCACCTGCGCCACGACGCCCTGACCCTCGAGGGCGAGAGCGACCTGCCGGAACTTTCCCCGGGCGCGCGCTTTACCCTGGCCGACCACGATGTCGGCGAGTTCAATCGCGGCTGGCAGGTCATCAAGGTGATCCACCAGGGCGAGCAGCCCCAGGCGCTGGAAGAAGATGCGGTGGGCATTACGGCCAGTGATCGTGATGGCCTGCGGGATCGGGCAGGCTCGGAAGCCATGACCCGCTATCACAACACCCTGACGCTGACCCCGGACGACGCCGCCTGGCGCCCCCCGCCCCAGCCCAAGCAGCGGGTCGACGGCCCCCAGGTGGCCTTCGTGGTCGGCCCCGAGGGCGAAGAGATCCACTGCGACGAGCATGGCCGCGTGCGCTGCCAGTTTCCCTGGGACCGCTACGCCGAACCTAATGAAACCGCCAGCGCCTGGCTACGGGTCAGCCAGGACTGGGCCGGCGGCGGCTACGGCATGATGGCGATCCCGAGGATCGGCCACGAGGTGATCGTCTCCTTCCTGGAAGGTGACCCCGACCAGCCGCTGATTACCGGGCGCACCTACCACGCGGTGAACACCCCGCCGTACCCGCTACCGGAGCACAAGACCCGCACCGTGCTGCGCACCCAGACCCACCAGGGCGAGGGCTTCAACGAGCTGCGCTTCGAGGACCAGCACGACCAGGAGCAGATCTGGCTGCATGCCCAGAAGGACCTGGAACTGCTCACCGAGAACGACCGCACCGAGGAGATCCGCCGCGACAGCGACCTCAAGATCAAGCGCGACCGCATCGCCGAGATCGACCGCGACGACCATCACAGCATCCACGGCGAGCGCCGCGAGAAGAGCGACGGCGCCCAGCACCTGACCATCGATGGCAGCCTGCACTTGAGCGCCGGCCAGGCCTGGCTCACCGAGAGCGGCCGCGAGTTGCATATCAAGGCCGGCCAGAAGGTAGTCATGGAAGCCGGCAGCGAGCTGACCCTCAAGGCCGGCGGCAGCTTCCTCAAGGTCGACGGCAGCGGCATCACCATCAGCGGCCCCAGCGTCAAGGTGAACGCCGGCGGCAGCCCAGGCAGCGGCACCGGGCAGACCGCCCAGGCACCGCTGCGGCCGGGGCATGCCGAGCCTGAAGTGAGTGAGGATGTGACGCTGGGGCCCATCTTTGGACATCGGCTCGATCAGGCCATGGTGGCCCACGCGCCGCTGGTGGAGCCATGTCAGAAGCCGGCTAGCGGAGGTCCTTGCCCTCTGGGTGACGAGTGTCCCTGCGAAGCGAGGGGCAAGGTCGGATGATCGAACTTGGCAATGCCGACAGTCTCGTGGATCTGCTGCCTAGCGAGGAGCGGGTGACCACTTGGTTGATCATCGAGCAGGAGGCGCGAACCCTGCGTCGGCTCTACGAGCGCGAGGAAGCTCCTGACTTTCACTATCTCTTTCACGGTACTCGCTATGCCGAGTGGCAGGAAAAAAGTCCGCTGGTAGTTCGCGTCTCGCCGTCGGGTCCCCTCTGGCAAGCCTTTGTCGATGGACAAGGTGAGCCGCCGTTACGAGGGATTCTGGCCGTGACTGAATCCCCGCTAGAGGCAGTGATGGCGCATCTGCGCAAGCTGCTGGAGGTCACCTTCTACGGGAAGAGGCGGGCACTGCTGAGATTCTATGATCCCTGGATCATGGCCGTTTTGATGAATGCCGGAGCCTATTCGTCGCGCTGGCTCGGTCCCTTGAGGGGAATCTGCTGGCATGGAGGCACCTTCGCGCAGCGAGCTGAGACGGGTGCGGTGTGGCATGCCTGCTTGCAGCCCGATGAAGATACTGCGAATGCCGTCGCCCAAGAGCCCCTCACGTTGACGCGTGAGGAAGAGAACGCGCTGGAAACCTTCGTAGCCGGCTACCCGCTTTGGGCGGAGCTGGAAGCTAAAGCAGGGCTCGATGCCAGGTCGGCGGAACACGCCGCGCGTTTCATCGCGGCGTTTGAGGAAGCCGAGCAGCTATCGATTCCCGCATCAGAGTGGCCGAGTTTTCTGGCGCTGCGCTTCGTCCACCATCGCATTGGCTTGCCCGACAACATGATGACGCTTCCGGTGGAGGAGCGGCTTTCTGCGCTTCGCCATCACATCTATCACGCAGCGCATGACACTAACACAGGGAAGGTGTTGGCATGAGCAAAGGCAAGCTTGGTAATCCGGCCTGCGAGGACGAAAAGCTGTTCATACAGGTGATGGGCAAGGATCACCCGGATGGGCACGAGATCGTGATCGTGGATCAGCACGATGGCGAGCCGCTTGAGGCCTTCGGTAGCGCCGATACCGAAAAGCTCCAGGATCCCGTGAGCGTACTGCACCAGTGGAACTGGCAGGGATATGCTCGGGTCGACACCCAGCTACATATAGCCAGCGAGAGTGGCGAGCCGATTCGCTTGCCACTCCTCGAATGGTTGTATAAGACGCCGCGACAGGAGCGTCTCCAGCACAATATCATTCAGCCTGTGCTGCCGATGGCGCTGTGGGAGTCTCTCGATTCGCGCGAGCGCGAAGCACTGCCACTGCGTGCCGGTTACCTGTATGTCTTTTATAGGGACACGCTCTGGCGCGAGATCGAAGTGACGGCTAATCAGGAGTCGGGGCGACTGGAGTTTCGGGATATCGATCTTGCCGCTCATCGAGACGAGGAGGGTAGCTACCGGGCTGGCCGTCGCTCTGCCGTTGGCGTCATGCTCGAGGAGATCTGGCTGCCTTGGAAGCAGGATGACCGCTATGTCGATAGCGAGCTGAGGATCGCTTTTTCGGAGGTGCAGTGGTCAGCCGCGCGGCTTGGTTTCCTAGAAGCAGATTCCATGGAGCAGGGGCGTCGCGCTCATTCGATCAAACTTGGCAATGCCGAGGACTATGCCCTGTCGGGGCGGCTCTATGAGCTCGAGGAAGCCCCACCTCAGCGTTTGCGCGACCCGCTGGTCGAGCTCCAGTTGGCCGAGCCGAAGGCGGTAACGCAGGACCTGGCAGGTGATGCACTTAGCGGCTTGCATGACACGTTCACCCAAGAGCTGGAAGCCTTCGATGCCGGTGGTGTTCAGGCAAGAGAAGCCGCCGAGGCGGGCCAACAGGGTGGTAAGAAACAAGGCGAGACGCGCTCGCCGGCCTATCTTCAGGCTATCCCACGGCTCCAGGTGCTGACGGAGCGCATGGCATCCGGTGCGGAAGACTCTGCTGAGCCGCCCGACACGCTTTGGCAGCAAGACCTGGGGCAGGCCGACGATTGCCTGGCTGATGCCCGCCAGCGCCATATACCGGGCCTGGCCGTCGAGGATACGCTATTCGCCATGCGCCATGTCTCGAATGGCTGCCAGGCCAGCCTGGCCTACCTGCAGCAGTTGCCCACGCTGGCCGCGAAAGACAAGTTCTATGAATGCGCCGCCTTGGTCAATCGCACGATCCTGCGCCGCCACGATGCCGAGGGGAAGGAGAACGAGCTGCGTCGCTTCGTTGATGAAGCCGATCTGAGCGACACCGGCGAGCTCAGCCGAATCCTGCGTAACGCACAGCGCGAACTCGCTCGCCACCAGTTTGACACCTACCAAAGCGCCCTCTATGGCCACCTGCTCAGTCAGGAGGGCCATGCGGTTCTGGCCGACCTGCTGAGCCTGGAAGGCCATGACTATCTGGGGGCCTATGCCCTGGCGGTAGACTTACTCCAAGGGCTGCGCGAGTCGTCGGCGCACGCCGATGGCCTTTACGACGAGCCACCACAGTCGTTGAACCGACCGCAGCGCTATCTCGTCAATGTGCTCGAGGACGGCAGCGGCTATACCCTGCATGCCATGCTGTTTCCGAGCGATGAGGACTCACCGCTGGATGGCCCGCTCGAGCTGCCCGAGGAAGAGATCAACCCTGGCGATGGGAGTGTGCGTCTCAGGGCGTTGGCGGCCCTGGGTGACCTGCAGCCACCGGAAGAAGACGATATCCAACTCCTGGATACGGCGCTTCTGGCCGGCCTGGTCGAGGGGGGCGGGGTGTCCCTGGTGCCCGAGCTGAAACGCTGGTCGAATGCGGTCAGCCACGTGCTCGGCAAGATGGCCGAGCACGCCATGCTGATGCTAAAGGATGCCGCCTCGGAGGTAACGGTCGCCACGATTTTCCCCTCCGTGGCGAGACTCGCGCGGGCCGGCTTGCCGGATATGCTGAGTGGCCTGCAGAGCATGCCGCCCAGCCAGGCGATCGGCAAAGTCGTGCTTGGCGTGGCCGACCCCACAGACGGGCTGGTCAATGGTCTGACGCCAGCTGACCGTCAGAACCTGCAGAGCGACTTGAGCCGAGCCTCGGACCGTATGAGGAGCGCGGTGCGCGATGCAACGGGCCGAAAACTCACCCATGAGGTCGCCGACAACCTGACCCATGCCGCAGGCGATCAGGCTCTCGAGGTGCTGGTGGTGGATCCCGACTCCAAGGCCGCAGCGGTAAGCAGGCGTGCTCGACGCCAATATAGCCTGTCGCGCAGCGCGGATGCGGTGCGCCTGCCCTATATCATTACTGTGATTGAGTTCTTTAATCTCAGACAGGAGTGGGCAGGAGTACAAGGCAACTGGTCAGCAAGAGCTGGAGCAGGAGTGGTCAGCGCTTCTATTGACCTAGCTGTTGCTTCCACAAAGGCTTTGGAGTTCTTTGGAGAGCGTCATCGTCAGTTGACTCGGCTTCGCGCCAAGGCCATTAGTCGCAAAGTCCCTTGGGGAGAAGTGATCGGGAAGGTGTTCCCCAGTCTGGCGGCACGTCTGCCAGCCTATGCCACCGCGATCACAATCTTCGGTGCGGCGGCCGGTGCCTTGACCGCCGCGCTGTTTGCATGGGATGCCATAACCAGCATACGTAACGGTAACTGGGGGGCGGGCGCCGCTTTGGGAGTGGCGGCCGCTGGTACCCTCGTGGTGGCAGGGTCCGGCCTGGTCAGTACCAGCGCACTATGGCTAGGTCTTGGGCCGGTAGGCTGGATCGCCCTCGGCCTGTCGATCGCCGGGGCATTGGTCGCCATGTGGCTATCGGACGCCGAGATTGAGGAGTGGCTGCGCATGGGGCCCTTCGGTACCCATGGGCATCGTGCTCCCTGGCTGCAGGAGCCAGTCGAGGCCTACGATCGGCTGGTCAGCCTGTTCGCCGGTATCCGTATACGCATTGAGCGGATTGCGCCCATGTCCGTCGAGCCCCTGGTCGAGCGCACTCCGCCAGGTATCGGCCTGGTGCCCGAAGCGACGCCGGGGCCAGCTTCGACCATTGATCGTCTTCTCGGCGAAGGTCCTTCCGGCCTTGCCACTTTGAGTGACGCGCGATCTCCCTCGGCCAATACCCGTATCAAGATCGAGAGTAACCTGCCAGGCCTCGCGGCCGGCTGGGAGATCCAGGCGCACCTCCGCACACAACAGGCGGTTGATGAGCCTCTGATTTCGAAGGGGGTGCAGCTTGGCTGGTTGTCGGGCGACATGCGGCCCGCCGCCCGGGGTAGCGAGCCCCTGTTTCAGCGGGACACCGCCCATGGCGTCGAGTATTACGTGCACACCCCGGCCGACGAGGTCCGCGGCACCGGACGAGACAAGACGCGAACCCGCCATGCTTGGGCAGTCAGAGTGCAGTGGTCGCGTGGCGTGCCTTATCTGCCAAGGGTATTGCCGGCGCCGTCGCCGTTGACTGACCCAAGCGATATCCCGGCCGGAGCACGTAACATGCCTGACTTTACCGAGGTCGGCCTGCCTTACTGGGCTGATGAGACGAACGACAAGGACCAAGCTGAAGATGGCTGAAACGCCCCAGTACTATGCCGAAGACGCCTATACCCCGGATCGGCTTCGGCGGCGTCCCGAAGGCGAATGCCGACACTCGCGCAAGTTTCGCGCTTTCGCTGCTGGAGGCGAGCGCCTGGCGCATCGCGACCCCAGCATCGATATCAGTCCGATGCACGAGTGGCAGCACAATAGCCCGCAAAAGCTGCGTGAATACGAGGCCGACCCGACCGTAGCCAAACTCAAGGATCCTGAATACCGGGTCGATCAGCCGTTGCGTTGGGACGATGAGTGTATTCGCTTTACTAGTCATAACAAGCGAGCCTTTATATTTGGGATGATGAGAGTTTTAGGGTTGGTGGGGGGAGGCGCGTGTACATTAGTTGCGTTCATTGCCACTATCGCCATGTCGGTCATGTATGCAAATGAAGCTAGGTATGGAAGTTTTTTCTCGAATTTCTTGGATTTTCCCGGCTGGATAGTTCCTTTTGTTTTGTTATCAGTTAGTGCTTGCATTTGGGGGGCGGGGGAAGGTATGCAGCGCTTTTTTCCCAACTTTGCCGCTGGTATGCAGCCTGGTCCCATGTGGGAACTGAATCGCCGCACCGGCCTGGTGACCGTTTTCACCGATCCGAGCAAGAAGCGCACTGCCTGGCAGGTCGCGGATGTGCGGCCCTTTTACGAGTTCGATTGCCACCTGCTTAGCACCCCGGACCCGCAGGGCTCGCCCCAGTACTCTCTGAGTCTGGTGCACCATCTCGACGAGGTGCAGGTGCGCTTGGTGGGGATGTTCGGTGCCACCCAGAGCCACCTCGAGCAGCGTGCCAACTGGGACATGCTTCAGCGCTATATGGACGTATCCCAGCCGCTGCCGGATTTCCCCATGTTGGAGCAGGACCGGCCGGCCGACCCCACCACCCGCGAGCATGACCGTGAAGCTGGTCGCGACCCGCGCTTCTGGCGTGACATGGACGACGCCACCTATGAGCGTTACGTCGAGGCCCAGCAGGGCAAGATCAATGCCCTCTATCTGTGATGGTGCTTAAGGAAGCGATAGCGGTGCCAGAGGAGGCCTATGCCGAAGACGCCTATATCCCGGATCGCCTTCGGCGGCGCCTCGAAGGCGAGTGCCAGCACTCCCGCAAGTTTCGCACCTTCGCCGCCGGCGGCGAGCGCCTAGCGCATCGCAATCCCAGCATCGATATCAGCCCGATGCACGAGTGGCAGCACAATAGCCCGCAAAAGCTGCGTGAATACGAGGCTGATCCGACCGTAGCCAAACTCAAGGATCCTGAATATCGGGTTGATCAGCCACTGCGCTGGGACGAGGAATGCATCCGCTTTACCAGTCATACCAAGCGGGCTTTTATCTTTGGTATGGCCAGAGCCTTTGGGATAGTGGGGATTTTTTGGGTTGTGCCATTGTTCTTTGTTGGTTCTATTGTTTTCGCTTCCATCGATGCTAACAATGCTAGATATGGGAGTTGGGTAAGTAATTTTTTCAAATTTTTTGATTTGTTTTTCCCCATCCTGTTTTTTTTAGTTTTTTTTGTTTTGTGGGGGGGCTTCGCTAGTTCAGCGCCTTGCCCCCAACTTCGCCGCCGGTATGCAGCCAGGCCCCATGTGGGAGCTAAATCGCCGAACTGGCCTAGTGACCGTCTTCACCGATCCCAGCAAGAAGCGCACTGCTTGGCAGGTCGCGGATGTGCGGCCCTTTTACGAGTTCGATTGCTACCTGCTGAGTACCCCGGACCCTCAGGGCTCGCCCCAGTACTCTCTGAGCCTGGTGCACCATCTCGACGAAGTGCAGGTGCGCCTGGTGGGGATGTTCGGTGCTACCCAGAGCCATCTCGAGCAGCGTGCCAACTGGGACATGCTGCAGCGCTATATGGACGTTTCCCAGCCGCTGCCGGACTTCCCCATGCTGGAGCAGGACCGGCCGGCCGACCCCACCACCCGCGAGCATGACGAACACAGCGGTCGCGATCCGCGCTTCTGGCGTGATATGGACGACGCCACCTATGAGCGTTATGTCGAAGCCCAGCAGGGCAAGATCAACGCGCTCTATCTGTGATGGCGCAAAAAGTAAGTACTAGCTTCGCTTGATTGTTTCGACTCGATGTTGTCGATGCCGTCCAAGTACTTTTAATGCTGAAAATGGCTAAGGATAGCAATACTATGTCACTGATATGTGCTTTTAAAGCAAAGCCCGTCGAGAGATATGCACAGCTTTTCGGAGGCTGTGTACTCATCGTATTTTCAATGGTGATGTCGGGTCTCTCTCACGAGATACGTATTCTTTTCGCTGTATTAGGATTGGCAGGCATTGGTTTCGGTTTGCTCAGCCATTTTCATCATCCATTCAGGGTCTTCGAGGAGTATCTGGAGGCAAGGAAAACGCCCATTTCCCCGACTACGAAAATTTCTTACTCGTCGATTCAGAGTGTGAAGAAGAAAGGGGAAAGCAAGGTCGTTATCCATCATGATCAAGAGGGAACGTCTAAGCGGGCCACGCTTTATACCGGTCTGTTGGCTAAAGACGATCGTGATGCGTTGATGGGGCAAATAGGTTCTCGAGCCAGCGTGGTCATTCAGGACTGACAGCGAGGGCGCCGTGATGGTGCCTGGTTCTTGCCATGCCGGGTAGACGAGCGTCGAGCTTGCCCGCCAAATCAAGCCTCAAGCATACTTTGGGTCGGACACTAGCACGACGATACCGATAATCCGCCAACCGGAGCCGACCCCTCATGTCACGCCCCCTTCACCGCCGTCATTTCCTTACTGCCCTGGGCGCCGGCGCCGCCGGCATTGCCGCGGCGCCCTTCGTTTCCACCGCCCGTGCCGAAGAAACCATCACCTGGAAGATGGTCACCTCATGGCCGAAGAATTTCCCTGCCCTGGGGACCGGTGCCAACGACTTTGCCAAACGCATCGAGCAGTTGTCCGGCGGGCGCATGCGGGTGGAGGTCTATGGCGCTGGCGAACTGGTCCCGGCACTGGAAGTCTTCGATGCGGTCTCGTCGGGCACCGCCCAGATGGGGCATTCGGCGTCCTACTACTGGCGTGGCAAGGTGCCGGCGGCGCAGATGTTCACCGCCGTGCCCTTCGGCATGACCACGCAAGAGACCAATGCCTGGTTGTACCAGGGCGATGGACAGGCGCTGTGGGATGCGCTTTACGCCAAGCACAACCTCAAGCCCTTCGCGGTGGGCAACACCGGCACCCAGATGGCGGGCTGGTTCAAGCGCGAGATCAACTCGCTCGAGGACATGCAGGGGCTGAAACTGCGGCTGCCGGGGCTCGCCGGTGAAGCCATGAACGGCATCGGCGTGACCACGCTCAACATGCCGGGCAGCGAGATCTTCACCTCGATGCAGACCGGGGTGCTGGACGCCGCGGACTGGGTGGGGCCTTACAACGACCTGGCCTTCGGCCTGCATCAGGTCGCCGATTACTACTACACCTCGGCCTGGAACGAGCCTAGCGCTATCCTTGAAGGCACCGTCAACCTGGATGCCTGGCAGGCGCTGCCGGATGATCTCAAGGTCGTGGTCGAGGAAGCGGCGCGCTCCGCCAACCTGGCGATGACCAACGAGTTCACGCTGCGCAATGCCGAGGCCCTGAAGACGCTGGTCGAAGAACATGGGGTCAAGCTGCGTCAGTTCCCCGACGAGGTGATCCAGGCGCTCTATGACTCCTCGCAGGAGGTGTTGGCGAAACAGACCGAGGCCGATGAAGACTCCCGGCAGATCCTGGAGTCCTATCGTGCCTTCCAGGCGCTGGTGCGTCAGTTCACTGACGTCGGCGAGTTCGCCTACCTGAAGACACGCGAGCTGGTGAGCGGCTGATCAGTGGCCGTCGGGTACGGCGCGGATGCGGCCGTTATCGTCCATCGCCACCATCACGAAGCGCGCTTCGGTGACCTTCTGCAGCTCATCGGGGTTGCGTTCGTGAGGGGGACGGATCCAGACCTCGACATCTATCTTGATTGAACTGCGGCCGATCTCGCGGAGCCCGGTGAAGATATTGACCGTCGAGCCCTCGCGCACCGGACACAGGAAATCCATGGCCTCGATGGCCACCGTGGCGGTGCGTCCGTGAGCGATGCGACCCGCCGCCAGTTCGGCGGCCTGGTCCATGTGGCCGACCAGCCAGCCGCCGGGGATGTCGCCATAGAGGTTGGTGTCCTGGCGGGTGGCGAGCAGTTTCAGCGTCAGCTGCCCCTGGGGCGTGGGAACGTCATCGAGATCGGTCATGGCGGCGTTTCCAGTGGGCTTGTTGTTGTCGAAGGTGTAGTAATATAAAGCCAAGAGGTGGTCCACGCGGGGCGCGGTTAATGCTCTCATCATAACCGTCGGTCCTGGACCTCACCAGCCGCGGAGAAGGTGTCTGCCGTCATCGGATTGCAACCTGCTTGCTGCACCATCCCAAGGCACGCTTTGACCCTGACGTATTCGCCAGTGGCAGGGCACACAGCACCACCGCGGTTCGCGCGGACCCAAGCATATGAACCGGGCGCAGGGTATGTCGCGCGCCCTAGAGGAGTGTCTTCATGGATATCACCAGCGATACCCACAGCCAGCATATTTCCCGCCAGTTCAATCATGAGCTGGAGGACCTCAAGAATCACTTGATGGCCATGGGTGGTCTGGTCGAGAAGCAGGTTCAGGACGCCGTCAACGCCCTGCTCGAAGGCGACTCGGCCCTGGCTCAGAAGGTCAACGAGCAGGATCGTACCGTCAACGACATGCAGATCAAGATCGATGAGGAGTGCACGCGAGTGCTGGCGCATCGCCAGCCGGCGGCCTCCGACCTGCGCCTGGTACTGGCGGTGACGCGGGCGGTGTCCGATCTTGAGCGGATTGGCGACGAGGCCACCAAGATCGCTCGCAATGCAATGTCGCTCAGTGAATCCGGTAATGGCAAGAAAGGATTCGTCGAGGTGCGCCATATCAGTGAGCGAGTGCGTCATATGGTGCGTGATTCGCTGACCAGTTTCGCGCGCTTCGACGTCGAGCTGGCCCTCAAGGTGGTCCACGAGGACGCAGCCGTCGACAGCGAATACACCACTGCGATGCGCTCACTGATGACCTTCATGATGGAAGATCCTCGCTCCATCACCTCGGTGTTGAGCGTGATGTGGGTGCTGCGTGCCCTGGAGCGCATCGGTGACCATGCCAACAACCTGGCCGAGTACGTCATTTATCTGGTCAAGGGGCTGGATATCCGCCATGTCAATCCGGACGATCTGGACGAAGAGGCGCTGAAGGCACCTCGCTGATAAGGGCGCCAAGGCGGTTTCAGGCCATCGCATCGCCGCCGCTTCGTGCGGCGGTGTCATTTGTGTTGAGAAACATTCAGTAAAGGAGTCGCGAGAGGATGCTCAACGCCCTGACGGCGCTGACCCGAGGCACCCGGCTAGTATTTAGCCCGGGGTTGAGACGCTATGTGTTCCTGCCGATGCTGGTCAATCTGGTGGTCTATGTCGCCGGACTTTGGTTCGTGCTCGGCCATTTCGGTGGATGGCTTGATGGCTGGATGGCGATGGTTCCGAGCTGGCTTGCTTGGCTCGAATGGCTGATATGGCCGCTCTTCGTGGTGACACTGGTGCTGGTGGTATTCTTCAGTTTCACCCTGGTCACGCACCTGATTGCCGCTCCCTTCTATGGCTTTCTGGCGGCCAAGGTCGAGGCGCACGAGACAGGCCGGCCTCCGCAGGACGAGCGCGGTCTCTTGCGTACAGGTATCGATGCGTTGGGGCGCGAGCTTGTCAAGCTGGGGTATATCCTGCCGCGCATGGCGCTGTTGTTCGTGCTGGGCTGGGTGCCGGTGGTGAATCTTTTGGCGCCGCCGCTATGGCTGGCGTTCTCGGCTTGGGTGATGGCCATCACCTATCTGGATTACCCGATGGACAACAACGCCGTCAGCTTCGCCGACATGCGCCGTCGGCTACGCCGACGCTGGTGGCCGACCCTGACCTTCGGCGGCTGGGTCACGCTACTGACCTGGATTCCGCTGGCCAACCTCTTTCTGCTGCCCGGTGCGGTAGCAGGCTCGGTATTGATGTGGGACCGCCACTATCGCGAGCTGGGCGCGCCAGGTGAGGCCGTCGCGACCCGCCGCTGAGTCTCCATTAGCCTGCCTACCCCTAGGTGTTTAGTCCCGGAGTGCAATGGCCCTTTCTGGCGCACCTAGGTCACGCCGATCGGCGTGTCGGCGTCATGTCGAAAGTCCGTCATCCTTGATCAAGCGCTTGCTTGGAAAGACGCAGCGAAACACCGCCCCTTTTTCGGGGTAAGACGAGATTTCCAGGCGAGCATCGTGGCGCAGTAGCACATGCTTGACGATGGCAAGTCCCAGGCCGGTGCCGCCGGTGGCCGTGCTGCGGCCCTTGTCGACCCGGTAGAAGCGCTCGGTGAGACGCGGAATATGTACCGGGTCGATGCCTTCACCGTCGTCCTCGATTTCAAGGGCCGCACCGGCAGGGTGGTCGCGCCAGCGCAGCACGATATGACAGCCCTCGCCACTGTAGCGTACGGCATTGAAGGCCAGGTTGGAGATGGCGCTGCGTAGCTCCTTGGGGTCACCGCGCAGCGACTGGCTGGATTCGATCTCCACACGGACCTGGTGACGGCCAGCGGACAGTGACTCGGTGTCGCGCAGGATGTCATCAAGCATTGGCGGCAACGACACCGGCTCGTTGTGCGCGCTTGGCTGGTCGATCTCCAGGCGCGAGAGCATCAGCAGGTCATCGACCAGATTCTGCATGCGGGTGGTCTGATCCTGCATCTGGCCAAGGCTTCTGGCCAGGCGAGGCGGCATCAACTCGACATGGTCGGCATAGGTCTCCAGGTAGCCGTTGAGTACCGTCAGCGGCGTACGAAGCTCGTGGGAGACGTTTGCCACGAAGTCGCGACGCATCTGCTCCAGGCGGTGCAGGCGGGTGATATCACGCACCATTAGCAGGCGTTCGTCGTCGCCATAGAGTGTCAACTGACATTGCAGCATGCGGCGATCATTGATCGGGGAGTTAAGCGTCAGCGGCTCCCGGTAATCCCGTTTGTCGAAGTACTCAACGAACAGTGGGTCACGGATCAGGTTGGTGATGTGCTGGCCGCGGTCTTGCCGGGTTCTCAGGCCCAGCATGGATTCGGCGGCGCTGTTCCACCATTCCAGGTCGCCGCGGCGATCCAGCATCACCACACTGTCGCTCATCGCCTCCGAGGAGTCCTTGATGCGCTGGATGGTGTTGCGCAGGCGCTGCTGGGTCTTGGCCTGAGCCTTCTGATGGTTATGCAGGCGGTCGAATATGTCGCCCCAGATACCGCTGGCCTCGGGCGGCTCGCTCTGTCGCGACTGGGCGAGCCAACGATGCAGGGCGTGCAGCTGTCGAAGGTGGAACGCCAGGTAGACCCCGAGGCCTGCTGCCAGGCCCACGCCGGGGGCACCGAAAACCAGGCCCGCGAGGCTCAGAACGCCGGCCAGCCAGCTCAGGCGCCAGAGTTCCAGTGACCAGAGTTGCATTGGCTCAGCCCTTGGCAGAGAAGCGATAGCCCGTGCCGCGCACGGTCTGGATGAGGTGCTGGTGCGCCTCGCCGAGGACCTTGCGCAGGCGCCGGATGTGCACATCGACGGTGCGTTCCTCGACGTAGACGTTGCCGCCCCATACCTGATCGAGCAGTTGGCTGCGGGTGTAGGCGCGCTCCTGATGCGTCATGAAGAATTGCAGCAGACGATACTCGGTGGGGCCAATCTCCAACGGATCGCCGTGGGTGCTGACGCGATGGCTGGTCGGGTCGAGTAGCAACCCCTCGACCTCGATCGCCTGCTCGACCCCCTGGGGGGTAGCGCGGCGCAACACCGCCTTGAGGCGAGCCACCAGCTCACGGGGCGAGAAGGGCTTGGTGATGTAGTCATCCGCCCCGGCCTCGAGTCCCTGGATCTTGTTGTCTTCCTCGCCCTTGGCGGTGAGCAGGATGATCGGCAGCTCGGCGGTGGCCTCCTCGCGCTTCAGGCGCCGGGCCAGCTCGATGCCGCTGGTGCCGGGCATCATCCAGTCCAGCACTAGCAGGTCGGGCTTGTGGTCGACCACCATGGCATGGGCGGTCTGGGCGTTGTCGGCCTCGAGGACCTGATAGTTGGCCATTTCCAGGGCAATGGCGATCATCTCACGGATAGACGCTTCGTCATCGACAATCAGAACGGTCTTGGTGCTCATCTGGCTGGCCTCACAGGAACAATGACAATGACAAGATGATGACGATTCCACCACGCTAACATGACATTGCCATGACAGAGCGCCCGGCATGACGAGCCACACCTGCGCTCCGCCAGTGCGTCAGTGCGACGGCCACAGTGACAGCGCCAGGCCAGCAAACATCACAAGACCCGCCCAGTGGTTGTTGAGAAAGGCCTTGAAGCAGCGCTCGCGTTCGCGGTCACGAATCAAGGTGAAC
Source organism: Halomonas salinarum (assembly GCF_012062845.1). GTDB lineage: Bacteria > Pseudomonadota > Gammaproteobacteria > Pseudomonadales > Halomonadaceae > Onishia > Onishia salinarum. The sequence goes on from NZ_WWNB01000012.1 coordinate 81,775, forward strand.
TGATAGACGAAGATCGCTGCCATGGCGACAAGCCCCAGCCAGAAGAAGCCACCCAACGCGAGACGGGCACCGACCAGGCCCAATAGCGTGAGTGTCGCCAGCTGTAGCAGCACGATCATCAGGATGTCGGCTCGGCCGAAGAGCACGGCCGTCGACTTGATGCCGATCTCAAGGTCGTCATCCCGGTCGACCATGGCGTATTCGGTATCGTAGGCCACCGTCCAGCAGAGGTTGGCCGCAAACAGCAGCCAGGCCTCCAGGGGTACCTCACCGGTCACCGCCGAGAAGGCCATGGGAATGGCCATCGAGAAGGCCGCCCCCAGCACGACCTGAGGCAGGTGCGTATAGCGCTTCATGAAGGGATAGACCGCGGCCAGGGCCACCGCCGCCACCGACAGCAGCACGGTCAGGCCATTGGTTAAGCACACCAGCACGAAGGAGGCAGCGACCAGAAGTGCGAACAGTACCTTGGCCTCGCGTTCATCAATGCGCCCGGTGGCCAGCGGACGGGTCTTGGTGCGTTTGACGTAACCATCCAGATGACGATCGGCGAAATCATTGACCACGCAGCCCGCGGCGCGCATCAGGTAGACCCCGGTAACGAAGATCAGCAGCAGGGGGCGCGAAGGCACCCCCTCGGCGGCGAGCCACAGTGCCCACAGGGTCGGCCACATCAGCAGCCAGGTGCCGATCGGGCGATCGAGGCGCATCAGTGCCAGGAAGTCGGGCAGGCGGGCCAGGCCGCGGGGACGGGTTGCGTGATCCATCAAAGCCTCCAGAGCGAGAGGGTCTTATCCTAGCGCGGTGCCAAGCCCAGGTCATCGGCCATGGTGTCGAGGAAGAATTCCTGTACCAGTATCGTGAAGCGACCGTGGCGAAATACCGAGCGCCGGCCCCAGGGGCTCCGGCCGTCATGGAAGCCGGGTGCGGCTCGGGTGACGTCAATGGGGCCGCGTTCGAGATTCGGCTGGCGGAACAGCCAGTGGCCAAGCGAGCGCTCGCCGAGCCGGTCCAGGCGCTGGCCGGGTAGACTCGCAAGCGGCACCACCGAGCGCGCCACCACCCAGGGGCGCTCATCGATACACAGTGCCACCTCACGCAGCCAGGCAAGCTGTCGGGGCCTGAGCCCCAATGCCTGCGCTTCATCATGTGTGGGGTAGCCGATGCGCTGGCCAAGCAACTGCACGCGAAAGGGACGGCCATCGGCGGCACCGATCAGCCGCGTTGTCAGCGAATCACGGCTGGCGACCCAGCGCCACCAGCCGGGGCTCATGGCCGGCCTGGCCACGGCAGCAGGCTGCCAACGGCGCCATTTAGTGCTCATAGGGGGAGATGTCGGGTGATCGCGCACCGGGCGCCTCCAGGCCAATATCGGGGCGCATAGTGTATCATGCAGCGTCCACGTTATTGCTTGTCGGGAGCGCCATGACTGCACCCTTGACCATTCTCGGTACCGGCATGGCTGGCATTCAGCTGGCTCGTCAGGTGCGTGCCCGAGATGCCGCGCGGCCGATCACGCTGATCACCGCCGACAGCGGCGACGACTATTCCAAGCCGATGCTGTCCACCGGCTTCGCCAAGGGGCTGCCGCCGGCGCGGCTGGCCAGCCGCGATGCGCTGGCGCTGGCCGATAGCCTCGATGCCGTGGTGCGCACCCATACGCGGGTCACGGCGATTGACCCGATCGCGCGCCGTCTGGCGCTGGGTCCCGAGACACTGCCCTATAGCGAGCTGGTGCTGGCCACCGGAGCGGCCCCGGTGGCGCCCTTCACAATCCCGCCGGGACTCGACAGGCGCGTCTTTTCGATCAATGACCTCGATGACTACCGCGCCTTTCATGCTGCCCTCGAGCGGCTCGCCCGTCCGGCGCGTGTAGGGATCATCGGCAGCGGCCTGGTGGGCTGTGAGTACGCCAATGATCTGGTCGCCGGCGGCCATGGCGTGACCTTGATCGCCCCGGAGCCCACCCCGCTTGCGCGGCTGTTGCCCGACACTCTGGGCGATGCCTTGAGCGATGCCTTTCATGAGGCCGGCATCGTGCTCGAGACCGGCCACACGCTGGCGGCGCTTGGCGACGCCGGTGATCAGGTGATGCTGACCCTCGACGATGAGCGGACGCTCGAGGCCGACCTGGTGCTGGTGGCGACGGGCTTGATACCGCGCACGGGCCTCGCCGAGGCCGCCGGCCTGGCCGTGGGGCCCGAGGGCGTGCTTACCGACCGCTATCTGGCCACCTCGTCCCCGAGCATCCATGCGCTGGGCGATGTGGCCTGCGTCGATGGCGTCAATGCCATGTACGTGCAGCCCCTGCAGGTCGGTGCCAAGGCGCTGGCGGCCACACTTACCGGTACCCCGACGCCGGTCACCTATGGCCCCTGGCCGATCCTGGTCAAGACGCCGTTGCTGCCGGTGGTCGCGCTGCCGCCTGGACAGAGCCCCTCTCGTTGGCGTATCGAAGGTGAGGGGCGCGACTGGAGCGCCCTGGCGGAGGATGAAAACGGACGTATGATTGGATTTGCGTTGACAGGCGCCTGCGTGCGTCGGAAAGTCGAACTGGCACGAGCCGCCCCTGCATTGCTAATCTAAGGTCGTTGTTGCCGCCATGGCGATTCATGTCACCTCGGCATCTTGCCAGCCAACGGCTTGGGCTCGACCATTACCGACTCCACCAGGAGACGGCCTCATATTGTCAGAGGCGGCAGATGCCGCCTTGAACCGCACTACCAGGAGGGATACATGCGCAAACCAGAACTCGCCTCGGCGATCGCCGATCGTGCCGACCTGTCCAAGGACAAGGCAAGCCAGGTGCTTAACGTGATTCTCGACGAGATCACCGGCAGTGTCGCCAAGGGACAGGATGTGTCCTTGATCGGCTTTGGCTCCTTCACCGTTCGTGAGCGTGCCGCCCGCACCGGCAAGAACCCACAGACCGGTCAGCCGCTGACCATTCCCGCCAGCAAGACCGTGGCCTTCAAGCCCGGCAAGGCGCTGAAAGACGCCGTCACCAAGTAACAGCGTGACCGCGAATGGCGCGTGATGAATAACGCGCTCCACCGGCCGTGCCAAGGTCGGTGGAATGATTTCCTTTCCGGGATATGCCCATGACGCTTCGATTGATGCTCTGGCTTCTGAGCGTGATGCTCAAGCGCGCCCGGCGTCGCAAGGCGCCGTTCCGCGAGGCCCTGGCCGAGCTTGGCCATCTGGATTGGGGGATCGGCACCGAAGATCTCTCGATTGCCCGCCATTATCGGATGACGCCTGCCCGTATCACCTCAGGGCCTGGCTTGCCGGTGGATCTCGATCTCGAGCTTCGCTTCGAAGATAAAGCCACTGCCGTCAAGGTACTGCGTAAGCCCACGTCTCGTGCCTTCCGCGAGGGCCTGATAGACGGCAAGCTGCGCCTGGTCGGCGACAGTGGCGATCTGGCCAAGCTGCAGCGCTTACTTTCTCGGCTGTAGGAATCAGGCGACCCTGCGTACCCTTGCCCCCAGATCTGAGCGGTCAACGCTTGGCTGGGCCATCAGCCCAACGCGATGACAGCTGTCGCCTAGACCTGGCCGTAGCGCCCGGCTTCCTCCCCCAGCCAGCGCCGGATCAAGGGCGCGCTTGAGGCGGGAGACTCCTCGAGTAGCGCCCGCGCCAGTGGCCCGACCCGTTCGAGCAGGTCGCGGTCGCGTTCCAGATCGGCAATCTTCATTGCCGCAAGCCCCGTCTGGCGGGTGCCCAGCACTTCGCCCGGACCACGCAGTTCCAGATCCTTCTCGGCGATCCGAAAACCGTCGGTGGTCTCGCGCATCACCCCCAGCCGTTCCCGTGAGTGCGCCGACAAGGGCGGGTGATACAGCAGCACACAGAAGCTTTCGGTGGCGCCACGCCCGACCCGACCGCGCAACTGGTGCAACTGCGAGAGCCCGAGCCGTTCCGGGTTCTCGATGATCATCAGGCTGGCGTTGGGCACATCGACCCCGACCTCGATCACCGTGGTGGCGATCAAGAGATCCAGCTCACCGGACTTGAAGGCCGCCATGACCTCGGCCTTCTCGCCGGCCTTCATGCGCCCATGCACCAGCCCGATGGCGAGACCCGGCAATGCCTCGGTCAGGCTCTCGTGAGTGGCTTCGGCGGCCTGGCACTGCAGTGCCTCGGATTCCTCGATCAGGGTACAGACCCAATAGGCCTGGCGGCCCTCGGCACAGGCGCGCTCGATGCGTGTGACCACTTCCGGGCGCCGCTCGTCGGGGACGGCGACGGTCTGCACCGGCGTACGTCCCGGCGGTAGCTCGTCGATCACCGAGACATCCAGATCGGCATAGGCACTCATCGCCAGGGTGCGGGGAATCGGGGTCGCCGTCATCACCAGCTGATGGGGCGTCAGGCCGGCGGCTTCGCCTTTCTCGCGCAGCGCCAGGCGCTGGTGAACCCCGAAGCGGTGCTGCTCGTCGATGATCGCAAGCCCCAGGCACTTGAAGTGCACATCGGCCTGGAAGAGTGCATGCGTGCCGACCACCAGCTGCACGCGCCCATCGGCCAGTGCCGCCTTGGTATCAAGCCGCGCCTTGCCCTTGAGCTTGCCGGCAAGCCAGGCCACCTCGATGCCAAGCGGCTCCAGCCAGTCACGGAAGGTGCGGTAGTGCTGTTCGGCGAGCAGCTCGGTGGGCGCCATCATGGCCACCTGGCAGCCGCCGGCGATGGCGGTGAGTGCCGCCATCGCCGCCACCACCGTCTTGCCGGAGCCCACGTCGCCCTGCACCAGGCGCAGCATCGGCACCGCGCGCTCGAGATCTGCGCCGATTTCATCAAGCACTCGGCGCTGGGCGCCGGTCAGCGAGAACGGCAGCTTCGAGACGAAGCGGGCCTGCAGGCTGCGGCCAGAGGGCAGTGAGGGGGCACTGTCCGCCTGAATGCGTTGGCGCACTACCCGCAGGCTGAGCTGATGGGCCAGTAACTCCTCCATCGCCAGGCGGCGTTGGGTGGGGTGAGTGCCCTCCCGCAGCTGATCCAGATCGGCCTCGGCAGGCGGATGGTGCAGATAATGGAGGGCATGATGCAGCTCGGGTAACTGAAAGCGCTCTCGCAGACTGGCAGGAATCCAGTCGGGTAGTGCCTCGGGGGCCTCGTTGAGCAGGTTCATGGCCTGGTCAATCAGGCCACGCAGGCGCGCCTGGTTGAGGCCCTCGGTGGCGGGATATAGAGGCGTCAGGTGCTCGTCGACGACCGCCTCGCCGGCCTTGATCAGGCGATATTCCGGGTGATAGATCTCAAGGCCCGTGGCACCGGCGCGCGCCTCGCCGAAGGCGTGCACCCGTGTGCCGGGCTGGAATTGCTGCTGCTGTGCCGGCGAGAAGTGGAAAAAACGCAGACTCAAGATGCCGGAGCCGTCAGTGAGGCGCACCAGCAGGCTGCGTCGCCGGCCCTTGACCACGTCACAGGCCGCGACCTCGCCCTGGACCACTGCCTCGTGGCCGGCGCGCAGCGTGCCGATCGGCGTTACCCGGGTACGGTCCTGATAGCGCAGGGGCAGATGGAAGAGCAGGTCGGCGATGCTCGCTATCCCTAGCCGCTCAAGCTTACCCGCGAGGGCCTCGCCAACGCCCTTGAGCGCACTGACGTTCTGGGTCAGCTCACTCATATCGTCGCGGGCTGACGGGTCCGGCAGCGCCGGATAGCCTCGGTGAGGGTATCGATGGCCTTGGGACGCGGGAAGCTCGCGCGCCAGGCAATCGCCACCGTGCGCGAGGGCACATCATTGGCAAAGGGGCGAGAGGTGAGTACCCCGGCCTCATAGTGTCCGGTGCCGATGGCCGAAGAAGGCAGCACCGTGATGCCAAGCTTCGAGGCCACCATGTGGCGGATGGTCTCGAGTGATCCGCCCTCGGCGGTCAGGGTATTGCTGGGGCTGTTGAGCTTGGCGCTGATGGCCGGGCAGGCCTCGAGAATCTGGTCGCGGAAGCAGTGCCCTTCGCCAAGCAGCAGCAGCCGCTCCTGGAGCAGGTCTTCCTTGGCGATGCTGTCCCGTGAGGTCCAGGGGTGATCGGCGGGCATCAGCACCTCGAATTCCTCGTCGTACACCGGCTTGGTCAGTACGTCGGTATCGGTGAAGGGCAGTGCGACGATGATGGCGTCGAGTTCGCCGCTTCTCAGCTTGCGTCGCAGGTCCGCGGTGAAGCCTTCTTCGATGTACAGCGACATCTGTGGTGCGCTGCGGGTCAGCTCCGGGATCAGGTAGGGAAACAGATAAGGGCCAATGGTGTAGATGGCGCCAATGCGCAGCGGGCTTGCCAGCTGGTCCTTGCCGGCGTTGGCCAGCTCGCGAATGACGCTCGACTGCTCGAGCACGCGCTGGGCCTGCTCGACGATCTGCTCGCCCAGAGGTGTGACCTGCACCGTCGACTTGGAGCGCTCGAACAGGGCCACCCCAAGCTCTTCCTCAAGCTTCTTGACCGCCACCGATAGTGTCGGCTGGGACACGAAGCAGTGCTCGGCGGCGCGCCCGAAATGGCGCTCCTGCGCCAAGGTTACGATATAGCGGAGTTCTGTTAGAGTCATGGTGATGCCTGGTGGCGCTCTCGCGGTTAATGAACAGGATGGTTCTGATAGATACTTTTTATCAAGGAGCGGGGAAAAGGTGAAGAAAACGACACTGATTATTGGCTGTGGCGATATCGGCACAGCCCTTGGCGAGCGTCTCCTGGAGGCCGGCCAACGGGTGGTGGGCGTTCGCCGTCAAGCCACAAGGATCGAGTCAAGCGGCATCGAGCCGCTGTCCCTCGACATCAACGCCGAGGGCGCCGTGGCCGAGCTGCCCGATGCCGACGTTCTGGTCTATGTGCTGAGCGCCGACCGCTTCGAGGAAGATGCCTATCGCGCTGCTTACCCGGCTGGCCTCAAGGCGGTGCTCGCCGAGTTTGCCGGCCGCAAGGCCCCGCCGCGTCATGTGTTTTTCGTGTCGTCCACCAGCGTTTATGCTCAACGCGAGGGAGAGGAGGTCGACGAGGACAGCCCCATCGCGCCCAGTGGCTTCTCCGGGCAATTGATGCAAGAGGCCGAAGAGGCGTTGATTGCGCATGAGTTGCCGGGAACGGTGGTGCGCTTCTCGGGTATCTACGGCCCGGGCCGCGACCGCTTGATTCGCCAGGCCCACGAGGGGCGCATTGCCGCCGCCAATCCCCCCATGTATTCCAACCGCATTCATCGCGATGACTGTGCCGGTGTGCTCGAGCACCTGATCCATCTCGCGCTGGACAAGACGCCGGTGGAGCCACTTTATCTCGCAAGCGACTGCGAACCCGCACCGCTGCACGAGGTGATGACCTGGCTCGCCGCCAAGCTCAAGGTCGAGTCCACCGAGGTCATCCAGTCACCGCTGCGCCGCCGGGCCAGCAAGCGCTGCAACAATGCCCGCCTGCTCGCCTCCGGCTATGTCTTCCGCTACCCGAGCTATCGCGAGGGCTATGCCCAGGTGCTTAAGGCCGGTGGTTTTCTGCCAAAGCGCTGAGCTTATGTGTGCGATGTTCACTCCTCCTCATGGCCGCATGTTCCTGTGCTACCGGGTGGCATGCACCTCTCCAGGTGAGACTGCCGCTGGCTATTCGCCAGATGAGCTCGCCAGGCTGGTGTAGCGTGGGCCTTCGGCGGTGGTCACGGACTCGATGAGCTGTAGCGTATTATAGTGCCAGTTGAGGGAGACACTTGGCAGCATGCCGGGAGAAGGGGGCGCTGCATGTCGCAACAGGGTGACGTGGGGCAGGAAGTCTCGCTCAGGCGCTGATAGGCCTTCATCGGCAAGAGCTCGCCACAGGCGTTGATAGAGGCCAAGAAGGTCAGGCGTCGGGGCCTGGCTACCCAGCCACAGCATAGCGGTGCGCTGAAAATAGCCGACGCGATCGAGAGTGATGGTACCGGAAGGACAGGAAAAAGCGTCAGTCAAAGCCAGCAGGGTGGGAAGGCGCTCGTCAGGTACCTGCCCCAGGAAGGCCAGGGTCAGGTGAAGGTTTTCGGGCGCTACCGGGTGCCCACCACAAGCGCGGTGGGCCTGGTCTGTCGTTCGAGACAGCTCCTCGCGCAGGGCCGGGTCCGGCCATAGCGCGAGGAACAGCCGGCGCTGGTTCGCCATCGGCTTAGTCGCCGATGACCATGACCGCCTCGGCTTCGAACAGGCTACCCTTGGGCAATGCCTTGATGCCGACGGCGGCGCGTGCCGGGTAGGGGGTAGTGAAGACCTCTTCCATCACGCGGTTCACGATCGCGAAGTTGTCCAGATCGACCAGGTAGAGGTTGATCTTGACGATGTCCTGCAGGGAACCGTCGGCTTCTTCGCAAACCGCGGACAGGTTCTTGAAGACCTGACGCGCCTGGGCTTCGAAATCGTCGGAGACGATCTCCATGGTGGCCGGGTCCAGGGGGATCTGGCCGGAAATGTAGAGAGTATTACCGGCCTTGATGGCCTGGGAATAGGGGCCGATGGCGGCCGGTGCCTTGTCGGTGTTGATGACGGCTTTATTGCTCATGGTGATGCTCCTGTTGTGATTGTGGTGGGGAAATAATACGAAGAATATTCCCGTCCGAGCGAATCGAGCGGGCAGAAAACGAGACGCTAGTTGCGAACGCGAGTGATCTTGTCGACGCGGGGAAGGTTGCGGATCCGTTTCATGATGCGTGCCAGATGAACGCGATCGTGAACCGAAAGGGTCAGATTGACGATCGACAACCGGGCGTCGCATTCCTCTATGCCGATGCGTTCAATATTCGCATCAGCATCGGTGACCAGGCTTGCCAGCTCGGCTACCAGGCCGCGGCGGCTTTCCATATGGATGCGCAGCGCCACCGGGAAATCTTCCTGAATGTTCTCAGACCAGTCCAGGGCGAAGAGCTTGTCCGGGTCGTTCTTCAGTTCGGCCAGGTTTCGGCACTCGGTGCGGTGAACGACGATACCCTTGCCGACTGACAGGTGGCCTACCACCGGATCGCCGGGTAGCGGATGGCAACAGCGCGCGAAGTTGATCACCATGCCATCGGCGCCACTGATGAGAATCGAGCGCTCGGCATTATCCGAGGTCGTGCTATCCGCTGTCGGTTGATCGCTTGGTACGCTGCTGGCGAGCCGGTGAGCAATGGCATGTGCCATACGGTTGCCAAGGCCAATCGATTCCAGCAGCTCATCGCTGCGCTTGAGCGATAGCTCTTTGAGAAGCGCCGGCAGGGCACTCTGCGGCAGTTCCTCAAGGCTTAGCTCGTAATCGGCCAGTGCCTTGTTGAGCAGGCGATGACCCAGCTGTACGGACTCGGTGTGCTGCTGATGCTTGAGCGCATGGCGGATCGCCGAGCGAGCCTTGGCGGTTATCACGAACGATAGCCAGGCGGTGTTGGGCCTGGCCCCCGGCGCCGTGATGATCTCGAGTGTCTGGCCGCTTTCCAGGCGGCTTGAGAGCGGCGCCAGGTGACGATCGATGCGACAGGCGATGCAGCTGTTGCCGATGTCGGTGTGCACGCTGTAGGCGAAGTCGATCACCGTGGCGCCCTGGGGCAGCTCCATGATGTCGCCCTTGGGCGTGAACACATAGATATCATCGGGGAAGAGGTCATTCTTGACGTGCTCGATGAACTCCAGCGAATTGCCCGCCTGGCGCTGCATCTCGAGCAGACCCCGTACCCATTCCCGCGCCCGGGCATGGCTGCCAGCGGCGATCGGTCGCTCGGTCTGGCCGGCCTTGTAGAGCCAATGAGCGGCGATGCCGTTGTTGGCCATGGCCTCCATCTCGCGGGTGCGAATCTGCACCTCGATGGGCATGCCACCGGTGCCGAACAGGGTGGTATGCAGGCTCTGGTAGCCGTTGGCCTTGGGGATGGCGATGTAGTCCTTGAAGCGCCCCGGTACCGGCTTATAGAGATTGTGCACCGCGCCCAGAATGCGATAGCAGCTATCGACGTCGTCGGTGATGATGCGGAAACCGAACACATCCATGATCTCGGCGAATGGCTTGCGCTGGTCGCGCATCTTGCGATAGATCGACAGCAGGTGCTTCTGGCGGCCGACCACGGTGCCCGGCAGGCCATCATCGTCGAGGCATTTCTGCAGGCTCGACTGGACCTGGCGAATGGTGGTGCGGCGATGACCGCGGGCCTTGCCGACCGCGCGCTTGATGCGCTCGGAGCGCATCGGGTGCAGCGCCTGGAAGGACAGGTCCTCGAGCTCGACCCGAATGGTGTTGATGCCCAGCCGCCCGGCGATGCGGGCATAGATCTCAAGGGTCTCGCGGGCGATGCGACGCTTCTTGTCCGGGCGCAGGGCGCCCAGCGTGCGCATGTTATGCAGGCGGTCGGCGAGTTTGACGATGATCACCCGGATATCCCGGGACATCGCCAGTACCATCTTCTGGAAGTTCTCGGCCTGGGCGACAGCCTTGTCTTCGAAGGTGATCTGGGTCAGCTTCGAGACGCCATCGACCAACTCCGCCACGGGTTCGCCGAACTGCTCGGCGAGTGACTTCTTGGAGACGCCGGTATCCTCGATCACATCATGTAGCATCGCGGCCATCAGGGCCTGATGATCCATGTGCATGTTGGCGAGGATGTTGGCCACCGCCAACGGGTGGGTCACATAGGGCTCGCCGGAGCGGCGACGCTGGCCGTCATGGGCCTGTTCGGCATAGTAGAAGGCGCGCTTGACCTGGCGGATTTCCTCCGAGGGAAGATAACCGCCCAGGCGGTCGGCCAGGTCATCGATGGTGAACATGCAGCACGCCTATACCCGAAACTTAAAGGAATGATTGACGATACCAGAATTCAGTGAGGTTGCCTCATTCCTCGCCCATCTCAGGTTCGCGGCGGGGACGCACCGGCGCCTCGATCGGTTCGTTGAGCACGTTTTCGTCGATCTTCTGGGCGGCGATTTCTCGCAGCGCCATGACGGTGGGCTTGTCGTTCTCCCAGGGCAGCAGGGCATCGCGGGAACCGCGGGCCAGTTGACGTGCGCGTTGGGTGGAAATCATCACCAACGTGAAGCGGTTTTCAACGTGTTCCAGACAATCTTCGACGGTGACTCGCGCCATGATCAGGTACCTGAGTTCGAGGGATGAGAAAGATGCTGCGTTCGAAAGCCCTGTCGAGGGGCACGCTTGGGGACCGGCCAGTCTACTGTAGCCCTTCCTGTTGTGACAAGAGCGATGCTAGCAGCGGACCCTGGCGCTCGCGTACCCGGGCAAGCCGAGTGCGCTGGCCGCGGACCAGTGCCACGAGTTCGGCCAGGGCGGTTGCGAAGTCATCATTGACGATCACATGGGCGTACTCGTCGTAATGTGACATCTCGCTGATGGCATCGCGCATGCGCCGCTCGATGATGGCCTCATCGTCGGTGCCGCGGCCGGCCAGGCGCTGGCGCAATGCAGCCCGGGACGGCGGCAGAATAAAGACCGACTCGGCCTCGGGCATCTGAGCACGCACCTGGCGGGCGCCCTGCCAGTCAATCTCGAGTATCACATCCTCGCCGGCTGCCAGGCGGGCTTCCACCGCCGGACGCGAGGTGCCGTAGTAATTGTCGAAGACCCGTGCGTATTCGAAGAACTCGCCACGCTCGATCATCTCCTTGAATCGTTCATGATCGATGAAGTGGTAGTTGACGTCGTTCACCTCGCCCGGACGCTGTTCACGGGTGGTATGCGAGACCGAGACGCCGATACCATCGAGGTGCTCGAGCAAAGCCTTGACCAAGCTGGTCTTGCCGGCCCCGGAGGGGGCGGAAATGATATAGAGGGTGCCTTGGGACATGAGAAACCTTTGCCGCGCCAATGACGGACGGGGGAGCGCCCGCAACCCGTCGCAATAAAGACACGATTATCGCATACAGTGTCGGCCTCTGGGATAATAGCCCGCTAATTTCGCGCCACCTGGCAGTGGCGTCGCCACTGTCGCAAGGAGCGTGACATGCCAACGGACACGATTCACCCGTCCCCGAACCCCCGCCTGGCCGAGAAGGCCCTGGCACTGGGCGGTTTCGCCATCGGCACCACCGAATTCGTGATCATGGGCCTGATGCAGCGCATCGCGACCGATTACGGCATCGCGGTTCAGGAGGTGGGCCTTGCAATCAGTGCCTATGCACTGGGAGTAGTGGTCGGGGCGCCGCTGATCTCGGCTATCAGCGCGCGTATTCCCCGTCGAGGGCTGCTGATCGGCCTGATGGTGCTGTTCGCCGCCAGTAATCTGCTGACCCTGCTGGCGCCTTCCTTCTATGGGTTCGTCGCTCTGCGCTTCTTTGCTGGCCTGCCTCACGGGGTCTACCTGGGGGTGGCGGCCTTGGTGGCTGCCAATGTCGCCGAACCCCACGAGCGGGGCCGTGCCGTAGGCCGGGTGCTGGTGGGCCTGACCCTGGCGATTCTCGCCGGGGCGCCGCTGGCCACCTGGGTCGGCGGCCTCGCGGGCTGGAAGGCGGCCTTCGTGATGGTAGGCGCGCTGGGGCTTTTCACTGCGCTGCTGGTGCGCTTGTGGGTACCGGTGCAGCCGGCCAATCAAGGGGGGTCCCTGCGTTCAGAGCTGTCGGCGATCACCAAGCCCAGGGTGCTCTATACTCTGGCCGTCGCCTGCATCGGCTTCGCCGGCATGTTCAGCGTGTTCAGCTATGCGATGCCGACCCTGACCCACCAGGCCGGCATGCCCGAGGCGCTGGGCCCGCTGGTGCTGGCGACCTTCGGGGTGGGCTCGGTGATCGGCAACCTGGTCGGCGGGCGGCTGGCCGACATTGACCAGAGTCGTGCCATCGGCGGGGCCCTGATATGGGCCGCGCTCTGCCAACTGGGCTTCTTCCTGGCCGCCGACCAGATATGGAGTGGTCTGCTGTTCGTCGGCCTGGTGGGCACCTGCGGCGCCCTGGTGCCGCCGCTGCAGACCCGGCTGATGGATGTCGCCGGCGAGGCCCAGACCATGGCCGCGACCCTCAATCACGCCGCCTTCAACATCGCCAATGGCCTCGGCGCCTGGCTGGGTGGCATGGCGGTGACGGTGGGGATGGGCTGGTCGGCCACGGGCCTGGTGGGCATGGCCATGGCGCTTGGCGGCCTTTCGATCTTCCTGGTCGCACTGGCGCGGGAGCGCGCGACCCAGGTCCAAGCCAGCGCCTGATCCAAGCAGGACCGGATGCCGCGCCGGTCTTGTTCATAACAGGAGAGACCATGACGACCCCTGGCGATCGCGATAGCCCAGCTTCGGCGCTGCCCTTCCTGGGGGTGGCGCTGGCGTTTCTGATCACCATGCTGGGCACCACCCTGCCTACGCCTCTGTACCCGGTCTATCAGGCCCGCTTCGATTTCTCGCAGCTGACCATCACGGTGATCTTCGCCGTCTATGCGTTGGGGGTGATGGGCGCCCTGGTGGCCACCGGACGCTGGTCGGATCAGCTTGGACGGCGACCGATGCTAGGGGCGGGATTGGCGGCGGCGGCGATCAGCGATGTGATCTTCCTGTCGAGCGATGGCCTTTCAAGCCTGCTGGTCGGCCGCTTCGTCTCCGGGATTTCTGCCGGCATCTTCACGGCAACCGCCACGGTGGCGGTGATGGAGCTGGCACCTGCGGCCTGGTCACGGCGGGCGGCCTTCCTGGCCACCGCGGTCAACATGGGCGGCCTGGGACTGGGGCCGATCGTGGCCGGCCTGCTGGTCGAGTATCTGCCCTGGCCGCTGCGCCTGGCCTATGGCATCCACCTGGGGCTGGCGGTGCTGGCGGCGCTTGCGATCCTCAAGGCGCCGGAGACCGTTACACGCCCGGCGCGGCCAAGGCTTACTCTTCAGCGGCTTAAGGTACCGGAGGAGGTCCGCGACATCTTCCTGCCCGCGGCGATTGCCGGTTTCGCCGGCTTCGCGCTGCTGGGGTTCTTCACCGCTACGGCGCCGGCCTTCATGATCGGTGTTCTCGGCCATGACAACCTGGCCTTGTCTGGGTTGGCGGCAGGGTCGGTGTTCTTCGCCTCGACCCTTGGCCAACTCGTGCAGGAACGCTTCCCGGCGCCCTGGCGGCTGCCGCTGGGCTGTGCCGGCGTGATCCTGGGTGCCTCGCTGGTGGGCGTCGGCATCGGGCTTGGTTCACTGGCATGTTTCCTGCTCGGCGCCCTGGTCGCGGGTACCGGTCAGGGCATGGCCTTTCGCGCCGGCCTGGGTGCTGTCGTTCAGGCAAGCCCCGTCGACCAGCGCGGCGGGGTCGCCGCAACCTTCTTCATTGTCGCCTACATCGCCCTGTCGATTCCGGTCGTGGGAATCGGGCTTACGATTCGCGCCTTCGGCCTGGCACCTGCCGGCATGGCCTTCGCCGGTGGCGTCGCGTTGCTGGCGGGAAGCTCACTTCTGAGTCTTTTATGGCTAAGGCAGCGCACGGCAAAGGCCTGAGAGAGCTGTCTTCCTGAACGAAAGCGCCGGGCTAAAAGCCCGGCGTTTCTCGTTGCGTGGTGTTGGAGTAGGGGCTGCCGAATCGACCAGTGCCGCTGCATCTTCCTTGTCCCTGCCTGGCAGTGAAACATGGAGAGCGACCTCGATGGCGAGCGAAAATATTAATTCGCTATTTGATAGCACACTACTTTAATGAAGAAAAAAACTCATTCCACAGTGTTTAGCTTCTGGCGGAGAGCATTGAGGTCATCACGTAGCTGTCCAAGCTCCTGCGGTTCGCAGTGAGTGGCACAGATCGCGGCCTTGGGGACGTCTCGGGCACGTTCCTTGAGTTTTACACCGGCCTCAGTAAGGCTCACGTCGACGCGACGCTCATCTTCACTTGAACGCTGACGTTTGACCAAGCCGTGGCTTTCGAGGCGCTTGAGCAACGGCGTCAATGTGGCGGAGTCGAGCCCCAGGTGCTCGCCAATCTTTGACACCGACGATTGACCATGCTGCCAAAGCACCAGCATGACCAGGTACTGCGGGTAGGTCAGGTCAAGCTCACTGAGCAGGCGACGGTAGAGCTTGTTCATGGCTAGCTGAGTGGAATACAGCGCAAAGCAAAGCTGGTTATCGAGTGTCAGTAGGCTGTCGTCGGCGTGATCCGTCATGTCTATAGCTCAACTTAAATAGCGTGCGATTTATTAGTAAGCGACATATCATGATGAGTGCCGGTGAACTCTATTGAAGAGAAAAAGGACATCATCTAACTCTGTATAAACAGCATCATACTCGATATTGATGATGAAAGCGGTTCTCACTCACAACACTATACGCACTTGTCTAGCCCGTTGCGAAGCAGCAGCGCTCAAGGGGAAGCTGAGTTAGCGCTTGGGTATAACGAGGGACGGATTCAGGGCGATCGACAACTTGTGATCTTGATGCCTGCGCATTCACAGTGGCTTGTTTCATTTACCGCCGGCCGTTGGCCGGCGGGTAGCCAAGCCTCACTCGATGTTCTGGATCTGCTCTCTCATCTGCTCAATCAGCACCTTGAGCTCCACGGCGCTGCGGGTCGTCTCGGCGACCACCGACTTGGACGATAAGGTGTTGGCCTCGCGATTAAGCTCCTGCATCAAAAAATCCAGGCGCCGGCCTACAGGCCCCTTTTCCGTCAACTGGCGCTCGACTTCGCCGACGTGAGTCGTCAGGCGGTCGAGCTCTTCATCGACGTCGGCTTTCTGTGCCATCAAGGTCAGCTCGGCCTCCAGGCGCTGCGGGTCGAGCTCGGCACGCACCGCCTCCAGGCGATCGAGTAGCTGGCTGCGTTGGCGCTTGAGGATCTCAGGCAACTGCACCTGCACCTTATCGACCTGTTCGCGCACGGCGGTCAGGCGGCTTCGGATCAGGGCGGCGAGCTCGGCGCCCTCACGCGCACGGGCCTCGAGCAGGGCGTCCAGGGCTTCACTGAAAAGCGCCTGGGCGCTCGCCGTCACGACCTCAAGATCCGGGCCGGTCGCTGCGAGCACACCGGGATGGTCGAGCAGCGTAAGGGCGTCCGGCATGGCGGCCTCGGGCAGCGTGCGGCGCACCTCGTTCAAGGCGTCGCTCAGCCCTGCCAAGCGTTCGGCATTGACGCTCAGGGTCTCGGCGCTCGCCGGTGTGAAACGCAGGGTGCATTCCACCTTGCCACGGTTCAGTCGCTGGCGCAGGGCGTCGCGGTAGCCGGGTTCCAGGCCGCGCAGGGCGTCGGGCAGGCGAAAATGCAGATCGAGATAGCGCTGGTTGACCGAACGTAACTCGAGCTCGAGGCTGCCCCAGTCGGCTTCCTGGCTGGCCCGCGCGAAGGCGGTCATGCTGTGCACCATGTCGGCTCCTGGCGATGCTCCGGTGGAAGAACCGGAGGGAAAAGAAGGCGACGACAGTGTAACCGATTCCCTTGAATGAGCGTGTAGAATGGCGCCACATGCCGGCACTCGCCGGCCT
This sequence comes from Halomonas salinarum, assembly GCF_012062845.1. Classification (GTDB taxonomy): domain Bacteria; phylum Pseudomonadota; class Gammaproteobacteria; order Pseudomonadales; family Halomonadaceae; genus Onishia; species Onishia salinarum. Next base: position 98,115 of record NZ_WWNB01000012.1, read on the forward strand.
TTGTTTTTGAATTCCCGCAACGAGAGATGTCATGTCCACCACACCCCTGCGCCCCAGCGGTCGCCAGCCCGACCAGTCCCGCGATATTCGCCTGACTCGCGATTACACTCGCCACGCCGAAGGGTCGGTGCTGGTCGAATTCGGTGACACCAAGGTGCTGTGCAACGCAAGCGTCGAGGCCGGTGTGCCGCGCTGGCTGCGCGGCAAGAACCAGGGCTGGGTGACCGCCGAGTACGGCATGCTGCCGCGGGCTACCCATTCCCGCAGCGGTCGTGAGGCGACCCGCGGCAAGCAGGGTGGTCGGACCCTGGAGATTCAGCGCCTGATCGGCCGCTCGCTTCGCGCGGCGGTGGATCTCAAGCAGCTCGGTGAGTTCACCATCACCGTCGACTGCGATGTCATCCAGGCCGACGGCGGCACCCGTACCGCCTCGATTACCGGCGGCTGCGTGGCGCTGGTCGATGCCATCCGCTATCTGCAGCGTGAGAAGAAACTCAAGAAAGACCCGCTCAAGCAATTGGTCAGCTCGGTGTCGGTAGGGCTCTACAAGGGAACGCCGGTGGTCGATCTCGACTACCCGGAAGACAGTCGCGCCGATACGGACATGAACGTGGTGATGACAGAGCAGGGTGGGCTGATCGAGGTGCAGGGCACCGCCGAGGCAGGCGCCTTCTCCCGCGCCGAACTCAACGCCATGCTCGATCTGGCAGAAGGGGCTGGAGCGAAGCTGTTCGACCATCAGCGCCAGGCGCTGGGCTTTCGTCAGTAACGCGACGTCGACCAAGGCGCTCTCATAACGCATGACGCCGGCACTGGGCCGGCGTCATGTGGGGGACGAGCACTTGCAAAAGCACGGGCGACGGGCGTGCGACGGAAAAGGGGCTCAGACCTCTAGGTCGTACTCGACGATCAGCGGCGCAAACTCCGAGAAGGTCGCGTCGTAATCGATCCAGGCATCCACCACATGGCGGCGCAGGTTCGGGCCCACCATCTGGTAGTCGACTCGCCAGCCTTCCTGGCGAGTCCGCGGCTGATGCTGGTCAAGTGCTGGCCACCAGGTGTACTCACCGGTGTCGCGATTGATCTCGCGGAAGGTGTCGATGAAGCCGATCGGCCCGAACACCTGATCCATCCAGGCCCGCTCCTCTGGCTTGAAGCCCGGCGTGGTCTGGTTATCGGCCCAGTTGGCGAGGTCGATGGTCTTGTGTGCCACGTGCCAGGTGCCGCAGATGATGTACTCGCGGCGCTTACGCGCCATCTTGCCGAGATAATCCTGGTACTGGGTCATGAAGTCCTGCTTGGCGGCCGGGTCGCTACCGTCCGGCATCAGGAAGCTGGCGATGCTGAAGCGGTCGTAGTCGGCCTGCAGGAAGCGCCCTTCATTGTCGCACTGGGCAAAGCCCAGCCCGTACATGATGGCCTTGGGAATCTTGCGGCAATAAAGCCCCACGCCGGAAAAACCCTCTTCCTCGGCGTCGAGGAAATAGCCCTCGTAGCCTTCTGGATAAAGAATGCTGTCGTCCAACTCGAAGCTCTTGGCTTTCAGGTTCTGGACGCAGACGACATCGGCATCCTGGCCGGCCAGCCAGTCGAGGAAACCTCGCTCGACCGCTTCGCGTATACCGTTGACATTGATGCTGGCGATTTTCATTACGTGGTCCCTTTTCCGTCGCGCGTGTATGATACCCGACGTTTCGACGTTTGGGTAAATGGCCTTGCGGCCAGAGCAGTCAGGAGATTCGAGGATGGCAACGAGCGGCACGGTAACCATGCAGGACTATCAACGCGAGTTTATCGAATTCGCCATCGATCAGGGAGTGCTCAAGTTCGGCGAATTTACCCTCAAGTCCGGCCGCGTCAGTCCTTACTTCTTCAATGCCGGTCTCTTCAAGAGCGGCTCTGCATTGGCCCGTTTGGGGCGTTTCTACGCTCAGGCGATTGCCGACAGCGGTCTTGAAATCGATGTGCTGTTCGGCCCGGCCTACAAGGGTATCCCGCTTGCGGCAAGCACTGCCGTGGCACTTGCCGATCATCACCAGCGCGATCTGCCGTTTTCCTTCAATCGCAAGGAAGCCAAGGCGCATGGCGAGGGCGGCAATATCGTCGGCGCCCCGCTGGAAGGCCAGGTGCTGATCATCGACGACGTGATCACCGCCGGCACCGCGATCCGCGAGGTAATGACCCTGATTGATGACGCAGGTGCAAAGGCCGCTGGCGTGGTCATCGCATTGGATCGCCAGGAGTGCGGCAGCGTCGAAGAGGGCGCTGAACGGCGCAGCGCCATCCAGGAAGTCGAGGCCCGCTATGGCATGCCGGTGGTCAGCATCGTTACTCTGGACCTGGTGCTGGCTTACCTGGAAGAGTACGCCTCTGACGCCATGCAGGGCCATGCTCAGGCCATCCGCGACTACCGCGCGCGATACGGTGTGAGCACAGGCAATGCCATCTCTGAATGACGCCTTGCCTTTGTTATACGAGCTGGACATACGATTTAAATAACGGGAATTTGCCATGAAACTGACCTCCCTGCTCTTAAGCACCGCTGCACTGCTGACGGCTACCCTGACCTGCCAGGCCGGTAGCCTTGATCTCAACCTGAGCGATGAGGCCGTGCAGTTCGACGCCTCCGGCGAACTCGCCCCAGGCATTGCCTTGGGTGGCGGTATTCTGGACAGCGATGACCGTGGAGACACCACCGAAGGCCATCTTCAGGTACTGGGTGTGGATCGCAATAATCGCTATGACATGGGCGTCGGCGCCCGCTGGACCCAGCTCGACACCGATTTTGGTGATGGTGGCGGCTTGGGTCTTGGGGGCTACGGCTATGTCTATGTCCCGAGCCTGCCTGCCATGTCAGTGGGCGGCTACGCCTTCTATACCCCGGATGTGGTCACTGCCGGCGATCTTGAAGACAGCGCCGAGTATGGCGTACGCGCACGCTATGCCTTCGCGCCGAATGTCGACGGCTATGTCGGCTATCGCCGCCTGCGCGGTGACTTCGAGGGCACTGGCGGTGCACGCACCCTGGATAGCGGCGCCAATGTCGGTGTTCAGCTGAGCTTCTAAAACGGCCCCGAACCGTTTGCGTCGTCGGGCCCCGCTTGGGGCCCGACTGCGTTATGCCCCTTATTCGATCAGGATGTCCGCATGCTCGACGTGGTGCTTTTCGAACCCGAGATCCCGCCCAATACCGGCAACCTGATCCGGCTGTGCGCCAACACCGGCTTCCGGTTGCACCTGGTCGAGCCGCTGGGCTTCGTGCTCGATGACAAGCGCCTGCGCCGCGCCGGGCTCGACTACCATGAGTGGGCGCGCGTCCGTGTGCACCAAAGCTTTGAGGCCTATCTCAAGGCCTGCTGCCCGGCCCGGGTGTTCGCCGTCTCGACCCGCGGACGCACCGGCTATCACGAGCCCGCCTACCGTGAAGGCGACGCCTTGGTGTTCGGCCCCGAGACCCGCGGTCTGCCCCAGGCGCTGCTCGATGACTTGCCCCCCGAACAGCGCCTGCGTATTCCCATGCTGCCCGAGAGCCGAAGCCTGAATCTGTCGAATGCCGGCGCCGTGCTGGTCTTCGAGGCCTGGCGCCAGCTTGATTTTGTTGGTGCTAGCCTGCCAGACGCAGGCCAGCCCGGCAGTGATGCCTTCGCCGCGCCGTCCGCCGATCAGGAGTAAGCCATGTCGATCCAGCAACGCCTCGCCAAATTGAACCCACGCCAGCAGGAAGCGGTGCGCTTCATCGACGGCCCCTGTCTGGTGCTTGCCGGTGCCGGCTCGGGCAAGACCAGCGTGATCACCTCCAAGATTGCCTATCTGGTCCAGGAATGCGGCATGAGCGCGCGCAAGATCGCCGCGGTGACCTTCACCAACAAGGCCGCTCGCGAGATGAAGGAGCGGGTCGGGCAGCTACTCAAGGGGCGCGAGGGCCACGGCCTGACCGTCTCGACCTTCCACACCCTGGGCCTCAATATCATTCGCGGCGAACTCAAGACCCTGGGTTACAAGCCGGGCTTTTCGCTGTTCGACCCGGAAGATGCCAAGGCGCTGCTGCGCGACCTGATGCAGAAGGATGCCCAGATCGACGCCGATCAGATCAACCGGGTGCAGGGGCAGATATCGACCTGGAAGAACGACCTGATACTGCCGGGGGATGCCCTGTCGCATGCCGCCGATGATGACGAGCAGTTCGCCGCCCGGGTCTACGAGGCCTACAACCGCCACCTCAAGGCCTATAACGCGGTCGACTTCGACGACCTGATCCTGCTGCCGGTGGTGCTCTTGCGCGACGATCCGGCGGTATTGGCGCGCTGGCGGCGCAAGATTCACTACATGCTGGTCGATGAGTACCAGGACACCAACGTCTCCCAGTACCTGCTGGTCAAGCTGCTGATGGCCGAGCGGGCCACCTTCACCGTGGTCGGCGACGATGATCAGTCGATCTACGCCTGGCGCGGTGCCCGCCCGGAGAACCTGGTGACCCTGGGTGAGGACTTCCCGCGCCTCAATGTCATCAAGCTCGAGCAGAACTATCGCTCCACCGGCACCATCCTGCGCGCCGCCAACACCCTGATCGCCAATAACCCTCACGTCTACGAGAAGGCGCTGTGGTCGGAGCTCGGCCCGGGTGATGCGATTCGGGTGGTGGTCAACCGCCACGAGGAGGCCGAGGCGGATCGGGTGGCCAGCGAGATCCTGACCCGGCGCATCAAGGAACGCGCCGAATGGCGCGACTTCGCGGTGCTCTACCGCGGCAACTTCCAGGCGCGGCTGCTGGAGCTCAAGCTGCAGCACTACCAGATTCCCTACAAGCTCTCCGGTGGCACCTCCTTCTTCTCGCGCAATGAGATCAAGGACGCCATGGCCTACCTGCGACTGCTGATCAATCCCGCCGACGACAACGCCTTCCTGCGCATCGTCAACGTGCCGCGCCGTGAGATCGGTCCCGGAACTCTCGAGAAACTCGCCAACTACGCCAACGACCAGGCCACCGGGCGGGGCATCTCGCTGTTCGCCGCCTGCCATGAAATGGGCCTCGAGCAAGTGCTGCCGGCTCGGGCCGTCGATCGCCTGGGGCGCTTCACCCACTTCATCGACGGCGTGCGCCGGCGCATGGATTCCGGTGATGCCATCGCCGCGATTCGCGAGATGATGCGCGAGATGGATTACGAGGCCTGGTTGCACCAGAACGCCAGCGCACCGACTGTCGCCGAGCGGCGCATGGCCAACGTCTGGACGCTGATCGACCAGCTCGAGAAGTCGATGGAGCATGCCCCGGACGAGCGGGCCGACGACAATACCGATAGCCTCGAGACCGAGACTGATGGTGTCGAGGCCGCCATCTCGCGGCTGGTGCTGCGCGATATCCTCGAGCAGCAGGCCGAGGAAGACGACTCCGATCGGGTGCAGCTCTTGACCATGCACGCTTCCAAGGGCCTGGAGTTTCCCCACGTCTACCTGATGGGGCTGGAGGAAGACCTGCTGCCCCATCGCAACGCCGTCGAGGCCGGCACCGTCGAGGAGGAACGCCGGCTTGCCTATGTGGGCATCACCCGCGCGCGGCGGACCCTGACGCTTACGCTGGCCCGCCAGCGCAAGGCCTATGGCGAGCTGCTCGACTGCACGCCGAGCCGTTTCCTCGATGAGCTGCCGCCGGACGATCTCGATTGGGAAGGGCGTGCCGACAAGGAAGACCCCGAGAAGAAACAGGCACGCGGCAAGGACGCCATCGCCGGATTGCGCTCATTACTAGGCTGAGGGCTTCTTACGGGTTCGTCATGCGTAAAGCGGTAATGCAAAAGGGGCGCCATCGGCGCCCCTTTTGGGTCGTACAAGCTCGTGCGATTCAGTGAGACGAGAAACGCGGGGTTCATCGTCGCACAGACATCAGGCCGGCACTCGTTATTACTGAACAGTTTGTTACTGCACGGTGGCGAGCAGATGGTCGACTGCCGCTTTGACTTCATCGTCGGACAGCGACGGGTTGCCGCCTTTGGCCGGCATCGCATTGAAGCCGTTGATGGCGTGGTCATAAAGGGTCTCGGTGCCCTTCTCCAGACGACTCGCCCAGGCATCGGTATCGGCCTTCATCGGCGCACCGGCAGCGCCGGTATCATGGCAGGCCATGCAGACCTGGCCGTAGATGGCCTCGCCGTCGATGTCACCACCCGAGGCGGCCTGGTCGCCGCCGCTCGAGGCGGCGACCGCCGCGGTGCCACAGTCGTCGCCCACCATGCATAATTCGCCCACCGGCTCGAGACGCTCGGCGATGGCATCGTGGGTCATATCGTTCTGGGCCGACGCGGCGCTGGTCGCCGCCAGACTCAGGGCGGTCAAGCCACCCAGGATCAGATTGCTGACTTTCACTCTCACCACCTCTTCAAGGTCTCGTCATCGGGACTCTGCTGAACGCCCGCATCGGCGCATGTGGAATCAGTATAACGGTAAGCGCTTGAGCGGGAAATGCTACTGATGAGTTAGCTCCATGCCCGAGGCTGGACAGCCGTGCAGTGGGCGGGTAGGATTGTGGCCGCCCGATCGGGCACTGCCGCCATGGCAGTTGCGCGCCTATAGCTCAGCTGGATAGAGTACTGCCCTCCGAAGGCAGGGGTCGAAGGTTCGAATCCTTCTGGGCGCGCCAAAGACATTGAAAAAGAGCCCGCGAGCAATCGCGGGATCTTTTTTTGCGTGTCATTCAGGTGAGTTTGGGCGTCTCCTTGGCGTTACTGGCCGCCACCCCGCGTGTGAAGACGCAACTCCTCTATCGTCACCACGTCCAGCGCTCCTAGATGGGTCGATTCGAGAACGACCGGGGGTGCCATGCCGACCGCAAGTGCTTCTTTCCAGCGACCGGCACAGAGACACCAGCGATCGCCGGGCGCAAGCCCCGGGAAGCCGAAGTTGGGGCGAGGCGTCGCCAGGTCATTGCCCCGTGCGCGGCTAAAGGCCAGAAAATCCTCGGTGACTTCGGCGCAGACAGCGTGTACGCCGATGTCCTCCGGCCCGACTCGACAGAAGCCGTCACGGTAAAAGCCGGTGGAATTACCGTGGCAGCAGGGGGCCAGGGGCTCACCCAGCACATTGCGCGGACGCTGAAGGGTGCTTTGCTCGGTCATGGGGTGTCCTCTTTAGCGTGGAGTGTGTTGGCGAAAGACGTTTGCCTGCGACCCTACGGCATTGGGGGCCGAAACGTCATCCTGGCCTTATACCTCCACCCACATCCTCAACAGGTTGGCATAGCTCTTGGAGAGCGTCTTGAAGGCGTCGGTGTTGCCGTTTGCTTCGAAGAGCTGGCGGCGTGTGGTGTCCAGGTCGAACAGCACCTCGCGCTGGCCGGGGTTGCGCACCTGACTCTGCGCCCAGCCCACCGCGGCGAGTCGCTCGCCGCGGGTCACTTCCTCGACCCGGTGCAGGGTCGAGGACGGGTAGAGCACCAGCGAACCCGCCGGCAACTTGAAGGTCTGCTCGCCAGCGGTGGACTCGATCAGCAGTTCACCGCCGTCATAACTTTCGGGGTCACCGAGGAACAAAGTGTAGGAAACATCGGTGCGCAGAGCGCCACCGGGGCTTCCCATCACGGCGTCATCGACGTGGTTGCCGTAGGACATGCCCACGTCATAGCGGCTGAACATCAGCGGCTTCATGCGTGCCGGGCGCACCGCCATCTGAAACAGGGGGTGGCGATTCAGTGCTTGGGTCAGCTCTTCGCGCAACGCCGAGACCTCGGGGTCCCGCCCATCGGCCTGCTGGTTGTTCTTGACGGTGCGGGCATGCCAGCCTGCCGTCTCGCGACCGTCCTTGAACGGCACCTTGGCCAGGGTGGCGCGGGCTCGCTGGAGCAGTTCCGGGGGAATGATGTCGGCGATGCAAAGAATCACAGGCGGCTCCTGAGGGTCGGCACGAAGCGTTAAATGTTAATCGTTTGTATTTCGATGCTAATCCCGGCATCCTACCAGCAACGGTAGCGCCTTCGCACGTCAGTCTGTTCTGAGGGCGGCTGTTACTCTCTGCACAAGACGATAGCGCAACAATACGGAGACGAGCATGTCTAGCACGCGTACGAAGATTTGGGTGGGGATCGGAGCCAGTGTCTTCTTGGGCGCCAGCAGCGCCTCTTGGGCCAGCAGTGACGACGAGATGGTGAACGCATCGTCTGCCAGCGGCACCGAGCAGACGGCCAGTGCCGGTGAGGGTGGCGAAGGCTATCACGGTGGCGAGGGTGGCGAAGGTCATCACGGCGGTGAAGGCGGTGAAGGTCACCATGGCGGCGAGGGTGGTGAAGGCCACCACGGCGGCGAAGCAGGTGAAGGTCACCATGGCGGTGAGGCCGGCGAAGGTCATCACGGCGGTGAGGCCGGTGAAGGTGGCGAAGGCCATCACGGCGGTGAAGGTGGCGGTAACGCAGCCTTTGCGGTCTTCGATTACCTGAGCGCCGATGCTGGCGGTGAAGGCGGTGAAGGCGGTGAAGGCGGTGAAGGCGGTGAAGGCGGTGAAGGCGGTGAAGGTGGCGAAGGCGGCAGCAGCTATTCGTCCACCAACCCCGGCGTTTATGCCACCACCCTGGCACTGATGGAAGGCCACCTGCGTGTGGCCAGCGAACTCTATCGCGAGGGTGCCAAGGAAAACGCCGTGGCTCACTTCCATCACCCCGTCGCCGAATACTACACCGCGCTTGAGGCGGGGCTGGACGCCCGCGGTGTCGAGGGCCTCAAGCCGGTTCTTCTGGATGTCGCCAAGAAAGCCGAGCAGGGTGGCGACTGGGCTGACCTGGAGGATGACTACGAAGCAGCTCGCGCGGCGATCCACGCGGCGCAGGCAGAGATCGAGCCACCTCTCAAGCAGGATGCCACCTTCCAGAGCCGAGTACTGCTGGCGCTGACCAATACCGCGTTGGACGAATACATCGAGTCCATCGATGATGGGCAGTTCGTCAACGGACCTGAGTATCAGGACGGTCGCGGCTTCATGCAGGTCGGTCGCGATCTGCTTTCTGCCCAGGAAGCGACCCTGAGTGGTGCAGAGGGCCCGGCCTACCAGGAGGTCGTCGACGCGTATGACGACATGCTGGTGGCGTGGCCGAGTGCTGCAGTGCCCGACACCCCGGCGGTGAGCGTCGGCGAGCTGTCCAGCGAGGCCTTCGAGCTCGAGGTGCTGCTCAAGGAATACTGATCCGTTGTAGCGGTTGATCTGACACGGCCCGCGATGCCTGGCATCGCGGGCCGTGTCTGGTCGGTTGGTTGTTTGGCGCGAGTACCGCCGACCTCAGTGACGGCGGGCACTTAGAGCCAGCAGGTCATTGGCAAGATCATCGGCCAGTTCATGGAGCTCGGTGGCGCTGATGGCTTGCTCGGCATGGGCGCGCAGGCCCATGACCATCGTCTGGTAGCGCCTCGCCAGCCGGGCGGGCTTCTGGGATGGCACGTCGCCCTCCATGTCATCGGCCAGTTCGCCGGCATCACGGGCGGCTTCGAAGGCCTTTGTGAATCGCGCTTGCATACCGTCCAGCAGCGCCTGAGCCTGGCGCGCATTGGTATCTTCCGCACCGAGCTCCAGCAGGGTCTTCACCAGCAGGCAGGCATGGCAGGGCCGCGGTGTATCGCTGAGACCACCGAGGGCGCGCAGGTAGTCGGCAAGCCCACCCAGCGGTGAGGGGTTGGCGGCCAGCGTGCGTTCTAGCTCGACCAGCCCCTGGCGGCCGTAGCGCGTGAGCACCTCGCCAAACAGCCGTTCCTTGCTGCCGAAACTCGCGTAGATGCTGCCCGGGCGCATATCGAGCGCGCCTTCGATGTCCTTGAGCGAGGTGGCGTGGTAGCCCTTGCGCCAGAACAGGGCGAGGGCCTGGTCCAGTGATTGCTGGCGGTCGTGGCGAGTCTGGCGTGGCATGGGGCGTCCTGTCGGTCACGGGCGACCGGATGAATCTTGAGTGAGCGCTCAAATTTTATCTTGAGTGATCACTCAAATCCAGTTAGCCTGAACCTATCAGCTGCGGGAAATAATGCGCCCTTTTTTGAGCAATCACTCAAAATGTGCTTTCAAGAAAGGTGCAGCATTCCCCGTGACTCACATGATTTGTGACCCGAACCGACGAGGTGATTGCATGAGCGCCTATACCCTGCACGATACGTCCACGGCCCCGGAAAAGAGCCAGCCGCTGCTCGAAAACTCCGTCAACGCCTTCGGCATGATCCCCAATCTGCACGCGGTGATCGCCGAGGCACCGGGCCTGCTCGAAGGCTATCAGCAGCTGCACCAGCTATTCATCGACTCGAGCTTCGATGCCGACGAGCTGACCGTGGTCTGGCAGACCATCAACGTCGAGCACGAGTGCCATTACTGCGTGCCGGCGCATACCGCCATTGCCAAGTCGATGAAGGTCGACGATGCGATTACCGAGGCGCTGCGCAATGAGACGCCGCTGCCCAGCGACAAGCTTGAAGCGCTGCGCACCTTCACCCTCGCCATGGTGAGAAATCGCGGTAACGTCGATACCTCCGCGGTCAACGACTTCCTGGCCGCCGGTTATACCCAGCGCCAGGTGCTGGAAGTGGTGCTGGGCATCGCCCAGAAGGTGATGAGCAACTACGCCAACCACCTGGCCGAGACGCCCATCGATGAGCCGTTCAAGGCCTTTAAGTGGCACAAGGTTAGCTGAGGCGAGACAGCACGCTTGAGGCTTGATCGCAACGACACACCAAGGCTCAAGGGCCGAGACGAGAAAGGCCCGCTCTTTGGAGCGGGCCTTTCTCATTGTCGCGCTTTATCGTGTGGTGGCGGGAAGCGATGCCACTCGGCCTGGCCCTGGAAACGCCGGTCCTCAGCCTAGCGGCGAGAAGCCGATACCTTCGACCAGGCCTTCAAGTGCATGACAACCGGCCACCGAGTTGCCGTAGCCGTCCAGGCGTGGTGACCACACGCAGATGCTCATGCGCCCCGGCAGGATGGCGATGATGCCGCCGCCGACGCCGCTCTTGCCGGGCAGGCCGACCCGCCAGGCGAAGTCGCCGGCGGCATCATAGAGGCCGCAGGTCAGCAGCAGGGCATTGAGCTGGCGCGTCTGGACCGGGCTTGTCACCTGGCTGCCATTCAGCGGGTTGACGCCGCGGTTGGCCAGGAAGGACATGCTGCGGGCCAGCTCCACGCAGTTCATCGCCGTCGAGCAGCCATGAAAGTAGGTATCGAGCACCGTCTCGACGTCGGCGTGCAGGTTGCCGTAGGCCTGCATCAGGTAGGCCAGCGCCGCATTGCGGGCCTTGTGGTCCATCTCCGAGCGGGCCACCCGCTCATCGAAGCCGACATCGTCACTGCCCGACAGCCGCCGCAGATGCTCGCGCAGGGTGTACTGGGTGGACACGATGCGCGAGACCAGCAGGTCCGTCACCAGGAGGGCGCCGGCATTGATGAAAGGGTTGCGCGGCACGCCGTGCTCGACCTCGAGCTGCACCATGGAATTGAAGGCCTGGCCCGAGGGCTCGCGGCCGACCCGCGACCAGATCTCATCCGAGTCCAGGCGCTGCATGGCCAGCACCAGCGAATGCACCTTGGCGATGGACTGGATCGAGAAGCGTGTCTGAGCGTCGCCGGCATACTGCACCCGACCGTCGACATGGCAGACGGCGATACCAAAGCGATCCGGATCGACCTCACCGAGGGCGGGAATATAGTCGGCGACCTTGCCCTCGTTGAAAAAGCGGGGGGCATCCTGGCTGAGGCGGTCGAGCAGTGCCTGCAAGGCATCCGGGTCGAGATCGGCGGTCATGGCGGCCTTGGCTCCGTCGGTGGGGGAAGGGAGAGCGAGGCAGGGGATTCTAGCCGATTCGGCGTCGCTTCGACATTGAGCGGGCGTTCAAGGACGTTTGAAGGCCAACCAAGGCGTCGTTATACTGCGCGGCTTTCCATCGGCTTGCCGATTCCCGCTGGCCTCGTTCAGGCCACTGCATCTGCTCTCTCGCCAACGTCAGGAAGCGCCGTGAGCGCATGGCCCCTCTCTTTTGGAACGCGCTTGCGAACGCTCGCCACTGATCCCGGCGCTCGTCATCCCAGACCGCCTTCAGTGATCGCACTTCTGACGCCCAGGGCGTCGCCATACTCGCTCATCCCGAATGCCATGCTGGCGGCTCACCGCTTGCAGGCGTTGATGTAATGACATCCCAATCAAAGGTTTTTCATGACCCAATCCGCTAGTTCCAAACCATCAGAACCCGAGACGAATGGCTCGCGTCTCGGCGATCCGGTGGTGCTCGTCCTGAGCATCGGCTTTATCGTCGCCTTCATTGCCCTCTCGCTGTATGACATCGACATGGTCGCCAACGGCATCAGCGCCGGCTTCGCCTGGACCGCTCGTACGCTGGGCTCCTACTTCCAGCTCTTGCTGCTGCTGACCTTCTTCATCGGTATCGGTGTGGCCATGTCGCCGGCCGGTGCCGCCAAGGTGGGTAACCTCAATACCCCGGAGATCAGCACCTTCAAGTGGCTGTCGATGATCATGTGCACCCTGCTGGCGGGTGGTGGCGTATTCTTCGCCGCCGGCGAGCCGGTCTATCACTTCGTGGTCACACCGCCGGCCTTCGACACAGAAGCGGGCACCGCCGAGGCGGTTGCCGGCGCCCTGGCGCAGTCCTTCATGCACTGGGGCTTTCTGGCCTGGGCGGTGCTTGGCACCCTGACCGCGGTGGTGCTGGCGCATGCCCACTACGTGAAGGGCCAGCCGATGCAGCCACGCACCCTGCTCATGCCGGTACTCGGCGAGCGCCTGATGAGCGGCCCGCTGGGTGGTCTGGTCGATGCCCTCTGCGTGATCGCCGTGGTCGCTGGTACCGTGGGACCGATCGGCTTCCTGGCCACCCAGGTCAGCTTCGGTCTGCATGAGCTGTTCGGCATGGCGCGAGGCTACGGCACCCAGCTAGCGGTGCTGGCCGTACTTGGTGCCATCTACGTTACCTCGGCGGTGACGGGGATTCATCGCGGCATTCAGTTGCTCAGCCGCTTCAACGTCTTCCTGGCGCTGGGAATTGCCGCGGTGATCTTCGTCTTCGGCCCGACCCTGTTCCTGACCGATGCGTTTACACAGGGCTTTGGTACCTACCTGACCTCCTTCTTCTCGATGGCCACCATGACCGCCGAGACCGCACCTGACTGGTGGATGAAGTGGTGGACGGTGTTCTTCTTCGCCTGGTTCATCGGCTATGGCCCGCTGATGGCGATCTTCGTCGCGCGTATCTCGCGGGGCCGCACCATTCGCCAGATGATCCTGGCCGTGGCGGTGATGGCGCCGTTGGCGACTACTGTCTGGTTCACGCTGTTGGGTGGCTCGGGCATCTTCTACCAGCTGACCGGAGTGATCGACCTGACCGAAGCGCTCAACAGCTTCCAGTTCGACGTGGCGACCCTGACTGTGGCGCAGGCGCTACCGGGCGGCACCCTGATGGCGCTGGCGATCCTTCTGCTGACCACCATCTTCGTCGCCACCACCGGTGACTCGATGAGCTACGCCATTTCCGTGGTGGGTGCCGGCCATGATGCGCCGAATCCGCTGATCCGCGCCTTCTGGGGCGTTGCCATGGCGATCATGGCGGCGATCCTTTTGTACATGGGCGCCGGCCAGATCAGCGCCCTGCAGCAGTTCATCGTCATCACCGCCATTCCGGTGTCGCTGGTACTGCTGCCCTCGCTGTGGACCGGCCCCAAGGCCGCCTACGCGATGGCGCGCGAGCAGGGGCTGATTGATCAGCCGCGCACCCGCGAGGCCTGATCATCGCGACCCGTGATGCGTAAACAAGAGCCGGCCCCTTTGGGCTAATGCCAGTCAGTTAACGCTGACTGGCATTTCTCTTGGTCGGGTACTTCTGTGGTCGGCGCCTGACTGATCGGGGGTAAGATCGCTCGCGTCGCTCAGGCAGGACGAAGGCAGGCGCCATCTCCAGCATCGACTGAATCACACCGGGCACACGCCCCGGCGAGACCCAGGGGAGGACCG
>NZ_WWNB01000013.1 GCF_012062845.1 Halomonas salinarum
GAACCAACTCAGCTTCCACCAGGCCGCCCACTGGATCATCAAGGAGTTAACGGTCCTCCCCTGGGTCTCGCCGGGGCGTGTGCCCGGTGTGATTCAGTCGATGCTGGAGATGGCGCCTGCCTTCGTCTTGCCTGAGCGACGCGAGCGATCTTACCCCCGATCAGTCAGGCGCCGACCCCAGAAGTACCCGACCAAGAGAAATGCCAGTCAGCGTTAACTGACTGGCATTAGGGCCTGAGCCCGGTTGCTGTTGGTCAACGCCAGCCTGGTTTGTCAGGCGAGATAACGCCGATCTACTCGCTGACGATGACCTGCTCGCGCAGTTCCTTGGGCATCGAGAAGGTGATGGTCTCCTCGCGGCCGACGAGTTCCTGCGGTGCCTCGGCGCCCAGCGCCTGCAGCCGCTCGATCACGCCATTGACCAGCACCTCGGGGGCGCTTGCGCCGGCGGTGATACCGATCTGATCGACGCCTTCGAGCCAGTCGGCCTTAATCTGCTCGGCGTCATCGATCAGGTAGGCCGGTGTACCGACCCGCTCTGACAATTCGCGCAGGCGGTTGGAGTTGGAGCTGTTGGGACTGCCCACCACCAGCACCAGCTGACTGCCGGCGGCGAGTTCACGCACGGCGTCCTGACGGTTCTGGGTGGCGTAGCAGATATCGTCCTTGCGCGGGCCTTCTATCTCGGGGAACTTGGCGCGCAACGCATCAATCACCCGGGCGGTGTCATCCATCGACAGCGTGGTCTGGGTGACGAAAGACAGTCGGCTGGGATCTTTCACCTCGAGACGCGCGACATCGTCTTCGTCCTCGACCAGGTAGATGGCGCCGCCATAGCTTGTATCGTAGCGCCCCATGGTGCCTTCCACCTCGGGATGCCCCTGATGGCCGATCAGGATGCATTCCTGGCCGTGGCGCGCGTAGCGCAACACTTCCATGTGTACCTTGGTGACCAACGGGCAGGTGGCGTCAAAGATCCGCAGGCCGCGCTGCTCTGCTTCTTCCTGCACCGCACGGGAGACGCCGTGGGCAGAGAAGATCACGATCACGTCATCGGGCACTTCGTGGAGTTCCTCGACGAAGATCGCACCGCGCTCGCGCAGGGTGTCGACCACGAAGCGGTTATGGACCACCTCGTGGCGGACGTAGATGGGCGCGCCAAAGACATCGAGGGCGCGATTGACGATCTCGATGGCGCGGTCGACGCCGGCACAGAAACCGCGCGGGTTGGCCAACTGGATATGCATGCTTGCCTAGCCTTGATGCCCGCGGGCATCGCTTGCGAAAAGAAGCGACCCGGGCCTCGCCCGGGCTAGCGTTCAGTGGGTGGTCGCGGGGGCGACCTTGATCACTTCGACCTCGAAGGTCAGCGTTCGTCCGGCCAGCGGGTGGTTGAAATCCACCTTGACCTGCTCACCATCGATATCGGCGATCACGCCGGGGAGCTCACCGCCGGCGGCATCTGCAAATGACATCACCGTGCCGACCTCGGGCACTTCGCCCTCGAAGTCATCACGCTTCATCAGCTGCACGTTCTGCGGGTTGTGCTGGCCGAAGGCATGCTCCGGGGTGATCTCGTAGCTGCCGGCGTCGCCGTCGCTGAGGCCGGTCAACGGCGCCTCGAAGCCCGGCGGCAGGTTACCGTCGCCGACCTGAAAGGTCGCCGGCGCCTTGTCGCGGGTGGAGTCCACCTCTGTGCCGTCCTCGAGCTTGAGCGTGAAGTGCAGGGTCACTTCCATGCCCTCGTCGATGCGATAGTCGCTCATTTGCTTGGCTCCGTCAGGAACTGGCTCGCCCACGGCGGGCGTCGCACAGGGATTCGATGATCAGGCCGATGGCCCCCAGGGTAATGGCGACATCGGCCAGGTTGAAGGCCGGAAAGTAGGCCTGGCCCCAGTGGAACGACAGGAAGTCGATCACGTAGCCATGCACCAGCCGGTCGTAGAGATTGCCCAAGGCTCCGCCGATGATCAGCGAAAGCGATACGGCCAACAGCGTCTCTCCCGCGCGCAGCCGACGCATCCAGATCGTGAGGCCAACACTGGCCCCTATGGCGATAGCCGCGAACAACCACCGCTGCCAACCGGCATGCCCAGCAAGGAAACTGAAGGCGGCACCGGTATTATGCAAGAGCGTCAGGTTGAAGACTGGCAGCACCTCAACCGGCCGGGCGTAGGCAAGCCACGCCGTGGCCAGCATCTTGCTGCCGAGATCGGCGACGATCACCACAAGCGACAGCCACAGCCAGCGCAGCGGCCGCCTCATTGGCGGCGCGCTGTGCTGATCGGCTGTCGTCGCGGCTGATGGCTTATCCTCAGGCGCAGATGGCTTCTCATCAGGCATAGTGGCGCGTCTCGCCGGGGCCTTCCGGCAGGTTGGTGATACAACGACCGCACAGGTCCGAGTGCTCGGAGTGACTGCCCACATCCGGGCGGTGGTGCCAGCAGCGCTCGCACTTGGTGTGCTCGCTTTCTGCCACGCTGACCTTGAGGCCCTCGAGCTCGGTGGCTTCGCCAGCCGAGCCTTCGGCGAGCGGCGCCAGGTGCACGTCGCTGGTCAGGAGCACGAAGCGCAGCTCGTCGCCAAGCTTGGCAAGCGTCGCCTCAAGGGCCTCATCGACGTAGAGGGTCACCTCGGCAGCCAGGCCATTCTTGATCTGCTTGGCGTTACGGGCGTCTTCCAGGCACTTGTTGACCGCCTGTTTGACCTCCAGCACCCTTGACCAGAACTCGCGGCCAAGCGAGGCATCCTCGGGAAGCGTCGCCAGCCCCTCGAAGTAGGTCTCGAGCAGCACACTGTCGGCACGCTTGCCGGGAATGTTCTCGAAGATCTCCTCGGCAGTGAAGGAGAGGATCGGCGCGACCCAGCGCGACAGCGCCTCGACCACCTGGTAGAGCGCCGTCTGGGCGCTGCGCCGGGCCAGCGAATCACGCTGGGTGGTGTACTGGCGATCCTTGATCACGTCCAGGTAGAAGCCGCCGAGCTCCAGCGAGCAGAAGGAGTGCACCTGCTGGTAGACATCGAGGAAGCGATACTCCTCATAGGCGGTCTCGATACGCGCCTGAAGCTGGGCGGCGCGGTCGACGACCCACTGATCCAGCGCCAGCATGTCCTCAAAGGCCACGGCGTCACGCTCGGGCTCGAAGCCGTTCAGGTTGGCGAGCAGGAAGCGCGAGGTGTTGCGGATCCGGCGGTAGACGTCGGCGGTGCGCTTGAGGATCTCGTCGGAGACCGCCATCTCGCCAGAATAGTCGGTGGAGGCCACCCACAGGCGCAGGATATCGGCGCCCAGCTTGTCCATGACCTCCTGGGGCGCGACCACATTGCCCATCGACTTGGACATCTTGCGGCCCTGGGCATCGACGGTGAAGCCATGCGTCAGCAGGCCACGGTACGGCGGGTGGCCGTCGATGGCGCAGCCGGTCAGCAGCGAGGAGTGGAACCAGCCGCGGTGCTGATCCGAGCCCTCGAGGTACAGATCCGCCCGCGGGCCTTCGCTGTGCCCCAGCTGGTGGGAGTCACGCAGCACGTGCCAGTGGGTGGTGCCGGAATCGAACCAGACGTCCAGGGTGTCGGAGACCTTCTCGTAATCGGCCGCCTCGTCGCCGAGCAGCTCGGCGGGGTCGAGGTTGAACCAGGCATCGATGCCCTTCGCCTCGACAAGCTGGGCGACGTCTTCCATCAGTTCTACGGTGCGCGGGTGCAGCTCACCGCTCTGCTTGTGCAGGAAGAACGGGATCGGCACGCCCCAGTTGCGCTGGCGGGAGATGCACCAGTCCGGGCGGTTGGCGATCATCGAGTGCAGGCGCGCCTTGCCCCAGGCCGGCACGAACGTTGTCTGCTCGATACCGTCGAGCGCCGCCTCGCGCAGGGTGCGGCCGTCGCGGGCGGTGACGTCCATGCCGACGAACCACTGCGCCGTGGCGCGGTAGATGATCGGCGTCTTGTGGCGCCAGCAGTGCATGTAGCTGTGGCTGATCCGCTTGTGCGCCATCAGCGCGCCGGCTTCATCCAGGGCCGCGACGATCTTGGGGTTGGCCTTCCAGATCATCATGCCGCCGAACAGCGGCAGGTCGTCGACATAGACGCCATCGCCCTGCACCGGACTGATGAAGTCGTCGAATTCCAGGCCATAGGCACGGCAGGTGTTGAAGTCATCCACGCCGTGGGTCGGCGAGGAGTGCACGATGCCGGTGCTGCCCTCGTCACAGGTGACGTAGTCGGCCAGGTGGACCGTCGAGGCACGCGCGTAGAGCGGATGACGGAACTCGACCAGGTCGAGGGCCTCGCCGCGGGTAGTGGCGACCACCTCGCCCTCGAGGCCGAAGCGCGCGAGGCAGCTCTCGACCAGGTCCTCGGCCAGCAACAGCAGGCGCTCGCCGACGTCGACCAGGGCGTAGTTGAACTCCGGGTGGACGTTGAGTGCCTGGTTGGCAGGAATGGTCCAGGGCGTGGTGGTCCAGATCACCACCGCGGCGGGCTTGGCAAGCTCGTCGAGGCCGAAGGCCGCGGCCAGCTTGGCGTCATCGCCGCTGGGGAAGGCCACATCGATGGCCTCGGACTTCTTGTCGGCGTACTCCACCTCGGCCTCGGCCAGCGCCGAGCCACAATCGAAGCACCAGTTGACCGGCTTCAGGCCCTTGAAGACGTAGCCGCCCTTGACCATCTCGGCCAGGGCGCGGATCTCGCCGGCCTCGTTGACGAAGTCCATGGTCCGGTAGGGCTTGTCCCAGTCGCCGATCACGCCCAGGCGCACGAAGTCCTCAAGCTGGCCCTGGATCTGCTCGCCGGCGTACTCGCGGCACAGCTCACGGGCCCGCTGCGGTTCCAGGCGCTTGCCGTGGGTGGTCTCGACCTTGTGCTCGATGGGCAGGCCATGACAGTCCCAGCCGGGCACATAGGGGGCATCGAAACCCGCCAGGCTCTTCGACTTGACGATGATGTCCTTGAGGATCTTGTTGACGGCGTGGCCGATGTGAATGCTGCCGTTGGCGTACGGAGGGCCATCGTGAAGCACGAAGCTCTCGCGGCCGCGGCGCGCCTCGCGCAGGCGCTGGTAGAGATCCATTTCCTGCCAGCGAGCCACCCGGGCGGGCTCTCGCTTGGGCAGCATCCCGCGCATCGGGAAGTCGGTCTCGGGCAGATTCAGTGTGTGCTTGTAATCGCTCATAGCCTTGGGGTCAGCCGTCATCTTGGTCGGTAGGGGCCGGGCCCACCGAGGAGTCAGAAGTCGCGGCTTCGCGCGCCAGCGGCGCCGATGCCAGAGGAAGTGCAGTAGAAAGTGCCGTAGCAGGTGCGCTTGAAGATGCCGTGTCATCCGCGGGACCGGCGGCGTCCTGCCGCGCCCCGCCTTGCTGGGTGCTCGCGCCGTCATTGGCGAGGTGGCCGGCAAAGAAACGCCGCGCCTGAGCCTGGTCGATCCTGATCTGCTCCTTCAGGGGCTCAAGCCCGTTGAACTTGATCTCACCACGCAGCCGGGCGCAAGGATAGACCCGCAGCCGCTGGCCATAGAGATCCTCGTTCACATCGAACAGATGCACTTCAAGCACCGGTCGAGTGCTCCCCACCGTGGGGCGCCAGCCGATATTGGCCACCCCGGGCAGGCAGCGGCCATCCGACAGCTCCGTGACGACCGCATAGACACCGCGCAGCGCCAATGGCTGTGGCAGCAGCGGCACGTTGGCGGTGGGAACACCGATGGTGCGACCCAGTTGCTGGTCGACGATCACGCGACCGGCTAGCCGATAAGGCCGCCCCAGCATGCGGGCCGCCTGCGCGAAGTTGCCGCTCTCCAGCAGGGTGCGTATGTGGGTGCTGGAAACACGCTCACCATCGAGCAGGAAGGTGCGGGTATTCTCGACACCGAAGCCGCACTCTTCCCCCACCTTGGCCAATAACGTGAAGTCACCATCGCGCTCGCGGCCAAAGCGGAAGTCATCCCCCACCACCAGGTGGCGCACCCCCAGGCCAGCAACGAGTGTGCGGTCGATGAACTGCCGCGCCGTCAGACTGCGCAGCGCATCATTGAACGGCAGGCACAGCACCTGGTCGACACCGTAATCAGCGAGCAACCGGGCCTTGTCGCGCAGCCGGGTAAGCCGCGGCGGGGCCTGTTCGCCGGCGAAAAACTCGCGCGGCTGCGGCTCGAACACAACCACCGTGACCGGCAGCCCCAGCTCGGCGGCGCGCTCGCGTAACTGATCGAGAATCGTCTGATGGCCGCGGTGAACCCCATCGAAATTGCCGATGGTGGCCACGCAGCCCTGGGATGCCTGCGGCAGGTTATGTAGTCCTCGAATCACTCGCATGCGTATCTCGCGCGCCAAGTAAAAGGTTCGATTATAACGGCCAGGCCGTCTGCCGCCTATCCATCGCGGCGGACACCCGGTCGCCAACCGGTCGACTGCTCGTCATGCAAATACGGCCGCCTTACCATCCTTCGTTCAAGCGCTAGCCATTCAAACGCTAGCCGTTCAAACGAAAGTGTCGAAGCCGGACACCTAGCGCCGCCAGCCAGGCGAAATAGGCAAGCGCCCCGCCGACAACCAGTGCGCCAAGGGTAGCAACACGTGGCCATAGCCCCCAGCCCAGCCAGACCTGCCAATTGGGCGCCAGTAGATAAAGGCCAAGCCCCATCACCGCACAGCCACCGCCCAGCTGCAGCGCATAGCGCCCCCAGCCGGGCTGGAACACCAGCACGCCCTCGCGGCGCAGCCCCCGGGCCAGTAGCCCGGCATTGAGGAAGGCCGAAAGTGCCGTGGCAAGCGCCAAACCGGCATGCGCCAGTGGCCAGATCAGCAGCAGATTGAAGGCCATGTTGGCGACCATGGCGATGATGCCGATCTTGACCGGTGTCTTGGTGTCCTGTCGCGCGAAGAAGCCCGGCGCCAGCACCTTGATCAGCATGAAGGCCACCAGGCCCAGGGCATAGGCCCGCAGGCTCATGGCCGCCATGGCGATGTCATGGTCGGTCATGGCGCCATAGTGAAACAGCGTTATCAGTAGCGGTTCGGCGAGCACGCCAAGGGCCAGCGCCGCCGGCATGCCCAGGAGCAACACAGCGCGCAGCGCCCAGTCGAGCATCTTGGCAAAGTGTTCCCTGGACTGCTCGGCGTGGCGTTTGGAAAGCGCCGGCAAAATCACCGTCCCGATGGCGATACCGAAGACACCAAGCGGCAACTCGACCAAACGGTCGGAGTAATAGAGCCAGGACACACTACCGGCCGCCAGCAAGGAGGCCAGCACGGTATCCAGCAGCAGGTTGATCTGGGAAACCGACACCCCGAACAATGCCGGGGCCATCAGGCGCAGCACCCGCCGCACCCCCTCATGGGCGAAAGAGGGCCAAGGCTTGGGCATGAGCCCCAGCCGCACCAGGAACGGCACCTGAAAGATAAGCTGGGCGACACCGGCAATCAACACACCCCAGGCCAGCGCCATGGCCGGGGCTTCCATCAGTGGCGTCAGCAGCAGCGCCGCGCCGATCAACGACAGATTCAGCAGTACCGGTGTAAAGGCCGGCACCGCGAAGCGGTTCCAGGTGTTGAGCACACTGCCGGAAAAGGCCGTCAGCGAGATCAGCAGCAGATACGGAAAGGTCAACTGCAGCATGTCGGCGGTCAGCGCCAGCTTGGCCGGGTCGCGACCAAACCCCGGCGCAAACACCCATACCAGCCAAGGCGCGGCGAGCATCGCAAGTGCCGTGATCAGCGCCAGCACCACCGTCAGGCTGCCGGCCACCGCATCGAGCAGCTCGCGCACCTCCTCGCGCGTACGTCGGGTAGCGTACTCGGACAACACCGGCACGAAGGCCTGATTGAAGGCACCCTCGGCGAACAGCCGGCGCAGGAAGTTGGGAATCTTGAAGGCGACGAAGAAGGCATCGGCGCCACTGCCAGCACCCAACAGGGCGGCGATGACCACATCGCGCGCTAGCCCCAGCACTCTCGACAGCATGGTCATGACACTGACCACCAGCCCCGAGCGCAACAGGCCGGCGCGAGCGACGGCCTTGCCAGCCGTCGAGGATCTCGAGGAATCTTGCTGAGACACGCGTGATCGCCTTTCTGTGTTCGAGCATCTACCCGGTGAACGCCATGTTCGCCTGGGCTGCCTACTGGCTTCGATGCTTGGCGGTAAGAAGCTGGGCCATGAAACGGCCATTCACAAAAGCGTCAGCCATAAAAAAACCGGCCGAAGCCGGTTTTTCCCTGAGGGCAAGATGCCTTACGCGCATTGCGCGCCGGCCATGCCCCTAGGTCAGCGTCCGGCTTACGCAGCCAGCGCCTTAATTCGCTTGTTCAGGCGGCTCTTGATGCGAGCGGCCTTTTTCTTGGACAGCGCGTCCTTGTCAGCAATGCGGTCGATGACCGGCTGAGCGGACTTGAACTCTGCCATTGCCTGGCTGTGATCGCCGCTTTGGATCGCCTTGATGACGCGCTTGACGTAGGTACGCACCATGGAACGCTGACTGGCCTTGTGTACGCGACGCGCTTCTGACTGAAGAGCGCGCTTACGAGCTTGCTTAGAGTTTGCCACCGTTATCTCCTTGGAGAATCATTACCGGATTTGCCGGCAACGCTATGTAAATGTTTGACCCTGCTGGGAAAATCACAAGATCCCCAGCCGGTTTGGCCGTAAAAGTCAACGGGCCGTGTCTGAGAGGATGGCATAGTCTAGCATGCCATCCTCGGCCTTGCTACAACCCCCGCCGCCTCTGGGCCTAGCCCCCTAGCGAGTACCTATGGGGCGAGCCCCTGGCCGGGCGCCTCTAGCCGAGCGCCTCTAGCCGGTCGCCTCTAGCCGAGCGCCTCAAATCACCACCAGATTATCGCGGTGGATCAACTCAGGCGCTTCCATATAGCCGAGCAGCCCTTCGATCTGGTTGCTTGGCTTGCCGAGAATACGCACGGCATCCTCGGCGCCATAGTTGATCAAGCCCTTGGCGATGCGCACGCCATGCTCATCGACGCACTCCACCATGTCGCCGCGCACGAAATCACCGGTCAGCGCCTTGACGCCAACCGGCAACAAGCTCGAGCCGCGTTCACGGAGTACCGTGACGGCCCCCGCATCCAGGGTCAGTCGGCCACGCACCTGCAGCTGCCCCGCCAGCCAGCGCTTGCGGGCAGCGATCGGCGCCTGCTCCGGACGCAGCAGGGTGCCCAATCGCTCGCCGTCGATCAGGCGCGTCAGCACGTCTGGCTGACGGCCACTGGCAATGGCCGTCACCGCACCGGAGCGGGCCGCCAGACGCGCCGCCCGCACCTTGGTGGTCATGCCGCCCCGACCGAGCACACCACCGCCACCGGCCATCGCCGCCAGGCGCGCATCATCGGCACGAGCCTCGGGAATCAGGCTTGCCTGCGGGTTATGGCGTGGATCGGCATCGAAGAGCCCTTCCTGATCGGTAAGGATGATCAGCGCATCGGCCTCCAGCAGGTTAGCGACCAGCGCCCCCAGGGTATCGTTATCGCCAAAGCGGATCTCGTCGGTGACCACGGTGTCGTTTTCATTGACCACCGGCACCACCCTCAACTGCACCAGAGTGCGCAGTGCCGAACGGGCATTCAGGTAGCGCTTGCGGTTGGACAGGTCATCATGGGTGAGCAGGATCTGCGCCGTCAGCACGTCATGGCGAGCGAAGTGGCTCTCGTAGCATTCGGTCAACACGTTCTGGCCCACCGCCGCGGCGGCCTGCAGGGCATGCACGGCACTGGGCCGCGATTGCCAGCCCAGACGCACCATGCCAGCGGCCACGGCGCCTGACGATACCAGCACCACTTCAATGCCGCGGCGATGCAACTCGGCGACCTGATCGACCCAGCCGCCAATCGCCGGCTCATCGAGGCCGCGACCGTCGTTGGTCAAGAGGGCACTGCCGATCTTCACGACCACCCGCCGCGCACCTGCCAGGGCTTCACGCCCCGGCGCCTGCTCACTGCCCGTCATCTCCTGCACTCCCGGTAAACCATCGCCAGATCCGTCATCGCCCAACCTGACATCGACACATCAGGGCGCGTATTCGACCTCGACATCGTAATCATCGTCGTCGAAATCATCATCATCGTCGTCGCCGAAGGTCTTGCGCTTGCGGCCCAGTCGCGCCTCGGTGCGCGCGACTGACTCGCGCTCCATGCGCTCGCGCATCTCGCGCTCGTGTTCGGCAACGGCCTCGTCTTCATTCTCGAGGCGACGCTGTTCGGTCAGCCAGCGATACACCGCTTGCACCAGCGGGTCACAGCCATCGCTTGAGATGGCCGAGACACGGAACACCGGCCCCTGCCAGCCAAGACGCTCGACGATGGCATTGGCCACGGTCTCGCGCTCGTCTTCGGGCAGCAGGTCGAACTTGTTGAGCACCAGCCAGCGCGGCCGTTCGGAGAGCGCCTGGGAGAAGGTCTCGAGCTCATGCACGATCGCCTCGGCGGACTCGACCGGGTCGGTCTCGTCGAACGGTGCCACATCGACCACATGCAAAAGCAGCCGAGTGCGCGTCAAATGCTTGAGGAAGCGCAGCCCCAGACCCGCCCCGTCGGAGGCGCCCTCGATCAGCCCCGGCACATCGGCCATCACGAAATGCTGATGCTGGCCGAGCTTCACGACCCCGAGATTCGGCACCAGGGTCGTGAACGGGTAGTTGGCGACCTTGGGTTTGGCCGCCGACACCGCGCGGATCAGCGTCGACTTGCCGGCGTTGGGCATGCCCAGCAGACCTACATCCGCCATCACCTTCATTTCCAGGCGCAGATTGCGACGCTCGCCATCGGTGCCCGGCGTGGTGCGGCGCGGCGCCCGGTTGGTCGACGACTTGAAATGGATGTTACCCAGCCCGCGTCGACCACCCTGAGCCACCAGCACTACCTGACCGATCTCGGTGACGTCGGCGATCACCTCGAGGGTATCCTCGTCGATCACCGTCGTGCCTACCGGCACCTTGACGTGCAGGTCCTCGCCGGCGCGGCCACTCATCTGCCGCCCCTGTCCGGGCCGACCGTTCTCGGACTTGTAGAAGCGCTGGTACTTGAAGTCGATCAGGGTATTGAGGGAATCGTCACCGATCAGGTAGACACAACCACCATGACCGCCATCGCCGCCATCCGGGCCACCCTTGGGCACGTACTTCTCGCGCCGGAAGCTCAGGCAGCCGTTGCCGCCGTTGCCGGCTTCAACGATGATCGAGGCTTCGTCGAGGAACTGCATCTGTCACTCTCCTGACGGGATATTACCGTCATGATACGAAAAGGCCCCGCCGGGGCGGGGCCTTTTTTACTGCAGGTTCGCGGCGTCTCAGGCAGAGACGACAGTCACGAACTTGCGGTTCTTCGGGCCCTTGGTCTCGAACTTGACCACACCTTCGTCCAGAGCGAAGAGGGTGTGATCCTTGCCGATACCTACGCCGGTGCCGGCGTGGAACTTGGTGCCACGCTGACGCACGATGATGTTACCCGGTTCAGCAGCCTGGCCGCCGAACAGTTTCACACCAAGACGCTTGGATTCGGAATCGCGACCGTTGCGGGTAGAGCCCGCCGCCTTCTTATGTGCCATTACGAAAACCTCCTGTTAAGGGGGACCGCTGCGCTTAGGCAGAGATACCGGTGATCTTGACTTCAGTGAACCACTGACGGTGGCCCTGACGCTTCATGGAGTGCTTACGGCGACGGAACTTGATAATCGACACCTTATCGCCACGGCCATGAGAAACGACTTCTGCCGCCACTTTGGCACCCTCGACCAGCGGAGCGCCAACCTTGACGTCATCGCCATCGGCGACCATCAGCACTTCGTCAAACTGCAGGCTTTCGCCGGTGGCCACTTCCAGCTTCTCGAGCTTCAGGGTCTGGCCTTCCTGAACGCGGTACTGCTTGCCACCGCTCTTGATAACTGCGTACATAGCGTATGTCTCCAAACACTCATCGGGTTGAGCTCTTCATCGGCCTGCGGCGAGTGGCGCCCCTTTTGGCAACCATCTGACAGGGAGCATGATGAGTCGGGGGGCGGGATTATAATCGCCCGGCACGCGCCAAGCAAGTCAAGCCCCCTATCTCGCGCCGCGCCTCGCTTGACGCCCTTACAGGCGCCCCATAGCATAAGCGCCATCATTCAAGCCGGCAGTGCCCACGAAGGCCGACTCCCACCTATATACAAGCAGCTAGCCCATGCAGCCTACAGCGTCGCCTATTCATGCGGCGGTGGCCGAGGACTTCGCCGCCGTCAACCGCACCATCCTGGCCCAGCTGACCTCCCGGGTCCCGCTCGTCGAAGCCATCGGCAACTACATCATCGAAAGTGGCGGCAAGCGGTTGCGCCCGCTGCTGGTGCTGCTGGCCGCTCGCGCGCTCGACTACGACGGCGACCGCCATATCACCCTGGCGACGCTGATCGAGTTCATGCATACCTCGACGCTGCTGCATGACGATGTGGTCGATGAATCTCATCTGCGCCGCGGCAAGAAAACTGCCAACGATGCCTGGGGCAATGCCCCCTCGGTGCTGGTCGGCGACTTCCTCTATTCCCGCTCGTTCCAGATGATGGTCGACGTCGGCTCGATGCGGGTCATGGAAGTACTCTCAGCGGCCACCTGCACCATCGCCGAGGGCGAAGTGCTGCAGCTGACCAATATCGGCAACCCCGATATCGACGAAGCCGCCTACTTCGAGACCATCCAGGGCAAGACCGCCATGCTCTTCGAGGCCGCCAGCCACAGTGGCGCGATTCTCGCCGGCGCAACCGCCGAGCAGGAAGCCGCGCTGCAGCGCTTCGGCCGCTACCTGGGCCTTGCCTTTCAGCTGGTCGATGACCTGCTCGACTACCAGGGCGACGCCAAGGCAATGGGCAAGAATGTCGGTGACGACCTGGCCGAGGGCAAGCCCACCCTGCCGCTGATACAGGCCATGGCCAAGGGCTCTCCCGAGCAGACCAAGCTGATTCGCCGGGCCATCCGCAAGGGCGGCCTTGATCATCTCGATGAGGTACTGGCCATCGTGCACGACACCGGCGCACTCGAGTACACCCGTGAGCGTGCCGTTGCCATGGCAGACAAGGCCCTAGCCGAACTGGACGCCCTGTCGCCCAGCGTTTACCGAGACACCATGGCCGAACTGACTCACCTGGCGGTCGACAGGCAGACCTGAGCCTAAACGGACGATAGCTGGAAAAAAGCCAATCACAGGGAGGGCTTGCATCCCACCAATGGATCCGTATAATGCGTCTCCGTTGGGTCGCAAGCCCAGCGCATCGGAGTATAGCTCAGCTTGGTAGAGCGCTGCCTTCGGGAGGCAGAGGTCGTAGGTTCGAATCCTGCTACTCCGACCAAAGAATTCAGTAAAAACGGCCACTTAGCTCCTCGGAGCGTTGGCCGTTTTTCGTTTGGCTCACCTCTAGGTGACATATAGGTGACAGGCGACGGAACCGAACATACTGGCTCTCGCTTGCCGAAACCATTCCTCCAGGGCCACTACCCAATATGGCGAGACGCCCTGTGCATGCCCGAAAAACTGAGCTAGCCATCACGCGGCGATGCCGCCCGGGGTGCAGTTGCCTGCGGCTGAAGAACCCCTCCCTACTAGCATCGGGTGCGCGCTAACTAAGATATCCAGATCCATCAGCCCATCCTCACTCAGTTTGAGGGAGGTCGATCCAGCACCACCCCGAAAGATGCATCGTCTCACCATTGCCGAATGCGTCCATAAACCGCCCTCCACATGACCATACCGCCTCGGGAGATCGCACTACTTGGCTCCGGAGCACAAAATCCAAAATAATCCTGCTCAGCACCTAGCTGCCATCGAGGAGCGGATGTCCCATTGCCTGAAAAAGTAATGGAACGATATCAACGATCATTTGCCAACTTACGCTGGAGATTTCGTAGCATTCTGCCATACGTCACTTATGCAGTTGCGGCATACAGCACCATCAGCGAATCAGGCTTTAAGGAAAATAACCTAGCAGGAAAATATATGGGAAGTTGCCGAAATCTTCGAAAAATGACTAATTCAAGAGACTCTGCATTTAGCTCGAAATCCTCTCAAGCGCACACTTGACTCAGCTCTATCACCCGACCTGGTGTTGTAAACTTTATGACCACATGGGCAGGATTTATTAATAAAACTCTCCTTAAAAAAATCTCGATCAAACTCCCTGACGTAAGTTATTCGACTGCTCGGCAACACCACATCAAAGCTGTAATTCTGATGCGCCTCCCCATTCCTCTGAGCATCAATGTGATGAGTATAGTCTGTGGTTATATGTAACTGGAGATGATCATCACAAAGGTGTCCAGTAAAATAAGGGAGAACTCTTACGTAGCTTTCCGTCTTAGCTGATGCAGGATCGGGCATGGCTGCGACATTGCCAATCACAACTTTTTGACTTTCCATGACAAACATGCATAAACCACTCTGCACCTGGAGCATACTATTTAGAAAAAGCTCCTCAATATGATCATCTTTGATCATTTGTCTAGCAGAGTAAACCGTATATAAGTAGCTATACCAGTGTAGCTTCTGCACAACCAAATAAGCCGTCTGATAAAGACATCCTTGCAATTTATTTTGAGACACCTTAGCAACCCTGGACTTAACAGGGGAGTCGCTCATCATAAATTCATTGTATGCAAGCAAGGCTTTATTGAAGACAAAAATAGAGATAGCTACAACAAAGGTTATGGCTGCCGAAGTTAAACTCACAAGGCTTTCTGCGCTTTCTTTTTTATCTTGGACCAACGCTGGGTCATTGCTTTGCACCAAGGCAGGATCGTAAACCCACCAAAAGCAAAAAAGATAAACTGGCATAAATATTATTAGGCCAGCAATCGCGCTATTAAGCGTGAGTTGCTGGCCATTTGACTTTATAGCAGACCTTTTAAGAGAAGGAGTGGACTTACATGTTATATAGCCGGACACCAATATAACCAGAACCGGCAGGAATTTAATTCCTGTCATTTGACTCTCATACGGTCTTTCCTAAAAGACTTCTTCAGCACTTTTATGTTATCACCAACTTTTTCTGATTTTATCAGTTTTTCAGAATCTACTGAAGCAGCTCCATAGCCAGAAACCTTCATACTGCGAAGGTGGCCGCTTTTCTTAGCGTCCATAAACGCTTGAAAACTGGTTGTCATAGCTACAACCTCCACAGGTTGTTAACAGCTTATTCACTAACGACGAATCATCATTCTAGCAAAACAACTGCACCTGCGAACCCCAGAAGACAAAGATCAGTGGTTTTCTTGACTTCGTAAGAAAGAGGTAAGCATCAACCTTGTCCACACCTCTACTTCGCCAAGCACAACATTTTGTGCCTTACAGAAGGAAATAGCACTATATATTCACTTTCAGTTACTCCCCCTCAAGCTCAGTCTAGCCCTCTGGCTCAGTAGGTGGGCAAGCTCCAAGACAGTGGCCATACCTATTCATGACGCGCCCCACTGGGCAGGCCGGAGCAGGAGCTGCTGGCCTGTCGGACACACTCGGCGGCTGCGGTGGCCATGGTGCTGCCCTTGGCTCATCAACCGGCCGGCCTCGACGCTCACTATCAGCCGGGTGGACTTAGCGAACCGCCTGGGATTCCTGCTCATCGTTCGTCCTCCTCTCCGTTGTCGTATGACAGGTCGATAGCGGGCGGCGCTAGGTCAAGCTCCGGCAGGCTGTCCAAGTCGATGGCCGGCAGCGTCTCCAGTTCAATGCCCTTTTCTAGCCGGGAAGAATCATCATTGCTGCCCTCCCGTAGCCGCAGGTACGCGTCCTGGGCGGCCTTCGACGGGCGGGCCTTGGAGTAAATGGTGTAGTACCTCTCAGAATTACATTAGCGGCTCGCCGACCGGCATTAGCCTTGCAGTGCAGCGACGGCTCGGCCTCGACTGCTGCCATCCAGGTGACCACATAGCGCTCGGCCACCGAGGCCATGGCCGGCTGAGTCATCAGCATCATGTACTTGGCCAGGTAGGACATGTCACACGCCTCAAGTGGGCATCGTGACGCTATCCACTCCAGGGCCTCACTGAAGCTGCCCAGCGCCTCGTTCTGAGACATCACTTTGCTCAGCAACGCAGTGGCCTGTTTGCGCCCTGCGTGGGCACTCTCCGCATGTTCAAAGCAGTCGTCGATGGCCGCCACTAGGTCGGCACGCGACGTGCGGCTCATCGGGCGCATCAGGTCTTCCAGCGCCTTGGTTGGCAGCGCTTCCTCAAGAGGGGATGCAATCGAGAACGGTGCTCGTAGGGGTTAAGAATCCCGATCCGCCCTCGCCTCGTCCCTGCCATATCGCCATCTCACAAGACGCTTGCGAATGACCTCGGCGCATCCGCCTGCTAGCAGACCCCAGAACGGATCGATGACAGCGGTAAAACCTGCCGTTACGGCAATCACTGGCCAGCACGATGGTCTGCAGTCAATGAGACGCCTGGTGAACGCCAGCTGTCCCGCCGTTACAAACAGAAGAGCCCCCAGCCCCGCCCCTGGTATGGCCGCGAGAACGGTAAGGCCAAACCCACCCGGTAACAGCGCGAATGCGATCAACGCCACGCCGATCAGGAGGGGAGCGCCGCCGCTTCGAGCGCCAAAGCGATAATGTGCCGCCAGGCCACCCGCACCATGACACATCGGCAACGCCCCCAAGGGGGTCAGGAACAGATTCGCAAGACCGCTACTGATCGAGAGCCTTACCGGCGTTACATGGGCAGCCCGGTCGCCGAAATAATCACCCGCGAGCAGGGCGGTGAGCAGAATGGCGTTGGTGAAGGTTAGCGAGAGTTGTGGCAGCACGAAAACCGACATTGCGCGTTCAATCTCGGCAAGCGAAGGCCAGGCGGGTAAGGCAACCAGCCCCGTTGGAAGTGTTCCGAAATCCAGTCCTGGCACGTCAAGTGCCTGGGCCAGTAGGGTCGCCGCTACCAACGCGACCAGGGTGGCGGGATAGCGCGGTGATACCAGCAGGCCAGAAAGCAACGCCAGCGTCACCATGGCAATCAAGGGCGCCGATGCCATCAGATCCAGGCTCATGTGAGCAAGGGCCAGCCCGAGCCCAAGCTGGAGGCCGGCAAGTACCGACTGCGGTACGAGGCGCGCTATTCGGTTGATCCCGCCCGTCCAGCCGAGAATCAGAAGGGTCACGCCGATAATGACGCCGCTAGCCGCAAGTCCACCGGGAGAGATCCCTGCGGTAAGCAGAGCGGCCGCTACCGCCTTCATCGGCTGCACCGGCACCGGGAGGCGGTAATAGACCGCTGAAGCGATATAAAAGACGGCAAACCCCAGCAAGACCGGGGCCGGAGCCAACCCGACCAGGGCGATCGTACCCAGCATCATCGGCAAGAGCGTGCCAATGTCGCCTAGCGCCCCGTTCACCTCACGCAGGGTGAAAACAAACCTCTCGCCCCTCATTCCAATGCTCACCACATGTTCTTACCTGCAAGAAAGTCAGAACATCCGGATCTGCAGCGTTCGGACCGGCTGACCACGCTTAAGGTGTGCGTACCCTACCCGTTGACACCGAATGCTCACTTCAATATGTAATAATATAGGCTTTACGGAAACGAGGATGATGTCGAAACCGACATGGTCGCCGTCGGCGTTAACTACGCCTACGCCAACAACACGACCTCCTCCCCAAACCAGGCACCGATGATCCATAACAACGACCTGCAGACCCGTCAGCTCTGTAACGAGGCGGGCAGTATCAAGCTCTCGCCTGATAACAGTTGGGCGACCTTTCTGATGCTCATGCCTTGAGCCACACTTACCTGGAGCGTCGCGCGTTCTGCGACGCAAGGTTCAGAATAAGATATGGAAACGACACCTTCCCGACATGGTCGGGTGTTGCACTCAGAATTTGAGGCCAAGGTCTGAAAAGCTCGCTTGCAGCGCAACGATCCGTGCACATCAGACCTTTACCTTGAGCACTCGTCGTCACCTAGGCGTTGAAATCGCCCGCTTTGCCGCAAACAGGACTCCTCTGGTCGTTGTTGCACCCGTTCTCAAGGGCACTATGCTGGACTCTGACAAAACAGATGATTACAACCACAAGGGATTTATCGATGCCGACTTACCTATCACGCCCTAATGCCTTGTCGTCGTCGCTGCGCACCGCGACGCTATCCCTGCTGACGCTCGGCCTCGCCGCAGCATCGCTGCCGGCCTACTCAGCCGGCATGGACTTTTCCAACGAATACAACGCCAACTCGATCCATGCCCAGGGCGATGCCTGGTTCATAGACCGGGTTGAAACGCTGACCGATGGCGACGTCGACATCACCCTGCACACTGGCGCCGCTCTGGGATTCCGTTCCGGGGATCACTTCTATGCCGTAGCCGACAACGCCGTGCAGATTGCTGACACCCTCTCCGGCAGCCTCGGCGGCATCGATCCCATCTTCCTGCTCTCGTCACTGCCCTTCTTGGCCGACGACGCCGAATCGGCCCACCGCCTCTATGAGATCGCCCGTCCTGAGTACGCCAAGGTATTCGAGGCCAATGACCAGATCCTGCTCTACGCCTCCCCCTGGCCGGCCAGCGGTATCTGGTCTGAGGAACCCGTTACCAGCATGGAGGCACTGGAAGGCCTCAAGATCCGCAGCTATGACCGCAATGGCACCGCCACGCTGATGAATGCCGGCGCCTCTCCGGTGAAGCTCTCCTGGGCCGACGTGGTGCCCCAGCTCGCCACCGGCGGTATCGAGGCGGTCCTCACCTCTGCCGAGGCTGGTGCCAACGGTAACTTCTGGGAGCACCTGAGCGACTTCAATGCCATCCAGTACGCGATGCCACTCAACATGGTGCACATGAACCGCGATGCCTTTGAGGCACTCAGCGAGGAAGAGCAGCAGGCCGTTCTGCAGGCCGCTGAAGAAACCGACGCCCATAACTGGGAAGTCGTGAAAGAGCGCGTCGCACAGAACTACGTCCAGCTCGAAGAGAACGGTGTCACGATCCACGACCCGGTGCCGGCCGAATTCCAGCAACACCTCGAGGAGGCCGCGCAACCGGTGATCAACGACTGGGTCGAGAGCACAGGCGAGCGCGCCACTCGCATTCTCGAGGAGTTCCACCAAGAGAGTGACCAATGAGCTCACAGCATCGTCGTGACGGCGCTGCTTTCCCCAGCGTCGCCACCCTTCTGGTCGATCTTCTCGGCCGGCTGACCAGCGCCCTTGCGGCGCTGGGTGCTGGTCTGGCCATGCTGCTCGTGATCTACATGCTTGGCCATATCCTGCTCGAAATCGGGCTACGCCTGTTCGGCCGCTCCACCTTCATCCTCGATGAATACATCGGCTACGCCGTGGCGGCGATGACCTTCCTCGGCATTCCCTACGCCCTGGAGAAAGGGGGATTGATCCGTGTGGAGCTGGTCTTAAACCGACTGCCCCAGGCATGGCGCTGGCCGTTGGAACTGTTCGCCAGCATCTCGGCGCTACTGGCCTTCGGCTGGATAGCCCGCTACTGGACCATCGCCGTAGAACGCAGCTTCCAGCGCGGCATCACCAGCGAAACCCTGGCCGAGACACCGCTGTGGATCCCGCAGGGCACGGTGCTGATCGGCCTCTACCTGCTGTGTCTGGTACTGATCACGCGGACACTTCGCATCCTGGTGCGGCGCAAAACCTTCGACAGCGGAGAAGACTGAATGGAAACCCTATTAGTCGGGGCCGGTGTCATCGGCCTGCTGCTCGCCGTGCTCGCGTTGGGCAGCTGGGTATTCGCCGGTCTGGTGATCGCGGCCATGCTATCGCTTTGGGGGCTTGGCGACTTCGATCCCCAGCGCATCGGCCTGATCCTCTCCAAGATCATGTTCCGCGCCGCCAACAGCTGGGAGCTCTCGGCGATACCGCTGTTCATCCTGATGGGCGAGCTGATCTTCCGCTCCAACATCTCCGAACGGCTTTTCCGCGGCCTGACCCCACTCACTCGACACATGCCCGGTGGCATCCTGCACACCAACGTTCTGGGCTGTACGCTGTTTGCCGCCGTCAGTGGCTCCAGCGCCGCCACCACCGCCACCATCGGCAAGATCACCACCCGCGAGCTGGAAGAACGGCATTACGACCGCAACCTGTCGATCGGCTCGCTGGCCGGTGCCGGTAGCCTGGGGCTTCTGATCCCGCCATCGATCGTGATGATCGTCTATGGCGTGCAGGCCGAAGTCTCGATCAGCAAGTTATTCATGGCCGGCGTGCTGCCAGGCCTGCTAATCGCCGCCCTGTATGTCGGTTATGTGACGCTGCGCTGCATGGCGAATCCGAGCCTGGCACCCAAGGCCGCCGATACCGGCAGCAGTATCTTCCAGGCGCTGCGCGACCTCGCCCCGGTACTGGGGCTGATCGTAATCGTCCTCGGCTCCATCTATACCGGCATCGCCACGCCTTCCGAGGCGGCCGCCGTGGGTTGCGCGGCCACTCTGGCACTGCTGCTGTGGGAGCGTCAGCTCACGTTTACGCTGTTCATCGACGCCTTGCGCGGAGCGCTGATCAGCGCGGTAATGGTGTGCAGCCTGCTGGTGGCCGCGGCACTGCTGTCTACCGCCATGGGCTACCTGCACCTGCCTCGCGAACTGGCGGGCTGGATTGCCGAGCAGTCCTTCTCGCCGATCGCCCTGCTGCTGGCCCTGGCCGTGTTCTACATACTGCTGGGACTATTCCTGGATGGCATCTCGATCACCGTGATGAGCCTGCCCATCACCCTGCCGATTATCATCCAGGCTGGCTACGACCCGCTGTGGTTCGGTGTCTTCCTGGTGATCATGGTGGAGCTTGGGCAAATCACCCCGCCGGTGGGCTTCAACCTCTTCGTGCTGCAGAGCCTGACCGGCGAGAGCATCGGTCGTGTGGCCCTTGCCGCCGCGCCCTTCTTCGTCCTGATGTGTGTGGCGGCATTGATCATTAGCGTATGGCCGAGCATTGCGCTATGGCTACCCACGGTGCTGTCTGGCTAACAACCGACCCGCCCGCCCTCGCCGGCAAACCGGCACATGATCGTCGCCCCCTTTTGGGGGCGATGGCTTTCTTGGCCGGCGACAATGGCTCAGGTCCTGAATCGCATGGGACTTGGGCCGTTGTCATCTCACGCAACACCCTCCTCAAGCGGCGAGCTCCCGCCGGAAAAAATCAGGGCAGTTCAATAAATGCCCAAACTCCATGCTGATCGCCAAGAAGAAGCGCGACGCGCTAGATGAGCTGGCTCGTCAAAAATACCAGGAGAGCCCCGCGCTCACCTCATGCGCCTTATCGTCTCCTTCCAGGCCTGCACGCAGATCCAGCCTATTGGCCAAGGCCACCCAATGCTGCATTAGCCATCGTGTGCGGCGGCTCTCGTTCCCTTTCAATCCATCGACATGAGTCACTTGCACGACGCTGCGTGCATGCAGGTTGGTCACCTGAAAGGGTGGGCGACGAAGTCAATCCTTGTGTAAGCGATTGACTTATAATAGGTTTTCAGCCCCTTTATAATGCTTAGTGCATTTCTGGGATCGACTCTCTTATTTAGTCCTAACTACTAAATAATGAAAGTAATTCAACAACACATTGGGGCAGCAAAATGCGAACTAAAATCGTCACAATCGCAGCAGCAAGCCTTTTCTCGATGCCTGCACTGGCTGATCAGAAGATAGGCGATTCATATCTCGGACTTCAATATGCCCAAACTAGCTATGAGGACGACAATGGAGTAGAAGCCGAGCCTTCAGCAGCAGTTGGCCGCTTGGGGCATTTCGTCACCGACAATTTCGCCATTGAGGGGCGTGCGGGCTTTGGCATCTCAGAAGATGAAGCCAGCTACTACGGCAGCAATACAAATGTGAATGTTGAAATCGATTCCCTCTTAGGTGTTTACGGTGTCGGGCATCTACCGATCTCTGAAACCGTTTCCGCCTATGCATTAGCAGGTTTCACATCAGGCGAAGCAACTGCGTCTAATGCGGCCGGGTCTGTGAGTGGTGATGACTCAGGATTTTCATATGGCATCGGTGGTGAGCTCAGTTTCACACCAAGGGTATCTGCAACGCTTGAATACATGTCCTACCTCGACAAGTCGGACTACCAGATTAGCGCCATCAGCGCTGGCCTGAACTTCAGTATCTGACTCCCTTGCCCCAGCGAGGCTGATAGCTTTGCTGGGGTAATATTCACACCCTCTCCATCTCGACCTTAGTTTCTCCGGTTCTGTGCTATATCGGGCATGTCTCCGCCCGAGACACCTGGCGGATATGTTGGAGTTCGTCACTACACCAACAACGTCACAACTGCACTAGGTCTTATATTGCAAATGACAGACATGTACCTTGAGCCATTGCAGGGGGTGAGCCACGCCGAGATATAGGGTTACTGAAAACGAATTCAAAGCCGGGGCCGTGGTAGAAGCCATGCACCCCAACACCCGTGAAGACGACTAGGCCTTCTTCCGAGCGCCATCTTCTAACTCGCTGAACACCCCCACAAGAAGGTGGCTGCAACTGAACTTTCGGTGTAACCCGACCATCCTTGAAAGCAGATGTGCTGACGGCGAGAGCGCCCTTTTTTCCGGCCCAAGTCAGGTGCATATTGTCAGCTGTACATCCGGCAACATAAGGAGGCCATCCGTGACTGCCGAGACCCAACCCCAACAGCTGCCCACCACCATGGCCGCCATGCTGCTGACAGGCCATGGCGACATCGACAAGCTCGTCTACCATGAGGACGTGCCGGTACCCCGGCCGGGGCATGGCGAGGTGCTGGTGCGCGTTACCGCAACGGCCAAGAACAACACCGACCGCAAGGCGCGCGAGGGGCTCTACCCGACCAAGAACAAGGGCGAGGTGACCTCATTTGCCATGGGCGGCTCGCCAACCCTGACCTTTCCGCGCATCCAGGGTGCCGATGTGGTCGGCCATGTGGTGGCGGTCGGCGACGGGGTGGCCAGTGTGCGGATCGGCGAGCGCGGCCTTCTGGACTTCAACCTCTACCCCGATACGCGGCCTGACCTGAACCTGGTACCGGACTACTACGGCCACGGCGCCGACGGCGGCTTCGCCGAGTACATCGCCGTGCCCTCGGATCAGTTCCATGCGGTCAGTAACCCGGGGCTTCACGACGCCGAGCTTGCCTCCATGGGCATGTGCTCCTACCAGACCGCCTACCACATGATGACCTCGGCCAAGGTCTCGGCCGGCGAGCGGGTGCTGGTCACCGGCGCCAGCGGTGGTGTGGGCACGGCGCTGATCCAGCTGTGTCGCGTTGTCGGCGCTATCCCCTACGCACTGAGCCAGCCGGACAAGGCCGATGCTCTGCTCGCGCTGGGTGCCGAGGCGGTGCTGGATCGCGGCGACATGGCAGAATTCACCGAACAGGTGAAGGCCGTGACCGGCGGCGCGCCCATCGATGCAGTGATGGACCTGGTCGGCGGCGAGATGACCGATCGTTTCATCGACGCCATGATCTTCGACATGCGTCGTCGCAGCACCTACCCGCGTCTCTCCATCGCCGGGGCCAGCGGCGGCAACGTAAGCGAGATCATGTGGACGCGCATCTATCTCTATCAGGTGCAGATCTTCGGCGTGTCCCACGGCACCCGCGAGGAAGCCGAGCAGCTGATCGAGTGGATCCGCGGCGGCCAGTTGAAGCCGGTATTGCACGCGGCTTTCAGACTCTCCGCGCTGCATGACGCCGAGCGTTACTTCGTCAATCGTGGCAGCAATTACCTGGGAAAGATCGTGATCGTGCCCGATGCCCAGTGGCCGGAGCACGGCGCCCCTTTTGCCCTGGAAGACGCCCCGCAGGAGAACGCATCATGAGCCAACCGCTGAGTTTCCAGCTGATCGATACCCATGCCGGGGGCGACGTCAGTCGCATCGTCATCGGTGGCATCGCACCGCTGCCCGGCGCCAGCGTACGCGAGAAGATGCATTATCTACGCGATGATGCCGACGGTCTGCGCCGGCTGCTGCTCGAGGAACCCTACGGGATTCCGGAAATGTCGGTGGATTTGATCGTGCCGGCCACCGACCCAATGGCCGCGGCGGGCTATATCATCATGGAAGTGATGGGCTACCCCATCTATTCCGGTTCCAATACTCTCTGCACCGCCACGGCGGTGCTGGAAAGCGGCATCGTGCCCAAGCAGGAGGGGCGCCAGCATTTCGCCCTCGAGTCGCCGGCCGGGCTGGTGCAGATCGAGGCGCGGGTCGAGAACGGCGTGGTCGAGGCCATCACCTGCGAGGGGCTACCCAGCTATATCGATACCTACCGGGCCCGCATTCAGGTGCCCGGCATCGGCGAGGTGACCTACTCGATCGCCTACTCGGGGGGCTTCTATGCGCTGGTGGATGCCGGCGCGCTCGGCTTCTCGCTGGTCCGCGAGGAGGAGCGGGCACTGGCTGACTGTGCCCACAAGATCGTCGAGGCCATTAAAGCCGAGCGAGGCTTCTCCCACTACAGCCTTGGGGACGTGGGCCCCCTGCCCTTCCTGCACTTCATGGGTCCGGTCGAGCAGATTGCGGAAGGCTTCTATCGCTCGCGCTCGACCACCTACGTACACCCGGGCGTGATCTGTCGCAGCACCACCGGTACCGGCACCTCGGCGCGCCTGGCACTGATGCACCACGAGGGGCGCATTCAGCCCGGTGACAAGCTAGAAACCGTCTCACTGCGCGAGACAGGCTTCATCGGTGAGTTCACCGGCACGCACCTGGAAGGTGATCAAGCGGTGGTCGAGAACACCATCACCGGCAAGAGCTATGTGCTCGCCCGCTCGGAAATCGTCGTCAACTGTGACGACCCGATGGTGGAGTGCCAGGGGCTGCGCCATATTTTGACGCAGGGCTAGCAAGCAACAGGAAAAAAGAGAAAAGAGGGAAGAAAGGACGCAGCCGGCTCCTATGACGCCGGCTGGATACGCAGCCCATGGCGCTGCATCTTGCGCACGACGCTTGGCTGGCTGATACCCAGCCGCTCGGCGATGGCATAGCTGCTGGCAAGCTCACTACATAGCGCGGCCAGTATCTCGCGCTCGGTGCGCGCCAGAGCGTCCTTGAGCCCTTTACCCTCAGCCAATTGCCGCCCGGCATCCCCCTCGACAGTAGCCTTAAGCGCCCGGGGCTCACGCTTAGGCAGCTCACTGAGGCCCGACAGTGCATCCGCTTCGGGCGTCGCGATCACGCCTCCAGGCGCTGACAGCCAGGCGCGCTCCAGCCAGTTTTCCAGTTCACGCACATTGCCCGGCCAGTCACGTCCCATCAGCTCCTGCCACACGCCACTATCCAGAATCTTGTCACCGCCGTAGCGATGATTGAGCTGCTTGAGCTGTCGCTCGACCAACCCCGGAATATCCTCACGGCGCTCCCGAAGCGGTGGCAGAGTCACGGGGATCACGTTCAGCCGGTAGTAGAGGTCGAGCCGGAAGCGGCCCTCCTCCACCGCCTCGGCCAGGTTCTGGTTGGTGGCCACCACCAGCCGGAAGTCGACCCGACGTGGCGTGGTGTCGCCCAGCCGCATCAGGCTGCCGTCTTGAATGACCTTGAGCAGCTTGGTCTGCATGGCAAGCGGTAACTCGCCGATCTCATCGAGAAACAGGGTGCCACCGGCCGCCTGCTCCAGCAGACCGGCCTTGCCCTTGGGGTTGCTGCCGCTGAAGGCCCCCGGCTGATAGCCGAACATCTCCGACTCGAACAGGCTCTCGGGAATGGCGCCGCAGTTGACGTCGATGAAGGGCCCCTCTCCCCGGGCGCTCCAGCGATGCAGCTGGCGAGCAAAAGCCGTCTTGCCCACGCCGGACTCCCCCAGCATCAGCACATTGGCATCGCTTGGCGCCACGCGCTTGAGCAGCAGGGCGATCTCCTGCATCACCCCGCTGCGCACTTCCAGCACACCTTTGAGACTCGAAAGCCCCGGGTCCAGCTCGCCAGTGGCGGCTCCCTCGCCGAGGCTACGCTTGAGGTGGTCACTGAAGCGCTGCTGCAGCAAGGCGTACTCCTCCTGCAGCAGCTGCAGGTCGGTCAAATCCATCGAGCGGCTGACCACACAGGCCAGTTGCCCTTGGCTGAAGACCGGATGTGCCTGGGCGATGACACGCCGGCCGGCGCCGGTATGCTGCAATAGCTGCGCCGGCTTGCCGGTGCGCAGCACCTCGAGGCTCACCGACGGCTTGAGCACGCCCTGCTCAACCAGCGTGCGGACATTGCTGCCGATAAGCGATTCGCAGGACATACCATAGACGGCAGCAGCGCCAGGGCTTACGTCGCGCACCCGACCGCTGGCATCGACCAGAAAAAAATGATCATGAGCGGTGTCGATGATGGTCCTGAGAATAGCGCTGTCCAGCTCGCTCATAAGATGCCCGCCCGATACATTTTTGAATCAATGATACGAGAGTGCATCACCAAGCGCCCGTCAGGCAATGCATTTTTGCATCATCTATAACGAAACGCCTTACTATTCAACCAACTAAGAGTTGGCATGCTTCCTGCTAAATGAACACCAACAAGGCATTCTCTCAGCACGGCTGACCTATCAGCACGCCTGACAACGACGCCTGTCGGGGGATGCCTTGAAGACCGACACCAAGAACAAGGAGCAGGACATGAGCGACTTCAATCAACCGCTGGGTGGCAACGACATGCCGCGGTTCGGTGGGCCGGCGACCATGATGCGGCTACCGGCACAGGCATCGGCTGCGGGCCTCGACGCCGCCTTCATCGGCATTCCGCTGGACATCGGCACCTCGAATCGTCCCGGGGCCCGCCTGGGGCCGCGCCAGATTCGCGATGAGTCCCGCATGCTGCGCCCTTACAACATGGCGACCCGCGCCGCGCCCTTCGACAGCCTGCAAGTAGCCGATATCGGTGACGTGCCGATCAACACCTTTCACCTGCCCAAGAGCATCGACATCGTCAGCGACTTCTACGATGAGGTCCTGTCACATGGCTGTGTACCGCTCTCGCTGGGGGGAGATCACACCGCTACGCTGCCGGTGCTGCGTGCCATCGCCAAGAAGCACGGCCCGGTGGGCCTGATTCATATCGATGCCCATGCCGACGTCAACGATCACATGTTCGGCGAGCCGATCGCCCATGGCACGCCGATGCGGCGCGCCCAGGAAGAAGGCCTGCTCGACAGCCGCCGCGTCGTCCAGATCGGCCTGCGTGGCACCGGCTATTCGGCCGAGGACTTCGACTGGTGTCGCGACCAGGGCTTCCGCGTGGTCACCGCCGAGCAGTGCTGGCACAAGTCGCTCGAGCCGCTGATGGCCGAAGTGCGCGAGCAGATGGGCGACGGCCCGGTGTACATCACCTTCGATATCGACGGCCTCGATCCGGCCTTCGCGCCGGGCACCGGCACCGTCGAGGCCGGCGGCCTGACCATGCCGCAGGGCATGGAGATCGTCCGTGGTGCCCAGGGCCTCAACGTGGTCGGCGGCGATCTGATGGAAGTCGCCCCTCCCTATGACCCCAGCGGCAACACCGCGCTGATGGGCGCCACCCTGCTCTACGAGATGCTCTGCATCCTGCCTGGCGTCAAGCACCGGGACTGAGCGTCAAGCGCTACGCAATGCCCAAGCAATACCCATTACAACTCCAACAGGTCATACCTCATGTCTTCCGCACTCGACTCAAGCGACGAGATCGCTACCCGCCCGGAGCCTCTGAACCGCCGGGCTTTGCTGAAATTCCTGATTCCGTCTCTGATCGGGGTCAGCCTGTTCCTGGTGCCCTTCTCCGTCGGTGACAGCATCAATATCGGCATGGGCCTGATGGCCGACGGCCTCAAGGCGGCCCTGGGTGACGCCCTGCCCGCCATCGCCGTGGTCGTGCTGTGCCTGTCGGTACTGCTGACCGCCGTGGTCAAGTTTGCCAAGCCGGCCTGGAGCCGTCAGGGCAGCGCCAAGGAGCTCTTCGATGTCGCGCCGCTGTGGTTCGCGATGCGCGGCCTCGGGGCGCTGTTCGCGCTGATGACCTATTTCCAGGTCGGGCCTGCGTTCATCACCGCCGCCTTCACCGGTGGCGTGATGCTCAACGACCTGGCTCCCGTGCTGCTGACCTTCTTCTTCTTTGCGGCCATTCTGCTGCCGCTGTTGGTCGACTTCGGCTTCATGGAGTTCATCGGCAGTCTGGTGCGCAAGCCGTTCCGGGTCATCTTCGGCCTGCCCGGCCGCAGCGCCATCGATGCCACCGCCTCCTGGATGGGCTCCGGCACCGTCGGCGTGCTGATCACCACCCAGCAGTACGAACAGGGCTACTACAACCAGCGCGAAGCGTCGGCCATCGCCACCAACTTCTCGATCGTCTCGATCGCCTTCGCCTTGCTGGTAACCAGCTTCATCGGCATCAACCATCTGTTCGTGCCCTTCTACCTGACCGTGGTGGTCTCGGGCCTGATCGCGGCGGTCATTGTCCCGCGTCTGCCGCCGCTGTCACGCAAGGCAAACACCTACCATGAGCCGGTCGGCTGCCAGATCGCCGAAGAGACCACCGCGGGCATGGGCCTTCTGCGCTACAGCCTGAGCATTGCCGTGGCCCGCGCCGAGACAGCCCCCGGTCCTCGTGCCCTGGCTCGCGTCGCCCTTTTCAACGTCGCCGATATCTTCCTCGGCCTGCTGCCATTGGTGATCGCCATCGGCACCGTGGCGCTGGTGCTCGCCGAGTTCACGCCGCTGTTCACCTGGCTCTCCTACCCGATGGTGCCGGTGCTTGAGTGGCTGCAGATTCCCGAGGCCGCCGCCGCCGCCCCGGCGACGCTGGTGGGCTTTGCCGACATGTTCCTGCCGGCGGTACTGGCCAAGGACATCGACAGCGAGCTGACCCGTTTCGTGATCGCCTGTTTGTCGCTGACTCAGCTGATCTACATGTCGGAAATCGGCGCCCTGCTGCTCAAGTCGAAGATCCCGCTGAAACTCTGGGAGCTGGTGGTCATCTTCCTGCTGCGCACCGCCATCACCCTGCCGATCATCGCCCTGATCGCCCACGTCTTCGTCTTTTGAGGAGTTCAATGATGACCTGTGCCGAACTTCTTATCGCCCTGCTGCGCGATCGTCATGGCGCCGATACCGTCTTCGGTATCCCCGGTGTGCATACCGTGGAGCTCTACCGGGGCCTCGCCGACAGTGGCCTGCGTCACGTCACCCCGCGCCACGAGCAGGGGGCCGGTTTCATGGCCGACGGCTACGCACGCGCCACCGGCAAGCCCGGTGTCTGCTTCATCATTACCGGCCCCGGCATGACCAACATCGCAACCGCCATGGGTCAGGCGCTGGCAGATTCGGTGCCGATGCTTGTGATCTCAAGCGTCAATCGCCGTGACACCCTTGGCCGCGGCCAGGGACGCCTACACGAGTTGCCGAGCCAGCAACAGCTGCTATCAGGCGTTTCTCGTTTCAGCCACACCCTGCTCGAGCCGTCGGCCCTGCCGGAGGTATTGGCCCGGGCCTTTGCGGTCTTTAGCAGCATGCGCCCGGGGCCGGTGCACATCGAGATCCCCATCGATCTGTTCGATGCACCGGTGCCAATGCCGACGCAATGGCAGGCACCCGTCATCCATCGCCCGGCACCGGACCCGGCCGGGCTCGCCACCGCCGCTGCCTGGCTGCATGACGCCAAGCGGCCGCTGGTGCTGCTGGGCGGGGGCTGCGTCGCGGCCCCCGCGGCCGCCCGCGCGCTGGTCGAACGCCTGGATGCCCCCACCGTTACCACCATCAACGCCAAGGGCCTGCTGGGACGCCACCATCCGCTGGATCTGGGCGCCAACGCGGCGCTGCCGGCGGTGCGTGAGCTGGCAAGGGAGGCCGATGTAATCCTCGCCATCGGCACCGAGCTCGGCGAGACCGACTATGACGTAGTATTCGACGATGGCTTCCTGCTGACGGGCCGGCTGATCCGGGTCGATCTGGACCCCGAACAACTGGTGCGCAACCAGTCGCTTGCGCTTGGCTTGATCGCCGATGCCGGCGCCACCCTGGAGGCCCTCGCGGCCCACTTCCCGATAGTTCTGCCGCGACAGGGACGCCGTCGCACCGCCGCCGCGCTCGAAGCCCTGGCGCTGCCCCAGGACCCGGCATTCAAGCCCTTCGTGCCGCTCTTCGAGACGCTCGCCGAGGTGGTGCCCGAGGCGATTCTGGTAGGAGATTCCTGCGCCCCGGTCTATGCCGCCAATCACCTGGTCGCCCAGCCCGAGCCACGGCGCTTCTTCAACGCCTCGACCGGCTACGGCACCCTGGGTTACGGCCTGCCCGCCGCGCTCGGCGCCCAACTGGCCCGCCCGGACCTGCCGGTGGTGGCACTGGTTGGCGATGGCGGGGTGATGTTCACGCTCGCAGAAATTGCCACCGCCGTGGAGGAGCGCCTGCCGGTGGTGATCCTCTTATGGCACAACGGCGGCTACGAGGAGATTCGTCGTTACATGGCCGCCAACGGCGTCACCCCCATCGGCGTGAACCTGCATGCCCCCGATTTTCAGACCCTGGCCGGCGGTTTCGGCTGCCTCGCCACGCGGGCCGAGGACCCGAAAAGCCTGGCCAAGGCGTTATCGCAGCGCCCCGAGAAAGGCCCCTTGCTGATCGAAATCGACGCTCACCGCTGGCCGGCCGGCTGACAACCTCGACTACTGTCTGCGACACCACGATCTATGACATCACGACCTATGACGGAGCGCGTCATGCACAAGCTCGACAAGCAGTTCATCAACAATCATTGGGTGGCCAGTCACGGACAGCGCCGACTGGCCGTCATGGATCCCTTCCGCGAAGAGATGATCGCCGAGATCACCGCCGGTGACGCCGCCGATGTCGAGGCCGCCGTTGCCGCGGCCCGCCAGGCGCAGCCGGCATGGCAGGCTCTGGGTGGCAAGGCGCGCGGCGACTACCTGGACGCCTTTGCCGAGGCACTGAGCGCCCGCCGCGACGAACTGATCCGGGTCTCGTCCACCAATAACGGCAAGGCGCTGATGGAAGCCGGCATTGATCTTGACGATGCCATAGCCTGC
This sequence comes from Halomonas salinarum, assembly GCF_012062845.1. Lineage (GTDB taxonomy): Bacteria > Pseudomonadota > Gammaproteobacteria > Pseudomonadales > Halomonadaceae > Onishia > Onishia salinarum. The sequence continues at coordinate 30,935 of NZ_WWNB01000013.1, forward strand.
TATCGCTACTATGCCGGCCAGGCCCGGGCCCTGGAGGCTCGTCAGGGGCGCCTGGTGGAGCATGCCATGGAGGGCGTCGAAGCTCGCTGCTATGAAGACCCGGCGGGCGTGGTCGGCCTGATCGCGCCCTGGAACTTCCCCCTGGTGACCAGCGCCTGGAAGCTCGCACCGGCGCTTGCCGCCGGCTGCACCGCGGTCTTCAAGCCTTCGGAAGTCACACCGCTGCCCGAGCTGGCCCTGGCCGAGATCGCTCTCGAGATCGGCCTGCCCGCCGGTGTGATCAACTTGCTGCACGGTGACGGCGACGGCATCGGCGCCCCCCTGACGCAGCATCCCGGCATCGACAAGCTCTCCTTCACCGGCAGCAACGCCGTCGGCGAGAAGGTCATGCAGGCTGCTGCCCATGGCGCACGAGGTGTCTCCCTGGAGCTTGGCGGCAAGTCGCCGATTCTGGTGCTCGACGATGCCGACGTCGCAAAGGCCGCCGATTGGGTGATGGCCGGCATCTTCTTCAACAGCGGCCAGATCTGCTCGGCCACCTCGCGCCTGATCGTGCATGAGGCGATCAGCGAGTCGCTGTATGCCGCGCTCGGCGAGCGCATCGATGCGCTGACGCTGGGCGACCCGCTGGATGAGGCCAGCGACATGGGCCCGATGACCAGCGCCCGCCAGCGCGATGCCGTGCAGTCCTACCTGGCACTGGCCGAGCGCGAAGAGCTCGAGGCCGTGCGCGACGCCCGCCACCGCCGCCTGCCGTCTCAGGGCTACTTCGTGGCGCCGACGCTATATCGCGATGTGCCTGAGGATAGCCGCCTGTGGCGTGAGGAAATCTTCGGCCCGGTGCTGTGCGCGAGGAACGTGACAAGCGAAGAAGAGGCGATCGCGCTCGCCAATGACTCCGCGTTTGGCCTGGCCGCCACCGTGATCAGCGGTGATGCCGAGCGCGCCAAGCGCGTCGGCCGCGCCCTGAGAGCCGGCAGCATCTGGTTCAATACCGAGCAACTGGTACTGCCCGAAACCGGTTGGGGTGGCTTTGGCATCAGCGGCATCGGCCGCGAACTGGGGCCCTGGGGCCTGGCTGGCTATCTCGAGGTCAAGCATATCGTCGGCCCCGCCTGAGCCACGCGGCGATCCGACACCGGACCGCCGTTGCGCTTGCCAAAAAAAGAGACCGCCGCGGCGGTCTCTTTTTTCGTTCAGCTTGTGTTTCGTGTGCGCCTGTCAGCAGGCGCAGGAGCCATCAGGCGGCGCCGGGCACTTCAGCGAAGTGGTTACAGGCATGATGATAAAGGATGCTGGCATAGCCATTGCGATTAAGAAGCTTGTGGATCTTGGCCGGATCCTGATCTTCGAGGGCGCGGTGCAGCTTGGCCTGCTGCTCTGAATCGATAGCCTCATACCAGTGGAAGGGCGTGCCTTCGGCTTGGGCCTGTTCGGCCTTCTGCATGAGATCAATCTCCACTCGACCGCCCTGTTGATAGAGCAGGTCGTAGCCTTCCTGGCGCTCCGCGGCGGGAACATCACAGGGCTTCTCCATCGCTTCCAGTACATTGACGTAGTAATAGCTAAGCGGCTGCATCTCGGCTCCTTCTAAGGAAATTGTTGTCTCGCCAACGAGCGTTTTGCCGTTATTACCGGCCACTCCACCATGGGAGGGCTCACTTCGAGTGTATCTCACACACGGCGATCCGACAGCCATCTGAGCATGCCATATTGCGCTTCGCCCTCTGTGTTCTGAAAGCGTCCACATTGCCATTCTCATCACGACCCTGTAAGGATGAATTCTCCTACCTTCATTTCGCTGACCAGCAGATGTGCCATGACTCGACCCGCTTCGCTCTCACTGACAGAGACCACCTCACTGACAGAGGCCACAATGAGCGCTGACGGCTTGCCCGCCTGGGGCAAGGAATGCCTGATCTCGCTTTTTATCGCGGTCTGTCTCGCCATCCTAACACTTGGCGCCGGGATCCTTTTCAGGGCGCAAGGGCTTGGCTGGCTGGCGGTTGGCCCGCTGGTGGTGTCGGTTGGCTGGGTCCTGGCTTGGGGGTTCGTGCTGGTGCGTCACCTCCACAGATCGCTGACCGGCGCCCTGGGCTTCTGGCTTCTTCAGGGAACGCTATGGCACGGCAGCTACCGAGATGGGCCGATGAGTGGGCTCGAGACGGCGCTACTGGTCACCTGGGCACTCGCGCTGATTGGCCTGGCCATCGCCCTGGTATCGCTCTGGATCCAACAGACGCTCAGATACCAGGGGAGACGCATTCAAGGGACGACGACCGCGTTTTCACCCATCACCTGATAGCCCCTCCACCTTGCGCGCAGCACCACACACGCTGGCAAGCGGGTCATCTATACTGCTTGCAGCAGGCCTCGCCGGTCACCTACCAGGCTTCTCCAGAGGCTGGTTCCCGTCAAAGATATGCGCATACCGCATATCTCGTATCAGTATTCATCAGTTCCCGAATACTGCATGCCTCTCTAGAATGGCCAATATTCGTTAGGCAACGCCCACACCCTTCACGCGCTATTCAAGACATCAGCAGGAGCCTCATATGAGTCAACGTATTCTGATGGTACTGACCTCACACGACCAGCTAGGCGACACCGGCAACAAGACCGGCTTCTGGCTGGAGGAGCTGGCGGCGCCCTATTACGCCTGCCTGGATGCCGGCGCCGAGGTGACGCTGGCTTCGCCCAAGGGTGGCCAGCCACCGCTCGACCCTGCCAGTGATGCACAAGACAGCCAGACCGACGCCACCCGCCGCTTCAAGCAGGACGATGCGGCCAATGCGCAGCTCGCCACCACGCATCGTCTGGCGGACATCAAGGCCGACGACTTCGACGCCATCTTCTATCCGGGGGGCCACGGCCCGCTATGGGACCTGGTCGACGATGCCGACTCGATCCGCCTGATCGAGACCTTCTGGGCTCAGCAGAAACCCGTCGCGGCGGTCTGTCATGCGCCCATCGTGCTACTCCATGCCCGTGACGAGAAAGGCGAGCCGCTGGTCAAGGGGCGTGACGTTACCGGCTTCACCAATGGCGAAGAAGAGGCCGTGGGCCTGACCAACATCGTCCCGCATCTGGTGGAAAACGCACTGATCGACTGCGGCGCCCACTACTCCAAGGCCGATGACTTCACGCCCTACACCCGCCGTGATGGCCGCTTGATCACCGGGCAGAATCCGCCCTCTTCCGAGCCGGTGGCCAAGGTGCTACTCGAGGCACTGGGTCTGTAAACCGCCTGTATTCATCGAATGTGGATCATCCCGCCCTTGGATATGGCCGGGGTGATATCAGCGCTTTTCAGTCGGCTACCGACGCATGGCGACCTTGTGACCCACGACCGCTCGCCATGTACCGCTTCGCGATCAACGCTACGGAGACTGCATGACTCAGCACACCATGATGCCCAATCCCGGGCTTGGCACCTTCCGTCTCAAGGGCGACACCCTCAAGAGCGCCGTCACCACCGCACTGGAACTCGGCTATCGGCATATCGATACCGCCCAGATGTATGGCAACGAGGCCGAGGTCGGCCAGGCCATCGCCGATAGCCAGGTCCCGCGGGACGAGATCTTCCTGACCACCAAGGTCTGGTACGACACCCTCGCCCCCGAGGCACTCAAGCAAAGCGTCGACGAGAGCCTTGAAAAGCTTGGCACCGAGCAGGTGGACCTGTTGCTGATCCACTGGCCGTCGCCGAATGATGAAGTGCCGATGCGCGATTACCTCACCGCCCTGCGCGAGGTGCAGAAGGCCAGCAAGACGCGCCATATCGGCGTCTCCAACTTCACCACTGCGCAGATCGACCAGGCGGTGGATATCCTTGGCGAAGGCGCGCTGCTGACCAATCAGATCGAGGTCCACCCCTTCCTGCAGAACCGCAAGCTGGTGGAGCACTGCAAGCGTCATGACATCGCGGTCACCGCCTTCATGCCGCTGGCCGTGGGCAAGGTGATGGAGGACGAGACCCTCAAGCGCATCGCCGCAAACCACGATGCGACGCCGGCTCAGATCACCCTGGCCTGGCTGCAGGCGCTGGATATCGTGACCTTCCCGTCATCCACCAAGGCCGATCATCTCAAGAGCAACCTTGAGGCGCTCTCGATCACCCTGAGCCAGGATGAACTCGATGAGATCGCGACTCTTGACCGGGGAGAACGCATCGCCAACCCGGACTTCGCCCCCCGCTGGGACTGATCGCGAACGCAGCGCACTTCACAAACACCATGATTTAGCCGGAAACAGAGGACTGTAGACATGGGGCCGGAAACACAGGGCCGGAAACACAGGACCGCAAACATCGGGCCGTAAAACCGGCCGTTAAAATCTCCGGAAAAATGCGCTGACATGCAAAAGGGGCGGTGGCCATTAGCCACCGCCCCTTTTTTTACCTGTAGTTAGCGACTGCCCTGGCCACGATGCTCAGGTTCACCTCTTTGCCGAGTGACTGCCGTCGCGCCCCCACAAGCATTAACCCAAAGGCTTATGAGAAACCGCCCTGAGTGTCGCTCTCAGTGCCGCTCTCAGTGTGGCGATCAGCTGCGTTCGTTGCGCTTGCGCCGGCGGTTGCGGCGATAGGTTCGCGCCACTGCCAGCAGAAGCGCCGCCGACACCATCAGCCCAAGCGTCAGCCCCTGCCAGGGCCGGGCGGCATCCCCCATCACGGTCTCCAAGGTGATGACGGCCGTCAGGCCGGCAGCCTGGCTGCCGATGGCCAGGGCGCGCAGAATGTCGAAGGCAGGCTTGGCCATGAAAGCTCCGGGTGTAAATAACGCGATGAGTGTGAACAGAAAGACGAGGCGATGAGGCGCCACTCCCACGCATGGCGCCTCATCATACCCAAGATCGCCGCCGACGGGACGGCAAGGAAAACCTGCCGGATTAGCGCCCCGGCTTCAACACCAGCCGCCCGGGCTCGATATCCAGGGTCACGGCTCGGGAGGCCAGACGCTCCTTCCAGCCCCAGCCCATGGCATCCGGGTCCAGACGATAGACCGGCACGCTCTCAAGCGTCTGGGCAACCAGGCGCACCACCAGGTCGGTGACCGGAGCGATATCCATCGGCAACCAGGGCGCATCGATACGGCTATCGAGCAGCGAAAGCCGCCGCAGGTAGATCGCCCTTTCATCACTGTCGTAGTAAGGCGTACCTTCAAGGCTGAGCGCCACATCCGCGGGCAGGTTGGAGGCGAAGGCGTTGACGGCGACGCGGCCGGCCACCGCCAGGCGTATCACGTCGCGACCGTCGGGGCCGACAGCGAGATCGGTCGACTCAAGCGTCAACGACAGCGGCGAACCGGACTTGAGCTGGGCACGGTCGAAGCCTTCCACGGCCGCCGTCAGCTCCTCTTGCATGGTGGCCTCGCTGACCGAGTAGGACAGGCTGGAGCAGCCGCTCAGGCCAAGCAGGCAGATCAGAACCAGGGGGACAAGGTGGCGCATCGGGCAAGTCTCCGTGAGATGAGTGGGGCCATCCTGTCCCATTCCAGCCCCGCCGCCAAGAGGCAGTGCCTGCTTGTCTGTCGTTCTTCCTCCAAAACTGCGCCCGCTCGCCGTCAGGCATGAAACCGGCATCGAGAAAGCGAAGATCGCCAGCGTGACAGCCAACGAACGAGGCAGTAGGCTGAATTGCCCGGTTGCCTCGCGGCATGGGGACGACTTACCTCGACTGCCTCTCGTTTCTCACGACTCCCGGAGCCCGCTGACATGGATGCCCTGGCCCTCGGTCCGCTTCTGATCTCACTGCCGCGTCTCTATGCCCTGGCCGCAGCGCTGCTGCTGCTGGTGCTGAGCCTTGCGCTCCTCGGCCTGCCCCGTGGCCGCCATGTACGCTGGTTCAATGGTGTACTGCTTGTCTGGCTGATCGGCGCGCGCCTGGGGTATGTTGTCACCCATTTCGAAAGCTTCGCCGGCGCTCCGTTGGATATCCTCAAATTTTGGCAGCCCGGCTATCAGGGCCTAGCGGGGCTCTTCGCCGCCAGTGTCTGGACGATCTGGACACTGCGCGACCACATGGGAAGGCAGCTTGGCAGCCTGGCGCTATTGCTCGGCTGTTCGGCACTGTGGCTGGCGCTGGTCGGCTGGAACCCGCTGGGTGGCAGCCTCAGTCTGCGTTCGCTGCCCGAGTTGACACTTGAGAACCTCGACGGCGAGCCGGTGGCACTCGAGACACTCACCGGCCAACCGGTGCTGATCAACCTATGGGCCACCTGGTGTCCGCCCTGCCTGCGAGAGATGCCACTACTCGAGGACGTCGCCAACCGTGACGACATCACCGTGGTCGTTGCCAACCAGGGGGAAGAGCTTCTTCAAGTGGTGCGCTACCTGGATGACCAGAACCTCTCATTCGACCAGGCCCTGCTCGACCCGCAGCAGCGTCTAAGCGTGATCGCCGAGTCCCCGGGGCTGCCCACCAGCCTCTATTTCGATGCCGACGGCCGGCTGGTCGAGCACCATGTGGGCGAGCTCAGCCGTGCTCAGCTGGAGGCCTGGACGAGCCCTTGAGCGTGCTATCGGCGGTTTGAGCCCAACCACCTACTTAAGCCGCGCCCCGCTTTGCTGTAAGATACCGCGCCCTGTCGTCGCCGGCCCTTGTGCCGGTTGCGTGCGCATCGACCCTTTCAGTATCCGAGGCAGCATGAGCGAATTTTCTCCCGGCCAGCGCTGGATCAGCGACGGCGAAGCCGAGCTGGGTCTGGGCACCGTCCTGAACTGCGATTTCCGTACCGTCACTGTGCTGTTCGCCGCCAGCGAGGAAACCCGGACGTACAGCGTGCGCCAGGCGCCGCTGACCCGCGTGGTCTTCGGTAGCGGTGACCGCATCCAGTCCGCCGAGGGCTGGCAGATGCTGGTCGACGACAGCAAGGAAGAGCGCGGCTTGATCGTCTATATCGGTGAGGACGATCAGGGCCAGCTACGCGAACTGCCCGAAGCGCAGCTCGCCGACACCATGCAGTTCGACCAGGCTCGCGACCGCCTGTTGACCGGTCAGGTCGACCGCAATGACTGGTTCAACCTGCGTTTTCGTACCCTGCACCATCATAACCGCATCGAGCAGAACCCGGCGCTGGGCCTTGCCGGCCCCAAGGTCGACCTGATCGATCACCAGCTCTACATCGCCGATGAGATCACCGGGCGCCACGCGCCGCGGGTGCTGCTGGCCGACGAAGTGGGCCTTGGCAAGACCATTGAGGCCGGCCTGATCTTGCACCGCCTGCTGCTCACCGGCCGCGCCGAACGGGCGCTGATCCTTGTGCCTGACAGCCTGACGCACCAGTGGCTGGTCGAACTGCTGCGCCGCTTTGCCTTGAAGGTCACCCTGCTCGATGAACACCAGAGTCAGGCGCAAAGCGAAAGCAACCCTTTCGACAGCGGCCAGCTGGTGCTGGCAAGCCAACAGTGGCTGTTCAACAACCCGCACCGTCAGGCGCAGGCCGAGGCCTGCGACTGGGACATGCTGATTGTCGACGAGGCCCATCATCTGGATTGGACGCCGGACGAACAGGGTCCCGGCTACGCTTGCGTCGAGCGCCTATCGAAGACCATCGACGGCGTGCTGCTGCTCACCGCCACCCCCGAGCAGATGGGGCTCGAGAGCCACTTCGCACGGCTGCGCCTGCTCGACCCGGACCGCTACCAGGACCTGGAGCGTTTCAAGGCCGAGGAAGCAGGCTACGTGCAGGTCGCCGAGGCCATCGATGCGCTGGACAAGCTGCCCGCCGCCACCCCGGCCGAAGGCAATGAGGCCCGGGCGCTGGTCGATGCGGTGATCGACGACGCCGACAGCCAGGCACTGCTCGATACGCTGGCCGAGGTCGAGAGCGATGACGCCCAGCGCGAAGCCGCACGGCGCCAGCTCACCGAACAGCTGCTCGACCGCCATGGCACAGGCCGGGTGATGTTTCGTAACAGCCGTCGTCACGTCGGCGGCTTTCCCGAGCGTGAACTGCACGTCAGCGAACTCGCCCTGCCCTCGTCCTATCGCCGGGTGCTGCGCCGCATCGAGCGCGACGAGGACTATCTCGACGAACTCCTGATCGAAACCGGCCTGGATCATCCGGACGTGCTGATCTATCCGGATGCCATGTACCGGGCGCTGAGCGACGATCCGCTCAACGCCGAGCCCTGGTGGCAGTTCGATCCCCGGGTGACCTGGCTGCTTGAGCAGCTCACCGAGGTTGGCGACGACAAGGTACTGGTGATCGCCCATGGTCGCGATACCGCGCTGGAACTCGCCGAGGGCCTGCGGGTGCTGGGCGGCGTGCAGGCGCCGGTGTTCCACGAAGGCTTGACGCTGGTCGAGCGCGACCGCGCTGCCGCCGCCTTCGCCGACACCGAGGACGGCTGTCAGGTGCTGGTGTGCTCGGAGATCGGCTCAGAAGGTCGCAACTTCCAGTTCTGCCGTCATCTGGTGATGTTTGACCTGCCCCAGCAACCGGACCAGCTCGAACAGCGCATCGGCCGGCTGGATCGCATCGGCCAGCAGCACACCATCCAGCTGCATGTCCCGGTGTTCGAACAGAGCCCCGGTGCCCGACTGCTGCGCTGGTACCGGGAGGGCATGGACGCTTTCAGCGCCCCTCACGGTATCGGCAGCGAGCTCTTCGCTGCCTTCGGTGATGACCTGGGTGAGGCACTGCTCGACGAGGAAGGCCTCGAGGAGCTGATCACCGAGACGCGTGCCCTCTTCGAGACCAAGCTCAAGGAGCGTGAGGCCGGCCGCAACCGCCTGCTCGAGTACAACGCCTGCCGGCCGGCGCGTGCTGCCAGGATCATCGAGGCGATCCGTGAGCTCGACGATGACAAGGCGCTGCCACGCTACCTGGATCAGGCGCTGGATATCTTCGGCGTCGATAGTCAGGACCTGGGCGGTGATGTCATGCACCTGCAGCCGAGCCCGCAGATGCTCGACGGCCTGCCGGGCCTGGTGAAAGGCGAAGACGGCTTTTCCGCGACCCTGTCACGCCCCAAGGCCCTGGCCCGCGACGACGTCCAGCATCTTTCCTGGGAGCATCCGCTGATCCGCGAGATGATGGCGCGCCAGCTCGACGGCAACATGGGCAACACGGCACTTGCCCTGCTCAAGCACCCGGCGATTCCGGGCGGTCGCCTGATGACCGAACTGGTCTTCCGCACTCACTGCCCGGCACCGAAGAAGCTGCACGTCAACCGCTTCCTGCCGGCGACAGCGGTCCGCGTGCTGCTCGACGAAAACGGCAGCAATCTGTCCTCCAAGGTCTCCTTCGGCGGCCTGGCCAAGAACCTCACCAAGGTCAAGAAGGCGGTGGCCCGCGACCTGATCAAGGACCGCCACGACCAGCTGCGCGAACTGCTGGTTCAGGGCGAACAGGAAGCCGAACGGGAGCTGCCGAGCATTGTCGAGGCCGCACAGACCCGCATGCGCGAGACCCTCGACGGCGAGCTGTCGCGCCTCAAGGCCCTGTCGCGTCATAACCCGGCGGTGCGTGAGGATGAAATTGATGCCCTCGCCGAGACACGCGCCTCGCTGGATACCGCCATCGAAGGTACCCGGCTGCGCCTGGATGCCGTGCGGGTGATCGTCACCGTCGATACCGACTAGCCTTGCAACGGCGCTATCAGCGCTGGCGCCGGCTGCACGGCGCCAGCGAACGAACAGCTCGATAGAACGCCATGCGCCCGGCCACTTCGGCCGGGCGCATGGCGTTAGGGCGAAACGTTCAGGCGCATGGAAAAGAAGCGAGAAAGGCGTAACGGAGAAGATTTACCGAGAAAGGATCGCGGTCAGCGCCTGATCGAGCGTCGGGTACGCGAAGCTAAAACCGGCTTCCTGAAGGCGCTCCGGGCGCATGTCGGCACCGGTCAACAGAAGGTTGGCCATCTCGCCAAGCCCGGCCTTGAGGACAAAGGACGGTACCGCCATGAATGCCGGCCGATGCAGGTGTTTCGCCAGGGTGTCCGTGAACTCGGCGTTGGTTACCGGGTGCGGCGCCGAGGCATTGAAGGGGCCGCTGAGGTCCTCGCGCTCGAGCAGGAACTCAAGCAGCGCCACCATGTCATCGCGGTGTATCCAGGGCATGAACTGACGACCGCTGCCGAAGGGGCCGCCGAGCCCCAGCTTGAAGGGCGTCAGCATCTTGGCAAGGGTGCCACCGTTCTTCTCGAGCACCAGCCCTGTGCGTACCCGCACCACCCGCACGCCATGCGCCTCGGCCGCCTGCGCCTCACGCTCCCATTGCTCGCAGAGACGATGGGCAAATTCATCATTCGGCGGCGTATCTTCGCTCACCCGGGTATCACCCTGATCACCGTAGTAGCCCATCGCCGAGCCCGAAATCATCACCTTCGGCGCCGCACCGGCCTCGGCCAGCTGGCCACACAGGTTGACCAGCGCCCGGGTGATGTCGACGCGGGAGTCCACCAAGCGGCGCTTCTGCTCATCGGTCCAGCGCTTGTCGGCGATCGGTTCACCGGCCAGGTTGATGATCGCCTCCGGTTGTGACTCGACAAAGGCCATCACCGAGTCCGCGACCGCCGTGTCTGCCGGCAGCAGGTCACGCGCATTGGCGGGATCCCGGGACACCACCAAGAGCTCATGGCCCGCCTCTGCCAGACGACGACAAAGGGGTCTGCCCACGAAGCCGGTACCACCAGTGATCAGAATACGCATGCTGCCTCCTAAGATACTGTGTTGTGTGCCCTCACCTACGCAAAGCGTGGCTCAAGATACATAAGTCGTGCCAGCTACGTTTGCCTGTATCAAGTGCGATGCCCTTCATCTTTCCCCCTGGCGGGCCCTTGATCAGGCACCGGGTGGCCACGATGGCATCGCGGCACTACCAATTGTTATACAGATTTTGTACGATTCTGTTAATCTGATCATGTTTCGGGCTACGCCAGTCACTTGGAGGATTGATGTCCGCCAGCTCTTGCATCGCCATCATCGGCGCCGGTCTCTCGGGTCTTGCCTGTGCCCGGGTACTCGCCGATTGCGGCATCTCAAGCGAGATCTTCGACAAGGCCCGTGGCCCTGGCGGCCGCCTGACCAGTCGACAACTGCCCGGCGCGGTCGTCGACCTGGGCGCTCAATACTTCACCGCCCGCGAGAAACGGTTTGTTTCCCAGGTCGATGCCTGGTGCCGCGCTGGGCTAGTCGCCCCCTGGCCAGAGCGGTTGTGGCGAATTGACGCCGAGGGCTGGCAACTGCATCGGGACGCGCAGAGGCGCTTCAGCGCCGTGCCACGCATGAGTGCCCTGACGAGAGCGATGGCGGAAGGGCTTACCCTGCACACCCAGACGCGCATCACCGGCCTTGAGCAGTGTGCCGACGGCTGGTGGCTGGCCGACGACAAGGGGCACCATCATGGGCCCTATACGCGAGTGGTGATCACGGCACCCACTCCCCAGGCGTTAGAGCTGGTCGCTCCCCATGACGCGACTCTCGCCGCCGACTGTCGCGCCGTCACCCAACAGCCCTGCTGGGCTGGCTATGCCCTCTTCGATGAACCGCTCCCGGCGCTACCCGGGGTCGATGCCGATTGGCAGGCCGCCTTCGTCAATGTGGGGCCGCTTGGCGTGGTCAGTCGCAACGACGCTAAGCCCGGTCGCCAGACACAAGGCGAAAGCCTGACCCTGCTGGCCGGCGCAAAGGCCAGTGCCGACTGGCTCGAGGATGACGCCGATACCGTCGCCTCGCGATTGTTGTCTGCCTTCGAATCGCTCTACGCCCAACCGCTACCCACGCCACGACTGCTCGGCGCCCACCGCTGGCGCTATGCCAAGCCGGTTGGAGAGACCACCGGTCCCGGTTACCGGCTGAGCGCTTTGGGACTGGCGCTGGCCGGCGATGCCTTTCGCGCATCCCGAGTCGAGGATGCCTGGCTCTCCGGCCATGATCTGGGGCAGGCCCTGGCCGTCGAAATCGGCCAATGATCAACCGCCAGTTCAGACAACAAACGCTAGTGTCGATGGCGAGACACCAACGCTATCGATCAATAAGCCACCTTCACTACTGCACACTTCGTTTCCCAAGAGGTTTTCATGTCACACGCCCTGATCCTGCTTGCCCATGGTTCCCGTGACCCACGCTGGAAGGCGCCCTTCGAGTCACTTGCCGACACGCTGAAGGATCGGCGCTCCACGCCACTGCGCATGGCCTACATGGAGCTTTGTGAACCGTCACTTGAAGCCACGGTGCAAGAACTGAGCGAGAGCGGCATCACCCGCGCCGATATCCTGCCGCTGTTCTTCGCGGCCGGTCGCCATCTTCGCGAGGACGTCCCGGGCCAGATCACCGCCCTGGGCGAGGCACACCCCGATATCGAGCTGACGCTGCTGCCGCCGGTAGGGCAGCATCCGGCCTTCGTCGATGCCCTGGCCGGCATCATCGACGAGCGCGCCGGTGACTGACCAGACATGGGAACAGGACGCCTCTCTTCCCACAATTTGTACAACCTCATTGCCTTGTATAATAATTTGCACCATTCTTAGGCCCATCAGCGACGTCGCGCACAGCATCTGTACGTCGCTGATTCGACGACACAGCGAGAGGCTCACCAGCGCATGACTACCAAGGCGACCCACCCGGCCGATACGCCGCTCTATCCCATTCGTGAGGTCTCGCGATTGACAGGCGTCAACTCGGTGACCCTGCGCGCCTGGGAACGGCGCTACGGCCTGATTCGCCCGCAGCGCACCGCCAAGGGCCACCGCCTGTATGCCTACGACGATGTGGAGCGCGTCGAACAGATACTTCAATGGCTCAACCGCGGCGTGCCCGTCAGCCAGGTGCGGGAGCTACTCGACCAACCCGCTCCAGCCGAACCACAGGCGCCGGCCATCGGCGATTGGCTAGGTCAGCGCCAGCAATGGCACGCCGCCGTCGAGGCGCTGGACCTTGGCCGCCTGGATACGCTCTATCATCAGGCCATGACGCTTTACCCGGTCGCGACTTGTGTCGGTGAGCTGTTCAAGCCGCTCATTGCGTCTCTCGAAGAGGGCTGGGGCGAACAACTCGGCACGGCCCTGCAACGCGCGACGCTGGAATCCTTTCTGCGTAGCCGCATCGGTACGCGTCTCTATCATGGCAATCAGACCAATACCGGCGGCACGGTATTGATTAGCCGACTGCCGGACGCCCATGGCATGCTCTGGGAGCTTCTGATGGCACTGACGGCAAGCGATGCAGGCTATCGTGTCCACCTCTTCGACGACGCACTGCCCTTGAATGAAATGCCGCTGGCCGTTCAGCGCCTGGATGCCGCGGCCATGCTGGTTTGCAGTGGGCAGGCCGAGCGCACTGAGCTGTTTAGACGCCAGCTGCCCAAGCTCGCCGAGCAGATCAATGTACCGCTAGGCCTCTGCGGGCCAGTGGCACGTATCCGCGAGCAGGAACTCGCCGACACTCAGGTGGCGGTACTCGGCGATGATCCTCTGCAGGCGATTGCCCGGCTCAAGCCGCTGACACGGGCCCGGTAGCGTCAAGCGCGAGTCACCAGCACATGACGTCCTGACACGGCCCTCCCATACCGTCTTCTCTCACAATGGCAGGAGCGATCATGCAAAGTGCGACTCGGGCCAGCGAGCCCCCTCGACTGGTCTGGCTGCGCAGCGATCTGCGACTTCACGACAACACTGCATTGAGCGAGGCCGCCCGACAGGGGCCGGTGGTCGCCGTCTTCCTGCGCTGTCTGCCTCAGTGGCAGTCCCATGGCCACGGTGCCAACAAGCTCGATTTCCTCAACCGCGGGATTGTCGCCCTGGCCGAGGACCTCACCGGGTACAACATCCCGCTCCTGCACCGGGAAATCGCCCATTTCGACGAGGCCCCGGCCACCCTGCTGGGGCTCGCTGAAGAGGTTGGCGCCAGCGCCCTGCACTTCAATCGCGAGTACCCTCTCGACGAGTGGCGCCGTGACGAAGCGGTCATCGAGGCCTTCGAGCGTCAGGGCCTGTCGGTGCGGGCACACACCGATGCCATCGCCTTCGTCCCCGGCGAATTGCGCACCGGGCAGGGCGACTATTACAGCGTCTTCACGCCTTTCGCCAAGGCCTGGCATCGGGCGCTGACCCCGGAACAGCTGTCGCTGCGTGACGCTCCCCCCGTGCAGGACCCGCTGGGCATCGAGACCGAGCCAGTGCCAACGCTTCCTGCCCTGGACGATACGCCCGCCGCGCCCAAACACTGGCCTGCCGGCGAGCAGGCCGCCGCCGACCGCCTTGAGCGTTTCCTGCGCTTCCGCGGCCGCCACTACAAGGAACAGCGTGACCTCCCGGCCGTGGCTGGCACCAGCGAGCTATCGCCTTACCTGGCGCTGGGCATGATCTCCTGGCGTCAGTGCTGCCAAGCGGTGCTGGGTGAGAACGACGGTCAGTTGAACGAAGGCGATGCAGGCCTCACCGCCTGGGTCAACGAGCTGGTCTGGCGGGAGTTCTATCAGCATATCGTGGTCGGCTTCCCGCGCGTGTGCCGCCATCGCGCCTTCCAGCAACACACCGAGGCGTTGGCCTGGCGAGATGATGAGGCATCCTTTGCCGCCTGGTGCGAAGGACGTACCGGCTATCCGATCGTCGATGCGGCCATGCGTCAGCTGGTCGAGACCGGCTGGATGCACAACCGTTTGCGCATGATCACCGCCATGTTTCTTACCAAACACCTGCTGATCGACTGGCGGCGCGGTGAGGCCTTCTTTCTGCGCCACCTCATCGACGGCGAATTCGCCGCCAACAATGGCGGCTGGCAGTGGGCCGCTTCCACCGGCACCGATGCCGCCCCTTATTTCCGCATCTTCAATCCCACCACCCAATCCCAGCGGTTCGACCCGGACGGCGCTTTCATCAAGGCCTACCTTCCCGCACTGACGCACCTTCCCGCCCAACAGCGCCATGCGCCCCCGACAAGTGATCTTCTCGGTCAAGCCGACTACCCGGCACCGATCGTCGATCACAAGGCCGCCCGCGCTCGTGCACTGGATGCCTTCAAGGCTCTCAAGAAAGACGCGCCCTGAGAGGCGCGCCCTGTAAAGGAGTCATCATGTCTAAAGACACGGCACTGGACGCCTTCTGCGCCTTTTTCAATAAGCTAGACAAAACCTGTACAGGTAAGCTGTACAACGTATATACTGAGGATGTGGTCTTTCAGGATCCATTGCACCGCATCGAGGGTATTGAAGCGCTGGAAGGGTATTTTGCTGCCTTGTACACCCATGTCGAGGAATGCCAATTCACCTTTCACCACCGCCAGCGATTAGGTGATACCGCCTTCGTCACCTGGACCATGACCTTGCGTCATCCTCGCCTGGCCGGTGGGTCCTCCTATGCCGTGCAAGGGTGCTCACAGCTGATATTCGCGCCCAAAGCGGCAAATGATCAGGGAGGACAGGCGAAGGTCAGGTGCCACCGCGACTACTTTGATGCCGGAGAGCTGCTCTATGAGCGCCTGCCTGTGCTTGGCGGCGTTATCCGTCATCTCAAACGACGCGCCGGCACCTGAAACCCCTTTGCCAATGCCAACGTAGCTTACAAGAAGGCCATCGCCACAAGGACTGCATGGCAGCGTGCCCATCCAGGGCGACACGGCCGCCTGGCCAGGAGGAAGCATGACCCCATTAGCTCATCCGCAGCGTATCTGGTTGACCGGTGCGACCTCGGGCATCGGTCGTGCACTCGCCGAGCGCCTGCTCGATGATGGCCATCGGGTAGCCCTCAGCGCCCGAAGCACCGAGAAGCTCGAGGCACTGACAGCGGGCCGTGACAACGCACTGGCGGTGCCGCTGGACATTACCGACCGCGACGCCGTGGCCTCGGCCGGTAAACAGATCATGGACGCTTTCGGTGGCCTCGAACTTGCCCTGCTCAACGCCGGCACCTGTGAGTACCTGGATGCCCGCGACTTCGACGTCGATCTTGTCGAGCGGGTCTTCGCCCCCAACTTCCACGGCGCCCTTTACGCCATCGAGGCAGCGCTTCCGCTGCTTCGCAAGGCGCGAGACGCTGACGGCAGCCGCCCGCTGCTGGCAGCCACGTCCAGTGCTTCTGCCTATCTTGCCTTGCCGCGCGCAGAAGCCTACGGCGCCTCCAAGGCCGCCCTCAGCTACTTCATGGAATCGCTGCGTCTGGACCTCGCCGCGGAAGATATCGGGGTCAGCGTGATTCACCCCGGCTTCGTCAAGACACCGCTTACCGAGCGCAACGACTTCCCGATGCCGATGCGCGTCAGCGTCGATACCGCTGTCGAGGCGATTCTCAAGGGCCTCGAGAAGCGCTCGCTGGATATCCATTTCCCCAAGCGCTTCACCTATCTGGTCAAGCTGATGGGCATCCTGCCCCCGGGGCTGCGCTGGCGGCTCGGCAAGCGCATGACCCGCGATCGCGACAATCGCGCCTCAGGAGAGCCGTCATGAGCCGACAACACATCGCCGTGATCGGCAGCGGCATTAGCGGCATGGCCGCGGGCTACTACCTATCGCAGCATCACGACATCACCCTCTTCGAGGCCGCCGACCGGCTTGGCGGACACACGGCCACCATCGATGTCGCGCTCGACGGTCGCGACTATGCCATCGACACCGGCTTTATCGTCTTCAATGACTGGACCTACCCGCATTTCCAGGCCCTGCTGGCAGAACTGGGCGTCCAGAGCCAGCCCACCGAGATGAGCTTCTCGGTGCACGAGCGCGCCTATGACTTCGAATATAACGGCCATACGCTGGGCTCGCTCTTCGCTCAGCGCCGCAACCTGATACGCCCACGTTTCTATCGCATGCTGGCCGACATCCTGCGCTTCAATCGTACGGCCGTGCGCGATCTCGAGCGCGGCCGCCTGGACGCGGCACTGACCCTTGGCGACTATCTGGACGCCGGCGGCTATGGCGAGGACTTCCGTCACCGTTACCTGCTGCCGATGGGGGCCGCCATCTGGTCAGCCAGCATTCGTGACCTGATGGACTTCCCGTTGACCTTCTTCGTGCGCTTCTTCAAGAACCACGGCCTGCTGTCGATCAGTCACCGTCCCCAATGGCGCACCCTGGTGGGTGGCTCCCGGGCCTATATCCCGGCGCTGACCGCGCCCTATGCAGAAGGCATTCGTCTCCAGAGCCCGGTAGAAGGTATCCGCCGACACGCGGATGGCGTCGAGATATCGAGCCGCCACGGTGTCGAACGGTTCGACCAGGTGGTGATGGCCTGCCACGCCGACCAGGCGCTTGCACTGCTCGAGGATGCCAGTGACAGCGAACAAGCGATTCTCGGTGCCATGCCCTATCAGGACAACGAAGTGGTCCTGCACACCGACACCCGCCTGCTGCCGAAACGCCCGCGCGCCTGGGCAAGCTGGAACTACCGCATTGATGGTCGCGGCGAGAGCGCGCGCGTCTCTGTCACCTATGACATGAACATCCTGCAGCGCCTTGCGGCACCGCATACGTTCTGCGTGACCCTCAACGACAGCGCCAGCATCGACCCGCGCCAGATACTGGGGCGCTTCAGCTACGCTCATCCCTGCTTCACGCTCGCCGGCCAGGCGGCGCAGGCGCGCCACGGCGAGATCTCCGGCGTCGCACGACGTACTCACTTCTGTGGCGCCTACTGGCGCAATGGCTTCCATGAAGACGGCGTCTGGAGTGCCCGGCGGGTGGCGATGGCGCTGGGCGACACCCCCCGACCAGCGGACGAGAGCAGCGACACCTGCGCCGAGGCGGGCAGCGTCACGGAGACGCCTGCATGAGCACCACGCCCCGTTCCCGGATCTATCATGGCACCCTGCGTCATCAGCGCTACCGGCCCAGGACGCATGCCTTTCGCTATGGCCTGTGGATGGCCTGGCTGGATCTCGACGAGCTGCCGGGGCTGTTTCGCGGCGTGCCGGGCTTCGGCGAGGGGCGGCTGGCGCTTGCCCGCTTCCGCCGCGCCGACTACCTGGCACCCCACGAGCGTCCGCTCAAGGAGGTCGTCAAGGACGAGCTCGCGCGCCAGCTCGGCGACGCCCCTGACGGGCGCGTCTGCATGCTGACGCAGCTGCGTACCCTGGGGGTCGCCTTCAATCCGATCACCCTCTATTACGCCTATGACGCCGACGACCGGCTGGTCGCGCTGCTGGCCGAGGTAAGCAATACCCCCTGGGGAGAGCGAGTGCGTTACGCCTGCCGCGTCGACCCTGAGCGCCACAGCCACCAGGCCCGTTTCGACAAGGCGATGCACGTCTCGCCCTTCAATCCCATGGACATGATCTATCGCTGGCGTTTCTCGACGCCCGGCGAGCACCTGATGATGCACATGGAAACCTGGAAGGACGATGCCCTGCACTTCGATGCCACCCTGACCATGCAGGCGCGACCCGCGACCCGCGGTGCGCTGGTGGCCACTCTGGCCAGGCAGCCCTTGATGAGCTTGAAGACCCTGGCCGGCATCCACCTGGAGGCCCTGCGACTCTGGGCCAAGCGGGTGCCGATCCATGACCACCCCGATCGCGAGGAGACACCGCCGTGAGTGCGACCCGCTCTGCCACCTCAGCGCCACAGCCGGAAGCGAGCGATCGCCTTACCCGACTGCTCAAACCCCGCCTGCTTGCCCAGCTAAGTGCACTGGAGGGCGGCCAGATCATCCTGATAGAGGGTGACAGGAGTCATACGCTCGGCCGCGGCGGCCCCCTTTCCGTGACGGTCGTGGTCAAGCGTCCTCAGGCCTGGCGCCGTTTGGCGCTGGGTGGCACGGTGGGTGCCGCCGAAGCCTACATGGACGGCGACTGGGAGACCGACGACCTAGTCGGCTTGACCCGGCTATTCGCCGCCAACCTGGAGCGGGTCAACGGCGAAGTTGAAAACGGCAGCGCTCGCCTCGGTCGCTGGCTCTTGACCGCCGCCTACTCTCTGCAGCGCAACACGCAGCGCGGCTCCAGGCGCAATATCTCGGCCCACTACGATTTGGGTAACGAGCTGTTCGCTACCTTCCTCGACACCGAGCATTGGATGTACTCAAGCGCGGTCTTCCCGCATCCGGAGGCAAGCCTCGAGGAGGCCTCGACGCACAAGCTCGACGTGATGCTCGACAAGCTCGACGTGGGCCCCGACAACCATCTACTGGAAATCGGCACCGGCTGGGGCGGGCTTGCCATTCATGCCGCCAAGACCCGCGGCTGCCGGGTTACCACCACCACCATTTCCGACGAGCAGTACGCCCATACCGCCAAGCGTATCGCGGAGGAGGGGCTTGGTGAGCGCATCACCCTGCTCAAGCAGGATTATCGCGATCTCGAGGGTCGCTATGATCGGCTGATCTCGGTGGAAATGATCGAGGCGGTGGGGCATCAGTACCTCAATACCTACCTGGCGACGCTGGATCGGCTGCTGACCGACGATGGCCTGGTTATGCTGCAGGCGATCACCATCCGCGACCAGCGCTTCGAGGCCGCCAAGCGCGAAATGGATTTCATCAAGCGCTACATCTTCCCTGGCGGCTTCCTGCCGTCCCATCGCGCCATCCTCGATGGCATCACCCGCCACACCAGCCTCAATGTGCTCGGGCTCGATGAAATCGGGCCGCACTATGCCCGCACCTTGCGCGAATGGCGTCATCGCTTCGAGGCGAGCCTCGAGCGGGTTCGCAAGCTCGGCTATGACGAGCGGTTCATCCGCATGTGGCGCTACTATCTGTGCTACTGCGAAGGTGGCTTCCTCGAGCGCAGCATCGGCACCTGTCATTTGCTGATGGCAAAACCCGGCGCGCGCCGGGGCGCCTTGACGGGGGCGCCATGAGCCGGTTTTGCCTCAGCGGGTGGAAGGCCGCCGTGGTCAATATCGCGGCCTTCCAGATTGGCTGGTTTGCCTGTGCCCTGGGGGGCAGTGCGGTAGGCGGCGTGGTTGTGGCCGCGATCCTGGGGGCGCACCTTTACTGGCTGGGACGGCCCGGCGAATGGCGGCTGCTGGCAGGCTTCGCCGGCCTGGGGCTCATGATCGATGGCAGCTTTTCGCTACTCGGGGGCTTTAGTTTCGATGCCGCCTCGGGAGGAGAGCTTGCCCTGGCAGGCGCAGGCGCGGGTCCTTCGATGCCCCTGCCGTTGCCGGCCTGGCTGTGGCTCTTGTGGTTACTGTTCGCCACCCTGCCGCAGCACTCGCTGACCTGGCTATGGCCTCGGCCCTGGCTGGCAGCACTGGGGGGAGCGACGAGCGGCCCACTGTCTTACCTGGCCGGTGCTCGACTCTCGGGGGTCGAGTTGGCGCCCTGGTTGCTGCCAGCGGAAGCCGTGGTGTGGGCCTTGCTATGCCTCGGTCTCAGCTGGCACTACAGGAAGAGGCCAGCAGCCGAGTAAGCTAATAAGCAGATAGTTTCGTTAGCTGTAGAGCGCCATTAGTGGAGCGCTCCGTTAGTGAATAGCGCTTTGAACTAGACCGGCAGGCTCGCCATTCCCGCTGCAGATGATGTCGCGTTCCGGCCACTCAGGCGCGCCTCGATCTCACTGGCGGGTACCGGCCGCGAGAAGAGGAAGCCCTGGACCTCAGGGCAGCCTTGATCGCGCAGGAAATCCCGCTGCGCCGGTGTTTCGATGCCCTCGGCCACCACTCGCAGCGACAACCCCTCGGCCATGGCCAACACCGCGCAGACGATCGCCGCATCCGCCTTGTCGTCCGGCAGGGCCCGTACGAAAGCCCGGTCCAGCTTGAGTTTGTCGATTGGCAGGCGCTTCAGGTAGCTGAGTGAGGAATAGCCGGTACCGAAATCATCAATGGCAATCTGATGCCCTTTTTCGCGCAGCGACGTCATCCGCGGGTAGACGTCGCCCGCACGCTCGTCGAGCAGCACCGACTCGGTGAGCTCCAGCCCAAGCAGGCTGGTCGGCACCTGATAGCGGGCAAGGCAAGCGGCCAATCGAGACTCCAGATCGCCCTGAATCAGTTGCAGAGCGGAGATATTGACCCATATCGGCACCACCGGCAGCCCGGCCTGCTGCCAGTGCGACAGCTGGGTGATGGCCTGCTCAATCACCCAGCCTCCCAGCGGCGTCATCATGCCGTGGCGCTCGGCCAGCGGAATGAAGTCGCCCGGCGAGACCATGCCCAGCCGTGGATGACGCCAGCGCAGCAGTGCCTCCATGCCCACTAACGAGCCGTCCTTGAGGCTGTGCTGCGTCTGATAATGCAGCTCAAGCTGGTCGCCATGGGCAAGCGCCGCGCGCAAATCGTTGACCAGTTCGAGCTGCCGGTCTCCCGGCTGGTCGAGCGCGGGCTGGAATCGCTGATGGTTGTTGCGGCCATGACGCTTGGCACTATAGAGCGCACTTTCCAGACGCTGAAAGAGCGAACTGGAGTCACGTCCGTCATCCGGCGCGCGACAGCTACCGACGGTCAAGCCCAGACGCAGCGACTGCCCTTCCTGCTCGAAGGGGGCCGTGAGGTGATCGGATAGCTCGGCCACCCAGGCATCGTGATCATCGAAGGTGGTGGTGCGAATGACCATGAACTCGTCGCCGCCCAGGCGCCCCACCACTCCTCCGGCCACATAACGCGCCAGACGCTGCCCGAAACGTGCCAGTAGCCGATCGCCGGCCTCGACCCCCATGGCATCGTTGATGGACTTGAAGCCGTCGATATCAATCAGCGCCATGTCCAACCCTTCACCCGCACGCAGGTGGCGCAACCGCGAGCCCAGCAGTTCATGCAGACGACGGCGATTGGGCAGGCCGGTCAGCGGATCTTCGAAGCCGATGCGCTGCATGTCCTGCTCACGGGCCTTATGCCGGGAAATATCGGTAAAAAGGCCGACGTAATGCGTCACCTTGCCGCCATTTTCCTGATAGGCCTGCATGCGCAGCCATTCCGGATACTGATCCCCCTGCTTGCGCTGATTCCATATCTCGCCCTCCCACTTGCCCAAAGAGTTCAGGGACTGCCAGTAGCGCTCGTAGAAGGCCTTGTCGTGACGCCCGGCCGAGAGCATTGAGGGGTCCTGACCCCGAACTTCCTTGAGGGAATAACCGGTGATCTGGGTGAACGCAGGGTTGACGGTGAGGATGCGGTGTCGGGCGTCGCAGATCATGATGCCGTCCTCAGAGGCCAGCATCACCTGTTCGCCAAGCGCGCGGCGGGCATGTTCCTGGCGCGACGCGCGCCAGGCGTCCCAGATGCCCAGACCCAGCAGCAACATGGCCGTAAGGCGCGAACCGACACCGCCGGCCCAGGGCAGGGCAGCGAGGCCGAGCAGGCCCAGCCATATCAGCGGGCGATTAAGCGTAAAGAGCGGCCACATAAGGGATCATCAGTTGCGCTGTCCATGGACTAGGGCACAAAAGAAGTTTGCGCCTTTCATCTTTCTATCGGCGAACGCTACCATGGGTTTAGTGCTGAATGTTAAAAATGCTGACAAACCAACGAGCGCTCTGCTACTTGCCAGGCCGTTGCCAAGGGTCGCGACGTGCAATCATCTGGCGCTGCCAGTAGAATGGCTGGCAGTCTAGCTGGCCCTTGGCCCACCCTACCGTCGACTCTCGGACTGATTCTGTGATCAAGCAACACTCCTTTAGCCATGATGAGCTGCTGGCATGCAGCCAAGGTGAACTGTTCGGCCCGGGCAATGCCCAGCTGCCGGCACCCAACATGCTGATGCTCGACCGGATCTCCCACATCCATGAGGAAGGGGGTGAATACGGTAAAGGCGAACTGATCGCCGAGCTCGATATCCACCCGGACCTATGGTTCTTCGACTGCCACTTCCCCGGCGACCCGGTCATGCCCGGCTGTCTGGGGCTTGATGCCATGTGGCAGTTGGTCGGTTTCTACCTGGGATGGCTCGGCCATCCGGGGCGCGGCCGTGCCTTGGGCTGTGGCGAGGTCAAGTTCTCGGGCCAGATTCTTCCCGACGCCAAGAAGGTCACGTACCACATCAACGTCAAGCGCATCATCACTCGGCGTCTGATTCTTGGCATCGCCGATGGCACAGTGACCGTCGACGGACGCGATATCTACCAGGCCAATGACCTTCGGGTCGGCCTATTCACCTCCACCGCGAATTTCTGATCAGGAGGCTCCCATGCGACGAGTGGTAGTCACCGGCCTGGGCATCGTGTCTTGCCTCGGCAACGACCGTCACCAGGTCCTCGATGCGCTCAAGTCAGGGCGCTCAGGCATCCGTTTCAAGGACGACTACGCTGAACGCGGCTTCCGTAGCCAAGTGGCAGGCGTTGTGGACATCGACCTCGACGAATTGGTCGATCGTAAACTTCGCCGCTTCATGGGGGATGCCGCCGCTTACGCCTACGTGAGCATGGCCCAGGCCATCGAAGACTCTGGCCTCAGCCCGGAACAGGTGTCGAACGAGCGTACCGGCCTGATCGCCGGCTCCGGCGGCGCATCCAGTGCCAACCAGGTCGAAGCCGCCGATGTCATGCGCGAAAAGGGCCTGCGCCGCGTAGGTCCTTACCGGGTCACCCGCACCATGGGCAGCACCGTCTCGGCGTGCCTGGCGACCCCGTTCAAGATCAAGGGCGTCAACTACTCGATCTCCTCGGCCTGCGCCACCTCGGCGCACTGCATCGGCAGTGCCGTCGAGCAGATCCAGCTCGGCAAGCAGGACGTGGTATTTGCCGGTGGCGGCGAAGAGGAACACTGGACCCTGTCCTGCCTCTTCGATGCCATGGGCGCCCTCTCGACCCACTACAACGAGACGCCGGAACAAGCCTCACGCCCCTATGACAAGGCCCGCGATGGCTTTGTCATCGCCGGCGGTGGCGGGATGCTGGTGCTCGAGGATCTCGAGCACGCCAAGGCCCGTGGCGCCAAGATCTATGCCGAAGTGGTCGGCTATGGTGCCACCTCGGACGGCTATGACATGGTCGCTCCATCAGGCGATGGCGCGTCACGCTGCATGCGTCAGGCCATGGCGACCGTCGATGGCGACATCGACTACGTCAACACCCACGGCACCTCGACGCCGGTGGGTGATGTCGCTGAATTGAAGGCGATACGCGAGATGTTCGGTGACCAGACGCCGGCGATGAGCTCGACCAAGTCGCTGACCGGTCACTCGCTGGGGGCAACCGGCGTTCAAGAGGCGATTTACTCGCTGATGATGATGGAGCATCGCTTCATCGCCGCCTCGGCCAACATCGAGGAGATGGATGATGAAGCCGCAGGCTTCGACATCGTTACCAAACGACGTGACGACGTCGAGATTAGGCGTGTGCTGTCTAACAGCTTCGGCTTCGGCGGCACCAATGCCTGCCTGGTGCTGGAAAAGTTCAGCAGTTAACGCTTGGTGGCTAAGGCTGCCTTGTATTTCTTCCTGCCGACGCAAAGAAGGCGCCCCTTGGGGCGCCTTCTTTGTTGATGGGCTTTCGTATACGGCGTCAGCCGCTCACTGTCTCTTTGGCAGGTGCGCTTGCCGGCCGGGCCACCTCGGATATCTGTGCCAGGCGCCCCTCGATCCAGGCCTCGACGTCGGCCATCACCGCCTCTGCCGTGCGGCCCTCTGTCTCGATGGGCGGGCCGATCTCCAGCGTCAGGCGCCCAGGATTCTTGACCCAGTGCCTGCCCGGCCAACGCTCCCCGGCATTGTGCACCACCGGCAGCACCGGCACACCGGCACGGCAGGCGATCACCGAGCCGCTCTTGTTGTAGCGTCGACGCTCGCCTGGCGCCACCCGGGTACCCTCAGGGAAAATCAGCACCGACAATCCCTCATCGAGGCGCGCCTTGCCTTGAATGAGCACCTGCTTCATGGCGCGTGCCGGCCTGGAGCGATCCAGGGCGATCGGCTTGAGCAACCGCAGCCCCCAACCGAAGATCGGGAAATTCAGCAATTCCTGCTTGAGCACCGTACAGACCGGCGGCTTGATCAGCTGCAGGTAAATGGTCTCCCACTCACACTGGTGGTTCGAGAGAATCACGCAGGGGCCCTCGGGCACGTTCTCATGGCCACTGAATTCATAGCGGACACCACAGGTAATCCGGAACCAGGCAATCACGACATGGTTATATAGGTTCAGCAGGCGATAGCGCGAGCGCAGAGGCATCAGTGGCGCCAAGGGCAACAGAAAGATCCCGCTCAGAATCATGGCCAGGAAATAGCCGGCGTAGAAGAGCACGCTGCGTAAGGTATTCATGCCGTTCCCCCTTGCTCAGTAGGCCGATAGGCCTGGCACCAGGCATCCAGCATACGCCCCACCTCCAGGCGCCAGGGTTTCTGATGGACGCCGAACACGTGCAACACACGCCGGCAGTTCAGGACCCGCCGCAGCGGTTGCCCATGATGATGCTCCAGCGCCTTGAGTTCACCGAGCACCAGGGTCTGACCGAGCCCCTCAAGACGCGTCAACAGCTGGGTGCGCACCATCGAGGCGAAAGCAAAGGCACTGACGGGCTCGGTGCCGGCCAGATGATAGACACCCCAGCTTTCAGCTCCACAATGAATTTGCTGCAACATGCCGATAAGCGCCATGGCCACCGCATCGGCAGAGGTCGGGCAGAAAATCACATCCTGAGCCGCACTCAACTCTTCACCGCTGACCAATCGCTCGATCATGCTGCCAAGCCAGGCGCCACCGCCTTCCAGGGCGAACATCGGCCCCAGCCGGACAATAAGATGGCGTGCCTGATGATCGCGAATCTGCTGCCCGACAGCCATCAGCTGCCTGAGCCCCTCGTCGCGGGGCTCGGGTCGGGTATCTTCATCGATGGGACCGTCGAAGCCATCTTCGTAGAGCTGATCCGACACGCCCCACACCAGTGGTATACCGAGCTCCTGGCAGCAGGCCAGACAATGCTCGACTGCCTCGGCATGGGCTGTGACCACTGACCGGTCGACATCCATGGGCTGTACCAGCGGTGGAATCAACACCGCGTCCGGCTTGAGCTTGGCGAGCCTTCCGACCTCGATATCCAGACCGGCGTCGATCACCAGCTCGGTATCGGTACGACGACTGGCCTCACGGGCCAGGGCCAGGCTAAGACAATGCCCGGCATCCAGTATCAACAGCTTCACGACGACTCCTTCACGGGCACCGGGTCAGCACGGGAAATGGCTGGGCGCTTCAGAACGGAATCTCATCATCGAAGTCGTCGAAGCTGCCCGGATTGGGCGCGCCATAGTTGTTGCCCTGCTGCGGCGGCTGCTGAGGAGGTTGCTGCTGCGGGCGCTGGGGCTGGCCACCCTGTTGGCCGCCCTTCTGACCATAATTATTGCCCTGGGGGGGCTGCTGGGGCGCATTACCGTAATTACCCGCACCACCGCCCTGCTGAGCGGCGTTGCCCTGGTTCATGCCGCCACCATAGTTACCGGCCTGCGGCGCATTCTGGGGATCATTTTGCGGGTAGCCACCCTGACCGCCCCGCGAGTCGAGCATCTGCATATCGTTGCAGACGATCTCGGTGGAGTAACGGTCCTGACCGTCCTGGCCCTGCCACTTGCGGGTCTGAAGACGACCCTCAACGTAGATCTTCGAGCCTTTCTTGACGTACTGCTGGGCGATCTCGGCCAGCTTATTGAACAGCACCACCGTGTGCCACTCAGTGCGTTCCTGGCGCTGACCGCTCTGACGATCGGTCCAGCTGTCGGTGGTGGCGATGCGCAGGTTGGCGACCGGATTGCCGGACGGCAGGAAACGCACGTCTGGGTCTTGGCCCAGATTGCCGATCAAGATGACCTTGTTTACACCACGGGCCATGTTTTGCTCCTTGATTACGGGCGACCGCCTGGCCGCCCCTATGAATGGTGGCCGCCTAGCGGCCTTGAGCCCCGGCCACACGTGCCAAGGCCTCGCTGTCCAGTTGCTGGCGATCGACCTTGAGGTAGGCGAGTCGCTCTTCGGGCACTACCAGCACGTCTTCAACGCCTGCCACCTCGGCGAAGCGCTCCATCAGGGTTTCCAGGGCATCGTCATGCGTCCGCTCGCCCAATGCCACCACTTCGCTTGAAAGGTGGCGCGGCGTGGGCATGCCGTAGAGCACCACCAGCCATAGCGCGCCTACCAGCGTAGCACCGAAAAAGACCGCGTCCTGCCCCCACTGCTGACTCAGGGCGCCGCCCAGTACGCCACCGAGGAAGGCGCCGAGAAACTGACTGGTGGAATAGACACCCATGGCGGTGCCCTTCGCGCCCGCCGGTGCCAACTTGCTGATCATCGAGGGCAGGGTCGCCTCAAGCAGATTGAAACCCGTGAAGAAGAGCATCAACAGCGCGGCGAGCCCCCACCACCCGGTGTCCATCAGCCCCATGCCCAAAAGGCTAAGTGTCAGCCCGGTCACCGCCAGCACCATCATGCTCTTCATGCGATGGTGTTTCTCGGCAATGATCACCAGCGGCACCATCGCCACGAAGGCAAGCCCCATGATGGCAAGGTAGACCCAACCATGCTGCTCGGCCGGCACACCCAATGCCGCCAGGCGTACCGGCACCGAAACGAAGATCATCATCAGCAGCAGGTGCAGGGCGAAGATCGAGATATCCAGGCGAATCAGATCGCCGCGCCCAAGCAGCCCCTTGAGCTGGGAACGGTCCATTCCAACGTCTCGATGGCGCAGACGCCGTGGCGCGGGAGGAACCAGCTTCCACAATACCAGCATCCCGACCAGCGCCAGGGCGGCAGTGAACCAGAAGACCCCGCTGAGGCCGTACTGTGCGGCAAGCAAGGGGCCCAGAACCATGGCCACCGCAAAGGCCACCCCGATCGACAGACCGATAGTGGCCATCGCCGCAGTGCGTACCTGCTCGCGGGTCTGGTCGGCAAGCAGCGCCATGATGGCGGCAGCCACCGCACCGCAGCCCTGCAGCCCGCGACCAATGACAATGTCGACGATACTATCGGCCTGGGCCGCCACCGCGCTACCGAGGAAGAACAGCAGCAGCCCCGCGGCAATTACCGGCTTACGACCGAGTCGATCCGACAACAAGCCAAAGGGGATCTGCAGCACTGCCTGAGTGAGTCCGTAAATCCCCAGGGCCACACCCACCAGGAACGGCGTGGCGCCCACCAGGTCCCCCCCATGCAGCGCGAGCACCGGCAGCACCATGAACAGACCCAGCATTCGCGAGGCATATAGCCCCGCCAAGCCACTGATGGCGCGACGCTCTGAGGCGTTCAGCAAACGAGAAACCATGGAGAATAGACATCCCAAACGCATGAAAGGGGCGCAGCGCGCACCTTGGGTAGACCGCGTATTCTACCGGCTTGGCCGTGTCCAGGGAAAGGCAGTGCGCCCTAAAGCCGCCTGGCTTTGGCGCCGCCCTCGACAAGCCCGTATACTCGAGCTTTTGTGCTGCACGAGGTGGCAATGGACAAGATCCTGGTCAGGGGTGCCCGCACCCACAACCTCAAGCAAATCGACGTCGAGCTACCCCGCGATAAGCTAATCGTCGTCACCGGCCTGTCTGGGTCGGGCAAGTCATCGCTTGCGTTCGATACTCTCTACGCCGAGGGGCAGCGCCGTTATGTGGAATCACTATCCACTTACGCGCGCCAGTTCCTGTCGATGATGGAAAAGCCAGACGTCGATCATATCGAGGGACTGTCACCGGCGATCTCCATCGAACAGAAATCCACCTCGCATAACCCTCGCTCGACCGTCGGTACCATCACCGAAATCTACGATTATCTGCGTCTGCTGTTCGCCCGCGCCGGCACACCTCGCTGCCCGGAACATGGCGAAGACCTGGAAGCCCAGACCATCTCGCAGATGGTCGACCAGGTGCTCAACCTGCCCGAAGGCAGCAAGCTGATGCTGCTTGCCCCCGTAATCAAGGGCCGCAAGGGCGAGCATCTGCAGCTGCTCAGCGAACTGCGCGCTCAGGGCTTCGTGCGGGCGATGATCGACGATCAGGTCCTCGAGCTTGACGACCTGGCACCGCTTGAAAAGAACAAGAAGCACGACATCAGCGTGGTAGTGGATCGAGTCAAGGTGCGCGAGGACCTGACGCAGCGCCTGGCCGAATCCTTCGAGACCGCCCTGGGCCTCGCCGACGGCGTCGCGGTCGTGCACTTCATGGATGGCGAGCAGGAGGACATCAACTTCTCCGCACGCTTCGCCTGCCCGGTGTGCGGCTACTCGATCGCCGAACTCGAGCCGCGCATGTTCTCCTTCAACAATCCCGCTGGTGCCTGTTCGACCTGCGATGGCCTGGGTGTGCAGCAGGTATTCGACCCGGACAAGCTGATCAGTCATCCGGAACTGTCCCTGGCCGAGGGCGTCATCAAGGGCTGGGATCGCCGTAGCGTCTACTATTTCAGCCAGCTGCAGGCGGTGGCGGCCCATTACCGCTTCGCCCTCGAAACGCCATGGCAGGATCTGGCCCGCCACGAGCGAGAGGTCATCCTGCACGGCAGCGGCCATGACGAGGTGTCGTTCAGCTATGTCAACGACCGTGGCCGCCAGGTCACCCGTGAGCATCCCTTCGAGGGCGTGCTGCCCAATATGCAGCGTCGCTACCGGGAAACCGAATCGAGCATGGTCCGCGAGGATCTCTCGCGCTATATCGCCGTCCAGCCATGCCCCAGCTGCGATGGCTCGCGACTGCGCAAGGAGTCACGCCATGTCTACATCGACGACCAGACGCTGCCGCAGCTGGTAGGCCTGCCGATCGGCGAGGCGCTCGCCTACTTCGGTGAGCTAAGCCTGCCGGGGCGCAAGGGCGAAATCGCCGCCAAGATCGTTAACGAGATCCACGCTCGCCTGGAATTCCTGGTCAACGTGGGGCTCGACTACCTGAATCTCGAGCGCAGTGCCGAGACCCTGTCCGGCGGCGAGGCCCAGCGCATTCGCCTGGCAAGTCAGATTGGCGCCGGCCTGGTGGGGGTCATGTACATCCTCGACGAGCCCTCGATCGGCCTGCACCAGCGGGATAATGACCGCCTGCTCAAGACCCTGGAGCGGCTGCGTGACCTGGGCAACACCGTGATCGTGGTCGAACACGACGAAGACGCGATCATGGCCGCCGATCATGTGCTGGATATCGGCCCCGGCGCCGGCGTGCATGGCGGTGAGATCGTCGCCCAGGGCACCCCGCAGCAGATCAAGGACACCCCGGCATCGTTGACCGGTCAGTACTTGGCCGGCACGCGGCGCATCGAGGTACCGCCCTGGCGTATCCCCGGCAACCCCGAGAAGCAGCTAACGCTGACTGGCGCGACCGGCAACAATCTGCGCGATGTCAGCCTGACGCTACCGCTGGGCGTGCTGACCTGTGTTACCGGGGTCTCTGGCTCGGGCAAGTCGACGCTGATCAATGGCACCCTGATGCCGATCGCGGCCCGCGAGCTCAACAAGGCGACCACTCTGACCCCGGCGCCCTACACCAGCATCGACGGCCTCGATCAGCTCGACAAGGTCATCGACATCGACCAGAGCCCGATCGGTCGCACGCCGCGCTCCAACCCCGCGACCTACACCGGCATCTTCACGCCGATTCGTGAGCTATTCTCCGGCACCCAGGAGGCGCGCTCCCGTGGCTACAAGCCGGGCCGCTTCAGCTTCAACGTCAAGGGCGGTCGCTGCGAGGCCTGCCAGGGCGAGGGCATGATCAAGGTCGAGATGCACTTTCTGCCTGACATCTACGTGCCCTGCGATGTCTGCAAGGGCAAGCGCTACAACCGCGAGACCCTGGAAATCAAGTACAAGGGCGAGAGTATCCATGAGGTACTGGATATGACGGTCGAGGAAGCCCTGGAGTTCTTCAGCCCGGTGCCGGCCATCGCCCGCCGCCTGCAGACACTCCTCGATGTCGGCCTTTCCTACATCCGTCTCGGACAGAGCGCCACCACCCTGTCCGGTGGCGAGGCGCAGCGCATCAAGCTTGCCAGAGAACTGGCCAAGCGCGACACCGGCAAGACGCTCTACATTCTCGACGAGCCCACGACCGGCCTGCACTTCGAGGATATTCGGCAACTGCTGACGGTGCTGCACCGTCTCCGCGACCACGGCAACACCATCGTGGTCATCGAGCACAACCTGGATGTGATCAAAACCGCCGACTGGATCATCGATCTTGGCCCCGAAGGCGGCTCGGGCGGTGGCCAGATCATCGCAGAGGGCACCCCTGAGCAGGTCGCCACCAATACCCGTTCGCACACCGGGCACTTCCTCAAGCCCCTGCTTGCCAGAGTGGCGCCTGGCGAGACCGTCGAGAGCTAGCCTCCTTCATTCTCGAGATGCCGAAAAAGCCCTGCTAACCATCGGTTGGCAGGGTTTTTTTCATGCCAGACCTCGTCACTCTGGAAAGGCGCTCGCCACATTAAGGAGGTGTGGGGGCGTCGTACCGACATAAAAAAACCGACTCCGGAGAGTCGGTTTTCTGTGTCAGATGACCGGTGCGAGGCAGCTAGAGGATCAATCCTCTGCGGCTTCCTCGAGGACCGGACGATCGACCAGTTCGACGTAGGCCATGGGGGCGTTGTCGCCGGTGCGGTAACCGCACTTGAGGATACGGACGTAACCGCCCGGACGCTCGACGTAACGCGGACCCAGCTCACTGAAGAGCTTGCCGACCGCTTCTTTGGAGCGGGTGCGGCTGAAGGCCAGACGACGGTTGGCGACACTGTCCTGCTTGGACAAGGTGATCAGCGGCTCGACATGACGACGCAGCTCCTTGGCCTTGGGCAGGGTTGTCTTGATCACTTCATGCTCGACGAGCGACACGCACATGTTCTTGAACATGGCCTGACGGTGCGAGCTGTTGCGATTTAATTGGCGACCACTCTTACGATGACGCATGGTTGTAATTCCTTACCAAACTGGGACTCGAGGCAACGCTCACGCGGAGGCCTTGTCGTCCTTCAGGCTTGCCGGCGGCCAGTTTTCCAGCCGCATGCCAAGGGACAGACCGCGGGTGGCCAACACATCCTTGATTTCGTTCAAGGACTTCTTGCCGAGATTCGGGGTCTTCAACAGCTCCACTTCGGTGCGCTGAATCAGATCGCCGATGTAATAAATATTCTCGGCCTTGAGGCAGTTGGCACTGCGTACGGTCAACTCGAGATCGTCTACGGGGCGCAGCAGGATGGGATCGATCTGATCCTCTTCCTCCACCACTTCCTGCTCCTTGTCGGCTTCCAGGTCGACGAACGCGGCCAACTGCTCTTGCAGGATGGTTGCGCTGCGACGGATCGCCTCTTCCGGATCCAGGGTGCCGTCGGTTTCCAGGTCGATGATCAGCTTGTCGAGGTCAGTACGCTGCTCGACACGCGCGGCATCCACGGAATAGGAAACACGACGCACAGGGCTGAAGGTCGCATCCAGCTGCAGGCGACCGATGGCGCGGGACTCGTCCTCGGCGCCAATGCGGGTATCCGCCGGCTCGTAACCACGACCGCGAGCCACCTTGAGCTGCATCTTCAGCTCGGCGCCCTCGTTCACGTGAGCGATCACGTGGTCGGGATTGACGATCTCGACATCATGGTCGGCGGAAATATCACCGGCCGTGACGACGCTAGGGCCCTGCTTGTTCAGCGTGAGCATTGCTTCGTCGCGGCTATGCATCTTGATCGCCACGTCTTTGAGGTTAAGAAGCATCTCGATGACGTCTTCTTGAACCCCTTCGATCGCACTGTACTCATGGTCGACTCCTGCAATCTCGACTTCCACGACGGCACAGCCGGGCATGGAGGACAACAGGATGCGACGCAGAGCGTTTCCTAGGGTGTGACCGAAACCGCGCTCGAACGGCTCGAGCACGATCTTCGCGTGGTGCGCGCTGATCTCTTCGACCTTGATATCGCGAGGACGGAGAAACTCTGTCACTGAACGCTGCATATGAACACCTTTCAGGCTGCCAAACGGATACTCGGTACTCGACCGGACCACCTTGATGGTCCGGCGCCGCTAAGCGGATTACTTCGAGTACAGCTCGACGATCAGGTTTTCGTTGATGTCGGCAGACAAGTCGCCGCGTTCAGGCAGAGCCTTGAAAGTGCCTTCCATCTTCTTGGAGTCGACGTCGACCCAGGACACATCACCGCGGTTGGCGGCAATAGACAGCGCACTCTGGATGCGCGCCTGGTTCTTGGCCTTCTCGCGAACGCTTACCACGTCACCCGGCTTGACCTTGTAGGAAGCCACGTTGACGGTACGGCCGTTCACGGTGAGGGCCTTGTGACTGACCAGCTGACGCGCTTCAGAGCGAGTCGAGCCGAAGCCCATGCGGTAGACGACGTTGTCCAGTCGGGTTTCGAGAAGCTGCAGCAACACTTCGCCGGTCGCGCCCTTAACACGGGCCGCTTCCTTGTAGTAGTTGCGGAACTGCTTCTCGAGTACGCCATACATGCGACGTACTTTCTGCTTCTCGCGAAGCTGCAAGCCGTAGTCGGAAAGACGCTGACGGCGCTGGCCATGTACACCCGGAATCTGCTCGGATTTACACTTTTTCTCGAAGGGAGTCACACCACTCTTCAGAAAGAGGTCGGTGCCTTCACGACGAGACAGTTTACACTTCGGTCCAATATAACGAGCCATGAGTCTGTCTCCTTAAACGCGGCGTTTCTTCGGCGGACGGCAGCCGTTGTGGGGAACGGGCGTCGCGTCGGTGATGCTTTGCACGCGGAAACCGGCGGCATTGAGTGCACGCACGGCGGACTCACGACCAGGTCCAGGACCTTTGACCAGCACGTCGACGTTTTTCACACCATACTCGGCTGCAGCAGTTGCTGCACGTTCACTTGCCACTTGAGCAGCGAACGGGGTGCTCTTGCGAGAACCACGAAAACCCGAACCACCGGCTGTCGCCCATGACAGAGCGTTGCCCTGGCGGTCTGTGATCGTCACGATAGTGTTGTTAAAAGAGGCGTGGATATGCGCAACGGCATCCACTACCTGCTTTTTAACCTTTTTGCGATTACTACGCGGGTTAGCCATGTTGATGTTTCTTCCTGTCTTAACGCCAGAACATGCGTGTTATTTGCGAATCGGCTTACGCGGGCCCTTACGGGTGCGCGCATTGGTCTTGGTACGCTGACCACGCAGCGGAAGACCACGACGATGACGCAGACCACGGTAGCAACCCAGATCCATGAGACGCTTGATATTCAGCGTCGTATCACGGCGAAGGTCGCCTTCTACGGTGTACTTGCCGACCTCGGTACGCAGGCTGTCGACTTCATCTGAAGACAGCTCCTGCACCTTGGCGGTCGGCGCGATACCGGCAGCTGCACAGATATCCACTGCGCGAGTACGGCCGATCCCGAAGATATAGGTCAGCGAGATCGCCGCATGCTTGTTGTCCGGGATATTGACGCCTGCAATACGGGCCATCAGCTTTCTCCGAAATTTGAGCGGCTTGCTCGTTTAATCATCTATAAAAGGCGCAACAGCATACCCCTTTACCCAGCTAAGGGCAAGGGGCATGCCGGCACCCGGTTGAATACAGCCGCCAGGTTTATCCCTGGCGCTGCTTGTGCCGAGGCTCCGTGCAGATGACGCGGACAGCGCCATTGCGACGGATAATCTTGCAGTTACGGCACATCTTCTTAACGGAAGCTCGAACTTTCATCGTTCTCTCCAAAACGCGTACAGCATGCTTAGCGCATGCCGCCGCTACCGTAGCCTTTCAGGTTGGACTTCTTCATCACCGAGTCGTACTGGCTCGACATCAAATGCGACTGCACCTGCGACATGAAATCCATGATGACAACCACCACGATCAGCAACGACGTTCCGCCAAAGAAGAAGGGAACGTTCCACGCCACGATCAGGAATTGGGGCATCAAGGATACAGCAGTGATGTACAGGGCACCAAACAGAGTCAGACGTGTCATGACCTTGTCGACATAGCGAGCAGTCTGCTCACCAGGACGAATGCCCGGCAGGAAGGCCCCTGACTTCTTGAGGTTGTCAGCGACATCCTTGGGGTTGAAGACCAGCGCTGTGTAAAAGAAGCAGAAGAATATCACCGCCGCGCCGAAAAGCAAGATGTACAGCGGCTGTCCTGGCCCGAGAGCCAATGATGCCGTCTGCAGCCAGTCCATGCCCTCACCGGCGCTAACCCACTGGCCGAGCGAGGCGGGGAACAGCAGAATGCTCGACGCGAAGATCGCCGGGATAACACCCGCCATATTGACCTTCAGCGGCAGATAGCTGCTCTGACCCGCATACATCTTGTTGCCCACCTGGCGGCGTGGATAGTTTACCGTGATGCGGCGTTGGCCGCGTTCGATAAACACCACGAAAGCCACCGTGGCGACGCCGAGGACCGTCAATGCCAGCAAGGGCAGCACGTTCCAGGCACCGTCGTTGCGAGCCAGTTCAAACGACTGACCCACTGCGCCCGGCAGACCCGCGACGATCCCCGCGAAGATCAGCAGCGAAATGCCGTTGCCGATACCCTTCTCGGTGATCTGCTCACCCAGCCACATCATGAACACTGCACCGGCCACGAAGGTAACCACGGCAGTGAAGTAGAAGCTGAAATCAGCGGTATAGGCGATTCCTTGCCCGGCCAGGCCGACGGACATGCCGACAGCTTGGACGAAGGCCAGGAGCACCGTACCGTAGCGGGTATATTGGCTGATCTTGCGGCGGCCGGCCTCACCTTCTTTCTTCAACTGTTCCAGTCGAGGCGAGACCGCCGACAAGAGCTGCATGATAATCGACGCCGAGATATAGGGCATGATGCCCAGGGCGAAGATGCTCATGCGCTCAAGCGCACCACCCGAAAACATGTTGAACATGCCAAGGATGGTGCCCTGCTGCTCCCTAAACAAGGCAGCAAGCTGGTCAGGATTGATACCGGGCACGGGAATGTGAGCACCGATGCGGTACACCACAATGGCGAGGAGCACAAAGCGCAGACGCGCCCAGAGTTCACTCAGACCGCTGCCCATCGCCGGCATATTTCCTGACTTAGCCATTTAGTCCTCTACCTTGCCGCCAGCGGCTTCGATCGCGGCCCGGGCACCCTTGGTGACCTTGAGACCGCGGACGGTAACCGCTTTGTTCAGTTCGCCAGAGAGGAGCACCTTCGCATAACGCGTGGCGTCCTTGAGCACATTGGCCTTCTTCAGCGTATCCAGGTCGACGACGTCGCCGTCTACCTTGGCAAGCTCAGCCAGACGAACTTCTTCGCTGATCAGAGACTTGGCTGAGGTGAAACCGAATTTCGGCAGACGACGCTGCAGCGGCATCTGACCGCCTTCGAAACCGGGCTTCACTGAGCCGCCTGTGCGTGACTTCTGGCCCTTGTGACCACGGCCACCAGTCTTGCCCAGACCGGAGCCAATGCCACGTCCGACACGCTTTTCAGCGTGCTTGGAACCCGGTGCCGGGCTCAGGCTATTGAGTTTCATGGATTACTCTCCCTCTACACGCACAAGGTAATTTACCTTGTGGATCATGCCGCGCACGGCAGGGGTGTCTTCCAGCTCGACCGTATGACCGATGCGGCGCAGGCCAAGACCATTGATAGTGGCCTTGTGCTTGCCCAACACGCCGATGGTACTGCGGATCTGGGTAACCTTGATCGTTGCTGCCATGGTGTCTTACTCCGTGATCGCTTCGACAGACAGGCCACGCTTGGCGGCGATGTCTTCCGGAGATTGCATGGAAGCGAGACCGTTGATGGTCGCGCGAACCACGTTCACCGGATTGGTGGATCCGTAGCACTTAGCCAGTACGTCATGGACGCCAGCCAGTTCGAGCACGGAGCGCATAGCGCCGCCAGCGATGATCCCGGTACCTTCAGAGGCCGGCTGCATGTACACCTTGGAGGCACCATGACGGGCCTTCACCGCGTACTGCAGCGTGTGACCGCTGAGGCTAACCTTGACCATGTTGCGACGCGCCTGGTCCATGGCCTTCTGGATCGCGACCGGCACTTCACGTGCCTTGCCGCGACCAAAACCGACACGACCACTGCCATCGCCTACGACGGTCAGAGCGGTGAAACCGAAGATACGGCCACCCTTGACCACCTTGGCGACACGGTTGACCTGCACCAACTTCTCTTGCAGATCGCCGCTGTTCTGTTCGTTCTTCGCCATCGTAAAACCCTTTAGAATTCCAGGCCGCCTTCACGAGCGGCGTCGGCCAGGGCCTTGACTCGACCGTGATACCGGAAACCGGCACGATCGAAGGCAACCTGAGTGATGCCTGCTTCCTTAGCGCGTTCAGCAATCAGCGCGCCTACCTTAGCAGCGGCGTCTGAGTTACCGGTCGCACCCTCACGAAGCGCCTTGTCCAGCGTGGAAGCGCTGGCGAGGACCTTGCCACCATCCGGCGAGATAATCTGCGCATAGATGTGGCGAGGGGTACGGTTGACGCTCAGGCGATACACGCCCAGCTCGCGCATCTTGGCGCGAGCACGGCGGGCACGACGGAGACGAGATTCTTTCTTCGCGTTCATAACCCTGCCTTACTTCTTCTTGGCTTCTTTACGACGGATCTGCTCGTCACCGTACCGGATACCCTTGCCCTTGTAGGGCTCAGGCGGACGGAAGGCGCGGATTTCCGCGGCGACCTGGCCGAGACGCTGCTTATCGGCGCTTTTCAGCACGATAGTGGTGTTCTTGGGCGTTTCCGCCACGACACCTTCAGGCAGCGCGTATTCGACCGGGTGAGAGAAGCCCAGTGTCAGGTTGAGCGTCTTGCCACTTGCCTGGGCACGATAGCCGACGCCATTGATCTCGAGGGACTTGGTGAAGCCCTCTGTGACACCGGTGACCATGTTCTGGACCAGTGCACGGGTGGTTCCAGCCATCGCCCAGCTCTTGGCAGTTTCGCTCGGAGCGAAGGTCAGCTGACCCTCTTCCTGACCGATCACGACCTGGTCGTGAAGAGTCATTGCGAGTTCGCCCTGACCGCCCTTGACGGTCAGTTGATTGCCGTCGATTTTTACATCGACGCCGCTCGGCAATTTAACCGGATATTTGGCTACGCGGGACATTCCAAACTCCTAGAATACGGTGCAGAGGACTTCACCACCAACACCAGCATGACGGGCCGCACGATCTGTCATCACGCCATTCGAGGTGGAAACGATCGCGATACCCAGGCCATCGGCTACCTTCGGCAGCTCAGCCTTGCCTTTGTACGAGCGCAGCGACGGCTTTGACACCCGCTGGATATGCTCGATGACGGCCTTGCCCTCGAAGTACTTGAGGTTAACGGCCAGTTCAGGCTTGGTGCCTTCAGCGACGCTGTAGTCGTTGATAAAGCCTTCTTCTTTCAGTACGCGGGCCACCTCAACCTTCAGCTTGGAAGACGGCATGGTAACCGTCTCCTTGGTGGCCATCTGCGCATTACGGATACGAGTGAACATATCCGCCAGCGTATCTTGCATGCTCATTACGTTGCGCTCCTGATAATTCTGCGTGGCGTTACCAGCTGGACTTCTTCAGTCCAGGGACATCGCCACGCATGGCGGCTTCACGCAGCTTGTTACGGCCCAAGCCAAACTTGTTGTAGTAACCGTGCGGACGGCCAGTGATACGGCAGCGATTACGCTGACGAACCGGGCTGGAGTCGCGCGGCAACTGCTGCAGCTTGAGCTGCGCGTCGAAGCGCTCTTCATCGGAAGCGTTGACGTCACTGATGAGGGCCTTGAGCTTTGCGCGCTTGGCCGCATACTTATCGACCAGCTTCGCACGCTTCTGCTCGCGTTCTACCATGCTTTTCTTTGCCATGATCCCACCCTTATTTCTTGAACGGGAAGTTCAGCGCACGCAGTAGCGCACGGCCTTCTTCATCGGTGTTGGCAGTCGTGGTGATGGTGACATCCAGACCACGGATCCGGTCGATCTTATCATACTCGATCTCCGGGAAAATGATCTGCTCACGCACCCCCATCGAATAGTTGCCACGGCCGTCGAAGGACTTCGGGTTGAGACCACGAAAGTCACGAACGCGGGGGATCGCGATGTTCACCAGACGGTCCAGGAAGTCCCACATGCGCTCGCGGCGCAGTGTGACCTTGATCCCGATCGGCCAGCCTTCACGCACCTTGAAGCCCGCGATGGACTTGCGTGCCTTGGTCACCATCGGCTTTTGACCGGAGAGCTTCTCCAGGTCGCCGACGGCATTGTCGATCAGCTTCTTGTCGCTGGTCGCTTCGCCGATGCCCATGTTCAGGGTCACTTTAGTGATCCTGGGCACCTGCATCACGTTGGCGTAGCTAAACTGCTCTTGGAGTTGAGCTGCCACCTCGTTTTGATAACGTTCTTTCAAGTTCGCCATTTTGCTACCCGACTCACGTTAGGCGTCGATCTGCGTCTGCGTCGACTTGTAGATACGTACCTTGGTACCGTCTTCTGTCACCTGGAAGCCGACTCGATCCGCTTTGCCGGTCTCCTGATTGAAGATGGCCACGTTGGACGCGTGAATCGGAGCTTCGCGCTCGACGATACCGCCTTGATTGCCTGCCATCGGATTAGGCTTGGTGTGACGCTTGATCATGTTCACACCTGCCACCACGTAGCGATCGCCCTGGAGGACGCGCTTGATGGTGCCACGCTTACCTTTGTCCTTGCCGGCAATGACGATCACTTCATCGTCACGTTTGATTTTTTGCATATCCGCCTCGCTCCTTACAGCACTTCAGGCGCCAAGGAAATGATCTTCATGAACTTTTCGGTACGGAGTTCACGAGTGACCGGCCCAAAAATACGGGTGCCGATCGGCTGCTCGTTGGTGTTGTTCAACAGAACCGCCGCATTTCCATCGAAGCGGATCAGCGAACCGTCATTACGACGGACGCCACTACGAGTCCGAACCACGACCGCCTTCATGACCTGGCCTTTCTTGACCTTGCCACGCGGAATGGCTTCTTTCACTGTTACTTTGATGATATCGCCTACGCGAGCGTAACGACGGTGTGAGCCGCCAAGCACCTTGATGCACTGCACCCGGCGCGCCCCGCTGTTGTCGGCGACATCCAGCATTGACTGCGTCTGAATCATCGGTTTTCTCCAAACCTAATCTGACTGCACTGGTTTCGAGCGCGGGGCATTTAGCCCTTGGCCTGCTCAACCACTTCGACCAGCGTCCAGGACTTCTTCTTGGACAGGGGACGGCATTCCTCGATGGAAACCGTGTCGCCTGCCTTCGCCTGGTTCTGCGCGTCATGGGCGTGCAGCTTGGTGGAGCGCTTCACGTATTTGCCGTAGATCGGATGCCGCTCGCGGCGCTCAATCATGACGACGATAGATTTGTCCATCTTGTCGCTCACCACTTTACCGGTGAGCGTCCGGACTTTCTGTTCTTCGGACATCTCAATCACCTGCCTTCTCGTTGAGCACAGTCTTCACGCGGGCAACATCCCGACGAACCTGCTTGAGCAGATGGGTCTGGCTCAGCTGGCCAGTGGCCTTCTGCATGCGCAGGTTGAACTGCTCGCGGAGGAGTTCGAAGAGCTGCGCCTGCAGGTCTTCTACTGACTTTTCGCGAATTTCCTGGGCTTTCATCACATCACCGTCCGTTTCACAAAGGTGGTGGCGACCGGAAACTTCTGAGCGGCCAGGCCGAAGGCCTCACGAGCCAGCTCTTCAGAAACGCCTTCAATCTCATAGAGGACACGGCCGGGCTGGATCTGTGCGACCCAGTACTCGACAGAGCCCTTGCCCTTACCCATACGGACTTCAAGGGGCTTCTTGGAGATCGGCTTGTCCGGGAAAACCCGGATCCAGATCTTGCCGCCACGCTTAACATGGCGAGTGATGGCACGACGCCCAGCTTCGATCTGACGCGCGGTAACGCGTCCACGACCGGTGGCTTTCAAGCCATATTCGCCAAAACTAATCTTGCTTCCGCGATGTGCCAGGCCGCGGTTGCGACCCTTCTGCACCTTGCGGAATTTCAAACGCTTAGGTTGTAACATCGATCCGCTCTCCCCTTACCTGGAACCTTTCTTCTTGGAGGGCGCGCTCTGCGGCTGCTTAGCCTTGGCGCGGACCTCTTCGATGCCCCCGAGGATTTCACCCTTGAAGACCCAGACCTTGACGCCGATGACGCCGTAGGTGGTGTGAGCTTCGTAGGTCGCGTAATCGATGTCGGCACGCAGCGTATGAAGCGGCACACGGCCTTCGCGGTACCATTCGGTACGTGCGATTTCCGCACCACCAAGACGACCAGACAACTGGATCCTGATGCCGCCGGCGCCGAGGCGCATGGCGTTCTGTACGGCGCGCTTCATGGCACGACGGAACATGACACGACGCTCGAGCTGGCCGCAGACGTTCTGGGCAACGAGCTTGGCATCGAGTTCCGGCTTGCGCACTTCTTCGATGTTGACGTGAACCGGCACGCCCATCATCTGGGTGACGTCGCGACGCAGCTTGTCGACGTCCTCACCCTTCTTGCCAATCACGATGCCCGGACGGGCAGTGTGAATGGTGATACGGGCATTATTTGCCGGACGCTCGATGTGAATGCGACTAACGGAAGCGTTCTTCAGACGCTCCTCGAGGAAGCTACGCACTTCGAGATCATTATTCAGCTTGTCGGCATAAGCACCGCGCTCGGCATACCAGACCGAGTTGTGGTCTTTGACGATGCCCAGCCGAATACCTGTCGGATTTACTTTCTGACCCATCTGGTCGACTCCTACTTCTCGGCTACCATAACGGTGATGTGGCAGGTGCGCTTCAAGATACGATCCGCACGGCCCTTGGCACGCGGCTTGATACGCTTGAGCGTCATGCCCTCATCGACACAGATGGTCGAGACACGCAGCTCGTCGATGTCCATGCCGTTGTTTTCTTCCGCATTCGCGATGGCGGACTGCAGCACTTTCTTGACCAGCTTGGAGGCCTTCTTCGGTGAGAAGGTCAGCAGGTCGAGTGCTTCGGCGACAGGTTTACCGCGCACCTGGTCAGCCACCAAACGGGCCTTCTGGGCGGATAAACGAGCGCCACGCAGCTTAGCTGTGACTTCCATCTCTCAATCCTCTTTGGCTTACCGTTTGGCTTTCTTGTCCGCCGCATGACCGCGATAGGTGCGGGTAGCAGCGAATTCGCCCAGCTTGTGGCCAACCATTTCCTCGGAGACGTGCACCGGGACATGTTGACGCCCGTTATGGACCGCAATGGTGAGCCCGACCATGTTGGGCAGGATCATCGAACGACGCGACCAGGTCTTGATCGGTTTGCGGTCGTTCTTCTCCACTGCAGTCTCAACCTTCTTCAGCAGATGAAGGTCAATGAAAGGACCTTTCTTCAGTGAACGTGGCACAGCCGTTACCTCTTAATGTCTGTTACTTGGCCTTGCGGCGACGAACGATCAGCTTATCGGTGCGCTTGTTCTTGCGAGTCTTGTAACCCTTGGTGGGGACGCCCCACGGGGTAACCGGGTTACGACCACCACTGGTGCGGCCTTCACCACCACCATGCGGGTGATCCACCGGGTTCATCGCAACACCGCGAACTGTCGGGCGAACGCCACGCCAGCGTTTGGCACCGGCCTTGCCCAGTTGACGGAGGCTGTGCTCAGAGTTGCTCACTTCACCCAAGGTGGCGCGGCACTCGGCCAGAATCTTGCGCATCTCGCCGGAGCGCAGACGCACCGTGGCATAGTTGCCTTCACGCGCCACTAGCTGGGCACTGGTGCCGGCACTGCGTGCGACCTGGGCGCCTTTACCGGGCTTCAGCTCGATGCAATGCACAGTGGAACCGACCGGAATGTTACGCAGCGGAAGGGTGTTGCCCTTCTTGATCGGCGCGTTGACACCGGACTCGACGCGATCGCCAGCCTTCACACCCTTGGGTGCGATGATATAGCGACGCTCGCCGTCCAAGTACTTCAGCAGCGCGATGTGTGCGCTACGGTTCGGATCGTACTCCAGGCGCTCGACGATGGCCGGAATGCCATCCTTGATACGCTTGAAATCGACCTGACGGTAGTGCTGACGATGCCCACCACCCACGTGACGTGTGGTGATGCGACCGTTGTTGTTACGCCCACCCGAGTGCGACTGCTTTTCCAGCAGCGGCGCATACGGCCGACCCTTGTGCAGATCATCAGCGACGATCTTGACCAGGTGGCGACGACCGGGGGATGTGGGGTTGGTCTTGACGATTGCCATTATCCGTACTCCTGCCCTTATTCGGCGCCAGAGAAGTCTTCAAGGGTCTCACCCGCGGCAAGCGTTACATACGCCTTGCGGTAACCCTTGCGCTGGCCCAAGCCATTGGCGGTGCGCTTGGTCTTGCCCTTGATGTTCAGGACCTGTACACGATCAACCTTCTTACCGAACAGCACCTGAACGGCCTGCTTGATTTCCGGCTTGGTCGCGTCAGAGGCCACCTTGAACACGTACTGGTTGTTCTCGGCGGCGGAGGCGGCCTTCTCGGTCATGTGCGGACCAAGCAGAACCTTGAATACGCGTTCCTGGTTCATGCCAGCTTCTCCTCGAATTTGCGCAGGGCGGAGACGGTGACCAGCACCTTGTCGAAGGCGACCAGGCTCACCGGATCGGCGGCAGCGACGTCCACCACATCCACGTGCGGGATGTTGCGAGCGGCCAGGTAAAGGTTCTCGTCAACTTCTTCGGTGACGATCAGCGCTTTTTCCAAGCCCAGCTCGTTAAGCTTGGCGGTCAGCTGCTTGGTCTTGGGTGCGTCGACGGAAATGTCCTCGACGATGACCAGACGCTCCTGACGGACCAGCTCAGACAGAATCGAGCGGATCGCGGCACGGTACATCTTGCGGTTGACCTTCTGGGTGTAGTCCTGAGGACTAGCCGCAAAGGTCACACCACCGGCACGCCAGATCGGCGAACGGATGGTACCAGCGCGAGCGCGACCGGTGCCCTTCTGACGCCACGGCTTCTTGCCACCGCCACGCACAGCGGCGCGGTTCTTCTGAGCGCGAGTGCCCTGACGGCCGGCAGCCAGATAGGCAGTCACGACCTGATGGACCAGCGCTTCGTTGAATTCTTTGCCGAAGGTGGCGTCGGATACTTCGACTGTTCCGGCGCTAGCACCTGAAAGATTCAGATTCATTGGATCAAATCCCCTTAGCGAGCTTTCACGGCACTGCGAACAACAACGTCGCTACCCGGCGCACCCGGAACGGCGCCCTTGATAAGCAGCAGATTGCGTTCAGCGTCGACGCGCACGACTTCCAGGCTCTGCACGGTGCAGCGGACATTGCCCAGCTGACCGGCCATTTTCTTGCCCTTGAAGACGCGACCCGGGGTTTGACACATGCCGATGGAACCCGGAGCACGGTGTGCCAGGGAGTTACCATGGGTGTTGTCTTGGGTGCGGAAGTTCCAGCGCTTGACGGCGCCCTGGAAACCCTTGCCCTTGGAGGTGCCGGTCACATCAATCTTCTGACCAGCTTCAAAGAGGGATACGGTGAGCTCGCCACCCACTGCCGGAGCTTCGTCGCCTTCAGCCAGGCGGAACTCCATCAGCGAACGGCCGGCCTCGGTACCTGCCTTGGCAAACTGTCCAGCTTGCGCTTTGGTCAGGTGCTTGGCCTTGCGTGAGCCAGAGGTAACCTGCACGGCGCTGTAGCCGTCGACATCGACGGTCTTGACGCGCGTAATGCGGTTAGGCTCAACTTCGATAACGGTTACGGGCACGGATGCGCCATCTTCGGTGAAGACACGGGTCATCCCGGACTTCTTACCGACCAAACCGATAGTCATGTTCAGTCTCCTATAGTGTACGGGGCTATCACCCGCTATGGCTGCCCTTTCCAGAGCATTCCACTAGCACATTGTGTGACGCCATCCCGGCGTGACGGTGGCAGCTCGTTGAGCGGCGACCGTGAGTGTCTAGTGAGGTCTCAGTTGAGTTTGATTTGCACGTCAACGCCGGCGGCGAGATCAAGCTTCATCAGTGCATCAACGGTCTTTTCAGTGGGTTCGACGATGTCGAGCACACGCTTATGAGTGCGGATCTCATACTGGTCACGCGCGTCCTTGTTGACGTGCGGAGAAACCAGGATGGTGTAGCGCTCACGATTGGTCGGCAGCGGGATCGGACCGTGGACCTGAGCACCGGTACGCTTGGCGGTTTCAACGATCTCCGCGGCGGACTGGTCAATCAGGCGATGGTCGAACGCTTTCAACCGAATGCGA
Organism: Halomonas salinarum; assembly: GCF_012062845.1. GTDB lineage: Bacteria > Pseudomonadota > Gammaproteobacteria > Pseudomonadales > Halomonadaceae > Onishia > Onishia salinarum. The sequence continues at coordinate 75,902 of NZ_WWNB01000013.1, forward strand.
ATCTTCTGGTTCTGCATTTGCCCTAAACTCCAATGGATGTCGACGGCGCGAGCCGTCTACCCACGCATTCAAAGGATGCGCATTATAGGCATGGAGTCCCGCAGAGTCAAACCCTGCAAGACAACATGCGCAGAAAGGGGGCTCCCGCAGGAGCCCCCTTCGATCATCGGGTGAGCCTAAGGCTTACTTAATGATCTTGGCGACAACACCGGCGCCGACGGTACGGCCGCCTTCGCGAACGGCGAAGCGCAGACCTTCTTCCATGGCGATCGGTGAGATCAGAGTGACAGTCATCTTGACGTTGTCACCCGGCATCACCATCTCGACGCCTTCCGGCAGCTCACAGGTACCAGTAACGTCGGTGGTACGGAAGTAGAACTGCGGACGATAGCCCTTGAAGAACGGCGTGTGACGACCACCCTCGTCCTTGGACAGCACGTAGATTTCGGCTTCGAAAATGGTGTGCGGCGTGATGCTGCCCGGCTTGGCCAGGACCTGACCACGCTCGACGTCGTCACGCTTGGTGCCGCGCAGCAGGGCGCCAACGTTCTCGCCGGCACGACCTTCGTCGAGCAGCTTGCGGAACATCTCGACACCAGTAACGGTGGTCTTGACGGTGTCCTTGAGGCCGATGATCTCGACTTCTGAACCCGGCTTGACTATGCCACGCTCGACACGACCGGTCACAACGGTACCGCGACCAGAGATGGAGAACACGTCTTCGATCGGCATCAGGAACGGCTGATCGATAGCGCGCTCCGGCTCCGGGATGTACGCGTCCATGGCCTTGATCAGGTCGGCAACGGCGGTGGTACCCATGCCGTTGTCGTCCTTGCCTTCGAGGGCCATCAGCGCGGAGCCGATGATGATCGGAGTGTCGTCACCCGGGAAGTCGTACTCGGCGAGCAGCTCGCGCACTTCCATTTCGACCAGCTCGAGCAGCTCTTCGTCGTCGACCATGTCGGCCTTGTTCAGGAACACGACGATGAACGGCACGCCGACCTGACGCGAGAGCAGGATGTGCTCACGAGTCTGCGGCATCGGGCCGTCGGCAGCGGAACAGACCAGGATAGCGCCGTCCATCTGGGCAGCACCGGTGATCATGTTCTTGACGTAGTCAGCGTGACCCGGGCAGTCGACGTGCGCGTAGTGACGCACTTCGGACTGGTATTCCACGTGAGCGGTAGAGATGGTGATACCGCGCTCACGCTCTTCCGGGGCGTTATCGATGGAGTCGAACGCACGAGCGTCGCCACCGAAGACTTCTGCAGAAACGCGTGTCAGAGCCGCTGTCAGGGTAGTCTTACCATGGTCAACGTGACCGATGGTACCGACGTTGATATGCGGTTTGGAACGTTCGAATTTTTCCTTAGCCACTGCTATAACCTCTTTACGTTAGCTAACGGTTAACCGTTCTGGTTGATGACGGCTTCCACGATACTGGAGGGAGCCTCGTCGTACTTCGCAAACTCCATGGAGTAGCTTGCACGGCCCTGGCTCTGAGAACGCAGATCGGTTGCATAACCGAACATCTCAGCCAGCGGCACCATTGCGCGGATGGTCTTCCCTGAAGAAGTATCATCCATGCCCTGCACCAGACCGCGACGACGGTTAAGATCGCCCATGACGTCACCCATGAATTCCTCGGGGGTCACGACTTCGACCTTCATCATCGGCTCCAGCAGCACGGCCTTGGCCTTCTTGGCACCTTCTTTGATCGCCATGGAAGAAGCGATCTTGAACGCGGTCTCGTTGGAGTCCACGTCGTGATAGGAACCATCGTACAGCGTGACCTTGACGTCGATCATCGGGTAGCCCGCGATGACACCGTTCTGCAGCTGTTCATAGGCCCCTTTCTCGACAGCAGGCACGTATTCCTTCGGAACCACGCCGCCGACGATTTCAGACGAAAACTTGAAGTGCATCTCCTCGTCTTCGCCCTTGTCTTCTGCCGTCAGCGGTTCGATGCGCAGATACACATGACCGAACTGACCGCGACCGCCTGACTGACGAACAAACTTGCCTTCCTGTTCGACGCTGTGACGAATGGTCTCGCGATAGGCAACCTGCGGCTTACCGATATTCGCCTCGACCTTAAACTCGCGGCGCATACGGTCAACGATGATATCGAGGTGCAGCTCACCCATACCGGAGATGATGGTCTGACCGGTTTCCTCGTCAGTCTTGACCTGGAAGGACGGATCCTCCTGAGCCAGCTTGCCGAGGGCGATACCCATCTTCTCCTGGTCAGCCTTGGACTTCGGCTCAACGGCGACCGAGATCACCGGATCCGGGAACTCCATGCGCTCGAGAATGATCTTGTCGGTCAGATCGCACAGGGTGTCACCGGTAGTGACGTCCTTCAGGCCGATGCAAGCGGCGATATCGCCGGCCAGCACTTCCTTGATCTCTTCGCGCGAGTTGGAGTGCATCTGCACGATACGGCCGACGCGCTCTTTCTTGCTCTTGACAGAGTTAAAGACGCTGTCGCCAGACTTCAAGACCCCGGAATACACACGGATGAAGGTCAGGGTACCAACGAACGGATCGGTGGCGATCTTGAAGGCCAGGGCGGCGAAGGGTGCACTGTCATCGGCCTCACGGGTCGCGATGGTGCCGTCCTTGTCGTCCAGCTCACCTTCGATGGCCTTGACCTCGGTGGGCGACGGCATGTACTCGATGACGCCATCCAGCACGGCCTGCACGCCCTTGTTCTTGAACGCGGAGCCACAGGTCACCAGGACGATTTCGTTGTCGAGGGTACGACGACGCAGACCGGCCTTGATTTCCTCGATGGAAAGATCGCCCTCTTCGAGGTACTTATCCATCAGCTCTTCGGAGGCCTCGGCAGCAGACTCGACCATCTCTTCGCGATACTTCTCGGCGGTCTCTTGCAGCTCGGCCGGGATGTCAACCAGGTCATAGTTCATGCCGTGGTTGGCTTCGTCCCACATGATCGCCTTCATCTGCAGCAGATCGACGACGCCCTTGAAGCCATCCTCGGCGCCCCAGTTGATCTGGATCGGCACCGCATTGGCGTTCAGGCGCGACTTCAGCTGGTCGAGGACCATGAAGAAATCGGCGCCGGCACGGTCCATCTTGTTGACGAACACCATGCGCGGAACTTCGTACTTGTTGGCCTGGCGCCAGACAGTCTCGGTCTGCGGCTGCACACCAGAGCTTGCACACAGCACGACGACCGCACCATCGAGCACACGCAGGGAACGTTCGACTTCGATGGTGAAGTCGACGTGTCCCGGGGTGTCGATGATATTGATGCGGTGCTCATCGAACTGCTTGTTCATGCCCTGCCAGAAGCAAGTGGTAGCGGCGGAGGTGATGGTGATACCCCGCTCCTGCTCCTGCTGCATCCAGTCCATGGTGGCCGCGCCATCATGAACCTCACCCACCTTGTGAGACAGGCCGGTGTAAAACAGGACACGCTCGGTAGTGGTGGTCTTCCCGGCGTCGACGTGGGCAACGATACCGATATTACGGTAGCGCTTAAGCGGTGTCTTACGTGCCACGGTGGAATTCCCCGTTAGTTGGAGGCGCCCAGGCATATGGGCACCTCATGTGACGAAGCCTGCTTAGAAGCGGTAGTGCGAGAAGGCCTTGTTGGCCTCCGCCATGCGGTGCACGTCTTCGCGCTTCTTCACAGCGGCGCCCTTGCCTTCGGCGGCATCGAGCATCTCACCGGCCAGACGCTGCACCATGGTCTTTTCACCACGGTTACGAGCAGCGTCGGCCAGCCAGCGCATGGCCAGAGCCTGACGGCGTGACGGACGGACTTCAACGGGCACCTGGTAAGTAGCACCACCGACACGGCGAGATTTTACCTCGACCATGGGCTGGATGGTTTCCAGCGCCTTGTCGAAAATCTCCAGCGGATCATCATTGTTGCGCGCGGTGACGTGATCCAGCGCGCCATAGACGATGCGTTCAGCTACAGACTTTTTGCCGCTGATCATGAGGTGGTTCATGAACTTTGCCAGGCGCTCACTTCCGAACTTCGGATCCGGGAGGATTTCGCGCTTCGCGACAACTCTTCTTCTAGGCATGATAAGCCCTCAAATTAAGGGGTCCTTCAGGTAAACCCGAGACTGGCATGGGCGTTCCCACGACGCTCGACCTTACTCTTATCAGACCGATGCAATAGGGTGTAGCGGTTGCGTGCGAGTCTTAGGACTTCGGACGCTTGGTGCCGTACTTGGAACGGCCCTGCTTACGATTCTGGACACCGGAGGTGTCGAGAGCGCCGCGAACGGTGTGATAGCGCACACCCGGCAAGTCCTTCACTCGGCCGCCGCGAATCAGCACGACAGAGTGTTCTTGCAGGTTGTGACCTTCACCACCGATGTAGGAGGCGACCTCATACCCGTTAGTCAAGCGAACACGGCACACCTTACGCAGTGCGGAGTTCGGCTTCTTCGGGGTAGTGGTGTATACGCGAGTGCAAACACCGCGACGTTGCGGGCAGGCCTGCAGCGCCGGGACGTCACTCTTGACGACGGGGCGCTTGCGCGGCTTGCGCACGAGCTGGTTAATAGTTGCCATGGTCTGTAGCTGACTCCAATGATTGCCTTGGCCTAACAATAGCGAGCGCGGGCGTACCCACCCCACTATTAAAGGCTGCGCATTCTACTGTCTCAGAGCAATCCGCGTCAACACCGGCGCCATTCGGCGCCGGTGTCGAGCAGGCTCCGGTTAGATCTCGTCGTCATCCGAGTCGAGGGCGGTGAGCTGGGCACCCAACTCCTGCTCGACGTCCTGGGCCGACGGCTGAACCACGCGCTCGGCGTCCTCGCGACGACGGCGACGCTCCGCATGGTGGGTAAGCCCCGTACCGGCCGGGATCAGACGGCCCACCACCACGTTTTCCTTCAGGCCGCGCAGGTAATCGCGCTTGCCTGTCACCGCCGCCTCGGTCAGCACCCGCGTGGTCTCCTGGAAGGAGGCCGCGGAGATGAACGACTCGGTGGCGAGACTCGCCTTGGTAATACCCAACAGCAGGCGATGGTACTTGGCCGGGAACTTGCCTTCCTGCTCCAGGCGCGCATTCTGCTCGAGAACACGCACCACTTCGACCTGATCACCGGTGATGAAGTCGGAGTCACCCGCATCGGTGATCTCGACCTTGCGCAGCATCTGACGCACGACCACTTCGATGTGCTTGTCGTTGATGCCCACGCCCTGGAGGCGATAGACCTCCTGCACCTCTGCAGTGATGTACTTGGCCAGCTCGCTGACGCCCAACAGACGCAGAATGTCATGCGGGTTGCTGGGACCATCGGAGATGACCTCGCCCTTCTCGACGGTTTCACCCTCGAAGACCGCAATCTGGCGCCATTTCGGGATCAGCATCTCGAACGGGTCGCCATCGGCCGGGGTAATCGTCAAGCGACGCTTGCCCTTGGTCTCCTTGCCGAAGCTGAGCACGCCGCTGACTTCAGCGAGAATCGCCGATTCCTTGGGCTTGCGCGCTTCGAACAGGTCGGCCACACGAGGCAGACCACCGGTGATGTCCTTGTTCGCCGTCGCTTCGACCGGGATACGGGCGACCACCTCACCGACACCTACCGAGGCACCGTTCTCGATCGAGACGATGGCCTTGCCGGGCAGCAGGTACTGTACCGGCGTGTTGGAGCCCGGCAGCGAGATGTGCTGACCCGCGTCGTCGGCCAGCATGATCATCGGGCGCTTGTCGCGACCCGACGCCGGACGCGCGGCGGACTCGATCACCTCGATAGAGGACAGGCCGGTCATCTCGTCCACGCTACGGTGGATGGAGACACCTTCGTCCATATCGATGTACTGAGCCTTACCTTCGACCTCGGCGACGATCGGGTGAGTGTGCGGATCCCACTTGGCGACGGTCTGTCCACCATCAACCAGCTCGCCGTCCTTGACCGACAGCTCGGCACCGTAGGGCAGCTTGTAGTACTCGCGCTCACGACCGTGATCGTCGGCGACCGCCAGGGCGCTGGAGCGGGAAACCACCACCAGCTTGCCATCGGCACGCTCTACCGACTTGATGTTGTGCAGGCGCACCTTGCCGCCGTGCTTGACCTGAACACTGTCGACAGCAGAGGCACGCGATGCCGCACCACCGATGTGGAAGGTACGCATGGTCAGCTGGGTACCCGGCTCACCGATCGACTGAGCGGCGATGACGCCGACCGCTTCACCGGTGTTGACCTGATGGCCACGCGCCAGGTCACGACCGTAACAGGCCGAGCACACGCCGTGCGGTGTGTCACAGGTGATGGTCGAGCGCACCACGATTTCGTCGACACCCATGGTGTCGAGCTCGGCACACCAGGCTTCGTCGAGCAGGGTGCCGCGCGCGATCAGCACTTCCTCGGTTGCCGGGTCGACCACGTCCTGCGCGACCACACGGCCCAGCACACGCTGTGCCAGGGAGACGATGATGTCGCCCCCTTCGATGACCGGGTGCAGCGTCAGGCCATTCTCGGTGCCGCAATCCGGCTCGGTGATCACCAGATCCTGCGCCACGTCGACCAGGCGACGCGTCAGGTAACCCGAGTTCGCCGTCTTGAGGGCCGTATCCGCCAAGCCCTTACGAGCACCGTGGGTGGAGATGAAGTACTGGAGTACGTTCAGGCCCTCACGGAAGTTGGCGGTGATCGGCGTCTCGATGATCGAGCCGTCCGGCTTGGCCATCAGGCCACGCATGCCCGCCAGCTGGCGGATCTGGGCGGCACTACCACGCGCACCGGAGTCGGCCATGATGAACACGCTGTTGAAGGAGTCCTGCTCGACCTCTTCACCATCACGGTTGATCACGTTCTCCTTGGAGATGCCGGTCATCATCGCCTTGGCGACCTTGTCATTGGCCTTGGACCAGATATCGATGACCTTGTTGTACTTCTCGCCCGCCGTCACGAGACCGGAGGAGAACTGGTCCTCGATTTCCTTCACCTCGTCCTCGGCCCCATCGACAATGCTCTTCTTGGAGTCGGGGATGACGAAGTCATTGACGCCGATTGACGCGCCGGACCAGGTGGCCAGACGGAAACCGGTGTACATCAGCTGGTCGGCAAAGACCACGGCGTCTTTCAGGCCGGTACGACGGTAGACCTCGTTGATCAGCCCGGAGATGGCCTTCTTCTTCATCGGCTGATCGACCAGCTCGAAAGGCGCTCCCTTGGGCAGGATGCTGAACAGCATCGCACGGCCGACAGTGGTGTCGTAGATCGTTGCACGCTCCACCAGTTCACCGCCCTCTTCTTCGGGCAGGAACTCGGTCAGGCGCACTTTGACACGTGCGTGCATGGAGACGCTCTGGGTCCCGAAGGCCCGCTCGACCTCCTTGAGGTCGGAGAAGATCATGCCTTCGCCCTTGGCGTTGATCTTCTCGCGGGTCATGTAATACAGACCCAGCACCACGTCCTGGGACGGCACGATGATCGGATCACCGTTGGCCGGCGACAGCACGTTATTGGTGGCCATCATCAGCGCACGGGCTTCGAGCTGGGCTTCCAGGGTCAGCGGCACGTGGACCGCCATCTGGTCACCGTCGAAGTCGGCGTTGTAGGCGGCACACACCAGCGGGTGCAACTGGATGGCCTTGCCTTCGATCAGCAGCGGCTCGAAGGCCTGGATACCCAGGCGGTGCAGCGTCGGGGCACGGTTCAGCAGCACCGGATGCTCGCGGATGACGTCGGCGAGGATGTCCCACACCTCCGGCAGCTCGCGCTCGACCATCTTCTTGGCGGCCTTGATGGTGGACGCTTGGCCGCTGGACTGCAGCTTGGAGTAGATGAACGGCTTGAACAGCTCGAGCGCCATCTTCTTCGGCAGGCCGCACTGGTGCAGACGCAGGGTCGGACCCACGGTGATCACGGAACGGCCGGAGTAGTCGACACGCTTGCCCAGCAGGTTCTGACGGAAACGCCCCTGCTTGCCCTTGATCATGTCGGCGAGCGACTTCAGCGGGCGCTTGTTGGAACCGGTGATGGCGCGACCACGACGACCGTTGTCGAGCAGCGCATCCACGGATTCCTGCAGCATGCGCTTCTCGTTGCGCACGATGATGTCCGGCGCATTGAGGTCGAGCAGACGCTTCAGGCGGTTGTTGCGGTTGATCACACGACGATACAGGTCGTTGAGATCCGAGGTCGCGAAACGACCACCATCCAGCGGCACCAGCGGACGCAGGTCCGGCGGCAGCACTGGCAGCACTTCCATGACCATCCAGGCCGGCGCGTTGCCGGACTTGGAGAAGGCCTCGAGCAGCTTGAGTCGCTTGGACAGCTTCTTGATCTTGGTCTCGGAGTTTGTCTGCGGGATTTCCTCACGCAGATGATTGATCTCCTCATCCAGATCGATGTCCTTGAGCAGCGCCTGAACGGCCTCGGCACCCATGCGGGCATCGAAGTCGTCACCAAACTCCTCGAGGGCCTCGAAATACTGCTCGTCGTTGAGCAGCTGACCACGTTCGAGGGTGGTCATGCCCGGGTCGACGACCACGAAGCTTTCGAAGTAGAGCACGCGCTCGATATCACGCAGCGTCATGTCCAGGAACATGCCGATGCGCGATGGCAGCGATTTCAGGAACCAGATGTGCGCAACCGGGCTAGCCAGTTCGATGTGGCCCATACGCTCGCGGCGAACCGCGGCCTTGGTGACCTCGACGCCGCACTTCTCGCAGATAATACCGCGGTGCTTCATGCGCTTGTACTTGCCGCACAGGCACTCGTAATCCTTCACCGGGCCAAAGATCTTGGCGCAGAACAGGCCATCACGCTCCGGCTTGAAGGTACGGTAGTTGATAGTCTCGGGCTTCTTTACTTCACCGTAAGACCAGGAGCGGATCAGGTCCGGTGACGCGAGCGTGATTCTGATCGCGTCGAACTCTTCGGACTGTGCCTGCGACTTGAGAACTTTAACCAAATCTTTCATAGGTCGGCTCCGTTGCGGAGTTGTCATAGGCGGGGGCGGCGTGTTGCCCGCCCCCGCGGACCATCTTTCTCGAGCACTGTCGTGAGTACTGTCGCCAGTACTGACTCAAGCCCCGGGTGCTTAGCCTTCCAGCTCGATGTCGATGCCCAGCGAGCGGATTTCCTTCACCAATACGTTGAAGGATTCCGGCATGCCCGCCTGCATGGAGTGATCGCCATCCACGATGCTCTTGTACATCTTGGTACGACCTTCCACGTCATCGGACTTGACCGTGAGCATCTCCTGGAGGGTATAGGCTGCACCGTAGGCTTCCAGGGCCCAGACCTCCATCTCACCGAAGCGCTGACCGCCGAACTGCGCCTTGCCGCCCAGCGGCTGCTGGGTGACCAGCGAGTACGAGCCAGTGGAGCGCGCGTGCATCTTGTCGTCGACCAGGTGGTTCAACTTGAGAATGTACATGTAGCCAACAGTGACCGGGCGATCGAAGGACTCACCGGTACGGCCATCGTAGAGCGTCATCTGGCCGGAATCCGGCAGATCGGCAAGCGTCAGCAGATGCTTGATCTCATGCTCCTTGGCACCGTCGAAGACCGGCGTTGCCATCGGCACACCACTCTTGAGGTTCTTGGCCAGGGCGATCACTTCATCGTCGGACAGCGAGCTGATGTCCTCAAGACGCGAGCCTTCGGTGTTGTAAACCTTGCCGAGGAATTCGCGAATCTCGCCAACCTGCTGCTCACGGGCGTCGCGAAGCATATGCTCGATCTTCACGCCGAGACCTCGTGCCGCCATGCCCAGGTGCGTCTCGAGGATCTGACCCACGTTCATGCGCGATGGCACGCCCAAGGGGTTCAGGACCACGTCGACCGGCTCACCGCCATCGTCAAAGGGCATATCCTCGATCGGCATGATCGCGGAGATAACACCCTTGTTACCGTGACGGCCGGCCATCTTGTCACCCGGCTGGATACGACGCTTGACGGCCATGTAGACCTTGACGATCTTCAGAACGCCCGGCGCCAGATCGTCGCCCTGTGTCAGCTTGCGCTTCTTGTCTTCGAAGCGCTCGTCCATTTCCTTGCGACGGGTTTCGAGTTGCTCATCCGCCTGAGCCAGCAGCTCATTCAGTGACTCATCCTGCATGCGCAGTTTGAACCACTGCTGACGCGGCAGTTCCTCGAGATACTCCTCGGAGAGCACATCGTCCTTCTTGAGCTTGGGCCCACCGTTGACCGGCTGACCGGCCAGGGTGCGCTTGAGGCGCTCGAAGGTCGCGTCTTCGGCGATGCGGTAAGTCTCCTGAAGGTCCTTGCGCACCTCATCGAGCTGCATCTGCTCGATGGACAGCGCGCGGGAGTCCTTCTCGACACCGTCGCGGGTAAAGACCTGGACGTCGATGACCGTGCCCTTCATGCCGGTCGGGGCACGCAGGGAGGTATCCTTCACGTCGGAGGCCTTCTCACCGAAGATGGCACGTAGCAGCTTCTCTTCCGGCGTGAGCTGGGTCTCGCCCTTGGGCGTGACCTTGCCGACCAGGATGTCGCCCGGACCGACCTCGGCACCGATATAGACCACACCGGCCTCATCGAGTTTGCCCAGTGCGGACTCGCCAACGTTGGGGATATCCGAGGTAATTTCCTCGGCACCCAGCTTGGTGTCGCGAGATACGCAGGTCAGTTCCTGGATATGGATGGTGGTGAAGCGATCTTCCTGCACCACGCGCTCCGAGAACAGAATGGAGTCCTCGAAGTTGTAGCCGTTCCAGGGCATGAAGGCGATGCGCATGTTCTGGCCAAGCGCCAGATCGCCCATGTCGACGGACGGGCCGTCGGCAAGGATGTCGTCCTTCGAGACCCTGTCACCCGGGCGCACGATCGGGCGCTGGTTCATGCAGGTGTTCTGGTTCGAACGGGTGTACTTGGTGAGGTTGTAGATATCCACACCGGCTTCACCGCCGATGATTTCATCTTCATTGACCCGCACCACGACACGCCGCGCATCCACCGAGTCGATCACGCCACCGCGGCGAGCCACGGCACAGACACCGGAGTCACGGGCGACGAAACGCTCCATGCCGGTACCGACCAGCGGCTTGTCCGCACGCAGTGTCGGCACAGCCTGACGCTGCATGTTGGCACCCATCAGGGCGCGGTTGGCGTCATCGTGCTCGAGGAACGGGATCAGGGCCGCGGCCACGGACACCACCTGACGCGGCGACACGTCCATCATGGTGACCTTGTCCGGCGCCATGAAGGTAGTCTCGCCGCGGTGACGGACCTGCACCAGGTCATCGACCAGGTAGCCGTTCTCGTCGACGGTCGCAGACGCCTGAGCGATGACGAAGTTGCCCTCTTCGATCGCCGACAGCTGCATCACGTCATCGGTGATCTGACCATCCACCACCTTGCGATACGGCGTCTCGAGGAAACCGTAGCTGTTGGTGTGGCTGTAGGTCGCCAGCGAGTTGATCAGGCCGATGTTCGGGCCTTCCGGCGTCTCGATCGGGCACAGACGGCCATAGTGAGTGGCGTGAACGTCACGCACCTCGAAGCCGGCACGCTCACGAGTCAGACCGCCCGGGCCGAGGGCCGAGACGCGACGCTTGTGAGTGACCTCGGACAGCGGGTTGTTCTGGTCCATGAACTGAGACAGCTGGCTCGAACCGAAGAACTCTTTCACCGCCGCCGCAACCGGCTTGGCGTTGATCAGGTCCTGCGGCATCAGGCCTTCGCTCTCGGCCATCGACAGGCGTTCCTTGACCGCACGCTCGACACGCACCAGGCCAACACGGAACTGGTTCTCGGCCATCTCGCCGACGCAACGGATACGACGGTTGCCCAGGTGGTCGATATCGTCGACATCGCCGAAGCCGTTGCGGATCGCAATCAGCTCCTTGAGCACATCGAGGATGTCGCCATTGTCCAGCACGCCGGAGCCGGTATCGGCATCACGACGCAGACGGCGATTGAACTTCATCCGCCCCACGCCCGACAGGTCGTAGCGATCTTCGGTGAAGAACAGGTTGTGGAACAGCGTCTCGGCGGCTTCCTTGGTCGGCGGCTCACCGGGGCGCATCATGCGGTAGATCTCGACCAACGCCTCGAGCTGGCTGCGCGTGCTATCCAGCTTGAGGGTATCGGAGATGAAAGGACCGCAATCCAGGTCGTTGGTGTACAACGTCTGAAGCATCGTGATGCCGGCGGTAGCCAGCTTCTCGAGTAGCTCGGCGGTAATCTCGGAGTTGCACTCGCAGATCAGCTCGCCGGTCTTCGGATCGACCTGATCCTTGGCCAGCGTCTTGCCGTAGAGATACTCCATCGGCACTTCGAGACGCTCAAGCCCAGACTTTTCCATCTGGCGGATGTGCTTCTGGGTGATGCGACGCCCTTCCTCGACGATCACGCTGCCATCGGCATCCTTGATGTCGAAGGTCGCGGTCTCGCCGCGCAGACGCGACGGCACCAGCTCCACCGAGAACCCGCTCTTCTCGATATGGAAGATGCTGGTTTCGAAGAAGTGATCGAGGATCTCCTCGGCGCTCATGCCCAGCGCGCGCAGCAGCACGGACGCCGGCAACTTGCGGCGACGGTCGATACGCACGAAGACGTTGTCCTTGGGATCGAACTCGAAGTCGAGCCAGGAGCCGCGGTAAGGGATAACCCGCGCGGAGTACAAGAGCTTGCCTGACGAGTGGCTCTTGCCCTTATCATGGTCGAAGAACACACCCGGCGAGCGATGCAACTGAGAGACGATGACGCGTTCGGTACCGTTGACCACGAAGGTACCGTTCTCGGTCATCAGGGGGATTTCCCCCATGTAAACTTCCTGCTCCTTGATATCCTTGATCGCCTTGTTCGATGATTCACGATCGTAGATGATCAGGCGCACCTTGACGCGCAGCGGTGCCGAATAGGTGACCCCGCGCAGCTGACATTCCTTGACGTCGAAGGCCGGCGTGCCGAAACGATAGCTGACATACTCGAGAGCAGCGTTGCCCGAGAAGCTCTCGATCGGGAATACGGACTTGAAGGCGGCATGCAGGCCGAGCTCGAGCCGCTCTTCCGGCGAGCGATCCTGCTGGAGGAAGTCGTAGTAGGAATCAAGCTGGATGGCCAGCAGGTAGGGCACATCCATCACTTGGGGCAGTTTGCCGAAATCCTTGCGGATGCGTTTTTTCTCAGTGTATGAGTAAGCCATCTGTATTCCCCAGCTTGTTCACCATGGGTGACCGATGCGAGTCGGCGCCACCTGACGGGATGGGTCCCGTCAGGCGCTGACGGCAAGCCCCCTCATGGAAGCTCGCCGTCGGAATTCGGCTAGCGGCGTCGCCTAAAGGCGGGCAGCTAGTAACAACAGAAAAAGGCCGGTAGCGGGAAGCCCGCCACCAGCCGTGGAAGCTTACGCAGCGCGTGAAGCCGTGGGCACAAGAATTACTTGAGCTCCACGCTCGCGCCGGCTTCTTCCAGCTTCTTCTTCGCTTCTTCAGCGTCGTCCTTGGACATCGCTTCCTTGAGGGTCGCCGGCGCGCCGTCGACGGCACCCTTGGCTTCCTTCAGGCCGAGACCAGTGATCTCGCGGACGGCCTTGATGACGTTGACTTTCTTGTCGCCAGCGGCAGTCAGCACCAGGTCGAATTCAGTCTGCTCTTCTTCAGCTTCGGCTTCACCGCCACCCGGGCCGGCAACAACAGCGGCAGCTGCGGTCACGCCGAATTTCTCTTCCATCGCTTCAATCAGACCAGCCACTTCCATGACGGTCATGTCGGCGACAGCGTTGATGATGTCTTCTTGGGTAAGTGCCATGTTCAATTTCCTAGACTTTGCGGAGCCTCGGCCAGGTGACCAAGTGCTCATGATTCAATGATCGGTTCAGGCTACTCAGAGAAGCGCGCCAATCAGGCAGCGGCCGCTTCTTCCTTCTGGTCGCGCAATGCCGCGAGAGTACGAACCAGCTTGCCGGCAGAAGCTTCCTTCATGACGGACATCAGCTTGGCGATCGCCTCATCGTGTGTCGGCAGCGTGGCCAGACGGTCAAGGTCGGAAGCCGGGATGAGCTCACCGTCATATGCCAGCGCCTTGACTTCGAAGTCCTTCTGACCCTTGGAGAACTCCTTGAACAGACGGGCGGCAGCGCCCGGGTGCTCGTAGGAGAAGGCCAACATGGTCGGACCCGAGAAAGTCTCGTCCAGGATCTCCCAGGGAGTTCCGGACAGGGCGCGACGTGCCAGCGTGTTGCGAACAACACGAATTTGCACGCCATTCTCGCGCGCCTGCTTACGCAGGTCGGTCATGGCTCTAACGTCCACACCGCGAGAATCGGCAACTACGACGGAAAGAGCGTCCTTAGCGGCCTCACTGACCTCGGCAACAATTGCTTTCTTGCCTTCGAGAGCTAGTGGCACAGTGATCACTCCTTCGTGCCGGGACCAAGAGGCTCATGCCTCCGAGTTCCGGGGGTTACCATCTCCCCTTACCTATGGGTAAGAGGGCTTGGGTGATGGTGCACACCAGTAGCTGGCGGCCACACCATCTGCGCAGGCATCCCTTCCGGGAAGATTAAGCCAAGCCTTGCAGGCAAGGCTTGGCGCCTACGGTCTTTGACGGCGCCCCGAACTCCACGAAGAAGAGCGGGGACCGCAAAGTATCTTTGGCTACGCCGATCACACGTAAGAGGAGTGATCGACGGTCAGACCCGGGCCCATGGTGGTGGACAGGGTCAGCTTCTTGAAATACACACCCTTGGACGTGCTGGGCTTGAGACGCTTGAGATCTGCGACCAGTGCTTCCAGGTTGCCGCGGATATCGTCAGCTGCGAAATCCACTTTGCCCAGGGTAGTGTGAATGATGCCGTTCTTGTCGGTACGGAAACGCACCTGACCGGCCTTGGCGTTCTTGACCGCGGTGGCAACGTCCGGCGTCACGGTGCCGACCTTCGGGTTCGGCATCAGGCCACGCGGACCGAGGATCTGGCCCAGCTGACCGACGACGCGCATGGCGTCCGGCGAGGCGATGACCACGTCAAAGTCGAGTTGACCTTTCTTGACCTGTTCGGCCAGGTCATCCATGCCCACGATGTCGGCGCCGGCTTCTTTAGCGGCATCGACGTTGGCACCCTGGGTGAACACGGCGACGCGAACGTCCTTGCCAGTGCCGTTGGGCATGACGGTAGCGCCACGCACGACCTGGTCGGATTTCCGCGGATCAACGCCCAGATTGATGGCGACGTCGAGGGATTCCTTGAAGTTGACGGTGGACAGCTCGCCGAGGAGTGCCACTGCGTCATCCAGAGAATAGACCTTGGACGTGTCGACCTGCTCTTTGATCTTCAGAGCGCGCTTGGACTGTTTAGCCATGATCAGAGACCCTCCACGTTGAGGCCCATGCTGCGGGCGCTACCGGCAATGGTACGCACCGCGGCGTCAAGATCAGCAGCCGTTAGATCCGGCTCCTTGGTCTTGGCGATCTCTTCGAGCTGCTCGCGGGTCACGGTACCGACCTTCTTCTTGTTCGGCTCACCAGAGCCGGACTTGATACCAGCGGCTTTCTTCAGCAGGACGGCGGCAGGCGTCGTCTTGGTAACGAAAGTAAAGCTGCGGTCGGAGTAAACAGTGATCACGACCGGCGTCGGCAGGCCGGCTTCTTTATCCTGGGTTTCTGCGTTGAACTGCTTGCAGAATTCCATGATATTGACGCCGTGCTGACCCAGCGCGGGGCCCACGGGGGGACTCGGATTGGCTTTACCAGCTGCGACCTGCAGCTTGATGTAAGCCTGTACTTTCTTGGCCATGTTAGGACTCCAGTTGGGTGCTAGCGCCTTTCGGCTCCCCGGTTGAACAACCGCCTCGGCGGCTTGACTACAGCGCGATCACTTAACAGCAATCACGCAACCCATCGAGAATCAGTCTTTCTCGACCTGGGCGAATTCGAGTTCGACAGGCGTCGCACGCCCAAAGATCAGCACGCTGACCTGGACACGACTCTTGTCGTAATTGACCTCTTCGACCACGCCATTGAAATCGGCAAAAGGCCCATCAATGACACGAACGGACTGACCCGGCTCGAAGACAGTCTTGGGCCGCGGCTTATCTGTGCCGTCTTGAACACGGCGCAGGATAGCGTCGGCCTCTTTCTGGCTGATCGGCGCCGGCTTTTCCTTGGTTCCACCGATGAAACCAAGAACACGCGGCGTCTCGTTAACCAGATGCCACGTCGCGTCGTCCATTTCCATTTCAACCAGCACGTAGCCGGGATAGAACTTGCGCTCACTCTTACGGCGCTTGCCGTCACGCATCTCGACAACTTCTTCGGTCGGCACCAGAATCTCGCCGAAGCGATCTTCCATGCCATACATCTTCACGCGCTCATTGAGTGAGCGCATGACATGTTTTTCGAAGCTGGAGTAGGCATGCACGACATACCAACGCTTGGACATGGAATCTCCTAACCAATGACGCCGGACATCGCCCAGCCAAGAAGGGTATCAATTAGCCACAGCATCAGGCCTACCACCAACACTGCCACCATGACGATCGCGGTGGTCTGGATGGTTTCTTGGCGGGTCGGCCAGACGACGCGCTGAATTTCCTTGCGCGCATTGCGGGCCAGCTCCAGGAGATTGCGCCCCTTGGTGGTGGTAATGGCCACACCAGCAGCGGCTGCGCATACGGCAACCACACCTAACACGCGGTAGAGCAGCGCTTGATCGGCGAAATAGGAGTTACCAACTACGGCAACGACTATCAGAGAGACGACAACCGCCCACCTGAGCCCGTCGTGGCGCGACTCCTGCACCTCGGCGTTTAGTTTCATGCGAACGAGACTCCTCAGGGTGCAGCAATCGAAACATGAAAGTATATGGGATATCACCAGCCTGGGGAAGACTGGCAGGCCAGGAGGGAATCGAACCCCCAACCTGCGGTTTTGGAGACCGCTGCTCTGCCAATTGAGCTACTGGCCTGTATCTACGCTTTCACCGAAAACCCTTTGCAGGCTTCCTGTGAACAGCGGGCGCTATCATAGCGAAAGCACCCCTGCCTGGCAACCCCCAGCATAGCGCTGGGGAAAAAGAAAAGGCGAGCTCTTAGCTCGCCTTTTCCAAATGGAGCTCGTGGGCGGATTTGAACCGCCGACCTCACCCTTACCAAGGGTGTGCTCTACCCCTGAGCTACACGAGCAAAACATATACAGCAAAAACTGGAGCGGGCAGCGGGGATCGAACCCGCATCATCAGCTTGGAAGGCTGAGGTTCTACCATTGAACTATGCCCGCCGACCCGCTCTCACCACCGAATCGACATCAGGCGCTTCGGCTAAATTTGGTGGAGGGAGAAGGATTCGAACCTTCGAAGCTTTCGCGGCAGATTTACAGTCTGCTCCCTTTGGCCACTCGGGAATCCCTCCGATCTTCGCGGTAAATTCTACCGCTTTTCGCAGCAATGTCAAACGCTTACTAATGCTTTCAAGCCGAGGCTCGAATACGCTTGCCCTGCGAACGCGATGCATTCTGTCAAAGGAGCATGGAGAATGCAAGGCTTGCGCGAATTTTCTCCAGCGCCACCGGTGAAGGGACCTCCGGCGAGCCCGACAGCCGCCCCGCTCTTTCAGCAGCGGTCCGCGGGAAGCAGGCCTCCAGCCCGCCATAGACCATGTCCGGCCAAACGGCATGCGGCACGCGAACGCCCCGTGACACCACGCGGGCATCGCCACCGGTCAGCAGCATCGGTAACGCCACCCCTTCCCGATCACAAACTTCGCCGTAGATACGGTTCACGGCACTGACTGCTGCCATATAGATGCCGTGATTGACTGCCTCGACGGTATTGCGTCCCGGCGCAAGGAGCTCATCGGCCTCGCTGTCGGGATCGATCGCCACGTTGCGTGTCCCGAGCTTAAGACTCTCCTTCATCAGCCGCAAGCCAGGAAGAATATAGCCGCCGAGATGACGTCCGCCGGGGAGCACGAAATCGATGGTGATCGCACTGCCGCAATCCACCGTGCAGCAGGCGCCGGCCAGCTGGTAACTTGCCAGCGCTCCCAGCCAGCGATCCACGCCAAGCCTGCCAGGATCGTCATAGCCATTGACCACGCCAAGTGACTCGCGAACCGGCCGTGCCACGTGGACCACGCCCACCTCGTGGCGCAGGAGCTCGACAGTCTCCTTGAGTACCTTCTGGCGCGCCACACTGGAGATACGTACCGCCCGCACCACGTCCAGATCAGGAATATCCGCGCCAGGGCGCCACTCTTCACGCGTCCAGACCGCGCCGCGGGACCGGATTTCACTGCTCACACTGTCCTTGAGACGCCACTTCGACAGGGTGTTGCCGATATCCAGATCCAGAATCATGAACGGCCACGCACGCTGATTTCACCGCTTGCCAGAGCTCGCCTCTCACCATTCTGCCACACCAGGAGATTACCCGCGGCATCCACCCCTTCGGCCACCGCCTCTTCGCGGCGTGGCCCCTGGATGATATCGATAGTCTGGCCGGCATGAGCATGACGCGCGTTCCATGCCTCCTGCCAGGCGGAAAAACCTTCCTGTTCGAAGCGCGGCAGCAAGGTCAGCAGGGCATCGATGAAGTCCGCCGCCAGTCGGTTACGGCTGACCCCTGGCTGTTGATCATGCACCGCCGCGACAGGCTGGTCGATCTCCTGACGCACCGCGTCGGGGAGCGTGACATTGAGCCCCAGACCGATCACCACCTCACAGGGGCCCGACAGATCGCCACTGACCTCGAGCAGGATACCGGCGAGCTTACGCGATGACCCCTGCCCAAGGACCAGGACATCATTGGGCCATTTCAAGGCCACCTCGACACCATGGCGCTCCAACACCTCGGCGAGTGCCACGCCGACCGCCAGGCTCAACCCTTCCAGTGCCGCGGCACCGGATTCGAACCGCCACCCCAGGGACATCAGCAGACCACGCCCCCAGGGGCAAGCCCAGGCGCGCCCACGCCGACCTCTACCGGCGCTTTGCGCTTCGCTCAGGCATACTTCACCATGTCCGGCACCCTGCTCGAAGCGCTCGCGCAGGTAACGGTTGGTCGAAGGGAGACTTTCCTCTATGAAAAGCCGAGCCATCTGCTGGCGGCTGTCATGAGACAGCTCCGCGATGATTGCCGGCCCTTCCAGCAGCTCAATGGGGACGGCCAGACGGTAACCTAGCCCCTTGACCGCCTCGAGGGGGATATCCATTGCCTCGAGTTTCTTGAGCTGCTTCCAGACAGCAGTACGGGATACGCCCAGACGCTCACCCAACTGCTCGCCGGAGTGAAAATCACCGTCACTCAACAAGCGAATCAGTTCACCGATGGTCATGCGCACCTTCCCGCCCAAAAAACCGTCATTCTAGCGGATGGTGGCGCCCCCCGGAAATCATCGCGACCAAAGTTGCCCATCGCATGCCCTGATCTGCCCTTCTTTAATTACCCAGATCAGCAGCTCCCTGGAGCATGGCATCCAACGACCGACCGACACGTGCAAGGATAAAGCCTGTGAGAAGCGGGCTACCGACCCCGTGTCGAGACCAATAATATTACCCCCTCCCCTGATTCCTGCACCTTACAGGCGCACATGACCCACCTGTAAGGCCACGTGCACACGGAGTCGTCATATAAGAGCGCTGTATAAGTGCCCTGCATAAGAGCCCTGATCCAGCGACCGGGGGTAGGCAGGAAAGGAGCAGAGAAGCGCCCGGGATGAGCACCGTCGCTTCTCGCTTCGGCTTCTGGGGAGAAGTCGCTGGTGGCCGTCGTTGCAGGCGCCATTAGCGGGGCTGTGGCCGGTCTTTCGTCCAGCCATAAAAAAACCCCGGCCTGTAAGGGCCGGGGTTTCTTCAGTGTAAGTGCCTGACGATGACCTACTCTCGCATGGAGAGACTCCACACTACCATCGGCGCTAAGCGGTTTCACTTCCGAGTTCGGCATGGGATCGGGTGGTTC
>NZ_WWNB01000014.1 GCF_012062845.1 Halomonas salinarum
AGGCGGCCAGGTCACGCGCACGCGGCTACCGGAACGAGGCCAACTTCATCGCCATGATCTACCTGATTGGTAGCCCCGTGGGCCGCCTGCTGGATCAGGCCAAATCCACATGAAACGTCGAAGAACCGCGAAAAGCTCCCGCTTGCCCAGCGCCATTGGCACTGCGACGGCTGTGGCGAGCCGATAGATCGGGACATTAACGCGGCAAAGAATATAAAAACCGCCGGGCTGGCGGGGATAGCCTGTGGAGCGACTGGATCGGGGATAGCGGCGTAGCCGCTATCTAGTGAAGGCGTGTTGAAGCAGGAAGGTTCTCGGGGTGACCCAAGAACCCTCGCCCAAAGCGCGAAGCGCGGCGGGCGGGGAGTGTCAGTGCCTGCTCGTCGATCATTGGCCCGATCATTCCGCCGAGTGTCGTGATGGTGGTGTATGCCACCTTGCTGCGTGATATCTCGGTGATCGACCTGTTCGCCGGCGGTATCCTCCCGGGTATTCTGTTGGCCGGAGCCCTGCTGGTGACCAGCATGATTCTTGCCTGGAAGCGCGGTTATCCGAAGCAGGCACCGACGCCCTTCAAGGCGGCGATTTTCGCCTTTCTGGCGGCGCTTCCGGCCATGGTGGTGCCGCTGATCATACTGGGTGGGATTCTCTCGGGGCTGACGACCATCACCGAGGCCTCGGGGTTCGCGGCGGTCTACGCGATACTGATCGGGACATTGGTCTATCGCAGCCTGACACTCGCCAAGATCTGGCATTCGCTGCTGGTCACGGTTCGCTTCTCCGGGGTGGTGTTCTTTCTGCTGGCGACCTCGGCGGTGCTCGGTTGGTTCGTGACACGCTCAGGGGTCGCCCGGGATGCGGCCTCGATCATCACGACCTTCAGTGATGTCGCCTTCGTGCAGCTCATGATGGTGTGCCTTTTGCTGATCATCATCGGTACGGTGATGGATGTGCTACCGGCATTGGTGGTGGTGGCCCCGGTGATCGTGCCGGCGATGATTCAGCTCGGCTTCGATCCGCTGCATTTCGCGATCCTGATGATTGTGGTGCTGAATATCTCCAATGTGACCCCTCCCGTGGGCATGACGCTAATGACAGCGGCGCGCATTGCCCAGGTGCCCTATGAACGGGCGATCATCGCCTCGCTGCCGTTCTATTTTTCCTTCCTGGCCGTCATCCTGTTGCTGGCCGCCTTCCCAGCGCTGTCGACCTGGATTCCCAGCCTCCTTGATTAAGTCTCCTTGATTGAGCCTTCTGGACTAGCCTGATGAAACTCTTCTATTCCCCTGCCCAGAATCGCCACGCCCCGGAGACGTTCCTGCTGCGTGGCCAGCCGGCCCCGTCACCGGAGCGTCCCGAGCGGGCCGAGCGTCTCGCCGAGGCCATCGCCGAGCTGGGCCTTCATCTCGATACGCCCGAAACGCTAGATTCACCGCGTCTGCGCGAGCGCCTGGCGCGCATTCATACGCCGCGCTATCTCGAATTCCTGGAAACCATCCATGGTCGCTGGCAGGCGATGCCGGGGGCGTCTGCTCTGGTGGCGCCCAATGTTCACCCCTGTGGCGGCGGGTATCAGTACCCGAGTCACCCCGTCGGCCAGGCGGGCTGGCATCTGCATGACATGGCTTGTCCGATTGGCGCCGACAGTTTCGCCGGCATCCTGGCCAGCGCGGCTAGTGCCGAGGCCGCCGCAATGCGCGTCTGCGAAGGCGAGATGAGCGCCTATGCACTGTGTCGGCCGCCAGGCCATCATGCCGGGCCGGAACGGGCGGGAGGGTTCTGCTTCCTCAATAATTCGGCACTGGCGGCAACGATTCTGCGCGAACGCTATGATCGGGTGGCCATCGTCGATGTCGATCTTCATCACGGCAATGGTACCCAGGATATTTTCTATGCCCGTGGCGATGTCTGGACCGGGTCGGTGCATGCTGATACTGATGCGTTTTATCCGTTTTACTGGGGCGGTGCCGATGAAACCGGCAGCGGCGAAGGGCAGGGGGCGAACGTCAATCTGCCACTACCACTGGGTAGTGATGGGAATACATTCATGGCTGCGCTTGATGAGTTGCTCGTCCGCCTTGATGACTTCGCTCCCGAGGCCATAGTGGTCGCGCTGGGTCTCGATGCGCACAAGGATGATCCGCTAGCCGGACTTTCGCTTGAGACCGAGGATTTTCGCCGGGTCGGTGCACGCCTGAGAAAGCTTGCAGTGCCGGTAGTGCTGATTCAGGAAGGTGGTTACCCAACTGACGCCCTCGGTGCCAATCTGGCGGCCTTTCTCGCGGGTTTTCGCAAGGGCATTCACGCCGACTGACGCCGCGGCCCTTATTTTTACGCTGACTGATCGAAACTCGATGGCCGAATCCAGCCATCTATTCACCAAAGGACATTGCCATGACCGTCACCTATCAAGACAGCAACGCCCGCATGAGCCAGGTTGCCGTGCACAACCAGACCGTCTATCTGGCCGGACAGGTGCCAAGTGATGCCAGCGCCGATATGAAGGGCCAGACCGAGCAGGTGCTGGCGCGCATCGATAGCCTGCTTGAGCAGGCCGGGACATCCAAGCATCAGTTGATCTCGGCCCAGATCTGGGTGACCAGCATGGACGAGTTCGCGGTGATGAATGAGGCCTGGGACGCCTGGGTGGTGCCTGGCCGCCCGCCGGTGCGTGCGGCGGTAGAGGCCAAGCTGGCCAAGCCCGAGTGGAAGGTCGAAATCATGGTGGTGGCGGCGCTTCCGGGAGCCTGATATGCGAATGATCACCAGCGAGGAGGTAG
This sequence comes from Halomonas salinarum, assembly GCF_012062845.1. Lineage (GTDB taxonomy): Bacteria > Pseudomonadota > Gammaproteobacteria > Pseudomonadales > Halomonadaceae > Onishia > Onishia salinarum. The sequence continues at coordinate 2,781 of NZ_WWNB01000014.1, forward strand.
CACGTGGCCTGCCCTGGGAATCGCTGATCCAGCGTCTGGGCGCGGTCTTTCGCGAGGGTGTCGAGTCACCGCCACGCCATCATCACGCCATGCATCGCCCGGACGGTGAGGCCACCATGCTGCTGATGCCGGCCTGGGAGCCCGCCGGTTATATCGGTGTGAAGATGGTCAATGTCTTCCCGCAAAACGCCGATCAGGGGCTGCCGGCAATTGCTGGCGTCTATTTTCTCAGCGAGGGCCGACATGGCCGGCCACTTGCGTGCATGGAAGGCAGTGAGCTGACGCGTCGTCGCACCGCGGCAGCTTCGGCCTTGGCGGCAGGCGAACTGGCCCGTGAAGACGCCGAGACGTTGTTGATCGTCGGCACCGGCAAGCTGGCGCCGATGCTGATCGAAGCTCACGCTGCCGTGCGCCCGATCAAACGCGTCAGGGTCTGGGGGCGAAAGCGGGAGAAGGCCGAGACCCTTGCCCGTGCCTATGCCGACCGCTTCGATATTGAGGCGGTCGAGGATCTGGAAGCGGCGGTAGGGCAGGCCGACATCGTCAGCTGTGCGACACTTTCGACAAAGGCACTGGTGAAAGGGGCCTGGCTCAAGCCCGGCGCACACCTGGACTTGGTTGGTGCCTTCCGCCACAGCATGCGCGAGAGTGACGGCGAGTGCCTCCGTCGAGGTGAGGTGTTCGTCGATACCTATGCCGGTGCTCAGGGCGAGGCCGGCGATATCCATCAGGCCATTGAGGAAGAGGCTTTCGCCTTCGAGCAGATTCGTGCCGATCTCGCCGAGTTGCTGCGCGGCGAACGTAGTGGGCGATCGAGCGACGAGGCCATCACCGTCTTCAAGTCGGTCGGGGCGTCGCTCGAGGACCTGGCCGCCGCCATCGAGGTGTGGGAGCAACTCGAGGGGGCGGCATGAGCAGCCTGCCATCGGCCTCATCCTTGGAGCAGACCGGCTTCTTCTGGCATGAACGCTGCTTCTGGCATGACCCGGGTGCGATCGGCGTCTTCTCCTCCCCCGGGGCGTTCCTGCAGCCCCAGCCGGCGTCTGAAAGCGCGGAGAGCAAGCGTCGTCTCAAGAACCTTCTGGAGGTGTCGGGACTGATCGACGAGCTTGTGGTCGAGAAGCCCGCACCGGCGAGCCGTGTCGACCTTGAGCGCTTTCATACCGCGGCTTACCTGGATGCCCTGGCGGCGGGAGAGCAGGCCGGCGGCGGTGATGCGGGTGATTGTGCTCCCTTTGGCCCGGGCAGCGAGGCAGCGGCCTATCAGTCCGCGGGTCTCGCGGTGGCGGCCGTCGATGCAGTGGCGTGCGGGCGCTTGCGCAACGCCTATGCGCTGTGCCGGCCGCCCGGCCATCACGCCGAATCGGGGCGTGGTCGCGGATTCTGTCTGCTCGGTAACATCCCCGTGGCGGTGAAGCGGGCGCGCGCCTTGGGGCATATCGGGCGGGTGGCGATCCTCGATTGGGATGTGCATCACGGCAACGGCCAGCAGGATGCCTTCTATGACGATCCCGAGGTGTTCACGGTCTCGGTTCATCAGGCCGGCAATTTTCCGCTGGATAGCGGCTTCGTCGAGGAGCGTGGGCGCGGGGCAGGGCAGGGCGCCAACCTCAATCTGCCGATGCCGCCGGGTGCCGGGATCGGTGCCTATCGCTATGCATTCGAGCAGTTGATCGTGCCGGCCCTTGAGGCACTTGCCCCTCAGATGATCGTGATCGCCTGTGGCTATGATGCCTGCGCCAAGGACCCCTTGGGTAAGATGTTGCTCAACAGCAGTGCCTTCGCCGACATGACCGCGCAGATCAAGGCGCTGTCAGAACGAGTTTGTGAAGGACGGCTGGTGATGATTCACGAGGGGGGCTATAGCGAGGGCTATGTGCCGCTGTGCGGTCATGCGGTGATCGCGACCCTGGCCGATAGCGCGATCAAGGTGCCCGACCCCCAGGACGCGGAGATTGCTGCCTGGGCGTATCAGGACCTGCAGCCGCATCAGCGCGACCTGATCGATGGTTGGGTACGCGACTGGCGCGAGACGTGAAGGCGTAGCGGCATGTTCGGTCGCGGATGCCTTGTCCTCGACCCATTTCGAAGACTGATTCTGAGAGGAAGGCCATGACGCCATTGTATGATCGGGACGGTTTCATCTGGCATAACGGTGAATGGCTGGCGTGGCGCGACGCCACCACCCATCTGCTGACCCACACCCTGCATTACGGCATGGGATGCTTCGAAGGCGTGCGGGCCTATGCCGGTCCGAACGGCACGCATCTCTTTCGGGTGGCCGAGCATACGCGTCGACTGTGCGATAGTGCCCATTCCCTGGATATACCGTTACCTTTCAGTGCCGATCAACTGATTGCTGCGCAACGTGAGTGCCTGGCACGCAATGGCCTGACTAACGCCTACCTGAAACCCACTGTCTATTTTGGCGCCGAGGGCTTGGGGCTGCGGGCCAAGGGCCTGACCACCAACGTGATGGTGGCGGCCTGGGACCTGGGCGACTATGTCTCGGCTACGGCGTCCCGGGAAGGACTGCGCGCTCTGACCTCGTCCTGGGCGCGCCATCACGTCAACATCAGCCTGTGTCGGGCCAAGACCAACGGTCATTATGTCAATTCGATGCTGGCGCTGAACACGGCGATCAAGGCGGGATTCGACGAGACCCTTATGCTCGACCCGGAAGGCTATGTGGCCGAGGCTTCGGCGGCCAATGTCTTTCTGCTGCGCGATGGCGTGTTGCATACCCCGGAGATCACCTCCTGCCTGCAGGGCATTACCCGAGACAGCGTGATCCGGCTGGCTCGCGAGGTGCTGGGGCTTGAAGTACAGGAGCGGCGCATCACCCGCGACGAGCTTTATACCGCCGACGAGGCCTTCCTGACCGGCACCGCCGCCGAGCTGTTGCCCCTGCGCGAGCTTGATGGGCGGCGTATCGGGCCGGGCGGGCGTGAGATCTCTCCGGATTCGCTCACCGCTTCGCTTCAGGCCCTCTATCATCGCGTCACCCGAGGTGACCTGGGAGAAGATCTCGTCGCCTACCGTGGGTGGCTGACGCCGGCCTGAATCAGCAACAAAAACGCCATGGAGCGGTGTCGCTCCATGGCGGTATGCTGACCTCCCTGGACACCCTCCGGGTGTCATGGCGTTCTGCCTTTCCCTATGGCACACCCTGTGCCGTCGCGTCCCTGGCGTCTTGTCGACAGTGTCCCTTGTCTTGGTGGCCTGGGATGTCGACGGCCTGTCGAACTCCCTTGCCACTCACTATAGAGCATGAACACGTTTTGTGACAATTTATTAACCATGTGGTGACATTATGATGACGGCCTTGCCAGCCTGAACCCTGATGATCCACTCCGCATCATGCTCTTTTCTGCTAGAATCGCCGCCTTTCGCGTCCTGATACATATCATTCGATGGAAGATAAGGCATGAATGCGGTAATTCTGGCAGTACTCGTTATGGTGGGCCTGTCCCTGGCCCGGGTATCGGTGGTCTTCGCGCTGGTGGTAGGCGCGCTGGTTGGTGGGTTGGTAGGTGGGTTATCCCTCGATGCCACCTTGGCGGCCTTCAACGATGGAGTAGGTGGTGGCGCCAAGGTGGCGCTTGCCTATGCCACGCTGGGGGCGTTTGCGGTGGCAATTTCCCGCTCGGGGCTACCGGATCTGCTGGCGCAGAAGTTGATTCGCTTGCTGGGGCAGGACGCCACCCAGCGTCGTCAGCAGGCAGTCAAGTACATGCTGCTGGGGTCGGTGCTACTGGTGGCGGTGTCGTCGCAGAACCTGATTCCGGTGCATATCGCCTTTATTCCGATTCTGATTCCACCGCTGCTCAAGGTCATGAACCAGCTGCGTCTGGACCGCCGCGCAGTAGCCTGTGCGCTGACCTTTGGTCTCACTGCCCCCTATATGCTGTTGCCGGTAGGGTTCGGGGCCATATTTCTCAATGACATACTGCTTGCCAATATCAACAGTGCCGGCGAAGCGCTGGGCCTTGAGGTCTCTCGCGGCATGGTGCCATTGGCCATGGGAGTGCCAGTGGCGGGTATGGCGCTGGGTCTGGTAGTGGCTATCGCTTTCAGTTACCGCAAGCCCAGGGACTATGCCGACAGTGAACTGGTCACCAGCCAGCAGCCCCACTATCCGTCCCACGGCAACGACAGTGCACCTGCGGCCAGCACCACTGGACTGGTGATGTCGGTGGTGGCGATTCTCTCGGCCCTGGCGATTCAGCTCTATAGTGGATCGATGGTGCTGGGCGGGCTGGTCGGCTTTGCCCTGCTCTCTGTGGGCGGCATCTTCAAATGGCGCGAGGCCGATGACCTATTCACCAGTGGCATGCGCATGATGGCACTTATCGGTTTCATCATGATCTCTGCCTCGGGTTTTGCCGCCGTGATGGAGGCGACCGGTGATGTCGATAGCCTGGTGCAGAGCTCTTTCGACATGATCGGTGATAATAAAGGGCTGGCGGCGCTGTTGATGCTGGTGGTAGGACTCTTTATTACCCTGGGAATCGGTTCTTCTTTCTCCACGATTCCGATTATCGCGACCATCTTTGTGCCCCTGGCCGTGCAATTCGGCTTTTCCGACCTGGCTACCGTTGCGCTCGTCGGCACCGCTGCCGCGCTGGGGGATGCTGGCTCGCCGGCGTCAGATTCGACCCTCGGACCAACCTCGGGTCTCAATGTCGACCGCCAGCACGACCACATCTGGGACAGCGTGGTACCGACCTTCCTGCACTACAACATTCCGCTGATTGCCTTCGGCTGGCTGGCTGCGATGAGCCTCTAGCTAGTGAACGATGAGTCAGCTGTTAACAAAGAAAAGTAACGGCGGCCCGCAGGCCGCCGTTACTTTTTGGTAAGCCTGAAAGCGTCTAATCGGTGCCCGAGGTACGTTCTTCGGGTTCCAACGCACTCAGCAGGCCACGCAACAGCGACAGTTCGCGGCGGGTAGGCTGGGCGCGAGCGAACAGCGCCTGCAGTTGGGTTTCGGTACGCGCATGGGGTTGAGTCAGGAAGCCACTGGCCTTCATGACGCGGCCGAGATGCTCGTGGAAGTGGTCGAGTTGGTCACGACTAGGCAGCTTTTCGCCAGACGGCCTTGTGGGGTGGTAGCCGCTTTCCGGCCGGCGTCGCCAGGTGCGATTGACTTCGTAGGCCAGTACCTGCACTGCCTGGGCGAGATTGAGAATACCGTAGTCGGGGTTGGCCGGAATGCTGACCTGATGAGTGCAGTGGCCAATTTCGTCATTGGTCAGCCCCGAGCGCTCGCGACCGAAAACGATCGCGACGGGTGCGTCGGCGGCATGCTCGGTGAGCTCCTTGGCCATCTCGTCCGGCTCATCGAAATGAGGTAGCGGCAGGCTACGCAGTCGGGCGCTTGCACCTACCACTTGGACGCAGTCGCCGACAGCCTCCTTGAGACTTCCCACCACTCGGGCCGAATCAACCAGATCCTCGGCTCCAGCGGCGAGACGGGTGGCTTCCGGGTCGGGAAAACAGCGCGGGTTGACCAGCACCAGGTCGGTAAGCCCCATGGTCTTCATGGCGCGGGCCGCCTGTCCGATGTTACCGGGGTGGAAGGTCTGGACGAGGATGATTCGAACGTTGGAAAGCATCGCGGTTCTGGTGTTGGGAAAATGGGATACCCAGTTTACGCGAGCCGGCGCGCTGATGCCTGCCTCGTGCCATTGAATGGAGTGTTGGCCGAGACCGGTCAGAACCAGAGGGGAAAGCGGACAGTCACAAAAAAGCCCCATCGGCATTAGCCAATGGGGCTTGTATTCAAGGGCTCGGGTATCAGGCCTTGCGCGAGACAAGGCCTGATCTGAGCACAGGGGCTGGCTTACATCATGCCGCCCATGCCACCCATACCGCCCATGCCACCCATATCGGAGGCACCGCCGGACTCTTGCTCTTCCGGGTCGTCGGCAATCATGCACTCGGTGGTGATCATGAGACCGGCGATGGAACCCGCAGACTGCAGCGCGCTGCGCGTCACTTTGGCCGGGTCCAGCACGCCCATTTCGAACAGGTCACCGAATTCGCCGGTCTGAGCGTTGTAGCCGAAGTTGCCTTCGCCTTCCTTGACACGGTTCAGAATCACGGACGCTTCCTGACCCGCATTGGTGACGATCTGACGCAGCGGCGCTTCCATGGCACGCAGGGCGATCTTGATGCCGTGCGTCTGGTCTTCGTTGTCACCCTTGAGTTCCTGCATCATGGTCAGAACGCGAACCAGTGCGGTACCGCCACCTGGCACTACGCCTTCTTCGACGGCGGCACGAGTGGAGTGCAGGGCGTCTTCGACGCGCGCTTTCTTCTCTTTCATCTCCACTTCAGTCGCGGCACCGACGCGGATCACGGCGACACCGCCGGCCAGCTTGGCGACACGCTCTTGAAGCTTCTCGCGGTCGTAGTCGGAAGAGGATTCCTCGATCTGAGCACGGATCTGACCCACACGCGCCTCAATGTCGGCCTCTTGTCCGGAACCATCGATGATGGTGGTGCTTTCCTTGGACATGGTGATGCGCTTGGCGCTACCCAGGTGATCCAGGTTGGCTTGCTCAAGGCTCAGACCGACTTCTTCGGAGATCACGGTGGCGTTGGTCAGGATGGCGATGTCCTGCAACATGGCCTTGCGACGGTCACCGAAGCCGGGCGCCTTGGCGGCGGCGACCTTGACGATGCCGCGCATGGTGTTGACCACCAGCGTTGCCAGCGCTTCGCCTTCGATATCTTCGGCGATGATCGCCAGCGGCTTGCCGGCTTTCGCGACGGCCTCGAGGGTCGGCAGAAGCTCGCGAATATTGGAGATCTTCTTGTCGACCAGCAGCAGGTACGGGTCTTCCAGTTCCACTGCCATGGCTTCTTGGTTGGTCACGAAGTACGGCGAGAGATAGCCGCGGTCGAACTGCATGCCTTCGACCACTTCCAGCTCGTCTTCTAGGCCACGACCTTCATCAACGGTGATGACACCTTCCTTGCCAACCTTCTGCATGGCATCGGCGATGATCGCACCGATATTGGCGTCGCCATTGGCCGAGATGGTGCCGACCTGCGCGATGGACTTCGGCTCGGTGCAGGGCACGGACAACTCACGTACCTGCTTGACGGCTTCTGTCACGGCCTGGTCGATGCCGCGCTTCAGGTCCATCGGGTTCATGCCGGCGGTTACGCCTTTCATGCCTTCGGTGACGATGGACTGAGCCAGCACGGTAGCGGTAGTGGTGCCATCACCAGCCACGTCAGAGGTCTTGGAAGCAACTTCCTTGACCATCTGTGCGCCCATGTTTTCGAACCGGTCTTTCAGTTCGATTTCCTTGGCGACGGATACGCCGTCCTTGGTGACGGTCGGTGCGCCGTAGGACTTCTCGAGTACGACATTGCGGCCTTTCGGGCCCAGTGTCGCCTTGACGGCGTTGGCGAGAATGTCAACGCCACGAGACATTTTCTTGCGGGCGTCGTCGGAGAACTTAACCTGTTTCGCTGCCATTGTCGGATCTTCCTACTTGATGTTCGTGAAACTTGAGCAAGTGCTTACGAGAAAGTGTCTGCGCGCAGAAGTTAGCTTTCTACCACGGCGAGAATGTCGCTCTCGCTCATGATGAGGACTTCTTCACCGTCGACCTTTTCTTTCTCGACGCCGAAGCCATCCTTGAAGATAACGGTGTCGCCTACCTTGACGTCCAGTGCGCGGACTTCGCCATTGTCGAGAATCCGGCCATTACCGACGGCAATGATTTCACCACGCGTTGGCTTTTCCTGGGCGCTGCCCGGAAGCACGATACCGCCAGCAGTTTTCTGTTCTTCTTCCACGCGACGGACGATGACGCGATCGTGCAAGGGACGGATGTTCATTGCTCACGTTCTCCTGAAGTTTACGGTGCCAGAGACGTGCTCTGGCGGGTCGATATCACCTTCGAACCTTGGTTCGAAGCGAAGGCTTGCACCTTCTGTGTCGATGGCGGTCGGGCCTTGGCTCGGCCGCCGAAACAGGGTGCTGCTCATACCTCTCAGCACTACGCCATGAGTGGGGGCTGGCGGTGGCCTTTCAAGGGCTCATGGATAAAAAATTATACTCAGGCCATTGATGTGGCTCAGCGTCGGGGCTCATCCCGAGAGATGAACTCCCCCTCCAGAGGTGTCTGTGTGTCTGAGTCACGAGAGGTGTCCTCATCATGCGGTGTTTCCCGACGTGAACCACTGGCTTCCTCCCAGCCATCAGGTGGTACGCCTCGTGAGCTGGCGCTCCATGTCCCGCCCATGACCTTGCCTTTGAGGCCAATGCGGGCCAGCAACTTGCCGAGCAGTCGCCGGGCATTGGGTATCAGACACATCATGCCGAGGCCGTCAGACAAGAAACCGGGTGCCATCAGCAATGCCCCGCCGAAGATAAGGGCGGCACCGGTCATGAGTTCACTGGAGGGAATCTCGCCCTGAGCAAAGCGCTGCTGGGCGCGAGCCAGTGTGGCTGTGCCTTCACGACGTATCAGGTGTAGGCCGATGAAGCCGGTGGCGAGCACCAGCAGCAGGGTGGTCAACAGGCCGACCTCACTGCCAACAGCAAACAGGATGACGAAATCGAGAAGGGCAAAAAGACTGAAAAACAAAAGCAGTGGCATGATGACTCCGTGTTCGGTAACGGATAAATAATGGCGGCGGCATGATCTTTTTCAAGGCATGTTTAGCTAGCACGCCTATGTTCTGGGGTCATTAGCTGGTGAGAGGGCGGTGAGAGCGGATTGAGCGCAGAGGTAAAAAGCATGCTAGATTGGTGATGTTGCGCTGCACAATAGCGATGCATCAACTTGGGTCACGCAAGGGGAGTCGATATGCAGATGAAAGGCGCGGTGATTGCTATTACCGGTGGGGCTCGCGGTTTGGGCTTTGCCATGGCGCGGCATCTTGGCCAGCAGGGCGCGCGCCTGGCGCTTCTGGATCTGGAGCGTGACGCCCTGGACGAGGCCGTCAATGCGTTGCTGAGCCTGGGCATCGAAGCGAGAGCCTATGAGCTCGACGTCGCTCAGGAGGACGCGGTCAGCGAGACCTTTGCGGCCGTCGTGGCCGACATGGGCTCCCTCGATGGGTTGGTCAACAATGCCGGTGTCACGCGGGATGGGCTGCTGATCAAGGTCAAGGATGGCCGGGTCGAGAAGGGGCTGAACCTCAAGCAGTGGCAGCAGGTCATCGACGTCAACCTGACCGGGGTCTTTCTGTGTGGTCAGGAAGCGGCCTATCGGATGGTCGAGGCCGGCGTGAGCGGGGTCATCGTCAATATCTCGAGCATCTCGCGGGCCGGCAACATGGGACAGAGCAACTATTCGGCGGCCAAGGCCGGCGTGGCGTCGCTGACCGTGACCTGGGCCAAGGAACTGGCTCGCTATGGCATACGCGTTGGTGCGGTGGCGCCGGGTTTCATTGAAACCGAGATGACCGCCTCTATCCGTCCGGATGTTCTTAAAAAGATCACCAAGGGCATTCCGCTGGGTAAGCTTGGGCTGCCGGAGGATATTGCCCACAGCGTGGCCTATATATTTGCCAATGACTACTTCAGTGGGCGGGTCATCGAGTGTGACGCAGGCTTGCGTGTCTAGTATCGACGAAGTGATGTGATGTGAAGTCAAAGGCAACAGAAGTAACCTTGCACGTAGGCTGACAGAACGCCGGGCTGACGCCCGACGTTCTGCCTATGATGGCAAGAGATTGATGGGGAGTGCTTTTGAAGCTTTCTGGCGCTGTGTCCTTCGAAAAGGCCTGTTCAAGCGCGTGAATGAAAGCGTTAGAAGGTTAGGTGATCACGCATGCCGTTGACCGTGGCTTCTCCGATGCCGTTTATGCGCATGAGCTCATCGGCACTGCTGTAGTCGCCGTTAGCTTCACGGTCGGCGACGATATCTTCAGCGCGTGCGGAGCCGATGCCGGGAAGTGTTTCCAGTTGCTCGGCGCTTGCCGTATTGATGTTAATGGGGGATTGAGTCGAGGTGTCCTGAGCGAGGACCGGCAGAGTGGCGATGAGCAGGCAGGAAAGGACAATGATCTGGCTGAGACGTTGCATGGGCGATTTCTCCTCTGTCTGTGTTGATCGACACTCCATGTGTCCCGATCAAGCCTAGCCATTCCTCTGGACGGGGGCTGTCAGTGATTGCCGACTCTATAGGTGAGAGACTTCTGATATCTATGCCTCTGGTGCCAAGCGCCTTAAACCATGTCTGCCGTCTACGTGAAAGGCCCTGCAGATAATGTCTGGCTGGTATACTGCGCGCGAATTCTTGCTGCCCGGAGTGCCCCGCCCAATGTCATCCACGTCCCCGCTGATCATTGCCCTCGATTACCCCTCTCTGGATGCCGCCCTGTGCATGGCCGATCAGCTCGATCCGGCTAGGTGCCGCGTCAAGGTCGGCAAGGAGCTTTTCACCCGCAGTGGGCCGGATGTTATAGAAGCCCTGCACGGTCGCGGTTTTGAGGTGTTTCTGGATCTCAAGTTCCATGATATTCCCCATACCGTTGCCGGTGCGGTGCAGGCGGCAGCCGAGCAGGGCGTGTGGATGGTCAACGTCCATGCAAGTGGTGGGCGACGCATGATGGAGGCAGCTCGAGAGCGTCTGGATCGCCAGTCACTGTCGACACATCTGATTGCGGTGACCGTACTCACCAGTATGAGCGAGGGCGACTTGGCCGAGGTTGGTCTCTCGGGGTCACCGGCCGAGCAGGTCTCTCGGTTGGCGAGTCTTGCCAAAGACAGCGGCATGGATGGTGTCGTCTGCTCGGCGCAGGAAGCTCGGGTGCTTCGCGATCTGTGCGGTGAAGGCTTCCTGAAAGTGACACCGGGCATTCGCCCAGCTTCGGCGCTGGCGGACGACCAGCGCCGGGTGCTGACACCCGGCGATGCCATGTCTGCTGGCAGTACTCATCTGGTCGTGGGAAGGCCAGTGACTCAGGCGGCGGATCCCATGGCAGCGCTTGCGTCTATCGAGAGCGAGCTCTCAGACTAGGCTAATCACTTTTCCGGCCCATCACGGGTCGTGTAGTGCCCCACTGGCGGCAGCTGGGGCATTGCCAATGCAACTCGGTTCCTGAGAAGCCGCATTGCCCACAGCGAAAACGGGGGCGTGCGTCGAGCAGGGCGCGAGTATGCTCATTGAGAGGCGCGAGGACGCGTTGCTCCTCAGAGCTCGCATTCTGTTGATAGAGGTGAATCAGGTAATCGAGCCCACGTAAACTGGGCGTGCGCGTCATCTCTTCTTGAAGCAGCTCGGCGGCTTCAAGGTGACCTGCTCGACGTTGCACGGATTCGGCGAGCATGATGACAGTGGCCGTCATGGGCACCTTCTCATTCATCTCCTTGAGTGCCTTTTCTAAGCCTTCCTCGTCGTTCAGTAGTCGGTATGCATCTCGCAGCGGCTCAAGAATAAGAGCAGCACTGCCAGGATCCTGGCCGGGGATGCGTTTTAGCAGTTTGAGTTCGGCCTTGTAGTGGCCCGTGTCGTGTTCCATGCGAGCCAGTAAGAGGGTGGCTCTGATGCAATGATGGTCTACGTTGAGTGCCTGGCGCAGCTTCTTGCGGGCGAGAGACGGGCTGGCAGAGTCGAGATCTCGTTCGGCAAGCTCGCAAAGCCAGTGCGCGGCCGCCCGCTTAATATTGTCGTATTGCCGTATCAATCCGGGTTGAGAGACGTCGAGGGCAGCCTGCCATTCTTTCTCGCGTTCCAGAAGGTCGACCAGCAGAAGCTTGGCCTGCTGGCGTTGGCTATCGTCACTGCTCTCGTGGATCAGGTTTTCGAGGAGTTTCTCGGCTCGGTCGAGCAGCCCAAGATTGAGGAAATCGCGAGCAAGCTCGATCTGCACCAGGCTGCCCTGAGCCGGTGTGAGCGTGGGGCGAGCCAGAAGGTTCTGATGAACCTTGACGGCCCGGTCTGCTTCCCCACGTGAGCGAAAGAGGTTGCCTAGGGCAATATGGGTCTCAATGGTATCGCTATTGACTTCGAGTGCCGCCACGAAGGTTTCGATGGCTCGGTCGGGCTGCTCATTGAGCAGGTAGTTGAGCCCCACGAAGTAATCCCGGGACAGCGTGTGCTGGCCCGGTTGGTCGTCAGTGGCCTGACGCTCACGTCGGCCTAGCCACCAGCCAATGGCAACTGCTGCCAACAGCAAGGCCAGTAGCAGGAGGTCATACATTTAGGCGATTTCCTTGATCTCCTGGATCCGCAGGCGATCGAGTTCCTTGCGTTGCTGCTGGTTGTGGCGCTGGGCGCTGGTCAGCAGGGTGCGAAGTCGCAGATAGACCCCGGTCATGGCGAGCATGCCCAGCAGTACACCGACCGCCAGGGAGCCCAGTAGCCATAGTGACAAGGACGCGGGCGGAAGCTCCGTCCAGATAAGGTTCAGCGGCACGGTCTGCTGATTGTTGACGGCAAACAGGATGCCGACCAGCAACACCAGCAGCAGAATTATTGCCAGGAAAACGCCTTTAAGCCAACGCATGGTAGTGTCCTTTGTGAAGCCAACAAGTGGCGGGTGTGCGAGCCGCTATCTTAATAGCCAAGCGCTCGGCTGGCATTGACCTGTTCGCGAAGCTCCTTGCCGGGCTTGAAATGAGGCACGAACTTGCCCTCGAGCTCGACGGGATCGCCGGTCTTGGGATTGCGACCTGTTCTGGGCTCACGATAGTGCAACGAGAAGCTGCCGAAGCCGCGTATCTCCACGCGGCCGCCATCTGACAAGGCATCGGTGACATCGTCGAGGATGATGCGGACAGCAGCTTCCACATCTTTAACCGACAGCTCGGGCTGTCGCATGGCTATCTGTTCTATCAGCTCGGATTTGGTCATCGACTTACTCCGTACAGTGGTGCCAGCAGGTTGGCAACATCTCGGCAGTGTTGTTTAATTCAGCATACTGTGCAAACCGAGATAAAACAACGAACTAGCATGATGCATCCTTGTTGCAAACGGTCCAAGTCTCGGACCCCATGGCGCCGAGCGGTGCCAGGCGTATACTGTTCCCACATTCCAACAGAGTTTCGAGGCTGACCTTGAACGAACAGCAAACCGTCGACGAGATCGACCGCAAGCGACTCTACTGGCATTCCCGACGTGGTATGTGGGAGCTCGATTTATTGTTGATCCCTTTCCTTGAGCATCGCTTCGATGCGCTGGATGATGCTGACAAGCAAACCTATCGTGATTTGATTGACGAGGAAGATCAGGATCTCTTTGTCTGGCTGATGCGCCGCGAGTGGCCGCTTGAGCCTCAGCGCCGCCGTGTGGTGCAGATGATTGTGGATTATGCCGAAACCACCGGTAACGATCAGTATCGGACCCTCTAATCTGGCCTTTGGGCTCCATTTAGGGGTAGCCCTGGGAGTCCTGCTGGTCAGTATGGTCTATGCGCCGCCGTGGCTTTCTGCCACGGCGGCGCTGTGTCTGGGGCTTGTCGTATGGCGACATGCGTGCCGTCGAAGAGAGCATTGGCGGCTACGTTTTGTCGATCAAGGCGAGGCGGGTGACGAGTGGCAGGTTCAAAGGCCTGATGACACCGAGTGGCGGCCATGCTCGCTTGGCTGTGAGTATCTCGGTCCTTGGCTTGTGGGGCTTCGCCTCGCCAAGGAGCCGCTATGGCTTTGGCCGGACAGCCTGAGCAGAGAGGAGGGGCGCGCCCTGCGCAGGCTGCTGCTGGCGGGCAAATCGAGTAGCCGGTAGCGCTTGATATCAATACTCAAGCGGTATCGGTCTCCCCTTCATCGCGCACTGGCACACGTGCATGGCTTGCGCTTCTTTATATGGTGCTCCTTCTTTCGTGACATTAGCCTTTCCAGTGATCCGGCAAATGCACCTTTGAAGGACGTGCTGATCCTTGAGTGTGGTGCTTGTGATCGCGGTTGAAGTGCAGGCCGCGTGACTCCTCACGCCCTTGAGCCGCCTCGACGGTCATGCCGGCTATCCTGACGGCATGCCATAGGCTTGCCAGCTGTCTGCTCGGTGCATGGGTTTGCCAAAGTTTACCGCTTTCCTCGATGAGTCGGGCGATGTCTATTGCGGCATGCTCAAGCCCGGCATTGTCACGCACGATGCCGACTCGTCGACTCATCACATCACGCAAGGTCTGGAATAACGAGGCGATGTGGTCATGAGACGCCTGTGGACGGGCATCAGGACGCAAGCAGGCGGTATCCGAACACGCGGTTGTCGACGGTTTTCTAAGCACGTCAGCGGCGGCTCGTGCGAAGACCAGGCATTCGAGCAGTGAGTTGCTGGCCATGCGGTTGGCGCCATGCAGGCCTGTGCATGCTACCTCGCCGATAGCGAAAAGCCCTGTGACGTTAGTGCGCCCGGAAAGGTCAGTGGCAACGCCGCCACAGCTGTAGTGGGCAGCGGGCACCACAGGAATCGGCTGTCGGGTGATATCGATTCCTCGCCGCAAGCAGTGGGCATGAATGGTCGGAAAGTGTGCCTGGATCGCGGTCGATGGCAGATGACTGATATCCAGCAGAACATGGCTGGCCCCCGTGGCCTGCATCTGGGCATCGATAGCGCGTGCCACGATGTCCCTTGGGGCCAGTTCGGCGCGCGGGTCGATATCCGGCATGAAGCGGTGACCATCAAGGGTAGTAAGGATGCCACCCTCACCGCGTACCGCTTCACTGATGAGAAAGGGCGTACCCTCAGGGTCGTACAGGCAGGTGGGGTGGAACTGCTGGAATTCCAGATTCATCAACTCTGCGCCGAGTTCAGCGGCCATGGCCATGCCCTCACCGCAGGCCGGCAGTGGGCTCGTGGTATGGCGCCAGAGGCCACTGGCGCCGCCGGTGGCGAGCACTGTCTCCGCGGCTAAGATGTCCTCGATATGCTCCGCTCGATCGAGACAGCGTGCGCCGCAACAGGCGCCTTTTCCATCGTCGAGCAGGCTTATGGCGCCAAGGTCATCGCGCAGCGTAATGGCGGGGTGGCGGCGGGCATGATCAAGAAGTGTATCGATCAGTGCCTGGCCTGTCGCGTCGGCGGCATGGATGATGCGCCTGGCGCCGTGTCCGCCTTCCCGGGTCAAATGATAGGGGTAAGGCGCGTCTTCGGTGACATCCGGCGTAAAGGGCACGCCGAGCGACAGGAGCCATTCGATAGCACTTCGACCATGCTCAACGGTAAAGCGTACCGCGTCTTCGTTACATAAATTGTCGCCGGCGACCAAGGTGTCCTGGATATGGTCATCGACGTTGTCCTGAGGAGAAAGCACGGCAGCGATGCCACCCTGGGCCCAGCGACTTGCACCGTGGTCATCGCTTGCCGGGCGCAGCAGCGTGACCGGACGACTGTCGGCCAGTTCCAATGCCAGCGCCAGGCCCGCTGCGCCGCCGCCTAGAATAAGCACGTCCTGTCGGTGCGAATCACGCCTCATGAGTTGGGATCTCGCTGGTTGTGGTCGTCTGGGAAGGGGGAATGTGTGCTCAGCACATGGTGCTCTGCGCGCTTGCGCAGCCGTTGACTGGGCAAGCGTTGCAGGTCACTGAGGGTGTCGACCAACTCCTGAGTAAGCCGAGCCAACTCGCGATTGAGCCATAAATAGCCGGCTGGGCTGAACAGAGCCCTGCCGCTAGAGGAAGTGGCCTGCCGAGCGCTGGTCGAATAACGTGCAAGGTCGAAGGGTGTCAGCTCGACGTCGATAGGTTGGCCTGTGCGAACCTGGAAGGCTATGGTGCCTAGGTCGCGAGCCAGGCAGTGCTGTTGGTCGCGCAGTCCCTCCATGGCGGCAATATGATCGTGGCCGTCACGTGTGGTCCAGTGAGTCTCGAGCAATAGCTCGATGGTCGAGAGCATTCGTCGTTCGAGTGAGATGATGGTGTCGAGTTCATCTCGTGTAAGGCGCCCCTCGCGGTGAATGGCATCCACCAGCCCACGCTGTTTGATCATCAGACTGCTCGATGCTTTCAGCAATGGCTGGGTGTCGAGATCCGGAGAGCCGGTGGAGCTCGTGTGGGCATGGTATAGCCTGGCGAGCTTGTCCAGGGTCTCGGCTAGAACGAAGCGCTGCACATCGGTCGCTTTCTGGGGCATGAAAAAGGCGGTGACCAGGATGCCGATCAAGGTGCCGACCAGCACATTGAACGAACGCCAAAGCGCGGTACCCAGCTCTTGGGTGCCATCGCCTACTACCAGCAAGAGACTGATGGCGAACATCAGCCCGCTGTAGCCATGACGGCCCTTGAAGGTAACAAAGGTTGCAGCGGCAATGCCGGCCAGTGTCCATATCGGCACTACTAACGGTGGCGGATTGGGAGTCAGTGTAATGATAATGCCCCAGGTGGCGCCTAGCAGGGTGCCGATCAATCGCTGGCGGCCCTTATCGAGTACACCGCCGATGTGGGGCAAGTTACCCATCACCATCACGGTGCTGACCAGTGCCCAGCTGGCGTGGGGAATTGTGAACACCTCAATAAGCGCGAAGGTGATGGCCAATGCCAGCGTGACCCGCATTACATGTAGCAGGTGGCGATTACGGTAGTTGATATAGGGATCGCGTAGGCGCGGAAAAAGCATAGGGGTGTACTTGCTGGTGAGGCCGATTCTAAGGCGAAACTGGGGTGGTGTCGGGGCGCGCGTGACGCTCACTATTCAAAGCAGTATCGATCGCCCATCACCAATGGGGTGTCAGGGTATCATGCGGCCTGATGGCATGGCAGACGCTATTGGTTGGGCGGCATCTGTGCAAGCGGTCAAGTGACGAGCGAGGAGGGCAATTGGTCTGAGGTCGGTGACCAATAATAAAAGCTTGGCCAGTGCTGAAGGCGCTATATAGAGCAAGGGGCGAAAGGAGAATAGGCTCCGAAGGTACTGCGACAGCCTCTTAACTGAAGCCGAGAGGTAAGATCGAAGAGGCAGGTATGCGGGGCGCAGGGGCCAGATCGTCATATCGCGCTATGCGCACATGTTCGATTTATGGCTGGATCAAGCGGCAGGGAGGTTGCCGGGGATTTGCGACCGAAATGCGACCACGCATTGAGGCAACAAGTCATCAGATGATGTAATTAACTGATTTGCTTGGTGCCCGGAGCCGGGCTCGAACCGGCACGGTGTTACCACCGAGAGATTTTAAGTCTCTTGCGTCTACCAATTTCGCCATCCGGGCGGGAGGTTCGAGCGGGACAAATAGGAGTGGAGGCTGGAGTCGGAATCGAACCGGCGTTAACGGAGTTGCAGTCCGCTGCATCACCACTCTGCCATCCAGCCTCACTGAGTCAGTCGACCATCACGATGATGGAGCGGGAAACGAGATTCGAACTCGCGACCCTCGCCTTGGCAAGGCGATGCTCTACCACTGAGCTATTCCCGCCTGACTCGAGGACGAATTATACGTATAAATGCGTAAGTGTCAACTGCTTATGGGCATGCCGTTATCAAATTCTGAGTCACATGGAGTCAGAGAGGTGTGGCCATGCGGCTCGCAGGTATTGCAGCATCGACCAGAGTGTTAGCGCGGCTGCCAGGTACAAGGTGACGATACCCGCTTGTGCGATCAGGCTGCTTTGGGGGAAGCCAAGCAGCAGCAGCAAGGCGACCATTTGCAATGTGGTCTTTATCTTGCCGATGGATGACACCGCCACGGTGCCTCGTTTACCCATTTCAGCCATCCATTCACGCAGTGCGGAAATGACAATTTCCCGCCCGATGATAATCAGCGCGGGTAGGGTGAGCCACGCCGCATCGTAGCGCTCAATCAGCAAGGCAAGGGCGACGGCGACCATTAACTTGTCCGCTACCGGATCCAGGAAAGCGCCGAAGGGGGTGCTCTGGTTCCAGCGCCTGGCCAGGTAGCCGTCAAGCCAGTCGGTGATGGCGACAAGCCCGAACAATGCCGCCGACACCAGCATGCTCCAGCCATAGGGCAGGTAGAAGATGACCACCAACAGCGGGATGAAAGCGATTCTGGCCAGTGTGAGAATGTTGGGGATGTTCATCGGAGCGCCGCTTGTCCTTGCCTGATGTCTGAGGGCGACCATTCTATATGGCCGCCGGACGATCATCCATGCAGCGCTTGATGAATCGTCTTCGCCATGTTGTCGCTGATGCCTGGTACCCGGGCGAGTTCTTCGCGGCTAGCCTGGCGAACTCCCTGCAGTCCACCAAAGAAGCGCAAGAGTTCCCGGCGGCGCTTGGGGCCAACGCCAGGAATGTCCTGGAGTGTCGAGGTTCGCCTGATCTTGTCCCGTCGTGCCCGGTGGCCTGCGATGGCGAAGCGGTGGGATTCATCACGGATATGCTGGATAAGATGCAAGGCGGGCGAATTGCCTTCAAGGCTCAAGCTCTGGTCAATCGTCTCGACGAAGAGTGTCTCGAGACCGGGCTTGCGGGTGGTGCCCTTTGCCACACCGATCAGTCCCACGCCTGTTACGCCGAGTTCGTTGAAGACCTCACGGGCCATGTTGAGCTGCCCTTTGCCGCCGTCGACAAACAGCAGGTCCGGTCGTTTTCCTTCGCCTTCGGCGAGGCGCTTGAAGCGCCGGGTGAGTGCCTGCTGCATGGCGGCGTAGTCGTCACCCGCGGCAACGCCTTCGATATTGAAGCGCCGGTAATCGGATTTCACCGGGCCGTCATGATCGAACACCACACAGGAAGCCACGGTGGCCTCGCCATGGCTGTGGCTGATGTCAAAGCACTCTAGGCGCTTGGGGACTTCGTCCAGACATAGCGCATCGCGTAATGCTTCAAAGCGTTTGGCCAGTTGGGTTTGGTTAGCCAGCTGGCTGGCCAGGTGCTGCTCGGCGTTGGTCTGAGCCAGCTGCTGCCACTGAGCGCGATGACCACGCACGCGGTGAGTCAGTCGGACTTGACGTCCGGCCTGCTCGGACAGTACGCCCTGTAGCAGCTCGGCGTCTGCCAACGGATGTGAGGTGATAATCTCGGCGACGGGTTCATGAACCTGCCCCAGGTAGTATTGGCTGATGAACTCGGTAAGCAGCGCTTCAGGCCCCAGGTCGAGACCGTTGTCTGGTGTATGGTGGCGTGCGCCCAGCATGCGGCCTTCGCGAACAGTCAGCACCGAAACGCACTGTGCGCCT
This sequence comes from Halomonas salinarum, assembly GCF_012062845.1. Lineage (GTDB taxonomy): Bacteria > Pseudomonadota > Gammaproteobacteria > Pseudomonadales > Halomonadaceae > Onishia > Onishia salinarum. The sequence continues at coordinate 21,832 of NZ_WWNB01000014.1, forward strand.
GGACGCTGGGCTAGCGCGAAGACGTCGGCGTCTCCGCCATCAGTGTCGACATACTGCTGGTGTTGCAAGCGTCGCAGTTGCTGGATCTGATCGCGAAGCCGGGCCGCTTCCTCAAATTCAAGAGACTGGCTGGCAGCTTCCATTTTCAGGTTCAGCTGCTCGGTGACTTCTTCGCTCTTGCCCTGCAGGCACATCACCGCATGCTCGAGGTCACGCCGGTAGTCGTCCTCGCTGATATACCCTACGCAGGGAGCGCTACAGCGCTGGATCTGATACTGAAGGCAAGGGCGTGAGCGGTTGGCGAAAACGTTGTCCTCGCAGTTGCGGATGCGGAAAATCTTCTGCATCAGCGATAGCGTCTCGCGCACCGCGCCACTGCTCGGGTAGGGGCCCAGGTAGCGTCCATCATCACGTCGACTGCGGGCGCGTTTGTATTCTAGCGCCGGATAGGGGTGACGGTCGCTGACGAACACGAAAGGGTAAGATTTATCGTCGCGCAGCAAGATGTTGTAAGGCGGACGCAGTTCCTTGATCAGCGTCTGCTCGAGTAGCAGTGCCTCGGTCTCACTGTGGGTGACAGTCACCTGGATATCGGCGATACGGGCCACGAGCGCCTGAGTCTTGGTATTCAGGGCGCCACGGAAATAACTGGCCAGGCGAGCGTTCAGCCTTTTGGCCTTGCCGATGTACAGCGTGTCGCCCTTGTCATCGAACATGCGGTAGACGCCGGGCGATTGGCTGATGTTTTTCAGAAAGTGCTTGGCGTCGAAAGTCATGGGATATTGTGCTTCACGAGTGAAGCATCAGCATACCAGAACCCGTAGAGGAGGCGGTTCAGGCGTCGTTCTGGTAGCCGTCGACTAGCCCGTGACGTAACCCTAGGTGAGTCAGTTCGACGTCCGAGTTCACACCAAGTTTCTCAAAAATGCGATAGCGGTAGGTGTTGACGGTCTTCGGGCTCAGGAAGAGGCTATCCGAAATGTCGCTGACTTTCTGGCAGTTGACGATCATCACCGCGACTTGGAGTTCGCGTTGTGACAGGTCGTCGAAAGGATTGACCGGGGCGTCGAGCTTGGAAAGCACCAGGCGTTGGGCGATGGCGGGGCTGACGTAGCGCTTGCCGGCGAATACCGTGCGGATGGCCTGGATCATCTCTGGTGTTTCGGCGCCCTTGCCGATGAAGCCGCAGGCACCCACGTCCAGCAGGCGCTGGGCGAAGGTTTCCTCGAGGAAGGCCGTCAGCACGAGGACGCGACAGTCCTCCATGGACTTGGCAATCTTACGTGTCGCCTCAAGACCACCTATACCCGGCATGCGGATATCCATCAGCACGACATCGGGATGTAGCTGACGCGCCTTGGCAACCGCATCTTCACCATCGGCGGCCTCAGCCACTACCGTGATGCCATCTTCTGCATCGAGCAGGTGGGCAATGCTGGTTCTAACCAAATGATGGTCATCGGCGATGAGAACCTTGATCAAAATGCCTCCCAAGTATCCTTGTGCGTAAGGTGGTCACAATCGATGGAAAATGCGCAGTGCCAGAATAAGGTCATTAGATTACATTAATTTACTCAAGTCGGCGATGAGCGTGACCACCCTGTGCGATCAGCGGCTTTAGGTTGGCCGCCTTTACGATGTGGTCGTTGCTAATACTGGAACGAAAAGCAGTTGACGGAACCTAACCCCTTGTATAATATACGTCACGTCTTCAGGGGAATCCGCTGAAGATCTTGCTGATGATGCAGGCTCGCAGATAAGCACTTCTTGAGAGTGGCGAGCATCATGGTACAGCAAATTGGGGCCTTAGCTCAGCTGGGAGAGCGCAACACTGGCAGTGTTGAGGTCAGCGGTTCGATCCCGCTAGGCTCCACCATCAGAATTGTTAAAAACGCCGAGAACGCTGTTCTCGGCGTTTTTTTGTGTCTGCATCTTTTTCACGTATTAACGTCGGTGGCGCGGTCGGCAAGGATGGCCGGCAACACCGCAAGGTTGCCACCGGCCTTCACTCGCCTCAGTTCTCGACGCGACCCAATAACATAAATTCCAGCAGCGCCTTTTGGGCATGCAGGCGATTGCCGGCTTCTTGCCAGACCACTGCGCGGGGATCCTCCAGCAGGGTGGTGCTGATTTCTTCGCCACGATGTGCCGGCAAGCAGTGCAAGAAGAGTACGTCGTGGGCGGCCAAGTCGAGCATCGCTTCAGTGACCTGGAAGCCGGTAAAATCGGCCTCGCGTTTGGCTTGTTCCTCTTCCTGGCCCATGGAGGCCCAGACGTCGGTGGTCACCAGGTCGGCGTCTTCTACCGCGGCCATCGGCTCGCGGTGGATGGTCACCCGCTCGCCGGCGGCCTCGAGGATGTCCTGGCGCGGCTCGTAGCCCTCGGGGCAGACCACGCGCAGGTTGAAGTCGAACTGCCGTGCGGCATTGATCCAGGAGTGGCACATGTTGTTGCCGTCACCGATCCATACGGCTGTCTTGCCGCTGATATTGCCGCGCAGCTCGCTCCAGGTCATGACATCAGCCAGGAGCTGGCAGGGGTGATAGTCATCACTCAAGGCATTGATGACAGGCACGCTGCTTGCCGCGGCAAATTCTTCGAGACCGGAATGAGCGAAAGTGCGGATCATTACCGCATCGACCATTTCTGAAAGCACGCGAGCGGTGTCGCCGATCGGCTCGCCGCGGCCGAGTTGGGTGTCGCGCGGCGACAGGAAGAGGGCATGACCGCCGAATTGCGCCATGGCCGTCTCGAAAGACACTCGGGTGCGGGTCGAGGATTTCTCGAAGATCATCGCCAAGGTGCGGTTGGCGAACGGCGTGTAGGTGGGGCCGTGAGTCTTGAGGCCATTCTTGATGGAAATGGCGCGACGCACCAGATGCGTCAGCTCCTCGGGAGAGAGGTCTAGCAGGGTCAGGAAATGGCGTGTCGCCATGAGGTTACTCCGCGCGCAAAACAGCCATCCTAGCCAGGCGCTTTGTATCACGCAACGCGCAAGCGAGGGTGAGTCGTTGTCAGGACTATATTCGTCCAGCCACCATCAGTAGAATGGTGATGACACCTAGCATAGATCCAGAAGGAATTCTTCATGAGCACGACAGTCGAGAACATCCAGCAGCAGATCAGCGAAAACCCGATCCTGATTTACATGAAGGGCACCCCCCAACTGCCGCAGTGTGGTTTCTCTGCACAGACCGTTCAGGCCCTGATGTCCTGCGGTGAGCGCTTTGCCTTTGTCAACGTGCTCGACAACCCGGATATCCGTGCCGAGCTTCCCAAAGTCGCTAGCTGGCCGACGTTCCCGCAACTGTGGGTCGAAGGCGAGCTGGTCGGTGGCTGCGACATCGTGGTGGAAATGCACCAGAACGGCGAGCTCGAGACACTGGTCAAGGCGGCCGGTGAGCGTGCCAAGGCCAATGAAGAAGGTGGCAGCCAGTAAGATATCTTGCTTGAGCCGTTCGCGGCACTAGCACCTCGGCATAAGAAAGCCCCGCCAGCCAAGCTGACGGGGCTTTTCAATGCGTGGAACCTTCTCTGTGGCTATTTTTCTATGGATATGGTCCATGCCACGGCCTATGCGCAAGCCATGTCATGGACTGTTGCAGAGCTAGAGCTCGTCCATACCCTGTTCACGCTGGGCCAGGTTCCAGCCGCCTAGATCCTTGAATCGGTTGACGATCGAGCAGAACAACTCAGCGGTGCGCTCGGTATCGTAGCGGGCCGAATGAGCCTCGGTGTTGTCAAACTCGATGCCGGCGGCGCGGCAGGCGCGCGCCAGGACGGTCTGGCCGTAGACCAGGCCCGACAGGCTTGCGGTGTCGAAACTCGAGAACGGATGAAAGGGGTTGCGCTTGATATTGCAGCGGCTGACGGCCGCATTGACGAAGCCGTGGTCGAAGGCTGCGTTATGACCCACGAGTATCGCGCGGGTGCAGTTATGCGCCTTGATGGCCTTGCGCACGGGCCGGAACACTTCATTCATGGCCTCCGACTCGCTCAGCGCAACCCGCTTGCGAAGCGGATCATTGAGATTGATGCCGGTGAAATCAAGCGCCGACTGTTCGACGTTGGCTCCTTCGAAGGGAGTGACGTGGAAGGCATAGGTCGCGTCCGGAATCAGATTGCCATCCGGGTCCATGCTCAGCGTTACGGCGGCGATCTCGAGGATCGCATCACCCTTGGCATCGAAGCCACCTGTTTCCAGGTCCACCACTACCGGCAGAAAGCTGCGAAATCGCTGAGCCATCAGACCGTGGGCGCTCGCCTCGCTCATGCACCTCTCCCTTACCAAAAATGAAAATCTGCGTCGGCATCGGCTGACGAATGCGCGAGAGTCTACCATCTTTGTCGGCCATGCGCCCCGCCCCGGCGGTATTCTCGGACGCTCATCAGCGCTATACTTGGTGCCTACCTCACGATGTTATTGGCCACGATGCCCCGGTGTCGTGCCTCAGCACACAACAAGCGAAGGAGCCCAGAATGTCCGATGTCAAAAAGGTCGTTCTCGCCTATTCCGGCGGCCTGGACACGTCCGTTATCGTCAAATGGTTGCAGGAGACCTACGACTGTGAGGTGGTAACCTTCACGGCCGACATCGGCCAGGGCGAGGAAGTCGAGCCCGCGCGTGCCAAGGCAGAGGCGCTTGGCGTAAAGGAAATCTATATCGAGGACCTGCGCGAAGAGTACGTGCGCGATTACGTCTATCCGATGTTTCGTGCCAACACCATCTACGAAGGTGAGTACCTGCTGGGTACCTCCATCGCTCGCCCGCTGATCGCCAAGCGCCTGATCGATATTGCCAACCAGACCGGTGCCGACGCCATCTCCCATGGGGCGACCGGCAAGGGCAATGACCAGGTGCGCTTCGAGCTCGGCGCCTACGCGCTGAAGCCGGGCGTCAAGGTTATCGCGCCGTGGCGCGAGTGGGACCTCAACTCTCGCGAGAAGCTGATGGCTTATTGCGAGCAGCACCAGATTCCGGTCGATTTCTCTACCAGCAAGAAGAAGTCGCCGTATTCCATGGACGCCAACCTGCTGCATATTTCCTACGAAGGCGGCAATCTCGAGGATCCGTGGGAAGAAGCAGAAGAGGACATGTGGCGCTGGAGCGTTTCACCGGAAGCTGCACCGGATACCCCGACCTACATTGAGCTGACCTATGAGCAGGGCGATATCGTCGCCATCGACGGTGAGCCCCTCAAACCGCATGAGGTGCTTTCCAAGCTCAACAAGATGGGCGGCGACAATGGGATCGGCCGTCTCGACATCGTCGAGAATCGTTACGTCGGCATGAAGTCTCGTGGCTGCTATGAAACACCGGGCGGCACCATCATGCTGCGTGCCCACCGCGCCATCGAGTCTCTGACCCTGGACCGCGAAGCGGCCCACCTCAAGGACGAGCTGATGCCCAAGTACGCCGAGGTCATCTACAACGGCTACTGGTGGAGCCCGGAGCGCAAGATGCTGCAGGCCGCTATCGACGAGACACAGAAGGATGTGTCCGGTGTGGTACGCCTCAAGCTCTACAAGGGCAATGCCATTGTCGTCGGCCGCAAATCCGACCAGTCACTGTTCGATGAGTCCATCGCGACCTTCGAGGATGACGCCGGTGCTTACGATCAAAAAGATGCAGAAGGCTTCATCAAGCTCAATGCACTGCGTCTGCGCATCGCTGCCGGCAAGGGGCGCGACCAGAGCTGAGGTCCACCGCCAGGGCGCTTGACCGGCCCTGATTCGGTGCAGTGAAAAGGAGGCAGCATGCTTAAGAAACTCTTCCCCGGGCTATTTGGCGCGGGAGATGTCGCCAAATCTCGTGAGGCCGAGCCAGTCGAGTATCGGGGCTATCTGATTGTGTCAGACCCCCACGACACTGGTGGCCAGTATCGAGTCAGCGGTTATATTCGCAAGCCGGTGGCCGGTGGCGAGACCCTTGAGCACCGCTTCGAGCGCTCTGACGTGGTATCGGGGCGCGAAGCCTGCGACGAACTGATGGTGCGCAAGGCTGAGCGGTTTATCGACGATGTCGGTGACGACATGTTCACGCCGCGCTGACGCCCCACTGCAACCGTTTTACGGTGATCGCTTCGATGCCGCTGCCCAAAGGCAGCGGCATCGTCGTTTCTGGAGGAGTCACGAGTAGGAGCCGCGAGTAGTAGCCACGAGAGTTGTTCACCACGTCATTGAACCAAGAGCGAGGTCAAGCCTGGCCTACACTTGAGGTCAGGACCGCTGCAATGGAGTCCCTATGCGTCTCCTATACCGACACTCGCCCTGGCGGACGCTTTTTACCGGCGGCGCTCTCCCGGATCCTGCCAGTTTGTCACCCTTATTGGCGCCGCTGGCTGATGCCTTGGGGAGGTTGGGACCTACCCCTAGCCTAGCGGCGGCCAGAGCCTGGCAGTGTGACCTGGTAGATGCGCTTACGCGCCTGGATCTGCCGGCCTGGCGCATCAGTCAGATGATCAGCGATCACGATCAGGGGCTCTATCGGCAAGCCATCGCCATGTCGCTCGATGAGATGCAAGCGTCTGGTTGGGGGCCGCCTCCCCGACCATTCTGCGTGCTGGTGCTTGGCTCCGTGGCCCGCCATGAGAGCTTGTTAGCCCCGGATCAGGACAATGCCATGATCATTGCCGATTACCCGGATGCCCTGCATACCCAGATTGACGGCTATTTCCAGGCGTTTGGCGAGCGCTTTACCGACCGCTTGGCCAGTGCTGGTTTGCCCCTTTGTCAGGGTCACGTCATGGCGCGCTTTCCAATGTGGCGCAAGCGTCTCTGTGAATGGGACGCTCAACTGGCTATCTGGAGTGCAGAGCGCCGGGTCAAGCGGGTCCAGCAGACCAATATCTTGCTGGACTTCGCACCGGTTTACGGCGATGAAACCCTGGCCATTGCGCTGCGAGACCGGGCCTTGAACCGGTTGAAGCGAGCCGGCGGCTTTCTCGACGAGATGGCAAGTCTGCTTGCGGAGACGCCGGTGGCCCTGGATCGGCTCGGACGGTTGCATGGTGATGACAAGGAAGCGCCCCAGCATGGCGCCCTGAACCTCAAGCGCCAAGGGCTGATGCCCCTTGCGAGTGCTGTTCGGCTGCTGTGCGTATTGCATGGTTGTCGCAGTGTCGACACGCGCCTGCGACTTACAGAATTGGTCAGTGCTGGGGCGCTCCAGTGCGAAGAGGCGCTGACCTTGCACACGGCCATGAGTCGATTGCAGGCATTGCTGCTGACAACCCAACATCGCCGCCTCGGCGCGGGTGGCCTTGCTGACAACTGGATTGTGCTTGACGAGCTCAATGAGGACGAGCGGACGTTGTTGCGTCTCGACCTGAAGGCCATTCGTCGCCTGATGGGGAGAGCCAGGGCCGGGGCAGGTGGCTCGTCGCGCTAGGCCATGTTTCTAGGCCATGTCTCTAGGCCATGTCTCGCTGCTGCTTCCAGGCCTGTTGGCTTTTAACCACTTGCGTTGTTAGCTACTTAGCCATTTGGCTGCGAGGGTGTCTCGGTGACCGGCATGACCTTATCCTGAGGTGCATCGGGCAGTTCCATGATCAGGTTGGCACCACTCAGGGTGGTCGCGTCCTCGACCCACAGCCGTCCACCTAACTGCACCACGATGCCGCGGCTAATCGGTAGTCCAAGGCCGCTGCCCCTGGGGCGTCCACGGCTTTGTCCGCTGGCGGTACTGTGTTGCTCAAGCTGGTGAAACTTCTCGAAGACGCGCTCGCGATCCTCCGAGGCAATACCGAGACCATTGTCCTCGAGGCTCAGCCGAACATGTCCCTGATGGTGCTCCAGTCTCAATAACACGACGGGCGACGCGTCGGCGGCAAACTTGGCGGCATTGTCGATCAGATTGATGATCACCTGTTCAAGGCGATCGGAATCACCTATCACCCACGCCTCATCGAGATCGATGATCGCCTTGAGCTTAACGCCACGCTCCTCGATCGGGTGCTGCACGGCAGCCAGGCTCTGGCGGGTGAGGGCGACCATTTCCAGAGGTTGTGGATGCAGTGTCAGGCGTCCGGATTCTAGTCGGGCCAGGTCGAGCATCTCCTCGATGAGTCGCGACAGACGCTGGCTTTCGAGCACCACCACCTCAAGGAATTGAGTGCGCTTGGCCTCAGGCATGTCCTGGCTATCGCGCAGGATTTCGGCGAAGGCCCGGATCGACGTCAATGGTGTGCGCAGTTCGTGGCTGACCATGGCGACGAATTCATCCTTGAGCCGGTCGAGTTCACGAAGACGTTCATTGGCGTCGCGCAGCTCCTCGCCGATGCGCGCGAGCTCTCGGGATTTTTGCTCCAGACGGCGGTTGTACTCGAGTGCCTGAGACGTGGTATCGAGGATGCTTAACACGGCCTCCATATCCAGCGCCTCGCCGCGCACTACGGATGTGATCAAGAGCCTGGCCGAAGCGCTGCCAAGCGCACCCGCGAGGGCTTGTTCGGCCCGGGCGATCAGTTGCGGCGAAGCCGATTCCTCCATGCCGCTCTCTGCTGAGCCGATACCATAGGCGGTGCTGGCCTCAATGCGGTGGTGGTGATTCGGGGCATCCGCCTTGGCCAGTACCCGTGCGGTAGCGGCCGCGCCCAGATAGCGTCTGAGCAAGTCATGCAGAGCGCCTCGAGTGGTTTGGCCTTGCCATAGAGGAGGGGTATCAACGCCTTCCGTCAGTGCATCGGCGAAGAGCGCTGCCTGCGTCTGCTCAAGATGGCTCTGGCGGGTGAACAGCGAGAGGCCAACCAGCACGCCGATGTTGGCCATGAGGCTCCACAGCAGCGAGTGGCTATAGATATCCAGGCCGTCGAGACCAAATAGCGCATAGGGACGTAGCCAGGCCTGTCCGAAAAGGCCTTCCTCGAGAAAACTGAGGGGCAACCAGCCCGACTGGGCGAAGCCGGGCAGCAGCAGGGTGTAGCTCCAGACCGCTATGCCGGCAAGCATGCCGAGCCCGGCGCCAAGGCCGCAGGCGCCTCGCCAGTAGAGCCCAAGCAGCAGGGCGGGAGCAAACTGGCTGACGGCCGCGAAGGAGACCAGCCCGATAGTCACCAGGCTGTAGGAGTCGCCAATCAGGGCATGGTAGAGATAGCCCATCATCAGAATCAGGGCGATGGCGCCACGGCGAATGCCAAGCAACCAGGCAGAGAGGTCGCTGTGCAGGCCCTGGTAACGCTTCGTTGTCCGCAGCAACAGCGGCATGACAAGCTGATTACTGACCATGGTCGAGAGTGCAATGGTCTCGACGATGACCATGCCGGTGGCTGCCGACAGACCGCCGATGAAGACAAATAGCGATAGGCCCTCGCGGCCGGCGGACAGCGGTAGGGTCAATACGAAACTGTCCGGATCACCACCGCTCCCCATCAGTAGTAGGCCGGCCAGGGCAATCGGAATCACCATCAGGTTGATGACCAGCAGGTAGAGGGGAAACAGCCAGCTGGCTCTTGTCAGGTGGCGCTCGTCGACGTTTTCGACCACCAGAACCTGAAACTGGCGAGGCAGGGTGAAGAAAGCCAGGAAGGCCAGCAATAGGGTGCTGACCCAACCGAGCGCTCCTCCCGGTACCGCTGAGAGGCTCAGTGCGTTCTGCAACTGTGGTTGTGAGGCGGCTCGGGTGAATAGGTCGACCGGGCCCTCGAAGAGAACGAAAACGGTGAAAAGCCCCACCGTCAGGAAGGCGATCAACTTGACCAGTGACTCCACGGCGATCGCGGCCACCATGCCTTCATGACGTTCGCTGGCATCCAGATGCCGAGTCCCGAAGAGCATGATGAAAACGGCCAGCACCAAGGCGACCCAGAAGGACTTGTCACTCAGAAAGCCCGCCGCCGATGTTGGTCCGCCAGGGGCGGCGGGATAGTCCATCAGCACCGCATGGCTCACGGTAATGGCCTTGAGTTGAAGCGCAATGTAGGGGGTGATACCGATCAAAGCGATCAATGCCACCAGCGCACCCAGCCGACTGCTCTTTCCGTAGCGGGCGCTGATGAAGTCGGCGATCGAGGTGATGCGCTGGGCCCGGGCAATGCGAATCATCTTGCGAATGATCAGTGGGCCGGACAGCATGGCAAGCGTCGGTCCCAGGTAGATCAGCAGGAAGCTGGGGCCGGCCTCGGCGGCGCGACCGACACTGCCGTAGAAGGTCCAGGCGGTACAATAGACAGCAATCGACAGGGTATAAACGAGAGGCGAAGCGATCACCGAGCGGCCCTGCTCGGCGCGGCGGTCGCCCCAGGCAGCGATCACGAACAGCAGCGCCAGGTAACCGAACGCCGCCACGAGCACGCCCACTTCAGCGCCCATATCGAGGGTCTCCATGTATAACGCTCAATCCTCTGGCACTCGCTCCAGAAGCCAGGCGGCCAGCCCGATGACCAGCGCCCATGACACGAACAGGTAGGCAGCGAGCCAGGAAAGGCCGCCGTCGACTGACTTATCGGCGAGCAGGATCAGGGGTGGCGTGAATAACAAGGCGGCCAGTATGACTAGCGCTACCAGGCGTTGGGCGCGACGCGGCTTCAACATGCGCTGGCGTCCTCTCGGTCAAGGGCGCTTGATTGCAACGCCAGGGCATCGGTCAGCGTATGAATACCGCGTGCTTCCAGGCGTGTTCGCATGGCAAGCCACAATTCGGCGGTGACCCTGGCATCACCAAGCGCGGTGTGGCGAGCGCCTTCGGCGAAACTCAAAGCGTAGCGGCTGGCCAGACTGTCGAGGTCATGGCCATCGATAGAAGGGTCCAGGGCACGCGAGAGCAGCAGGGTATCGAGGACTGGCATGTCGAGCGTGATGCCGGCCCCCGGGGGCTGCAATGCCAGCAGGTCGAAGGCGGCATTGTGGGCCAGTATGACCGCATCACCCAGATAGTCGCGAAAGCGCGGCAATGCCTGGCTCAAGGGAGGTGTGCCCCGCACGTCGGCATCGGTCAGACCGTGAATGGCAGTGCTGGCCGGCGGAATCGGTCGGCCCGGATCGACGCGTACGTCGAAGGTATCGTCAGCCAGCAGTCGACCGTTGACGATTCGGCATGCCCCGATGCTGATTACCTGGTCGCCCTGTCGCAGGGCAAGCCCAGTGGTTTCGGTATCGAAGGCCACTATTTCGAGTTTGGCCAGCGGGCAGGCGGCCAACTCGGCGTCGGGAGGCGGCAGGTCGGCAATACCGAAGTCGTGGAACTCCGGACGTGGCGGCAAGCGGGTGAGGGGTGCACCGACCCGGTCGACGGCCGGCAGAGGCAGGCGCAACCTTGCATGGCGGCCATCGTTGTCCTGAAGGCTCCAGATGTCGCTGGCATGTTGATTGAGCAGGTTCTCGATGCTGGGTGAAAGCGGTAGGGCCTGGAGGCGCAGGGATTTCCAACTTGAAAGCTGTTGCTGGCTCAGTGGCTTGCCCAGCCAGATCAGGTCCAGGTAGACACGCTTGTTGCCCAGGCACACCTCGGCGTCCAGGTGGTAGACACCGGTCAGGTCACCAAGGCGAGTGGCCAGCGCTTCAAGCATCACCAGCAGGGCGGGGGCATCGGCCTTGAACCAGGCCGGCATGCCGATCGGAGTCAACACCAGCGGCGTACTGGTCAGGTGGTCATTGAGGGCCTGCCACAGATCGTTCGACCAGAGAGGCGCGAGCCGTTCGCCCTGGCGTTGAAGGGCCTCGAGGGCCTCCCCAAGGCAGTCGACTTCCTTACCGAGCGCTTGGCTCTCTTCGTCGATGATGTCCCCGAGACGCTTGCTTAGCGCCGGGTCTGGTTCCGTAGTGGAGTCTGATGCCTCGCAGGCCGGTCTCAGCTGGCTCAGGGCCTCGGCGGCACTGGACAGGCTGGCACCGTGGCGGCGCACGGTCGTCAGGCACTCGGTGAGGCGTGCTCGGGTGCCCATCTCGCAGTGCCAGGCAGCGGTGCTGTCGGTGAGGGTAATCAGGGTCTCGTGATCGCTGTTGGGTACCCGGCGCAGGTTGCCATGAAGCCAGCGGTCATCCAGCGGGATCAACAGTTCTCTAGGTGCGCCGTCGGCGGGTAGGCGGTCGATGGCCTCCGACAGGCTGGCAAGGTTGAACAGGCCATCCAGTCGCTTACCAAGCCCAAGGCCTGGGTGGTCGGCAAACAGCGCCTCGGCGGCATGATTGAAGAGCAGAAGGCGGCGATGACGATCGCAGAGCAGCACTGGGGTCTCAAGCACCTGCAATAATGCTTCGAGTTCCTGACGTATGCGGGCCGCGCCGCGGGCACCTTCGGCATGGGCGCCGGCCAGCTGCGAGCGGTCCTGTCGCCAGTGTTCGCGAAGCCTAATGAGATCCGGCCCCAGACCGCTTAGCCAGCCTTCGGGGCGATAGTCATCGCGGGCATCGGGGTTAGCCACCATGCGTGCCACCTGCACCTGAAGGTGGCGCAACGGGGCAAAGAGCTGACGTTCAAGGATCAGGCCCAGCACAAACACCAGGCTGGCCGCGGCCAGGCATCCCCCCCACAGAGCAATGCGCTCAAGGCCTAGTGGGGCCAGTCGGCTCTGAAGCCACAGCGCCAGGAAAGCGCCGCCGAACAGGCTCAGACCACTGATCAGCAACCATGCGCCGATCAGGCGCTGGCGCTTGGGTGGCCCCGCCTTGGACGTCATGATGCGGCCTCATCGAGCAGGACCTTGACCTTGTCGACCAGCGCTTGTGTCGAAAAGGGCTTGGTAATGTAGTCATCGGCGCCGAGTGCCAGCCCCTTCTCACGTTCCACCTCCCGGCCGTGAGCGGTGAGCATGATGATCGGCAGGCGTGATGTGGCCGTGTCGGCACGCAGCCGCTCAAGAACATCGAAGCCGCTGATGCCGGGCAGGCTGATGTCGAGCAGCACGAGATCCGGCGGCGCCTCGGCTATCCGGGAAAGGGCGCTCTCGCCATCCTCGACCGTGATCACTTCGAATCCTGCCTGCTGCATCAGAAACTCTAGCGACAGGAGGATGTTCGGCTCGTCATCCACTACTAGCACCTTGGCCATCGAGAACCCTCCTTGTGATCAATGTTGTGCTCGAGGGGCGTCGTTCAAAGCGCCAATCGCCTTTCTTGAGTCTAGTCGGCGGACCAGAGACTGAAAGACGACCTTGGCAGGAGCTGGTAGGCTTCTGGAACGGTTGTTTGACGCGCCACGTTCGAAATCGAGCATATCTGCAATGACGCCTATTCGCCTGTCAGGAGGCAACGATGATCGAAGTGCACCACCTGGAGAACTCTCGCTCCCAGCGAGTGATCTGGTTGCTTGAGGAGCTTTCCGTCGCCTACAAGGTGATTACCTATCGACGTGATCCCAAGACCATGCTGGCCCCGGCATCGCTCAAGCAGGTTCATCCGCTGGGCAAGTCGCCGGTGATCGTCGATACTGAAAGCGACGACGTGGTAGCCGAATCCGGGGCGATCATCGAGTATCTGCTCGAGAAATTCGACGGCGGCCAGTTGCTGCCCGCTGCCGGTACCGCAGAGCGTCGGCGCTACCGCTTCTGGTTGCACCATGCCGAGGGCTCGGCGATGCCGCCGTTGGTGATGTCCCTGGTGTTTTCGCGCCTCGACAAGCCGCCGGTGCCGGCCTTGATTCGTCCCATCGCGCGGCTTCTAGCCAGCGGGGTGAAGGCCAAGTTTCTCGACCCGCAGATCCAGGACCTGCTTTCTTTCTGGGAAGACGCCTGTGGTGAACATGCCTGGCTGGCAGGGGAGGCTTTCAGCGGCGCCGATATCCAGATGAGTTTTCCGCTGCTGGCCCTGGAGGGGCAGGGCCGGCTCGCGGCCTACCCCCGGCTGACTGACTTGCTGGCGCGCATGCGCAAGCGCCCGGCGTATCAGCGGGCAGTGGAGCAGGGCGGTGAGTTTTCGATGGCAGGGTAGTGTCGCGTTATTGGTCTGTTGTGATCATGAAAAAGGCCGCCAAGCATGCTCGGCGGCCTTTGCTGTTGCGGGTGCCCCGTCCTGAATGGAATGACACCTTCAGTAATGCTGGATCGTTAGCTGGCCGGCCTCATTGAAGTCAAGGCGACGATTTCGCCCGGCGAACAGGGTGAAAATCACCGCAAGCATCAGGATGGCGCCCAGCATCAGGCAGACCTCGGGCAGGGTGGCGCCACGATCCAGCATGATACCGATACCCAAGGGACCCATCGCTGCCAGGCAGTAGCCAATGCCCTGAGCCATGCCGGACAGTTTACCGGCAAGACGCGAGTTGCCGCTGCGCAGCACCATTAGCGTCAGTGCGATGCTGAAACAGCCCCCCTGGCCCAGACCCAGCAAGACTACACCGGGCCACCGGTACTCGAGCGGGCCCAGCAACAGCACCATCATGCCGGCTCCATTGAGTAGAAGCATCAGAAGCAGGGCGGGACGCTGGTCGCGGCTGAGGCGGGCCAGCCAGGGGGCGGCGAGGGCCGAGACGAGTTGAAACATTACTGACATGGCCAGCAACCAGCCGGCCTCCTCTTCACCCAGTCCCCTACGCTGGAGCAACACAGGTAGCCAGCCGAAGACGATATAGGCAAGCGATGACATCGAGCCCATCAGCAGCGTGACCTGCCAAGCCAGAGGGCTTTTCAGCAGCCGGGCCTTGGGCATGGGGGTGGCGAGGCCGTTGTCTGCCGGCCAGGGGTGCGGCATGCGCCATCGCCAGCCAATCAGTGCCAAGACGGCTATCAGCGCCCAGCTGCCCAGCGCCAGGCGCCAGCTGCCCAGGGCATTGGCCAGCGGAACACTGACACCGGCCCCAAGCCCGCCACCCAGGCATAGCGCCATGGTGTAGACACCCGTCATCAGGTCCGCGCCCTTGGGCAGCTCACGCTTGACCAAGGCGGGTAACAGGCTTCCGGCGATACCAATCGCGCCACCTGCCAGCAGGGTACCCAGAAACAACAGTCCGATAGCATCGAAGGCTCTCAGTGCGAGCGCTATCGCAAGCATCAGCAATGCCAGAGACAGGGCGCGCTCGGGACCGACACGCTTGGCAAGCCAAGGCGCTAACGGAGCAAAAAGTCCCAGGCAGATGACGGGCAGGGTGGTCAGGGCCCCGATGCTGGTAGGCGAAAGTCCGGTGTCCGCCTGGATACGGGCAAGCACAGGCGCAAGTGATGACAGAGCCGGGCGCAAGTTAATGCCGACCAGCATCATCAGTAGCAGAAAACCCAGCAGCGATGAGCGGTTATGGAGAGTGTTGGGCATGACGGTTATCGGCTCTTGCCTTGTTTTGACCTCTCTCGCCGACGGTTCAAATAGGGTCTGAACGAGAATGCTTCAGCGTTTTTGAGTGTTTGCGCTGAGTCGATGCAAATCTGGGGGCGAGGTGTAATCGAAGCGGCGCTGCTCGTCGCCAAGGGCAGCAAGGTCCCACCAGTGGCTTGAGGGGACGGGGGAGGCCGGGGCGCTGGCTTTCGCGCGGATGGCGCTGACATCTTCGGTACTGGTGAAATGCTCACCAGAGCCCATCGACGCCTCAAGGGTCAGGGGCCCTTGATACGTCCAGCAGCGTTGTGGAACCCAAGCAACGCACCACCGCTGATCTTTCCAGCGAACATGGCACTCATCGAG
Organism: Halomonas salinarum; assembly: GCF_012062845.1. Lineage (GTDB taxonomy): Bacteria > Pseudomonadota > Gammaproteobacteria > Pseudomonadales > Halomonadaceae > Onishia > Onishia salinarum. The sequence continues at coordinate 37,378 of NZ_WWNB01000014.1, forward strand.
CCACACGAGATCGTCGATGAGAACCAGGGCCTCGAACAGGCCGGCATGCAGATCCATGCCAGAATGTTCGAGGCGAATGGGCCCCTGATAACGGTCCTCGGCGAGTTCCTTTCGGCGTTTTCGGGCGCTACCCGGGCCAGTGGCTTCGCCGCGACCGCAAAGGTGTAACACGTTGGCATCAAGCTGCTTGATGGCCCAGACCGAAGGGAATCGACGATCCATCCAGTTAAACATGAGATTCCTTCTCATTTTTATGCTAAAACGCATCCTTGCGTCGTCTTGTCGAAACGATGTCGCCAGCGGCGACATCGGGGTTGCCCTTAAGGACTCACCTTGCGAGGCACGCTGCGGGCTCAAGCGCCTGCAGCGATCAGGCCTGCTGGGGGCGTTTAGCGCGGCGGCGAGGGGCGCGAGCATCGTCACCCTGGCGCGACGAGGTGTCGCCCTGGCGACGCTGGCCGTTGCCTCCACGGCCGTTGCCGCTCGTATTTCCACCGCCATTGCGACCGTTACCGCCGCGGCCGCCGCTTTTACCGCGACCGTTCTCGATCGGCTCCGGTTTGGCATTGGGGTCTGGCTCGAAGCCCGGTTCAATGCGCTTCTCGAGATCACGCTTGATCAGCCGCTCGATGCCCTTGAGCAAGCCGTGCTCGTCGACGCAGACCAATGACACGGCCTGGCCCTCGCTGCCGGCCCGGCCGGTGCGGCCGATGCGGTGGACGTAATCCTCGGCCACGTTGGGCAGTTCGAAGTTGACGACATGTGGCAGCTCGCTGATGTCCAGACCGCGAGCGGCGATGTCGGTAGCCACCAGCACTTGCAGGTCGCCCGACTTGAAAGCCGCCAATGCCTTGGTGCGCGCGGACTGACTCTTGTTGCCGTGGATCGCCATGGACGGAATATTCTGCTTGGACAGCTGTTCGGCCAGGCGATTGGCACCATGTTTCGTGCGGGTAAAGACCAGTACCTGGTACCACTGATGCTCGGTAATCAGGTGGGCCAGCAGTTCACGTTTCTTCTCGCGGTCAACCTTGTAGATCACCTGATCGACAGTCTCGGCGGTGGTGTTGCGGCGAGCCACCTCGATCATGGTCGGCTTGTCGAGCAGCTGATTGGCGAGGGTCTGGATCTCGTTGGAGAAGGTCGCCGAGAACAGCAGGTTCTGCCGCTTCGCCGGCATCAGCCGCAGCAGTTTCTTGATGTCGTGGATGAAGCCCATGTCGAGCATGCGGTCGGCTTCATCGAGCACCAGGGTCTCGATCTGGGACAGGTCGATGTGGCGCTGCTGATGCAGGTCCAGCAGGCGACCCGGTGTGGCAACCAGGATATCGAGGCCCGGGCGGATGGCATCCACCTGGGGCTGTTGGCCGACGCCGCCGAAGATGACCTTGGAGGTCAGCTTCAGGTGGCGGCCATAGCCGGTGACGTTTTCACCGATCTGGGCGGCGAGCTCACGGGTGGGCGTGAGTACCAGCGCACGAATCTGGCGCGCCTTGGGGCGCGGACCATCGGCGAGACGCTGCAGCAATGGCAGCGTGAAACCAGCGGTCTTGCCGGTGCCGGTCTGGGCACTGGCAAGGAGATCCTCCCCCTTGAGTACGGCCGGAATGGCCTGGCGCTGGATGGGGGTAGGAACGGTATAGCCTTGTTCTTCGACGGCGCGCAGCAGTTCGCTACGCAGGCCAAGGTCGGAAAAGCTCATGCAAACTCCGGATAACACGCTACCGCCGCTCGCCGAAGAGGTGGCGCGAGTCCCGGGCGGTGACATGAGGAAAAATCGGTGACAGACGCGGCAGGAGGGACCATAAAGTGCCGCGGATGCGCATGATGACAGAAAAATCAGCTGGGCGCAGCTTTATGGCCCCCTGGGGGTCACCGCAACGTGCGGATGCGCTTGGCCAGACGGCTGGCCAACTCGTCCCAACTCTGCCCCAGCGCTCGCACCAAGGCCGGGTAGCCATCGGCATCCAGCGGTGTATCGACATCGAAGGTATCAAGCGTCAACAGCTTGCCTTCGGCATCGCGCAGCTGCCACTGGCCGGCGGCCACGGCCTGTCCATCATAGCGGCCCTGAAAGCTCGCGAGTTCCAGTCTCAGGGTCATTGCTCTGGGCGGAGCTGCGGGGTTGTTTTCTGACATGACGCGAGTCTGCGGTAGACGGTGTGAGAGACGGCGACGCAGACCCCGTTCGAGCATAGGGCCGAGCTCCTCGGCCCAGAGGTGGTCCCGCGCGGGGTTCAAGGTGATGTCGTCGAGCTGCAGCACGATGCCTGGTTGTTCGAGAAAGCTTGCCAGATCAAGGGGGCGAACAACCAGGAAGTGTTCGCCCTCAGAGGCGGTCGTCTCGCTGATGTCTCTTTCACTGGCCGCCACCTGATCGTCTGGCAGACCATAGTGACGAGTTGGTGCGGCGTTGGTGGCACAGCCGGCAAACAAGCTCAGCAGCATCAACAGGGCCAGGGGGCGGATTACATTCATCGGGCTCTCCTCGACGTTCATCGCGGCGCTCGCGGTTGAGGATCTTCGCCGCGAGGGCGATCAAAGATCAAGGCATTGGGTTGCTCGCTCAGGGTCTTGGCAACGGGTTCCAGGTCTCGCATCAGCGCATCAAAGCGCTCGAGGCTCTCGGTTAGCTCATCGTAGGCCGTCGAGCCAGGCGACATGCCTTTCAAGGTGACCCTTAAGTCCTCAAGCGTCGCGGTAAGCGTGCCCGGCAGGTTCTGGGTGTCGGGGTTATCGGTCAATGCCTTCACGCTTGCGGTCAGTTCCTGCACTTCTTCAAGCGTGGCCTGGGAGGCGGCCAGGTTGCGGTTCAGACCGTCGAGCACCGGCTCGACCTCGAGACCGTTGAGCTTGTCGAGCAGGCTCGAGACCTTTTGTTCGATCTGGGCAAGGCCCGCTGCGGTGGTCGGAAACACCGGGCGGTTTTGATAGCTGTTAGCCAGATACGGTGAGCTGGCCGGTTGCTGGAAATTGAGATCGACATAGAGCGCGCCGGTCAGCAGATTGCCGGCCTTGAGCGAGGCCCGCAGGCCGTTTTCGAACCAGCCTTCGAAGCGTGCCCGCCAGGTCTCGAGATCCATGTCCTCGAGGTTTTCGCCCAGGCGCTGCGGCTCGATGCGGATCAACACCGGAATGGCGAAGCCAGCACGGCGCGAACGCTGGTCGATACTGAACTCCCAGGGAACGCTTGCCACGGTGCCGACGCGCACGCCGCGGAATTCCACCGGGGCGCCCTTTGAAAGACCGCGGACGGTGTCATCGACCAACAGGACATACTCCAGATAGCGGTTGAAGGTCCCTTGCCGGGCATTTTCGGCATCTTCGTAAAGCGTAAAGGTGGTGTCTTCACTCACGGGTTGGCCAAGCGGAACATCCTCGGGTACCCCGAAGGTCACGCCACCGCCGAGCAGGGCTTCCAGAGACTCGACGTTGACGCTCACCCCTTCGGAATCGAGCTTCAAGTCGATTCCGCTGGCGGGCCAGAAGCGGGTACTGTCGGTGACCAGCACATCGTAGGGTTTTTCGATAAAGGCGCGATGGCGCATACGCCGTGTCTCGGGGTCGAAGCGAGCCTCTTCGACGCGCCCGACAGTGAAGCCGTGGTAGGTCACAGGGTCGCCGACACTCAGGGAATTACCGAGCTGGCCCACCAGGTTGACACGGATGCCCTTGGCATCGGCGGGGGCTACCGGCGGCTGCTCGAGCACATCGAAACTATCGCTCGACTCTTCACTGTTGCCGGGTTGCAGCTGGATGTAGGCCCCGGATAACACGGTGTTGAGACCGCTGATGCCCTCCCGGCCGATACGCGGCTTGACGACCCAGAAACGGGTGTCTTCGACCAGCATGGGCTCTACGTCAGGGCTCATTCTCGCGATCACGCGGATGTGGCTCAGATCGTTGGACAGCCTAACCTCCTCGACACGCCCAATCTCGACGTTACGGGTCTTGATGAGGGTGCTACCGGCTTCGATGCCTTCGGCGTTGCTCATGATCAGGGTGATCTGCGGGCCGCTGCTTGCGTAATCGTCATAGAGAAGCCAAAGGCCGATCAGCATCGCGACGATCGGCACGATCCAGATCGGTGAAAGCCGCGAGTGGCGACTGATGGTGGCACGGGTAGTCGGCGTGTCCTGGCCATGAGACTCAGCGGTCATGGGCAACGTCCTTGTGATCAGAATAAGAAGGCGACGTATCGTTGGAACGGCTGTGGCGGGGGAGAGGTGGATCCCAGATCAGCCGCGGGTCGAAGGCCATGGCCGCCAGCATGGTCAGCACCACGACCGCGCCGAAGGCCAGGGCCGCCGCGCCTGGCGCAATAGACATCAAGTTGTCGGCGCGAATCAGGGCTACCAGAATGGCCACCACGAACACATCGACCATCGACCAGCGTCCGACGAACTCGGTAACACGATACAGGCGGGTGCGGGCGACGCCATGCAGGTCGCTGCTGCGAGGCACCTGCAGGCACAGCCAGGCCATCGCGATCAGCTTGCTGACGGGGACCACGACACTGGCGATAAAGATGATGGCCGCAATCGGGTAGGAACCATGCTGCCACAGGGTGATGACACCACCGATAATGGTCGAGGGTTCGGTATCACCGAAGGAGGTGGTGATCATGATGGGATAGATATTGGCGGGCAGGTAGAGCACAGCCGCTGCCACCAGCAGGGCCCAGGTGCGCTGAAGGCTATGCGGCAGGCGGTCATGTAGCCGTTCGTTGCAGCGTCGGCAACGACCATTGCCGTCGGCATTCAGGCGATTGACCAGCCCACAGGTAGGGCAACCGGTCAGTCCCTGTGGCGAGGCCCTGGCGCCTGTGACAGCGCCTTCCGGAGCGGTGGGCTCACCCGCCAGCGAGAACCACATCCAGTCAGCGTCCAGTGATTGGGTGGTCAGCAACAACAGCAAGGCAAAGCAGCAGAACGCCCAGAAAGCGAGGCCAAGAGAGACCTCTGCCATGCCGGCTACCTTGATCAGGCTGACGAGGGCGCCAATGATGAAAACGTCCGCCATCATCCAGGGGTGAAGGTGAGACAAGGCCCTCGCGATGCCGCGGCTGGCCGGAAGCAGGGTGCGTCTGAGCAGACCGGTCTGCAGCCAGATGACGCCGAGGAGATAGACCATCGGCAGCACGATCGTCGTCAACACGACCCCAATTGCCACCAGCGGCTGGTGCATGCCTATCAGGGTTGTGGCTGTTTCGGTCAGGGCGATACGATTGCCAATGCCGCTGACCTGGAAGCTCACGAAGGGCAGGGTCACGGCCATGATCAAGGCGAGGAGAGAGGCGATGGCGAGTGCCAGGCTGCGCTCTGCTGGCCGGTAATGGCGTGTCGAAAGCGTATGCCCGCAACGCGGACAATCGGCACTCTGGCCATGGTGCAGGGGTGGCAGGCGAACCAGCCAGTCGCACTCATGGCAGGCGCGCAGGCGTCGCCGTGAGCCAATAGTCTCCGGGAGAGCCTCCTCTTCAGGGGAGCGCTTATCTGGGATACGCGTATTGATCAAGGCCAAGTTCCTTCTTTCCCCCATTATGACGGCTGATATAAGACATACAATCCTGTCGGTTGACGATGCTACAGTTCATCCTTGGGTCACGGCGACCGCCACGACCTCTTAGAAACTCAATGCGCAACAGGAGATACAGTATATGGGCTTGCCTATCTTGGCGGTCATAGCAGGATTGGTGCTGCTGGTTTGGAGTGCGGAGCGCTTTGTTGACGGGGCGGCGGCGACCTCTCGCTATCTGGGGCTGTCGCCTCTGCTGATCGGCATGCTGGTGATCGGCTTTGGCACCTCGGCGCCGGAATTGATGGTATCGGCGCTGGCGGCCTCCCAAGGCAACCCAGGGTTGGCATTGGGCAACGCCTATGGCTCCAATATTACCAACATCGGGCTGATACTCGGTCTGGTGGCCCTGATTGCCCCACTGGCCGTGCAGTCCGGCGTGCTGCGTCGTGAACTACCCATTCTCTGTGGCGCGACACTCCTGGCGGCCTGGCAGCTTCGCGATGGCACGATAGATACTTTCGAGGCGGTTATTCTTCTCTTGGCGCTGGCGGCTTTCATCGGTGCCAGTATCTGGCAGGGACGCCAGAGCGAAGCCAGTTCCGATACGCTCGCCAGTGAAACTGACCACAGTCTCGACAGCCATCCGATGACATTGAAGGTCAGCATCCTTTGGACACTGGTGGGGTTAGTGTTACTGGTGGCAAGCTCGCGTCTGCTCGTTTGGGGGGCGGTGGATATTGCCGAGGCGTTCGGGGTCAGCGATCTGATTATCGGCCTGACCGTTGTGGCGATAGGCACCTCGTTGCCTGAACTCGCCTCGTCGCTCAGCGCCCTGCGGCGTGGCGAGCATGATCTGGTGCTTGGCAATGTAGTGGGTTCCAACCTCTTCAATACCCTGGGGGTAGTGGGACTGGCCGGCATCATCACGCCCATTCAGGTCGGCGGTGAGGTCATGGTACGTGACTGGCCGGTCATGGCAGTGATGACGCTGGCGATGACCGTCTTTGCCATTGGCATCAAGGGCCGAGGTGGGCGAATCAACCGGCTGGAAGGCGGACTACTGCTGGCCTTGTTTGTTGGTTATACCGCCTATCTGATACGCGTGGTCGTGCAGGGGGGCGCATGACCTGTTTCGTCGTTAAAGACGAGCGCGCATGGATAGCCTATTGGTCAGTTTTTCTTGCAGATGAGTGAGGTGTGCGGCAAAAAACCACATGCCTGGCAGGGAGAAGTGCGGCATCGCGACACACCTGGCATGACGTTTTGCAGGTAATTTTGCCTTAGCATTGGCAGAGTTATCCGTCACCGCAATGCATGGCAGTGAACACACTAGCGGTATTGCCATTATCCAAGGTCTAGGAGGCTCTTATGGAGCTTGATCCACTCATCCTGTCGCGCATTCAGTTCGCGTTCGTGGTGTGTTTTCACGCCATCTTTCCGGTTTTCACGATCGGTCTGGCGTCTTACATCGCGCTATTGAATGGTCTTTTCTTTGCTAACGGCAACCCTGCCTGGGAGCGTTTGGCCTCCTTCTGGACGAAGGTGTTTGCGGTGGTGTTCGGCATGGGCGTGGTGTCCGGTATCGTGATGTCCTTTCAGTTCGGCACTAACTGGAGCAACTTCTCCCAGGCATCGGCCAACTTCTTGGGTCCGGTACTCAGCTATGAGGTGGTAACCGCCTTCTTCCTTGAGGCAGGTTTCCTGGGCGTGCTGCTGTTTGGTCGGGACAAGGTACCCCAAGGGGTCCACCTCTTTGCGGCGCTGATGGTGGCTGTCGGCACCTTCATTTCTTCATTCTGGATCCTCGCTGCCAACAGCTGGATGCAGACCCCGGCAGGCGTTGAGCTGATCGATGGAAGCTTCCATGTAACCTCCTGGTATGAGGCCTTGTTCAACCCCTCCTTCGGCTATCGCTTCGTGCACATGGGAATGGCGTCATTCCTTGCCGGTGGGTTTGTGGTGGCGGGCGTCAGCGCCTGGTTTCTGCTGCGCGGTCGTGATGTACCCGCCAACAAGAAGGCTTTGTCGATGTGTCTGTGGCTACTGCTGGTACTGGCGCCGGCCCAGGCGGTGGTTGGCGACTTCCATGGTCTCAATACGCTTGAGCATCAGCCGACCAAGGTAGCGGCCATGGAAGGCAACTGGGAGACACAGTCACATGCCCCGCTGCTGTTGTTCGCGATTCCCGACAAGGGTGCGCAAGAGAACCTGGTCGAGATCGGCATTCCGAGTCTCGCCAGCCTGATTCTGACGCACCACGCCGATGGGGTCGTGCCGGGTCTCAAGGAGGTTCCGGTAGATGAGCAACCTGTCGTGGCGTTGGTGTTCTGGTCGTTCCGGGTGATGGTCGCGCTGGGCTTTGCCATGATCGCCGTGGCCGTGACCGGTCTGGTGCTGCGTCGGGGTGGTCGTGTCTATTCCCACGAGCGTTACCTCAAGGTCCTGGTCGGCATGTCGGTCACCCCCTTCATCGCTGTACTAGCGGGCTGGATCGTCACCGAGTCCGGACGCTCGCCCTGGCTTGTGTATGGCATGATGACCCAGGCCGAGGGATTGACGCCCTCGCTGACCGGCGGCATGGCGCTATTCACGCTGATTGGATATATCGCGGTCTACGCCGTGGTCTTCTGGGCCGGTATTTACTACCTGCTGCGGGTCATACGCCATGGCATGTTGCCCGAAGAACAGGAAGCTCCGGCCGATGATATTGAGCGTGCCAAGCGACCGTTTTCCGCCGCTCACATTCCCTTCGACGATGACGATGCTCATCCGGTCAGGAGCTAAGCCATGCAAACCTTTGACTTGTCATTGATCTGGGCCGGCATCATCGGCTTCGGGGTCATCATGTATGTGCTGATGGACGGCTTCGATCTGGGCCTCGGCATTCTTTTTCCCTTTGCCCCGGATGAAGACTCACGTGATGTGATGATGAACTCCGTGGCACCGATCTGGGACGGTAACGAAACCTGGCTGGTGCTCGGTGGCGCGGGCCTGTTGGGGGCCTTCCCGCTGGTCTATTCGGTATTCCTGCCGGCGCTCTACATCGGTGTCTTCCTGATGCTGGCCGGGCTGATTTTCCGGGGTGTGGCCTTCGAGTTTCGTTTCAAGTCGAAGCGCAACCGTCACTGGTGGAACCGGGCGTTCTGCTGGGGTTCGGCGGTTGCGACCTTCGCTCAAGGTGCCGTCGTCGGCACCTATATTCAGGGCTTTGAGACCGAAGGCTTTGTCTATGTGGGGGGTGCGCTGGACTGGCTGACGCCCTTCACCGTACTGACGGGGCTGGGCATGATGGCGGGCTATTCCCTGCTCGGTGCCACCTGGTTGATCTTGAAGTCGGAAGGCCACGTTCAGGACTGGGCGTATCGCATCGCGCCGAGGCTACTTGCGGCGGTGCTGGTGGTGTTCGCGATCATCAGCGTCTGGACCCCTTTCATCGATGGCGGCGTACGTGAGCGCTGGTTTGGCGAGGTCTCGCTGATCTGGTTGTTGCCGATACTGGCGATGGCGTGTGCCTACGGTATCCATCGCTGGGTGAAACTCCGCCGTGAAGGAATGCCGTTCGTGGCGACGCTTAGCATGTTTGTCTTCACCTATCTGGGCTTGATAGCGAGCAAGTGGCCGGTGATCGTGCCGCCGGATCACACCATCTGGGATGCGGCTTCGGCACCGGAATCACAACTGTTCCTGCTGCTCGGCGTGCTGTTCGTGATTCCGATCGTGCTGACCTATACCGCCTGGTCCTACTGGGTGTTCCGCGGCAAGGTGCGTGCCGGTGAAGGCTATCACTGACACCACGGAGGCCGGAGGTGCGGACCGTGAGGCATCTCTCACCCCCAAACGATGGCTAAAGGAATTGGCCGACGGCGAGCGCCGTCGGCTGATGTTGGCGACCCTGGCGGGCCTTGTGGTCGGGCTCTGCACCATCGTGCAGATGTTGTTGCTGGCATTCATCATTGATCGACTATTGACCGGCGCCCCTGAGGCGCCGGTTGGCGTTTTTTTTGTGGCGCTGGTGGCGGTGCTAGTGCTTCGTGCCCTGGCGCAATGGTGGCAGGAAACCACTGCCCAGGCGGCAAGCCTGGCGATTCGTTCTCGTGCACGAGCAGTGTTGCTCGACCACCTGGCGGCGCTGGGCCCGGTGAAGCTGGCCTCTCGCCATTCTGCGGGTCTCGGCAGCCAGCTGGTTGAGCAGGTCGAGGCGCTGGATGGTTATTTCGCCCGTTTCCTGCCTCAGTTGCGTCTGGCCACGGCACTGCCGTTGGTGATCCTTGCCATCGTGCTGGGGCTCGACTGGCTAGCGGCCGTGTTCCTGCTGTTGGCAGCACCACTGATTCCGCTGTTCATGGCCCTGGTCGGCATGGGCGCCCAGCGTCTCAACCAGGCGCAGTTTGCCGCCGTGACCCGGCTCTCGGGTCACTTTCTCGACCGGGTGCGAGGCATCACCACGCTGCAGCTTTTCGGCAGAACCGCCAGTGCCGCCGAGGACGTGTTCGGTGCCGCTGATGACTATCGAGCTCGTAGCATGAGGACGTTGCGCATCGCCTTCCTGTCTTCCGCAGTGCTCGAATTCTTCGCCTCGGTGGCCATTGCGGTCATCGCCATCTATGTGGGCTTTGGCTTACTAGGCTACATCGAGTACGGCCCTGCGCCATCGCTTTCGCTTTTCAGTGGCCTGACCATCCTGTTGCTGGCGCCAGAGTTCTTCCAGCCGCTGCGCAGCCTGTCACAGCATTACCATGATCGTGCCGCGGCTCTCGGGGCTGCCGAGGCGCTGGTGGGCATTCTCAATGAAACACCACCCGCGTCGGTCGAGACGCAGCCTGAAGGTGACGATTCGGTGGACACCCCCGTGCGGCTAACCGAGGTCTGCGTCGAGCATGTCGGCCGCGGCCAGGTATTGGGGCCGCTGTCACTCGAGGTATCACGTGGTGAAGTGATCGCCCTGGCGGGCCCCTCCGGTGCCGGCAAGTCGACCCTGTTGCAGCTGATCGCCGGATTTGTCGCGCCGGACCAAGGCCGCGTCGAGGTCATGGGCGAAGTACGGCCGGCCTGGATGGATCAGCGCCCGCTGGTGATCAAAGGCACGATAGCCGACAACCTGCGTCTTGCCGATACACATGCAAGCGATGACGCCATGCAGAAGGCGCTCAGTCGAGCCGGGTTGGCCGAGTTGTTGGCGCGGTTGCCAAAGGGGCTTGAAACACCAGTGGGAGAGCGCGGGGCCGGACTTTCCGGTGGCCAGGCGCAGCGCCTGGCGCTGGCGCGAATCTTCTTGAGTGATGCGCCGCTGGTGCTGCTCGATGAACCCACTGCAAGCCTGGATGAAGGCAGCGAGGCCGAAGTGGCGGCATCCCTTGCCTGCCTCGCCGAGGAGGGGCGAACACTACTGATCGCGACTCACCACCCGGCCCTGATGGCGATAGCTGATCGGGTGATCAGCATCGAAGCGGGCCAAGTGGTCGAGGAGGCCAGCGCATGAGGCGCTGGCAACAGGCTATTGCACGAGGACGCCTATATGAGTCACCCGACATGAGCCCCTTGATAGGCGAGCTGCGTCCCTGGCTCAAGCTATTGGCACGGCGTCGGTCGCGTATGTTGCTGGGGGCGCTGCTTCTGGCGCTGACGGTGGGCGCGGCGATCGGCCTGCTGGCACTTTCCGGCTGGTTTATCACCGCTACCGCCCTGACCGGCGCACTGCTGGCTTCCGGTGTGGCGGCAAGCCTCGATGTCTACGCCCCTGGCGGGGGCATCCGCTTCTTCGCCGTGCTGCGTACCGTCGCACGCTATCTGGAGCGGGTCTATAACCATGACAGTGTCCTGCGCCTGCTCGCCGAGCTGCGCAGTGGCATGTTCGCGGTGCTGGCCCGCCTCGATGCTCGGGCGCTGGGCAGCCGACGGGCTAGCGAATGGCTCAATCGCCTGACCGCCGACATCGATACTCTGGACAGCCTGTATCTGCGCTTGCTCGCGCCACCCCTGGTCGCGCTGCTGGCGATCGCGCTGGTCAGTGGCCTATTGGGACTCTTCCATTTGCCGGCGGGCCTGGCGGTCGGCGCCCTGTTGCTGGCGCTCTGGACCTGGTTGGTGGTGGGACAGGCCTTCCTCGGCATGGCGGCCAGTACTCGACGCGTGGCAAGCCTCGATCACCTGCGAGGACGCATCCTCGAGACGCTGCAGGGCCTCGCCGAGCTCAAGAGCTATGCCACCCTTGCGCATCATCGTGACCGTATCGATGAAGATCAGGCCGCGCTCTATGCCGATCAGTGGCAGTTGGGGCGGGTTGCGGCGCTGGGTAATGCCCTGGTCGGCCTGGGGGTTAGCCTTACGGCCGTGCTGGCCCTGTGGCTCGCGGCTGAGGCCTACCGTTCTGGGACGCTGTCCGGCCCCTTGATGGTGATGATGCCGCTCGCCGTGCTGGCCATGGGGGAGGCGCTGGGCGCATTGCCGGCCTCGTTCACGGCGCTGGGCGCGACCCGTGCGGCGGCGCGACGCCTCAATGAACTAGGCCACTCGAAAAGCGTGCTCAGCGAGCCTGAGGAGCCGGTCGTGCTGGATAAGCGGGCACCGACGCTGCGGCTTAGCCACGTTACCCTCCACTATCCCGGGGCCCTGACGCCTGCCCTGGACGGGCTCGATCTTACCTTGAAAGCCGGCGAGCGCCTGGCATTGTTGGGTGCCTCTGGCGCCGGCAAGTCCAGCGTGGCCGCGCTCCTGGTGCGTCTGCTTGACCCCGATCAGGGGGACGTTGAGCGGGATGGCATCGCACTCACCGGCATTTCGCTGAGTGATCTGCGTCGTCGCACGGCCTATCTCACCCAGCATAGCGAGATCTTTGATGACAGCCTGGCCGCCAACCTGCGGTTGGCCGACCCGAACGCCGATGACACGGCACTATGGCGTGTGCTCGAGATTGTGGAACTGGCCGAGTGGGCCGGTGCACTGACCCAGGGGCTAGAGACCCCGGTCGGTGAGGGGGGGCGGCAGCTTTCCGGCGGCCAGGCGCGTCGCCTGGTGCTGGCGCGAGTGCTGTTGCTGGACGCGCCGATGGTGATTCTCGATGAGCCCTTTTCGGGGCTTGATCGTGCGATGGCCACACGCATTGCCAGTCGTCTGGATACCTGGCTTGCGGGTCGCACGGTGCTCTATCTGGTGCATCAGCTTCGCCATGATGGCAGCGATCCGCCGGGTATCGGACGTTCGCTGACCCTGCGTGATGGGCGTCTTTCCTAGCGCATGGCGATGAGCTGAACGCGGGGAGTGGTGTAACGTGCCCTGTGTCACCTGGCTTGTACAAAGGGTGCTTGCAGCGCTCGCTTGCAAAGCCTTTGCGCGGACGCGCGACTTGACTCACGATAGGCGGACATTCATTGGAGAGTGCCATGCAAGACTTCCTGACCCGCCTGCCAAAGGCCGAGCTTCACCTGCATATTGAAGGTTCCCTGGAGCCCGAGCTGATGTTTGCTCTGGCCCAGCGCAATGGGGTGGCATTGCCCTATGCGTCGGTCGATGAGGTGCGGGCTGCTTATGAGTTCGATGACCTGCCGTCATTTCTGACCCTTTATTATCAGGGGATGGCGGTACTGCGTACCGCCGAGGATTTCTTCGATCTGGCCATGGACTATTTCCGACGCGCCCACGGCGAAGGTGTGGTGCACGTTGAGCTTTCCTTCGACCCTCAGGCACACCTGAGCCGTGGCATCAGGCTGGATGTTCAGGTGGAAGGCCTGACCCGTGCCATGCGCCTGGCCGAACGCGAACTTGATATCTCCACGGCGCTGATCATGAGCTTCCTGCGCGACCGCTCCGCCGAGGAGGCCATGGAAGTACTTGAACAGGCCGCCCCCTATTGGGAGTTGATCGACGCGGTGGGGCTTGATAGCGCCGAACTCGGCCATCCGCCGTCCAAGTTCGCCGAGGTGTTCGAGCGCGCCAAGTGGCTGGGCTTGCCAGGTGTCGCCCACGCGGGTGAGGAGGGGCCGCCCAGTTATATTCGTGAGGCCATGGAGGTGCTCGATGTCTGCCGTATTGATCATGGCGTGCGTTGTCTCGAGGACCCGGCGCTGGTGGCGGAGCTTGTCGAGCGACGCATACCGCTGACTGTGTGTCCGCTTTCCAACGTACGTCTCAAGGTTGTCGAGACGCTGGATGCGCATCCGTTACCAGCACTTCTCGAGGCAGGCCTGACACTGACGCTGAATTCGGATGATCCGGCCTACTTCGGTGGCGGTATGCTCGACAACTTCCTTGCCTGTCAGCGTGCCTTTGGCTGGTCACGGCAAACCTTCGTGGACCTGGCCCGTAACGCCATTGAGGCCGCCTTCATGAGCGAGGAGCGTCGCGATGTGCTCTTGACGCGACTGGTCGCCGAGACGAACTGAGGCTCATGCTGCCATGACATTCGCTTCCCGCCTGGTCGCGTCTTTATCGCGTCGTACCCTGGCAAGCCTGGGTCTCGTGCTTCTGGCGCTGCTTGCCTGGTTACCGCTGCCCGAGGCGCTGGCGGCGAGCACTGTCGATGCGTCCCTGGCCAGTGCCTTCCAGAGCTTCGCCCTGGCCAAGGCGTTGAATGCGGTGATATCGGTGCTGCAGTCGGTGACCGGCGATGCGCTGCTGGTGCAGGTTCAGTTCGGTGAGGTGCTGGACCCGGCCAATGACATGGTCGAGCGCTTCTCCTGGGTCATGTTCGCCTCGACCGTGTCGCTGGCCTTCCAGAAGCTGTTATTGGGTATCGCCGGCAGTGTGCCGATCAAGACCCTGCTGTCGCTTAGCTGTCTGGGAATGGTGGCGGTTCTGCATGTCGGCACGTCACGCTGGCGGGCTATCGCCGGTCGGCTGGTGATCATTGCTGCCTTCCTGCGCTTCGCGGTCATTGCGGTGGCTCTAGCCAGTGCCGCCGTCGAAGCCCTTTATCTGTCAGACACCCGGCAGGCGCTCTATGCCGAACTCGAGCAAGACCAGGCGGTGCTCGAGCAGATTGCCGACGAGGCGGCCCCTGTCGATGCCGCGAGCGGCCATGATGACGAAAATACCGCCGAGCAAGGCTGGTGGCAGGGACTCAAGGAGCGGCTGGGTGATGGCGTGAAGGGGCGTGTGCAGGCCGCTATGGAGCGTTTCGATGCCATGACGCAGAACCTCGTCGAGCTGACCATGCTGTTCCTCGTCCAGACCATGCTGCTGCCGCTAGGCTTTCTCTATCTCAGTTATCGCGGCGCACGCCATCTTGCCCGCGGTATCAGACCCCGCCTGGAACACAACCACTACCGGCTTGATGACAGGTCGCATGATCTCAGCCAGTCATAGGCACTCGGACAGGCGCTGAGATGGAGGCTATGCACAGGAACCGGGGGACAGTAACCGAACAAGGACACTGAAATAGTGCCTGCGGGAGCTGTTATCCTTGCTCTTTCGGGCATGGCGTTCGAACAGTGCGACAAGGAGGTCGGGACTACATGATGCAGTGGCTCAATCAAAATGCGGGGGCGATCAGTGCGTTAACCGGCGTTTTGACACTTCTGGTATGGCTCTTCTATGCGCAGTTACTCTACAACAGCTATATCCGTCAGCGTCGCCCGCGCATCCTCATCAACCGGGGCAGCGGCAAGCATCTTGATTCATTGTGCCTGATCAGCAATATGAGTGCCGAGGCGATCTTCGTTCAGCATATTTTTGCTGTGCTCGAGAGTGACGAGGGTGAGCAGCGACTCGATATCGCTGACCAACAGCAAACCCGGGACGACGAACGGCAATATCGTAGTCATCAGGGACCCCTCGAGTCGGGAGACTTCCTGCATGTGGGCAGCTTCAAGGATATCTTGGCGCATTTCGCCGATCACTCCACGCCCAATGCCGAGGGTCAGGATGAGCCATCATTCGGATCGTATCGAGCCCTGGAGATTCGAGTCGTTGCCATCTATGGTTCCGAGGACAACCCGATCGGCGCCCGACGGCGTTTCCAGCTCGAGCCGGGGGATGATGCCTGTGGCATTTCGCCTGATGGACTGGATACTCAGCGGCTCGCGAGCCGTGGCCAGCGCCACCTGATCAAACAGTGGATGCAGGAACACTAGCCGACGCACCCCTCGACATGGTGTGACAGGTTGCTTTCTCGTTGGTGCACGCATTCGCCACCTGCCCAGGTGGCGAAGACGCTGCGATCATCGCCGAGCATCATCAACGCGAACAGCTGTTCCCCGAGCGTGGCGTGATCGGGGCGCCCCTCCTTGCCATTCCCGTCAGCTTGGCTGATGCGCGCCGTGCGCCGAGCCAGCAGCGGTGTAGCCGCCAGATCGAGCACCACGATATCGGCTTCCTGGCCAGGCTCGAGAGATCCGATGTGGTGATCGAGACGCAGGGCTCGGGCATTGCCCAATGTCAGACGGTAGAACCCCTGCCAGGCGGTTAGTGGCTGGCCGAGTAGCTGACCGACCTGATAGGCGGCTTTCAGAGTGGCGAAACCGGAGAGGTCGGTCCCCGCACCCACGTCGCTTGCCAGGCTGGTGACGAGCCCCGCCTCGCGGCAAGCCCGCCGATCGAGTAGCCCACTGCCAAGGAAGAGATTGGACGTGGGGCAGAAGGCGATATTGGCGCCGGCCCCGGCGAGTCGCTCGCGCATCGCCTGATCCAGATGAATCCCGTGGGCGAAGGTGCTCGTGGGTCCCACCAGCCCGAAGCGTTCGTAGACTGCCAGGTAGTCCTTGTCATTGGGGAAGAGCTCGGCGACCCAGGCAATTTCGCCGGGATTCTCGGCCAGGTGTGTCTGCAGGTGCAGGTCGGGTGCCGTGCGCAGGATAGCCCCCGTCGCGTCGAGCTGGGCCGCACTGGAGGTCGGTGCGAAGCGCGGGGTCAGCGAATAGCCGAGCCGATCCTTGCCATGCCAATCCGCAATCAGTCGTTCGCTGTCGGCCACGCCGCTGGACACGCTGTCGGTCAGCGTTGCAGGGGCATTGCGATCCATCAGCACCTTGCCGGCCAGCATACGCAGCCCCCTGCGCCTTGCGGCAGCGAAGAAGGCGTCTACCGACTGAGGGTGCGAACTGCAGAATACCTGAGCGGTGGTCGTGCCGACCCGCAACTGCTCATTCAGAAACGCCTCGGCGACGGCCTCACCGTGGGCGCGCTCGGCGAAGCGGCATTCCTCGGGGAAGGTGTAATCGTTGAGCCAGTCGAGCAGCTGGCGGCCATAAGAGGCCAGGATGTCGAGCTGAACGTAGTGCACATGGCTGTCGATGAAGCCCGGCATCATTAACTTGCCGGTGTAGTCCACCACCTCGATTCTATCGGGCAGGTGGGGCGCGAGCTCGTGATAGTGGCCCACCGCACGAATCCTGCCATTCTCGAGCCATAGAGCACCGTCGCGAAGATAGGACAGGCTGCCCGGCGCAGGCCGGTCGTCTTCACCCGGATCATCGAGAAAGCGCACCAGGGGGCCTCGCAGCACGCGCATGGTGGGGCGGGGGTCGGTCATGAAAGATCATCTCCAGCGGTAATCAGAGGCGTATTGCGCGGTAACCGATGAGCACCAGGTTGGTATGTCGCCACTATCCATCCTACGGATAGGGACTAGACCCTCGATTGGCAGCTCGCGGCGTTAGTGGCTAGTCATCTCGGCCAAAGACGTCGCGCAGCGAATCGGGCGTAATGCCACGGCGGTCAGTCTCGGCGGATAGATCGGGGCCAAGTGTCATCAGTTCGGCCACCACGGCGAGCGCGATCTCATAGGGACGCTTGCCGTTGGCGCCGTCAATCCCGATAGGGCAGCGCACGCGTTGAATAGCGCTTGGCTCATGACCGGCCTCGGCGAGACGGCGTTTGAAGCTTGCCCATTTGCTTGACGAGCCGATCAAGCCGATCGAAGACAAGTCGTCGCGCCTGAGCAGGGCATCGACCAGCGCCAGGTCCTCGCCATGATCATGGGTCATCACCAGGGCATCGGCGCCGGCTGGCAGCGCGGCCACGGCGCTCGCCGCGCCCGCCTCTCCGTCTATCTGATGGAGTCGCAACCGTGGTAATGCCGACGCATCGACGGCCCAGGCCGGGAAGGGATCGTGGCGGCTGTCGAACCAGTCGAGGTGCCAAGGCAGCGGTGCCATCAGTCCCACCAGCGCCTGGCCGACGTGGCCGGCGCCGAACAGGGCGATATGACGCTCGGCTCCGCTGAAGGGCTCAATCAGTACATGCAGGTAACCGCCGCAACATTGCCCTGCGCGACCGCCAAGCGGGAAGGCCTCGAGCGCGGGCGCTTTGTCGCCGCGTGCCAGGGCTGCCCGAGCGGCGGCGATCACCTGATACTCGAAGGTCCCACCGCCCAAGGTATCGAAGATGGCCTTCGACGTGATCACCATCTTGGTGCCGGGCTCTCGAGGCGTCGAGCCGGCCGCGCCGACCAGGGTGGCCAGCACATGGGGCTCGGCGTTTTCCTGCAAATGATGCAGGGCCGCGTGCCATGACGACTCAGGGGCTGGCACTGAGCGGTCATCAGGCGTTGGCATGCTGGTCATCCTCTCGTGGTGTGCTTGCGGCGTGATCATCGGTCTGACGGCGCAGGGTCTCAATGGCCATCAGCACGCGCTCGGGCGTGGCGGGGGTATCCAATCGGGGACAATCGCCCGTGGGATCAAGGCTCGCGATTGCATCGCGCAGCGCCGACCAGACCGAGATTGCCAGCATGAGGGGCGGCTCGCCCACGGCCTTGGAGCGATAGATGCTTGCCTGGGAGTTGGGGTGTCCCTCGAGCAGGGCGACGTTGAAGGTCGCCGGCAGGTCGCCGAAGGCTGGAATCTTGTAGGTGGCGGGGCCGTCGCTGATCAGCTGTCCGGCATCGTTCCACTTGAGCTCCTCGCTGGTCAGCCAGCCCATGCCCTGAATGAAGCCGCCCTCGATCTGGCCGATGTCGATGGCCGGATTCAGCGAGTCGCCGACGTCATGAAGAATATCGACCCGGGTCACCTGGTACTCGCCGGACAGGGTGTCCACGGCGACTTCACTGACCGCAGCGCCATAGGCGAAGTAGTAGAAGGGGCGCCCCTTGGCGGCCTCGCGATCGTAGTAAATCAGCGGTGTTGAATAGAAGCCCTTGGCCGACAGCGAGACGCGTCCGACGTAGGCTGCCTGAACCAGCTCGCCCCAGGACATCGTGAACTCTCCATCGCCCGCCACCAGCATGCCATTCTCCAGGCGCAGGTCGTCGTGGCCGAGGCCGGCGTCCGGCCAGAGGGTTTCGAGGGCGAAGGCGAAGAGTCGCTCACGCAGCGTGCTTGCCGCATCGCGAGCCGCCTGGCCGTTGAGGTCGGCGCCACTGGAGGCCGCGGTGGGGGAGGTGTTGGGCACCTTGTCGGTGCGGGTGGCGCTGATACGCACGGCCGAGAGATCGAGCCCCAGCTCGCGCGCCACCACCTGGCAGACCTTGGTGTGCAGGCCCTGACCCATCTCGGTGCCGCCGTGGTTGATCATCACGCTGCCGTCGGTATAGACATGCAGCAGGGCGCCGGCCTGATTGAGGTGCTTGGCGGTGAAGGAAATGCCGAACTTCACCGGCGTCAGCGCCAGGCCACGGCGAATGATCGGACTCGCTGCATTGAAAGTACGAATCTCGTCGCGGCGTGCCCAGTAGTCGCTGCTGGCTTCGAGCTGGCCTATCAGTTCGTGCAGCAGGTCGAGCTGTTCGACGTCCTGGCCGTAGTGTGTCGTGGCGCGTCCCGGCCGGTAGAGGTTGCGCTTGCGAATAGTCAGCGGGTCTTCGTTCAGGCGGTGGGCGATGTCATCCATCGCCTGCTCGATGAGCATCATGCCTTGGGGACCGCCGAAACCGCGGAAGGCGGTATTCGAGGCGGTATGGGTGCGTGCACGATGGCCGGTGACCCGTGCCGCGCCCAGAGAGTAGGCGTTGTCGGCATGGAACATCGCCCGATCGACGATCGCTTCAGACAGATCCGGCGAGAAACCGCAGTCACCGATCAGGGTCATGTCACCGCCCTGCAGCACGCCGTTATCATCCATCGCCAGCCGATAGCGGTTGTGAAAGGGGTGGCGCTTTCCGGTGATGCGCATGTCATCGCTCCGGGAAAGCCGCAAGCGTGCCGGACGCTGCGTGCGTCGGGCAATCAGCGCCGCAATGCAGGCCCAGGGGGATGCCTGGGTCTCCTTGCCGCCGAAGCCACCGCCCATCCGGCGTACTTCCACGGTCACCGCATGGAAGGGAATGCCCAACACCTCGGCGACCAGCTTCTGGGTTTCGCTGGGGTGCTGGTTCGAGGTATGCACCACCACACCCTCGTCCTCGCTGGGGAATACCAGGCAGGCCTGGCCTTCCAAATAGAAGTGCTCCTGGCCGCCGACGAACTGCTCGCCCTCGATGACATTCAGGCCACTATCGAGAGACCGCTGCCAGTCGCCGGACGCCTGGACATGGGTGGGCCGTACCACGTCATCCTGCTCGGCGGCAGCCACCGGGTCGAGGCTTGCCGGAAGCTCGTCAATCTCGATGATCGCGGCCTTGGCGGCACGCCGGGCGGCGTCGTGGCTATCGGCCGCCACCGCGAACAGGCACTGGCCAGCGTAGCTGATCGCTTCATCGACAAAGATCGGGTCACCCGGGAAAACCGGCCCGATATCGGTGTGCCCGGGAACGTCGTTGACGGTGATCACATCGACCACTCCCGGCATGGCACGTACCTGGGTGAGGTCGAGGCGTGTCAGGCGTCCATGGGCCACTGGCGAAAGGCCAAGGGCAATATGCAGCGCATTGGCGGGCGCCGGCAGGTCGTCGATGTAGGCGGCACGGCCGGTGACGTGTTTGATGGCGCTCTCATGCTGTTGGGCTGCCTTGGCCTCAAGGGAGCCGCCAGTCTTATCGAGCGTGGTCGAAGACAGCCTAGTTAGCGTACGCATCGAGAGTCACCTGGGCAGCGGGCGCAGAGGGGGCGTCTGCGGTGGGTGAATGAGCGGTAATCGTGAGCCGCAGGCGTTCGAGAAGATTGGCGGCGACGATTCGGCGATAGTCGCTTGACCCCCGCACATCGCTCATCGGCTGGAAATCTTCAACGAGCGCCTGCTTGGCGGCAGCGAAGGCGGCCTCGGTCGGTGGTTGGCCCTCGAGGGCGGCCTCGGCCCCTCGTGCACGGGCGGGAATGGCGGCCATGCCGCCGAAGGCCAGGCGCACGTCGCCAAGCAGACCATCTTTCATCGTCCAGCAGAAGGCGCCGAGCACCGCCGAGATGTCATCTTCGCGGCGCTTGGAGAGCTTCCATACCTTAAGCTGGCGTCCTGCAGGCAGCCAGGGGAGGCGAATCTCGCGCAGTACCTCTTGGGGGGCCATGGCGGTCTGACGGTAATCGAGAAAGAAGTCGTCTGCCGAAAGCGATCTTTCGCCGCCAGGCCCTGATAGCGTCAGGGTGGCATCCAGGGCCAGCAGCACCGGGGGGCCGTCGCCGATCGGTGAGGCGTTGGCGACATTGCCGCCAAGGGTCGCCCGATGGCGGATCTGCGAGGAGGCGAAGCGATGCAGCAGCCGGGCGAAGGCCGGAAAGTGGCTGTCCAGAGACGGTTCGAGACGGGCATAGGTGACGGCGGCGCCGATATGCAGGCCGTCATCGCGGGCATCCAGCACCTGGAGCTCGGCAATTCCCCGCAGGTCGATCAATGCCGGGAGGGCCTTGAGCTGCTGGGTGCGTTCCAGCCATAAATCGGTGGCGCCGGCGACCAGTCGCGCCTCTGGATGGCGCTTTCGCAGGGCGGCCAGGGCCGAAAGGCTGGTCGGGCGATGATAGCCCTCGCCGGCGGCCGTGTCCGGCGACGATGCGTCCGCGGCCTCTTGACGAGCCTGAGCACTGGCCGCTACCCGAGCGGCCAGGCTTTCGTCTTCTTTCCAGGCGGGGGATGGTTCATTGGCAGGGTAGCTAAGCATGCCTTGGGCGGCGTCGCGGATCGGGCGATAGCCGGTGCAGCGACACAGGTTGCCGCCCAGCGCGGCCTCCAGCTGAGACTGAGACAACGGCGTTAGCGAAGGTTGCGCCTGTTCGGCTTCATAGAGCGTAAACAATGACATCACGATGCCCGGGGTGCAGAAACCGCATTGGCTGGCATGGCAATCGACCATGGCGGCCTGGGCCGGGTGCAGGGAATTGCCTCGGGATAAGCCTTCGACAGTGACCAGATGACAGCCCTTGAGCTGATGGGCCGGCAGGATGCAGGCATTGGCATTGTGATAGCGCAATATACCCTGTGCATCGGGCTCGCCGATTGCCACGGTGCAGGCGCCACAGTCGCCGGAAGCGCAGCCTTCCTTGGTGCCAGTCGCCTCAAGGCGTGTCCTCAGCAACGTAAGAACGCTGATATCCGGGGGAAGGTCGGCGAGGGATTGGGGCTCGCCGTTGAAATAGAAGTCGATCATCGCGGTCCCTGATTGTTATTGTAAGCATGTGATATGCCTTGACCGATTGGTCAGCTTTGCAAAGATTGGCGCAAAGCGTGTGGCTGTGCAAGCGCCGCTGGCGGCATTGCAGCGTCATAGCCGCTGGCGCAGGAGCCCCTCAGACCTGGCTGAGACGGGCGCCATTCGGTATTTCCTTGACCCTAGCCGAGATCTGCGATGACGGTGACTTCCGATGTTGACCATTCGCTGACAGCAGCGGATTCCCTTGCACGAACCGATAGCGGTGACACCGCCCCCACGACCATGCGCGAGCCGCAGGACCAGGGTGAAGGCGAGGCCACGGCAAGGCGTCAACGCAACGAGCAAGCGATTCTCGAAGCTGCCGAAGAAGTCTTCGCCCGATACGGCTACCGTGGAGCCAGTGTTCAGGCCATTGCGGAGGCGGCGGGCCTGCCCAAGTCCAACGTGCTGTATTACGTGGGCAGCAAACGTCGGCTGTATGTGGCGCTGCTCGAGCGCATGATGGCGCGCTGGAACGCCATGCTCGACGATATCAGTGTCGAGGATGATCCGGCCAAGGTGCTGGAAGCCTTCATCCGCAGCAAGATGGCCCTGACCCGAGCGCATCCCCAAGGCTCACGACTGTTTGCCGCCGAGGTGCTCGGCGGTGCGCCCTTTCTGCAGGAGTATCTGCGCGGCGACCTGCGCGACTGGGTGCAGGCGCGGGCTCGGGTCTTCGAGCAGTGGGCCGAGCGGGGACTGATGGATGCGGTGGATCCTGTGTGGTTGATCTTCCTTATCTGGTCGGCGACCCAGCACTATGCCGATTTCGAGCCTCAGGTGCTGGGAATCACTGGACGTGAGGCGCTCAGTGACCATGACCACCAGGACATTACCGACTTTCTGTGTCAGCTGATCCTCAAGGGCTGCGGTATCCGCCGCTGAGTTGATCCGCGACGCGTGCAGCTGACCTGAGATACCGCACCGGCTTATAATGATGAGCCTTTGAGGCGGCTTTTCTGGCGGCTTCTCGCGTTTTCTTTCATGAGTGGCGCCCCTTTCCATTGGCGTGCCCCAGCCGAGCGGTGAACATGAACGGCAGTTGGCAGCATGAACGGCATGGTAGCCGCACGCCGGCGGGTGGTCGCGTCAGTGACGAGCAGATCGTCGAGCGGGTTCGCCGGGCGGTGCTGATGCAGCGCCTGCCTCCAGGCACAAGGCTGCCCGAGGTGGCATTGGGCGAGGCCTTCGGTGTCAGTCGCTCGGTGGTACGCAAGGCGCTGACCCGCCTGGTCGCCAATCATGTGGCCGTTCAGCGGCCCAATCAGGTAGCGCGGGTGGCATCACCCGACGTCGACGAGACCCGGGAGATCTTCGCGGCACGCCGCCTGGTCGAGGGCGAGGTGGTGGCATTGTTGACCGGGACCTTGTCGGCGACCGTTCAGGCGCGGCTCGCGTCCCTGGTCGAGGCCGAGCGAGCCGCTTTTGTGCGGGGTGACGAAGAGCAGCGCATCGAGGAGTCACTGGCTTTTCACCACTGCCTGGCAGAGCACTCTCCCAATCGCATTCTCGGCGCCATGCTCAGCGATTTGATCCTGCGCACCTCCATTGTGATCGCCCTCTACAAACCGGCGGATCTGGAGTCCTGCTACCTGGAAGGCGATCACCAGGGCTTGCTTGAGACGTTGGTCGCGGGAGCCCCTGATGTCACCCGGGGCAGAATTGAGGCGCACCTGAATGCGCTGGAGGCGCTGCTGGATCTTAATGCCCCGGTGGGGGCCATCGACCTTGGTACTCTGTTCGGCGGCAGCGCCTAGATCCTCGGTCAGACGCGTCTATCCCCACAGACCTATTCCCCGGAGCGATTCTTCGGCGCTATGCCTAGGAGCTATGCCTAGGAGCTATGCCTAGGAGCTATGCCTAGGAGCTATGCTAGAGGGCTAGTCTCCAGGGCTATCAACCGGACTCGCCGTGGTGGGAGTCGGCGTGAAGGACGTGGTGAGCATGGCTTCTGGAGCGGTGTTCTCAGTCGTGAAAGAGTCGCGCTCGCAGTGCATAGACGCTGCGGCCCAGCCACTCATGCAGAGCCTGGGTGCTGTGGCGCAGGTGATAGGCCCGGGGCAGCCAGGCCCGCCAGCCGGCCGGTGGCGGACTGGCGAACTCGGTGGGCGCGGGCACGACGCTGAGCCCGGCGCGCTCGAAGGCTGGTACTGCCCTTGGTAGATGCCAGGCCTGGGACACCAGGGCCACCCGCGTGATGCCCTCGGATTCCAGTATTGCCGCGCTGTAGCGCGCATTTTCTGCGGTATTGCGGCTCTGCGCTTCCTGCCACCTGGCCGTCAGGCCAAAGCTCTCCCTAAGGGCCAGGGCCATCAACGTGGCTTCGGCTTTCGCTTCGCCATGCACCCGGCCACCGGTGACCAGCAGAGGCAGTCCACTTTGGCGATGCAGATGGGCGGCATAACCAAGACGGCGCCAGGTGGTGTTATTGGGCGCATCTCCCCAGCCAAACTCCGGGCTTTGATAATCGCGCCCACCGCCCAATACGACGATGGCCTTTGCGGTCTCAAGCTTGTCTGTTGTCAGCGTCGGGTAGGGCTCCAGGCCGCTGCGCAGCCAGTGGCTGGCGGTCGGGGTGGCGAGCCACAACAGGCCTCCCACGCCAATCACCAGCATGATGGCTCCCAGCCAGGGCATGCGGCGCCATAGCAGTAACCCCAACACGCCCAGGACCACATTGATGGTGGGGGGTAGCAGCAGGTACTTGAGCCAGCTCATGGGCGCCTCTTGTGTCGTTGGGGTGGGGACCAGCGCCGCCGGGAGCAGGACGGTTCAGCCGATATCCACTTTATCGGCAAACTCGCATAAATCCTCAATCACGCAGCTACCGCAGCGTGGCTTGCGTGCCACACAGGTATAGCGGCCGTGCAGGATCAGCCAGTGATGGGCGTCCTGGCGAAACTCCCGCGGTACATGGCGCATCAGTTTCTTCTCGACTTCCAGCACGTCCTTGCCGGGGGCGATGCCGGTGCGATTCGAGACCCGAAAGATATGGGTATCGACGGCGATGGTTGGCTGACCGAAGGCGGTATTGAGAATCACATTAGCGGTCTTGCGGCCCACCCCGGGCAGCGCTTCCAGGGCCTTGCGAGTCTTGGGCACCTCGCCGTTATGACGCTCCACCAGTATCTGGCAGGTCTTCATCAGGTTCTCGGCCTTGGTGTTGTAGAGCCCGATGGTCTTGATGTGCTCCTTGAGGCCGTCGAGGCCCAGCGCCAGGATTGCCTCGGGGGTGTTGGCGACGGGGAAGAGGCGTGCGGTGGCCTTGTTGACGCCCACATCAGTGGCCTGAGCGGATAGCAACACGGCGGCGAGTAACTCGAAGGGGGAGGCCCACTTGAGCTCGGTGGTGGGCGCGGGCGTGTGCTCGCGCAGGCGCGTGAAGATCTCGTAGCGTTTCTGGGCGTTCATGGCGCGTCCGTTGTGATGTCTTGGCAGTTCGGTGACTGTTGCCGCGGTGGGTGGTGACGGCTCACCGGATAGTCCCTGTGACCCTGACACGCCGGCTCGCAGAGGGCGTGTCTGCCTTGATGGCGGCACGGCGACGCGCCTGGCGGTCATCGATCAGGTTCTTGAGGGCGATCAGCAGCCCCGTGGCGAAGAAGGCACCGGGCGGCAGTACCAGGAACAGGAAGTCATAGTCGGGAAAGACGGTGATGTCCCAGCCTGCGGCAGTGGGGCCAAGCAGCAGGTCCATGTCGGTGAAAAGCGTGCCCTGACCGAAGACTTCGCGAACGGCCCCCAACACCACCAGTACCGCGGCGAAACCGAGCCCCATCATCAGGCCGTCGGTGGCCGCCGGCAGTACCGGGTTCTTGGCGGCGAAACCGTCGGCCCGGCCAAGGATCGCGCAGTTGGTGACGATCAGCGGGATGAAGATGCCCAGAATCTGATGCAGCTCATAGGTGTAGGCCTGCATTAGCAGGTCGGCACAGGTGACGAAGGCGGCGATGATCATCACGAAGGCGGGCAGGCGCACGGTATCAGGCACATGGTGGCGGATCAGCGACACCGCAACATTGGAGCCGACCAGCACCAGCAGCGTCGCGAGACCCAGGCCCAGGGCATTGACCACGCTGCCGCTTACGGCAAGCAATGGACACAAGCCCAGCAGCTGCACCAGCGCCGGGTTGTTGGCCCACAGGCCATTGCGGGCGAGCTCGTTGAATTGGCTCATGGCGCCTCTCCCTTCGGGTACGTGGCTTCACGGGGGCGATCGACGGCTGCTTCGCCGAAGAGACGCGCCTGATGATCGCGCACATAGCCAAGCGTGCGTTTCACGGCAGCGACCACGGCATGGGGCGTGATGGTGGCACCCGTAAAGGCGTCGAACTCGCCGCCATCCTTGCTCACCGCCCAGCCGGCGGGGCCCGGGTCGTTCAACGAGTGGCCCGAGAAGTCCTTAATCCAGTCGCTCTTGCGCGCCTCGATGGCGTCGCCGAGCCCCGGCGTTTCTTGATGGTGGGTAACGCGCACGCCACTGATGGTACCGGCTTTTGTGACGCCGACCAGCAGGTCGATGTCGCCGCTGTAGCCGTCTGGTGCGGTCACCGGTAGCACCACGGCGGCCGCGTTGTCTCGCTGCGCCCGCCAGGCGGTGAAGGGCGTGTTCTGGCCAAGGGCCGTGCTTGCCGGCAAGGTGATTTCACTGTCGAGCAGGCGCTGGACCCCAAGGCTTGAAAGGTCCGCCGGCAGCACCTCAAGCAGTTGACGGTGCTGGCTCGCCAGGCGATTGGCCTCAATGCGCTCGGCGGTCAATGCCCGGGTACCGGCGACGATGCCGGCCGTCAGCATGGCGAAGAGGCCAAGGCCAACCGCACCACGCATGATGGCGCGGCGCAGCGGTGCGTTTGTCGATTGATCCGAGGGTGCGCTCATGAGGCCTCCTCGTCATCGAGTTGTACCACCTTGATGCCTCGGTTCGGCCGAGCGTGTCCCTGGGTGCGCGGCTGGGTATAGTAATCGATGAAGGGCACGGCGAAGTTCATCAATAGCACAGCGAAGGCCACCGCATCCGGGTAGGCGCCGACATCGCGGATCAGCACCACCAGTAAGCCGATGCCCGCCCCATAATAGAGTTTGCCCTTGCGGCTGGTCGCGGCGCTGACCGGGTCGGTGGCAATGAAGAAGGCGCCAAATACCGCGGCTCCGTTCAACCAGTGAAAGGCCGGCGAACCATGGTGGCTGGGGTCGGCGGCATACAAGAGCGTTGCCAGTAGGCCCATGGCGGTGAGCATGGATACGGGGATCTGCCAGCCGATCAGGCGCTTGTAGAGAAGTAACGCGCCCCCGGCAAGCCAGGCCAGGGCAACATTGCGCCAGGCTGCCTGTGTGCCCTCGGGCAAGGGGTTGGTTGCCCAGAACTCGCTGGCGAGCATGGCCTCTGGCTTGTGCTTGAAGGCATCCAGTGGTGTGGCACCGCTCCAGGCATCGGGGCCGAGGCTTCCGTCGAGTTCGCTATTGAAGCCAATGATGCGGGCCAATAGGTCGCCAAATGAAAGCCCGTCGGGGCCGACGATCCCATGCGGCGCGCTCCACTGGGTCATGGCCGCCGGGAAGCTGATCAGCAGTAATGCATAGCCGACCATTGCCGGGTTGAAGGGATTCTGGCCCAGGCCGCCATAGAGCTGCTTGGCGACGACGATGGCGGCCACCATGCCGACCAGAATCAGCCACAGGCTGGTTCCCGGTGGCAGTGAGGCGCCGAGCAAGACGCCGCTGACCAGGGCGCTGTTATCGGCAACGACCGGACGCACCCGTCGGCGGCGCAGGCGCAGCACCAGCGCCTCGAGGCCCACACCCAGGCCGGCGGCAAGCACTACGTTGGTCAGTACGCCGAGGCCGAAGTGCCAGGTCAGGACGGTGATGCCGGGCAGGGTGGCCAGCAGCAACCAGCTCATGACGCGGCCAGTGTCCGCAGGCTGACGGCTGACCTGGCTCTGGTGCATCAGGCTCATGAAGAGCGCTCCTGGTTATCCGTTGAAGACGAGTCAGAGGTTGCCTTAGCGGACGTCTCAGAGGTCGCCTCTGCGGCCGCCTCCTTGGCGGCCGCCATTCTCGCTTCGATGGCGGCGAGATTTTCGCGGGCGGTGGCGAGTTGAACCTCGAGATCCTGAATCTCGTCGGCGTTCTGAGATTGTCCCTGACCGCCGCCGGACTGGCTAACCCGGGTCAGTACCTTCTCGGCCTTGCGCACAGCAGCCTTGGCCGCTGCATGGGCGATGCGCAGCGACTTGAGGTCAGCGTCGTTGGCGCTTGGTGAAGAAGCCGCCGATGAGGTCTGGGAGGTCGTAGACGGTTCCTTGATCGCTGCCTTGGAGGATTCCGCTTTAGGTCGCCGGTTGGTCTGAGCGCGTGCCTGCCGCCGTGCGTCTTTTTCGGCAGCCTCTCGCGCCAGGCGAGCCTGGCGGAACTCGAAACGATGTTTGGCATGCTCGGCCTTTTGCGCCTCAAAGGCGCGGGCGCGAATATCGCTCTTGGCGGCACGGTAATAATCGACCAGCGGAATATGGCTTGGGCAGACGAAGCTGCAGGCACCACATTCGATGCAGTCGAAGAGATTGAACAGTTCGGCCTTGTCGTGCTCGCGAGACTTGGCAAACCAGTAGAGCTGCTGTGGCAGCAGGCTGGCTGGACAGGCTTCCTCACAGGCGCCGCAGCGGATACAGGGTTGTTCCACCGGCGGTGGCGGCAGCTCGTCGGTGCTTGCGGCGATCAGACAGTTGCTCGACTTGACCAGCGGCAGGTCGAGATGGGCGAGTTCCATGCCCATCATCGGGCCGCCCATCACCAGGCGGGCGAGCTTTGCCTCGTCAAGGCCAGCGGCGGTGAGCAATTCCGCCATGGGCGTCCCCAGGCGAGCCTCGACATTAGCCGGGCGCGCGAGCGCCTCGCCCGTCAGGGTGACGATGCGCGAGACCATCGGGCGACCGTCGCGCACCGCCTGGAGTACGGCGCGCAGGGTGCCGGGGTTGTGACAGAGCACGCCGACGTCCGCCGGCAGGCCACGGCTGGGTACCTCGCGATTGAGCAGGCGTTTGATCAGCTGCTTCTCGCCACCGCTTGGGTAACGGGCGGGGAAGGCCTTTAGGGTGATTTCAAGAGAATCCCTGTTGCCGGCCTTGATGGCTGCATTCAGCGCGGCGGCAGCGTCGGGTTTGTCGTCCTCGATGCCGATGATGATCCGCTCGGCGCCGCTCAAGTGCGCCATCAGGCGGGCACCCTCCAGAACGTCAGTGGCATGCTCGCGCAGGGTCATGTCATCGGCACTGATATAGGGCTCACACTCGGCGGCGTTGATCACCAGCGTGTCGATGGCGTGGCGCTCGCGGACCCGGGCCTTGACCTGGGTGGGGAACCCCGCACCGCCGAGGCCCACGACCCCTGACGCCGTGAGGCGAGCATGCAGGGTGGCGTCATCGGTATGGCGCCAGTCAAGGGCCGGCAGCCGTTCCCAGTCGTCGCGTATGCCATCACCCTCGATGACGATGCAGGTCTCACTGAGGCCGCCGGGGTGCGGCACTCGACGCGATTCGATGGCGGTGATCTCGCCGCTGATACTGGCATGAAGATCGGCGCTGATCAGGCCTTGGGCTCGAGCGATCAGCGTACCGGTGGCCACCCGGTCGCCGACTGCCACGCAGGGCTCGGCAGGCTGGCCGACGTGTTGGCCAAGCGGCAGCACCACTCGCGTCGGCAGCGTGGCCGTCGCAATCGGGTGGCGGGTGGAACGGGTCTTGCGGGCCGGCGGATGGATGCCGCCAGGAAAATCGAACGCCTTAGCCATGTGTGGCCTCCCGAAGCGTCTGGGGCCGGTCGCTGGCAATCAGCTGCGCGGCGGGGCGATGGCCCGGGCCGGCGGGAAGGGGCGGCTGCCAGGCCCCGAGCGCGTCATCGCGGGCAATCATGTCGATACAGTCGACCGGGCAGGGGTCGAGGCACAAATCACAGCCGGTGCATTCGTCGGCAATCACGGTATGCATGTGCTTGGCGGCGCCGAGAATCGCATCGACGGGACACGCCTGAATGCACTTGGTGCAGCCGATGCATTCGTCCTCGCGGATATAAGCGACTCGCGGGGCATCTTGCGCTTCGCCGTCCAGCGGCGACGCCTCCCGGCCAAGCAAGTCCGCCAGGGAGGCGATAGTGGCATCGCCGCCGGGCGGGCACTTGTTGATGGCATCGCCTCCACTGATGGCCTCGGCGTAGGGCTTGCAGCCGGGATAGCCACACTGGCCGCACTGGGTCTGCGGCAACAAGGCATCGATGCGCTCGACCAGCGGGTCGCCTTCGACCCGAAAACGCTCGCCGGCATACCCGAGCAGCGCGCCGAAGGCCACCGACAGCCCGGCGAGGGCGAGGATGGCGGCAAGTATGCCGTGGCCGTTGATCCACTCGATCATCATTTACCCCTGACCGACTTGAACGAGCCCGGAGAAGCCCATGAAGGCCAGTGACATCAGGCTGGCGGTGACCATGGCGATGGCGGCGCCCTGGAAGGGGCGGGGCACATCAGCGACGGCCAGGCGTTCGCGCATGGCGGCAAATAGCACCAGCACCAACGAGAACCCAAGGGCAGCGCCGAAGCCATAGAGGGCGGCTTCCATGAAGCTTGATTGTCGATTGAGCGACAGCAAGGCCACTCCCAGCACCGCGCAGTTGGTGGTAATCAGCGGCAGGAAGATACCGAGTACCTGATGGAGCACCGGGCTCACCTTCTTCACCATCAATTCGGTGAACTGCACGATCACCGCAATTACCATGATGAAGGCAATGGTACGCAGGTACTCAAGCCCTAAAGGGGCCAGCAGGTAATGAAAGGTCAGGTAACTGGCCACCGACGACAGGGTCAGTACGAAGGTGGTGGCCAGTGACATGCCCATCGCGGATTCCAGCTTGTTGGACACGCCCATGAAAGGGCAGAGTCCGAGGAACTGCACCAGCACGAAGTTGTTGACCAGCGCCGTGCTGACCAGAATCAGGAAATAGTGGGTCATGGCCCGCCCATGCCGCGAAAAGTGGAACATCGTGGGGTGCCACCGCCAAATGTCAGCGATGACAAGGCGGGAATTATAGCGCGGGGGAGGGTTGCATCATACCGGGCGGCGACGCCAGTCGTCAGACATAGTCCCGTTCATTAGCCGCCATGACGCGGTTGCGTCCGGATTCCTTGGCCGCATAAAGCGCGCGGTCGGCTGCCTCGATCAATTGTGCGGCGTCTAGGGGGTGTTCGAATACACTGCAGGCAACCCCGGCGCTGATGGTGACCACCTGGTCAGTATGCGGAACTGCCAGGGCCTCGATGGCCTCGCGTAGTCGCTCGGCACATGCCAAGGCGGCTTCTTGAGCGGTGCCCGGCAGTATGGCGATGAATTCCTCTCCCCCGGTGCGCGCAACCAGCTGATCGCTCCTGTCGAAATGGGCGCCCATCACCCCGGCCAGGGTCTGTAGGCAGGTATCACCGGTTGGATGGCCATAGCGGTCATTGAATGCCTTGAAATGGTCGATATCCATCATGATGAGTGCAGTGGGTTGTGCTAGATGGCGATCGGTTGCCAGTGACGTTGCCAGATGTTCATCGAAACGACGCCGATTGGCCAATCCGGTCAGGGGGTCATGTTCGGAGAGCTGGACCAGGTCGGCGGTCTGCTGACGCTGAAACTCGATGAGCTGCTGGAAGTGGCGTGCCAGCGCCCCGATTTCGTCCTTTCGTTTCTGAAGCGATGCGGGAACATCGGTGCGGTCAGCTCGCTGTGCGCGATGGGTGAACGCCGCAAAAAGGCGAAGCGGATTGAGGACGATGCGTTCAAGCAACCACAACACGATCAGAACGACCAGCACGATCAGGCCAACGGTCCAGGCCAGGCCCATTTCAAACGCCTCGACGCTCATGTTCAGGTGCTGGCGTGGCAAGTCGATTTCAAGCGTCAGTTTTTCGCCCGCTGGCATAGCCGGCATAAGACGGCTGGCGCGCATGGTTTCCTCGTTCATGCGCTGAAGACTGGGGGGCGGTGTCGTGCCATGAAAGTCATGCACACTAACGGCCAAGCCGGTGCTGTTGCGAATCTTTTTAAGCCATTCCTCGCTCATGGGCCGAGCCATGGCTAACCAGCCGACAAGTGGGCCACCACCGTCAGTGCGCAGAATGGGCTGGATGCTGACCAACGCCATCTGGGGGTGGGCCTGAAGCCAGGTAATGCCAGTGCTTTGCGTGTTCTGCGCGATGCGCTCCTGCGCGGTCTCGAGGAAGGTTCGCGACCACCGGCAGGGCGCCCTTCGCTCGGTACAATCTCGGTATTGGTCTATCGCCGGGTCCAACCCGCCCAACCAGAAGGGCATGCCGGAGGGCGTTAAAAAGGCAATCATGTTCAAGTCGGCATCGCTGAAGATGGTCGCGCCATTCAGATTGGAGGCCAAGAACTGCGGGTTGCCGTCTTGCATGAAACGATAGCTGTCATCCCAAGTGGCCCAGTCCCTGCTGAGCACTGCCAAGTGACGTAATTCGTTATCGATGGCGCGCTGGGCGCGCTCAATGGCTTCTTCGCCCTGGATCGCTTCAATCCGCAGCAGCTCCGGCATCAGCGAGAAGCGTGTAAAGGCAGCTAGCGCGATGAGTGCCACCACCAAGAGTCCCAGCAAAGTGAGAACAAATCGGTAACGCAGGGAATGAAGAGCTGAGCGCATGGGCGTTCCATCGTATTGTTATAAAGGCTCTGGTCGCAGGTGACCGAAAGATGCCGGTAATCGATATATGTATCGACCCAAGCGATACCCGCTTGAGTACTCAGCAGGTTTTTGACGAAAAAAACGCGCGGCCTTGGCCGCGCGCGTCGTTGAAGAAGACGAGGTGGTGGCTCAGGTCACGCGTTGTCCTGGTTCGGCACCGGCATGCGGCTCGAGTAGATAAATACCGGCATCGTTGCTCGATGCCAGTACCATGCCCTCGGATATACCAAAGCGCATCTTGCGCGGTGCCAGGTTGGCCACCATCACGGTCAGGTGACCCTCCAGGGCTTCAGGCGCATAGGCGCTACGGATGCCGGAGAAAACGGTGCGAATCTCGCCCCCCAGGTCGAGGGTCAACTTGAGCAGCTTGTCGGCACCCTCGACGTAGTCAGCCTTGGCGATGCGGGCGATGCGCAGATCAACCTTGCTGAAGTCCTCGAAGCTGATCTCGTCGGCGATAGGGTCGTCGGTCATGGGTCCCTTGGCGCTCTCCTTCATCTTCTTCTCCTCGGCAAGATCTTCCTTGGAAGCGTCGATCATGGCATCGATCTTGTCACGGTCGATACGGGTCATCAGCGGCTTGAACTTGGCGATGTCGTGATTCAGCAGTATCTCGTGACGGCTTTCCCAATCCAGCGATTCAAGCTGCAGGAAGGCCTGCGCATCACTTGCCATCGTCGGCACGACCGGGGCCAGGTAAACCATCAACTGACGGAAGAGGTTGATGCCCACCGAGCAGATGTCGAGCACTTCCTGCTCGCGGCCTTCCTGCTTGGCCAGCACCCAGGGCTCGGCCTCGGCAATGTAGGTATTGGCCTCGTCGGCGAGCTCCATGATGCGACGCATGGCGCGACCGAACTCCCGGGCCTCGTAGTCCTCGGCGATGGCGTCACCGGCGGCGATCGCGCGCGCCAGCAGTTCCGGCTCGGCACAGTGAGCGCTGAGCTTACCGTCACCGAATTTCTTGACGAAGCCTGAACAGCGGCTGGCAATGTTGACCACCTTGCCGACCAGGTCCGCGTTGACCCTTGCCGAGAAGTCCTCGAGGTTGAGGTCCAGGT
This sequence comes from Halomonas salinarum, assembly GCF_012062845.1. Classification (GTDB taxonomy): domain Bacteria; phylum Pseudomonadota; class Gammaproteobacteria; order Pseudomonadales; family Halomonadaceae; genus Onishia; species Onishia salinarum. Next base: position 71,113 of record NZ_WWNB01000014.1, read on the forward strand.
CGTCGACACCCGCCGTGAGCTTGGCGGCGAAGTAATAACGCAGGTATTCCGGATTCAGGTATTCAGCGTAGGTGGCGGCCTTGATGAAGGTGCCACGGGATTTTGACATCTTGGCGCCATTGACGGTCACGAAGCCATGGCAGTTGACCGCAGTAGGCGTGCGGAAGTCGGCACCGTGCAGCATGGCCGGCCAGAACAGGGCATGGAAATAGACAATGTCCTTGCCGATGAAGTGATAGACCTCGGCATCCGATTCCGGCTGCCAGTAGCTGTCGAAATCCAGTCCCTCGCGCTCGCAGAGGTTCTGGAAGCTGGCCAGATAGCCGATCGGCGCATCCAGCCAGACATAGAAGTACTTGCCCGGGGCGTCGGGGATCTCGAAGCCGAAGTAGGGCGCATCGCGAGAGATGTCCCATTCGTTAAAGCCTGACTCGAACCACTCCAGTAGCTTGTTGCGGATCTGCGGTTGCACGTGACCGTCGTTGATCCAGCCCTGCATGAAATCGGCGAAGTCCGGCAGCTTGAAGAAGTAGTGGGTGGAACTTCTCACTTCTGGCGTGGCGCCCGATATCGCCGAGACCGGATCAATCAGCTCTGCCGGCGTGTAGGTGGCGCCGCAAGCTTCGCAGTTGTCACCGTACTGGTCATCGGCCTTGCACTTCGGGCAGATGCCCTTGATGAAGCGGTCTGCCAGGAACAAACCCTTCACGGGGTCGTACATCTGCTCGATATCGCGGGTGGCGATGTGGCCCTTGTCGCGCAGCCGGGTGTAGATCAGCTCGCTGAACTGCCGATTCTCCTCAGAATGCGTGGAGTGATAATTGTCGAACCCCACCCCGAAGCGCGCAAAGTCGGTCTGGTGATCGCGGGAGACGCGCTCAATCAGGGCTTCGGAGGTGATGCCTTCCTGCTCGGCGCGCAGCATGATGGCGGTGCCATGGGCGTCGTCGGCGCAGACATAGTGGCACTGATGGCCGCGGCTCTTCTGGAAGCGCACCCAGATATCGGTCTGAATGTACTCCAGCAGGTGGCCCAGGTGGATGGCGCCATTGGCGTAGGGCAGGGCGCTGGTGACCAGGATCTTGCGCGAATGGCTAGCGGAGTGCGACGCGGAATTCGACATAGTGGCTGCGGGGTTCCCGTAACGTAGTGCGTGAGGGACGAAGTGTCGTTGGGGCAGCGACCGCCGCTGCCGGCCAATGTCCCTACGTGATGACCATGAAATCAGGCCCGGATTGTAGCATTTTCACCGCCGCCTGCATCCGCCGGCTGTGTCGGTGATGGGCGACGTTTGGCCCCTCTCGTGCAAGGAGGTAGAGTCGACAGCTGTTGCCATCGGTGGCGCCCATGGATCGCGGTCGCCCCTGGCAGACTCATCGCCCGAACGTCACGCATGGCTCAGTGACCCTTCACATGAGGTAAAGAAGCATGCGTATCACTCCTATCCTGGCCGTGCTGTCCCTGGCCACCCTGGTTGCCGGCTGTGCCGGTAGTGCCATCGCCCCCAACTACACCAGCCAGAACCCCGACATCATGCGCATCAGCAATGAGCGTCCGGCGGACCCGCAGGTCACGACCGAGAATCTGGGCTCCTACTGCGTCAAGGTCACCGAGACCTGGAGCGAGCAGGGCGAGACTCCGGATGGCCAGATGCTGTGGGCGCTGGACACTCAGCGTACCGTCGTGCCCTGCAATTGATGGTCTAGTAACTCAATTGCTGTGCCTTCAAGGCCCGGTGCGCCTCGCACCGGGCCTTTCTGATTTCACGCCGACTACCTTTACGGCGTCTTCGTGACGGCCAGCCGGGAAGCCTTTGCCGAGGGCGCTTCCTGGCCTGGCGGGCGGAAATCGACGGGTCTCACACCAAAGACAGCAGGGCCGATACCAGCAGGTCGTTGTCGTAGTGGGGCGCACTCTGCTCGCTGACCAGTCGGGTGTCGATCAGGCCGATGCCACGTTCGGCGAGGAACTCGGCGGAAAGATACGAGGGATACTGGCCGTGACGGCTGTCCAGGAGCACGACGTTGAGCAGCTCATCGGTGGGGGTGGTTTCGCCGGTGTCGCGGCGCAGCTGTGCCAGCAGGGTGTCGATCAGTGTCTCCAGGGTCTTGCCGGCTTGCTCGGGGTCGATGCCGGTATTGGGGATGAAGACCTTGGGATTGGCGTTGTCACGGATGGCCTGACCTACGCCGGCTGGAAGCAAGTTGGCGATCAGGCTCGAGTAGAAACTCCCCGGGGGGTAGCAGATCAACTCTGCCGAGTGGATCAGTTGTCGGTTGATATCACGCAGTTGGGCGGTAACCGGAACAGGGGTGTCCCGTTGTTCCGATAGCCCCAGGCGGACAATCGGTGAGGTTGTGGGTGGCTCTTCCTTGCCGGTCATCCGGTGTTGCCCCAACACGGTTTCGCCGTTTTCCAGTTCGGCTGCCAGGTGATAGTCCCGGTTGACGATCGCTCGTACCGTGCCGCGTACATGCACCAGCTTGGAGAACAGGAAAATGATGGGGTCGAGGTTGTGGTGGTTGTTGAGATAACCGCCGGCAAGGATCAGGTTGCCGATGCTTGCTCCGCGAAGATCGAAGTCCTTTGGCTTGGCGTCACAGAAATAGCCCAGCTGGTGGCGAATCAGCTTGCGCATCGGATTAGCGATGTCGCGCATGAGAGGGGCGCTACCATCGGCTAGCGCCATCAGCATCTGGTTCAGCTCCTGGGGTGACTGGTCCACGGGTAGGCGATGTTGAAACAGGCGATAGACCTCGGGGTGACCTAGCACCGAATCGTCTGCCAATGCCATCAGACGACTGCGCAAGTCACCGATAGCCGGCATATGAAAGGCATCGCGCAGCTTGGCCGAACTGCCACCAGAGTCAAAAGGTGTGACCAGGTGAATGGAGTTATGGGTGTAGTGCTGCAGGTTTTTCGACAGGCCGTTGAGTGCCGAGCCGCCGCTGAAGAATAGTAGCCGAGGGCCGAGTTCAGGCGTCTTCTGGCAGCGCCGAATTCGCAGCGGATCCGGCACCTGGGCGCTGCGTGTGACCCTTACATTAATCATCGTGGCGTCCTGAGGGGTATTTCGTCCGTGAAGGTCAACGATCATCCACGTGAGGTGAGACAAGTCAATGATTGCTGCTCGGTCGTCATGTCTGCAGCGAGTGGCAGATTTTTACCAAGGCATAAACAAGCCGACGTTAGCTTCATGGCTCCAACGTTTCTAAAAATGCTCAGGTGTCATGAGGGGATGTTTAGCCGCCATGATTAACGGGGCAGGATCGGAACGACAGGTTTGGGTGTCCTCCGACGCTAGGTAGGGAGAAAGCAACGGTTGCATGCTCTTGAGCACCTGAACCGGTAACGATGATGTGAAGCGGTAGTCGTCGGCCTCGTTGCCCAGCACATACGCGGTGAGGGTGCCGAAGTGGCGCTCGCCGAGGAAGAAGGCAAAGGTGGCGGTGCGGTTACGTGCTCGGGAGTCGGTTACCTCTCCGGTGCGGGTGACGGTTTCGATACGGTTGTCGCCGGTGCCCGTCTTGCCGCCCACGGTCATGGGGCTGCCATCCTGATGTCGGAAGGTACCCGCAAGGCGGCCGGCGGTGCCCGCCTCGACCACACTGATGACGCCGTCGCGCAGGACCGCCGCTACTTCCGGGGCCATTACCCTGATGCCGCGCCTGGTGCGTGAAAAGCGAGTCTCATAGGGCGTGTCGGTAGCGAAATTCAAGCTATCGATACGCATGGTGGGTTGGCGGATGCCGTCGTTGAGGATGATGCCCATCAACTCGGCCAGCGCCGCCGGACGATCACCCGACGTGCCAAGCGCCGTCGCCAGTGATGGCACCAGCTGTGAGAAAGGGTAGCCGAGCAACGCCCAGCGCCTGTGCAGGTCATCGAAGGCTTCAACTTCCAGCATGCGCCGTATCCGACTGTCCCGTGCTTCGCGATGTCGGGTACGTGACAGCCAAATATAGCTTTCCTGGCGCTCCTCGATGCTTGCGAGCATCACCTCCTCGCGACTGGCGTCAGGGTGAGTCGCTAAGTAGCCCACCAACCACAGCTCCAGCGGATGGACGCGACTCAAGTAAGCGCGATCGTTCAGTGAGTAACGGTCGGCGGCGAACTGCCGGTATAGGCCATCCAGCTTCTGATCATCCAAGCCCCGCGTATTCTGTGCATTGGCGGGTAGCTTTTCACGCATCCATTGGCCAAAGTCATCCGGGGATTGGTCGGGCGTCAGGTAGCGTTGCATTGCGGCCAGCCGTATCGGGGTGGCGTTGTTGTTGCCTATAAGGCGCGTCACCCGCGCCTCTGGAGAGAGCCCCTGATGGCGTGTCCAGAAACGATCCAGGAAGATACGCCCTTCCTGATCGGCAAAACGCGAGATATAGAGGTCGCGGCGTGGATCGTTATCGTCTTCCAATAGGCGGCGGTTATCCGGATTGGCATAGACGTGATGGCGGACCAGGTCGCGCAGCAGCCGCACAAAGGGCAGGTTGATGGACTGGCGCAGGGCATCTTCGAGGGTGGGGCGGCGGTCGTTGTCCTCGCGTCGGAAGTTCGTGAAGGTATGAAGCCCGCCGCCAGTGATGAAGCGCTCATGGGGGCTCGCTGAGTAGCGTCGCTGCATGGCGGCGTCGAGCATCGTTTTCAGTGACATATCGGGATCACGGGTCAGTTGATCCATCACCCAGCGCATCAGGGCATCGTTTCGATCGACGTCGACGCGACGCAGTGCCTCCCGAGGTTTTCCGGCATGGCGCTGATGCAGATCAGCGATGATCTCCAGGTAGCTTGCCAGCACTCTCAGCTTGGCCGTGGAGCCCAGTTCCAGCTTGCTGTCCTGGTTGATGTCGAAGGCGGTGCCGTTGGTATCGGTCTGCACGCGCACCCGGAACCCGTCGTCCCCGCGCTCGAAGAGCGTGAAACTGTAACGTACCCCGGGGGCTGCGTCGGGGTGGCTGAGCAGGTGTCTGCCGAACAGACCCGCAGCGGCAGCGGCCGACGGGGTCTCAAGCTGCTTGAGGTAGTCGCTGACTTGACGCTGAAGGGCGGCGTTAAGGGTCGTAGTGGCGCTGAGATCAAGTCGATCAAGCGCGTAGAGTGAGACACCGAGCAATGACGCCAGCCGCCCTCTTGCCAGACGTAACCCCTTGTCGCTCTCGATGGTCAGCGAGACGGGGTCTGTAGCGAAGTCACGAAAGACGAGTGGCTGTTCAAGCGCCGCATCGCGAAGGGCGGGGTCGATAAGCTCTTGTTGCGTCATGAGACGCAGATAGGACGCGCTCAGTTCATCAAGATCATCGTGGCCACTGCGCAGATAATGAGAGGGGCGCCGCTGCGCGATCATTAAGGCAATCACTTGGCGTAGTGCTCGACCACGGGCCGTCAGTGCGGCACTCTCCGAGGCGTCCGAGGTAAGTACCGAGCGAACCTCCTCAAGTTCGGCACCAAACCATATCCATAGACCATCGCCCAGGCCGTGCACTTCGCCATAGCCCGGTGCGGCGGAGAGGGGGACAGAATTGAGGTAATCTAGTGCCACGTCCTGGCGCGCGGTCAGGGTCTCGGGCCCCTGACGGTAGGCGCGAACACTGGCGGATACCATCTGCCGCAGCTTCTCCTGTGCCGAAACGGTCAGGCCGCCAGGGGAGTGTCGGTACTTCTCGAGCTGTGTGGCAAGGGTGCTGCCACCGGAGGATTGACCGGGCAAGTTGATCGCATCGCCGACCTGAGAGACAGCCGCGCGGACGAAGCGCGGCCAGTCCACCGCCGGGTTGGCGTAGCGATACTCGGTGTCGAGAAGGTCTCTGTTCTCGATGAACAGGAGACTCTTGAGTACTAATTCGGGCACGTCCTCGAAATGGGCGAAATGACGCTGGGGATTGGCAAAGCGATGCATGGTCTCGCCACGACATTCCGTAAGCGTGAGCCCTGCCTGCGTCTTCTCAGCGTAGGGAACGAAGAAACCGTGGCTTGCATAGTCGAGCATCGCCGGCGACATGCGCACCTGCTCCCGCACGTCGAAGCCACGCTCTTCCAGACGCTTCTGAAAGCCTGGTAGTCGGGTATAGCCCAAGCGCTCGTCGAATGGTCCGTGCCGTGGAAAGATCAGGCGGTCGCTAGGGCCGTCCGCGAGCGTGAATCGCAGGCGCTGTGCGTAATGGGAAATTTCCTGGGCCTGCCAGCGTGATGAACGTGCCTCGTTGACCAGCATCAGGGTCATTAGGGTCAAGGCAATGATTGTACTCAGGAGCCACAGCCATCGGAACCAATGAACCCGGGGAGGCTTGGGCATGGGTAACGGGATCAGTGAGGCCTCGTGAAGAAAAACATCACGATGAGTACGAGGCGCTTGACGGTCTCCCATTGGCCAACCTCCTGGCGAGGCGATGTCCCTGTCTTGCTGCTCGACCTTTTTCAAATAGCGACCGAGACTATGACTCAAAGGGTAGTTGGTGCCGGGGAGGTAGGCTACATTTTGATACGAAATTGTCGTTATTTCGTAACATGAGGGTTGGTTTGGCCAATGCGGTCAATGCCGTGAGTGCGGTGATGAAGGATCGTGCCCAACTATCGCCGGCTGACAGTGGTTGAACATGGTCGCGCTAGGTGTCGTTGGAGCGCGGGAGGCGTCAGCGTGTCTTTCGGGGAGGCGCCCGTAGCGGTGCATGGTGGTATCCTTGCCGCGACACCAGCCGGTGTACATCACCAATGACAGGGAGAAATAGCATGGCAAAGGCCACAGAGCGGCATATTCTGGTGGATAGCGAAGCCAAGTGCGAAGCATTGAAAGCCGAGATCGAAGGCGGCCGCGATTTCGCCGAGGTTGCCAAGGAAAACTCCACTTGCCCTTCTAGCCGCCAGGGCGGTGATCTGGGCTCTTTCGGCCCCGGCCAGATGGTGCCGGAATTCGACAAGGTGGTATTCAGTGGTGAGCTTAATAAAGTGCACGGCCCGGTACAGACCCAGTTTGGTTACCATCTGCTGGAAGTCACCAGCCGGACCTGATGCCGCTGTGAAGGTGATTCAGAGGCCGTGGTGGAGATGAGTTCCACCACGGCCTCTTGCGTTCAGGTGTTGCCAACGGCGGGCGGATGACATCGACGCCAGGGAGGCGCCATGAAGAAGGGGGGATGGGTGAGCATGCGATGGATCGTCACGGTTGCTGTGCTGATGTATGTGGGGATGGCCCTCTGGCAGGCCTACAAGCCCCTCCCCGAGGGAATGGGGGTAAGTGCCATCCCCAAGCCAGCCAGGGATGTCGCTTTCCTGTCAGACGAAACCTGGGTCAGCGGTGATAGTCAGCGACGTAGTGATCAGGCGATCTTTGACGAGGTGTTGCGTCTGATCGCTCAGGCCGAGCGGCTAGTGGTGCTGGACATGTTCCTCTTCAATGATTACGGCGCCGATTTGGACAATGACTTTCGGCCCATCTCACGCCAGCTCACCGAGGCGCTGATTCGTCGCAAGACTGAGCGACCGGAGATAACGGCAGTCGTCATAACCGACCCGATCAATACGTTCTATGGAGGGCTCTCGCCTGAGCATCTGACGGCATTACGCGAGGCCGGTATTAACGTGATCATGACCGACCTGACCCGGTTGCGAGCCTCCAACCCTACCTGGAGCGGTATCTGGACCCTCTGTTGTCGCGCGTTCGGCAATACAAGCGATGGTGGCTGGTTACCCAATGTACTGGGGCCTGGCCAGGTAACCCTGCGAAGCTACCTGCAGTTGCTCAACTTCAATGCCAACCACCGCAAGACGCTAATCGTCGACGAGGGAGAGGAGTGGACGGGCCTGGTCACCTCTGCCAATCCACATGATGCCAGCAGTCATCACGATAATGTGGCGTTACGCTTCTCCGGCCCTGCCGTCCTCGACCTTCTCGACAGCGAGCGCGTGGTGGCGCGTTTATCCGGCGCGCCTGGTGCGATTCCGCCTTCCACCGATCCGATGTTCCGTGCCTCGACGCCTGACCCTGCTGCAGAGGCGACGACATCGCCCCAGACCGCCCCACAGGTTCAATTACTCACGGAGTCAGGCATTCGCGACGCCTTGCTTGCGGCCGTGCAGGGCAGTGCGCCTGGCGATCGCCTGGATATCGCTGTCTTCTATCTGGCGCACCGTGAACTGATCGAGGCCTTCAAGGCTGCTCAGGCACGGGGTGTGACGCTCAGGGTCCTGCTTGATCCCAATCGGGATGCATTTGGCATCAAGAAGAACGGGATTCCCAACCGCCCGGTGGGACATGAGCTGCACACGGCGGGTGTGCCGGTACGTTGGTGCGATACCCACGGCGAGCAATGCCACAGTAAGTTCCTGCTGAATAGGCCACGCCAAGGGCCGGCTGAGCTGATCGTCGGTTCAGCCAATTACACGCGGCGCAACCTTGACGATCTGAATCTGGAAACCAGCGCTCGGCTGGTGGCTCAGCGCGACCTTGCAGCCATCTCGGACGCCCAGGCGTTCTTCGATCGGCAGTGGGGCAACCCGGGCGGGCGCGGGTACAGCCTGCCCTATGCGGCATACGCCGACCCTTCCTGGCGGCGCTACTGGCAGTACCGGCTGATGGAGGCGACAGGGCTTTCGACCTTCTAGGCGGGCCGTCTCAAGGCGCGACACGCTGTGTATGAGCACTGACATCTTGTCCCCCCTATTGGCAGCAGGGTGTTTGGCACCAGAGTGTGAGATGCCCTGGCGTGCTATAACGGCAATAGTGTTATTGGTCTAGCAGGATCAAGCTAAAACCATGCAATATGGCCAGTAGCATGGATAACGTATTCAACGGATCAATAGCGGGCGCTCAGCGTCTTGTGATCCCTCACTCAGGATGCGCATCATGAATGAAGAAACGTTCAACCTCAGTCTTCGCAAGTTTCTCAAGCAGGTCGGTGTCAATTCTCAGCGCGAGATCGAACAGGCCGTGGATCAAGCCATTGAAGAGGGACGTATTCAGGGTAATGAGTCCTTTGACGCCAAGGCGACGATCGAGATCGCCGGGCTTGAGCTCAAGGTCGATGTGGATGGCAAGATCACCCTGGCGTGATGCGTCAGCGGTATCCACCAAGACCCATCGTCGCGAGGCATCATGTTCCGTTTCTTTGAGTCGCTGATCGACCCGTATCCCGGCGCCGTGCCGGAGACACCTCCTCGGCGACTCTTGGCGTTTCTCTTTCACTATTCGCGGCCGTTATTGCCATTGCTGCTGGCGATGACATTTTTCGCTGCCATGGTGTCGGTCGTCGAGGTGATGTTCTTTGCTTTTATGGGCGAGCTGGTCGATTGGCTTGCCGAGGCGAAGCGGGACAGTTTTTTTGCCGATCACGGGGGGCGGTTGCTGGGCATGGCAGCCCTGGCACTGGTGGCTTTTCCGCTGCTGGTGCTTGGCAAGTCACTGGTCACACATCAGAGCCTTTTCGGTAATTATCCGATGCGAGTGCGCTGGCTGGCACATCGCTACCTGCTCGAGCAAAGTTTGCCGTTCTTTCAGGATGAATTTGCCGGGCGGGTCTCGCAGAAGGTCATGCAGACGGCGCTTGCCATCCGAGAGACGGTGGTCAAGCTGATGGATGTCTTCGTCTACGTTGTGGTCTATTTCACCGGTGCCTTGGTACTGGTGGGCCGGAGCGAGCCGTGGTTGATGGCGCCATTGCTTGTCTGGCTGCTCGGTTATCTGGTGTTGATGCGGGTCTTCGTTCCACGTCTCAAGCACATCTCGATGGCTCAGGCTGATGCACGTGCCCATATGACGGGGCGCATTGTCGACAGCTACACCAATATTCAGACACTCAAACTGTTTGCCCATACCCAGGCGGAGCAGGCCTATGCCCGAGGCGCCATGGATGGGTTCATGGAGACGGTGCACCGCCAGATGCGGCTGGTCACGCAGTTGACGGTCAGTCTGCAGACCCTGAATTCGCTGTTGCTGGTGAGCATGGCAGGGTTCGCCATTCTCTCCTGGCACCAGTCATTGATCTCGCTCGGCGCCATTGCCGTGGCGATTGGTCTGGTGATGCGCTTGCGCATGATGTCGGACTGGATTCTCTGGGAGGTCGCCGGGCTTTTCGAAAACCTTGGCACCGTACAGGATGGCATCAATACCATCGCCCAGGCCCAGGCCGTCAGTGACAGCGCCAAGGCGCAGGAGCTGAGGGTCCCACAGGGGGAAATCCGCTTCGATAAAGTGACGTTCTCCTACGGAGCTGGGCCTCGGGCTATGGATGACGGCAACCATGCCCCCCGGCAAGCCGACGTCTTCGATAACCTCTCGCTGACACTGCGCCCCGGTGAGCGAGTAGGACTAGTGGGGGCGTCCGGCGCGGGCAAGTCGACCCTGGTGAATCTGTTGCTGCGCTTCTTCGATATCGATGACGGCCGTATTCTGATCGATGGTCAGGATATCGCCACGGTGACCCAGGCCTCCTTGCGTCGTCAGATCGGCATGGTGACCCAGGATACCTCGCTGCTGCATCGCTCGATTCGCGACAACATCCGTTATGGCCGCCCGGAGGCCAGCGAGGAAGAGATCATCGAGGCGGCACGTCGCGCTCACGCCGATACCTTCATTCGTCAGGCCTCTGATCCCCAGGGACGTACCGGCTACGATGCTCATGTCGGCGAGCGCGGGGTCAAATTGTCTGGCGGCCAGCGTCAACGCATCGCCATCGCCCGCGTGCTGCTCAAGGATGCCCCGATTCTGGTGCTCGACGAGGCGACCTCGGCCCTGGATTCGGAGGTCGAGGCGGCGATCCAGGAGCAGTTCTACGCGCTGATGGAGGGCAAGACCGTGATCGCCATTGCCCACCGGCTTTCGACTATCGCCATGCTGGATCGGTTGGTGGTCATGGACCAGGGACGCATCATCGAGTCCGGCACGCATCAGGAGCTTCTCGAGCTTGGCGGCACCTATGCGGGGCTTTGGCAACGCCAGTCCGGTGGCTTTCTGGGGCTCGAGGCCGCAGCCGGCTCCGCGCCGATCAGCGCCCCGGAGGGTCAAACAAGGGGTGAGGGCGAGGCGTCAGTGCCTGACCGGCAACGACAGTAGACAGTTCGATGGGTCGTGACTGAGCGCCCCCCGACCCTCGCTCCAGGACTCAACCAGCCGCAAAGGAGAGCCGCATCCATTGAATTCATCTCTATCTTCATCTCCGGCATTTCACAACGCGTCGGAACAGACAGGTGGCATGCCCCCGGCGATCAGCGTGACCGATCTTTCCAAGACCTATGCGTCAGGGTTTCAGGCACTTAGTGGTGTGAATCTCGAGGTGCAGGCCGGCGAGATCTTTGCCTTGCTGGGGCCCAATGGCGCCGGCAAGACGACATTGATCAGCGTCATCTGCGGTCTGGTCAATCCTAGCTCAGGCCAGGTGTTGGTCGATGGTCATGACAATATCCGTGACTATCGCGCGGCGCGAGCGCGGATTGGATTAGTGCCTCAAGAGCTCACCAATGAGGCCTTCGAAACGGTGTGGAATTCGGTCAGCTTCAGTCGCGGCCTCTTCGGCAAGGCGCCGGACCCTGGTCATATCGAGCGTGTGCTGCGCTCGCTGGCGCTGTGGGAAAAACGCAATAACCGCTTGATCACCCTGTCCGGCGGCATGAAGCGCCGGGTGCTGATTGCCAAGGCGCTATCGCATGAGCCGACCATCCTGTTCCTTGACGAACCGACCGCCGGCGTCGATGTCGAGCTTCGGCGTGAGATGTGGGATGTGGTGCGTGGCCTACGCGAGAACGGGGTTACGATTATCCTCACCACTCACTATATCGAGGAAGCCGAGGAGATGGCCGATCGTATCGGGGTGATCCAGCGCGGTGAGATCATCCTGGTCGAGGACAAGCGAACCTTGATGCAAAGCCTGGGGCGCAAACAGCTGACACTTGAGTTGCTCGATCCCTTGGTGGCGCTGCCCAATGCCTTGGCCGACTATCCGCTGACGCTGTCAGAGGACGGCCGCCAGCTGACCTATCGCTACGACACCCGGCAGGAACATACCGGTATCGCGGGCTTGCTCGAGGAACTCAGGAAGGCCGGCATCCACTTCCAGGATCTGCATACCGAGCAGAGCTCACTTGAAGATATCTTTGTCAGCCTGGTAAGGGAGAACCCATGAATCTTCGCGGCATGATGGCCATTTACCGCTCCGAAATGGCTCGTACTCGGCGTACGCTGCTGCAGAGCATCGTCTCACCGGTGCTCTCGACTTCGCTTTACTTTGTGGTGTTCGGCTCGGCGATTGGCTCACGCATCACAGAGGTGGGCGGTATCAGCTACGGTGCCTTCATCGTGCCCGGGTTGATCATGCTGATGCTCCTCACGCAGAGCGTGTCCAATGCGTCGTTCGGCATCTTCTTTCCGCGTTTCTCCGGCAGTATCTACGAGCTGCTGTCGGCGCCGGTGTCCTACATGGAAATCGTCATGGGCTATGTGGGCGCGGCGGCGAGCAAGTCGATTGTGCTGGGTCTGATTATTCTGGCGACGGCGGGGCTTTTTGTTCCCCTCGAGATAGCTCACCCGTTCTGGATGCTGTTTTTCCTGGTGTTGACGGCGTTCACCTTTAGTCTGCTCGGCTTCATCATTGGCATCTGGGCCGAAGGGTTCGACCGTCTGCAGCTGGTGCCGCTCTTGGTCATCACGCCCCTGACGTTTCTTGGCGGTACCTTCTATTCCATCGATATGCTGCCGCCATTCTGGCAGGGTGTGACGCTTTTCAATCCGGTGGTCTATCTGGTCAGTGGCTTTCGCTGGAGCTTCTATGGGGTGGGCGATGTCAGTCTGGAAGCGAGCCTTGCCATGGTGATGGCGTTTCTGGTGGTGAGTCTTGCGGTGGTGAGCTGGATTTTTCGCAGCGGCTACCGGCTCAAGCCCTAGGCGGCTGGCATCTGAACTTCTTCCCGGCGTTGCCGGTCGCAGTCGGTGGTGGCGCCGTGACGTCATATCACGCCAAAGGAGATCGATTCCATGCTTGAGGCCATTCAGCAGTTCTTTCAGCGCAGCCTGGTCACATCGGAAGAGGACAATAAGCCGGCCCTTGAGCTCGCGACGGCTGCGCTCTTGTGCGAAGTCGTGCGCGCCGATTACCACCACGACAGCCGTGAGCTCGCCGCGTTACGCGACATGCTGGTGCGTCACTTTTCACTCGATGAGGCCGCCGTCGACGAGCTGATGGCGCTGGCGCGGCAGGAAGTCGACAGTGCCGTGGATCATTATCAGTTCGTGAGCCTGATCAAGGAGCGCTACGGCTATGAACAACGGATGGAGCTGATCCGTTTGATGTGGCAGTTGGCCTATGCGGATGGCGAGTTGAGTCCCTTGGAGGAGCATCGCATTCGGCGCCTGGCCGACCTTCTTCACGTAAGGCACAGCGATTTCATTCGCACCAAGTTAAGCGTGCAGGAGACCCTCAGCGGGTCGAGCTGATCGCATCACGCCGGGGATCCACGTACCAGGGCACTCCAGCGCGGTCATTATGTTCGAGTTCAGCGATGACTTGCGCGCCCAACAGCAGGATGATGGCGCCGACCTCAAGGGTCAGCAGTACGATGATGATGGTCGCAAGCGAGCCATAGACCACATTCACCAGTGACAGGCTGGCGAAATACACGACCAATAGCTGTCTTACGCCTTCCCAGAGTAGCGCCGCCACAAAGCCGCCAACGAGTGCCCGTCGCAGGGCGATATGCACCACCGGCAGAACCTTGTAGATGGCGCTGAACATGGCAAACATGCCCAAGAAGCTGATCAGGTTAAGGGCCGGCTCCGAGAGGCTTGCCAGGGGCAGGTTGGTGCCGAAGATCGCCAGCATGGCGTCATTGAGTGCGCCAATCGTCGACACCAGCAACGTGAGGGCCAGGAGACCGGTACCGAGGACCAGAATGAAGGCATAGGGCAGCAATACGGAAACCCAGACGCTGCGCTTTGCTGCGTGATCCGGATGATGAAAGATGATCGCCATGCAGTCCTCAAGCATGCGAAAGGCGAAAGAACTGAAAATCAGCAGCACCGGAAAGCCGAAAAGGCCGATGGTATCCCGTGAGTCCAGCAGCGCCTGAACGGCATCCAGCAGGATGCTGGCATTCGTCGGCGTTAGATGACTCGCCTGGATCGATAACACATCGAGTAAACGTTGTTCATCGGCCACATGGGTGAGCAATACACAGAGCAGCGCAAAGAGTGGCACGATCGAGAGCAGCACGTTGTAGCCCACTCCGCCGGCGAGCAGGATCCCCCTGTTGCGCAGGAAGGCCTTTAACACGCGCCAGATGAAGCGTGCCAGGCGAGGAGTAAGGCGGGGCAGGGCGGAGAAGAAACGCGTCATGCACAACGTCCTTGTGGGATCGGCGATTTGCACAGTGTCTACCATCATAAGCGCAGCGGGACATCGGCGGCCATCCGGTTGGCCAAGTCGTGTGTGAGAGAAGGAGGATAGCGTGGCATCCAAAACCGATAATCTGCTGGTCTACGATGGTCAGTGTCCCTTTTGTCGCCGCTACGTGCGTTGGTTACAGCTTCAAGATGCCGCGGAAGAGCTCCGTCTGATCGATGCACGCGGTGATGACCCGGTGATAGATGAGCTGCGCTCACGCGGGTTCGATCTTAACAAGGGGATGGTACTGAAGCTTGATGCACAGTGGTACCACGGGGCTGACGCTCTTCGGGTCCTTGCGTTGCTGAGTAGTCCGGTAGGCGTCTTCAATCGGCTGAATCGACGCCTCTTTGGTGGCCACAAGCGCGCCGAGAGCGGGTATCCGCTGCTGCGTGGATTACGTCGTCTTGCGCTTTGGGTGTTGCGACGCCCGCCGCTGCAACATTCATCGCGACGGCGAAACACTCGCTCTTGCAGGGGAGGAGAGGACGACAGTTGAGGCCCCGCCGTCGCCTTTGTGTGTCATTTTTGGCAATAATGGTGCTGATGAGACCACGTCCCCGCCAGGAGTCAGCCGATGATCGTCAACTGTGTCGCGTATGAGCACGGGCATCGCCAACGGGACATCCGCGTCGAGGATATCGCCGAGGCCATGCAGAATCCCGACTGCTTTGTGTGGGTCGCCTTGCATGATCCAGATCCCGAGGAATTCAAGCGTTTCGAAGAGGTGTTTGATCTGCATGAGCTGGCGGTAGAAGACGCGCTTCACGGTCAGCAGCGCCCCAAGATTGAGGAATATGGCCAGGCTCTTTTCGCCATCATGCGTCCAATCACCCTGGTGAATGGCGAGTTCGACCAAGGCGAAGTGGCCGTGTTTCTCGGTGAGCGTTATGTGCTGTCGGTTCGCCAGCATGCCAGCCAGGGGTTTCTTGGCGTGCGCGAGCGTTGCGAACGTGAGCCACAGTTGCTTCAGCAAGGCCCGGCTTTCGTACTCTATGCCCTGTTGGATGCGGTGGTAGATCGCTACTTTCCGGTGGTCGAGGCGCTTGAGACAGAGCTGGAGGAGATCGAGGATCAGATTTTCATTCGCGGCACGGCACGCTCAAGCCTCGAGCGCCTCTATCAACTCAAACGCCGCACTATGCTGCTGAAACACGCCGTCACCCCGCTTGCCGAAGCGACGGCACATCTGGTCGGCGGTCGTGTGCCGGCGCTATGCCTCAATACCCGTGAGTATTTTCGCGACGTGTATGATCACCTCCATCGCATCGAGGCCGGGGTCGATAATATTCGCGAAACCATCATCACGGCGATTCAGGTCAACCTGTCGATGGTGGCGATTGATGAAAGCGAAGTGCACAAGCGGCTTGCCGCCTGGGCGGCCATCTTCGCCATGGCGACCATCCTTGCGGGTATCTGGGGCATGAACTTTGAGCATATGCCCGAACTCGACTGGCGGCTCGGTTACCCTATTGCCTTGTCGATCATGGGCGTCGCCTGCGGGACGTTATACTGGCGGTTTCGCCGGGCGGGGTGGCTCTAGACCGTGGGATACATGTGTATCGATCAATCCCCGTATAGCTTCGTCTTCTCACTACGCCGGCTGACAATGCCGGATACAAGGATTCAACGTAATGCTGGAAGTATCGCGACAGATCGTGATCAACGATGATGAACTGGACTTGCAGGCCGTTCGCGCCCAAGGCGCAGGCGGGCAGAACGTCAACAAGGTCTCCTCGGCGATTCACCTGCGCTTCGATATTCGTGCCTCGCATTTGCCCGAGGGCGTCAAGGAGCAGCTGCTGGCGCTTCGGGACAAGCGCATCAGTCGCGACGGTGTGGTGATCATCAAGGCTCAGGAGCATCGCACCCAGGAACGTAATCGTCAGGAAGCACTGGCGCGACTCAAATCCCTGATCAAGCAAGTTCTCTATGCACCAAAGAAACGTGTTCCCACCCGCCCCAGCAAGGGCGCCAAGAAGCGGCGCATTGAGCAGAAGAAGCAGCGTGGCAAGCACAAGGCCCTGCGTGGCAAGGTAAGCAAACAGGCCATCGACTGACCCTTGAGCATGGCAGTCAACGCTAATATCCCCTATCTTGAATGCTCGGCCTGGACGGCTAATGTCCGGGACTGCGATGGTTCAATTGCCGCGGTGAGCATGTATCAGCCGGGCTGAACGGGAGACGAGACGATGGCGGATCAGTCGGTAGGTGAACTACTGAAGGACAACCGGGTAAAGGCGCTGGTCGTAGTGCTGGTGCTTGTGGTGCTCTATGCCTTCTATGCCAGTTCCAACGCAAGCAGCGAACGTGAGCAGCGTGAACAGCTCCAGGACAGAGTGGCAGAGCTTGAAAACGAACGTGAGGCAATGAGTGAGCGTGTCTCAGCCTTCAGTGAAACCTATGAATCCATTGAAGAGGCAGAAGTGGCGCTTGCGGATCTGAATACTCAGGCCGAAGAAGCCAAGTCTCGCCTGGCGACGATCGAAGAAAGTGTCAGCGAGGCACAGTCTCGTCAGGATGCCCTGGCCACAACCATCGATGAGCGTCAGGCGGCATTGAACGAACTCGATGCCACGATTGCGTCCCGTGAAGCGAAGAGTGAGACGTTGTCGGAGCAGGTTGCACAGGCCACTCAGGAACGTGATGAGGCGCAAGCGACGCTCGAAGAGAATCGTAGTGCGATTGCTGATGCACAAGGCCGTCAGGCTGAGCTTGAGAGCAACATTGCTTCGTTGCAAGAAGCGCGCGATGCGCTCAAGCAAGAGGTCACTACCCTTGAAGAACAAGTTGCCTCGCTTGAGGCCAAGGTCGCTGCGGCCGAGCAGTCTTTTGCCCACGTCGACGAAAAACTGACGCAGGCGCTGGACAAGCTCGATGCGACTCAAGAAAAGCGTTCCGACCTACAGTCACAGGTCGCTGATCTGACCGATCAAACCGATGCGCGTCGCAATCAGCTTGACCGCCTCGAGGCGCAGCTCGCCGAATGGCGAGAAGAGCTCAGCGACGTATCGGTGAGCTCGCAAGCGCAGGACACCGAGACTGACGACGCCTCTGGTTCTTCTGCCATGAACGACGAGATGTCCACAAATGAGGATAGCGCCAAATCCTCAGAGCAGGGCGCCAGTCAGTCAAAAGCTGATGAAGCCGAGAGTAATCAGGCGGAGGCTCAGAAGGTGTCTGGCCAAGCGGGCAATGCTGAGACAGACAGTAATCAGACGAAGGCCCAGGAGGAAGCGAGTCAGTCGGACACTTCAGATTCAAAGAGCGACCAGACGGAGATTCAGCGGGGTCAAGCAGAGGGTACTGAGTGATCCAAAGTCTCTTCAGGCATTCAACGTAGCTGAAGTAACGACATGCGCAGAAAAAGCAGTGGCATGTACGACGGCTCCCTCTTTAGGGGGCCGTTTCGTATCCATCAGCTTGGCTGGGTGTCGTAGGCGAGGCCTTAGATGATCAGCGATGATGGCTCGCCTCGTCGTGCCTGCGGGGCGGTTATCAATGGGACGGGCGGGCCTGCTCCAACAATGCCAGGACCTCTTGGTCGCTGGTCTGGTTGAAGCTTTGATACCACTGTCCGACAGCCACAAAATCCTCCGGTGTATGCAGGCAAATGATCCGATCGGCGATGGCTTCAATCTCGTTGAGGCTATCGGCAGCCGCTACAGGTATTGCCACAATCAACTCGTTAGGGGTCTGTTCTTTCAAGGCTTCCACGGCGGCCTGCATGGTGGCGCCGGTGGCGAGTCCATCATCGACCACGATGACGCAACGCCCGGCAACGTGTGGTCGCGGGCGCTGGCCACGGTAGACCTGCTCGCGGCGCTTTAACTCCCGGGTCTCATCGGCAATAAGGGTGTCGAGTCTTTCCTGAGTAACGCCCAGGCCGGCGATCAGCTCGTGGTGAAGGATGCAGACGCCGTTGCCGGCGATGGCGCCCATGGCAAATTCTGGATGCCAAGGCACGCCGAGTTTGCGCACCACGAGCACATCCAGTTCTCCGCCTAGTGCCTGAGCCACCTCAAAGGCAACTGGCACACCGCCGCGGGGTAATCCGAGGATCAGTGGTGTGGGGGGGTGGTGATATTCCGTGAGTGCCATGGCGAGTTGGTGCCCGGCATCGTGGCGATCTTGAAAAAGCATGATGTTGCCGCTCTGGAAAGCTTATCTTTAACGTAGCGCATTCTATATTGATGAGCATCAACCCAAGCCCTTGATATGAGACGATAGTTCTATCGCGCACAGCACCCATTGCTCGAGGAAAGTCTAAGAAGAAAAGTTGACTATTCCGCTTGGGATTAGTCGGGGGCTGCAGGTTATAATCGACGCATAGCGGCAAGCGATGCCGACGACCAACGACACAGGAGAAGAGGGTAATGGAGGGTGTAAAACATATCGTTGCCGTAGCGTCGGGCAAAGGCGGCGTAGGCAAGTCCACTGTGACGGTCAATCTGGCGTTGGCCATGGCAGCGGAGGGCTATCGGGTTGGCCTGCTGGATGCCGACATCTATGGCCCCAGTCAGGCGCAGATGCTGGGCATCGGCGAGGGCGTTCGGCCAAATCAAGTAGGGGAGAACCGTTTTGCTCCTCTCAACGCTCATGGTATCCAGGCCATGTCCATGGCGTTTCTGGTCGACATTACCGAGCCAATGGTATGGCGTGGTCCGATGGTGGCCGGTGCTTTTCAGCAGCTGCTTAACCAGACGGTCTGGGATGATGTCGACTATCTGTTCATCGACATGCCGCCGGGCACCGGTGACATCCAGCTGACGCTGGCTCAGAAGGTCGAGGTCGACGGGGCGGTGATCGTGACCACCCCGCAGGACATCGCGCTGTTGGACGCGCGCAAGGGCATCGAAATGTTCCGCAAGGTCAACGTACCGGTGCTGGGTATCGTCGAAAACATGAGCCTTCATGTTTGCTCGGAGTGCGGTCATCAGGAACCGATCTTCGGCGCTGGCGGTGGCGCGCGTATCGCCAAGCAGTACGACACAACGCTGCTGGGTCAGCTGCCGCTGAGTCTGGGTATCCGCGAGCAGGCCGATGGCGGTCAGCCTACCGTGGTTGCAGAGCCTGAAGGCGACGTGGCGCAAACCTTCCGCAAGGTGGCGCGTTACGTGGTCGAGGGCGTTACCTCACAGCAAGCTGAGGGCCCGAGCATCTCCTTCGGCGACTAGGCGTCAATACCGAGCCCAGGGCCTGTTCAGGGGCCTCTCCGGCTACAAGTCTTTTGGAACGCCGTCAGGGCCGTTATGATAGCGGCCCTGTTTTTTTGCCTTTACCTTTACTGACGCACCCCAAGGAATCTTCGATGAGCATCAAGTCCGATAGCTGGATCCGTCGCATGGCCGCCAGTGACGCCATGATTGAACCGTTCATGGAGGATCAGGTGCGTTACGTCAACGAGCAGCGTGTCATCTCCTACGGCACCTCCAGCTACGGCTACGATGTGCGTTGCTCCGATGAATTCAAGGTGTTCACCAATATCCACTCGGCGGTGGTCGACCCCAAAGCCTTCGACGAAAAGAGCTTTGTAGACGTCAAGGGGGATGTCTGCGTGATTCCGCCCAATTCCTTCGCTCTGGCGCGCACGATCGAGTACTTTCGCATCCCGCGTAATGTGCTGACCATCTGTCTTGGCAAGTCGACCTATGCGCGCTGCGGCATCATCGTCAACGTCACGCCCCTGGAGCCCGAATGGGAAGGTCATGTGACGCTCGAGTTTTCCAATACCACCAACCTGCCGGCCAAGATCTACGCCAATGAAGGGGTGGCTCAGATGCTGTTTCTGGAATCCGATGAAGTCTGCGAGACCTCTTACAAGGACCGGGGTGGCAAGTACATGGGGCAGCGCGGCGTCACGCTTCCGCGCACCTGATGGTGTAGCGTTGGCAATGGCCAAGCTGGCATGGCAAAGCCGGGCATTAAACGCCCGGCTTTTTGGTGTCTGAAGGATAGCAAATGGCGGGTAGGCGCTAGGCCATGTCTGAAAGGTGTCTGCGCTCGGCTATACGGCGTTAAAAATCAGCTTAAAATACTCATTTACGGCCTGTAAACTCGAACGCGAGCCCGGTCCTTTTTACGCTGATTGTTGGGCTCTTCGTCGTTGGGTGTGGAATTCGCCCCCTGATCTGGGCCAGGATATGACCTCCACTTGAACAGGAGGCATGGCATGGACGGCACCCAGATTCTGACCCTCGGCCTGGGCCTGGAAGCGCCCTGGATCCTCAAGGACCAACACCTGGATACCTCCGTGTTACCCCACCGCCTGGATCTCTATGTCGAGGCCGAGCGGGGAAGCCTCTACCCCTGCCCGGAGTGCGGCAAGGCCTGCCCGGCCCATGATTTCGCCGACAAGACCTGGCGGCACCTGAATTTCTTTCAGCACCACTGCTACCTGCATGCGCGGGTGCCTCGCACCAAGTGCCCCGAGCATGGCGTCAAGCGCATCGAAGTGCCCTGGGCACGGCCCGGCAGCGACTTCACCCTGTTGTTCGAGCAGGCCGCCATGTCACTGGTCAAGGAGATGCCGGTGCTGGCCGTCTCCCGGCAACTGGAGATCTCCGACAAGCGCTTGTGGCGCATCGTGCACCACTACGTCGGCCGCATGCTGGGTGAGCTGGACTTGTCC
>NZ_WWNB01000015.1 GCF_012062845.1 Halomonas salinarum
CGCGGGAAGGGGCAGAACATCCGACGCATCACCGAGGAACTGGCCCCGATCCTGCGGGGCTGGGCCAGCTACTTCAGTCTCGTCGACGTGAAGCGCCCCTTGGAAGCGCTGGATGGCTGGATACGTCGCCGACTGCGTTGCGTGGTGTGGCGGCAGTGGAAACGGCCCAGAACCCGACGTCGGAAACTACAAGCGCTGGGTCTGGGCGACCAGCACGCCAGGATGTCAACGGGAAATGGGCGAGGCCCTTGGTGGAATGCCGGTGCCTCGCACATGAATCAGGCCCTGCCGCGGAGGTGGCTTGAGCAGCAAGGCCTGATCTCGGTACTTGATACGGTAAGAGGGCTTAGCCGTTCTTCAT
Organism: Halomonas salinarum; assembly: GCF_012062845.1. GTDB lineage: Bacteria > Pseudomonadota > Gammaproteobacteria > Pseudomonadales > Halomonadaceae > Onishia > Onishia salinarum. The sequence continues at coordinate 362 of NZ_WWNB01000015.1, forward strand.
GAACCGCCGTATACCGAACGGTACGTACGGTGGTGTGGGAGGGCGCCGGGGGGAACCCCGGCCCCTACCCGATTCCAGTACAGGTTTTATACAGCACAGACAAAGACATCCCAGGAACGCTGCTCTCTACCTGACGCCTTCGCCAAGCTCTATCCAACCCCACTCCCAGGCATCCTTGCCCTTACTATCTGGCTGGCGAGAAAGCCCGAATGAGCACTACCCCCCTCGCCGCCCGCTCAGATAGCACCTCTAAACACAGCCCTGCACAAAGCCCTGAACACTACACGACGGTGAACATTCTTCGATGGGCTCTGCACTCGTAAGAGGGAGTCACCATCAGTGTCCCGCGCAACGCCCACTGCCCATATAAGGCAGGCGACCCTTCTTCACCGCCTTGTACAGCGCAGCATAAAAAAGGGCGCCACAAGGGCGCCCGGAAGAGCAAAAATAGAGCGAGGTTCAGCGATTGGCTTCGCTTGGCTGAGGCAGAGCGGGCAGCGAGCGATCGAGCAGCTCGACACTCTGGCGATAGTAGAGCTGGCTCTTGTTGTGCTCGCCAAGGTTGGCGAAGAGCCGGGCGAGTTCTGCACAAACCACGCCGCTGGGACGCTGACGCTGGCTGGACTCGAAATATTCCTGCGCCTTGCCCCAATAGGCATTGCGCAGCGACAGACGGCCCAGGGTCAGCAACAGATCAGGGTCGTTGGGACGCTCCTGGAGCCACTTCTCGGCATAGACCAGCTGACGCGAGGAATCGACATTCAAAAGCCCATAGCGGGTCACCAGGCGCGAGTCCCAGTTATCCTTCAGCGAGTGACGCAACAGGCGCTCGGCTAGTGCCTCTTCGCCGCCGCGCACCAGCGCCTCGGTATACAGCACCACAAGCTCGATATTGCTGCGCAGATGATCGGGCATGTCAGACCACAGATTGCGCACCCGCTCGATATCGTCTGGGTTGTGCGAGGCCTGCAGGATGAGTTCGCGATAAGCGCGCTGCTCCAGTTCCTTGCGCTCGTCATCGGCGATCAGCTGGTGCCTGGCGAGGCGCGGCATCAGCCGGCGCAGGCCATCCCAGTCACTGACACTCAGATAGGCCTGCTTGAGCAGCTTGAGGATCTGCGGGTGATCAGGCAGCTGCTTGTCGAGGCGAGTCAGTGTCGCCAGGGCTTCTTCGTAGTGCTGGCGATCGAGCATCAGCTGGGCCTGCACCATGCCTACCGCGGTATCAGCCCCCTCAGTGGACATGTGCGCACGCTTGAGCAGGGTATCGGCCTGCTCATAGCGCCCCTGGTAGTGAGCCGCCAAGGCCGCTGACAGGTAGTTGACCAACGGCGTGCTGGAATCATCGGCCGCCTTGACCAGTGACTTCTCGGCCCGCTTCCAGCGCCCCTCAGCCAGGGCCACCAAGCCACGCACCGTACGACGCATGGCATTGCGGTTGCGGTTGCGGGTACTCCACAGCTTGAGGCGGCTTACCGGGCGATGCATGCGCATCAGCAATCGCAGCGCGAAGTGCAGCACCAGGAAAGCACCCAGCAACAGCACGATGCCGAACCAGAAGGAGGTCTGCACCGAGGTGTCACCGACTCGTACCAGCCAGTAGCCGGGCAGCGACTGCATCAGCTGGCCGAACAGGGCGCCAACGGCGAGCCCCAGGACGATCAGCAGGATCAGCTTTCTCATGCATCACCTCCCTGGGCGCGGGCCTCGAAACGCGTCTGGATGAAGTGCGCCATGGCCTGCTGGGAACCACTGATGTCCGGAAGTTCAGGGCGGATGGTCTTGCCACGCATATCAGTGAGCCGCGAGATGGAAGCCTCGACGCTCTCACGCTCGGTGTCGTAGTAGCCCTCGATCAGGGAAATGGCCTTGTCGAGGCTGGCCCGGTACAGCTCGGGCTCTTCCTTGAGCAACGCCAATTGAGCTTGCTCAAGCACCAGCCTCACGTTCTGGCGCAGGTAGGACTCCTGTTCTGGCGTCATCAAGGCTTCCAGGGCCTGATCGTGGCGGCGCACGGTTACTAGGTCCTTGAGTTCACTGCCAAAACGGCTCAACTGCTGCTGCCAATCGCCGCTGGGTGGGGTCTCGATAGTGCCTTCGACCGGGGCCTCGGCCACGTCCTGCTTGAGCGGCAGGCTGGCCAGCTGCTCCTGCTGAGCGTTCAGCGACAGGTAGAGGCCAGTACGATCGACGTCAGGCACGGCATCCAGCTTGGCAAGCTCATCGGCGATGGCTCGGCGCACGGGCAGCAGCGCCGGGTTGCCGGTCTCCTTCAGGCGCTTGTCGGCCGTCTCGAGCAGCGCCATGGCACCACCCACGTCGCGCTCGAGCTGCAGGCGCTGGTTGGCCAGGCGCAGTAGATACGCGGCCTCAGCATGCAGCCATTCGCGCTCATCCGTCTGCTGTTGGCTGTTGAGCTCATCCAGCACGCGGTCCAGCGTGTCGTCGACTTCGCTTCGGTAGTCGGCAAACTCACCTTCGACGCTTGCCACGGCCTCATCCAGCGCCGCGGCGCGAGACTGCTCGGTCTCCTCCAGGCGAGTCTCCAGGGCACTCACAGCCTCGCGATTTGACTCGACCTGCGCCAGGCGCTGCTGCTGTTGCTCGAACCGCTGCCAACCGAACCAGCCAGCGACCACCACGCCTATGGCCAGCAGAATCACCAGGATCAGCGCGACAATGCCAATGGTCTGGCGACCGCCGCCGTTCCCGCCCGAGGCCTTGTGGGCGCCACTCCCACTACCAGCAGAGCCACCAGAGGTGGAAGATGGCTGAGAGGGTGACGGCTTGGAAGAGGCTGCCTTGGAACTCGAAGCGCCCGACGATGACTCGGCCGCGTTCTTGCTACCAGCGCTCTGATTTGAAGAGCCCTGGTTTGAAGAGCCCTGGCTTGAAGAGCCTTGAGCCGTTGCCCCCTGGGCACCAGCGCCCTGAGTGTTGGCGCTCTTGCCACTAGAGGCCTTGCTATCAGCATTCTGACGATTGCTGCCCGAAGCCGTGGTCTCGGTGTTTTTAGCGGCAGCCGGCTGCTCGGCACTTCCCTCCGCCGAGGCATTATCGCGCGAGGCATTGTCCTGGTTGTTGTTCGACGTCCGCCCCTTGCCGCCACGGCGCCCCCGAGGACGCCCGCGGGTGCTGGCCTTGTTCGTCTCGCCAGCGTTTGAAGCACCCGAAGTGCTGGCGTCCGAGGCACCGCCGGTCGACGACTCGGCCCCCGACGATGAGGTGTCACTCTGAGCAGCGGCGGCCGAGGCGGAAGTGCCCGGCGCCTGCTGCGGTTCGTCCTGATCGTGTGATTGCTTGCTCATCTGTCGCTAGCCCTTTTCAAGATCGTCGTGATCGATATCGGCACCGTCCAAGCGGCAGGCCCCGGCGACTTCCGCCGCCAGAGCATCTGGCGTGGCGCCCGCGGCAACGCGGCAATTCGCGAAGCCTAGGCTGCCTGCCAGTGTAACCAAACGCTGACTGGACACGATTAGCGGTTGGTTCAACGCTGCCGGCTGGCACCATCCTGCCAGATGTTCGAGTATTTCGCCGCTACTCACTACGAGTGCAGCGTAGTCGCCAACGGCTAACCGTTGCCGCATGGCTGCCTCAGGCGTTAGTAGCACGCGTCGGTAAACCGACATGCGGGTCAGGCGAGCGCCACGCGCCGCCAGCGTATCCGCCAGCAGGGGACGGCCACCCTCGCCGGCTACCACCAACACCTTCTGCTCATTAAGCACCTGCAGCGAAGGCAATGCCAGTAACCCCTCACTGGTATCCCCTTGCGCGCTGGTTCCTTGCCCTGCTGCTTCCCGTGCTCCTGCTTGAGCGCTGTCCCCGAATCTGCCTCTGCCAGAGGCTGGCACACGGACACGAACACCAAGCCGTTCATGCAGAATAGCGGCCGTGGCGGCGCCTACTGCATAAAAATCCACGCCTACCGGCAGCTGGGGCCAGTAGCGATCGAGCGCATCAACCAGGCATTCGGCCGCAAAGGGACTAATCACCACTACCCGACGGAACTGATCGATGTCCAGCCAGATGCTGCGCTGTTCAGGCGTTTCTGGCAGTGCCTCCAGACGCATCACGTCCAGTGACTCCGGCACGGCCCCGATGGCCTCGATGGCTGCGGCCAGGCGCTTTGCCCGCTCACCGGGACGAGTGATCAGCACATGCGGCGCCACTGTCATCAAACGTCGCCGTAAACTCGGGCGAGAATCTCGCCGGCACCCTGATCGAGCAGATCCTCGGCGACGCGAATACCCAGCGCCTCCGGTTCGTCTGCCGAACCACGACCCTCAGCGCGCAGCACCTCAGTCCCGTCAGAATTACCGACCAGCGCCCGCAACCACAGGGTTCGGCCGTCATCCTCGAAGACCGCATGGCCGCCGATCGGCACCTGACAACCGCCTTCGAGACGGGTGTTCATGGCCCGTTCGGCGCGCACCCGGGCGGCGGTGTCGGGATCGTCCAGGGCCGCCAACAGGCGAATCAGGTCGGCATCATCAGTGCGACATTCGATACCCAGCGCTCCCTGGCCGCAGGCCGGCAGGCTGAGCTCGGGCGGCATCTCCTGAGCGATGCGCTCTTCAAGCCCCAGCCGCTTGAGGCCGGAGGTGGCAAGGATGATGGCGTCAAACTCGCCTTCATCGAGCTTGCGCAAGCGCGTCTGCACGTTGCCGCGCAGGCTCAGCACCTCGATATCCGGGCGCGCCTCGCTCACCTGCAGGCCGCGCCGCAGGCTGGAGGTGCCGACCCGGGCACCCTCAGGCAGCTCGGCAAAGGAGGCATAGTGATTCGAGACGAAGGCATCGGTGGGCTCGGCACCCTCGAGGATCACCGAAAGCCCCAGCCCCTCAGGGAAGTGCATCGGCACATCCTTCATCGAATGCACGGCAATATCGGCACGACCGTCGAGCATGGCGTCCTCGAGCTCCTTGACGAACAGCCCCTTGCCGCCAACTTTGGCCAGCGGCGTGTCGAGGATCTTGTCACCGCGGGTGGACATGGCGACCAGCTCGACCTCAAGCCCCGGATGCAGTTCCATCAGCCGATCACGGACATGCTCGGCTTGCCAGAGGGCGAGGAGGCTCTTGCGAGTGGCGATGCGTAAGGATGTCGTGGCGGGCACAGCGTTCTCCAAATCGGGGCGGGGCACATCTCGGGTAACCCCAAGACGGTGGCGGGGCAAAGGGCCCACACCGGCAATAGCCTCATCATAAAGCACCGGCCGGTGCAGGAAAAATTCTCCTTGTGGCGCCTAACACGCCCCCGCGGGCGGCGTGGCCAGCATCGCCGACTCTGGTACACTCCGGGGTCATACTCTCAAGCTACTTCACAGCGGGATTGCCACTCCGATGACGACGTCTACCAACCAATCCTGGGGCGGTCGCTTCAGCGAGCCCACCGATGCCTTCGTCGAGCGTTTCACTGCCTCGGTGGATTTCGACCAGCGCCTCTATCACCACGATATCCGTGGCTCCATCGCTCACGCCACCATGCTCGAACGCGTCGGTGTGCTGACCACTGAGGAGCGTGATGCCATCCTCAAGGGCCTGGGTGAGATCGAGCAGGAAATCGCTGAGGGCCGTTTCGCCTGGTCGGTAAAACTTGAAGACGTGCACATGAACATCGAGGCACGGCTGACTGAGAAGATCGGCATCACCGGCAAGAAACTGCATACGGGGCGCTCGCGCAACGATCAGATCGCCACCGACATCCGCCTTTATCTGCGCGACGAGATCGATGCGGTAAGCGCCGAACTCGGCCGCCTGCGGGAAGGCATGATCGAGCTTGCCGCCGGCGAAGCCGACACCATCATGCCCGGCTTTACCCACCTGCAGACCGCACAACCGGTGACCTTCGGGCATCACCTGCTGGCCTGGCAGGAAATGTTGGCCCGCGACCATGAGCGTCTGCTCGACTGTCGCCGTCGGGTCAACGTGATGCCCCTGGGCGCCGCGGCGCTGGCCGGCACCACCTTCCCCATCGATCGGCACGTCACCGCCGAGCTGCTGGGCTTCGAGCGTCCTTCCGAGAACAGCCTCGACTCCGTGAGTGATCGCGATTTCGCCATCGAGTTCACGTCCTTCGCCAGCTTGTTGCTGATGCACATGTCCCGCATGAGCGAGGAACTGGTGCTGTGGACCAGTGCCCAGTTCGACTTCATCGACCTGCCCGACCGCTTCTGCACCGGCTCCTCGATCATGCCGCAGAAGAAGAACCCGGACGTGCCGGAGCTGGTGCGCGGCAAGAGCGGGCGCGTCTATGGCCACCTGATGAGCCTGTTGACGCTGATGAAGTCGCAGCCGCTGGCCTACAACAAGGACAATCAGGAAGACAAGGAACCGCTGTTCGACACCCTCGACACCGTCAAGGGCTGCCTCAAGGCCTTCGCCGACATGGTCCCGGCCATCGAAGCCAAGCCCGCGAGCATGTATGAAGCGGCGCGCAAGGGCTTCTCGACCGCCACCGACCTCGCCGACTACCTGGTGCGCAAGGGCGTGGCCTTCCGCGATGCCCACGAGATTGTCGGTCAATCGGTCGCCTTCGGCCTGAAGGAAGGCAAGGATCTCTCCGAGATGACCCTCGACGAACTCAAGCAGTTCTCCGATATCATCGGCGAGGACGTCTTCGAGGTGCTGACGCTTGAAGGCTCGGTCGCGGCCCGTAACCATATCGGTGGCACCGCCCCGGACCAGGTTCGCGCCGCTGCCCAGCGCGCCCGTGACGCCCTGACCACCCTCAACAGCGAGCGCTGAGATGCGAGCCCTGACGATCATCGCCCTGGCGGCCCTGATGCTCGCCGGTTGCGGGCAGAAAGGTCCACTCTACCTGCCCGCTGACAGCGAAGGCGACAACGCCGCCGCCGTGAGTGACCAGCAGAGCAATGACATGAGCAACGACGCCAACAACCGCGCCGGTGACACCGCACCGGCCAACGCCGAAGACGAGAGCTGAGCATGGATCATTTCGACTACCGCGACGGCGTGCTGCACGCAGAAGACGTGCCCCTGGCCTCGGTCGCCGAGCGCTTCGGCACGCCCTGCTACGTCTACTCGCGGGCCACCCTGGAGCGGCATTTCCGCGCCTATGACGACGCACTGGGCAGCCACCCGCACCTGATCTGCTACGCGGTGAAGGCCAACTCCAACCTGGCGGTACTCAATGTGCTGGCCCGCCTGGGTGCCGGTTTCGATATCGTCTCCCGAGGCGAGCTGGAGCGGGTGATAACCGCCGGCGGCGACCCTGCCAAGGTGGTATTTTCAGGCGTCGCCAAGCAGGAAGACGAGATGGCGCGGGCCCTGGAGCTTGACATCAAGTGCTTCAACGTCGAGTCACTACCCGAACTGGAGCGCCTCAACACCGTCGCCGAGCGGCTCGGCAAGGTGGCCCCGGTCTCGCTACGGGTCAATCCCGATGTCGACGCCGGCACCCATCCCTATATCTCGACGGGGCTCAAGGACAACAAGTTCGGCATCCCGGTGGATGATGCCCTGGCCGCCTATGAGCGCGCCGCGGCGCTGCCCCATCTGAAGATCGTCGGAGTCGACTGCCACATCGGCTCCCAGCTCACCGAGATCGCGCCCTTCCTCGATGCCCTCGACCGCCTGCTGGTGCTGCTTGAGCGCTTGGAAGCGCGCGGCATCCAGGTCGACCACATGGATCTCGGTGGCGGCCTCGGCGTGCCCTATCAGGGCGAGCGTCCCCCGGCGCCTTTCGACTATGCCTCTGCGCTGCTTGAGCGCCTGGCCAGCCACGGCGGCCGCGAACTGACCCTGCTCTTCGAGCCGGGACGTTCGATCGCCGCCAATGCCGGGGTGATGCTGACCCGGGTCGAATTCCTCAAGCCTGGCGAGACCAAGAACTTCGCCATCGTCGATGCCGCCATGAACGACCTGATTCGCCCGGCGCTTTACCAGGCCTGGCAGGCGATCCTGCCGGTCGATACCCGTGAGACTCGAAAGGGCGCCACCTATGACGTGGTCGGCCCGGTCTGCGAAACCGGCGATTTCCTCGGCAAGGACCGTGATCTTGCCATCGCAGCAGGCGATCTGTTGGCGGTGCGCTCGGCGGGTGCCTACGGCTTCGTGATGGCCTCGAACTACAATAGCCGGCCGCGCCCGGCCGAGGTCATGGTCGACGGCGAGACGATGCACCTGGTGCGGCGCCGTGAGCATATTGAAGAGCTATGGACCGGTGAGGCACGTCTCCCCGATGGCCCGGAGACACGCTGATGCTGGTGCACTTCACCAAGATGCATGGGCTCGGCAATGACTTCATGGTGGTCGATCTGATCACCCAGCGAGCCCTGCTGCGTGACGAACAGATTCGCGAGCTGGCCGACCGACACTTCGGCATCGGCTTCGACCAGCTATTGACCGTCGAACCGCCCATGGACCCGGACATGGACTTCCGCTATCGGATCTACAATGCCGATGGCAGCGAAGTGGAAAACTGCGGGAACGGTGCGCGCTGTTTCGCGCGGTTCGTGCGCGATCAACGGCTGACCCACAAGCACGAAATCCGCGTCGAGACCCGCGGCGGCCCGCTCACCCTCAAGGTCGAGGACGATGGCCGCGTCAGCGTCGATATGGGGGTGCCGCGCTTCGCCCCGAAGAGCCTGCCCTTCGAGGCCGACGAGGATCGTCTGCGCCATCACCTGGACGTCGCCGGTGAAGCACTCGAGATCGGCGTCACCTCACTGGGCAATCCCCACGCGGTGATCAACGTCGAGAACGTCGACACGGCACCGGTCGCCCGTCTTGGCCCCTTGATAGAGGCGCATCCCCGCTTCCCCCGACGGGTCAACGCCGGCTTCATGCAGGTGATTTCGCCGCATGAAATTCGCCTGCGTGTCTTCGAGCGTGGCAGCGGCGAGACCCTGGCCTGTGGCACGGGCGCCTGCGCGGCCGTCGCCTGCGGCATTCGCCAGGGCCAGCTTGAGAGCCCGGTCACCGTGCACTTGCCCGGTGGCGACCTGACCATCACCTGGCCGGGCGTCGAAGCGCCATTGGTTATGACCGGTCCGGCAATGCATGTCTTCGACGGACGGGTCGCGATAAGCTGATCCCGCCGCCTCATCATCACGATGGCATGGCGAAACGAGACGACAGAAGGAGTGCCCCATGGCCGGTGCCAAAATCCCCGAGCCGCGCCAGACCCTGGATCCGGAAATGGTCGCCCACTGGCTGGCGCGCCATCCCGACTTCTTCGAAGGACGCGAAGGCCTGCTGCAGCAGCTCAAGGTGCCCCACCCGGAAACTGGCGGCGCCACCTCGCTACTCGAGCGCCTGGTCCATGACCTGCGCGGCCGTGCCGAAACCGCCGAATGGCGCCTCGAGACACTGCTCGACTCGGCGCGTCACAACGAGGCCCAGTATCGGCGCACCCGAGAGCTGGTGCTGGCCCTGCTCGAAACCGAGAGCAACGACGACCTGGGTCAGACCCTGGCCCGAGAGCTTAGCGAGCGCTTCCAGACACCCTCCGTGGCACTGTGGTGCCCGGCCAGCCTGAGCGACGGCGAAGCCGCTCCGCCACAGGCGCCTCGTCAGGTGCTCGACGCCGCCGCAGAAACGCGCCTGTCAGCGCTGCTGGATGGTCGTGCCAGCCGTTGCGCGCGACTCTCGGCCACCGACTGGAAACGCCTCCTGCCCCATGCGAAGGTCCCCGACAAGACCGGCTCCTGCGCGCTGACCCGTCTGGCCCTCGGCGAACCGCTGGGCTATCTGGTATTGGCGAGCCCCGACCCGGATCACTTCCGGGCGAGTCTCGATACCCTGTTCACCGAGTACCTCGGCGAGGTGGTGGCTCGTCTGCTGATGCGTCACGCACCGCCACCCCATGACACACCCCGCCATGCCTGATTCGCTTCTCGAGGCACCGCTTGCGACCTTTCTCGAGGCCTTGGCGCGTCATGCAAGTCCGGCCACCGTTGATGCCTATCGTCGCGACCTGTCCCGTTTCCGCGTCTACGCCGAGGACGCGGGACTTGAATCCTGGGCGCAGCTGGACGCAGCCCTGGTGCGCCGCTTCCTGGGCCAGGAACGCAGCCGGGGCTTGGCACCACGCAGCCTGGCACGGCGCCGGGCGGCCCTGTCGCGCTTTGCCGAGCAGCTAGTGAGTGAGGGGTTGCTGACCCATAACCCGGTCTCGCTGACACCCTCGCCACGCCAGCCACAGCACTTGCCGCGCCCGGTAGACGTCGACCAGCTGGCACACTTCCTGGATGCGCCGCATGATGACAGCCCACTGGCCCGGCGCGATCAGGCCATGCTGGAGCTGTTCTACTCGAGCGGCCTGCGTCTCGCCGAGTTGGCGGCACTGGACCTTGACGATCTCGAGTCATCGCGGGTGCGCGTGATCGGCAAGGGCGGAAAACCCCGCCAGGTCCCGGTCGGACGCCGCGCCGCCACGGCGCTCACCGCCTGGATCACCGCACGCGGCCAGCTGGCCACTGCCGGCGAGCCGGCGCTGTTCGTTGGCCAGCGCGGGGCGCGGCTCGGTCATCGCGCCATTCAGCTACGCCTGGCGAACCTCGCCCGGGAACGCGGCCTCGCCGAGCACCTGCACCCGCACCGGCTTCGCCATTCATTCGCCAGTCACCTGCTGGAGTCGAGTCAGGACCTGCGCGCGGTCCAGGAACTGCTCGGCCACGCCCACCTGTCAACGACCCAGGTCTATACCCGGCTCGACTGGCAGCACCTGGCCACCAGCTACGACGCCGCTCATCCACGGGCACGCCGTCGCCACCGAACGCCGCCCGACGAGGGAAACCCATGACCTATACCCGGCCACTGACGGCCCTCACCTTCGATCTCGACGACACCCTCTGGGACAATGGCCACGTCATGGCGCATACCGAGACCGGCCACTACGCCTGGCTCGACGAGGCCCTGACCACCTGGCACGCCGACCGGCTCGAGACCCTGGGCCGCTTCAGCGAGCGCTTCCCGCTGGATACCTATCAGCAGCGTCGCGGCGAGCTTGCCACGCGCCATCCGCTTCGCCGGGGTGATTTCACCTGGATTCGCGAACAAAGCCTACGTGAGCTGCTTGAAGAATACGGGCTGGCAACAGCAGAGGCCCGACGCTGGGCAACCGCCGCCATGGACCAGTTCATGACACTGCGCCATCGCCTGACGCCCTACCCCGAGGTCGACATGCTGCTGACGAGCCTTCGCGCCAACTTCCGACTGGCCTCCGTCACCAACGGCAATGTCGACCTGGCCCGACTACCACTGGCACATCATTTCCCGATAAGAATCGCCGCCGGCGAGATGCACGCCCCCAAGCCCGATGCCCGCCCCTTCCTGGCGGCTCTGTCACGCTTGAACGCGACGCCGTCTCAAGCCATGCATGTGGGAGATTCGTGGGCAGAAGACGTGCTGCCAGCCCAGCGTCTGGGCATGCGCGTGGCATGGATCGACAAGCGGGATGAGGGGCTTCCGATGCGACTGGAAGGTGTCTACAGGCTAGCCCACGTTCGCGACCTGCCTACGCTGCTGGCAAGCCTTGATAGCGACGATGGCTGACATCTCCCGGTGTGATATCGGCGTGATGGCCAAGGAGCGCGGTTAACGCCGGCAACGTGACAATAAGCACGCAGGTGTGGCGAAAAGACACGCCGAGCTTGTACAAACCGCCCCGCCTAACCATACTCCTGTACAGGTTATGTACAGGAGTCATCCTCATGCACGTTCGAGACAGCGGCACTTTGACCAAAACCGCACTGGTAGTGACGCTAATGCTCGGCGGGGGGCTTGCGGTCGCGCCGGTTAACGACGACTTGCGCGACGCGGATAGCGCCTTGACGTCACCCACTGTATCAGCGCACAACATGCAAGGCGTGATCGTGGCCAGTGCGTCCGGTCATGGCGAAGGGGACGCCCCATGGGCACCGGCATTGGGCAGGGAGGGGACTGATTATGACCGAGTGCCCCCCACCTCCAATGGATCAGCGTCCATTATCATGGAGCGTGCCGGCTGCACCCGTGAATGCCTGGAGAGCCTTCGTCAGCGCCTCCTCGACAACCACCGACAGATAGCGCCTGTCTGGGTCTTTTAACATCCCTCGTGAAAGCAAACGGCGCTAGCAGCGCAATCAGCCGAGCACGCTGAGGCACGTTTTAAACACGGCCGAGACCCGTCAGTCAGGGACCCTGCGAAAAAGCAGGCGCCTGAGGCATCAGCTCACCTCATTGCCCACGAGCCAGTCATCCAATTGCTGGTGCACTTCGTCGATGCCCTGACGCTTGAGGGCCGAGAACAGCTGAACGGACACCAGGTCTTCCCACTCCCGCAGCCGGCTGCGCACGTTGTGCAGCGCATTCTTGGCGGCCCCTGACTTGAGCTTGTCGGCTTTGGTCAAAAGAATGCGTACCGGCATCTCCTTGTCATCGGCCCAGCCAAGCATCATCTCGTCGAACTCGGTCAATGGATGGCGCACATCCATCAATAGCACCAGGCCACGCAGTGAGCCACGCTCCTGCAGGTACTCGGCCAGGTGGCGCTGCCACTCAAGCTTGACTTGTTCGGGCACCTTGGCATATCCATAGCCTGGCAGGTCCACCAGGCGGCAGTCTTCCCCGTTCTCGAGGCCGAAGAAATTGATCAGCTGGGTGCGACCTGGGGTCTTCGAGGTACGAGCCAATGCCTTCTGCTGCGTCAGGGCATTAATGGCGCTGGATTTTCCTGCATTGGAGCGTCCGGCAAAGGCGACTTCTACACCGGTATCCGGCGGGCACTTGGCAAGCGTAGGCGCACTGGTGAGGAAGCTGGCAGTCTGGTAGTTGACACGCGGCATGGTCGGTGGGAATCCTGAGGCTTGACGGCGACGATAGGGCAATTCACGTTGCTAGTTGAACTGGCTATAATGCAGGTCTAATTTCTGCGTCCTAAGGGTTGGCAGTGTACCATTGCGCTCTTACTGACCGCGAACAGCGCCCCAATATAAAGGCCGCGCTCACAGCGTTCCCTCCGGGCACGTATCGGTCAACAACGGACAGGCTTAACGTACAGGCGGAGTGGATTCGCGATGAGAAAGTTTCTGGCAAGTTTGGCAATGACACTAAGCGTCGTCGGCGTAGCCCATGCAGAGCTCAAGGGTGACCCTGCCGCAGGGCGCGAAATGGCGCAGAGCTGCGCGGCATGTCATGGCGCCGAGGGGATCAGTGCGGTGGGCATGTTCCCCAATCTCGCAGGGCAGCAGGCGTCTTATCTGGCCAAGCAGATCATGGACATCCGCGATGGCGAGCGCATGGTGGCCCAGATGGCCGGTCAAGTCGATAACTTCTCCGACCAGGATGCCGCCGACGTCGCCGCCTACTACGCCAACATGACGCCGAACCTCGGCCAGGTCGATGCCGACCCTGAGGTGATCGCTCGCGGCAAGGAACTCTACCGTGCCGGCGACATGGCCAAGGGCATCCCGGCGTGCGCCGCCTGCCACACCCCCACCGGCCAAGGCATCGGCACCGCGGTCTATCCGGCCCTGTCCGGTCAGAATACCGACTACACCGTCTCCACCCTCCAGGCCTTCGCGGCCGGCGAGCGTGCCAACGACCCCAATGCCATCATGCGCAGTATCGCCTCCAAGATGAGCGATCGCGATATGCAGGCTGTCTCCCAGTACGTACTGGGCCTGCATTAATCGCCTGACGGCCAGACACAGCATCTGTAGAGGTAAACAAGGGCGGCCAAGAGCCGCCCTTGGCATTTCCATGGTATGGATTGTTGAATCGCCATGTCAGGAGGCATCGCTAATGGAACCCTTGCGCCTGGCAAGACTCCAAGCACGTGGCTGGGGCTCACCCTGCCGGTATTTCCTGTTACCTTTATTGTTGTCCTGGCGGATCCGCGATCCGTACAAGCCCTATCAAGGAGAGTCTTCCGCATGTTCAAGACACTAAGCGTTGCCCTCATTGGCATCGGCATGTCCACCCTGGCCATGGCGGCCCCGCCAGTTGCTGGTGAACATTACAAGGTTCTCGACGAACCGGTTCCGACCCACGTCGAGGATGGCAAAATCGAGGTTACCGAGGCGTTCTGGTATGGCTGCCCGCACTGTTACAACCTCGAAGAACCGCTCAACGCCTGGGTCGCCGAGCTTCCCGACGACGTCTCCTTCCAGCGTATGCCTGCCACCATGGGCGGCACCTGGAACCGCCACGCCGTGGCCTTCTTCGCTGCCGAGCAGCTGGGCATCCAGCAAGATATTCACGAGGACTTCTTCGATGCCATTCATCAGGAAGGCCAGCAACTGACCGATGATGGCGATATCGCGGCCTTCTTCAGCGACTACGGCGTCAGCGAGCAGGAAGCCGAGGCGGCGCTTACCTCCTTCGGCGTCAAGAGCCAGGTCAACCAGGCCCATGCTCGCATGCGCGCCATGAAACTGATGGGCGTCCCCGCGCTGATCGTCGACGGTCGCTACGTGATCACCCCGTCCAGTGCCGGTAGCCTCGAGAACATGCCACAGATCGCCGGGGCATTGATCGAGCAAGTCCGCGAGGAACGCGACGACGCCTCATGAGAGCCATGAATGTGCAACAGCACGGAGCCCTCTCATCATGAGCCGTGCCTCTGGCCACGCCATGGACCGTACCGAAGGTCTGCAGACGCATAGCGGCCGCCATCACCTGCGCCTGCTGACCTTCAATCTGCAGGTCGGCATTCAGACGTCGTCGTATCATCATTATCTGACCCGTAGCTGGCAGCACCTGCTGCCTCACCCGCGACGCCTCGATCGCCTGACGGTGATGAGCGACGTCCTGAGGAATTTCGACCTGGTGGGCCTGCAGGAGGTCGATGGCGGCAGTTTCCGCTCAAGCCAGGTCAATCAGCTCGAGTATCTGGCTAAGCAGGCCGGTTTTCCTCACCACTATCAGCAGCTCAATCGCAACCTGGGGCGGGTCGCTCAGCACAGCAATGGCCTGCTGTCACGGCTCACGCCTACGCGGCTCGAAGAATATCGACTGCCCGGCACACTGCCTGGCCGCGGCGCCATTCATGCGCGTTTCGGCTCCGGCCCGGATGCCCTGCACATGTTCGTCGCCCACCTGGCGCTTGGCTTTCGCACTCGATCTCGCCAGTTGGACTATCTGAGCGAGATCATCGCTCCCCTGCGCCATGTGATCGTCATGGGCGATCTGAACTGCACCCCCGAGCAGCTGTACGCGCACTCGCGCTTCTGCGCGTCCTTGCCCCTTAAGCCAGCACTGCCGCCATTGAGCTATCCTTCCTGGCAACCTCGCCGTGCACTCGACCACATCCTGCTTTCCACTTCTCTCGAGGCCAATGAGGTGCGGGTGCTCGATCAACTTTTCTCCGATCACCTGCCGATCGCCGTCGACATCACGCTGCCAGATGCCTGTCACGCGGCCCTGGCCAAGAGGTAAGACCAATCCTTTCGACCAATGGATAAATCCCTGCCATAACGGCACTTGATCAAATCACGTAGACTTATCGACGATGGTGGAACCAAACACCCACCCGCCGCGCCATCGCGGATACCCCATGGCGTTGACCTCTGTCGGACACCCAAAGCGAGACTCCCATGCCCTCCTCTTCCACTCTGCCGGGAATCTTCTCAAGGCTCGACCAGGCCTCAGAATGGCTGGGCAAGAGTCTGTCCTGGCTCATCCTGATCATGATGCTGATCCAGTTTCTGGTCGTGGTGCTGCGTTACGCCTTCAACTTCAACAGCATCCCCATGCAGGAATCGGTCATGTATATGCATGCCAGTGTTTTCATGCTGTTAGCGGGTTATACCCTCAAGCATGACGGCCATGTGCGGGTCGATATCTTCTATCGCGCCATGACCGCTCGCAAGAAGGCGCTCGTTGATCTACTCGGTACCCTCTTTCTGCTGATGCCGGTCATGATCTTCGTGATCCTGACCAGCCTTGGCTATGTCGGTAAATCCTGGGCGATATTCGAGGGCTCGCCGGAATCTGGTGGTATTCCCGGCGTCTTCCTGCTCAAGACGCTGATCCCGGCGTTCGCCGGTCTGATGATCCTGCAGGGGCTGGTCGAGATGGCACGCAACGCCATGATCTTTACGGGGCGCATGGCGCCGACTCACGATGACGACGCCGAGGAACTGCTGTAATGCTTGAATTCATGCCCCTGGTCCTGTTCGCCGTCATCTGCGTGGTGCTGATGTTCGGCTTCCCGGTCGCCCTGTCGCTGGCCGGTACCGCGCTGGCCTTCGCCGGCCTCGGCATGGGCCTTGAAGCACTCGGCATCAATGCCCACTTCGACGCCAGCTTCCTGTCGGCCTTTCCCAACCGCCTCTACGGCATCATGACCAACCAGACGCTGTTGGCGGTACCGCTGTTCGTGCTGATGGGGGTGCTGCTCGAGAAGTCGAAGGTGGCCGAGACCCTGCTCGACGCCATGGCGCTGCTGTTCGGGTCGCTGCGCGGGGGGCTCGGCATCTCGGTGACGCTGGTCGGCATGATGCTGGCAGCGTCGACCGGCATCGTCGGCGCCACCGTGGTCACCATGGGCCTGCTGTCGCTGCCGACCATGCTCAAGCGCGGCTACAGCATGCCGCTGGCCACCGGTACCATCTGCGCCACCGGCACCCTGGGCCAGATCATTCCGCCCTCGATCGCCCTGGTACTGCTGGGGGATGTCCTTTCCTCGGCCTACCAGCAGGCTCAGCTATCCATGGGCATCTTCAGCCCCAAGACCGTCTCGGTGGGCGATCTGTTCATGGGGGCGCTGGTGCCCGGCCTGATCCTGGTGGCGCTCTACATCGCCTATGTTGCCTTCATCGCCTGGCTCAAGCCTGAAGCGGCGCCGCCCGCCGATCGCGAAGAGCTGATGGAAGAGCTCGGCCACCAGGGCAGCCTGTTCACGCTGCTGCTCAAGGGCCTAGTGCCACCGATCATGCTGATCATCGTGGTGCTGGGCTCGATTCTCGGCGGCTTCGCCACCCCCACCGAGGCCTCTGCAGTCGGTGCCTTCGGCGCCCTGGTGCTTGCCATCGCCTATCGTCAGCTGGACTTCAAGAAGCTCAAGGAAGCGCTGCACTCTACCGCTCACGTCACCACCATGGTGTTCCTGATCCTGATCGGCGCGGCGCTGTTCTCGCTGGTGTTCCGCGCCTTTGGTGGCGAGGAGCTGGTCCAGGAGGTCTTCGAGAGCATGCCCGGCGGCGTGGTGGGGGCGACGCTTGTGGTGATGTTGGTGATCTTCCTGCTCGGCTTCATCCTCGACTTCATCGAGATCACCTTCGTGGTGGTGCCCATCGTTGGCCCCATCCTGCTGGCCATGGGCCTCGACCCGATCTGGCTGGGCATCATGATCGCCATCAACCTGCAGACCTCGTTCCTGACGCCACCCTTCGGCTTCGCGCTCTTCTACCTGCGCGGCGTGGCGCCGGATTCGGTACCTACGTCAGCGATCTACCGTGGCGTCATGCCATTCATCGCCCTGCAGCTCGCCATGCTGATTGCCCTGGCCTTCTTCCCGGAGCTTGCCACCTGGCTACCCGAGCAATTTTGAACGATGCTGACTATATAAGAACGGCATTAATAAGAGCATAACGTTCTTCCGGCACCCTTGAGGTGCCGGTCCGGGCCTGAGCCCGATTCGCATGCCGGCCCGCCTCGGCGGGCCTCTCGCACCACAATCTGCATAATAAAGAGAGGAAGTCGCATGAAACTCAAATCACTCGTCGCCGCCGTGGCCCTGAGCTCCGCCGCCTCCGGCCTGTTCCTGGTCTCGGGCGTGGACAACACGGCAAAGGCTCAGGAGACCTTCGAATGGAAGATGGTGACCTCCTGGCCGAAAAACTTCCCCGGCGTCGGTCAAGGGCCCGAGCGGCTATCGAAACTGGTCGATGAAATGTCCAACGGCCGCCTGACCATCGACGTTTTCGGCGCCGGCCAGCTGGTCCCCGGCTTCGAGGTCTTCGACGCCGTCTCCGAAGGCACCGCCGAGCTCGGCCACTCCGCCTCCTACTACTGGAAAGGCAAGGCGCCGGCGGCCCAGTTCTTCGCCGCGGTGCCCTTCGGCATGAACGCCCAGGAAATGAACGCCTGGCTACATTACGGCGGCGGGCTTGAGCTGTGGAACGAGCTCTACGATGACTTCGGCGTCGACGTCATGGTCGCCGGCGCCTCCGGCGTACAGATGGGCGGCTGGTACAACAAGGAAATCAATTCCGTCGACGACCTGGACGGCCTGAAGATGCGCATGCCAGGCCTCGGCGGCGAGGTCATGGACCGCATGGGTGTGGCCATCGTCAACATGCCGGGCGGCGAGATCTTCACGTCGCTGCAGTCCGGCGCCATCGATGCCACCGAGTGGATCGGGCCTTACAATGACCTGGCCTTCGGTCTCCACCAGGCAGCCGAGTACTATTACTACCCGGGCTGGCACGAGCCGACCGTGATGTTCGAGGCGATCGTCAACGAGGAGGCTTTTGCCGAGCTGCCGGATGACCTGCAAGCGATCCTCAGGACCGCGATCCGCGACGTCAACGCCGACATGCTCGACGAGTACACCGCGCGCAACAACGATGCGCTCGAGACGCTGGTCAACGAGCATGATGTCCAGCTGCGTCGCCTACCCGACGACGTCCTGGCAAGGGCCAAGGAGCTGTCTTCCGATGTGGTCAAAGAGCTGAGTGAGTCCAGCGACATGGCCAAGAAGATCTACGACTCCTACACCAGCTTCCAGGAGAAGGTCGTGAACTATCACGCCATCTCCGAGCAGGCCTACTACAACGCTCGCAACCCTGAAGGCGACACTACAGAGTAATGCTTCACTGACGTATCAAACGACCGGGCTCGCCACGCGAGCCCGGTTTTTTTATCTGTGTCTCAGTGAGGAGGCGGCCTGCTATCCATGAGCCTAACCGGTCGCGGTCATGCCCAGGGCCTGGACCCAGTCGATCATCGGCGCCGGGTAGATGCCCAACACGACGATCAGCACCGCCATCCCCAGCACCACGATGCCACCCGCACTCATCCCCCAATTGGCAGGGGCATCACGGCGCTGCATGCCCGCCTCGGTCAGGTAGAGGGTGACCATCACCCGCAGATAGTAGAAGAGACCGATGGCACTGCCAGCGATCACGCCGCCGACCAGCCACCAACGCCCCGCCTCGACGCCCAGCGCGATGATATAGAACTTGCCGATAAAGCCCGCGGTGAAGGGAATCCCGGCCAGCGACAGCAGCGCCACGGTGAGTACCGCGGTGAGATAGGGGCGACGCCAGAACAAGCCGCGATAGTGGTGCAACACCGCTGCGTCCTCGCCATGGTAGGGGGAAGAGACGAGGGTCACTACTCCGAAGGCCGCTAGGGTCGTGCACAGATAGACCACCAGATAGATGCCGCTGGCCTCCACCGCCAGCCCCTCTCCGATGACCAGCGCGGTCAGCAGGTAGCCGAAATGCGCGATCGACGAATAGCCGAGCAGCCGCTTGAGGTTGGCCTGAGTCAGCGCCAGCAGATTGCCGACCAGCATGGTCAGGACTGCCATCACCGCCAGCACGCCATGCAGCCAGCCCTCGCCGAAAACGGGGGCCGCCAGCATCAGCCGCAGCAGCACCACGAATACCGCGACCTTGCTGGCCGTGGCAAGAAAGGTCGCAGCAGGCCCTGGCCCGCCTTCGTAGACATCCGGCGTCCACAAATGGAAGGGTACCACCGACAGCTTGAAGCCCAACCCCGCCAGCATCAGGCCAGCCCCCGCCAGACTCCAGACACCTGGGCTCCCGGCTAGACTCGCGGTCAGACCAGCGAAGTCGAGCCGGCCGGTCTCGGCGTAGAGTAGCGCCATGCCGAACAACAGCGTGGCCGTCGCCGCTGCTGACAGCACCAGGTACTTGATCCCGGCCTCAAGCGAGCGTCGCTCGCGATAGGTGTAGGCGAGCATGCCGTAGAGCGGCATCGACAGCAGCTCAAGGCCGAGGAACAGCGTGGCGAGATGGGTGCTGGCGGCCAGCACCATGCCCCCCGCAGTGGCGCACAAAAGCAGCAGGTAGAACTCCTCACGAGGCCCCTGGTGGTGCGCCAGGTAGGCGTGCCCAAGGGCCGTGCAGGCAAGTGCTGCCATCAGGATCAGGGTCGCGGCGAAGAGACTCAGGCCATCGATGGCCAACATCGGTGTGGCCAGCGGCGCCAGGCCCCATACGGCGATCAACGACAGCAGCGCCAGGCTCAAGCCGGCGACCGTGACCACCGCTACCGCCGTATGGTGACGCTGCCAGGCGATGCCCAGCATCACCACCAGCGCCGTGGCACAGACCAGCAGGATCGGCATCAAGGCCAGCAGGTGGGTCGTGGTCAGCATCATTGATTCCCCTTGGCCAGCGAGGATAAGGGGGCCACGCCCTCGAACAACTGCTGAACCTCAAGCATCGCCGCACCGGTAGTATCCAGTAACGGCTGCGGATAGAGCCCGAACAGCAACACCAGCCCCGTCAGGGTCAACATCATCAGGTACTCCCGGCGGTCGAGATCGGCGAAGTGCTCCTTGCCCTGGGGCGGGCCGAAGTGCACACGTTGCATCAGCAGCAGCGAGTAGATCGCCGCCAGCAGCAGGCCGCCGCTGGCAAGCACTACCACCCAGGGCACCAGCGGGAAGGCGCCAAAGAGAATCATCATCTCGCCGAGGAAGTTAGCGGTACCCGGCATGCCCAGCGAGGCAGCGACGAAGAACAGCGAGAAACCGGGCAAGCTGCCCAGGCGCCCCCACAGGCCGCCCATTTCACGCATGTCGCGCGTGTGCAGGCGCTCGTAGAGCTGGCCGCTGACGATGAACAGCCCGGCCGCGGAGAAGGCGTGGGCGACCATCAGCATCACGACCCCCTGCAGGGCCAGCTCGGTGCCGGCATAGATGCCGATCAGCACGAATCCCATGTGCGAGATGCTGGTATAGGCGATCAGGCGCTTGAGATCCTGCTGGCCGCAGGCCAGCAACGCGCCATAGTAGATGCCGAGGAGCCCCAGCCCCATGGCCACCGGCGCGAACGCCTGTGAGGCCTCGGGGAACAGCGGCAAGGCGAAGCGCAGCATGCCGTAGGCAGCAGTCTTGAGCAGGATGCCGGCAAGATCGACGCTGCCCGCGGTCGGCGCCTGGGCATGCGCATCGGGCAGCCAACCATGCAGCGGCACGACCGGCAGCTTGACCGCGAAGGCGATAAAGAAGCCAAGCATCAGCCACATCGCCAGGCCATCGCTGAGCGGCGTCTGCATCAGAGTTGCGTAGTCGAAGGAGTACTCCCCAGTGTGGGCGAGGTTGGCGAACACCAGGCCGAGGATCGATACCAGCATCAGCAGGCCGCTGGCCTGGGTATAGATGAAGAACTTGGTCGCCGCGCGGATGCGGGTGCGCCCTTTCGAGCCGCTGTGTCCCCACAGGGCAATCAGGAAGTACATCGGCACCAGCATCATTTCCCAGAAGAAGAAGAACAGGAAGAGATCGATGGCCAGGAAGACCCCGACTACCCCGCCGAGGATCCACAGCAGGTTGAGGTGGAAGAAGCCGACACGGTGCACGATCTCGTGCCAGGAGCACAGTACCGCCAGTATCCCCAGAAAGCCGGTCAGCGCGATCAGCACCAGCGACAGGCCATCCAATGCGAGGTGAATGCTGATCCCGAAGCGTGGAATCCAGGCCACCTGCCATTCCATCGTCCAGCGCACCGCCTCGCCCTGGGGATCGAGTGAGGGCAGATGGTAGTCGCCGTAAAACCACAGCCCCAGCGTGATCGCGAGCACCATCAGCATGGTGCCCAGAGCGATCCAGCGCGGCGCCTGTTCGCCGAAGCGCTCGCCCTGCCAGCACAACAGGCCCCCGATGAAGGGGATCAAGATCAGCCAGAGCAGCGTCATAAGCGATGCATTCCCTGTCGTTGTCGAATCATCTGCGTTCTCCCGCGCGTTCGCATCACCCGGCCGGCCTTGAGGCGCATCAGCCGCTCACGACCAGGACCAGCAGTACCAGCGTCACCCCGGCAGCCATGGTGGCGGCGTAATAACGCATCTTGCCGCTCTGCGTGAGGCTCAGGCCACGATGTAACCCCCAGGCAAGCCAGGCCGCCAGCAACAGCAGGCGATCGATGAGATCACTTTCAAGCAATCGCACCAGGCCGCGATAGGGTCTTACCAGCAGCCGGTCGTAGGCGATATCGAAGCCCCAGGCGTTATGCCATAGCCACCACAGGCGCGCCGCCCATCCCGTCGACACGCGCTCGCTAAGCCAGCGCCAGCGGGTCAGGAACAGCCAGGCCCCCAGGCCCAGGCCAACCAGTGAGGTCGCGGCGGCGACAATGCCAAGCACCGTGTGGCCGGCACCGTGAACGCCCGCGCCGGGGCTTGTGGGCAACACGGCCTCGAGCGGTGGATGGATCCAGGCCCCCAGGAAGGTCGACAGCACCGCCAGCACCACCAGCGGCAAGCCATGCACCAGGCCACGTCCGGGCTCGGCATGACGGGCGTTGTCGCTCTTCATCTCGCCGTGGAAGGTGCCGATGATCAGCCTGAGGGTGTACAGAGAGGTCAAGAAGGCCCCGATCAGGCCGGCCAGCATCAGTCCGCCATGGCCGGCGGCCAACGCCTCCCACAATATCTCGTCCTTGCTGTAGAAGCCGGCAGTCACCAGGGGCAATGCGGCCAATGCCGCCCCACCAACCACGAACCCGGCGTAGGCCAGCGGCAGGCGTCGCCACAATCCGCCCAGACGGCGCATGTCCTGTTCGTGGTGGCAACTGACGATCACGGCACCGGCGGAAAGGAACAGCAACGCCTTGAAGAAGCCATGCATCATCAGATGAAAGATCGCCGCGTCGTAGGCCCCCACACCCAGCGCCAGGAACATGTAACCGATCTGGCTCATCGTCGAATAGGCCAGCACGCGCTTGATGTCGGTCTGGGCCAGGGCCGCGAAACCGGCCAGCAGCAGCGTAACTGCACCGATCAGGCCGACCAGGTAAAGCACGCCCGGTGCCAGCTCGAAGACACCGTGCAGCCGGGCGATCAGATAGACCCCGGCGGTGACCATGGTCGCCGCATGGATCAGCGCCGACACCGGCGTGGGGCCGGCCATGGCATCGGCAAGCCAGGTGTGAAGCGGCAGCTGCGCCGACTTGCCGAGTGCGCCACCCAGAATCAGCAGCGCCGCCAGCTGGGCCTGCCAGGCACCCTCGGCCCACACCTCTGGTGCCCGTTGCAGTATCTCGGCGATATTCAGGGTGCCCAGCTCGCGAAACATCAGGAACAGGCCGATCGCCAGGAAGACGTCGCCCAGGCGAGTGACGATGAAGGCCTTGAAGGCCGCCCAGCCGTTGGCTTCAGTCCAGTAGTAATAGCCGATCAACAGGTAGCTGCACAGGCCGACACCTTCCCAGCCAAGGAAGAGCAACAGCATGTTGTCGCCAAGCACCAGCAACAGCATGCTGAACACGAACAGGTTCATGAAAGCGAAGAAGCGGGTCACCCCCGCCTCGCCCTGCATATACCAGGCGGCGAACAGGTGAATCAGGAAACCGACGCCGGTAATGATACCGATCATGGTTAAAGACAGGCCGTCCAGACGCAGGCCGATGGTGGGGCGGAAATCGCCCACCGACAGCCAGGTCCACAGCGTCATGTCGACACCTCCCACCCCACTGTCAACGAAGTGCCAGCCGATCCACGCCGTCACCAGCGCCGCCAGGCCTACGCTTACGACACCAACCACCGCGCTGGAACGTGGCCCGAGACGGCCCCGTGACAGCGCCAGGACCAGGGTGCCGGCGAGCGGCAGCAGAAAGGTCAACGGCAGTAACGACATCGGCAGTTCCTCATCCGTGCATGCGGTTGGCAGCGTCCACGTCCAGGGTCTTGTAGCGATGGTGCAGCTGTATCAGCAGCGCCAGTCCCACGCTGGCCTCGGCCGCGGCCAGGGTGATCACCAGCAGGAACATCGCCTGGCCCTCGGGTTGCCCCCAGGCCGTACCGCCGACGATGAATGCAAGTGCTGCGGCATTGAGCATGATCTCAAGGCTCATCAGCACGAACACCATGTTGCGGCGACAGATCAGGCCGGCGATGCCCAGCGCGAACAGGATCGAGGCCAGCACCAGGCCGTGCTCCATGGGGACTCCACTCATGACGCCTCCTTGCGAGCGTCAGGCTCGCGACGCCCGGCAGACCCGGCGGGCGACGACAACCGCCCGACGTGCGACGCCGTGACCAGTGCCGCCAGCAGCAGCATGGCGGCCAGTTCGACGACTAGCAGCCAGGGGCCGAACAGGATCGAGCCCACCGCCTTGGCGGTCAGCGTTTCTCCTTCGATGACGCGCCCCCCATCACCCAGCCACAGGATGGCGATCAGCGTCAGCAGCAGGACACCGGATAGCACCGAGGGCCCCAGCCAGATGCGCGGCTTGAGCCAGGCCCGCTCCTGCGCCTCCACGGTGTCACTGAGGTTGAGCATCATCACCACGAACACGAATAGCACCATGATCGCCCCGGCATAGACGATCACCTCCAGCGCCCCGGCAAAGGGCGCGCCCAGCGCACAGAACACCAGCGCCACCGCGATCAAGGAGACGATCAGGTAGAGCAGCGCATGCACCGGGTTGGTGTTGGTGATCACCCCAAGCGTCGCCAGCACCGCCACCAGTCCACTCAGATAAAATGCAATTTCCATGTCATTCTTCCCGTCAGGGCAGCAGGGTCTTGACGTCGACAGGCTCGGCCTCGTTCTGCGCCTTGCCCTTGTCCTTGCCGGCAATCGCCATGCCCGCCACCTTGTAGAAGTGGTAGTCATGGTCCTTGCCCGGGCCGTTGATCAACAGGTCCTCCTTCTCGTAGACCAGCTCCTGGCGCCGGTACTCACCCATCTCGACATCCGGGGTGAGCTGGATCGCCGAGGTCGGACAGGCCTCCTCGCACATGCCACAGAAGATGCAGCGCGAAAAATTGATGCGGAAGAACTCGGGATACCAGCGACCGTCTTCCTGCTCACCCTTCTGCAGCGAGATACAGGCCACCGGGCAGGCCACCGCACACAGGTTGCACGCCACGCAGCGCTCCTCGCCGTCGGGGTCGCGGGTCAGCACGATTCGCCCCCGGTAGCGGGGCGGCAACTGGAGCGGTTCCTCGGGGTAGTTGAGCGTCTCGCGCTTGCGAAAGCTGTGCATGAAAATCATGCCCAGCGTGCGCAGCTGGGAGACGGTGCCCGTCAACACCTTCTTCAGCATGGCCCTTCCTCCTCCGTCATAGCGGTTGGCGTCACAGGGGGTCGACGACCAGGATCACCGCCCCGGTCACCAGCAGATTGATCAGGGTCAGCGGCAGGCAGACCTTCCAGCCGAAACTCATCACCCGGTCGTAACGCGGTCGCGGCAGCGCGGCGCGCAACAGGACAAAGAGCAGCAGGAAGAAGCTCGTCTTGAGCGCGAACCAGACGATCGGTGGTAGCCAGGGCCCATGCCAGCCGCCGAAGAACAGCGTGACGATCAGTACCGACACCAGCACCATGCCGACGTATTCACCGATGAAGAACATCCCGAACTTCATGCCCGAGTACTCGATGTGGTAGCCGTCGGCCAGTTCCTGCTCGGCTTCGGGCTGGTCGAACGGGTGGCGGTGAGTCACCGCGATACCGGCAATAAGGAAGGTACAGAAACCGAAAAACTGGGGAATCACGAACCAGAGGCCTTGCTGGGCGTTGACGATCTCGCGCATGTTGAACGACCCCGCTATCGCTACCACGCCCATCAATGAAAGCCCCATGAACACCTCATAGGAGAGGGTCTGCGCCGAGGCGCGCATGGCGCCCAGCAGGGCATACTTGTTGCCGCTCGACCAGCCACCGAACAGCACCGCATAGACGTTGATACCGGCCATGGCCAGGAAGAACAGCAGACCGATGTTGAAGTCGGCCACGCCCCAGCCGGGGGTGATGGGGATGATGATGAACGACAGCAGCAAGGAGGCCATGGCGATCGCCGGCGCCAGCACAAAGAGCGTGCGATCGGCGAACGGGGGAATCCAGTCCTCCTTGAAGACGATCTTGAGCATGTCGGCGATCAGCTGCAGCGAACCGAAGGGGCCGACCCGGTTCGGCCCGTGGCGATCCTGCCACAGCCCCAGCAGGCGGCGCTCGACCACGGTCATCACCGCGCCCAGCAGCACCGCACCAAGCAGGATCACCACGGCCTGCAGCATGGCCATCAGGGCGGCGGCAACCTGAGGTGATAACCCGTTCATGGGCGATCTCCTGCGTCATCACGGGTATGCGATGCAGGGGCGGTCCCAGCGTGCTCGGTCGCCTCGACGTCATGACTCAGCCGCACCCACTCGCCACTAGCGAGCACCGCCGTCAGCCCGGCGGGTACGCCCACCATGCCCGCCGGCAGGGACGGGTCGAGACGGACCGGCAGCGTGATGCCTCCCGCGGCACCGGCCACGCGAAGCCGCCTGCCCTTCTCACCCCCAAGGCGCGCCGCGTCATCGGCGGAGAGCGTGAGCACCGCCGGGCCAGCGCGCTCGATGATCGGCTCGGCGCGAGACGAGGTCTCGTCGCCGCCGAACAGCCGCGGCAGGACCACCACCTGCCAGACATCATCGCGGGCAGCGAATGCCGGTGGAGTGGCGTCGGCGTAGCGATAGTGGCCGGGGCGCGGGATCAGCAGACGCACGCCGGGGTCGCCAGCGCGCAGGTGGCCGCCGACTTCATCGGTGAACTTGTTCCAGGCCTGCGGTGAATTCCAGCCCGGCGCCCAGGCAAAGGCGACCTCCTCGCGCGGCCGGTCAAAACCATTGAAGCCCTCCATCGAGAAGGTGAAAGGCGAGTCCGGGTCCTGCGGGGTGCGCGGTTCGCTGACGTCGATATGCGCGCGCATCGCGGTACGTCCGCTGTAACGATGCGGCTCGCGGGCCAGCTTGAGCCCCCGTACCCGATAATCGGCCCCCGGTGCGGCATCACGGATGGCGCCCAGGGCGGGGTAACGCTCGGCCACGGCCTGGATCACCCCATCGAGCGTGATCTCGCCGACGGCGTGACGCCGCATGCCGGCACGCAGCGCATGCAGCCAGCGCCAGCTCTCGTGAATGCGCGTCTCGGGGCGGCTATAGCGGGGATCGAAGACCTGGAAGAAGCGCTGGGCGCGCCCCTCGAGGCTGACCAGGGTGCCATCGCCTTCGGTGAAGGCCGCCGCAGGCAGACCCAGGTGGGCGTACTGCCAAGTGGCGGTGCGCTGGTGGTCGAGCACCAGCACCGTGTCCGCCGTAAAAAGCGCCGCCTCAATCCGCGCCCCGGGCAAGCGCTGATAAAGATCATTCTCGAGGATCACCACGGCATCGGCGCGCCGTTCGCTGAGCTCATCAAGCGCCCACTCAAGCGACTGGCCGCCCATCATCGCAAGGCCGGTGCTGTTGGCCTCGCCGCGCACCAGCAGCAGGCTTGCTCGCTTCGCGCGGCGAGCAAGCGCACGGGCGACGTTGCCGACCGCCTCGATCACCGCCACCGAGCCCAGTGAGCCACCGCCGATCACCAGGGGGCGCTTGGCGGCCATCAAGCGTGCGGCGATATCAGCCGCCGCCTCGCGGGTCGCCTCGTCGAGCCCCTCAACCGCCGGTGCGCCGGCATCGATGGCATGCGCCACGGCGAAACCCAGCCGGGCGATGTCATTCGGCGCCAGTCCCCAACTCGCTTCGCTGACGTCGTCGAGCCCGGTGGTGGTCGGATAGGCGATGAACAGGGGATGATAGCTGTCCTGGCCAAGCGTCTTGACCGCCTCATCATTCCAGGCCGGGATATCGCGCTCGCCGGCCAGCTCGGTGCGCCGCGCATAGGCGGCCTGACGTACCGCCAGGCCGACCCGGGCGGCGCTCGCGATCAGGTCCTCGCCCAGCACCAGGACGGCGTCGTGGTTCTCGATATCGCGCAGCGTCGGAGTGGGCAGTCCACAGGTCTGGTTGAGGGTCTGCATGGCCGCAAGGCAGGCCTGCTCCTGGGCGGCGATGCCTGTCGAGAACTGCCCCTCGCCGACCAGCTCACATAGCTGGTGGTTACTTTCAAGACTCGCCCGCGGCGAGCCGATGCCGATCACCCGGCGCGCGCTGCGCAACCGGTCGGCGCCGAGATCCAGCGCCGCATCGACGTCCAGCGTCACCGGGGTATCGCCTCGATCACGGCGCCACTCGGGGCGCACCGGGCGATCACGGCGATTGACGTAGCCATAACCGAAACGGCCGCGGTCGCACAGGAAGTAGCGATTGACCTCGCCGTTATAGCGATTCTCGATGCGGCGAATGTCGCCATAGCGCTCGCCGGGGCTTATGTTGCAGCCCACCGCACACTGCTGGCAGATGCTCGGTGCGAACTGCAGGTCCCACTTGCGGGTATAGCGCTCGGCGTGGGTCTTGTCGGTGAACACCCCGGTAGGACAGACCTCGGTGAGATTGCCCGAGAAGGGGCTCTCGAGCACACCCTCCTGATGACGACCGAAATAGATATTGCTGTTGGCACCGAAGGCGCCGAGATCGGCGCCGCCGGCGTAGTCACGGTAGAAGCGCACACAGCGATAGCAGGTGATGCAGCGATTCATCTCGTGGGCAACGAACGGGCCCAGATACTGATTGCGATGGGTACGCTTGCGAAAGCGATAGCGCCGCCGGTCGTGACCGGTCATCACCGTCATGTCCTGCAGGTGACAGTGGCCGCCCTCTTCGCATACCGGGCAGTCGTGGGGGTGGTTGATCATTAGCCACTCGATGACGCTTGAGCGAAATTCCTTCGCTTCCTCATCCTCGATCGAGATCCAGCTGTCATCACTGGCCGGCGTCATGCACGACATCACCAGCATGCCCTGGGTGTCGTCGGCGTCCTTGTACTGTTTGACCGCGCACTGGCGACAGGCGCCGACGCTGCCCATCGCCGGATGCCAGCAGAAATAGGGCACATCGAGGCCGAGCGACAGGCAGGCACTGAGGAGGTTATCCGCCCCGTCGACGTCGTAGCGCTTCCCATCCACGTGAATCGTCGCCATCCCATTACCTCGCCTTGGGGTGAAGGAAACCGCTCATGCCTCACCCGCCGGAATCGGGTTGGCTTGGACGGGGTGTGGCGGATGCGCGATGCCACGTTCAAATTCATCGCGAAAGTACTTCAGCGCTGACTGCAAGGGCATCGCCGCGCCCGGCGCATGGGCGCAGAACGTCTTGCCCGGCCCCAGATCGCTGCCTAGCTTGTCGAGCATGTCCAGATCGCCCTGCTCACCCTCGCCACGCTCGAGCGACTGGAGCAGCTTGACGGTCCACGGCAGCCCATCGCGACACGGCGTACACCAGCCGCACGACTCGCGGGCGAAGAACTGCTCGAGATTGCGTACCAGCGACAGCACGCGCTGATCCTCGTTGATCACCGTCAAAAGCCCGGTGCCCATGCGACTGCCCAGTTGGCCGATGGTGTCGAAGTCGAGCGCTTCATCGAGATGCTCGGGCAACAAAAAGCCGGTGCTGCCACCGCCCGGCAGCCAGGTCTTGAGGGCCCGGTTGTCGCGCATGCCGCCGGCAAGCTCGAGCAGCTCGCTGCCGGGGGTGCCGATCGGCAATTCCCACAACCCCGGCTTATTGACCTTGCCGGAGACGCCGTAGAGCTTGGTCCCGCCATCCTCGCTCAAGCTACCGGACAGCCCCTGATACCACTCGGCGCCGTGGCGCATCACCGCCGGTGCATTGCACAAGGTCTCGACGTTGTTGACCACGGTCGGCTTACCCCAGGCGCCCGACTGACCGGGAAACGGCGGCTTGGTCCGCGGGTTGGCGCGATGGCCCTGCAGCGAGCTGATCAGCGCCGTCTCCTCGCCGCAGATGTAGCGACCGGCGCCGGTGTGCAGGGCGATGTCGAAGTCATAGCCGCTACCGGCGATGTCGTTGCCCAGCCAGCCGGCGGCACGCGCCTCTTCCAGTGCGCGGCTCAGGGCACGCGCGGCCTCGATATATTCACCGCGCAGGAAGATGTAGCCAAAGCGCGAGTGGTTGGCGTAGCCGCCGATGATCATGCCCTCGATCAACAGGTGCGGCTGCTGTTCGAGCAGCAGTCGATCCTTGAAGGTGCCTGGTTCCATCTCGTCGGCGTTACAGACCAGATAACCGCGCGGAATGCCCGGGCCCTTCATGGTCAGGCTCCATTTCATGCCCGCCGAGAAACCGGCGCCACCGCGACCGCGCACGTTGGCTTCCTTCATGGTGGCGATCACATCATCAGGCGACTGCTTGCCAAGCACCTCGCGCGCGGCGGCGTAGCCGCCCTTGTCCAGATACTCATCGAGCCCGACCATGGCGCGGTCCTCGCGCAACCGCCAGGTCAGCGGGTGGGTATCGGCGCGACGCTCGGTGGCGCTCTGACGCAGCTGGCAGTGATAACGTCTCACGCTCATGCATAGCCCTCCAGCAGGTCGGCCAGGTCGTCGGGCGCGACGGGGCCGTAGGTATCGTCATCGACCATCAGCGCCGGGCCACGGTCACAGGCCCCCAGACAGCACACCGGCAACAACGTGAAGCGGCCGTCCTCGGTGGTCTGGCCAAGGCCGATACCGAGCCGTGCCGACAACGCCTCGAGTAATTCATCGTAGTCGTTGAGAAAACAGGAGCTGCTGTCGCAGACCAGAATCACGTGGCGCCCCACCGGCTGTCGAAAGATCAGGCTGTAGAAGGTCGCCACCCCCTCGACGGAGGCGGGCCCCACGCCCAGCACCTCGGCGATGGCGGGGATCGCCGCGTCGGGCACCCAGCCGTGGCGGCGCTGGACGATCTTCAGCGCTTCGATGCAGGCCGCCTGGGGCTGCTCGTAGTGATCGCGCTCATGCGCGATCGCCCGGCGATCCTCGTCGACAAGGGTGAAGCCTTCGCCGTCACTGGCGATGTGCTGTGCGGTCTCATTCATGTCAGCGATCCACGTCGGCCATCACAAAATCGATACTGCCCAGATGAGCAATCAGGTCGGGCACGAAGCCGCCGCGCATCACCGCCGGAATCTGCTGCAAGTGCGGGAAACTCGGCGTACGGATACGCGTGCGGTAGCTCATGGTGTTACCGTCACTGGTCAGGTAGTAGCTGTTGATGCCCTTGGTCGCCTCGATCATCGAGAGCGACTCGTTGGGCTTGAGCACCGGCCCCCAGGACACCTGCAGGAAGTGGGTGATCAGGGTCTCGATGTGCTCAAGCATCCGCTCCCGCGGGGGCGGCGTGGTCAGCGGATGATCGGCCTTGTAGTCGCCGGCCGGCATATGATCGACACACTGCTGGATGATCCTGAGGCTCTGGCGCATCTCTTCGATACGTAGCTGGCCGCGATCGAAGGCATCGCCGTTGCTGCCCAGCGGCACCTCGAAGTCGAAGTGCTCGTAGCCGCCGTAAGGGCGTTTCTTGCGCAGGTCGAAGTCGCAGCCGGTGGCGCGCAGGTTGGGGCCGGTGACGCCCCAGGCCAGTGCCTCGCGAGTGGTGAAGGCCGCGACATGGCGGGTACGATCGCGAACGATGGCGTTCTCCATCATCGATCGTTCGTATTCGCGCAGCCGTTTGGGCATCCAATCGAGGAAGCCCTGCATCAGGGTCTCCCACCCCCGTGGTAAATCCATCGCCGTACCGCCGATACGGAACCAGGCGGGATGCATGCGCGAGCCGGTGATCGCCTCGATCACCTCATAGGCCTTCTGGCGGTCGGTGAAGGTGAAGAACACCGGCGACATCGCCCCCAGGTCCTGCAGGTAGGTACCGAGGAACAGCAGGTGGCTGGTGATGCGAAACATCTCGGCCATCATCACGCGGATGGTCTTGACCCGCTCGGGCACCTCGATGCCAGCGAGCTTCTCCACCGCCAGCACGTAGGGGAAGTTGTTCATCACCCCACCGGTGTAATCGATCCGGTCGGTGTAGGGAATGAAGCTGTGCCAGGTCTGGCGCTCGGCCATTTTCTCGGCGCCGCGGTGGTGATAGCCGATGTCCGGCACGCAGTCGACGATCTCCTCACCATCGAGTTGCAGCACCAGACGGAAGGCGCCGTGCGCCGAAGGATGGTTAGGCCCGAGGTTGAGAAACATGAACTCGGTATCCGCGTTGCCTCGCTTCATGCCCCAATCCTCGGGCTTGAACTGCAGCGCGTGTTGTTCGACCTCCTGGCCTTCGACGGTCAGGGTATAGGGATCGAACTCGGTGGCCCGGGCGCCGTGGTCCTTGCGCAGCGGATGTCCCTGCCAGGTGGGGGGCATGAGAATCCGGGACAGGTGAGGGTGACCGGCGAAGCCGATGCCGAACATGTCCCACACCTCACGCTCGTACCAGTTGGCGTTGGGATAGAGGGACACGCAGCTGGGCAGTGACAGGTCGGCTTCATGCAGCGCCACCTTGAGCAATACATCACGATTACGTGTCACCGAAAGCAGGTGATAGAAGACCGTGAAGTCGGCATCGGGCAAGCCCTGGCGATGAGTACGCAACCGCTCGTCGGTCGCCGAGAGGTCATAGAGCATCTCGAAGGGCTCGGACATGTCGCGCAACAGGCGCAATGCCTCGACCAGTACCTCTCGAGACAGCCACAGCACCGGCAACCCCGTCAGGGTGGCCTGCTCGATGATGGCATGCTCGCCGAAGTGCTGCTTGAGCGCCGCGACGACGGGGTCGTCGATGGCTCCGGCGGCCGAGTGCTCGGTTGTCGATATGTCAGCGCTCATGAACGTCGGCAAACTCCTGCGGCTAGTGGGCGGGTCGCACGTCAGATGCTGTCGGGTGTGCGCAGTTCGGTCGCCTGAATACGCTGTGAGCGGTGCTTTTCGCGCTGTGAGGGCATTTCGACACGATAGACACCCTGGTCACCGATCACCCAGGAAAGCGGGCGGCGCTCCTCCTGAATCGAGTCTTGCAGCAGCTGCAACCCTTGCAGAAAGGCCTCAGGACGCGGCGGACAGCCCGGCACGTACACATCGACCGGCAGGAACTTGTCGACCCCCTGGACGACCGAATAGATGTCGTACATGCCCCCCGAATTGGCGCAGGAGCCCATCGAGATCACCCACTTGGGTTCGAGCATCTGGTCGTAGAGCTGCTGGATAACCGGCGCCATCTTGATGAAGCAAGTGCCGGCGATGACCATGAAATCCGCCTGCCGCGGCGAGGCCCGGATCACTTCGGCGCCGAAGCGGGCGATGTCGTGAGGCGCGGTGAACGCCGTGGTCATCTCCACGTAGCAGCACGACAACCCAAAGTTGTAGGGCCATAACGAATTCTTGCGCCCCCAATTGACGGCCGAGTTGAGCACCTCCTCGAGCTTGCCGGTGAAGACATTGCGCTGCAGCTGCTGCTTGAGCGGGTCATCCTCGATACGTTGGCGATCGCCCAGCGGGAAGCGTGCGTCACCCGTCGGGCCGTCTCCTTCAGCGCGCGTCAGGGTATAGCTCATGTCACTCCTCCAGCCAACGGCCACTCAGCGGCCGGGTTTTCTGGCCCCGGTAAGACATGGGGCGGCGAATGCATGTGGCGATCATGGACACTGGCCCGGGACCAGCGAATAGGCGCCTCACGAGGGTGCCGGCGATACGGCTCAGGAACCGGGGTCGCGCGACCGGGGCGTCGGCGCCCAGTCGAGCGCACCGACCCGGCTGTCATAGACCAGGCCGGCCAGCAACACGACGATAAAGATCGCCGCGCCGGCAAAGCCGAACCAGCCCACTTCGCGGACCGACACGGCCCAGGCAAACAGGAATACCGCTTCGATATCGAAGATCACGAAGAGCATCGCGACCATATAGAACTGGACGGAGAAACGTTGGCGGGCCCTGCCGGCACCGATGATGCCGGACTCAAAGGGTAGCGACTTGCCAGGCCCCTTGCTGCGACCACCCAACAAGCTGGAAACGCCGACCATGAGGGCACAGAGAAACAGGACGGCAACGATGAACAAGCCCACGGCCCACTGCTCGGCGAACGCGGCGGTAGCTTGCTGACTCATGGCGCTCCCTCTGGCTGAGAATCATCGCGGCTATGGGGTCACGTCGATGACGCTGCTCTGGGTCGACGTGGTAGGGCTCGGCCCACCGGGGTGCTTTCACTTGGCACCCACTTAACCCTAGGAGAGAATTAGTCTTTTGTCAGAACCCGCAGAGAAGGGGGGGGCTAACGATCAGCACACGGGGGCCAGCCAGGCATCGGCCAACCACAAGAGCAGCGCGTAGCGACCGCCCTTGGCGATCAGAATCCACAGCGTGGCCCGCCACCAGGGCAAGCGGAAGATACCGGCCAATACCGTCAGCGGGTCACCGATGACCGGCACCCAGGACAACAGCAGGCTCGCCTCACCGAAGCGCCGATATCCCCGCTCGGCTCGCGCCAGCCCCCGGGGCGAGGCCGGAAACCAGCGCCGATGCTGATAGCGGCGAGCGTAGCGCCCCAGGGCGACGTTGATCAGACTGCCCAGGGTGTTGCCGGCGGTAGCCAGGCTCCACAGCGCCAGCACCGGCTCGCCCTGGCACCACAGCCGTGCCAGCCACAGCTCGGAGCCCCCAGGCAGCAGGGTGGCGCTGGCCAGTGCCACCAGAAAGAGGCTTAGCATGGCCGGAAGCGCCGCGACTGGCGTATGCTTGGCGGCGTTTTCCGGCTACAAGACGATGCCACGATGTCTATCTCCTCCCGCATTCCTCATACCCTGACCATCGCCGGCTCCGACCCCTCGGGAGGCGCCGGTCTGCAGGGTGATATCAAGACGCTCTCGGCCCTCGGCACCTACGCGACCAATGTCATCACCGCGGTGATCGCCCAGAATACCCGCGGGGTGGCAAGCGTTCACCCGATGCCTGCCGAGGTCATCCGCGAGCAGCTCGATAATCTGCTCGACGATGTTCACATCGATGCCGTCAAGATCGGCATGGTGGCCAGCCGCGACGTCGCCGAAACGATCCGCGATGCCCTGATTCGGCGCCGCCCCCGCTGGATCGTGCTCGATCCGGTGATGGTCGCCAAGAGTGGCGATATCCTGGTCGATGCCGAGGGCATAGGAGCGGTCCGCGAGGTGCTGGTGCCACTCGCTGATGTGATTACCCCCAACCTGCCCGAGGCCGCGGTATTGCTCGGTAGCGAGGTGCCTCACGACTCCGACGCCATGGAGGCGATGCTGCCCGGCCTGCAGGCACTCAAGGCGCCCTATGTGCTACTCAAGGGCGGGCACCTTGCGGGTACCGCCTGCCCGGATCTGTTGGCGACACCCACCGACAGCACCTGGCTACCGGCGCCTCGACTGGCGACCGACAACCTGCATGGCACCGGCTGTGCGCTATCCTCGGCGATCGCCGCCCAGCTGTCGCGCCTGCCGGAAGGCGCCTCCCAAGCCGCCATCGTCGAGGCCATCGGCGAGGCCAAGCGCTGGCTGCATGCCGCACTGGAAGCCAGCCAGCGTCTGCAGATCGGCAAGGGCCGCGGCCCGGTCCATCATTTTCATGCCTGGTGGTAACTCGCGAGCGAATAATGAGAAGAGGGAGGCTTCGAAAAGCGTGAAAGGTGAAAGGCCTGGCTCGGCAAGAGGCATGGGTAGCGCTTGAGCCAGCGTTTGAGTAAGCGCCGACATACTCGCGATAGTGGAACGTCATGGGCACGGAAACAGCGCTCTTACCAACATCAGCAGACATGAGCTACCTTGCAAGCAGGGATAACTGCCACCATGCTGAATCCTGCCTGCCCGCGCTCCTGATGCGCGAAACGAAAGGGAGGGAGACCATGACTCGCACCCTGTTGTTCGCCTGTGATTTATCCGCCGAGAATCGTGCCGCCTTCGGCCGCGCCATCCGCCTGGCACGGGAAACCGGTGCCCGCCTCGACGTTCTTCACGTCCTGGACCCCTACCTGCCGCATGCAGTCCTGCAAGACCTTGAGCAGGCCGTCGTCGCCGAGATGGAACACATGCTCACCGACATCCGCGAGGATTACGCGCTGCCGGCCCCGGAGTGCCTAATCCAGACGGTAACGGGTGCCCCCTATGCCGAGATCATTCGCGAGGCTCACGAACGCGACGTCGACATGATCGTGATGGGCGCCCACCGCAAGCGCGGCCACCCTGATCTGGTTGCCGGCAGCACCCTGGCCCGAGTCCTTCGTGGTGCGCCCTGTCCGGTGATCTCGGCAAACCATCCCCCGACCCAGACCTGGCGCGAGATCCTGGTACCCTTGGACTTCTCGCTGACCTGTCGCAACGCCCTGCACGAGGCGCTCAAGCGCTTTCCCGCAGCTCACCTGACACTGCTACATGCCTGGGAGCTGCCGGGCGAAAGGGAGCTTGGCTCAACGCCGAGCTATGCACAGTGGCGCGATACCCGTGTTCGCCAGCTGCGTCGCCAGCTGCAAGTCGAGATCGATACCCTGATGGCCACGCTCGATGACGTGCCGGAGCTGGACCTGGAACTCGAACAGGGCAACCCGGAGGAGGTGTTGATGAATCGCCTGCGCCGCCAGCCTCCGGACCTGCTGGCCATGGGAAGCCGCGGTGATTGGCAGGCCAGAGGGCAACTCAGCGACAAACTGCTGGCCGAACCCCATTGCGATGTCATGGTCTGTCGCGCCTGGTGATACCTGCCGCGAGGCATGAAGTGCGCCGGCCACTTAGTCGGCCAGGAATAGTCGCGTCGCCAGTACCAGTAATAGACACTAGGAATAGCCGCCAAGAATAGCCGTCACGAACCTTTCCATCGCCCTCGTTGTCCGTAAGAGACCTGAACTTACGGAGAAATAAGCATGCGCTCTCCCCTGTCGCTGTTGCGGCTTGCCCCGCTGTTCGCCTGGCTGCTGACCCTGGCACCGACCACCTTCGCCCAGGAACAGATCGTCGTCGAAGACGCTACCTTTCCCACCCAACTCGAGGAGCAGGGACAGTCGTACCGGCTGGTCGGCAGCGGCCTATTTCGCTATCTGATGTGGGATGCCTACGCTGGCGCCTATTACCAGGCCAGTGAATCACCTGAACCAGCGCCGCAGTCAGATGTGCCACGCCGCCTTGAGCTTCACTACTTCCACGCCATCGAAGCCGAGGACTTCGCCAAGGTCACGGAGGACACGCTGCGCGACAACCTGGGCAACGAGGCCTATCAGCAGATTCGCCAGGATGTCGAGGCTTTCGGGCGTCAGTACCGCGACGTCGTCCCGGGCGATCGCTATACCCTCAGCTGGGATGGCGAGACCCTGCGCCTGGCGCTCAATGACGAGACGCTCTTCGACGCCAATGACCTGGCATTGGCCAATGCCCTGTTCAGCATCTGGCTCGGTGATGAGCCACTCGGAGATGACTTCCGCGATGCCCTGCTGGGGCGCTGAACCGGCGGCATGCTAGGCTGCCCCCTCAATTCAGCAAGGAGGGGAAACCGCCATGAGAGCCTTGATTCAGCGCGTCAGCCAGGCCCGCGTCAGCGTGGTCGGTCGTGAGACAGGGAGCATTGATCAGGGCCTGCTGGCGCTTGTCGGCGTGGAGCGCGATGACGATGAGGCACGGGCCGACAAGCTGCTGCACAAGCTCCTGCACTATCGCGTCTTCAGCGACGTTGACGGCAAGATGAACCTCAACCTTCAGCAGGTCGAAGGCGGGCTGATGCTGGTGTCTCAGTTCACCCTGGCCGCCGACACGCGCAAGGGGCTACGGCCGAGTTTCTCCAGCGCCGCGCCACCGGCCGAAGGCGAGCGTCTCTATCAGTATCTGGTCGAGGCGGCAAAGGCACGCTGGCCCAAGGTCGCCTGCGGAGAGTTTGGCGCCGACATGCAGGTCGAGCTCACCAACGACGGCCCGGTGACGTTTCTGCTGGAGAGCTAGGCTCAAGCGCATCGAGCCTGCCGCCCTGACGGAGCGCCCATTCAGCGCCGGCGGTGCTAGCGAAGCCCCTGGTACTGGAAGGCCACCGCCTTGCCATTTAAAAACTGCCCCTGGATATAGCGCGCCTCGTCTCCCCAGCGGCACTGGTCGACCATCATCGCCCCGGCACACTCGCTCGGTTCGCCGAGAACCGCCTCGACTGCCTCGCGGGTCATGCCCGGTGATAGACGCTGATAGTTATCCAGGGTCAAGGTTGAGGGCTGGCAGCCGGCAAGCCACAGCGTCAGCAGCAAGAGCCCGCCCGTCTTGAAACACCCCATGAGATGCCCTCCGGATGAGGGGCGCCGCTCAGCCCCGATCATTCGTTCAGTCATCGGCCAGCAATGCCTGTTCGTGTGACTCCATGGCTTCTGCGGCCTCCATCCAGGTTTCCTCCAGGCGCTCCTGCTGGCTGGTGAGCTCGGCCTGACGGGCAAGCTTGCTCGCCAACTCTTCCTTGCGCGCCGGGTCGGTATAGAGTTCGGCATCGGCCAGTTCGTCCTCGAGCGCCTTGAGAGCCTCAACGACCTTGTTGAGCTCCTTCTCGGCCTTGTCACATTCGCGCTTGAGGGGGCGCAGCTTTTCACGCAGCTCCGCCGCGGCGCGGCGCTGCGTCTTGCGATCATCCTTGACCACACCGCTCGAGACGGCCCTGGCAGCGTTATCCTCGGCCTTTTCGACCCGCGCCTCACGGCGGTCCTCTTCGAGTCGTTGCTTGAGCCAGGCCCGATAATCATCGAGATCACCATCGAAGGGCGTTACGCGATGGTCCGCTACGCGCCAGAATTCATCGACAGTCGCCCGCAGCAGGTGACGATCGTGCGAGACGATGATCACCGTGCCCTGAAAGCCCGCCAGGGCCTCGGTCAGCGCCTCGCGCATCTCGAGATCCAGGTGGTTGGTGGGCTCATCGAGCAGCAGCAGGTTGGGCTTCTGCCAGGCCACCAGCGATAGCGCCAGGCGCGCCTTTTCGCCACCGGAAAAGCTGCCCACCCTGGCGAAGATGTCATCGCCACGAAAACCGAAGCCACCGAGAAAATTGCGGATTTCCTGATCACTGGCCGTCGGCGATAACCGCTGTACGTGCAGGAAGGGCGTCGCCCCTACGTCCAGGCTCTCGAGCTGATGCTGGGCGAAATAGCCGATGGCCAGGTGTTCGCCGGCAACGCGCTTGCCGGCGAGTACCTCAAGCTCCCCGGTCAGCGACTTGATCAGGGTCGACTTGCCGGCGCCGTTGGGCCCCAACAGGCCGATACGCTGGCCGGGCAGCAAGGTCAGCTTGACGTGGTCGAGCTGTACCCGCTCGCCATCTTCGCCGTGATAGCCGAGCCGCGCCTCGTCCAGCACCAGCAAGGGGTGCGAGGTCTTGTCGGCAGACGGCAAGGTGAAGTGGAAGGGCGAGTCCACATGCACCTGCGCCACCGTGCCCATGCGCTCGAGCATCTTCAGGCGGCTCTGGGCCTGACGAGCCTTGGTGGCCTGGGCACGAAAGCGCGCCACGAAGCGTTCTATCTCTTCACGACGGGCCTGCAGCTTGACGGCCTCGGCCTGCTGTTGGGCAAGCTTTTCGGCACGCGTGCGCTCAAAGGTCGAATAATTGCCGCGATAAAGGGTCAGCCGCTGCTGATAGAAATGCACGATGTGATCGCAGACCGCATCCAGGAAGTCCCGATCGTGGGAAATCAGCAGCAGCGTCCCGGGATAGCGGCCAAGCCACTGCTCAAGCCACAACAGCGCATCCAGGTCCAGGTGGTTGGTGGGCTCATCGAGCAGCAGCAGATCAGAGGGCATGAACAGAGTGCGCGCCAGATTCACACGCATCCGCCAGCCCCCAGAGAAATCCGACATCGGCCGATCAAGATCGCCCTGATCGAAACCAAGGCCGACCAGCAGTTGTGACGCCCGGGCACGGGCGCTGTAACCGTCCAGCGCCTCGATGGCGCCATGCAGCTCGGCCTCGCGATGCACATCCCCGTTTGCCTGGGCATCAGCCAGGGCGCGCTCGGTAGCCCGCAGCTCCTGGTCGCCATCGAGCACGTAATCGACGATGGCGCCATCCAGTGCTTCGATTTCCTGATCCATATGGGCGATGCGCTGGCCGCCGGACATGTCGAGCTGCCCCTTGTCGGGGGCCAGCTCGCCGAGCAGCAACTTGAACAGGCTCGACTTGCCGGCCCCGTTGGCGCCCACGATCCCGGCCTTGTGGCCGTCGTGCAGGGTCAGGTCGGCATCTTCGACCAGCGTCTGGGTCCCGCGTTGCAGACTGAGTTGACGCAGTGCAATCATGCCTGACTCCGGAGTATCAAAAAGTTCGCGTCCCACCCTCCGGTTTCTCCCTCAGGCGGCGACGACACGATGAGCATGAATTCTACCGAATTGCGCCGCCACTTGCGGGCCCCAATTGGTAACAACGACACCACGTCACCCTGGCGACTAACGCTATGGGACTTCGCGCTGACCTTCTACGCTCGTCCCGGCGTCGAGGCCGCCTGCCTGCGCCTGCAGGATGGCGCGGGGCTGGACGTCAACGCCCTGCTATGGGCCTGCTGGCTCGAGCGTCACGACCTGACGCCCACCGCCGACATGGCGGCCGCTGATCATCCCTTATGGGCCGATGTCAGGACCTGGCAGCGCGAGATCACGACCCCGCTGCGCCATCAGCGTCGAGCACTCAAGGCGCGAGCGAACGTCAACCCGGATATTGCCGAGCTACGCGCCACGATCAAGCATGCCGAGCTACTTGCCGAACGCGAAACGCTTGCGCAACTTCAGGCCATCGCCAGCAGCGGGCAGGGGATTCGCCCCCTGACTGACCAAGACCCTGGCCTTGCCAGGCGTCTATGTGCGTGGCTTGCGACACCGACATTTTCCGACCTTCGGGCGCTATCCACCCTGCAAGCGCGTCTTGACCCCCCTGGCCCGTCGGACTAGTGTTGAAGTAGGAAGACCTTATTAAATTAGCCGTTTTACGGACGAATACGACGGCAGGCTCAACGGGCCAATCCAATGCCAAACATGGCTAAGGGGATGACAATAATGAAGGTGCAAAAGCTACTAACTACCGCCAGTGTGGGTGCTCTGATGATGGGCCTGTCCACCGCGTCCTTTGCTGATAATTGGCGCTATGCCCACGAAGAATATGAAGGCGATGTTCAGGACGTCTTCGCCGTAGCCTTCAAGGAACACGTCGAGGCCAATTCCGACCACTCCGTGCAGATCTATCGTTTCGGTGAGCTCGGCGAGTCCGACGACATCATGGAGCAGACCCAAAACGGCATCCTGCAGTTTGTTAACCAGTCGCCCGGCTTCACCGGCTCTTTGATTCCCGAAGCCCAGATCTTCTTCATCCCCTATCTGATGCCCACCGAGATGGAGGAAGTGCTCGAGTTCTTCGACGAGAGCAAGGCCATCAACGAGATGTTCCCCAAGCTCTACGCCGAACAGGGTCTTGAGCTACTGCAGATGTACCCGGAAGGCGAGATGGTGGTCACCGCCGACGAGCCGATCCGCACGCCGGAGGGCTTCGACAACAAGAAGATCCGCGTGATGACCAACCCGCTGCTCGCCGAGACCTACAACGCCTTCGGCGCCACGCCGACGCCGCTACCTTGGGGCGAGGTCTACGGTGCG
The DNA here is from genome assembly GCF_012062845.1 of Halomonas salinarum. Classification (GTDB taxonomy): domain Bacteria; phylum Pseudomonadota; class Gammaproteobacteria; order Pseudomonadales; family Halomonadaceae; genus Onishia; species Onishia salinarum. The sequence continues at coordinate 41,813 of NZ_WWNB01000015.1, forward strand.
CTGCAGACCGGCCAGATCGACGGCCAGGAAAACCCGATCTTCTGGATCGAGTCCGGCGGCCTGTATGAGGTCTCTCCGAACCTGATCTTCACCCGCCACGGCTGGTTCACCACCGCCATGATGGCCAATCAGGACTTCTACGAGGGGCTCTCCGAGGAAGACCAGACGCTCGTCCAAAATGCCACCGATGCCGCCTATGAAACGACCATTGAGCACATCAAGGGGCTTGCCGACGAGTCGCTTGCGAAGATTCAGGAAGCGTCTGACGATGTGACCGTGACCCGCCTCACCGAGGAAGAGATCGCGGCCTTCAAGGAGCGCGCGCCGCAGGTCGAGGAAGCCTTCGTCGAAATGACCGGTGAAAGCGGCAAGGAACTGCTTGAGCAGTTCCAGGCCGATCTTGAAGCCGTGACCGAGGAATAACGGCACTCATTTCCACGCCAAGGAGGCGGCCACGGGCTGCCTCCTTTTTTTTTCTGCCTCCCCAACGTACACCCAGCGTTGAGATCGAGCCGCTATCGGGTAGCGAGTTTCTTGTAGCCTGAGAGCGTGGGGCCTAGATTCAGGGAAACCCTTACAGGAGAGTGCGCATGTCCGACGAGGAAGAAAGAGCCTATACCTCCGGGCTTCCAGGGGTACTGGGCCTAATTGATACCGCCATCAGCCGACTCGAGGCCGTGATTCTGGCCATCGGCGTCCTGCTGATGGCGGTCAATACCATGGCTAACGTGGTCGGCCGTTTCGTGTTCGGTGAAAGCATCTTCTTCTCCGGCGAGATCAACCGCATCCTGATCATCATGATCACCTTCGCCGGTATCGGCTATGCAGCGCGTCATGGCCGACATATCCGCATGTCGGCTATCTATGATGCCTTGCCCGTAGGCGGGCGCAGGGTACTGATGATCAGCATCGCCTTCTTCACCTCCCTGGTGATGTTTTTCCTGCTCTACTATTCGGTATTCTATATTCTCGATCTGTACGACAAGGGACGCATCCTGCCTGCCCTTGGCTTCCCGATCTACATCATCTACATCTGGGTACCGATCGGGTTCCTGATCACTGGCATCCAGTACCTCCTGACCGGCATCAAGAATTTCCGCACACGCGATGTCTACCTATCGACGTCGGTGGTGGACAGTTACAAAGATACGGAAACGGAAGTCTGACACAGGGCTAACTCGCAGGAGCGCGCGATGACGACAATAATGGTATCGACCATGATAGCCCTGCTGTTGCTGGGCTTCCCGATGATGATTCCGCTGATTACCGCGGCCATCATCGGTTTTTTCATGATGTTCAACGGCTTCGGGCAGATGGAGACCTTCATCCAGCAGATGATGGCGGGGATCCGTCCGGCCTCGCTGATCGCCGTGCCGATGTTCATCCTGGCCGCCGACATCATGACCCGGGGGCAGTCGGCGAACCGGCTGATCGCCATGGTCATGGCCTTCATCGGCCATATCAAGGGCGGACTTGCTGTCAGTACCGCTGCATCCTGTACCCTTTTTGGCGCCGTCTCGGGCTCGACCCAGGCAACGGTGGTCGCGGTCGGCTCGCCACTGCGGCCCAAGATGCTCAAGGCCGGGTACTCGGATTCCTTTACCCTGGCACTGATCATCAATGCCAGTGACATTGCCTTCTTGATCCCGCCAAGCATCGGCATGATCATCTACGGCGTTATCTCCGGCACCTCGATTGGTGAACTGTTCATTGCCGGTATCGGCCCCGGGCTGATGATCCTGACGATGTTCTCGCTCTACTGCGTGCTTTACGCGGTGATCAAGGGGGTCCCCACCGAGCCACGTTCCACCTGGCGTGAGCGCCTGACCGCCGTTCAGCAGGCGCTTTGGCCGCTAGGCTTCCCGGTGATCATCGTCGGCGGCATCTATGGGGGTGTCTTCAGTCCCACCGAAGCGGCTGCCGCCTGTGTGCTCTATGCCATCCTGCTTGAGTTCGTGGTCTTCCGCTCGCTGAAGATGTACGACATCTACACCATCGCCAAGTCCACCGGCCTGATTACCGCCGTGGTGTTTATCCTGGTCGGGGTCGGCAACGGCTTCTCGTGGATTATTTCCTTTGCTCAGATTCCTCAGGCGATCCTCGAGTCGGTCGGCATCAATGAGGCTGGCCCCACCGGCGTATTGATCGCGATCTGCGTGGCCTTCTTCGTCGCCTGCATGTTCGTCGACCCCATCGTGGTTATTCTGGTACTGACGCCCATCTTCGCTCCGGCGATCGAGAGCACAGGACTTGACCCGGTGCTGGTCGGTATCTTGATCACCCTGCAAGTGGCGATAGGGTCGGCAACGCCGCCCTTCGGCTGCGATATCTTTACGGCCATTGCCATCTTCAAGCGGCCTTATCTGGATGTGATCAAGGGGACACCTCCGTTCATCTTCATCCTGATCCTGGCGGCGGCCTTGCTGATCATGTTCCCGCAGATCGCCCTGTTCCTTCGCGATATCGCCTTCGCCGACTGACCCTGACGGAGGGAATAACGCCATGTTCAAGAAGATTCTGGTACCGGTTGACGGTTCGAAGGGCGCATTGGAGGCGCTGGTCAAGGCGGTGGAGCTTGCCAAGCTCACCGGGGCCGAGCTCTATATACTCTGCGTGTTCAAGCATCACAGCCTACTCGAGGCATCACTTTCGATGGTGCGTCCGGCCAAACTGGATCTGCCTGATGATGCGCTCAAGGAATATGCCTCCGAGATCGCCACGGATGCCAAACGGCGAGCCATCGAGATGGGCGTGGCCGAGGTCCGCGCTTTCGTCAAAGGTGGCCGCCCATCCAGCACCATCGTGCGCTTCGCCAAGAAGCGCCAAGTCGATCTGATCGTGGTCGGTTCCCAGGGCACCGGCGGCGAAAAGAGTGCCTCTTTCCTTGGCAGCGTCTCTCAGCGGGTCGCCAGTCAGGCCCGCTGCCCGACCTTGGTGGTCTGATCTCGCGACACCAATGCCATCACATGAGCATTCGACCGGGTGCGGAACCCACGCAGGCTTGTTAGAGTCCGAGAGGTTGCGCATTCATTCCAAAGACTGCAAGGACCCTTCATGAAGACATTGGTTAAAGCTGCCACGCTTGGCGCCCTGCTGACCGCAGGCGCCCCTTATGCTCTGGCTGCCCCCGAGACCGACGAAGCCAAGCTTGGCTACAGCCTGGGCGTGACCCTTGGCCAGAGCCTGGTGCAAGACGTTGAGGATCTCGACCTCGAATCTTTCACCCAGGCCCTCGAAGATGTCTATGCGGGCGACGACCTCGCCATGAGCGAAGAGGCCATGGCCAAGACGCTGCAACAGTTCCAGCAGCAAGCCATGGCCGAACGCCAGGAAGCCGCTCAGGCCGAAGCGAGCGACAACCTCGAAGCCGGTGAGCAGTTCCTTGCCGAAAATGCCGAGAAAGAAGGCGTAAGCACGACCGACTCAGGCCTGCAGTACAAGGTGCTGGAAGCCGGTGACGGCGCTATGCCGAGCGCGGGTGACACCGTCAAGGTGCATTACGAAGGCAAGCTGCTCGACGGCACTGTCTTCGACAGCTCCTACAAGCGCGGTGAACCGGTCAGCTTCCAGGTCGGCCAGGTCATTCCGGGTTGGCAGGAAGCCCTGAAGATGATGAGCACGGGCGACACCTGGATGGTCTACATCCCGGCTGATCTCGCCTACGGCAGCAGCGGCCAAGGCCCCATCGGTCCCAATGAAACACTGACCTTCAAGGTCGAACTGCTCGACATCAATCCGGATGCCGACCAGTCTGACGGTTCCTGATGCAGCGATGAAGACGGCACATTGCATTGCCGGTCTGGCGCTGGGCCTAGCGGGCCCAGCGCTGGCTGCAGAAGACGCCCCTCCCCCGCTTCCCGACCTTACTCTCGACCCTGCCGCCGTCAGTGTGATGGGCGTCTCCTCCGGTGGCTACATGGCCACACAGCTCGCCGTTGCCTACCCCGAGCTCTTCCGTGGCCTCGCGGTGTTTGCTGCGGGCCCCTGGGGCTGCGCGCAAGGCGAGCTGAGTCGAGCGCTTGGCCAGTGCATGAGCCTCCGCAAGGGGCTGCCCGACCGCGACACACTCGAGGCTCGCCTGACGAACTATCGCGACGATAACCTGGTCGGCACCGCCTCGGCCCTGGCCGACCAGCACGTCTATCTGTGGCATGGCGACGAGGACAACACCGTGGAACCTGCCCTGGGTGAGAGACTCGCCGCGCAGTACCGCGACTGGCTCAAGGCCCCCGAGGCTCAGCTAAAGGTTGTCCGCCAGCCCGACGCCGGCCATGGCTTGCCGGTAGATGCCGACAGCCTGGCCAACGCACCAGCGCCTGAACTTGCCGACTGCCGCGAGGGTGGCCCGCCCCATCTGCTTGACTGTGGCGTCGACGGTGCCGGTGAGGCGCTGAGCTGGCTATATGGCCAAGACGAGGGAGCAGACGACGTAACAGGATCAGCAACGGCCACGCCATCAGCAGAGCGCCTACTCACCTTCGACCAGACAGCCTTCGATGATGACCTGGCCGAACAAGGCTACCTGTATGTGCCCAAGGCCTGCGAGAGCGGCAATTCGTGCGGACTGGTGGTCGCCCTGCACGGCTGCAACATGAGCGCTGAGGCAATCGGCGAGGATTTCGTGCGCCACTCGGGCCTGAACCACTGGGCCGAGACCAATGATCTGGTGGTGATTTACCCTCAGGTCACGGCCAGCCTGGCCAACCCTCAGGGCTGCTGGGACTGGTGGGGCTACGAGGAAAGCCTGTGGCAGCTGGAGCCCCAGCACGACAGTCGGGCCGGCGAGCAATTGACGGGATTGGTCAACATGGTCCGAGCGCTGGTCGGCAAGCCTGATGCTCCATGACATAGGGTATTGGACCTGCGGGTGTGCCAGCTCCGCGGGATAGCCCGTGAAATAGCCCCGTGAAATAGCCCCGTGAGATAGACCCGTGAGGTAGCCACGCAAAGGGGGCGCGATAAAGGGCCCGCCAGCAGGGCAACCAATAACCGCCTAGTTAACCATTCGCCAAGGCGGTATGGGAAAGCAACAGCGCATTGCCCTGCGCGCCTTCAGTGCCTCCTGACGACTTCGAAGTCAAACCAGCTGCCTCGGCGTGCCTTGTCAGTCTCGACCACCACCTGTGCGCGCCAGGGCATCACTGCCTCGGAACACCGGCCAATCTGCCCTTCACCCACGAAGGTCCCCGGCCCTACCTTCTTCAGCGGGAAGCGATGCAGCCCCATGGGCATGTTGCGCCCGACAAGCTCCACCGTGACCGCATTGGCCTCGATACCTTGCAACGCCACGGTGAGGGGAAGGGTCGTCGTCGGAGACAGATCGCTACCGACACCGAATACCATCTGGGCACCCAGCCCGAGACTGGCCTCACAGGGCTCCTCGCGCAGGTCACAGTCACCCGACGGCGGATACCAGGTCACGTCGTCCTGACTATCTCGCAGGTAATAATCCAGCAGATACCAGCAGGCCACCACCACGGTGGCGAGGGTAACCATGATCAACAGGTTGAGCAGGGGAGAGCGCGGAGCATCATCATCCTGAGCATGAGGTGACGTATTCATGGCAGCGAAAGTGGCACTCCAAAGGCATAACGAAAAAGGTAAGCTTATCAGCATTTAGCGGCAGCGCCCTTAGCAGGAAGGTCGCAGGCTACCCCCAGGGATGAGGAGATATCATGAATAGCGTCGAACAGGCACTCGGGCCGCTCTTCCTGCTGATTCTGACGGGGGCATTGCTGGGTGTGGCACGATGGCCCAGCGGTGACTTCTGGCAGCGCCTGGAAGGGGTTATCTATCACCTGCTATTCCCCGCCATGCTGGTGGCGACGCTTGCCACCGCCGAGGTCGGCTCGGTGCCGGTGGTGCGCCTGGCAATGGCGCTGCTGGGGGCGATGCTGGTGTTCGCGCTACTGCTGTGGCTCAGCAGAGGCTGGCTCGCCTTGAGCCGACCGGCCTTTACCTCGGCCTTTCAGGGAGCGCTGCGCTTCAACACCTATGTCGGCGTGGCCGGAGCCGCGGCCCTGCACGGAAGCGCCGGGGCCACGGTCGCCGCCGTGGCGGTGGCATTAATGGTGCCGGTGGTCAACGTGCTGTGCGTGGCGGCCTTCGTCGCCGCCGGCACGCTGGGCCCTTCGAGTCTTGGCAAGAGCTTTGCCGCGCTGGGCCGCAATCCGCTGATACTCGCCTGCCTCGCCGGTATCACGCTCAACCTTACCGGCATCGGGTTGCCCGGCTGGAGCGAGGCGGCGATCAGCCTGCTGGGGCGGGCCGCCCTGCCATTGGGCCTGGTCGCGGTGGGCGTTGCCTTGCGCCCTCAGGCGTTGATGCGGCTATCGGCCGGGGTCTGGGCCGCGACAGCCATCAAGCTGGCACTGATGCCAGCGCTGGTACTGGGCCTCGCCCTGCTACTCGACCTGCCGCCCATCAGTCGCGATGTGGCACTGCTTTTCGCCGCCCTGCCCACGGCAACCTCGGCGTACATCCTCGCCCGCCAACTCGGCGGCGATGCCGAACTGATGGCGGCACTGATTACCGCCCAGACGCTACTGGCGATGGTGACCCTGCCGCTATGGCTTGGCGGGGTCGTCGCCGGGTAGATCAGCCGGGCATATTCCCCTTTCTCGCTTTGCGATTACGCAACGCACGTACACCCTCGCATCTGTCCTCATATTGCAGCGTCACCCTGCCTGCGTGACCTGATTGGCACAGGGCGCACCACGACCCAGCTCGTCGATGTTGGCAAGCGTGACCTCGGCGATTTCAGTAAGCGCCTCGGCGGTGAAGAACCCCTGATGGCCGGTGATCAACACGTTGGGGAAGGTAGTCAGACGCTGGAAAATATCGTCATCGATGATGTCACTTGAGTGATCGCGGAAGAAAAGCGATGTCTCCTGCTCGTAGACATCGATGGCTAGGCCGCCAAGACGACGCGTCTTGAGTGCCGCGATCGCGGCCTGGGTATCGATCAGCCCACCCCGCGAGGTGTTGATCAAAATCGCCCCGGGCTTGAGTCGCGACAGTGCCTGCTCATTGATCAGATAACGGGTGTCGTCAGTGAGTGGGCAGTGCAGACTGATTACATCGCTCTCGGCCAGCAGCTTCTCCCGCGATACATACTCGCCATCCAGTGCCTCGAATGCCTCACTGGGATAGCGATCCTCGCCAAGCAACCGACAGCCGAAACCATGAAAGATGCGCGCCGTGGCAAGGCCAATGCGCCCGGTGCCTATCACCCCTACCGTCTTGCCGGCGAGCGTCATGCCAAGCAACCCCTCGAGCATGAAGTTACCCTCGCGCACGCGATTGAAAGCACGATGGGTGCGGCGGTTGAGGGTCAGCAGCAGCGCAAGCGCATGTTCCGCCACCGCCTCAGGGGAATAGGCTGGCACCCGCGCCACGGCCAGGCCCAGCCGCTTTGCAGCCACCAGGTCCACATTGTTGAAGCCGGCACAGCGCAAGGCAATGAAGCGAACGCCGAGCGACGCCAACGCCTCGAGCACCTCGGCATCCAGACGATCATTGACGAAGGCACAGACCCCGTCGGCGCCATGAGCGAGTACGGCGCTATCAGGCGTCAGCGTCACCTCGTGAAACGCAAGCTCGATATCATGGCCGACGGCCGCTTCGTTAAAGAAGCGCCGATCGTAGGGCTGTGCACTGAACATGGCAACGCGGGTCACAAACACCTCCTGATCACACCTTGGGCCTGCACCGAGAGTCCCCGGATCAAAGACCTGGCCACAAGGCTTTGTTGAAAAATATTCTCGTTCCTATTGACCATGCAAATGAGAATGATTATCTTTGAATTGTGGCGCTCGCCAAGCGCCACTTTCCATGCAGAGAATGTCAGGTTCCCTGTCATGGTTTCTCCTCATCAAGCTAGTCACGGTCTTATGCCGCCCTCCCGGGCGGCTTTTTTTGTCTGGCTGTCGCCATGACAATCGCCCCATTGTGCCCGGCCTCGGCCTCCAGCGTCTTGTCCTCCGTCAAGCCTGCCTCGTCACTCGCCTGGGCGCCTTTATCCAGCCCCTTACCTTTACCCCGCCCCCTTATTCACTCGGGGGGCGCCTTCATCGAGTAGCGTGAAACGACATCTCACCTGGGGGCCCCGCGCTCACGCCACAGACCACGCGAATAGAGCCGCTCATGCAGGAGCTCGGCCAGGGCGTCCACGGCGGGCTTCGAGGCGGCCGACATGCGCTTGCCAATATGCAACTGTACCTCGCCACCGGTCAGCGCCGGCAAACCATCCGCCGGCCCCAGTTCACGCATGCCCGGTGTCAGTCGCTCACGGTCGAGTACGCTGATGGAGAGCCCTGCCTCCACGGCCGTTTCCAGGGCATGAACGCTGGTGCTGGTAAAGACGGCATACCAGGAGAGCTCCTCGGCTTCCAAGGCCTCGATACCGATCGCCCGATACGGGCAGTCCACCGGATGCAGCCCCAGCGGCAGGGGCTGGGTCGGGTCGAGCGCATACTCCCGGGCAGCGGCCCATACCGGTGAGGTACGCCACAGCGGCTTGCCCCCCTCCAGCCGATGTTGCCTGTCGAGAAGCAGCGCCAGGGTCAGCTCGCCACGCTCGAGCCGCCTTGCCAGCTCACCGCTGGTGGCGGTCACCGCCTCCAACAGCACATCCGGGTGCTGGGCCATGAACTCGGGAAGAATCTGGCCCACCAGCTCGCTTGCAAAGTCTTCCGGCATGCCGAAACGCACCTTGCCGGACAGCCCCCGGCCCGTAAAACGCGCCAGCATACGGTCATGCTGGCCAAGCAGAGCGCGCGCCTCTCGCATCAGCGCCTCGCCGGCTGGCGTCAGCGTCATGCCACGGGCGCTGCGGACCAGCAGGCGTGTCGCCAGCCGCTCTTCCAACCTCTTGATCTGCATGCTAATTGCGCTGACGGTCCGATGGCGCTGCTCCGCGGCGGCGGCCAGGGTGCCGAGCTGCGCCACCGTCAGGAAACTGCGTAACGACTCCAGGTCCAGGGTGGCGGACATGACTTCAGACATATTGAAGGCTCACTGCAATTTTTGTCGATTCCCTGAACACTCTAGTCGCATGAGAATGGCCACGCCATCCTCGCCGACACCCGCCGGTTATCAGGAATGTGAGGATGCGCTAGGAGAGACCATGCAACTTCATACATCACTACCGGGATTCCCTCACCGCCTGCCGCTGGGGACGCTATCTATCGCGGCGGGCTTCGTGCTGTGCTGGAGCAGCGGTTTCGTTGGCAGCCGCCTTGCCGTGGCCATCGACACGCCGGTGCTGTCGCTTTATGCCTGGCGCTTCGCCCTGGCAACCCTCATCGCGACCCTGATCTGGGCTGCACAGGCAGGGCCGCAAAGGCTGCGTGAACAGCTCGCGTGGCGGGCGCTGGGCCGTGAGGCGGCCATCGGCAGCCTGACCGTGGGGCTTTATCTGTTGGCCATGCTGGTCGCCGTGGAACAAGGCGTCAGTGCCGGGGTGGCCTCGCTGGTGGGTGCCCTGCAGCCGCTGGCTGCCGCCGGGCTTGCCGCCTGGTGGCTCGGCGAGGCCAATGGCCGCGGTCGCTGGGTCGGCATGGGCGTGGCGACCCTGGGGGCTGGTCTCTGCGTGCTGGATGACGTGCAAGGAGTGGGCGGCGCCCCGGTCTGGGCCTATGCCTTGCCGGTCGTGGCGGTAGCGGCGGTGACGCTTGGCAGCGTCATGACCTCGGCACCGGCAGTTAAACTGCCGCTGATGGCACGCCTGACCGCGCAGTTGGCGGCGGCCACACTGGTCTTCTTCGCCGCGGCGCTTGCTAGTGGCGGCTCCGTGGCACCACCGGCACTGGATGCCGAGACACTCTCGGTGATGGCCTGGCTGATAGGGCTCGCCACCTTCGGCGGCTACGGCTTCTTCGTGGTGGGGCTGGGTCGTCTGGGGGTCGCGCGGCTATCGACGCTGATCTACCTGACGCCAGCGGTGACCATGGGCTTCACCGCCCTACTCTTTGACGAACTGCCAGGGCAACTCGGCGCACTGGGCATGGCAGTGGCCACCATCGGCGTGCTGATCGCCCTCAGGTCTGGCGCTGGCAAACGCACCGAAAAGCGGCCACACGACCAGCAAGAGACTGGCCTGGCGAGTGAGAACACAGGCCAGGAAATACCCCATACGGGCGCTAACCCGCTAGGCGATGCTCAGGCGTCGCGGGCGAAGATCAGATCCCATACGCCGTGGCCCAGCCGTTCGCCGCGTGCCTCGAACTTGGTCAGCGGCCGGAAATCGGGGCGCGATACGTAGGGCGCGCTCTCGGCGGGGGCGGTGTTGCGATAGCCCGGTGCTTCTGTCATCACCTCCGCCATCCACTCGGCATACGCCTCCCAATCGGTCGCCATGTGCAGCGTGCCGCCGGGCTTCAGACAGCTACGCACCAGCTCGACGAAGGCCGGCTGAACGATGCGGCGCTTGTGATGTTTCTTCTTCGGCCAGGGGTCGGGAAAGAACAGCTGCAGGCGATCAAGGCTTGCCTCGGGAAGGCACTCATCAAGCACCCGGAGCGCATCCTCGCGGTAGACACGAAGGTTGGTAAGCCCTCGCTTGTCGGCCTCATCCAGCAACTTGCCCACACCCGGTGCGTGCACCTCGATGCCGATAAAATCGGTCTCGGGGTGGGTCTCGGCCTGTTCTATCAGCGAGCCGCCCATACCGAAACCAATCTCCACTACCAGAGGCGCCTGACGCCCGAACAGGCTCACGGGATCCTGGCGGCCATCGTCGAGCGTCAGGCCCAGCCGCGGCCAGACTTCCTCAAGACCGCGGGTCTGCGCCTGGGTCATGCGCCCGGCCCGCAGGACATAGCTCTTGATGCCACGGCGATGCAGCGGCGCGGCCTCGTCGTCAGTGGCGCCCGCTTGCTCAGCCGGCGCTTGCGGCGCCTGGTCGTCCAGTGCCCCAGGTGGCGCCTCAGACGACGCGTCAGAGGCAGAATCGGCGTCATCCGCCTTTATGGCAGAGGCGGTGTCAGGCGTCGGGGTGCGGTCATCGTTCATCGGTGGCAATCGGCTATCCGGTGGTCAAGAAAAGGCAGTCATCAATGCAAGGCGGCGATCAGCCGTTGATGCGTCCGGCGAAGGGCGAGGACGGCTCGGCACTCTGACGGCGCGGCATACGACCCGCCAGGAAGGCCTCACGTCCGGCTTCCACGGCCTTGCGCATGGCATTGGCCATGCCTTCAGGATCGCGGGCATGGGCAATGGCCGAGTTCATCAGCACGGCATCACAGCCAAGCTCCATGGCCAGCGCCGCGTCCGATGCCGTGCCGATACCGGCATCCACCAGCACGGGCACCTGGCTCTGCTCGACGATCAGGCGCAGGTTGTGCGGATTCTGGATGCCATGGCCGGAACCGATCAACGAGCCCAGTGGCATGATCGCCGCGCAGCCCATGCGCTCGAGCTCCCGGGCAACGATGGGGTCATCGCTGGTATAGACCATGACATCAAAGCCATCGGCCAGCAGTTCCTCGGCGGCCTTCAACGTCTCGACCACATTGGGATAGAGAGTGCCGTCGTCGCCGAGCACCTCGAGCTTGACCAGCTTGTGGCCGTCGAGCAGTTCGCGGGCGAGCTTGCAGGTGCGTACCGCATCACGTGCCGTGTAGCAGCCTGCCGTGTTGGGCAGCAGGGTATAGCGGCTGGGCGGAATCACGTCGAGCAGATTGGGCTCGTCGGCGTCCTGCCCCAGGTTGGTGCGTCGCACCGCGAAGGTGACGATCTCGGCGGCACTGGCCGCGATCGCGCGGGACGCCTCGTCGAAGTCACGATACTTGCCGGTACCGACCAGCAGGCGCGAGTTAAATTCGCGGCCGGCGATCGTCAACGGTTGATCCTCGATACGTTCAGACATCTTATCTCCTCGGTGTGGCTCGCGGCGGCGAAGGCGCTATCTCCTCTCCCTACCCGCCGCCAATGGCATGCACGATCTCGACGCGGTCGCCTTCGGCGAGCCGGATGGCATCGTGCTGGCTTCGGGGCACGATCTCTTCGTTGACCTCGACGGCGATGCGCCGCCCAGCCAGGTCCAGGGCAACGACCAGTTCGCCAACGGTCGTCTCGCCCGCGAGCTGCTTGGTATCGCCATTGAGCTGTATCTGCATGGCATCCTCCCGACAGGCTGGAAAAGGGGCATATTGTAGCCTGTTCGCGGCGCCCGGGGTACGGTAATTAGCGCATCGCCCCGCCCGCGGCGAGCATGATCGAGCCCCGCTGGCCCCCACTCAACAGGAGAGCAGCATGCGAGACAGACGATGGTGGATGGCGGCGGCCGGCAGCGGTGCACTGACCGTGATGGCCGGGGCCTTCGGCGCCCATGCCCTGGGCGACATACTAGCGCCCAGGCTGCTGGCGGCCTTCGAGACAGGTGTGCGCTACCAGGCCTGGCACACCCTGGCGATACTCGGCGTGCTGGCGTGGCGATCGAGCCTGCCTCGCGCCGGGCAGCTAGCGGTCATCCGGCTATGGGCGCTGGGCACGCTGCTCTTTTCAGGCTCACTGTATGCCCTGGCGCTCAGTGGTGTAACGCTACTCGGCATGATCACCCCGCTTGGTGGGCTCTGCCTGATTGTTGGCTGGCTGGCACTGGGTTTAAGCGCCTGGCGGGCCTAGTAACGACTAACGAAGAGAAACGCCTAGTCGCCGTCGGGTAACGCATAGGTCGCCGTCACGAGAGCCACCGGCTGCTCGTCACCGGCGGAGTAGAGTTCGACCTCGCCGACGGCCAATCGCCGCCCGAGCTTCAAGAGGCGGGCGTTGGCGATCAGATCGCGATCGCCCCGGGCACGGCGCAGGAAGTGGCAGTTGAAATCGGTCGTCACCGCCATCGCCTCGGGCCCGATCTGAGCCAGAATCGCCACATACAGGCAGACATCGGCAAGTCCCATGATGCTCGGGCCTGACACACTGGCCCCGGGGCGCAAGTGTTCATCCTCGATGGCCAGGCTCATGGTGGCACGCATCTCATCGACGCCCTCGATGGTGCCCTGTCGGTGGGGAAAGGCTTCATCGAGAAATTCTTCGATGGCGGCGGCGGTCATCACGGTCATGGCGGGCTCCCTGCAGCGAGGTGTTCCTGTGAGACGTTCTTAGGATATATGAAGTTGGGCCCAAGATAGCCCATCGGCAGGCGGCGCGCCCAGCGTGGCGAGAGCCTTCATGGAGACCCGGTCGAGCGCAACCAGGCAACCACGAGAAAGGCCCCGAAACCTGCGTTCCGGGGCCTTGAGGCTATCGAACAAGCCGCCTTCCACTTCCAAACCCTGGCTCGGCCATGACTCAGCCTTGGCTCAGGGCCAGAAGGCATCGACGTCAGCTCGCGACCTTAGCCTTGTGCACGGCACGCCATTGGTGCAGCAATGGCTCGGTGTAGCCGGCGGGCTGCACCCGGCCCTTGAAGACCAGATCACAGGCAGCCTGAAAGGCACTGGACGCGGCGAAATCGGCGCTCATCGCCGTGTAGTCCGCGTCGCCTGCATTCTGCTCGTCGACCACACGGGCCATGCGCTCGAGTGTTTCCTGAACGCGCTCGGCGCTCACCACCCCATGGTGCAACCAGTTGGCGATATGCTGACTGGAGATGCGCAGGGTGGCACGATCTTCCATCAGGCCAACGTTGTGGATATCCGGCACCTTGGAGCAACCGGTGCCGTGTTCGACCCAGCGCACCACGTAACCCAGGATACCCTGGCAGTTATTGTCGAGCTCCTGCTGGATATCCTCGTCAGACCAGTCGGGCGTCTCCGTGACCGGCACGGTCAGCAGATCGTCCAGAAGATCGATCTCACCCTTGTCTTCCAGCTCGTGCTGAACGGCGTTCACGTCAACCTGATGATAATGCAGCGCGTGCAGCACGGCAGCGGTGGGTGACGGCACCCAGGCGGTATTGGCACCGGCCTTGGGGTGACCCACTTTCTGCTCGAGCATGGCCGCCATGCGATCCGGCATCGCCCACATGCCCTTGCCGATCTGGGCGCGACCGCGTAAACCACAGGCCAGGCCAACCTGAACGTTGTTGGTCTCGTAGGCCTGGATCCAGTCGCTGCCCTTCATGTCACCCTTGCGAATCATCGGCCCGGCTTCCATGGCCGTATGCATCTCATCGCCGGTACGATCCAGGAAGCCGGTGTTGATGAAGGCGACTCTGGAAGCGGCCTCGTGGATGCAGGCCTTGAGGTTCACCGAGGTACGGCGCTCCTCATCCATGATGCCCATCTTCAGCGTATCCCGTGCCATGCCCAGCATGTCCTCGACCCGCGAGAACAGCTCGCTTGCAAAGGCGACTTCGGTCGGGCCATGCATCTTCGGCTTGACGATATAGACCGAGCCGCTGCGCGAGTTGCGCGCACCGCCGTCGCCCTTCTTAAGGTCGTGCAGCGCCAGCAGGCCAGTCACCACGGCATCGAGTATGCCTTCCGGCACTTCGTTGCCCTCGGCGTCGAGGATCGCCGGGGTGGTCATCAGATGACCGACGTTGCGCACCAGCATCAACGAACGGCCATGCAGGCGCAACGAGGTGCCGTCAGGCGCCAGATAGTCACGATCGGCATTGAGACGACGAGTGACGGTCTTGTCGCCCTTATCGATCTTCTCTTCGAGATCACCGCGCATCAGGCCCAGCCAGTTGCGATAGACACCGACCTTGTCTTCGGCATCCACCGCGGCCACGGAGTCCTCACAATCCATGATGGTGCTCAGGGCAGCCTCGACGACCAGGTCCTTGACGCCGGCCGGATCGTTCCTGCCAATAGGATGACTGCTGTCGAACTGCAGCTCCAGATGCAGGCCATGGTTGACCATCAGAATGGAGCTGGGCTTGCTCGCCTCGCCCTGATAACCGACCAGTTTGCCCGGGTCCTTGAGGCCCGTCTCGCGGCCACCGTCGAGGCGCACCAGCAGGTGGCCATCGCGCAGGAAATAGCCGACGGCATCGCGATGCGAGCCGGTCGCCAGTGGCGCGGCACGGTCGAGCACGCCGCGCGCATAGGCCACTACCTTGGCCCCACGCTTGGGGTTGTAACTGGTGCCCTTCTCGGCGCCATCTTCCTCGCTGATGACATCGGTGCCGTAGAGCGCATCATAAAGGCTCCCCCAGCGAGCATTGGCGGCGTTCAGGGCGTAACGCGCGTTACTGACCGGCACCACCAGCTGAGGACCCGCCTGAACCGCGATCTCGCGGTCAGTATTGGCCGTGGTGCTACTGACGGTCTTCGGTGCCTCGACCAGGTAGCCGATTTCCTTGAGAAAGGCGCGGTAGGCGGACATGTCACGCACCGGGCCAGGATGCTCCCGGTGCCAGGCGTCGAGGGCCTGCTGCAAGCGTTCACGCTCGGCGAGCAGTTCCTGGTTGCGTGGAGTCAGATCAGCCACGAGGGCGTCGACGCCAGACCAGAAGGCCTCGACCTCGATACCGCTACCCGGCAACGCCTGGTCGGTAATGAAACTGTCTAGCTCGCGGGCCACCTGCAGGCGGTGGCGGGTAACTCGTTCAACCATTGATATCTCCTGATGCGCACTGACCAGGCGGCCAGCCTCGCCGCAGCGAAGGCCCTTCGTCGGCAAGAGTGTTTTTGTGGAAATTAATTCCATAACGCTTGTGGCTAGATTCTATCCCATCTTGCACCAGGCGTCGTCAATTCCTCGACCAAATGATGAGAACCATCGTTTACAAATATGGCTTGTACCCTTCGTGAGCGCTAGCATGTGAGCACTAGGGAGAGACTGATGACCGACTTCGCATCACTGCAGGCGCTAGGGCCGATGGAACACTCCGGCGGCCCCCATGCCGGGACTCTCGGCCGTTATCTCGAGCATTATCAGCTATCACCGCTGCTTGCCGACAGGGTCGGCCTGCATGTGGGCTTTATCGAAGCCGGCAACTTCCGTCTCTGGGCGCAGGTCTGGAGCCCCCCTGAGCCCAAGGGCACCGCCTTCGTCGTCCACGGTTATTTCGATCATCTCGGCCTTTACCGCCACCTGCTGGCGCTGCTGCTCGAGCGCGGCTGGCGGGTAGTGCTCTGGGACCTGCCCGGTCACGGCCTGTCGAGTGGCCCGCGAGCGACCATCGAGGACTTCGATGATTACGGTCACTGCCTGCGCGCGCTGCAGGATCACCTTCGCCTGCGCGGCCTGGCACCTGGCCCCTGGGTGGGCATTGGCCAGAGCACCGGCGCGGCCATTCTGGCCACCGATGCGCTGCGTCAGGGTCCGGAGAGCCCCTGGTCAGGCCTCGCCCTGCTGGCACCGCTGGTCCGCCCCTTCGGCTGGTCTCAGTCGAGCTGGCTGCACTTGCTCGCCGGCCCCTTCCTGCGCAGCCTGCCGCGGCGCTTCAACCCCAACTCCACCGACAGCGATTTCACGACCTTCCTCAAGGAAAGCGACCCGCTGCAGCCCAGTCGACTGCCGGTAAGCTGGATCAATGCCATGCGCCGCTGGATGCCTCGCCTGCTGGCACTGCCCCCGAGTGATCTGCCGGTGCTGATCCTGCAGGGCGAGCAGGACCTGACCGTCGACTGGCAGTGGAATCTCGAGGTCCTGCGCGGCAAGTTTCCCCGCGCCATCGTCCATCGCCACCCTGAGGCCCGTCATCACCTGGTCAACGAAGCCGAAGCCATCCGAGAGAGCATGTTTGCCGAGCTCGAGCGTTTCCTGGCCCAGTTTGAAACACGCCCTGCCGTGACTCAGGAACCCTTGTCATGAACGATTCGACATGCCGCCAGCGGCCCGAAAGCCGCCGAGGTGAGCACCTCGCCGTCGCCTCGCATCAGACATGCCTGGCGCTCTTGTTCATGCTTGTGATGCTTGCTGGCTGCGCCAGCACCCCCGAACCCCCCGCCACCCTGCGTCAGGCGCTGCTGGGGCTTAGTGATCGCGCCGCTGCCCTGGTACTGAACCAGCCAGCCTGGTCCCAGAGCGCCACCAGCGCTGAGCAGGACATCGTGATGCTGCTGGACAAGCCGCAGGTCGATGAAAGCCTCGGCATTACCCCGGAACGCTTCGGCGAGAGCCTGACGCGGGCGCTACTGGCGTCTCCAAAGGGCCCGCAGGTACTCGACTGGGTGCCGGAGATGGCCTCGCGCTCAACTGATAACGGCAATCTCTGGCTGATGAAGAGCCGGCTCGAAACCGATGGTGCCATGTTGACCCTGTCGGATCGCGAGCTGTTGCCCTATCGGCTGACCCTGTCGCTGCGTCGCCCCGGCAATGACGAGATCCTGTGGCAGCGGGTAGTGAGCGGCGCCTTCGACACCGACGCCCTCTAGGCACAGACGCCAAACACAACTCCCTCACTGTTCTGGCTTCCTGCGCATCACAGTTGAGTCGATCCATCGCCGGGCGCCACAATCGTCCTACCGCTTGTAAGGAGAGCCCAGATGCCACGCTTTGCCGATCACCTTTACCGCGATGGCCCCGACAACCCCTTCCCGGGCATCAAGGCACTGGAACGCCGCCTGGGTCGCGAGATCCCCCATCGCCTGGGATCCAACGAGGGCCTGGACATGCCCCACCGGGCGCTCGAGGCGCGCTTCGGCGCGGCACTAAGCGATCTCGCTCGCGGCTATGGCGACGCCGAGGCCATGGGCGTGCGCACGCGACTCGCCGCCGCGCTCAATGTTGAGCTTGAGAATCTTCTGGTGGATGCCGGTGCCGATAGCCTGCTGGCCCTTTCGCTGCGCGCCGTGGCTCCTGCCGGCACCACCGTGGTGACCAGCGCCGGCAGCTACCCGACTTTCGGCTACTTCGCCGCCGGTCAGGGCTGCCGAATCGTCGAGACTCACTACCAGCAAGCACCGGGACTGCTCGCCCCGGATCTTGGGGCCCTGGCCGAAGCCGCCAACCGCGAAGATGCACGACTGGTCTATCTGGCCAATCCCGACAACCCAGGCGGGCACTTGCACGGCGACGCGGCGATTGCCGCCCTGCGTGACGCCTTGCCTGATAGCTGCACGCTGTTGCTCGACGAGGCCTATCACGACTTCCGCCCCGATGCGCCGAGCCATGCCGTGTTGCCCGGTGTGATTCGCGTGCGTACCTTTTCCAAGGCTCACGGCCTGGCCGGGCTGCGCATTGGCTATGCCCTCGTCGATACTGAAGCTCATGCGATGCTGATGAAGGTGCGCATCCACTATGCGGTGTCGTCGCTTGCCGAAGCCGCCGCCGAAACGTTGCTCGACCACCCGGACGAGACACGCGAGCATATCGAGGCGGTGATTGGCCGGCGTGAACGCCTGGCCAGCCATCTGCGCGGACTCGGCGCCGAGGTGCTACCAAGTGCCACCAACTTCATCGCTGTGCGCCTGCCCAACGCCGAGCTTGCCGCAAAGGCACATGGCGATCTGCTGGCCGCCGGCAGTCTGATTCATCGCCCGCCGCATCCGGCTCTTGGCCATATCCTGCGCATCAGTGCCGTCGAGGATGCCCTGTTGCCCGGCCGCCTGGCCGCACTGGAAGAAGTGCTGGCCCAAGGCTGAGTCGCCTCCCTGCGACCCGGGGCTTGGGCCTCGCCAGACGTTATCCCCGCTTCAACAACCGGTCGAGTTGGCGAAAGCCGATCGCTTCCATCAGTTCAGCTCGCCCGGGACGTGGTTCGCCGGCCAGATCGGCGAGCGTCAGCGCCACCCGCAGCACCCGGTGATAGGCCCGCGCCGAGAGCGACAACCGCTCGAGCACGCTGGCGAGCCAGGCCCGGTCGGTGGCTTCTAGAGCGCAGGCGGCCTCAAGCTCGCGGCCCGGCAGATGGGTATTGAGCGCCCCCCGCTCGGCCTGACGGGCCCGGGCGGCCATCACCCGCTCTCGTACCGTGGCCGAATCCTCGCCGGTTTCCTGTGACGTCAGCTGCTCCGGTGCCAGCGCCGGGACCTCGACCTGTAGATCGATCCGGTCGAGTAGCGGGCCGGAAAGCCGCCCCTGATAGCGCTGAATCTGCGTGGCAGTACATTGGCAAGCCCGGCGCGGGTCACCGAGGTAGCCACAGGGGCATGGGTTCATGGCCGCCACCAGCTGGAATCCCGCCGGGTAGGTGCGCTGCTGGCTGGCCCTGGCGATATGAATCTGCCCGGATTCCATCGGCTCGCGCATCACCTCGAGCACATGGCGGGAAAATTCCGGCAGCTCATCCAGAAACAAGACGCCGTGATGGGCAAGCGAGATCTCACCGGGGCGTGGCCGGGAGCCACCCCCCACCAGCGCCACGGCACTTGCCGTGTGGTGAGGGGCGCGAAAGGGCCGCTGCCCCCACTGCTCGCGAAGGCCAAGACCACATACCGAGCGGATCGCCGCCACCTCCAGTGCCTCATCCTCGGAAAGCGCCGGCAGGATGCCGGGCAGACGGCTGGCAAGCATGGTCTTGCCGGTACCGGGAGGTCCAGCGAACAGGAGGTTATGCCCGCCAGCAGCAGCCACCTCGAGAGCACGGCGCGCCTGATGCTGGCCGCGCACCTCGGAAAGATCGGCGCTGATCACCGCCGGTGGCAGGGGCGTCGACAGGCGATGGGGCGTCAGCGGTGTCTGTTTCACCAGGTGCGCCACCACCTCGAGCAGGTGATCGGCGGGCAACACCTCGAGACCGCCGGCAAGCGCCGCCTCGTCGGCGTTGGCGCGCGGCACTATGAGCTTGCGGCCCCGCGCCCGGGTGGCCAGCGCCACCGGCAGCACACCGGGAACCGAGCGCAGGCGGCCGTCCAGAGCCAACTCGCCAACACATTCCAGATCGTTGAGGGACTCGGCGGGCACCTGGCCCGAGGCCACCAGGATGCCCAGCGCAATCGGCAAATCGAAGCGACCCCCCTCCTTGGGCAGGTCGGCGGGCGCCAGATTCAGGGTGATGCGACGGGTATTGGGAAATTCGAGGTTGGAATTGACCAGGGCGCTGCGTACCCGTTCACGGCTTTCCTTCACCGCGGTCTCCGGCAGGCCCACCAGGGTCAGGCCCGGCAGGCCGTTGGCCAGATGCACTTCAACCTGCACTTCCGGGGCTTCGAGGCCGAGGCTTGCTCGGCTCGAGATGATCGCCAGTGTCATACGCGTTCCTTGCGTAGCTCAGTGTCGTCTCCTAGACACTAGCGCAGGACACGGCCCCCTGTCGCTGACAGGTGTAAAGGCGGCGCTAATTCAGTGCTGGCCCGGGGCCTTCTTGTCGGCGGAAGACTTATCCGCTTTGTCGGCACTCGGGGCGTCTTCGTCCACCGGCGGTTCATCCAGCGCGTCCGGGGCAACCTCCGCGGCTTCGGCGGTCAACGGCGTTTCAACAGACGCCGGGGCATCTTGATCGATGGCGGCTTCAAGAGCCGCGACCTGCTTCTCTAGCGACTCGACGCGTGAGCGGGTGCGTTGCAGCACGTCCATGAGGATATCGAAGTCCTCACGGGTCACCAGCTCCATTCGATCGAAAGCTCCCTTTACTACCTGCTGTACGTTGCGCTGCAGCTCTTCGGGCGCGTGGGAGGCACCCTGCAGGCGCTCACCGAGCTGCTGGGCCAGACGGCTGATACGGTCGTTCGTCACCATGAGTCGCACTCCTTTCAGTCAATATCGATCACTGGTTACAGGATACGCAAGGCATGGCAATCGCGCATGCCCTGTCCGTCTCTGTCGGCATCATCTCTCAGCGCACCCTCTCGGCGCAGCGTCGCAAAGCGTAAGCACCAGATTAGTGCAGCAATCCATGCTGCACTGCAAAGTCATTCCGCTAGAGCCAAAACATCCCTTCTCATCATGCTGATTTAAATGGCTTTTATTTTCACTGGCATGCTATGCGCTTAGAAATTGTCAAGCACCACCAAAACAAGCACGCCACCGACAACCCCTTTCAGTGGGAGACACGGAATGAAACTCATCACTGCCATCATCAAGCCGTTCAAGCTAGACGATGTTCGTGAAGCGCTGGCCGACAACGGCGTTCAGGGCATCACGGTGACCGAAGTCAAAGGCTTCGGCCGCCAGAAGGGCCATACCGAGCTCTATCGCGGCGCTGAGTATGTGGTCGACTTCCTGCCCAAGGTGAAGGTCGAGATCGCCGTCGATGATTCACGGCTCGAAAGCGTTCTCGAGGCCATTCGCAACGCGGCCAACAGCGGCAAGATCGGCGACGGCAAGCTGTTTGTCACCCCGCTGGAGGATGTCATACGCATCCGTACCGGCGAACGCGGTGCCGACGCCGTCTGATTCGTCCAGGACCCGACGCAGGGCGCCTTGCAACAACCTAACCCCATAACGCGAGTACCACCGTCAGCGTAACAACGACACTAGGGAACGCTGGCCCAGGAGAGTACCCCATGATTGAACTTTCAGAGCTGACGTACGCGCTCGATACCTTCTACTTCCTCATCTGCGGCGTGCTGGTGATGTGGATGGCCGCTGGCTTTGCGATGCTTGAAGCTGGCCTGGTGCGTTCCAAGAACACCGCCGAGATCCTGACCAAGAACGTCGCGCTGTTTGCGATTGCCTGCACCATGTACCTGGTGATCGGTTACTACATCATGTATTCCGGTAACGGCGGCGGCATCCTGCCGAATCTGGGCTTCCTGATCGGCGGCGAAAACACCATGGACGCCATCACTGGCGGCGGTGACGACGCGCCCTACTACTCCATGCGTTCCGACTTCTTCTTCCAGGTCGTGTTCGTGGCAACGGCCATGTCCATCGTCTCCGGCGCCGTGGCCGAGCGCATGAAGCTGTGGACCTTCCTGGCCTTTGCCGTGGTCATGACCGGCTTCATCTATCCGGTGTCCGGCTACTGGACCTGGGGCGGTGGCTGGCTTGCCGACGTCGGTTATTCCGACTACGCCGGTTCCGGCATCGTGCACCTGGCCGGTGCGGCCGCAGCCCTCGCGGGTGTGATCGTGCTGGGTCCGCGTAAGGGCAAGTACGGCAAGGATGGTTCCATCTATGCCATCCCCGGCGCCAACATGCCGCTGGCCACTCTGGGTACCTTCATCCTGTGGATGGGCTGGTTCGGCTTCAACGGTGGCTCGGAACTGAAACTGTCTGACGCCACGTCTGCCAATAATGTGGCTCAGGTGTTCGTCAACACCAACGCGGCGGCGGCTGGCGGCGTGATCGCCGCGCTGATCCTGGCCAAGCTGTGGTTCCGCAAGGCGGACCTGACCATGGCGCTGAACGGTGCGCTGGCGGGCCTGGTCGCCATCACGGCCGACCCGCTGTCTCCCTCGGCGCTGGGCGCTACTATCATCGGCGCCATCGGCGGCCTGATCGTGGTGCTGGCCATCGTCAGCCTCGACAAGCTGAAACTCGATGACCCGGTCGGCGCCATTTCGGTGCATGGTGTGGTCGGCATCTGGGGCGTCCTGGCCGTGCCGCTCTCCAATGACGGGGCGTCCTTTGGCGCTCAGATCATCGGCATCGTCGGCATCGTCGCCTGGGTCTTCCTGGCAAGCCTGGTGGTGTGGCTGATCCTCAAGGCCACCATGGGCGTGCGCGTCAGTGAAGAAGAAGAATATGAAGGCGTCGACCTGGCCGAGTGTGGCCTGGAAGCCTACCCCGAATTCAACGTCGCCAAGAAATGAGGCGATATACCGAGTGAGCTGGCGTGCTCCCCTGGCCCCCTAACGGGGGCCTTTTTTATTCCCGCTCGGTGCGGTGTATGCTTAGGCATGCTTGCGGGATATGTCGCGTCGCTCCGCCCCTGGAATCACGTCGCCCCCGACCAACGAACACAAGGAGAATGACCATGAAGCTGGTGACCGCCATCATCAAGCCGTTCAAGCTCGACGACGTACGGGAATCGCTTTCCGAGATTGGCGTGCAGGGCATCACCGTCACCGAGGTGAAGGGCTTCGGCCGCCAGAAGGGGCATACCGAGCTCTACCGTGGCGCCGAATATGTCGTCGACTTCCTGCCCAAGGTGAAACTTGAAGTGGCAGTGGAAGACGCCATGGCCGAGCAGGTGATTGATTCCATTACTCAGGTCGCCAACACCGGCAAGATCGGCGATGGCAAAATCTTTATCTCCCCGCTGGAGCAAGTGATCCGCATCCGCACCGGCGAGACCGACAAGGACGCCGTCTAACGCGGATGAAGTCACCGGTGGTAAAGCGACCAGGTCGCGCTCATACCTGCAGCAAGGTCGGCGATGGCAAGACCTTCGTCTCCCCGCTGGAGCAGGTGAGCGGAACGCCGCACCGTCGCATCCGGACGGGTGAAACCGACAAGGGCGCCGTCTAACGCGGATGAAGTCACCGGGGGTAAAGCGACCAGGTCGCGCTCATACCTGCAGCAAGATCGGCGATGGCAAGATCTTCGTCTCCCCGCTGGAGCAGGTGATCCGCATCCGGACGGGTGAAACCGACAAGGACGCCGTCTGAACACCATCGCGAAGCGCTCCTGATGTCAGCCACACTAAAATCAGGAATGCTCAGACACCAAAAACCCCCGCCGGGTGGCCCGGCGGGGGTTTTCTATGTCGTGCTTGTTTCGGCTTTATTTCTCGACGAAGGCACGCTCGATCACGTAGTCGCCGGGCTCACCCAGGCGCGGCGAAATCTTGAAGCCAAGATCATCAAGCAGGGCGCTGGACTCGTCGAGCATCGCCGGGCTGCCGCAGATCATGGCGCGGTCCTGCTTGGGGTCGAGCGGCGGCAGGCCGGTATCCTCGGCAAGCTTGCCGCTACGAATATGGTCGGTCAGGCGGCCTTGAGTGTGGAACTCCTCGCGGGTCACTGTCGGGTAATAGACCAGCTTCTCGGCGATTTCCTCACCCAGATATTCGTGCGCCGGCAGCTCCTTGGTGATGAAGTCGGCGTAGGCCAGTTCGCTGACGGAGCGCACGCCGTGGATCAGCACGATCTTCTCGAAACGCTCATAGGCCTCCGGGTCCTGAATCAGGCTCATGAAGGGCGCGAGACCGGTGCCGGTGGAGAGCAGATAGAGATTGCGGCCCGGCAGCAGGTCGTCGGTGACCAGGGTGCCGGTGGGCTTGCGGCTGACCATGATCTGATCACCGACCTTAAGGTGCTGCAGGCGCGATGTCAGCGGGCCGTCGGGTACCTTGATGCTGAAGAACTCGAGGTGGTCCTCGTAGTTGGGGCTGGCGATGGAGTAGGCACGCATCAGCGGCTTGCCTTCGACCTCGAGACCGATCATCACGAACTGACCGTTCTTGAAGCGCAGGCTGCGTTCGCGGGTGGTCTTGAAGCTGAACAGGGTATCGTTCCAGTGATGGACGCTTAAGACTTCTTCCAGGGCAAACTTGCTCACGACCGACTCCTTAAATACTCAAGACGCATATTCCCGAAAGAAATAACGTCGCCGATAAGATCAATACGTGGATTCTAAGCACCAACGATCTATCTGTTAAATGGTTTGTATGGATAACACTTATCTATAATATCGATACAAACCCTCGGAGTGTGATCATGCGCTATACCCTGCGCCAGTTAGAAGTCTTCGTCGCCGTCGCTCAGCACGAGAGCGTTTCCCGTGCCGCTCGGGAGCTTGCCCTGTCACAATCGGCGGCCAGCACCGCCCTTTCAGAGCTCGAGCGCCAATTCGACTGTCAGCTGCTGGACCGGGTGGGCAAGCGGCTGAAACTCAACGCCCTGGGCTTCCAGCTGCTGCCCAAGGCGGTGGCGCTGCTCGACCGCGGTGAAGAGATCGAGGAGCTGCTGCGCGGCCAGCGCGGCATCGGTTCGCTGGATGTCGGCGCTACGCTTACCATCGGCAACTACCTGGCCACCCTCTTGATCAGCGACTTCCTCAAGGCACATCCGGACAGCCGGGTACGCTTACAGGTCGGCAACACCCGCAGTATCACCGAGCGGGTGGCCCATCATGAGCTGGATCTGGGATTGATCGAGGGCGATTGCCAGCACGAGTCGCTGGTCATGCAGCCCTGGGTAGAGGACGAACTGGTGGTGTTCTGCGCGCCCCATCATCACCTGGCGGGCAGCAGCGCGCTGGACATGAGCCGCCTGCTGCGCGAGGACTGGATCATGCGGGAACCGGGGTCGGGCACCCGTCTGACGCTTGAACACGCCGCACGTCATCGACGCGGGCGCTTCAACATCCTGCTGGAACTGGAGCACACCGAGGGCATCAAGCGGGCGGTCGAATCCGGGCTAGGCATCGGCTGCGTATCACGCCTGGCCGTGCGCGACGCCTTCCGCCGGGGTAGCCTCGTGCCGCTTGCCACCCCGGACCTGGACCTGCGCCGTCAGTTCTCCTTCATCTGGCACCGCCACAAGTACCTGACGACCGGCATACGGGAATACCTCAAGCTATGCCGGCAGATGACCGCCGGCATCCAGCGTAGCGATGAGATTCCGCTGCCGCTCACGCCCTGAAGCAGACGCCGATCAGGCGTGCTCCAGGCGCCTGGGCGCCGCCGGAGCCGGAGCTGGCGTCGATGCCAACGCCGGCCGCTCGCTGTTATCACGCAAGGTGAAACCGGCCACCACCTCGCTCAACCGATCCGCCTGATCCTTCAGCTGCTCGGCAGCGGTCGTCGATTCCTCGACCAGGGCGGCGTTCTGCTGCGTCATGCGATCCAGTTCGGATACGGCCACATTGACCTGGCCGATGCCATCGCTCTGCTCGCCGGCGGCAGCAGTGATCTCGCCCAGCACATCGGTGACCCGGGTGACACTCGCGACGATCTCTTCCATGGTCTCGCCCGCGGCGCGCACCTGGGCCGCGCCTTCTTCGGTGCGGGCGCTGGAGGTCTCGATCAGGCCCTTGATCTGCTTGGCAGCCTCAGCGGAGCGACTCGCCAGCTGGCGCACCTCGCCGGCCACTACGGCGAAGCCACGGCCCTGCTCGCCAGCACGCGCCGCCTCCACCGAGGCGTTCAATGCCAGCAGGTTGGTCTGGAAGGCGATGCCATCCATGACATTGACGATCTCGCTGATCTGCGCCGACGAATCGCGAATGCCCTGCATGGTGTCGACCACCTGGCCGACCGCCTGACCGCCGCGGCGCGCGACATCAGACGCCGATGCGGCTAACGCATTGGCCTGCCGTGAAGACTCGGCGGTATGCGCAACCGTACTGGTGATCTCCTCCATCGAGGCCGAGGTTTCTTGCAGGCTAGAGGCGGCGTTCTCGGTCCGCCGTGAGAGATCCTGACCGCCATCGGCGATCTCGGTGGCGGCAATGCGTACCGATTCACTGCTGTCCCGCACGTCGAGCAGCACATTGTTCATCTTTTCGACAAACGCATTGAACTGGGTCGCCAATTCGGCCGTCTCGTTGCGCCCACGAACCGGCAGGCGGGCAGTCAGATCACCTTCGCCGGAGGCGATGTCCCCCATGCGCTCGGCAAGCTGGCGAAGCGGTCGAGCGATGCTGCCGCCGACCAGGTAGCTTGCCAGCAGGCCGAGTACGGCAATGACCAGCCCCATCAGGAGCATGCCGAGCAGATCCGCTTCTCGTTGATCGGCGAGCTGACCACGCAGGTCGATAAGCCCCGCCATGACCGCCTGCTCGGGAAGACGCATCGACAACACCCAGGTTTCGTCGGTGCCACCGATCGTGAAGGGCCAGGTCACCTCGAAGCGCTCTTTCGCCTCGTCAAAAGCGAAGATCGCCTCGCCGGCCTCGCGGGCCGCCTCGAGCCGCTGGTTCATGCCATCACTGAGCACTTCATCGGAAAGCTTGCCCAACCCATCGGCCTCGGCGTTGGCCGTGGCACCTGCCAACACCCCGCGGGATCCCACCAGGGTCATTTCACCGGCGCCTGAGTAGAGCCCGGCATTGGCCTCGTTCAGCAGGCCCTGAAGGAACTCCACGTCGAGATCGACACCGGCAACACCGCGAAAATCGCCGTCGACGAGGATCGGCGCATTAAAAGAAGTCACCAGGTAGCGCTCGTCGCCATAGTCATAATAGTGCGGGTCGATGATGCAGGCGCGCCTGGTTTCCTTCGGGCAGAGATAATACTCACCCACACGAATGCCCTCGGCGTTGCGCTCCTCACTCTCCATGCTGCCGCCCAGCGGTAATACCTCGATCTGGCCCTCGCCACTGCGATACCACCAGGGCATGAAACGGCCGCTGCCGTCGTAGCCCTCGTCGGTCTTGCCTTCGAATACCGCATCAGAATCAAACGCATTGGGCTCCCAGCCGATGAAGGCATCCAGCAGATCGGGATTCTGGGCCACCAGGTCGCGCGTCAGATTGGACAGCTCATGACGCCCAAGCACCAATTTCGCCTGACCGTCTGCGTCGCTCTGCCCCATCAGGGCATTGGTATCAGCCAGCTGTTCGGCCAGCAGCAGGGCCCGTTCAAGCCGGCGCTGGATATCCTGACTCTGGGCCTCGGCCAATGCCATCAGCCGCTCGCGAGCACTCTCGCGTAGCAGCTCGCTGGTGCGGTCCTCGACGAGGGCCTGGGAACGGGAATTGGCGATCATTGCATAGCTCACCAGCGCGGCGACTACGATTAGGATACAGCCCCCCACCAATAGGGTGACGAAGGAGCGTAAGGACTTGAAGCGCATTGATATTATTCTCTTCAGGGGAATGGGTAACAGGGTGCGACGCTCAGGTAGCTGGCCAGGGCGTTGATAAAAGATGCCGAGGCACCACCAGGCTGCGCAGCCGTAGTAACGACTGTTGTTATGACTGAAGTAATGACCGTCGTAACAACACGAAGCACGACTCGCTAACCAGAGGCGACGAGGAGCCAGGTACGCCTGGCCGTGGCTTCCATGGATAGGTTATCGGCGTCGAGGAACACGACTTGAGGCATCGTCGACATTCGGCCCACACGGAAAAGGGGCCGACTCGGCTGAGCACGCCAGCAACGTAGCGAACGAGAAAGCCCCACCGCCCAGACCATGGCGGGTCGGAGCGGCGGGGCTTTCCATGAAGCGAGTGCGAGGCTTCCCATCATAGAGGGAAGGACTCGCACTAGAGGGTCAGGCGAAATCGAGGCTGGGACGACGCTTGGCGTTCATGCCGGCATCGCCGAGTGGCGGCAACGCGCCTCGCGCGGCGTCAAGGGCCGGCTCGCTTAGCGTGAAGCCGGCCACCGCCTCGGTGAGCCTATCCGCCTGGTCCTTGAGCTGCTCGGCGGCAGTGGTCGACTCCTCGACCAGAGCAGCGTTCTGCTGGGTCATGCGATCCAGTTCAGACACGGCCACATTGACCTGACCAATACCCTCGCTCTGCTCACCTGTCGCGGCAGTGATTTCACCCAGCACGTCGGTGACTCGGGTGACACTCTGCACGATCTCTTCCATGGTCTCGCCAGCGGCGCGCACCTGGGCCGCCCCCTCTTCGGTGCGAGCGCTGGAGGTCTCGATCAGGCCCTTGATCTGCTTGGCGGCCTCCGCCGAGCGACTCGCCAGCTGGCGAACCTCCCCGGCCACGACCGCAAAACCACGCCCCTGTTCACCGGCCCGTGCCGCCTCCACTGAGGCGTTCAGTGCCAGCAGATTGGTCTGGAAAGAGATGCCATCCATCAGATTGACGATCTCGTTGATCTGCGCCGACGAATCGCGAATACCCTGCATCGTATCGACCACCTGGCCAACGGCTTCTCCGCCACGACGAGCGACCTCGGAGGCAGACTCGGCAAGACCACTCGCCTGACGGGCGGACTCGGCAGTGTGTGAGACGGTACTGGTGATCTGCTCCACCGACGCCGAGGTCTCTTGCAGGCTCGAGGCAGCATTCTCGGTGCGGCGGGACAGGTCTTGACCACCTGTGGAAATCTCCGTTGCGGCGATACGTACCGATTCGCTGCTCTGGCGGATCGTGACCATCACTGCCTCCATCTTGCCGACAAAGCGATTGAAGGCGGCGGCCATCTGCGCCACTTCGTCTCGGCCCTGCTCAGGCAGACGCCGAGTCAGGTCGCCCTCGCCGCTGGCGATATCCTCCAGGGCATCCCGGGCCCGCTCGAGGCCTGCCAGGGTGCGTTTGAGCCAAAGACCCAGCAGCAGGGCCGTGATGACGATAATGCCCACCAGGGTGATCAAGGAGGACTCGAGGATGGCACGCAGGCCGGCGGTCGCCTCATATTCGTCCATCGCCACACCGAGTTCCCAGTCACTGCCGGGGATAGGGGTCACGGACAGCCGCTTGCTCGCATCATCGATGGCAATTGTCTCCCAGCCGTCTTCGGTACTGCCCAGCCGCGAGATAGCGGACGGCGTCAGCTGCTCGCTGAGACGAGTCAGCGGCTTGAGGGTCAACTCGGCGTTGGGGTGAGCGATCAGTGTTTCGCCGCCCGTACTGAGGAAGGCGAAGCTGGACGGCGTCGGCTGGATATCCTTGACCTGAGTGATCAGCTTGTCGATCACCACATCACCACCGATCACCCCATGAAGACGCCCGCCACGCTCGACCGGAGTGGCGAAGGTAACCACCATACGGCCGCTGTTGGCATCGGCGTAGGGCAGGGAGACGATGGTCTCGCCCTGCTCGGTCGCCGAGCGGTACCAGCCACGCTTTCGCGGGTCGTAGTCATCCGGCGGCACCCAGCCATCCGAACTGATCAGAGAACCATCCGGCTTGCCGAAATAGGTCGACAGGAAGCCACCGGACCTGGCGAGCTGAATCAACGCCGGCACCGGATCATCGCCCTTTACCGGCTCACGAGCTGCCTCGACCATGCTGGTGCGAGCGGCAATCCATTCCTCGATCGCCATGGCGTTGCCATTGGCAATGGAGGCCAGTTGATTGGCGATCTGCTTTTGATCATGGGACTTGACCGTCAGGTAGCTGACGGTCGCATTGATCACCAAGGCCGTGGCGATGATCGCCAGGGTGATGATCAGGATGCGCTTGCGCAACGAAGAGAACATGGATGGGCGCCCTTAAAGTAGCAATACATGGTGTTGTTTGATGGCAAACACCTGAGATAGCGAATAGTTACATCGGCTATCTATCGGCGTGGGCGCCCATTCCTTGAGCCGCCGATAGTATATTGGCCTAAATTATCGGCATTACTTAGCGCAAATCGCTGACTGCTTGCTGAATGGTCTCGAGGCTGGCCTTCGACAAGTCCTTGGCCAGGCTATGAATCACCAGGTTGGCCGTCGGGCCATCGAGCTTGTCACGCAGCTGACCGAGAAAGCGCGGCGGTGCCACCAGAATCAGCTTCTCGAGGTCATTCTCGATCCGCGAGCGGTAAAGGCGTTCGGCCACTTCCTTGGCGAAGCGCTCTGTTTCGTGCTGAGTGGCCACATTCTCGCCACCTGAGGAACTAGCGGCGGAGGTCGATGACTGATGCACGTCGCCCCCCTTGTCGGTGACCAGGTCTCCCTCGTGGAGACGCCCCTCGGCATGCAACAGGCTGTCATGCTCGACCAGCTTCAAGGCATCCCGGGTGAAGATACGCGCGCGTGCAGCGTCGGCCACCAGAATATAAGTTGTCATCTCAATTCCTCACTAGAATGAAACGTGAACCACAGCGCTACTCCCTCTTGAGGTTGGCAAGTGCGCCGGGAAGCGTCAACTGCATGTCGTCGCCCAGTGGAGACAGAATGCGCGCGCTTGGCGCTATGCTAGAATCGCCGCCCCCTCAGGAAGGCAGTCCGGACATCAAGACGACGGCCTGCCTCAACTCGTCATTGGAGACCTTCTCGATGCGCAACCTGTTGCTGATGCGCCGCCCCTTGCCCCGTACTCTGCTGGTCTCGCTCCACCTCTTCGCTCAGCTCGGGATGCTCGTGGGCGGAGGGCTCTGGACCCGCGAGGCGCTGGCGCCACTCGCCACCACGACGTTGGCAGGCCAGTGGCCGACGCTCTTGCTGGGCGTCGGCGTGACCCTTTCCGGCTGCCTGCTGGTACGCATGCTGTTCGAACTGCTGATGATCCCTCATCACATGCAGTCCATGATCAAACAGCAACAGTTGCCTTTCACCCGCTCCACCCGGCGGCGGCCGGCGATCCACGATGAAGACGACAGCTGGGTGGGCGAAGCACGCAAGGTCAACTCTGTCGAAGCCGAGCCCACGCCATCACATACCGCACCCCAGGCAGGGCCCCTCGCAGCCCCCCCCGAGCCTCCCATTACCGCGCAGCCAGCGGCTACCGAGGAGCCTAGGCCGGCAACGCGTGAACCGCGGCTGGACCTGGCCGCGACCCCCTGGGCCGGCGACTATGCGCCCACGGCCGAGCCTCGCTTCTAGGCTCGTCTCAAACCACGCCTCTAAGCTCGTCTAACACCGCCCCCAACAAGACGCCCCAGCAGGAATACCTGCGGGGGCGTCTTGGTCATGGCCCTTTTTTGCCCCAGCCTAGTGGCCGAGATTCTGGCTCCGGAAGCTGGGGCCACTAGAAGCAAGTGCCGGGGAGACGTGTTGCTTAGTCTTCGAAGGCGCGACGCATGAAGGGCGGCAGCGCCAGAGCCCCACGATGGGCATCCGCGGTGTAGTAGTCGCAGGCCATGTCGCCGATGGCCGCATCGTCCTCGCGGAAACGGCCCACGTCCGTGCCCTTGCCGGCCAGGGTCACACTCCACCAGCCCGAGGGATAGACCGGCTGCGGGAACGGCAGTGTCGCCACGCTCTCGAAACCGGCGGCGCGCATATCACGGCGCAGCTCACGAATGATGCTGCCGCTGTGATAAAGCGGTGACTCGCTCTGCTGAACCATCACGCCGCCCTCGGCGAGCAGGCGATGACAGCGCTTGAGGAAGTCGACCTTGAACAGCCCCTCGGCCGGACCCACCGGATCGGTGGAGTCGATGATCACCACATCGACACTGGCGTCGTCGGCCTCATCGACCCATTTGACGCCGTCCGCGAACTTGAGCTCGGCGCGGGGGTCGCCATTGGATTCGGTCAGCGCCGGGAAGAAACGTTCGGCGGCCCGGGTCACTTCCTCATCGATATCGATCTGAGTGACATGCTCGACCCCGGGGTGCTTGAGCACCTCACGCAGGGTGCCACAATCGCCACCGCCGATGATCACCACCCGCTTGGGCGCGGCGTGCGCAAATAACGCCGGGTGCGCGATCATCTCGTGGTAGAGGAAGTTATCACGGTCGCTGAGCATCACGCAGCCATCGAGCACCATCAGGTTGCCGTAGGTCTCGGTGGCATAGACCTCAAGGTGCTGGTAAGCACTGGTGACATCCAGGAGCTTCTCGCTGACCTTCAGCGAGAAGGCACTGCCCTGGCTATCGAAGACTTCGGTGAACCAGCTAGTGTCGAGTGATTGGGTCATCATGGACTCTCACGGAACAGAAAAGTAAACAGCGTGGAATGAAGGCGCCTTGGCGGTGACGCATCAGGTGCTGTCACGCCGCAAACACCGACGCAGCAGCGCCAGCGCGGCCAGGCCGAACAGCGCGCCAAGGGTATTGGCCAGCATGTCGAAGGGATCACCGCCCATACGCCCCGGCACCGCCAGCTGTGCCCACTCGATGGCGACCCCGTAGGCCACCACCGCGATGAAGGCTGGCCCACCGGCCATCCCGGCGAGGCCTGTCAGGGCCGCCAGGCCGCCATAGCCGATGAAGTGATTCGCCTTGTCCCACGGAAGGCTATCGGGCATCTCGGCACTCGGGGTCAGGCTGCCCAGGGCAATCGCCAGCGCCGCAAGCACGGCCACTGCCGCCCAGAGGCGCCGGCACTCCTGCAGACGAATCAACCAACGCATGACATCAAGGCGCCGAGTGATAGGCCGGGCTCAGTTCGTGCAGGGCCTCCATGAAGGCGCTGACATGATCAGGGTCGGTGAACTGGCTGATACCGTGGCCGAGGTTGAAGATATGCCCAGGGCCACTGCCGTAGCTGTCGAGCACCCGCGCCACCTCGGCGCGGATCGCGCTGGGCTTGGCGAACAGCACGTTAGGATCCAGGTTGCCCTGCAGGGCGACCCGATGACCGACCCGGCTGCGTGCATCGGAAAGCTCGGTGCTCCAGTCGAGACCCAGGGCATCGGCGCCGCTGGCGGCGATGTGCTCGAGCCACTGGCCACCGTTCTTGGTGAACAGGATCACCGGCACCCGACGGCCTTCGTGGCTGCGAATCAGACCGGCCACGATCTGCTCCATGTAGCGCAGCGAGAACTCGAGATAGGCCGGCGTCGACAGGCTGCCGCCCCAGGTATCGAAGATCTGCACCACCTGGGCACCGGCACGGATCTGGGCATTGAGGTAGTCGGTGACCGAGCGTGCCAGCACATCGAGTAGCTGATGCATGGTATCCGGCGTGTCATAGAGCATGGTCTTCACATGGCGGAAGTCCTTGCTCGAGGAACCCTCGACCATATAGGTGGCGAGTGTCCAGGGGCTACCCGAGAAGCCGATCAGCGGCACGCGGCCGTTAAGCTCGCGGCGAATGGCGCTTACCGCGTTCATCACGTAATCAAGATCCCGCTCGGCGTCCGGCGCCTCGAGGGCGGCAACCTCAGCCGGTGTGCGTACGGGTTTTCTGAACTTCGGACCTTCGCCGGTCTCGAAGTACAGCCCCAGCCCCATGGCATCGGGAATGGTCAGGATGTCCGAGAACAGGATGGCGGCATCCAATGGGAAGCGCTCCAGCGGCTGCAGCGTTACCTCGCAGGCTCGGTCGGTGTCGCGGCACAGGTCCATGAAGCTGCCCGCCTGGCCACGCAGCTCGCGGTATTCCGGCAGGTAGCGGCCGGCCTGACGCATCATCCAGACCGGGGTGCGGTCCACGGGCTCGCGCGCCAGGGCGCGCAGGATACGATCGTTCTCGAGTTGCATGCGACGTCATCCAAAGGGAAATTTGCCGACATTGTAACGGATGCCGAGCCCAGAAGGGCCAGCCCTGCGACCTGATGCCTCGATTTACAGACGCGCCGACCCAGGGAGCGTACCGATCAAGTCACCAGCACACAGCGACGTCATGTTATGTGTGCGCGTGCGACCCGTGAGCGTGCGCGGCGATGCTGGTAGACTTGAGTCATCGCGTGCCTAGCGCCGCCCAGTTTCATCGAGGTTTTTTTCGTGACGATTCGATTCATCGCCGCCTCCCGGCTGCCTACCCCCTGGGCCACCTTCACCATGCATGGCTTCGAGGACGAAGCCACCGGCAAGGATCATATCGCCCTGACGCTCGGCGACATCGCCGACGGCACGCCGGTGCTCGGCCGCGTGCATTCGGAATGCCTGACCGGCGATGCGCTGTTCTCAATGCGCTGCGACTGCGGCTATCAGCTGCAGGAAGCGCTCAAGCGGATCGCTGCCGAGGGTCGAGGGGTGCTGCTGTATCTTCGCCAGGAAGGACGGGGCATCGGCCTGCTCAACAAGATCCGTGCCTATCACCTGCAGGACGAAGGCGCCGATACCGTAGAGGCCAACGAACGCCTGGGCTTCGGCGCCGACATGCGCCGCTACGGACTGTGCGTGCCGATGCTCGATCATTTGGGTGTCGCCTCGCTCAGGCTGATGACCAATAATCCGCGCAAGGTCGAGGCCCTGACTCGCGATGGTGTCGAGGTAAGTGAACGTTTACCGATCACCACAGGTCTAAATCCGCATAATGAACAATATCTGTCCACCAAGGCCGGCAAGCTGGGACACATGATGGCACTGGGCGACTTTACCCAGGCGGACGACGTGGACATCGAACGCAAGTCCTGAGGGAGCCAATGAGCTAGATAGCCCCCATGCCCCGTCAAGCAAAGCGACCCACTCAGGCTCAACCGTCACCGCGGGAGAGACAGTATGGTAGCGATAACCCCCTCTTCACCCCGATCCGAAAAAAACCAAGGCTATACCCTTCTTGAGGAAATCCTGCACAGCGTGAGCCACGGCATCGGTGCCGTGCTCAGCGTCGCGGGAATGACCGCTCTGATCGTTGCCGCGAGCATCGCTAAGGACGTCGACCCATGGAAGCTGGTCGGCGTCAGCCTCTACGGCATCACCCTGGTCGGCCTCTATACTGCCTCGACGCTCTATCACGGCAGCCGCCACCCACGGCTCAAGCAGGCATTGCAGATTGCCGATCACTGCGCCATCTATGCGCTGATCGCCGGCACCTATACGCCCTTCCTGCTGGTCAACCTGCGTGACGGGCCAGGCTGGCCGATGCTGGCCGCGGTCTGGACCCTGGCCCTTAGCGGCATCGCCCTGAAAATCCTCTGGCCTCAGCGCTTCTCTGCCCTGCGGGTGATCATGTACCTGGCCATGGGCTGGCTCGCCGCATTGGCAGCCGGCGAGTTCGTCGCGACGCTCACGCCGACAAGCCTCGCACTGCTGATCAGTGGCGGGGTGATTTACTCGCTCGGCGTGATCGTCTTCGTGGTCGAGGCCATTCCCTACAATCACGCCATCTGGCATGGCTTCGTGCTGGCCGGCAGTGGCTGCCATTACGCTGCTGTCTATACCGGCGTGCTGCCTTTCGCTGCCGTCTAGCCTCGCTTCACAAACGGCCTTACTCTAAAGCGGGCCGCCTGGAGGGCTGACGCTATCCAGAGCCGCCCAGCGCCGCCAGCCGGTAGCGTGTGCCACGCCCCACGCCGGTACTCTCAAGCACGCCCTTGGCCGTCAGATCCGCCAGATCGCGGGCCGCTGTCGGGTCAGAGGTCGCCACCAAGTCGCGATAGTCCGAGCGTGCCACGCCGGCTTCGTCGTCGCGCTCAAGCAGGGTCAGTACCAGCTCACGCTGGCGCGCATTCAGGGGTGTACGGGCGTGCTCGAGCCACAGCCGCTCGGCACGGCGCACCCGAGAGAAGTGAGCCTGGCCGTGACGCGCGCCCTCGCGCAGCCGAAGCAACCACCAACGCATCCAGGGCGCCAGATCGCCGGGGGGCACCTCGGGCTCCCCGCTCGGCAGGCCAGCATCCAGAGACGAGCGCGGCGCAGGGGGACGACCAAAGCAGGTCTCACGTAGCGCCTGCCATTCACCCTGTGCATCGACCAGCACCGGGGACAGTGCCTGACGGCGCCAGGCATAAGCCTCAAGCATCTCGAGGTCGGGCAGTGCGGAGAGCTCACCTTCGGCCTGCAGCGCCATGATGCCCTCGGCACGCGTCAGCCAGCGTGCGAGCAGCAGCCGACCGATCAGGCCATTACCCAGCGCCAGGGGTGACAGCGCCAACCAGTGTGCATGCAGCTTCAGCGCCTGCAGATGACCGACCCCATCGAGCCCCGGCTCCTCCTCCTTAAGACGCGCAAAGAAAGTCTTAAGCTCAGCTGACACGGCAGCACGGTCATCCCCAGGCGCCCTGTAGCGCAGGCGCTTGAGACCATAACGGCCGCTGACTTCCTCGAAAGGGGCATCGCGCCATTCGCCGACCACCAGACCAGCGCTTCGCGGCAGCTGGGGCGCCAGGCGGCGATGCCATTCCAGCAGTTGCGCCTCACCGAGGGGCAGGAAGGCCGTGCGTACCGCCTCCAGGGTCACATCGACGAAGGTTTCCACCACCGGCGGCACCGGCCGCACCTCCCCCTCGTCGGCAAGTCCCAGCGCCTGGTGCAGGGCGGTGCGAATCGCCCCACGCTCTAGGCTGATGCCGGAGAGTCGGGCACTGGCCCCGATCTCTTCGCCAAGCAATGTCGCCTCCAACCGCAACCGCTGATCGGTCTTCAGGTCAGCGCCCTGGCTCACCAATGGCCCCACCGTCGCCAGGGTCGCGTTCAGCGTCCCCAGCAGCGTACTTGTATCGAGACGGCCTCGAGGCCACTCCGGCTGCTGCCATATCCACATAACACCCTCTTCTCCTTGAGATTTTTAAGGCCGAACGCTCAACAAGAGGCGCACTTTACCATCTTATGGATCAATTATTGATATGCTATAAAAAATAAATAATATCACTGGCCATATTTCCACCTATCCGCCGCACCACCCTCTCCTTGAATGATGCCAAGCCTATGATCTTTCAGTCTTCATGGCCTCAAATCGAAAGCAGAAGGACCGCTCACCACCAACAAGATTAGGACGCAACCGACAGACAAAAAAAGCGCCATTTGCGGATCATTTATTGATACGCAAATGGCGCCAGCATACATCATTGGGTATTTTGCCGATCGAGGTCAGGCCGCCGCGTCGCGCGCCTTCTTGATGCGCTCATAGGCATTGCTGATCTCGCTGGTACGCTCCTTGGCCATCTCACGCATGCTCTCGGGAAGCCCCTTGCCCGCCAGCTTGTCGGGATGGTTCTGGCTCATCAGGCGGCGATAGGCCTTCTTGATCTCGGCGTCGCTAGCATCTTCTTCGACGCCCAGCACTCGATAAGCGTCTTCGAGAGAGAGCCCTTCCGGTGCGCCGTCAGCACCTGCACCACCACCGCGTAGCATGGCCTCGATCTGTTCGATCTCGGCTTCCGAGCACCCAAGCCCACGGGCCACACGCAGCAGCATGTCATGCTCGGCAGGATGCAGGGTGCCATCGGCCGCAATGGCCGCCAGCTGAACCTGCATAAACACCTGCAGGAGAGCACGCTGACTGCCCACCACGCCGCGCACCTTGGCAAGCTCGGCTTCCAGATCAAAGTCATCGCGCTTGCCGCGGGTGAAGTCTTCACGCGCCTTGGCCCGCTGGGCTTCGGTCAGCCGCAACCGCTCCCACAACTGCCGCGACGCCTCGAGCTCATCTTCGGTGACCTGACCATCGGCCTTGCACATGCAGCCCATCACCGCAAAGGTCGATTCGAGGAACTGCGACTGCGCCCCGGCCAGCTTGCCGATCACGGCCTTCCTGAGTCGCCGGATCAGCCAGTAGCCAAGCCCGCCACCGATGAGCAGACCGACCAGGTCGCCGATCAGATAGCCCAGCAGTGCACCAATCACTATCGCTATTACCATGATTCTCTCGTCCTAGGGCCGGTGCCTCGCGCCGGCGTGGGTGAATACAGCAAGGGTCAATGGGTCGGCTTGCCAAAACATGCCGTATGGCCAGTCTATCAGTGCGAGGGGCATGGCCACGAGCGACCCCCTTTCATCGCATCCATGCCAACAGGCCGCAACCGTTGCACATTAGCGTCCTCTCACTCACCGAACCAACAGGCAGGCCGTCTTGAGGCACAGCCCCCACCGCGTTATTCATCGATCGGGTAGGGGCCGGGGTTCCCCCCGGCGCCCTCCCACACCACCGTACGTACCGTTCGGTATACGGCGGTTCATGAAGAACGGCTAAGCCCTTTTACCGTATCAAGTACCGAGATCAGGCCTTGCTGCTCAAGCCACCTCCGCGGCAGGGCCTGATTCATGTGCGAGGCACCGGCATTCCACCAAGGGCCTCGCCCATTTCCCGTTGACATCCTGGCGTG
>NZ_WWNB01000016.1 GCF_012062845.1 Halomonas salinarum
CGGTCCTCCCCTGGGTCTCGCCGGGGCGTGTGCCCGGTGTGATTCAGTCGATGCTGGAGATGGCGCCTGCCTTCGTCCTGCCTGAGCGACGCGAGCGATCTTACCCCCGATCAGTCAGGCGCCGACCACAGAAGTACCCGACCAAGAGAAATGCCAGTCAGCGTTAACTGACTGGCATTACGCCCCGAGGGCGGCGCTTTTTTATGCCTCGAAAGCGGCACTCTATGCCCCATGTTAGTGGCAACCGGTGCACTGCCATGCCGAAGTGCGCTCTCTACGCTTGGGCGGTGCTCAGGTAGAATGCACCCATGACTCAAACCGCCGCGCCTGCTACCGCCCCCGCCCTCGATGCGCCGACGCTGCGTCCCTATCAGCACGAGGCGGTGGCGCGTACCGTGGCGCATTTCCGTGCCAGCGACGACCCCGCCGTGGTGGTGCTGCCCACTGGCAGCGGCAAGTCGCTGGTGATCGCCGAGCTCGCCCGTATCGCCCGCGGCCGCGTGCTGGTGCTCGCTCATGTGCGTGAGCTGGTCGAGCAGAACCATGCCAAGTACGAGGCCTATGGGCTCTCGGCGGACATCTTCAGCGCCGGGCTCAAGCGCAAGGAGACCGGGCGCCAGGTGGTATTCGGCTCGGTACAGTCGGTGATCAATGATCTCGAGACGTTTTCGGCGGGAGATTTCACGCTGGTGGTGATCGACGAGTGTCATCGGGTCTCGCTTAGTGAAGACGCCAGCTACCGTCGCGTGATCGGCGCCCTTAATGATGCCAATCCGCGGCTCAAGGTGCTGGGGCTGACCGCCACGCCCTATCGCCTGGGGCAGGGCTTTATCTACCACCGCCACCATCATGGTATGGTGCGCGGCGACGAGGACTGCTTCTTCAAGGACTGCGTCTTCGAGCAGCCGCTGCGGCTGATGGTGCGCCAGGGCTATCTGAGCGAACCCAAGCGTATCGATGTGGCGATCGAGGGCTATGATTTCTCGGCGTTGGTGCCGAGTGTCGGGGGTAGCTTCAGCGATCAGGCGTTGAACGAGGTGGTAAAGGGCGCCCGGGCCACGCCCGGCATCGTCGCCGATGTGATGGCCCGTGCCGAGGACCGCACCGGGGTGATGCTGTTCTGCTCGACCGTCGCGCATGCCGAGGAAGTGACCGGCATGCTGCCCGCCGCCGAGACGGCACTGATCACCGGAACGACGGCGTCTGATGAACGCGAGCGGTTGATCGGCGCCTTCAAGGCCGGCGCACTCAAGTATCTGGTCAACGTCTCGGTGCTGACCACCGGTTTCGATGCGCCGCACGTGGATCTGATCGCGATCCTGCGTCCGACCGAGTCGGTGAGCCTCTATCAGCAGATCATCGGCCGGGGCCTGCGACTGGCGCCGGGCAAGCAGGATTGCCTGATTCTCGACTACGCCGGCAACCCCTGGGATCTCTATGCCCCGGAAGTCGCCGCGCCGCGCCCGGCCGGCGATACCGAACCGGTGCAGGTGGAATGCCCTCAGTGCGGCCATGCCAACCTGTTCTGGGGGCGCATGGACGGCGAACTGGTCATCGAGCACTTCGGCCGGCGCTGTCAGGGGCTTGTGGAACGCGCCTCTGCGCCGCCCGCGAGCACAGAATCAACATCGGCAACGCCGGCAATGGAGCAGTGCGACTTCCGCTTTCGTTTCAAGATCTGTGATCAGTGCGGCGGCGAGAACGACATCGCGGCCCGTGCCTGCGGTCACTGCGGTGAGCGCCTGGTCGACCCGGATGACAAGCTGCGCGAGGCGCTCAAGCTGCGCGATGCGCGGGTGCTGAGAGTCAGTGGCATGCAACTCGAAGCGGCCCGTAACGGTCGTGGCCTGGAGCGGCTCAAGATCAGCTATTTCGATGAAGACGGCACGTCGCTTGCCGAGTGGTTTGCACTGGAGACCCCGGCACAGCGGTATGCCTTCCATCAGGCCTTTCTTGCCCGGCATCTGAGAGCGCCGGGAACCGATTGGCGACCGACGAGCATTCAGGAAGTGCTTGAGGGCGAGGCTCGGCTCAAGGCGCCCGACTTCGTGGTCGGGCGCAAGGTAGGGCGCTTCTGGCAGGTACGCGACAAGCTTTTCGATTACCAGGGGCGTTATCGCAAGGCAGAGGCCGCCGGCCCGGACGCTTGATGCGGGCGAGCGGTTCTCGGCACGGCTTCGCCATCCGTCTCGTCATCCCTTTCGACGCGCATTGTGATGCCCAACGCCACGGCTGGCTTACGTTAGAGGCGTGACTCTTGGTAGACTGCGCCACCTTGCCGGTCATGCGGGCCGGTTCATGATGGCAGGAGACACTCCACGGTGTGAGCGAGATAGCCGAGACGTCGCGTGACGACGAGCCAGCTGCCGCCGCCCATCAGGCGGATATCCTCGCGCGGCTGTTTGACCAGCCGATCACCGAGCTGCCGGAGGATCTGTACATTCCTCCCGAGGCGCTCAGGGTCTTTCTCGAGACCTTCGAGGGGCCGCTTGACCTGCTGCTGTATCTGATTCGTCGTCAGAACCTGGATATCCTGTCGATCGACGTGGCGGCCATCACGCGTCAGTACATCGAGTATGTCGAGCTGATGAAGGCCATGCAGATCGAGCTTGCCGGCGAGTATCTGTTGATGGCCGCGATGCTTGCCGAGATCAAGTCGCGCACGCTGCTGCCGCGTCCGCCCAAGGGTGACGATGAAGACGACGAGGGCGACCCGCGGGCCGAGCTGATCCGTCGTCTGCAGGAGTATGAGCGCTTGAAGGAGGCCGCCGAGTCGCTCGGCGAGCTGCCCCGTGTCGGCCGCGACTGGTTTCCGGCGACCGCCGCACTGCCCGAGCTCGAGACGCGGGTGGTGCATCCAGATGTCGAGCTCGACGAGTTGCTCGGTGCCCTGGCAGGCATCATGAAGCGCGCAGAGCTTAACCAGGATCACAACATCAGCCGCGAGGTGCTGTCGACTCGCGAGCGCATGCTCAGGATCATGGAGGCGCTGCATCATCAGCGCTATACCCCCTTCGAGGCGCTGTTTACCCTGGAAGAGGGCAAGGCCGGGGTGGTGGTGACCTTCATGGCGCTGCTCGAACTCGCCAAGGAGGCGATGATCGAGATCGTGCAGAATGCACCGCTGTCGCCGATTCACGTTCGCGCGCGGCTCGCCGAGCCCGAGCAGGCCTATCAGCCTGACGAGGGTGAAGAGGTATCCGAGGCGGACGAGAGCCCCTTCGCCGTCGATGACATCCATGACCGCGATGACCCTATGTCGCTCACCGATAATGAGCAGGAGTAAGCCCGCGACATGAACGAGCGCTATCCTCTCGATCAGATTCTCGAAGCGGCCCTGCTGGCCGCTGGCGAGCCGCTGTCGACGGAGCGCCTGGAGAGTTTGTTCGACGATCATGAGCGGCCGCCACGAGGCGACCTGCGAGAAGCGCTTGGCCGGCTCGGCGAGCGTCTGGAGTCCGGTGCCCTTGAGCTCATCGAGACGGCATCGGGGTTTCAGTTGCGTATTCGTCAGCGCCTGTCGCCCTGGGTCTCGCGGCTGTGGGACGAGCGCCCGCAGCGTTATTCCCGGGCGCTACTGGAAACCCTGGCGCTGATTGCCTATCGTCAGCCGGTAACCCGCGGCGATATCGAGGAGGTGCGCGGGGTCGCGGTATCCACCTCGATCATGCGTACCCTGACCGAGCGGGGCTGGATTCGGGTCGTCGGCCAGCGTGATGTGCCCGGGCGGCCATCGGTGTATGCCACGACCCGCGGCTTTCTCGATGACTTCGGTCTCAAGACCCTTGAGGGTCTGCCGCCGATGCATGAGTTGAAGGACTTCGAGGCGCGCTTCAATGCGCTCGAACAGGCGGCTGACGGCGGGCAGCATGCCCAGGGCGGTGAAGCCGACGGCGCTGCGACGCATGACGCCGAGCAAGACGACGCGGCGGTGAGCACGCAAGAGACAGGTACCGAGGCGACAGGCAACGAAGACACCGCCACTCAAGAGACAAGCGCTGGCGACGCCGCCGACGAGGCCGCATCGCCCGCGCATCAGGACGGGGAGAAAGCCCCTGAATCGGGCGCCGCGGCGCCCAAAGATGAACACGCAACGGCCGGGACGACCGATGCGGACCCACACGCCGGGAAGGCGTCCACGCAGGCCGGGCTTAGCTTCGCTGATCTCGAAGCACGCCTGGCCGACCGCGCCCGCCAAGCGTCGACCGTCGATGAAGACGGCCGCGCGGGAACGGATCACTCAACTGATGAGACACCCTCAGAGTCATGAACACCACAAGCGAAAAACTGCAGAAAGTGCTGGCCCGCGCCGGCTTCGGCTCGCGCCGCGAGATGGAAGCCGCGATCAGTGCCGGTCGCGTCAAGGTCAACGGCCAGGTGGCGAGCCTCGGCGATCGCATCGAATCCCGTGACCGGGTCAGCCTCGATGACCGGCCGGTCAACCTGAAGACCGCCGAGGAAAGTACCCGGCGGGTGATCATGTACAACAAGCCGGAAGGTGAGCTGTGCACCCGCAAGGACCCGGAAGGCCGTCGTACCGTCTTCGAGCGTCTGCCGCGGCTCAAGGGCGAGCGCTGGGTGGCCGTCGGCCGTCTGGATATCAACACCAGCGGTCTTCTGCTGTTCACCACCGATGGAGAGCTTGCCAACCGGCTGATGCATCCCTCCACCGAGGTCGAGCGCGAATACGCGGTGCGGGTCATGGGCGAGGTCACCCAGGCGCACGTCAAGACCATGGTCGAGGGCGTGATGCTCGACGACGGTCCCGCGCACTTCTCCGACGTCCAGGAGTTCGGCGGCGAAGGCATCAACACCTGGTTCCATGTGGTGATCATGGAAGGCCGCAACCGTGAGGTGCGCCGCCTGTGGGAGTCCCAGGGGCTGACGGTGAGTCGCCTCAAGCGGGTGCGCTACGGCAATATCTTCCTGGATAAGCGGGCCAAGGCCGGCGAATGGACCGAGTTGACCCAGGCCGAGG
Source organism: Halomonas salinarum (assembly GCF_012062845.1). Lineage (GTDB taxonomy): Bacteria > Pseudomonadota > Gammaproteobacteria > Pseudomonadales > Halomonadaceae > Onishia > Onishia salinarum. The sequence goes on from NZ_WWNB01000016.1 coordinate 4,979, forward strand.
TCGACGATTTGTCGGCGCTGGCTGGCCTCGAGTCGCGCAAGGTGCCGGAGCTTACTCCGGACGAGAAGAACCGCTGGAGTCGCGACAAGCGCAAGCGTCGCCCGGTGCAGGGCATGCGCAAGCCGGGACCCACACGTAAGCGCTGAAAAGCTACGAAAAAGGCTTGCCAAGACAGGGTGATACGAGTAACCTATGCGCCCTGTCGAGCGGGTCGTTAGCTCAGTTGGTAGAGCAGTTGGCTTTTAACCAATTGGTCGTAGGTTCGAATCCTACACGACCCACCATACTCGACGGCCCGGCGGCGGGTCGTTAGCTCAGTTGGTAGAGCAGTTGGCTTTTAACCAATTGGTCGTAGGTTCGAATCCTACACGACCCACCATTACCGCCGTTGCATGTCCCCGTTCGGGATGTGACTGCGGGTCGTTAGCTCAGTTGGTAGAGCAGTTGGCTTTTAACCAATTGGTCGTAGGTTCGAATCCTACACGACCCACCAGATTGCGACAAAATGCCCCGGCCTCCTTGAGGTCGGGGCATTTTGTTATGGGCGATGGTCTGGTGTGCCCCTGGAGTGCTCAGGCCAAGGCCCAATGGCTGCCGTGACCATGACGGCTTCACCACGGCTGCAACGATGACATAGATGTCAGTTATTCGTTGTGTTCGGCACCGGCCGCGGTAGCGGTCAGGCTCCAGGCGAGGCGCATGGCAGGGCGATCAAGGGCTGAGTGGGGCGGAAGATATCGCTGTCGTCATGCCGTATGGCAGGCGGTCTGGGGCGCCACGGCTCTTGAAAACGACGACAACCGCCATAATTAAAGCTAAAATGAACGTTGGGTAGGTGATGCGGGAGCCGCACCATCAGGCCCTCTGGAGCATCGGCACGTGCAGAGAGCACATGGGTTGATGCATCTGGTGCCATGCAGGGGGAGCCCCTGCCAGTCACAGTGGTAGACACGATGACGATAATGACTTCCCGAGCCGATGTGCGAGAGCATCTGGCCCGCGCTTACTGCCCGACGCGGATACCCGCCGAGGATGAAGCGCGCATCGACGAAATCAAGCGTTTGCTGCACGAGCGAAATGCCGTGCTGGTAGCGCATTATTACACCGACGACGCCATTCAGCAGCTCGCCGAGGAAACCGGTGGCTGTGTGGCCGATTCGCTTGAAATGGCCCGCTTTGGTGCCCGCCATGAGGCCTCGACGCTGGTCGTTGCCGGCGTGCGCTTCATGGGCGAGACCGCCAAGATCCTGTCGCCGGAAAAACGCGTGCTGATGCCGACCCTTGAGGCGACCTGCTCGCTGGACATTGGCTGCCCGGCTGATGAGTTCGCCGCTTTCTGTGATGCCCATCCCGATCGCACGGTAGTGGTGTATGCCAATACCTCAGCGGCGGTGAAGGCGCGCGCCGACTGGGTCGTGACCTCCTCGATCGCCGTCGATGTGATCGAGCATCTGAAGGCCCGGGGTGAGAAGATCCTGTGGGCCCCGGACAAGCACCTGGGTGGCTATATCCAGAAGCAGACCGGCGCCGACATGCTGCTCTGGGATGGTGCCTGCATCGTCCACGAGGAGTTCAAGGCCAAGGGTGTCGAGGATCTCAAGGCACTCTACCCGGAGGCCGCGGTGCTGGTGCATCCCGAGTCACCAGCACCCGTGGTGGAACTCGCCGATGTGGCGGGCTCTACCTCGCAGCTGATCAAGGCGGCGAAGGAGCTGCCTAACGACAAGCTGATCGTGGCCACCGACCGTGGCATCTTCTTCAAGATGCAGCAGGCCGTGCCGGACAAGACCCTCTTCGAGGCGCCGACGGCCGGACGGGGAGCGACCTGCAAGAGTTGCGCCCACTGCCCGTGGATGGCCATGAACGCCCTGGATAATCTGGCTGCTGCCCTGCGCGAGCAGAGCGGTGAAATCCAGGTAGATGATGATCTGCGCGAGAAGGCGCTGAAGCCCTTGGAGCGGATGCTCAACTTCCAGAGCTGACCTCCAGAGTTGGTCGGGCGCGCCGAGAAGGATTCATCTGCCGCCGATCGCCCTGTAGCGGCTCCCTATACCCGTGGCCAATCCGATATCCGTGATTGGTCCGATACCGGTAGTTGATACAAGAAAAAAGCGGCCCGCACCGATGCCTCGGTACGGGCCGCTTTTTTGTGTAGGCATAAGGCATGCGTACAAAGCGCGGGCGGTTGTCTGACGGTGCCTGAGTCCTTGGCCCTTAGTCCTTAACTCTTGGCCCTTAGCCCTTCCCCTTAGTAACTGACAAGTAACTGACACGCGCAAGAATCGCGGCAACCGAGGTGTCTCGCGCCGAATCAGCTACTGGAAGTCCTTGAGGTCCTCACGGTAGGTCTCGAATGCCTTGCGGCGCTCTTCGATGCGCCCGGTAATGCCGGTGTCGCCCCGTCGCTTGGCCACGTCTTCGGCGATGTCCAGCTGGCGTATGGCCTGGGTGATGCTTCCGGTCAGCTGTAGCTGTTCGGCGCGGGCAAGATGGCTCCAGGCCTCGCGACCACTGCGCCCGGCGGCCTCGGCTAGCAGGGTGAATATCTGTGGGTTTTCGGGGTGGCGCTCGGCGAGGGCGCGCAGGGTGTCGAAGGCGGCCTTCGCATCCTGCTGCAACAGTGCCTCTGCCTTGATCAAGCGTGCCGGAAGGTAGTCCGGCATCAGCCGTAGCAGTCGCTGGCTGCGCGAGAGTGCCTCGCTGTGTTGACCGGCATCCAGCGCCAGTTCGGCGGCAGTGGTCGGGATCAGTGACAGGTCTGGCCACTCATTCGCCAGGGTGTCGAGCGTCGAGAGGGCGCCTGCCAGATCGCCTTGCTGGGCGCGTATCAAGGCCGCCAGGTAGCGCTTGGCTGCCGGAGCAGGGTCATCCTGCGCGAGCAGGCTGGTGGCTTGTGAGGGCGCCCCCTGATGGATGGTCAGCAGGGCGCGGGCGCGCACCATGTCGTATTGAGGGCCCGGGTCGCGCAGCTCGTCGGTTTCCAGTGTCTGGGCTCGGGCCTGGATATCGCTGATGCGTGATTCGGTGAGCGGGTGGGTGAGCAGAAATTCCGGCGGGTTGCCGCCTTGCAGGGCTGCCTGGCGCTGCATGGCGCGAAACATGTCGACCATCGCCTGAGGGTCATAGCCGGCGTCACGAAGTACCTGAAGGCCCTGGCGGTCGGCTTCCTGCTCGTAGCGTCGAGAATAGGCCAGCTGGTCCTGGAAGAAAGCCGCCTGGGAGCCCATGGCGGCGGCCATGCCTGCGTCGCCGCCGCCGCCGGCAGCGATCAGCATGCCGGCCAGCATTGCGGCCATGGTGGGCAGCTGGGTTGCCTCGGCCCGGGCCTTCTGGCGAGCGTAGTGGCGCAGCGACAGGTGGCCCAGTTCGTGGGCCAGCACCGAGGCGAGGGCGGCCTCGTTCTTGGCGAAGGCAAATAGGCCGGCGTTGACTCCGACAACGCCGCCGGGCACGGCAAAGGCATTGAGCATCCGGCTATCGACCAGCGTGACCAGTGGCTGGCTGCCCAGGAAGCCGCTTTCGGGCAGCAGCCTTGCGATCAGGGTATCGACATAGTGCTGACTGATCGGGTCCTGCCAAAGTGGCGCCCGGGCACGAAACTGCCTGAGCCATGTTCGGCCCAGGCGGTATTCTTCGCTCGGATTGACGCCGCTGGTGGCTGAGCCAAGCTGCGGCAGATCGAACTCCAGCGCCTGGGCCTGAGTCGTGATCAAGGCGCCGGCCAGGACCAGCGCGGCGGTGGCGTGTCGCCAGGCCTTCCAGAGTAATGGCATGATGTTCCTTGTGCATGAGCGCCCGGGCGGAGGCGGGTCTTCTTCTCCGACCGCTACCTATCCGCTAAAGTGCCGTGTACAGAGGGCCGTCGGGCGGCCCCATTTTCATCCCCATTGTTTCGGGAGACGGCATGACCCTGCAACCAGACGATGTACTCGACGCCCGTAACCTGCCCTGCCCGCTGCCGCTGCTCAAGGCCAAGCAGTCACTGTCGAAGCTGGCAGTCGGGCAGGTGCTCGAGGTGATCGCGACCGATGCCGGTTCCTGGCGGGACTTCGAGTCCTTTATTGCCCAGAGCGCCCATGAGATGCCCGCCCGTGAGACCCGTGGCGAGGTATACCATTATTGGCTGAGAAAGGGCGAGGGGGAACGCTCGGCATGACGTTGAAGACACTGTTTTCGGGCTGGCTCGAGCGCTACTTCTCGGACGAAGAGGCGGTGATCCTGCTCATGCTGCTGATCGCCGGTACTGCCGCGGTGGTGCTGCTTGGCGGCATGCTGGCGCCCTTCTTCACGGCGCTGGTGATCGCGTTTCTGCTGCAAGGAGCGGTGAACTGGCTGACTCGACGTCGTGTGCCAGGGTTGGTGGCAGTGCTGGCGGTGTTCCTGGGCTTTCTCGGCATTCTGTTGGCCATGGCGCTGGTGGTCATGCCGCTGATCTGGAATCAGCTGGTCAGCCTGGTGCAGGAGATTCCGCGCATGTTCGCCAGTGGCCAGAGTTTCCTCGACGAGATGCAGCTGCGTTACCCCAACCTGGTCACGCCGGATCAGATTCAGGGCTGGATCGATGCCGCCGGCCGAGAGCTTACCCAGTTTGGCCAGCGCGCACTGACGCTATCGCTTGCCTCGCTTGGCAATCTGATGGACCTGATCATCTACCTTGTTCTGGTGCCGATACTTGTGTTCTTCATGTTGAAGGACCGGGAGCGATTGGTGGGGTTCATGCTATGGTTACTGCCGCGCAAGCGTGACCTGATGACCCGCATCTGGCATGAAATGGATGCCCAGATCGCCAACTATGTCCGCGGCAAGTTCATCGAAATCGTGATCGTCGGCAGTAGCGGTTTCCTGATCTTTGCCTATTTCGGCCTGCCGTATTCGGCATTACTGGGCATGCTGGTGGGGCTGTCTGTGCTGATTCCTTTCATTGGCGCGGCGGTTGCCACGCTGCCGGTGGCAGCAGTCGCAGGGTTTCACTTCGGTATCGGCGAACAGTTCCTCTACGTGATCATCGCCTATGGCGTGCTTCAGGCGCTGGACGGTAACGTCTTGGTGCCGATCCTGTTCTCCGAGGCGGTCAACCTGCACCCGGTATCGATCATCCTGGCGGTGCTGTTCTTCGGCGGCATCTGGGGTTTCTGGGGGATCTTCTTCGCGATTCCTCTGGCAACCCTGCTCAAGGCCATGGTCTATGCCTGGCCGCGGGGTATCAAAGAGCACGTCGACAACCCGCTGAGTGACGAATTGCCGAGCCCCTGACGCCATCCCTTTGCTCCCTTGCCGCATGGCAGGCACGGGGAGCAAAGGGGGGAAGGGCCAGAGATAATGGGCGTTAACCCTCGTGCAGGGCCTGTGCCGCTTCGAGTACCTCGTCGACATGGCCCTTGACCTTGACGCCGCGCCATTCGCGGGCGAGATTGCCCTCGGTATCGATCAGGAAGGTGCTGCGTTCTATGCCGAGATGCTCCTTGCCGTAAAGCTTCTTCAGCTTGATGACATCGAATAGCCTGCAGACGGCTTCGTCCTTGTCCGAGATCAGTTCGAAGTTGAAGGCCTGCTTGGCCTTGAAGTTTTCCTGAGCCCGGATGCCGTCTCGAGAAACGCCCAGTATCACTGTGTTGGCGGCATCGAAGGCCTCCTTGCGGTCGCGAAAGTCGCCGCCTTCGGTGGTGCAGCCCGGGGTGCTGGCCTTGGGATAGAAGTAGATCACCACCTGCTTGCCCTTCAGTTCGGACAGCGTCACGGTGGTATCGCCGGTCGCGGTGGCGGTGAAGTCGGGGACGGGGTTACCGATGCTGACGCTCATGGGAGACTCCTGTGAGGTATCTGAAATCGTCGTGTCTAACGGCGTGGTGACGCCATCGCAAGGCGCCGAGCCTACTGGAGGCCGACCCTTGAAATTGTGCAAGAATTACACGTCACTGGGGCGATGCTGTAAAGGCCGTGTTGAAGGCAACGAGGCCGAGCGGAAAAGTCCTTGCGCTGGGTTCTGTACAGGCTCTAGCGGCCTGAGTACCATCTAGTCCCTGGTTCCAATCCCGGTTGATTCATTAGCGCCACTATTCTGCGGCGGCTGATGCGCAGGCGTTTGTAGAGGAAAGAAAATGATCAAAGGCAGTATCGTCGCCCTGGCGACGCCGATGAAGGCAAACGGAGAGATCGATTGGGAGGCTCTGCGCCGCCTGGTGCGCTTCCATCTCGAGCATGGTACCGATGGCATTGTCGCCGCCGGCACCACCGGTGAGCCGACCACCATGTCCTTTGCCGAGCACTTCGATGTGATTCGCACCGTGGTGGAAGAGGTCAATGGCCGCATCCCGGTTATCGCGGGCACGGGTTCCAACAACACCACGGAGGCGGTGGAGCTTACCCGCTACGCCAAGGAAGTTGGTGCCGATTACTGTCTGACGGTGGCGCCCTACTACAACAAGCCCACCCAGGAAGGCCTGTTCCAGCACTTCAAGGCCATCGCCGAGGCCAGTGATCTGCCGGTGATTCTCTACAACGTGCCCGGCCGCACCTGCTCGGATATCTATAACGAGACCGTGCTGCGCCTGGCCGAGGTCGACAACATCATCGGCATCAAGGATGCCACCGGTAACCTGGAGCGTGCCGAGGATCTGATCGAGCGCCTCAAGGGCTCCGGTTTCATGCTCTACTCGGGCGACGATGCCACGGCCTGTGACTTCATGCTGATGGGCGGCCATGGCGATATCTCGGTGACCGCCAATGTGGTGCCGCGCGCCATGCACGAGCTGTGTGCAGCCGCTGTCGCCGGCGATAGCGACAAGGCGCATCAGATCAACACCCGCTTGATGCCGCTGCATACCCAGCTGGGGATCGAGGCCAATCCGATTCCGGTCAAGTGGGCGCTCAATCATATGGGCTACGCCGATCAAGGCATTCGCCTGCCGTTGACCTGGCTATCCGAGAAGTATCATTCAACGGTCAGCGAGGCGCTGCAGCTGGCTGGCGTCAGTGACGACTGAAAGCCCCTCGCTGGCTGACAATTAAGGTGGATGCATGAAAGCTGCCACGAACTGGATGCCGCTGGTAGCGGCTATTGCCCTGGCAATGGCTGGTTGTTCCAGTGGCGGTTACTACGATGACCGCAGTGAGGCCTACACGCAGGCCAAGAGCGCCGAGCCGTTGACGCTGCCGGCCGGTAGCGAGCTCTACGAGACCCGTGAGGCGATGCCGGTGCCCAAGGCCAATCGGCCCTATCGCGCCAGCGATGACGAATTTACTGCGCCAAGGCCCCAGCCGACGGTCGCGGTGCGCGACTATGTCGAGCGTCGCAGTATGGGCGACGCCCGCTGGCTTACGGTCAATGACCCGCCGGAGGTAGTCTGGCCGCATGTCGTCGAGTTCGGTGAGCGCCAACGCCTGACCGTCACCGAGCGCGACGATGCGTCGCGACGCCTGACAACGTCCGATGGCATGATCGCCGTTCGTGACGGCCTGGGTGACACCAGTCAGGTGCGCTGCGAACGCAATAACCGTGCGCTCGACGGTTGCCTGGATGCCCTGGCCAACTACCTAGGCGCCCGTGGGCAGACCGCCATGGCCTCCAATCTTGCCAGCCGTGAAGGGGCCGGAGCATCGCTGGTGCGTCTCGTCGGTAACGAAGGAGAGCGTGCGCTGCTGATTGAAGCCGACCCCGATCAGGTGTGGGCGGAGCTGAGTCATCTGCTCGAGCGCGACTTTGATCAGCCGGAGCAGCAGCTGGTGAGTCAGGATGCCGCCGCGGGTGACTTCCAGGTCGCCTATCTTCCCCTGGCCAAGCGCCAGGCGGGCCTTATCGGTGGGCTCTTTAGCGACCAGACGCCACGCCCAGCACGGCTCAAGGTAGTGCCCGCCGCCGAGGGGCAGACGCGGCTGACCGTGGCTGCCGCCGGCGAGCCGGCGCTTGATGATGATGGCGTGCGTGACCTGCTGGGCCGGCTGGCCTCGCTGTTGCGCTGATGCCGCCAGCGGCACGCGCCCTGCACTTTGCGTCGCTGGGCAGCGGCAGCAAGGGTAATGCCACCCTGGTCAGCGATGGCGAGACCCATCTGCTCATCGATTGCGGCTTCGGCCTGCGCGAGACCGAGCGGCGGCTCGCCCGTCTGGGGCTCCACCCCAGGCAACTCGCCGCCGTGCTGGTGACGCACGAGCATGGCGATCATATTGGTGGGGTGGGGGCCCTGGCGCGGCGCCATGCACTGCCGGTCTACCTGACCCCGGGCACCTGGCTATCTGGTCGCCTCAAGCAGGTGCCTCGCCACGAGTGGATCACGCCACAGGCGATGTTTGCCATTGGCGGCCTTGAGATCATGCCGGTGACCGTGCCCCATGACGCTCGGGAACCGGTACAATTTCACGTCAGTGCCCATGGTCGGCGGCTGGGGGTGGTGACCGATCTTGGCCACCCCAGCGCGCATGTGGTTCAGGCGTTCGCCGGCTGCGATGCCCTGATCCTCGAGTGCAACCACGACCGGCAACTGCTGGCGGACGGGCCCTATCCGCCGCGTCTCAAGCGCCGTGTCGGCGGCGACTGGGGCCACCTAGCCAATCCGCAGGCGGCAACGCTGCTGGCGGGGGTCGGGCTCGACAGGCTGCAGCGCATCGTCTGTTCGCATCTGTCGGAACATAACAACCGCCCCGAGCTCGCCCTGGAGGCCCTGGTACCGCTGCTCGATGGCGATGAATCACGGCTGGTGGTCGCCGCCCAGGATCAGGGCCTGGATTGGCAGACCCTTCGTTAGCACTCGTTCTGAAGTACCCGTTTCAGCACCTATCCGTTACCTCCCGATTCGGAGACCCCTCATGGAAAAGCGTCAAGAGCTCTATGCCGGCAAGGCCAAGTCGGTCTACCACACTGACGACCCGGATCGCTTGATCCTCGAATTCCGCGATGACACCAGCGCCTTCGACGGTGAGCGGATGGAAGCCCTGGCGCGCAAGGGCATGGTCAACAACAAGTTCAATGCCTTCATCATGGGCAAGCTTCAGGAAGCCGGCATCCCGACGCACTTCGACGGCCTGCTCTCGGACACCGAATGTGTGGTCAAGAAGCTCGACATGCTCCCCGTGGAGTGCGTGGTGCGCAACATTGCCGCCGGTAGCCTGTGCAAGCGCCTGGGTGTCGAGGAAGGCCAGGCGCTGACGCCGTCGACCTTCGAGCTGTTCCTGAAGAACGACGCCCAGCATGACCCGATGATCAACGAATCGCTGGCCGAGACCTTCGGCTGGGCCACTCCCGAGCAGCTTAAGGAAATGAAGGCGCTGACCTACAAGGTCAATGACGTCTTGAAGGCATTGTTCGAGGCGGGTGGCATGCTGCTGGTCGACTATAAGCTTGAGTTCGGCGTCTTCAAGGGCCAGATCGTGCTCGGCGACGAGTTCTCGCCGGACGGCTGCCGCCTGTGGGATGCCAAGACCCGCGAGAAACTCGACAAGGACCGCTTCCGTCAGGGCCTGGGCGGCGTGATCGAGGCCTATGAGGAAGTGGGTCGTCGTATCGGCATCAGCTTCGACTGAGGACGGCCAGCGCGCCATGCTTAACGAAGGGCCTTGCGGGGCCCTTCGTCGTTTCTGCATGTGGTCAGCGGCACGGACGATGAGCGCCGGGGACAGGCGGCACGAGGGTCTTTTGCCAGGGATGGCAAAAGTAGCGCCCAGGGATGGGTTCATAGCGCCCTCGCGACGCCTTGGCGCCGGGACAGCTCATCATGTCGAAGCGCTATACCGCCACGATCTCGACGACGTCCAGGCGCGTCTCGCCTGCCTCATTGACCAGGGCGCGAAAGCGCACATCGACGTCGCGCAGGCGCACCCCGTAGACACGCGACTCGGCTCCCTTGCGGTAGGCGGGGCGCGGGTCCTGGGCCAGCACCTGACGGATCAGGGCGCGCAGTGAGGCGGCGTCTTCTCGCTGGGCCAGGGTCGCCTCGGCCTCTACGGAGAAGTCGACCGCACACTGGGGGGGGGCATCTGGCGCGAAGCCGGCGCTGGCGTCGGGGTGAGCCTCGGCCCAGGGCAGGTAGGGCTTGATGTCGAGCACCGGGGTGCCGTCCAGCAGGTCATGGCTGGCCAGTTCCAGGACTACGCCACCTTGCGAGGTATCGATGCCCTTGAGCTCGACGAGCGATAGCCCCAGACGGTTGGGCCGGTGGGTGCTGCGGCTGGCGAAGACGCCCATCTTGGCATTACCGCCAAGTCTTGGTGGGCGCACCAGCGGCGTCCAGCGCTCGGGGCTATGGTGAAAGACAAAGGTCAGCCAGAGGTGGCTGAAGGCATCGAGGCCGCGCACCGTCAGCGGGTCGTCATAGGGTGGCAGCAGCACCAGGCGGCCGCGAGCCGCCGGGGCGAGTCCCGGCTGGCGGGGAATGCCGAACTTATCCGGATAGTCGCTCTCGATACGCCCGATGGGCGTGAGGGCGAAGGCGTCGGCGCGAGAATCAGGGGGAGCAGTCATGGGCGCCATTATGCCGTGCCTGCCCGGGTAGCGCACGGGGCCCCAAGGGGCGTCACCAGCAGGATTGGCGGCGGGGCGAGGCTTCGGTAGGCTGACGGCATATTCAGGGGAGATACCGCGGTGATTGATCTCGAGCAGCTGGCGCTTGCCCAGCAGACCATCGTTGATGCTGGCGACACGCTATACCGAGCCGGTCAGGTGCCGGCCACCGGCGGCAACTTTTCGTTGCGTCTGGACGGCGCGCATATGGCGGTGACCGCGTCGGGGCGCCACAAGGGGCAACTGACCCCGGCCGATGTCATGGTCACCGATTTCGATGTCTCGCCGGTGGGCAGTCCACAGAAGCCCTCCGATGAGGCACGCCTGCACGGTCAGCTCTACCAGGACTACCCCGAGGCCGGGGCGGTGCTGCACACCCATTCCCGGGCAGCCACCGTGTTGTCGCGTCTGATCGAGGGTGACACCCTGACGCTCGAGGGCTTTGAGCTGCAGAAGGCCATTGAGGGCGTGACGCGCCACGATACGCTGCTCGAGGTACCGATCGTCGATAATAGCCAGGATATCGATGCACTTGCCGAGGTGGTACGGGGGCGACTGCAAGGCCTGAATACTCGCGCCTACCTGATCCGTGGTCACGGCCTCTATACCTGGGCTCGTGATATGGCCGGATGCCTACGCCAGGTCGAGGCGCTAGACTTTCTTTTCGACTGTGAACTAATGATGCGCCGCGCCCGCTGAGCGGGACGGTCCGTGATGCGGCCCGCTGCGGCCCGTCATCACCTTGCCTGATGGAGCACTGCCATGAGCTTTCTCAACGTCTACCACGATCACGACCCGGAGCAGCCGCTGCTCCAGACCCACGACGGCGAGCGTATCGCGTCTGAGCTGGCGGCTCACGGTATACGCTTCGAGCGCTGGCCCACCAAGGCTGACCTGGCCCCCGATGCCGATCCCAAGGTAGTGCTCAACGCTTATGATGAAGAGGTAGAGCGCCTCAAGGCCGAGGACGGCTTCGCCACCGCCGATGTGATCGGCCTGACCCCGGATCACCCGGATAAGGAGGCACTGCGCGCCAAGTTCCTCGATGAGCATCGTCATAGCGAAGACGAGGTACGCTTCTTCGTGCGAGGTGAAGGCGTCTTCTACCTGCATCTTGAATCGCGCGTCTATGCGGTCGGCTGTTGCCAGGATGATCTGATCTCGGTACCGGCGGGTACGCCTCACTGGTTCGATATGGGGCCTGAGCCTCACTTCACGGCTATTCGACTTTTCACCAACCCCGAGGGTTGGGTAGCCGACTTCACCGGCGAGTCTATCGCCTCGCGCTTCCCGCGCTTCGAGGCCTTGCCGACCGGTCGGGGAGATGCGGCATGATTCGCGCCATCGTCACAGACATCGAGGGCACGACCGGGTCCATCGCCTTTGTTCATGAGGTGCTCTTCCCCTATGCCCGCCACCATCTCGGTGATTTCCTGCGTCGTTACCATCAACAACCTGAGGTCGCGGCACAGCTCGAGGCGGTGAGAGAGGAAGCTCGCGAGCCCGCCGCGGATCTGGAACGGCTGTTTACGATTCTGGAAGACTGGAGTCAGGAGGACCGCAAGGCCACGCCGCTCAAGGTGTTACAGGGCATGATCTGGGAGGCGGGCTATAAGGCGGGTGATTTTACCGGTCACGTCTACCCGGATGCCGCCGAGGCGTTGGCGCGCTGGCAGGCCGAGGGGTATGCGCTCTTTGTGTATTCCTCGGGCTCGGTACAGGCTCAGCGGCTGTTGTTCGGCCATAGTGATGTGGGGGATCTCACGCCGCTGTTCTCGGGCTATTTTGATACCACTACCGGACCCAAGCGCGAGGTCGAGAGCTATGCACGGATCGCCGAGGCGATTGGCATGGCACCCGGGGAGATCCTCTTCCTCTCGGATGTGGTCGCCGAACTCGATGCGGCCAGTGGGGCTGGGTTTGTCACCTGCCAGCTGGTGCGTGAGCCTGGGATGGTGACTGGCGAGCATCCGGTGGCAGAGCGTTTCGACGAGGTGGTGCCGGAAAAAGGGGGTGTTGTGGGGCGCGACAATGATCATTCAGGCGCGGTGAGCGACAGGTCAGGAGGGTCTGATGTCAGTCATTGAGCGCTATCCTGATGGTGATCGCCCTGCTGGCAGCCGCCCTGCTGGCAAGGCGACGGATAGCCATCCACGTGCCGGTAAGGCGCGCATCGTCTATCGCGATGCGGTGCCGGATGATGGTGCCGACCAGGCAGAGGTCTTCCATCACGCGGTGATGCAGGGGGCCGCCGAACACTATAGCGTCGAACAGCGGCGTGCCTGGGCATCCGTTCTGCCGCGTGAGGGTAGCGCCTGGTCGGCACGTCAGCTGCTTCGCAAGACCATTGTGGCGGCCTGTGATGGCCGCTGCGTCGGGTTTCTGGAAATTGGCCCGAGCATCGATGGTGCCGGGTATATCGAGACGCTTTATGTCTGGCCTTCCCTGGCTCGCCGGGGCATCGGCAGTACGCTGTTGCTGCATGCGCAGCGGGTGTTTCTGGAACAGGGGCTGTCGCGGATGCGGATTGGGGCGAGCCTGATGCTCGCCCCGCGTCTCCTCCAGCGAGGCTGGCAGCAGGAAGGCGAAGAATGGGTGGAGCGCGGTGGCGAGCACCTGCAACGAATCCGCCTGGTCAAGCGGCTGGATCTGGTCGAAACCTGAGTAGCAAAGCGACGCCTGCGTTTTACCCCCCGACTGGTGGCGTCGCGTTGTGCGACCTATCGTCGAACACGGAAATCGAACATGGGCGTCGAGCCGGACCGCCGGCCACTGTCAGCGGGTCTGGCTCGACGCTTGATTAGCGCACGGCTTAGCGGGTCTCAGTGACCAGGATGCGCATCGACAGGTCAATCGACTGGACGTCCTTGGTCAGGGCGCCGCTGGAAATGCAGTCGACCCCTGTCTCTGCAATGTCGCGCAGGGTCACATCGCTGACGTTACCAGAGGCCTCTAGGGTGGCGCGGCCGTTGCCTCGGCGCACGGCCTCGCGCAAATCCTCCAGCGAGAAGTTGTCGAGCATCACTACATCGGCGCCGGCTGCCAATGCCAGATCGAGTTCTTCAAAGGTCTCGACTTCGACCTCGACCGGCAGGTCTTTTGCGATGTCGCGGGCTTCCTTGACGGCCGCTTCGATCCCGCCGGAGGCGGCGATATGATTTTCCTTGATCAAGAAGGCGTCATAGAGACCGACCCGGTGATTGTGGCCACCACCACAGCTTACGGCGTACTTCTGTGCGAGGCGAAGGCCAGGGAGGGTCTTGCGCGTATCCAGAAGGCGCACGCCGGTATCTTCGATCAGATCGACGTAAGCACGGGTACGTGTTGCCGTGCCGGAGAGCGTCTGCAAGAGATTCAGCGCAGCGCGCTCGCCGGTCAGCAGGCTGCGTGCCGGGCCCTCGAGCTCAAGCAGGGTGTCGCCGGCGGCCAATCGGTCGCCATCGGCATGCTGCCAGTTGAGCGATACCCGAGGGTCCAGACGGCGGAACAGCTCATCGACGAAGGCGACGCCACACAGTACGGCGTCCTCGCGAGTGATCACTCGGGCGGTAGCCCACTGGCGTTCAGGAATCAGCTGAGCGGTGATGTCGCCGGGGCCGACGTCCTCGGCTAATAAGCGCGCGGCGCTGGTGCGGATCTCTTCGGCGAGGGCTTCGTGATAATGCATGGCGGCCTGGGCTCCCTGGCGTGGGCAGCACCGGCGCTGGGCAGCGGTGCCTGTAGGATGTATCAATGCGACGATCTTCTATTATAGGGAATCGACGCCTGGCGCGTCACATCGCAGGTGTCCATGATTCACGTCGGTGGCAGGCTTCAATGGCGAGCGTCGCTGGCGGCTGAATCCAGGACAATGAGGAGATACGTCTTATGGGGAATATGGCATGAGTATCGAGCAAGGGTGTTGGGCGCCAGCGCGTCAGGTGGCGTCACCTAACGTCAATGACCGCCCCGACGGAGAAGTCTCGGCGCTGGTGCTGCATTCGATCAGCCTACCGCCGGGCGTTTTTTCCGGCGATGCCATCGAGCAACTGTTCACCAATTGCCTCGATCCCTCAGCGCATCCCTACTTCGCGCAGGTTGCCGACCTCAGGGTCTCCGCGCATCTACTGATTCGTCGCGATGGTGAAGCCGTGCAATTCGTGCCCTTTGAGCAGCGCGCCTGGCACGCCGGCCGCTCCTGCTGGTTCGATGGTGCCGCCTGGCGGGGGCAACTCAATGACTTCACGATCGGTATCGAACTCGAGGGCGACGAGCAGACCGCTTATCGCGACGCTCAGTACTTGACGCTTGCTGGCGTGGTCCGTGACCTTCTGGCGCATTACCCCTTGTTCACGCCCGAGCGCATCACAAGCCATGCCCGTATTGCGCCACTGCGCAAGACAGATCCTGGCCCCGCCTTTGACTGGGCCTATTTTCGCCAGTGTCTGGCGAAACTATCCACACCCCAGCACAGTTGAACGACGCTTACCGGGCCCGGCACAGTGTGAAAGTCGCTCAATTTGGTTGTAGTTTACCTACAGGGTCGAGCTCTCGACCAGGTCTGAGTAGCAGGTGCGCTAGGCCTTTGTGTTGCAATGCAATATTTATTACGGAAATAATTTCCAGAATTGTCGTAATTGGCAGGGGCTAGTCTTTGCGGTATCTTCGTGGCCAGATTCCGGGCATTGCGAGTATCGCTATGTAAGGACACTACATGCCATTATTCTGGAGACGTGATCCATAGAAGGTCACGCCCGCACTGAAGAGCGCCACACGCCCCTCCCTCCTCCCGGGTGAGGGCAGACCGACACAATATCTTCATTCGGAGAGACGTCTATGAGTCTGGAGGCAAGAGAAGATTTCGATCCGACCGAAACCAAGGAATGGTTGGAGTCCTTGGCATCGGTCGTTGATCGGGAAGGCGAAGAGCGTGCTCAGTATCTATTGAGTCGACTGGCTGATCGCCTGCGGCGCGATGGCCGTATTCCGCCGTTCTCTGTAAACACGCCCCACCGGAACACCATTCCGGTGCATCGTGAGGCGAAGATCCCCGGCGACATGTTCATCGAGCGCAAATTGCGCTCGGCGATTCGCTGGAATGCCATGGCGCAGGTGCTGCGGGCCAACAAGAAGCACAAGGGACTCGGGGGGCATATCGCCAGCTTCCAGTCGTGTGCGACGCTGTATGAAGTGGGTTTCAACCACTTCTTCCGCGCCGACGATGGCGAGCACAAGGGTGACCTGATCTATATCCAGGGTCACGTGACGCCGGGTATCTATGCACGTTCCTACATGGAAGGCCGGCTGACCGAAGAGCAGATGGATAGCTTCCGCCAGGAAGCCGAGGGTGGTGGTCTGCCGTCCTATCCTCACCCCTATCTGATGCCCGACTACTGGCAGTTCCCGACCGTCTCCATGGGCCTCGGGCCGATCCAGGCGATTTATCAAGCTCACGTCATGAAGTACATGGACTCCCGTGAGCTGACCGACATGCGTGACCGTAAGGTCTGGGCATTCCTCGGCGACGGTGAGTGCGATGAGCCGGAATCCCTGGGCGCCCTGCACCTCGCGAGCCGCGAGAACCTCGACAACCTTATCTTCGTGATCAACTGCAACCTGCAGCGTCTCGACGGTCCGGTGCGCGGCAATTCGCGCATCATGGATGAGCTCGAGGGCGTGTTCCGCGGTGCCGGCTGGAACGTCATCAAGGTGGTCTGGGGCGGTCAGTGGGATCCGCTGTTCGAGCGCGACAAGCATGACATGCTGCAAAAGCGCATGGACGAGGCAGTCGACGGCGAGTACCAGAACTACAAGGCCAATGGCGGCGCTTATACCCGCGAGCACTTCTTCGGCAAGTACGAAGAAACGGCCAAGCTGGTTGAGGACTATTCCGACGAAGACATCTTCCGTCTTAACCGGGGTGGTCACGATCCGCAGAAGGTCTACGCGGCCTACCATGAGGCGGTCAACAACGCCGACGGCCGCCCGACCGTGGTCCTCGCGCATACCGTCAAGGGCTATGGCATGGGCGGCGGTAGCGGTGAGGCCGATATGGAGGCCCACCAGATCAAGTCCATGGAACACGAAGCGCTCAAGAAATTCCGTGACCGCTTTGGTGTGCCGATCACCGACAAGCAGCTCGAGAACGGCGAGGTTCCGTACTATCGTCCGGACGAAGATACACCGGAGATGAAATATCTGTTCCTGCAGCGCGAGAAACTGGGTGGCTTCCTGCCCAAGCGCCGCACGGAATACGAAACTCTCGAGATTCCCGGCCTCGACGACAAGATGTTCGCCTCCCAGACCAAGGGATCGGGCGATCGCGAAGTGTCGACCACCATGTCGTTCGTGCGTGTGCTCAACGGCCTGGTCAAGCACAAGCAGCTGGGCTCCCGCGTGGTGCCGATCATCCCTGATGAGGCACGCACCTTCGGTATGGAAGGCATGTTCCGCCAGTTGGGTATCTACGCCTCCGGTGGCCAGAAGTACGATCCGGTCGATGCCGGCCAGATCATGTACTACCGCGAGGACAAGAAGGGACAGATTCTCGAGGAAGGCATCACCGAGGCCGGCTCCATGGCGGCCTGGATCGCGGCGGCAACCGCCTACGCCAACCACGACATGACGCTGATTCCGTTCTACATCTACTATTCGATGTTCGGCTATCAGCGTATCGGCGACCTGGTGTGGGCAGCCGGCGACCAGCAGGCGCGTGGCTTCATGATTGGGGGTACCGCCGGTCGAACCACCATCAACGGTGAGGGCCTGCAGCATCAGGATGGCCACAGCCATATCCTGATGTCGACCGTGCCGAACTGCCGCTCTTACGACCCCTGCTATGGCCACGAAGTCGCGGTCATCCTGCAGGACGGCATGAAGCGGATGTATCAGGATCGTGAAAGCTGCTTCTACTACATTACGGTGATGAACGAGAACTACACTCATCCCGAGATGGTGGAAGGCAGTGAAGAAGGCATCGTGCGTGGCATGTATCGTCTGCAGGAAGGCAAGGCCAGCAGCAAGAAGGCGCCGCGTGTTCAGCTGATGGGCAGTGGCACCATCCTGCGCGAAGTCGAGGCCGCCGCCGAGATGCTGGCTGACGAGCATGGCGTCGTGGCCGATGTCTGGAGCGTGACCAGCTTCAACGAACTGCGTCGCGAAGCGCTCGACTATGATCGCAGCCAGTTCCTCGAGCCGGACGACAAGCGCGAGAAGCCGTGGATCACACAGCAGCTGGATGGCTGTGAAGGTCCGGTGATCGCATCGACCGACTACATGAAGCTCTACGCTGACCAGGTTCGTGCCTGGGTGCCCACTGATTTCCATGTCCTGGGTACCGACGGCTTTGGTCGCTCCGACACGCGAGAGCAGCTGCGTCGCTTCTTCGAGGTGGACCGCTATTACGTCACCGTGGCCGCGCTGAGAGCGCTGTCCGAACGTGGTGAGATCGACCGCAAGGTCGTTGCTGATGCCATGAAGACGTATGGCATCGATCCGACAAAGCCGAATCCGTTGGATTCCTGAAGCGCCCGTAAGGGGTTGATAAGGCGACGGGCGAGTGACAATGACACGGCAATTACGCTGCGTTGGCTCGCCCTCCCTGACCCATTTTGCGCCTGCAGCGAGCATGATTAGGAAAGGAGCGCGACCTTGAGTAGCGAAATCATCAAAGTTCCCGATATCGGTGGCAGCACCGATGTCGAAATCATCGAGATCGCGGTGTCGGTAGGCGATGTGATCGCCGCCGAAGACACCATGATTACTCTCGAGTCCGATAAGGCCAGCATGGATGTCCCGGCGCCCAAGGGCGGCAAGGTCGTCAAGCTGCTGGTCAAGGAAGGCGATACCGTCTCCGAAGGCGACGATATTCTCGAACTCGAAGCCGAGGGCGGCGGCGAGGACGAAAAGACAGCCTCCAAGGACGAAGACGAGAAGCCGGCGTCCCCGGCAAGCAAGGACACTGCTGCGCCCAAGAGCGATGACAAGCCGGCCAAGAAAGCCTCGGGCGGCAAGCGCACTGTCGAGATCAAGGTGCCGGATATCGGCGGCAGCGAAGATGTACCGATCATCGAGCTGGCCGTCGCCGAGGGCGACGAGGTCAATGCAGAAGATGCGCTGATCACGCTAGAGTCCGACAAGGCCTCGATGGACGTGCCTAGCCCGTATAGCGGCAAGCTCGTCTCGCTTGCGGTCAAGGAAGGCGACACCGTCTCCGAAGGCGACCTGATCGGTACCATGGAAATCGCGGGTGAAGATGGCGAGGATGACGGCGAGTCCGAGTCGGCATCCGAACCGGCTGCCGATGACAGCAGCGACAACGCGTCTGAGCAGAGCGCGGACGACGACTCACAGGATGCCGGTGAAGGCGAACCTCAGCGTAAGGAGATTCGCGTTCCCGATATCGGCGGTAGCGAGAACGTGCCGATCATCGAGGTCGCGGTTGCCGAGGGCGACGAGATCAACGAAGAAGATGCGTTGATCACGCTTGAGTCCGACAAGGCGTCGATGGACGTGCCGAGCCCCTTCAAGGGCAAGCTGGTCGAACTCGCGGTGAAGGAAGGCGATACCGTCTCCGAGGGCGACTTGATCGGTTATGTCGAGGTGGCCGGTGCGAAACCCGCCCCCAAAAAGGCGGCGTCGAAGCAGGAGTCTTCCGCAGCGAAGAAAGAGTCCTCGACTCCAAAAGAGACCTCAGCGCCCAAGAAAGAGGCCTCGGCGCCCAAGCAGGACGCCGAGCCCAGCTCACAACCGAGTGACGGCAAGCGCGTGCATGCTGGTCCCGCGGTGCGCATGTTGGCGCGTGAAATGGGGGTCGATCTGTCACGGGTCAAGGCGAGCGGTCCCAAGGGCCGGGTGCTGAAGGAAGACGTGCACGGCTACGTCAAGCAGGTGATGTCCCAGTCTCAGGGCAAGGCGGCGCCCGCCGCGGCACCGGCAGCCGCCGGCGGCTCAGGCATTCCGCCGATCCCGGATCAGGACTTCAGCCAGTTCGGCGAGGTCGAAGAGAAGCCGATGGGTCGCCTGATGAAGATGGGCGCCACCAACCTGCATCGCAGCTGGGTTAACATCCCGCACGTCACCCAGTTCGACGAGGCCGACATCACCGAGCTGGAGGCCTTCCGCAAGTCGATGAAGGCCGAGGCCGAGGCGCAGGGTGCCAAGCTCACCCCGCTGCCGTTCCTGGTCAAGGCCTGTGCCGTGGCGCTGCAGAAGTACCCGCAGTTCAACGTCAGCCTGAAGAGCGACGGCGAGACCGTGGTGCACAAGAAGTACGTGCATATCGGCATCGCCGTGGATACGCCGGATGGCCTGATGGTGCCGGTGATCCGCAACGCCGACCAGAAGTCGCTGATCGAGCTGGCCAAGGAGTCCATCGAGCTGGCCAAGAAGGCCCAGACCAAGAAGCTCAAGCGTGACGAGATGACCGGTGGCTGCTTCACCATCTCGAGCCTCGGGTCGATTGGCGGTACCGCCTTCACGCCGATCGTCAACCCGCCGGAGGTCGCCATCCTCGGCGTCTCCAAGGCGTCGATGAAGCCGGTATGGGACGGCGCGGCCTTCCAGCCGCGCTTGATGATGCCGCTGTCGCTGTCCTTCGACCACCGGGCGGTCAATGGCGCCGACGGGGCCCGCTTCACGGCCTTCCTCGGCCAGATGCTGACGGATATCCGTCGCCTGCTGCTGTGATCTATCCGGCATGACCCGCTGGCCCGAGGGCCGGCCATCGAAACGGCGCCTGCGGGCGCCGTTTTTTTTACCTTATTTGTGCCTTTCGCCGCTGATGCCAGGCCTCGTTTAACGAGGTGAGGGCGAGGAAAGAAGCGAAGCAGACCAAAGTTCTATTGGGATATTCCCCCCGAACCGGTGAGGATGATCACCCTGAACATCGTACGGCCTTGGTCGGGCGTCGCTTGTTTCACAGGCGTGGCCCCGGTATTGTCTGCGGTCATTACACTTTTCCGTCATCCTCTCTCACGTTAAGTCATTCAAGGAGCCATTCTGATGCGTTTGATCCTGTTGGGCGCCCCCGGGGCCGGCAAGGGCACCCAGGCCCAGTTCATCTGCGAGCGCTTCGGCATTCCGCAGATCTCTACCGGCGATATGTTGCGCGCCGCCGTCAAGGAAGGCAGCGAGCTGGGCGTCAAGGTCAAGGAAATCATGACGACCGGTGGCCTGGTGTCCGACGACATCATCATTGCCCTGGTCAAGGAGCGCATCAGCCAGCCCGACTGCGCCAATGGCTTCCTGTTCGACGGTTTTCCGCGCACCCTGCCTCAGGCGGATGCCATGAAGGATGCCGGCGTCAAGATCGACCATGTGCTGGAGATCGCCGTCGATGACGAGGAAATCGTCAAGCGTCTGGCGGGGCGTCGTGTGCATCAGGGCTCTGGCCGGGTCTACCATGTCGAATACAATCCGCCCAAGGAAATCGGCAAGGACGACGTCACCGGCGAAGCACTGATCCAGCGCGAGGACGATCAGGAGTCCACGGTGCGTAACCGCCTGTCGGTTTATCATGAGCAAACCGCGCCGCTGGTCGACTACTACAAGCAGTGGGCCAAGGAAGAACCCGAAGTCGCCCCGGTCTATCACCGGGTCGAGGGTGTGGGCAGTGTCGATGACATCACCCGCCAGGTGATCGACGCCCTGGAAGGCTGAACGCCTTTGGCACCTGTCGAGGGCTCGCCATGGCGAGCCCTCGATGGTTTAGACGCCACCACACAGCTGGCATTGCTATTTACCCCTGGCACTTTGTATGCCTATTTACGCATCTGAATTCCCTTCGGTACTTGTTCCCCGTTCCTTGCTTCACCCCTGCCTTTTCACGTGCGTTCCCCGCGTGACTTCCGTCCCTGGATAGTCCTCTTTTACGCACCATTCCCCGCACCCTTGGGCGCGGCGTATAATGCGTATCACATCTCCTGACGTCGATACCGCTATGCCGACCCTGCTGGCCCTGGATGCCTCCTCGAGCGCCTGTTCCGCTGCCCTGCTTATTCGCCGCGACGGCCATGACGATCAATTACTGACCCGCTTCATGCTGGCGCCCCGCGAACACACGCGGCGGCTGATGCCGATGATCGACGAGCTCCTCGATGAGGCTGACCTGACACTCGCGGACCTGGACGCCCTGGCCTATGGACAGGGCCCGGGCTCGTTCACCGGCCTGCGCATCGCTGCGGGCGTTGCCCAGGGACTGGCCTTCGGTCTCGAGGTTCCGCTGATCGGCGTTTCGACCCTGGAGGCGCTGGCGCTGGCGGGGCATCGTCGCCACCATCTGCGCCATGTGTTGCCGGTGATCGATGCCCGTATGGGCGAGCTTTACACCGCCGCCTACCGCTGCCATGACGGCCAGCTGACCCGGCTCGCGGAGGAAGGACTGTTGTCGCCCGAGCGGTTGAGCCTGCCGGCCGGGCATGAAGAAGCCGACTGGGTCGGCGTGGGCTCCGGCTGGGAGCAGTGGGAATCGCTGCCGGTAACGGTTCAGGCTGGCGTCAGCCAGCACCTGCCCGACATGCAGCCAGCGGCCGAGGACATGGTGCTGCTGGCGGCCGAGATCCTGGCAGAAGGCGGCGGCGTGGCGCCACACCTCGCTCAGCCGGTCTACCTGCGTGATCAGGTGGCCTGGCAGAAGAGTCGATGAGCGACGCGCAGGAAACTGAAGTGGCCCTGGCAGGGCAGGAGCGACGGTCAGGCGACGATGAGCCGCCGGTGGTTGTCTGCGGCGAGGGTCTCGTGGACCTTGCCACACGTCTTGGCCTGCCGCTTTTGGATGTACCCGGGCCGCGTCTCACGCTGATGGAAGCCGAGGGCCGGCTGGTGCTTGGCGGCGATGAGCGGCGCTATGGCAAGCCGTTGGCCGCCGATTTCGTGGCCGGCAAGGCGGCTCATCGCCGTCGCTTCGGCGGTGGACGTGGCCAGCTGATTGCCAAGGCCTGCGGCCTGGGCGCGGGAAAGGGCGGAGCCTCTCCACGCATTGTCGATGCGACCGCAGGACTCGGTCGCGACGCCTTCGTGCTGGCGAGCCTGGGTGCCGAGGTGTTGATGATCGAAAGGGTGCCGGCGATCTATGCGCTGCTCGAGGATGCCTTGGCGCGCGCCCAGCGCGACGCCGAGACGGCACCGATTGTAAAGCGACTCATGCTGGCGCATGCCGATGCCAGTCAGGGGCTTGCAAAGGCCATTGCTGACACTGGCCTCTCCCCTCAGGTGATACATCTCGACCCCATGTTTCCCCACCGCGACAAGTCGGCGCTGGTGAAGAAGGAGATGCGGCTCTTCCGTGAGCTTGCCGGCGACGATGAGGATGCGCCACGCTTGCTCGAAGCTGCCCTGGATATCGCCAGCCATCGGGTGGTGGTCAAGCGCCCGCGCAGGGCGCCGCCGATTGAAGGCCCGGCACCGCATCACGTTATCGAGGGCAAGACCAGCCGCTATGACCTGTACGTGCATCGCTCCTTGCGCGATCTATAGCCGCGGCTTTGAAGGCTAGGCCATGTCTGAAAAGTGTCTGCGCTCGGCCATACGGCGTTAAAAATCAGCTCGTGCGCGAGCCCGGTCAAAATACTCATTTACGGCCTGTAAACTCGAACGCGAGCCCGGTCCTTTTTTCGCTGATTTTTGCCTTGTCTATCCTTCGCTCGTCGACTTTTCGGACAAAGCCTAGACGGCGCTGAGGCTCACCCCGTCTTTTCAGCAGGGACCGCGAGCTGTTGCAGGCGGTGTCGCAAGGCCGGGTCGAAGAGGGTGTTAATCTGCTCGGCGGTCTCTGAAAGCGCTGCGCCGTAGCAGAGCCGCTCTGCTTCGTCCTGCCATATCCAGCCATCGGCCTCCAGACTCCCCACCAGTCCCGAAAACAGTCGTCGATCGAAGAACTCCGGCGTGTCCAGGCCTGACAGCAAGGCCAGCCGCTCGGCCAGCAGACCGCTTTGCTCGGCGAGCTGTTCACGGGTCAGGCTGGCGCTTGGCAAGCGCAGCAGGCTTGCCAGCAGCAGGTAGCCCCGCTCCAGCGAGGGCTGTACCTGGCGGCCCAGCAGGTGCAGCTGTTCGTTGGCGGCAAGCCTGGCTGAAGGGCGCTGCCAGCGGGGTGCGCAGGTGTCGGCTTCTTCTTGCTGTGCATCACGGACCAGCAGCCCCTTGTTGGCCAACTGGTAAAGCGTGGCGCCGAGTGCGTCAGCCAGATCCTTCGGCGGTGTGATGTATAGCTCACGCACCAGCACCGGCCAGCCCGGTGCCAGCAGGGCATGCAGCTCCTCCAGGTTGAAGCTTGAGTTATTGCGAAAGGCGAAGGCCACAAGCCCTGCCAGGGCAAAATGATGCAGCACATTGTTGCGGTACCAGCTCAGCAGGCTCACTTGTTCCGGGTTCGCCAACACCAGTTTGCCTAGTGCCTGGTCACGCTGCTGGATGAATCCCAGCGCCTCAGCATGGTTGATCCACTCATCGGCTGTGCCGACGGGAAGTGTGGTGCTTTCCGAAGCGCTTTCTGAGGCGCTTTCTACGGCGCTGTTCGGCGTGCCCTCCGCTCTCTTCAGGTCGGTAAGCAGGCTGAGCTGGTGTTCGAGCAGGCCGCGTTCGATGGCCTGGTGCGGCGTGGCCAGCAGCACCAGGGCGACCAGGTTGACGGCATTGAGGGGCACGGCAGCATTGATACGTAGCGTCAGTTCCTCGCCGAGTCGTGGCACCGCAGACGCCTGCCAATGTTCCTCGCTTGGCTGGCGCCATTCCGGGGTCTCGGCATCGAGGAAGGGGCTCAGCAACAGGGGCTTGCCGATGGTCACGCTGACCCGGCCGAAAGGCTGGCGCAGCCGGCCCATCACTCTGAACAGAGCCAGCGGCGACTCGCGTCGCTTGGCCTTGCCGGCAAGTTCCGCCCGGTAGCTCTTGCTCTCCATAATGCGTTCATAGCCGATGGCCACTGGTATGAAGGCGAGTTTTCCAGAATGGCCGCGGGTGGTTACGCCTCGGGCGTGGGAGCGCAACGTCATGGCCAGCATGCCGGGTCGTGGGTCGAGCAGGCGGCCACTGCGTGAGCGGCCCCCCTCGATGAAATACTCGAGTGGGTGGCCGCGGGACAGCAGTCGGTCCAGATACTCCTGAAATACCGCTCGGTAAAGGGGATTGCCCTTGAAACTGCGGCGCAGGAAGAAGGCGCCGCCGCGGCGTAGCAGCGGTCCGATAACGGGCATGTCGAGGTTGCGGCCGGCGGCGATATGCGGGGGCATCAGCCCCTCATGAAAGAGCACGTAGGACAATAGCAGGTAGTCGATATGACTGCGGTGACAGGGCACATAAACCAGGGTGTGATCGCCGGCCAGGGCCTTGACCTCGTCGATGCCGTGAACATCGACACCGTCGTAGAGCCGCGTCCATAGGCGTTCGAGCAGCCCATCGAGCAGTCTCAACACAGGGTAGGACATATTGGAGGCAATCTCGCGGCCATACCGCCGGGCGCGACGCTCGACGCGTGCCGCTGCCAGGCCCTCGGCAGCGGCGGTCTCGTCGATGGCGTGTTGCACCGCAGGGCTTGCCACCACGCCGTCGATCAGGGTGCGCCGATGAGAAAGATCAGGGCCCAGCACCCGAGTGCGCTGGCGCCTGAAGTGGACCCTCAACAGCCTTGCCACCTTGCGGTTGGTGAGGGCGTCGGGGCGGGTATCCTGCAGCCTGCGTAACGAAAGCGGCGCCCCGACGTGCACCTCAACGTTTCGCCCATGCACCAGTACCGCCAGGGCGCGCTTGAGGCGCCCCGTCAGTGCCCAACCATCGGCCGTAAGCATCGACCACAAGCCGAAGCGCTTGCCCGGCGCGCGCCCCCAGAAGACACTGACCGGCAGAAGCTCAATATCTTTTCCGGGATGAGCCTCTAGCCACTCCAGGTAGCCAAGGAAAGGGGCCGCTCGCTTGCGGCGCCGTCCCGGCAGAGCGACCCAGTGTTGCAGGGAAGATCGCTGATCAGGGAATGGCAGGTCGGGGGCAGGCAACCCATGCCGCGCGCACAGGGTCTCAAGCAGCAAGCGATCCGATAGTGCCGGATGTGGCAGTACATAGACTGTCCTCGCCGTCGAAGACAGCCCAAGCGAAGCGGGGTCAGGTTCCATCAGGCGGACATCGACCCAGGCCTTGATCAGCCCTCGTAGCAGGGAGCGAAGGGGGCGACGAAACAGACGGGATAGGGCAGAGGTCCAGGGCATTCCCTTACCTTATGGAATATTAGGGGTCTTAGTATAGCGCCCGTAACAGGAGCCTGTATGGGCCTGGGGTGACCGCAAGGGAGACAAGCCTTGCGCTCCGGGAAGCAAAGACAGCCTGGGCAAGCGAGTGGTGCAGGCTGGTTTCACGCGTGTGACGCTTGGGTGGCTCGCATGAACGGACACTCATCAAAAAGCGCGATGCAGCGCCCGACCACAGGATGCAGGTATGCAAGGGAATTGGCGCGACGGTAATCGCTTTACGCTGCTGGCGGAAGCGGAACAATTTCTGCCCGAGATGTTCAGGGCCCTTGAGGAGGCGCGCGAGTCGGTAATCCTCGAGCTTTACCTGATGGAGTCCGGCCGGCTGTCCGATTCCCTGATCGAGGCGTTGGGAGCGGCCGCGACGCGCGGGGTAACGGTATTGATGTTGCTCGATGGCTACGGCGCCATGGGGCTCGAGGCGAGCGACAGGCGGCGGCTCGAAGAACGCGGTGTGGCGCTGCGATTCTTTAACCCGCTGGCCTGGCGGTCGCTTGCCCACAACCTGACCCGTGATCACCGCAAGCTCCTGGTCATCGATGGAAAACTGGCCTTCACCGGCGGCTTTGGTGCGGTAGATGCCTTCCTCGGCGCCTGGTACGAAGTGGCCGTCCGTATCGAGGGGCCGGTGGTTGCCGATTGGGTGCGGCTGTTTTCCAAGCTTTGGGATTCCTCGTTGAGTCGTGGCGAGGGCGATGCGGCGTTGGTTCGTCGGCTGCGCGTCGCGCCGGTGGCACATCGAGATGCTCAGGGAATGCTCGGGCGCGTGGTCTGGGGGCAGGGCTATCGCTACCAGGCCATTCGCCGCTCGCTGCTTGCACAACTCGCGTCAGCGCAAGATCGGGTATGGATTTGCACGCCCTATTTCGTGCCGACCCTGACCCTGCGCAATCGCCTCGTAAAAGCGGCCCGGCGAGGGGTTGATGTGCGTCTGCTATTGCCGGGGACGAATCATGATCATCCCGGTGTGCGCTATGCCGGCCAGCGCTTCTATGGCCGGATGCTGCGCGCCGGTGTGCGCATCTTCGAGTTCCAGCCGAGTTTCATCCACGCCAAGTTCTCGCTGGCCGATGACTGGAGCGCGATCGGCTCCTGCAACTTCGACCACTGGAACCTGCAATGGAACCTGGAGGCTAATCAGGAAGTACGGGACCCGCGCTTCGCTAAAGACGTGCAGTCGCTCTTCGAGCGCAACTTCCTGGCAAGCCAGGAAGTCGATGCGACACGCTGGGCGAGTCGGCCCAGGCTGCAGCGATTGCGCGAATGGTTATGGGGCTGCATGGATGCGCTGCTTACCCGGCTGCGCTGAGAGGCGACGTTCTCGAGTTAGCGCCGGCCTCCCTTGCCTCCCTTGCCACTCTTTCCGGCCGGTTTCTTCTTGCGAGGGGTCGGTTTGGAGGTTTCGGGTGGCACCCGATAGTTGAGGTAGAGATCCAGTACCAACTCGGGCAGCTGGCGCACCAACGACTCGAGGCGTGCCTCGTCGCCGGCAAGTTCCGCCATGTCGGGTTCGTCGTCGAACAGTCCCGACAGTGCCATGAAGGGCAGCAGCAGGGTCGCCGCGCTCTCTTCGTCGCCCTCGAACCAGGCCGTCTCATCGAGGAATACCGCTTCCATGAAGGCTGCGCACCAATCGCCGACCGGGGTCTCTGCCGGGGCGATGCCCCCAAGCTCCAGATCGAAGGGCAGCTCCGGCAGCCCGCCCTGCTCCATGGTCGAGATGGCATTGGCCTTGAGGGTTTCGAGAAGCCCCAGGATCTCGTCGCGTTCGGCGTTATCCTGGAACGCCGGCTCGCCGTGAAAGAGCTCGCCCACCCAGCTCGAGGCAGGTGTCTCGCGGGGGGCGACGGCCAGGGCCACCAGGAAGCCGTGGGCGCCAATCACATCCAGCGCGTCGGCATCGACGCGGTCGGACTCGAGGAAGTCATCGAGGCGGTCGAGTGCCTCGTCGTCGATCAGGGGCGTGGGAACGGGGGTCTCGGACATCGGGGATCTCGTCGTCGGTCTCACCAGGGAGAATAAGAGGCACTTTACGCACCTGCCATGGCGCGCCATTCTAGCATCCCATGACCACCCGATCTCATCCTGTCCCTGTCTTGCCCACACCGAGCCCTTCGGAACTCGCGTCATTGGACGCCGAGGCCTTAACGGCGTGCCTTCATCGGCGGGTCGAAGCAGCCTGGCTACTGTGCCGCGAGGTTCATCCTGGCCTGCCTCGTCCCAAGGTGTGGCTCGATCTGCGGGGAAAGAGCGCCGGCCAGGCCCATTTTGGCCGCGGCGGGCTGCGTTTCAACACACAGCTTCTCGACGAGAACCGTCAGGCGTTTCTCGTCGAGGTGGTGCCCCATGAAATGGCCCACTGGCTGGTCTGGCACCTCGAGGAAGGGCCACGCTTGCGTCCCCATGGCCGCGAATGGCAGACCGTCATGCGGCAGTTGTTCGGGCTTGCACCCAGCACTACGCATCGCTTCGATGTGGCCCGGGCGAGCCCTTCGCCCTATCGCTATGCCTGTGGCTGTCAGGAGCACTTCTTCAGCACGCGTCGGCATCGTCAGGCATTGCGTGGCCAGGCGTATCGTTGTCGACAATGTGCCCAGACCTTGGTCTATATCGCCACTCAGACATCCGATGGATGTTGATAAGCTATTGTTATGCAATAGAATTGAGTGTCTACCAATGTCTAAAAGGCGCAGCCGCGAGCACAGGTATATGCTGGAGTGGTTTTCCGGGTCGGCGGCAAGAGGTAACCGCGGCCGGCGACACTCCATTTCTGGCACTCTTCTGGACGAGGTTCCTACATGAGCGAACAGCCACATGTCCATCCGGTGCGCGATGATATCGCCGCCAACGCTTGGGCCGACAATGCCAAATACCTGGCCATGTATCAGCAGTCGGTAGATGATCCAGAAGGGTTCTGGGTCGACCAAGCCCAGCGACTCGATTGGATCAAGTCGCCGACCCGAGCCAAGAATG
The DNA here is from genome assembly GCF_012062845.1 of Halomonas salinarum. Taxonomy (GTDB): domain Bacteria; phylum Pseudomonadota; class Gammaproteobacteria; order Pseudomonadales; family Halomonadaceae; genus Onishia; species Onishia salinarum. Next base: position 33,656 of record NZ_WWNB01000016.1, read on the forward strand.
TCTCCTTCGCCAGGGACAACGTGGATATCCGCTGGTTCGAGGACGGCACCCTTAACGTCAGCACCAATTGCCTCGACCGCCACCTTGAAACCCGTGGCGATCAGCCGGCGATCATCTGGGAAGGCGACGACCCGAGCGATTCCAAGACCCTGACCTATCGCGAGTTGCATGCCCGCACCTGTCAGCTGGCCAATGCCATGAAGGAAATGGGCGTGAAGAAGGGCGATGTCGTCACCCTTTACATGCCGATGATCCCCGAGGCCGCGATGGCCATGCTGGCCTGCGCCCGGCTGGGTGCCATTCACTCGGTGGTATTTGGCGGCTTCTCGCCGGATGCCCTGGCTCAGCGCGTCATCGATGCTGAGTCGAAGTTGATCATCACCGCCGACGAGTCCGTGCGTGGCGGCAAGCAGGTGCCGCTCAAGGACAACGTCGATGCGGCCCTGACGCGCGATGGCGCCGAGGTTGCCGAGTCGGTGCTGGTCGTCAAGCGTACCGGCGGCGATATCGATTGGAAGGAAGGCCGTGACGTCTGGTTCCACGAGCGCGTCGATGGCCAGTCAACCGATTGCCCCGCAGAAGAGATGAACGCCGAGGATCCGCTGTTCATTCTCTACACGTCCGGCTCTACCGGTACTCCCAAGGGCCTCAAGCATACCACTGGTGGCTATCTGACCTTTGCCGCCATGACCCACCAGTATGTCTTCGATTACCAGGACGGTGAGGTCTACTGGTGCACCGCCGACGTCGGCTGGGTCACTGGCCACAGCTACATCGTCTATGGACCGCTGGCTAACGGCGCCACGACCCTGATGTTCGAGGGGGTGCCGAGTTACCCCACGCATGGTCGTATGGGCGAAATCGTCGACAAGCACAACGTCAGCATTCTCTATACCGCTCCCACCGCGGTGCGTGCCTTGATGGCACATGGCGACGATGTGATGGACTCGAGCAAGCGTGACAGCCTGCGCCTGCTCGGTTCGGTGGGCGAACCGATCAATCCCGAAGCCTGGGAATGGTTCTATCGGGTGATCGGCAACTCCAATTGCCCGATCGTCGACACCTGGTGGCAGACCGAGACCGGCGGCATCATGATTTCACCGCTGCCCGGGGCCACGGACCTCAAGCCGGGCTCGGCCACGCTGCCTTTCTTCGGCGTGCAGCCGGCGCTTGTCGACAACGAAGGCAATCTGCTGGCCGGCGCTACCGAAGGCAACCTGGTGATTCTCGATTCCTGGCCGGGCCAGGCGCGTTCGATCTGGGGCAACCACGAGCGCTTCGTGCAGACCTACTTCTCGACCTACGACAACATGTACTTCACCGGTGATGGCTGTCGTCGCGACGAGGACGGCTATTACTGGATCACCGGCCGTGTCGACGACGTGCTCAACGTCTCCGGGCACCGCATGGGTACCGCCGAGATCGAGTCCTCGCTGGTGGCTCACGATGCGGTCGCCGAAGCCGCAGTGGTGGGCTTCCCCCACGACATCAAGGGTCAGGGCATCTACATCTATGTGACCCTGAACGATGGCATCGATCCCAGCGATGATCTCAAGAAGGAACTGACCAAGTGGGTGCGCAAGGACATCGGGCCGATCGCCTCGCCGGACGTGATCCAGTGGGCGCCGGGCCTGCCCAAGACCCGCTCAGGCAAGATCATGCGCCGCATTCTGCGCAAGATCGCCGCCAACGAGACCGACGGCCTGGGGGATACCTCAACGCTTGCTGACCCATCGGTCGTCGATGAGCTTATCGCCAACCGTGCGAGCGACTGAGCGCATTCGGTTAACGAAGTAACAAGGGATATATAAGCAGGGAGGGGGCGCTGCCCCGTCGTCGGGGTCTGGCAGGTGTGATGCCTGCTGGCTCCGAAGGGCCAGGGGGTACGCTAGCCTGGCGCCCCTCTCCATCTTCTACCGGCCATTGCGGCCGGTTTTTTGTGCTATGACAAGTAAATGTCGACAATTTCCCGGTATGCTTGGGAATACCCGCTACCATGGGGTAACATGCCGTAAAACAACGGCGAACTCACTTGCGTCTACCGGCACGTCGGTCGCTGACAAGAGGATCCGGAGGAATCTCAATGGCCTTTGCCCAGAAATTCATCGTCGCCGACGACCATCCGCTGTTCCGCGCTGCTCTCACCCAGGCGTTGAGGCAGCTGGCGCCTCAGGCCGAGATCGTGGAAGCCGATACCATGGAAGCCACCACCGAGGTGGTAACCCGCCACCCGGACGCCGACCTGATCCTTTTAGACCTGCACATGCCGGGAGCCCATGGCTTCTCCGGACTGATCCAGCTGCGCGGCCAGAATCCCGATGTCCCGGTGGCCGTGGTATCCGGCAGTGATGAGCCTTACGTGGTGCGCCGCGCCATCGATTACGGCGCCTCGGGTTTCATTCCCAAGTCGTCGTCGCTGTCGCTGATCGCCGAGGCGGTCGGTGAGATTCTCGACGGGGAAGTGTGGTTGCCTGCCGAGCTTGCCGACGTGCTGGGGGAGGCCAATGAAGAAGAGTCACGCTTCGCCGAGGCCATTGCCTCTTTGACGCCTCAGCAGTTCCGTGTATTGAACATGCTCACCGAAGGCCTGCTCAACAAGCAGATCGCCTACGAACTGAGCGTTTCGGAGGCGACTATCAAGGCACATGTGACGGCGATTCTGCGCAAGCTAGGTGTGCATTCCCGTACCCAGGCGGTAATCGCCGCCCAGAAGCTCGAAGTCGAGCCGCCCAAGGTCGAGTCCTGATCGTCCTCTGAGAGGCCCACGCTGTGCACAACGGGTCTTTCAGGCATGCGACATGAAGCCGTCGGTACATCACTGCACCGACCCCAGAAGCCCGCCAGAAATGGCGGGCTTTTTTGGTGGTCAATGCTGAGCTTTTAGTGGTGTATTGGTCGACGATCAGCTCTGATGACGCTGGCTGGCCCGGTTGGCCTGCAGGGTGCGGGTCAGCAGCGCGCGCAGGGCGGCGGGGCGTACTGGCTTGAGCAGCAGCTGGTAGCCTGCACGCTTGATCTCTTCGGCGACTTCCTCGGTGCGGTCGGCGGTGATCACGATGCCGGGCACCGGTCCCTCGCTGCGCTCGGCCAAGGCGTCCAGCGCCATCAGGCCGGTGACTTCATTATCCAGGTGGTAGTCGGCGAGTATGGCGTCCGGGTCGTGCTCCAGGTGACGCAGAATCGACTTGGCCCCACCAATAGAGGTGGCGGTGAACACTTCGCATCCCCAGCCGGTCAGCATGGCCTTCATCCCCTCAAGAATCAGCGACTCATTGTCGATACAAACGATCCGAGTGCCGGCAAGCTTGTTGCCGGCGCGACGCGGCGTCGCCTCGGCTTCCTGGGGGCTTTCCTGCTGGGCGGTCACCGTCGGCACGGAAACCGAGAACACGGTGCCGACGCCTTCTCGGGAACGCACCTTGATCGGATGATCCAGCACTCGGCTCATGCGGTCCGCAATCGATAGTCCGAGACCCAGTCCCTTCTCGCTCTCCTTGTGCCGTGAGGTCTGATCGAGGCGGCGGAACTCCTGGAAGATCTCGGCCTGCTTGGCCTCGGGAATGCCGGGGCCGGTATCCCAGACCTCGATGGTCAGCCCACCCTCGCGGCGACGACAGCCCAGCAGGACCCGTCCCTGCTGGGTGTAGCGGAGGGCATTCGAGAGGAAGTTCTGCACGATGCGTCGAAGCATCTGGGCATCGCTGTCGACCCATTGGCCGGTGGGTACCACCACCAGGTCGAGACCACGCTCCTCGGCCATGACCTCGAACTCGGCGCGCAGCGGGCGGAAGATCTCGCTCAGCGCGAAGTGGCTGCGGCGCGGGGTCAGGGCGCCGGCATCGAGCTTGGAGATGTCGAGCAGGGTGCTGAGCAGTTCTTCGGCCGCCTGCAGCGAGTTGTCGATATGGCCGATGGTGCGGGAGAGATCCTCGGCGTCGTCCTGCTGGGCCAGTGCCGAGGTGAACAGGCGCGCGGCATTCAGGGGCTGCAGCAGGTCATGGCTCGCCGCCGCCAGGAAGCGGGTCTTGGAGGCGTTGGCATCCTCGGCCACCTGTTTGGCTTGTCGCAGCGCCTGCTCGGCCTCGGCGCGTACCCGGTTCTCCTGACGCAGGGCGGCGTTGGCCTCCGAGAGTGCCAGGGTGCGTTCCCGGACGCGTTCCTCGAGATTCTCGTTGGTTTCCTTGAGAGCGATTTCGGCCAACCGGCGTTCGGTGATGTCCTGGTAGAGCGCGAAGAAACCGAGGATGGTGCCACTGTCGCCGAAGTGCGGCGTGTAGGTGACCAGCAGATAGCGGGTTCCGCCCTCGTCGTCTCGCTGGGAGATCTCGAAGCTGACCCGCTCGCCGGACAGCGCTCGCCGCATCCAGGGCAGGCCTTCATCGGACACCTGCCGGGGCATTACTTCCTGAAAGCGTTTGCCGATCACCGCGTTGCGATCGATGCCGAAGACCTGCTCATAAGCACGGTTGGTGAAAAGGTAGCGGTATTCCTTGTCGAAGTAGGCAATCAGCGCCGGGACGTTGTCGGTGTAGATGCGGATGTTGTTCTCCGAGCGAATCAGCGCCTCCTCGGTCCGCTTCTGACGGGTGATGTCCTGATAGGTGTAAACGAAACCACCCCCCGGCATGGGCGTGCCCTGCACCTCGAGCACGGTGCTGTCCTGGCGATAGCGGACGTAGCGGTGGGGCTGGCCCTCGCGGATATTATTGACCAGCAGCTCGACATGCTCCTCGGGATCGCCCGGTCCGTACTCGCCGTTATGGGCGTTGTAGCGCAGCACCTTGTCGAAGGGGGCGCCGACCCGGATCAGGTGGTCGGGGAAGCGGAACAGTTCCAGGTAGCGCTGGTTCCATACCACCAGGCGCAGGTTCTGGTCGACCACACTGATGCCCTGGTTGATGTTCTCGATGGTGGCCTGCAGCAGGGCACGGTTGAATTCGAGTACCTGTGAGGCTTCATCGACGATCGAGATCACATCCGAGATACCGATGCCGCGGCCCTGCAGTGCCGAGTTGACGACGATACGCGCCGAGGAGGCACCCAGTACCGAGGCCAGGAAGCGCTCGGTGAACTGAATGATGTCGATGGAGGCGCGCTGTGAATCGTCGAGCTTCTTGCCGCTGCGCCGCGCATAGTCATCGAAGGCGCGCTGCACCTGATCGGCACTCAGGAAGCGTTCACACAGTACTTTAAGGTCGCCCACCGTGGTCGCCCCCGTCCAGGGTCGGTTGACTGGGGTCTGGCGGGTTTCCACGCTATCGACAAACAGCGAGGCCTGGATACGCTCGACCACACGCTGAGGGGTCATCTGCGAGACGAAGATATAGCCGAACAGGTTGAGGCCCAGCGACAGCATGACGCCATGGGTGAAGTTGTCGCCGACGTTGAGGCCGAACAGATCGGTGGGTGACAGCCAGCCGATACCCAGGGGGCCACCGGCGAGCCAGGCACCGGGGATCACGCCGGCCTGAATCAGCGCCGGCGTCAGCAGGGTGTAGGCCCAGACGGCGAAGCCCAGGTTCATGCCGACGATCACGCCCAGACGATTGCCGCGCTTCCAGTACAGTCCGCCGAGCAGTGCCGGGGCGAACTGGGCGGCGGCGGCAAACGACAGCATGCCGGTGGAGGCCAGGGTGCTGAACTCGGCGGTCAGCTGATAGAAGCCGTAGGCCAGCCCCAGAATGATGACGATAGTCACACGGCGGGCGCGCAGCACCAGGCGGCCATAGTCTCTTGCCTTGGTATCGAACCAGCGCAGGCGGAACAGCAGCGGAATGACGATCTCGTTGGAGATCATGATCGAGATCGCCACGGTGGCGACGATCACCATGCCGGTGGCGGCCGAGAAGCCGCCAAGGAAGGTTAAAAGTGTCAGCGGCACATTGTTGGCGGCCATTGGAATGGCCAGCACATAGGTATCGGGATCGACGCCGGTGCCGGCAAAGAGCGTCAGGCCGGCAGCAGCCAACGGCAGCACGAAGAGGCCGAAGGCCACCAGGTAAAGGGGGAAGAGCCAGCGGGAACGACGAGCATCGTCGCGATGCGTGCTCTCGACCACCGCAACATGGAACTGACGCGGCAGGCAGAAGATCGCCAGCATCGCGAGTAAGGTCTGTGCCCAGAAGCTGTTGCCGAAATCCTGCTCGGCGAGCTGGCGCTGCAGCTCGAGCTGCGTATTGGCGCGCCCCATCAGGTCTCCGAGACCGTCGAAAAGCCCCCAAGTGACATAGGCGCCAAGAATCAGGAAGGCGGCCAGCTTGACCAGCGACTCGAAGGCGATGGCCTGAATGAGGCCCTCGTGGTGCTCAGTGGCATCGGTATGGCGGGTACCAAAGAGAATCGCGAACAGTGCCATCACCGCCGCCACATAGAAGGCCGTGTCGGCAAACAGCGGCGCGCGGGTCATGTCGGTGCTATGGGTGAGCACCTGGAAGCCTGCCGCCACCGCCTTCAGCTGCAGCGCGATGTAGGGCAGGGTGCCGATCAGCGCGACCAGGCTGGCGAAAGCGGCCAGTGACTGGGTCTTGCCGTAGCGGGAGGCGATGAAGTCGGCGATCGAGGTGACGTTCTGGTGCTTGGCGACACGGATCATCTTGGAGAGCACCGGCCAGAACAGCAGGAAGGTGAGGATCGGGCCGACGAAGATGCTGGCGAAGGACCAGCCAGACGTCGCGGCCTCGCCTACCGCGCCATAGAAGGTCCAGGAGGTACAGTAGATGGCAAGTGCCAGGCTGTAGATCAACGGACGGCGCTGGCTTGGCCCATGTTGTTTGGCGCGTCGGTCGCCGCGCCAGGCGATGCCAAAAAGGACGACGATATACAGAAGCGATATGGCAACCAGTAGCCAGCCTTGAAACATGCCTGCTCTCCCTCGAATGTCGGCCCATTCTAGGGCAATGGCGCCCTGTAAGGCAGCCGGTTCTGGGCATCGAATCCGTCAGGCAAGCGAGGCGGTAGGCTCAGAGCTTGAGAGGTTTCTTCGTCAGGCTTATGCGGGGCTTAGAAGGGGGCTTAAGGGTGCTTGGAAGAGGGCGTTGTATGCAGGCCCGCGCAGGCCTGCATGACAGGGGAGGTGGCAAGTCCATGGGCAAGTCCATGGAAAAGTCCATGACAAGTGGCTGTTTACGTCGATACCGTCGGCGTCAGGGGGTGTTGCATACCGCCTTGAACGTCGGATTGCCGGCATCCAGACGCTCGAGTTCGTCAAGTTGCGGCTCGCCGCTGGTCTTATCAAGCGGCAGCTGCTCGCGGGTGGTGCAGTTCATCAGGTAGGGGCGGGTGGTCACCCGGTCTATCGCCTGTTTTTCGAAGCGATAGCGGATGAACTCCACGAGTTGCTGGTCGTCCATCTGGCGGCTGATCAAGTTCTCCTGATCGATGACCTCAAAGGCCATGGTCATCGGGAACACATACGTCCATGGCCGCCAGAACATGTTGCCTTTTTCGCTGCTGACCACTTGAGCCGAGGCCGGCAACTGCTGCTGTTTGTGCTCGAACCAGGTGTATTCGGCATGAATCTGGTAGGCCAGCATGCCGAGCCCACCGAAGGCCGGAACGATCCAGCGTGGCAGCCGTTTGCCACTGAGCGTGCGCAGCAACAGGGCGATACCCGCTGCACCAAGGCCTGCAAAGACTGCCGCGATCAGGTGCCACATCATATTCGGGTTTCCTCAAAGCAATCGGGCTTCCTGCTGGAAGCCCGATTGGGTGATGCCGTGGCGCCGGTTGGCGCTGTCAGGCGTGCATTATGACTTAGTGATCCACCGCCATGCCAGCACCCTTCGGATAGCGAACGCTTTCCACCAGATCCTGGATTTCCTGCGGCGGCGCCTTGGTGACGCTTGAGACGCTGAAGGCGACGGCGAAGTTGATCATCGCACCCACGGCACCGAAGGACAGCGGTGAGATGCCCAGGATCCAGTTATCCGGGGTGTTGGCCAGGGTGTTGGTGCCCGGAATGAAGAACCAGCCGAGGTAGGTGAAGATGTACAGCAGGGTGGCAACCAGGCCCGAAAGCATGCCGGCGACGGCGCCCACGTTGTTCATCCGCTTGGAGAAGATACCCATCATCAGCACCGGGAACAGCGAGGCGCCGGCGATGCCGAAGGCCAGTGCCACCGTCTGGGCGGCGAAGCCCGGCGGATTGAGGCCCAGGTAGGTCGCCAGCAGGATGGCACCGGCCATCGAGATGCGTGCTGCCAGCATTTCACCCTTCTCGGTGATTCTTGGGTTGATCATGGTCTTGATCAGGTCGTGGCTGACCGCCGAGGAGATGGCGAGCAGCAGACCCGCTGCGGTAGACAGAGCGGCTGCGATACCACCCGCGGCGATCAGGCCGATGACCCAACTCGGCAGATTGGCGATTTCGGGGTTGGCGAGCACCAGGATATCGTTGTTGACGTCAAGTTCACTGCCTTCCCAGCCGCGCTGCTCGGCGGTATCAGCGAAGGCCTCGTTGCTGTCGTTATAGACCTGGATGCGGCCATCGTTGTTCTTGTCGGTGTAGGTGATCAGACCGGTTTCTTCCCAGGTCCTGACCCACTCGGGACGATCTTCGTAGAGGATCGGGCTGGTGGCAGCCTCATCATAGTTCTCGACCTGGCCTGCCATGTCCGGATAGACGGTGGTCATCAGGTTAAGGCGCGCCATGGAGCCCACGGCGGGGGCGGTCAGGTAGAGCAAAGCGATGAACACCAGTGCCCAGCCAGCGGACCAGCGAGCATCGGCGACCTTGGGGACGGTGAAGAAGCGAATGATGACATGAGGCAGACCAGCGGTACCGACCATCAGCGACATGGTGAACAGCACCATGTTCAGCTTGTTGTCGACGTCGGCGGTGTAGTCGCGAAAGCCCAGCGCATTGATCACGTCATCCAGTTTGGCAAGCAGCGGCACACCGGATTCGGTGTGGGTGCTGAAAAGCCCCAGTCCCGGGATGGGGTTGCCGGTCAGTTCAAGAGAGATGAACACGGCCGGGATGGTGTAGGCGATGATCAGCACGATGTACTGGGCGACCTGGGTGTAGGTGATGCCCTTCATGCCGCCGAAGACCGCATACAGGAAGACGATGAAGGCGGCAATCCAGATGCCCCAGGTGTTGCTGACTTCCAGGAAGCGCGAGAAGGCGACACCGGCACCGGTCATCTGGCCGATGACGTAGGTGATCGACGCCACGATCAGGCAGATGACCGCCACCAGGCGTGCGGTGTTGCTGTAGAAGCGGTCGCCGATGAAGTCTGGCACCGTGAACTTGCCGAACTTGCGCAGGTAAGGCGCCAGCAGCATTGCCAGAATGACGTAGCCGCCGGTCCAGCCCATCAGGAAGGTAGAGTTGGCGTAACCGCCGGAGGCCAGCAGGCCCGCCATGGAAATGAAGGAGGCCGCCGACATCCAGTCTGCGGCCGTTGCCATGCCGTTGGTGATCGGATGTACCCCGCCGCCGGCAACATAGAAGTCCTTGGTGGAACCCGCTCGGGCCCAGATCGCGATCCCGATATACAGGGCGAAGGAGGCGCCCACGAATAACAGGTTGATGGCAAATTGACTCATGCGGTTACTCCCCGAGGTCGAACTTTTTGTCGAGGCGATTCATCTTCCATGCATAGAAGAAGATGATGCCGATAAAGGTGAGGATCGAGCCTTGCTGAGCGAACCAGAAGCCCAGGTCGGTCCCGCCCACGGGGATGCCCGCCAACAGCGGACGCAGCAGGATGGCGCAGCCATAGGACACCAGTGCCCAGACGATCAGGCAGCCGGTGATCAGACGTACGTTGGCCGACCAGTAAGCAGCAGCATTGGATTTGTCATCTGCCATAGTCATGCTCTCCGGATATTCCAGAATTAAGTTATTGCACCGATTTCAAGCGCGATGTTTCAGCGGAATCATGAATGACACATCACCCGGTGACACCTTGCCAGCCTGAGCTGGATTCGTGTCGTTTGAGTGTTGCGTTGCCATCATGAACCTCATCATCGACTCTCGTTCCGTGCCTCTATTAGATGCTGGTTTGTTGTTTCGTTGTCTTCGATGGAATGCGGATTGAGGTCAATGCATTCGTCAGCACTGATACTGGTCAAAAACCCTGAAAAAATAATCCCAGACTTTGGTATCAAGCCTCACTGCTGTTGTGAAAGGTTTTTCTAAAGTTGTTCATATTCAATGCCTTATTGTGGGTTGTGGCTTTTTAAAGTCGGCTTTTACTGGCGAGGTTAGGACGATGGTATAGCACGGCTTTGATCCACATCATTAAAAGAGAAAAGGTTGTACGATGGTCTAGGTGTCGGTCCACTAGACGCTGTTGCTATGCTGCAAGACAGTCAAACGATGGTTGTCGGATGCATTCAGGTCGATTATCACTGTCGTCACCTGCAAAGACACCGACCGTTTTCTTGATGTGAATAATACGAAGGTCGCGCCATGCGGCCGATGTAGTGTGCAACCATCCGCGGCGACCTAGCCGCCGCAATACGAGGTCATCGCCATGGTCGATGTCGATCTCTCTCAACCCCCCTTCTCGCTTCTCGATGACGAGGGGCGTGATCTGGTGAGGCGAGGCGTGGATCTTGCCTACTACGATAGTGACGAGGTGTTACTCGACGCGGGTCAGCCCGGCGAATACGTCTATCTGATCCACAAGGGCGAGGTGGCCGAGCTTGATACCTCGGAGCCATCCGCGACGGCACGCATTGGCCACTACACGGCGGGAGATTTATTCGGCGCCATCAGTATCCTCAACGGCAAGAGCCGCTATCGTTTCAAGGCCGAGCAGGAGTGTCTTTGCTATCTGATGCCGCGCGACCTCTTCGAGCGGCTTTGCGAGCGCTATCCCGCCTTCTCCGAATTCTTTCGCCAGCGCCTGTCTGACAAGACGCGGCTGATGACCGAGCGGCGAGCCGAGGGCGGCGTGAGCATGGCCGGCTTCATGTTGGCACGCATTGCCGAGTGCATGCGTCCGCCACTGCTTGTCGAGGCCGATACCAGCATCGCCACGGCCGTTCGCACACTCAGTGACAGCCGTGCCGACAGCCTGCTGGTCTGTCAGGCGTCGCGGCTGGGCATGGTCACCAAGACCGATCTGCTCAATGCGCTGGTCATCGATGGTCGGGACCAGCAAGACCCGGTGACCGAGATCGCCCATTTTTCCCTGGTCAGTGCCAGGCCCGATCAGTATCTGTTCGAGGCATTGGTCAATATGACCCGCCACGAGGTCGCGCGGGTGGTGGTGCTCGAGGGCAGTCGGGCCGTGGGGGTCGTCGAACTCACTGACGTGCTCAGCTACTTTTCGAGCCGCAGCTACGTGGTCAGCCTGCAGGTCGAGCAGGCGGACAGTCTCGATGAGCTGGCGGCAGCAAGCGCACGCACCCCCGAGCTGGTCAAGGCGCTGATGATGCAGGGCGTCAAGCTGCGTTTTGCCATGGATCTACTGGCAGCACTGAATGGCCGCATCATGAATAAGGCCTGGGGCTTTAAGATCGATGCGTCGAAGCAGCACCAGAGCTGTCTGATGGTCATGGGCAGCGAAGGGCGTGGCGAGCAGATTCTCAAGACCGACCAGGATAACGGACTCATCCTTGCCGATGATGCCGACTGGCCCGACTGTAACGAAGAGATGAGCGAGTTCACGGAGACACTGGTAGCACTTGGCTATCCGCGCTGCCCGGGCAATATCATGGTCTCCAACCCGGAGTGGGTCGGGCGGGTCAAGGACTGGCGAAAACGTATTACTCGCTGGATCGACCGACGCGACGGCGAGAGCCTGATGAAACTGGCAATCATCCTTGATGCCCATGCGGTAGGTGGCAATACTGCCTTGCTAGACGAGGTGCGTGATGCGTTGTTCAAGGCCTGTGCCGGCAATGAGCTGCTGCTCACCTACTTTGCTCGGGCGGCGCTGCAGTTTTCCACCCCGCTGAGCCTGTTCGGTTCCCTGAAAAAGCTCCAGCACGGTATCGACATCAAGAAGGGCGGCATCTTTCCCATCGTGCATGGTGTGCGCACCATGGCTCTGGAACGTGGCATTCGCGCCACCTCGACCCTTGAGAGGCTGGACGCCCTGGTAGCCGATGGTCGGCTCGAAGCGAGCTTTGCCGAGGACCTGGGCGAAGCCCTATCCCTTTTCACTGAGCTGCGCCTGAAGCAGCAGCTTGAGCATCTGGATGGTATCAATGCCGAACGCGACCCGAATCGTGTGGTCGTGCAGCAGCTGTCGTCGCTTGAACGTGACCTGCTCCGCGAGGCGCTACATATCGTCAAGGACTTCAAGCAGCGCCTGACTCAGCGCTTTCATCTCGAATACTGATGGCAGGAGGCAGGATGTTAAAAGCGTGGCGTCGAGTGACCGACCGCCGTCGTCAGGCAGATGGCGACTACGGTTGGCTGTTCAATCCCTATACCGGCGACGAGATGGTGGCCATCGATTGCGAGACCACCGGCCTCGATACGCGTCGCGATGAGCTGGTGTCGATCGCGGCGGTCAAGCTGCGCGGTGATCGCGTGCTGACCAGCGAATCGTTGGATATTCACCTGTCACGCCCGGCACGCTTGACGGGCGACTCGATACGCATTCATGGCCTTAGGGGCATCGATCTGGAGGGCGGGGCAAGCGTCGAGGATGCTCTCACGCAGTTTCTGGATTTTGTGGGTAACCGGCCGCTGGTGGGCTGGTGTGTGGCCTTCGATATCGCCATGCTCAACCGTCAGCTGCGCCCCCGCTTCGGTTTCGACTTGCCCAACGCCACCGTCGATATCGCCCAGCGTTATGCGCGGACGCTGCGGCGCGCCACCCCGGAGCTGGAACCCAGCCTGCGTTTCGAATCCATGGCCGAGGCCCTGGGGGTCCCGGTCATGGGCCGTCACACTGCCCTTGGGGACGCCGTGACAACCGCCCTGATGTACGTGCGCCTGAACAAGGCCGGCCGCGTCACGGCGTGATATGGCCGGCGTGCTCGACGACTCCCTAGAAGTCGAGTCTTGTGGTCTGACGTTACAGCCCTCAAGTCAGCTGTAGAGAGGCCGTTAGGCTGGCTTCTTTTCACGCCTGGTCGCGGCCCCCGGGTGCCAGTGATAAGATGGCGGCTCATTTCCGTCCACTTTTGCTGCGATCATGACCGATACTGCCGTGACTACCTCCTCTTCCGTCTCCGATGCCTCTGCTTCCAATGTGGCAAGCGCTGCGGCAGCCGCCGACGACAAGCGCGCCTTCAACAAGTTGCAGAAGCGCCTGCGGCGTCAGGTCGGCAACGCCGTCATCGATTACGGCATGATCGAAGAAGGCGACAAGGTCATGGTCTGCCTGTCCGGCGGGAAAGACTCCTACACCATGTTGGAAATCCTGCGCAGCCTGCAGCGCAATGCGCCGGTGAATTTCTCGTTGGTGGCGGTCAATCTTGATCAGAAGCAGCCGGGCTTCCCCGAGCATGTGCTCCCGGAATACCTGGACAAGCTGGGCGTCGATTACCATATCCTCGAGCGTGACACCTATTCGGTGGTCAAGGAGAAGACCCCGGAGGGCAAGACCACCTGTGCGCTATGCTCGCGCCTTAGGCGTGGCTCGCTGTATGGCTTCGCCGAGGAGATCGGCGCGACCAAGGTGGCGCTTGGCCACCATCGCGAAGATATCCTCGAGACGCTGTTCTTGAACATGTTCTTCGGTGGCAGCCTCAAGTCGATGCCGCCCAAGCTGCTTTCAGACGACGCCAAAAACATCGTGATTCGTCCGCTGGCCTATTGCCGCGAGGCGGACATTGAAGAATTTTCCCAGCGCATGGAATTTCCGATCATTCCCTGCAACCTGTGTGGCTCTCAGCCCAACATGCAGCGCCAGGTGGTCAAGGAGATGCTGGCCGAGTGGGAAGTAAAATATCCCGGTCGACTGGAGAGCATGTTCAAGGCGGTAACCAATGTGGCGCCCTCGCAGCTTGCCGATCGTGACCTCTTCGACTTCAAGGGGCTGGAAGCCGAGCAGGCGAAGCGCCGCGAGAATCGCATCGATGCCTTCGACCTTGGCCGCGAGGCCTGACTGACGCCACGGCGACGCGCCTTGGGCCCATCGACATAAAAAACGCCAAGCTCACGGGCTTGGCGTTTTTTATGGTGCATCGTTGTGTGGGGCGTTCGGCGACGGCTAGTCGTTGATTGAGCAGCCGTCGTTGGTAAGCTCGCAGAGGGTATCAAGATCGAGGATGTTGACCTCGCGGCCAGACACGGCCACCAGATTCTGCTGCTGAAAGCGTCCCAGAATGCGGCTGACCGTTTCCACGGCGAGTCCCAGGTAATTGCCGATATCGGCGCGAGACATCGACAGCCGGAAGCTGTACGCCGAGTAGCCACGGCGGCGGAAGCGCGACGACAAGTTGACCAGAAAGCTTGCCAGCCGCTCATCGGCGGTCTTGCGGGAAAGCAGGCGTAGCATGCGCCGGTCATCGCGCAACTCCTTGCTGAGGCTGCGATAGATCTGGGCGCGCAGCTCCGGCAGGTGTTCGGATAGGCTATCCAGGCGATCGAAGGGGATCTCGCAGACAGTGGTCGTCTCAAGCGCCACGACCGTGCCGGGGTAGTATTCCTCGTCGATGCCGTCCAGTCCCACCAGTTCACTGGGCAGGTAAAAATTGGTTAGCTGCTCATCACCGCTGCCGGCACTGCTGAGCTGCTTGAGGCTACCGGAACGAACCGCAAAGACGCTTGAGAAGGGTGTTTCCTGGCGTACCAGAGTCTCGCCCTTCTTGAGCGGCGCGCGACGACGAATGATGGCATCGAAGCGCTCCATGTCCTCGACTTCAAGCGCCAGTGGCAGGCACAGCGAGCTGAGGCTACAGGTCTGGCAGCGCGTTTCAGTGAGGCGACCTCGTTGAGCGAGCGCATTCGAGGGCATGTCTTTCTCCTTGACGTCTTGCCTTCATAGTCTAGTCCATCGCATGCCACATTATGGAAGAGGTCGCCGGCGAGGCAAAGTGTCCTTTGGGCCGAGACCCCGAACATCGATGCGGCGAGCGACCTGGAAGGGAGGTGGATATGAGCGTTGTTAAGACATTGGGATCATAGAATGCGCGAATAGCGCTGCCCGCTCTGGCTGGGCAGTCGGGCATCGAAGGCCATTGCCAGATGGCGGATCAGCAGGCGCCCACGGGGTGTCACGCTAAGCTGGCTGCAGTGCTTCTCGATCAGGCCGTCCTCGATGCTGGGCGCCAGGCGGACCAGGGCATCGCCAAGCCAGGACTCGGCGTCGATGTCGAATTCGCGGCTCAGCACGGTGAGGTCGAGCGCCATGTCACACATCAACCGCTCGATGGCACGGCGGCGCAGGCGGTCGTCGAGGCTCAGCCGGACCCCTTTAAGGGTGGCCAGCCGGCCTGCATCCAGCGCGCTTTCGTAGTCGGCGAGCGCGGTGGGATTCTGTGCGTAGCAGTCATCCATGCGGCTGATGGCCGATACGCCCAGGCCCACCAGATCACTGTCACCATGCGTCGAGTAGCCCTGGAAATTACGGGTCATGGTGCCCTGGCGCTGGGCGCGGGCCAGGCTATCGTCGGGCAGCGCGAAATGATCCATGCCGATATGCACGTAGCCCGCATCTTCCAGCATTTCGATGCTTGCCTGCAGCATGGCCAACTTGGCGTCGGGGCCCGGCAGGTCGGCCTCGCTGATGCGCCGTTGCGGTGCGAAGCGGCTGGGCATATGCGCATAGTTGAACACCGAGAGCCGCGCCGGAGCCATCTCGATGACTTGCGCGAGGGTGGCAGCGAAGCTCGCTGGCGTCTGGTGCGGCAACCCATAGATCAGGTCGAGGTTCAGGGAGTGGAATCCCAGTCGGCGAGCTTCCTCGATCAGGCTCTCGGTCAGCACCCGTGGCTGGACGCGGTTAATGGCTTGTTGCACTTTCGGGTCGAGATCCTGCACGCCAAGGCTCAGGCGATTGAAGCCCAGTGCTTGAAGGTGGCGCAGGGTCAGCACGTCGGCCTCCCGGGGATCGATCTCGATGGCGTAGTCGCGTTCGGGGGAGCTGCTGAGCCCGAAGCGCGCATCCAGTCGATCGATCAGGTCACCCATCTGGGCAAGTGTCAGGAAGGTCGGTGTGCCGCCGCCCCAGTGCAGCTGGGTAACCTCGCGGGAGGTATCCAGATGACGGCTGGTCAGTATCATCTCGCGATCGAGTCGGCTCAGGTAGGGCTCGGCGAGCTGGGTGTTCTTGGTGGCGATCTTGTTGCAAGCGCAGTAGAAGCAGATGCGTCGGCAGAAAGGCACGTGCACGTAAAGCGACAACGGGCGGGCCGCGGCGTTGCTGCGCGCAAGCGCGGCTTCGAAATCGTCTGCACCAAAGCCCTCGTGAAACGCGGGCGCTGTCGGGTAAGAGGTGTAGCGCGGCCCGTTGACATCATAGCGCTTGAGCAGCGCCGGGTCCCAGGCATGAGAAGACGAGGGGGCGGACGCGGGGCTGGACATCACTGGTCACTCCACTGAATGAGACTGTTGTCAGTCTAGTGGCGGTGGGCCAATGGCCCCTTGCGCCAGGTCAAGTTCCGTGGAGATGGCCGCCTGTGGCGGCGTGTTCGGCACTTGGCAGCCAGGTACCGGCCAGTTGCCACAGCGCGAAGGCGATGATCAGCGTCGCGGCCAGGGTGCGCGTTGCCGGGTGGCGGATCAGGTTGCCGAGCGAGCGAGCGGCGAAGCCGGTGGCCAGCAGGGCGGGCAGGGTGCCCAGTCCGAAGGCTGCCATCAGGGCAGCACCCTCGAGAGGATCCGCAGTGGCCAGACTCCAGGCCAGCATCGAGTAGACCAGCCCACAGGGCAGCCAGCCCCAGATTGCCCCCAGGGCCACGGCCTGGGGCATTCTCACTACAGGCATCAGACGCCGGCCAATGGGTTCCAGATGGCGCCATAGGCGACGCCCCAGCGCTTCTACCCTGAGCAGTCCTTTCCACCAGTTGGCGATATACAGCGCCATCAGAATCAGCATCACGGCGGCCAGTGTCTCGAGTGCCAGGCGGACACCGCCGGCGAGGCCGCCGATCAGCGTGCCGAGCCCGGCCACCAGGGCGCCGGCGATCATGTAGCTTACGATACGGCCCAGGTTATAACCGAGCAACAGGCCCGTGAGCCGTGCAGGGTGGCGCATGCTGGGCGGCACGGCGAAGCTCAATGCACTCATGATACCGCCGCACATGCCGATGCAGTGGGCACCGCCGAGCAGGCCGAAGACGAAGGCCGCCGCCAGCGGCGGCAGATCAAGGTCGGTCGGGCTCATCGCGTCCCACCCTGTCGGTCGTTGCTTTCATCATCGTCGTGCTCGTCCGGGTTGTGCGGCGGCTCGGCGTTGTCCTGGGCGCGACGCTGGCGTGCCGCCGGCGAGAGATCGTTCTCGTCATCGTCGAAGAGGATGCGATGCGCCGGTCCCTCGAGATCATCGAACTGATCATTCTTGACGGCCCAGAAGAAGGCCCAGACCGCCAGTGACAGCAGGATCAGGGACAGCGGGATCAGCAGGTAGAGAATGCTCATACGGGCTCTATCTGAGGGTGAGCGGGTGGCGTGGCGTCGGCCAGCACACTTTTACGGGCGCGACCCAGGCGCAGGGCGTTGCCGACGACCACCAGCGAGCTTGCCGACATGCCGATGGCGGCAAGCCAGGGTGGTACCAGGCCGCAGGTGGCAAGCGGCAGCGCGGTCAGGTTGTAACAAAGTGCCCAGCCGAGATTCTGGCGAATGATGCGCCGCGTGTCGCGACTGACCTCGATCGCCTCGACAATGCGAGACAGGTGCGGGCTTAGCAATACGGCATCGGCGCGGGTACGGGCCAGGTCGGTGGCGCCGTTCATGGCGATTGATACCTCGGCGCCGGCCAGCACTGGTACATCGTTGATGCCGTCACCGACCATGACTACGGTCTCGCCGCGCGCCTGAAGGGCCTCGACATGGGCGAGTTTGCTCTCGGGGCTGGCGCCGGCCTGCCAGTCGTCGATCCCGAGCCGGTGGGCGAGGTCGGCAACGGCTGTCTCGTGGTCGCCTGAGAGCAGCTCGACCGTGAGCCCCAGGTGCTTGAGGGCCTGCACGGTGGCCAGTGCATCGTCGCGTACGGTGTCGTTCAGCGCGAACCAGGCCTTTGGCTTCCCATTGCAAGCCAGCAGGAGCCAGCGCCCGGACCCCGGCGGCGATGGCGTATCGGGGAAGGCCGCGAAGTCAGGCTTGCCCAGCCGCCAGCGTTCCCCTTCCAGGTGGCCCTCCAGCCCTTGTCCGGGACGATTGACCAGCGCGTCGGCACTGATGGTGGCATCTCGGTAGGGGACAAATGCACGGGCGATGGGGTGTTCTGAGTGTGCCTCCAGCGCCGCGGCGATGGCACGCGCCCGCTCGGGCGCGAGACTTTCCAGGGGCCGTGTGTCGTCCAGCGTCATGTGGCCGGTGGTCAGGGTGCCGGTCTTGTCGAAGACGACACGACCGGCCTGGGCGAGCCCCTCGAGGGCGTGGGAACGGGTAATCAGGAAGCCACGGCGGCTCAGCCGCCCATGGCCCGCCGTCAGCGCTGTGGGGGTGGCCAGTGCCAGCGCGCAGGGGCAGGTGACCACCAGCACGGATAGCGTCACCCATAGTACCCGGGAGGGGTCGATGAAGGTCCAGGCAATGGCGACCCCCAGGCTAACCACCAGCAGGCGCAGCACGAACAAGTGTGCCCAGCGGCTGGCAAGCTCGGCGATGCGTGGCCGCTTGGCGAAGGCGCGGTCGGTCAGGTCGATAATCGCCGCGGCGCGGGCGTCGTGCCCGGCATGGGTGACACGCACCACCAGTGGGCTGTCGACGTTGTGGCTACCGCCGGTGATGGTGTCGCCGGTGCGGCGAGTGACCGGCTGGGATTCGCCGGTCAGCATCGATTCATCCAGGCTCGAGGTGCCGTCCTCGATCACCCCGTCGGCGGGCACGCCGTGACCGGGGCGGACCAGCACCCGGTCGCCGGCCACCAGACGATTGGCGGGCAGGACGCGCTCGGCGCCGTCGGCCTCAAGGCGCACCGCCGAGGCGGGCAGTACCCCGCTCAGGGCGTTGCCACTGTGGCCGCTGCGGCGTCGGGCGCGCATCTCGATATAGCGCCCGAAGAGCAGGAAAAAGGTGAACATGGCGACCGAATCGAAGTAGACCTCGCCGTAACCGGCGATTACCGCATAGCCACTGGCCAGATAGGCGCCGCCGATCGCCAGCGAGACCGGCACGTCCATGCCCAGAGTGCGGGTTCGAAGGTCGCGCAGGGCGCCACGGAAGAAAGGCGCCGCCGAGAACAGCACCACCGGCGTTGCCAGCGCGAAGGACAGCCAGTGAAATAGCGCCAGGAAGTCCGTGGACAGCTCGCCCGGGTCGCTGACGTAAATCGGTACCGAAAACATCATGACCTGCATCATCGCCACCGCAGCCACGATCAGCCGGCGCACGCTCATGCGCTCTTCCTGCTTGAGGCGTTGCTGAGCCTGGTCGGGCTCGTAGGGTTGGGCCGGGTAGCCGATGGCGGCGAGCTCGGCGAGGAGCCTTGAGAGCGCGGTACGCTGTGGGTCCCAGCTGACGCTCAGGCGGTGGTGGGTCAGGTTCACGGCGCTGGCGGTGACGCCATCCAGTGCATTCAGGCGGTGCTCGATCAGCCAGGCGCAGGCCGCACAGGTGATGCCGTCGACGGCGAGCGTCGCGGTCAGGCTATCGCCATCGGCGTGAACGAACTCACTCTGCAGTGCCGGGTCGTCGAAGACCTGCCAGGTCTCGGCGCGGGCGGATAAGCTGCTGGAATCGTTCGCCGGTGGTTCGGGGAGCTCGGTGCGAAAGCGGTAGTAGCTCGAGAGCCCTCCCTCGACGATGGCATGGGCCACCGCCTCGCAACCCGGGCAGCACAGCGGGTGCGACTGACCATCCAGTACCAGCCGCCAGGGCGCACCGGCAGGCACTGGGTTACCACAGTGATAGCAGCCGGTGTCGACGCCCGCCGGTGACGTCGCCTCGACACTCATGGGGTCGCGGGCAATATTGGAATAACACGCGATGCGATCATGGCCATTTAGCCCTCGTCGGGCACCTGAGCCTTCATCTGGAAGGCATTATCGCTTGGGAAGGTGGCTTCACCTTGCAGGCGCCATTCTGGCGACTCAACATCGGGGGCCAGCTGCAGGTACCAGCGGTACTCGAGCTGTCTGGGCGCCTGGCCGACATAGTGCCCATCGCGGACATGCTCGAGGATCAACTGCTGATCACGATCATCGCGAGTGGGGAAGATCAGCGTCAGCAGGAGACGCTCAGGCCGGGCCTCTCCACTAAGGTCAACGTTCACATCCCCGGTGAGATCATCGACACGCACCGCGGCGGCCATGTCCATCTCGGTGGCGCGGCGATCCTGGGCGATGACCTGATTGATGGCGAGGCCTGACTTGTAATAGTTGTCCTCGACCATGCCATCGTAGCTGGTGATCGAGAGCACCAGGAAGGTGGTGCCGGCAATGACCGAAGAGGCCAGCACGCCAAGGATCATCCAGGGCCAGAATTCCTTGTACCAGGGCTGGGGCGATTGTGAAGTCAAGGTCATCTCCTGATCTGTCCGATGAAGCGGGTTTCGCGTGCCTGGCGGATATCCTCGTCGCTGGCTTCGAGGATGACCTGTAATTCGTGGCTGGGTCGGCTGATGACGTCGGCGTCGACGGCGGCCTGCAGAGTGACCAGGCGGCTTTCGCCCGCGCCGATGGTAACCGCTTCGTTGCCGATCAGTTCAATACCCGGCAAGCCCTGCATGCTGATGCGATAGGTATGCGCGCGATCATCCAGGTTGCGAATGGTCAGGGTATACGCATTACTGATCAGCCCGTCCTGAGTCATCTGGTAGAGCTGGTTACGGTCGCGCTCGATATCGAACTCGAGGGTAGGGCGGTCGTTCACCGCCCAGGCAAAGAGCCCGATCATCACGATCAGGGCGGCCAGGTAGCCGATCAGTCGTGGGCGCAGGATATGGGTCCTGCCGCCTTCCAGGGCATGCTCGGTGGTATAACGGATCAGGCCACGGGGATAGCCCATCTTGTCCATGACGCTGTCGCAGGCATCGATGCAGGCCGCGCAGCTGATGCACTCGTATTGCAGGCCATCACGAATATCGATGCCGGTGGGGCAGACCTGCACGCATAGGTCGCAGTCGATACAGTCGCCGTGACCGGCCGCTCGCGCCTCTTCATGGCTAAGGCGCTTCTTGCGTGGACCCCGCGGCTCGCCGCGGGCGGCATCGTAGGAGACGATCAGGGTATCCTGGTCGAACATCACCGACTGGAAGCGGGCATAGGGGCACATGTAGATGCACACCTGCTCACGCAGCCAGCCGGCGTTCAAGTAAGTGAAGATGGTGAAGAAGCCGATCCAGAACAGTGCCCAGCCGCCAACCTCAACGTGTGCCAGGTCGGCGACCAGCCCTTGAATAGGGGTAAAATAGCCGACGAAGGTGAGCCCGGTTGCCAGTGCGATGGCGAGCCACATCAGGTGCTTGGCACCCTTGCGCCAGGCCTTGTCGAGGCTCATGGGCTGCTGATCGAGCTTGATACGGCGGTTGCGGCGTCCCTCGGTGACTTTCTCGACCCAGATGTAGAGCCAGGTCCAGACGCTCTGTGGGCAGGTATAGCCGCACCATACACGGCCAGCGAAGACGGTGATGAAGAAGAGCCCGAAGGCGCAGATGATCAAGAGCCAGGAGAGTAGCATAAACTCCTGCGGGTAGAAGGTGCCTCCAAAGATATGGAACTGGCGGGCGGGCAGGTCGAAGAGAATCAGCGGTTGGCCGTTCCAGGAGAGCCAGGGCAGCCCGAAGAAAAGGCCCATCAGCACCCAGTTGGAGACGCGCCTCAGACGCTGGAAGACGCCTTTGATCTCGCGTACGTAGATATGACGGCGGCTGGCGTACATATCGGTCGACGTAGCGTTCGCGGGGTCGTGATGACCGACGCCAGCGTCTGTCGTTACATCTTGAGTGGGAATCCTGTCGGACATGGCATCACCGCATCGGCTCGGGGCTCTGGGAGACCCGGCGTATGCCGGGCTCATGGCCATTGTAGCGGTCGGGAACCTTAAGAAG
Source organism: Halomonas salinarum (assembly GCF_012062845.1). Taxonomy (GTDB): domain Bacteria; phylum Pseudomonadota; class Gammaproteobacteria; order Pseudomonadales; family Halomonadaceae; genus Onishia; species Onishia salinarum. The sequence continues at coordinate 55,726 of NZ_WWNB01000016.1, forward strand.
GCCCGGTGCGACGGCGAGACGCACCTGGCGGTCGAGAGGGGTTAGTTCGAGAGGCTGTAGACGTAGGCAGCGACCAGGTGCACCTTGTCTTCACCGATGTAGGGCGCCTGAGCCGGCATGTGGCCGTTACGTCCGTTGCGTAAGGTCTGCAGGACGGCCTCGAGAAGCGGTTGGCCAGGTTGGCGGTAGAGCCAGATGTCATCGGTCAGGTCGGGGGCGCCGAGTGCCTGGTTGCCCTTGCCTTCTGGTCCATGGCAGGCGACACAGGAGGCGGCGAAGATCGGCTGACCCTTGGCGGCAGCCTCGGCGTCATGGTCGGCACCGGACAACGCCAGCACGTAATTGGCCACATTGTTGATGTTGGTCTCACCCAGCTGCTGCCAAGCAGGCATCAAGCCATTGCGCCCATTGGTCAGGGTGGTCTTGATGGCTTCTGGCGTACCGCCGTATAACCAGGCGTCGTCTGTCAGATTGGGGAAGCCGTAGCCCCCTTGGGCGTTGGAGCCGTGACAGACCGCGCAGTTATTGAGGTAGATGCGCTCGCCGACCTGCATCGCCTCGGCATCCTGGGCAAGCTCCGGTACCGGGATGTCATTGTACTTGGCAAAGATCGGCGCATAGCGCTCCTCGGCGCGAGCCACTTCCTTGTCCCACTGGTTTTCCTGGGTCCAGCCAAGCAGGCCGGCGTAGTTGCCAAGCCCCGGATACAGGGCAAGGTAGCCGAGCGAGAAGATGATCGTGCCGACGAACAACATAAACCACCAGCGCGGCAGCGGGTTGTCGTACTCTTCTATGCCATCGGCCTGGTGGCCAGTGGTGTCTACGTTGCCTTCGGCATCTGGGACCTTGTCGGTCTTGCGGTTGGCGAACAGGATCCACCAGCAGAAGGCAATGGTGCCCAGCGTGATGACGATGATCCAGCCACTCCAGAAGCCTGAAAGGGAATCGCCCCATAGGTTATTCATGTGTTCTTGTCTCCCCTGTCCTGTCGGGAATCCACCTCGTCGGGCGAGGTAAAGTCGTCACGCTGCGTGTCTTCCTGCTCGTCGGCGAAGGGCAGATGGGCCGCCTCGTCGAAGTCCCGGCGGCGACGCTTCGAATAGGCCCATACCACGATGCCGATAAAGGCGATCAGGATCAGCAAGGTGGTGATGCCGCGAAAGGTGCCCATATCCATGATTAACGCGCACCCTTGAGTACGGTTCCAAGCTGCTGCAGGTAGGCCACCAGCGCGGTGATTTCTTGCTCGCCGCGCACTTCGCTACCGGCGCCTTCAATCTGCTCGTCGGTGTAGGGGACGCCCATGCTCTGCAGTGCCCGCATCTTGGTTTCGGTACTTTCACCATCGAGTGTGTTGTCGAACAGCCAGGGATACGCAGGCATCTTGGACTCCGGCACGACATCGCGCGGGTCATAAAGGTGTGCCCGGTGCCAGTCGTCTGAATACCGACCACCGACCCTTGCCAGGTCAGGTCCGGTGCGCTTGGACCCCCACAGGAAAGGATGGTTGTAGACGAACTCGCCGGCCACGCTGTAGTGACCGTAGCGCTCGGTCTCGGCGCGGAAGGGCCGGATCATCTGCGAGTGGCAGCCAACGCAGCCTTCGCGGATATAGATATCGCGGCCCTCGAGCTCCAGCGGCGTCAGCGGCTCGAGGCCCGCCACCGGCTGGGTGGTTTCCTTCTGGAAGAACAGCGGTACGATTTCCGCCAGGCCACCGAAACTGATCACCACCAGAATCAGCACGGCAAGCAGACCCACGTTCTTTTCGACTATCTCGTGTCTCATCGGTGCAGGTTCCCTGTGTTCAGGCGGTCTGAGGAAGCGGCTGGGACTCGGTGTTGCTGCGCTTGACCGTCATGTAGACGTTCATTGCCATGAGCAGCATGCCGACGACCCAGAACAGGCCGCCGATCCAGCGCACTACATAGCCTGGGTGGCTGGCCTCGAGGGCTTCAACGAAGGTGTACATCAGCGTGCCGTCGGCGTTGACCGCTCGCCACATCAGGCCCTGCAGGATGCCGTTGACCCACATGGCGGCGATATAGAGCACGGTGCCAATGGTCGAGAGCCAGAAGTGCACGGCAATCAGCTGGGTAGAGTGCATCTGCGTTTCGCCGTACAGCCGCGGAATCAGGTGATACATGGAACCGATGGTGATCATGGCCACCCAGCCCAAGGCGCCAGCGTGCACGTGACCGATCGTCCAGTCAGTGTAGTGGGACAGGGCGTTGACGGTCTTGATGGCCATCATCGGTCCTTCGAAGGTGGACATGCCGTAGAACGACAGCGCCACCACCAGGAACCGCAGGGTGGGGTCCGTGCGCAATTTATGCCAGGCGCCGGAAAGGGTCATCATGCCGTTGATCATGCCGCCCCAGGAGGGGGCCAGCAGGATGATCGACATGATCATGCCCAGCGACTGTGCCCAGTCGGGCAGAGCGGTGTAGTGCAGGTGGTGAGCACCCGCCCACATGTAGGTGGTGATCAGCGCCCAGAAGTGAACGATCGACAGGCGATAGGAGTAGATCGGGCGCTCAGCCTGCTTGGGCACGAAGTAGTACATCATGCCAAGGAAGCCTGCCGTCAGGAAAAAGCCCACCGCGTTGTGGCCCCACCACCACTGGACCATGGCGTCTACCGCCCCGGGATAGATCGAGTAGGACTTGAAGGCCCCGACGGGGATGGCCGCGTTGTTGACGACGTGCAGGACAGCCACGGTCAGGATGAAAGCGGCATAGAACCAGTTCGCCACGTAGATATGCGAGGTCTTGCGCTGCTTGATGGTCCCCAGGAAGACGATGGCATAGCTGATCCAGACGACCGCGATCAGGATGTTGATCGGCCACTCGAGCTCGGCATACTCCTTGGAGGTGGTGTAGCCCAGCGGCAGCGTGATGACAGCCGATACGATCACTGCCTGCCAGCCCCAGAACGTAAAGGCGGCGAGCTTGTCGCAGAAGAGGCGAACCTGACAGGTGCGCTGCACCACGTAGTACGAGGTAGCCATCAGGGCTGAGCCGCCAAAGGCGAAGATGACGGCGTTGGTATGCAAGGGGCGCAGACGGCCGAAGCTCGTCCAGGGCAATCCAAGGTTGAGTTCTGGCCAGACCAGTTGAGCAGCAATGATCACACCAAGGCTCATGCCTATGATGCCCCATACCACCGTCATGATCGCGAACTGCCGAACCACCTTGTAGTTGTAGGTCGGATGCTCAAATGCTGTGTTCATGTCAGGTTCCCATCGAACGCGGTGTTGGGGGAGACGTCCAAGCGGCAGTTTGCCCGAGATATGCCTCCACCATAATGATGCAGATCAAGAGTCTGAGTGCGATTCTAGCCCAGCACTCATGCTCACTGCATCACAAGATCATGCGGTTTTAGTTATCAATAGGAGGGTAAGTGGCATATCCCATTGATGCCAGCGAGTCGCTACAAACGCTATCTGATATCGCCCGCCTACTCGCCCAGGGACAAACGGGTCGCTGGTGGGTCGAGGGCAGAGGAACGCTCGAGGTCAGCGGTCAGGCCCGCCATGGGCGATTGTTATTGGCGCATGGCGCGGGCGCCGGTCAGGACTCGGCGTTTCTTGTCTCGCTTCGTCAGTCGCTGGTTGAGGCAGGGGTGCAGGTGATGGCGATCGAGTTTGGCTATATGCAGCAGATGCGCCGCGAAGGGCGTCGGCGACCACCGCCCAAGGTCGAGCGCCTGGTGGAAGAAATGGCCGATTGGTGCGACATCGTGTCACAGGCGGGGCTGCCCGCGCCCTGGCTTGGTGGCAAGTCGATGGGTGGGCGCGTGGCGAGCCTGTTGGCTGCCGAGCGAGGCGATAACACCTTGAGCAAACAGCCAGACCAGTCGCATCAGAGTAGCCGGCGTGTCGCGGGGCTGGCGCTGTGTGGTTATCCCTTTCACCCGCCGGGAAAGCCTGAGCGCACCCGGCTGGGCCATTGGCCTGCACTCGACTGTCCGACGCTGGTATTACAGGGCACTCGTGACCCCTTTGGTCGCCGTGAGGAAGTGGAAGGATATGTGCTACCTGCTTGCGCCGACGTGCACTTCCTTGAGTCGGGAGATCACGACTGGCTGCCAACCCGGCGCAGTGGGTTGCGCCAGGAAGATTTGATACGCGAGGCGGCTGATAAAATTGCCGCACATATGGCCTATTGTCAGTCGACGCCATCGGTGACGCCGTCGAGTGGTGAAGATCAGGAACGCTGAGACTTGGATAAGCCTATGCCTCGATAAGGCGGGAGAGGAGACTGGGAAAGTTCTGTAGATAGTTTTGAATAGCCTGCAGGAGGTGTGGCCAGGCCTTGGGAAACGCCACTAACCGCGCATGGCGTGGCTTGCGGCTTCTTTGGATTCTTCGAAGGCGCCAAGTTGATGAAAGCCCTGTAAAATTAGCGCTGGCCTCAGATGAATTAATTACGCGCCGGGCGTTGACTTTGATCCAATGGCCTGTAGAATGCAGCGCCACGTCCCCAAGGGTGGTTAGCTCAGTTGGAAGAGCACCAGCCTTACAAGCTGGGGGTCACTGGTTCGAGCCCAGTACCACCCACCATCTCGCCGAGATGCCCTGGAGACGTAAAAGGAAAAAGTGGACTGGTAGTTCAGTTGGTTAGAATGCCGGCCTGTCACGCCGGAGGTCGCGGGTTCGAGTCCCGTCCAGTCCGCCACTTTTTCTTGTATCAATGAGCAGTACCCATGCAAGTGCAGTAGCAAGGCAAGTGTTGTTTCGATGACCTGAGCAGATCGCATTAGCGAAATTGCTTAATATGGACTGGTAGTTCAGTTGGTTAGAATGCCGGCCTGTCACGCCGGAGGTCGCGGGTTCGAGTCCCGTCCAGTCCGCCATCGGTCATTCAAGCACATCAAGCCTGTCGAATACGTGGGTGATTAGCTCAGTTGGTTAGAGCACCAGCTTCACATGCTGGGGGTCACTGGTTCGAGTCCAGTATCACCCACCACGCGGACCGGTAGTTCAGTTGGTTAGAATGCCGGCCTGTCACGCCGGAGGTCGCGGGTTCGAGTCCCGTCCGGTCCGCCATTTCGATACCCGATATTAACCCCGAGCCTAGTCGCTTGGGGGTTTGTCGTTTTAGCCCTACCTTTTTCAGACCTTGCGTCGAAACCTCCCCCGCACCACTCTCAAGCCCTGATTGGCAGACGCTCGACCTTGGCCGTCTTGCGACCTTGGCTCGACTGTCATACGGTTGTTTGAATTCCAGCCGTACCCCTGTGCGAGGACTCGCCGTGACGACCTACCCGCATCTTTTCCAGCCGCTCAAGCTGGGCGCCATCACCCTGCCCAACCGTGTACTGATGGGCTCGATGCATACCAACCTCGAGGAAGCTCCAGAGGGCTTTGCCCGGCTGGCCGCCTTCTATGCCGAGCGTGCCCGAGCCGGTGTCGGGCTGATCGTCACCGGTGGCATCGCCCCTAACCCCGAAGGCGCGGTGTTTCAGGGCGCTGCCAAGTTGACCGAGGCGCATGAAGCCCTCCATCACCGTCCTGTGACCGAGGCGGTGCACAAGGAGGGTGGGCGTATCTGTCTGCAGATCCTGCATGCGGGACGCTACGCCTATTCGCCCGAGCTGGTGGCGCCTTCGGCGATTCGCGCGCCGATCAATGGCTTCAGCCCCAGGGCGCTCGAGCGTGATGAGGTCGAGCAGCAGATCGACGATTATGTGCGTTGTGCGCGCCTGGCGGCTGATGCGGGCTATGATGGAGTCGAGGTGATGGGGTCCGAGGGCTACCTGATCAACCAGTTCCTGTGTCGGCGCACCAATCAGCGCACGGATGACTGGGGCGGCGATTTCGATGCTCGCATGCGCTTTGCGGTGGAGATCGTAAAGCGCATCCGCGCTGCACTGGGCGCGGACTTCCTGATCATCTTTCGGCTCTCGATGCTCGATCTCGTCGAGGAGGGCAGTAGCTGGCAGGAAGTGGTCAAGCTGGGGCATGCACTCGAAGCCGCCGGCGTGGATCTCATCAATACCGGTATCGGCTGGCACGAGGCACGGGTGCCGACCATCGTCACCAGCGTGCCCAGGGCCGCCTTCACCGAGGTGACGCGGCGCATGAAAGCCGAACTGTCGGTGCCCTTGATCACCACCAATCGCATCAACATGCCGGAAGTCGCCGAGCGAGTGCTGGCTGAGGGGCATGCCGACCTGGTGTCCATGGCGAGGCCTTTCCTTGCGGACCCAGACTGGGTAGCCAAGGCGCAGGGCGGGCGCAGCGACGAGATCAACACCTGCATCGCCTGTAATCAGGCCTGTCTCGATCACACCTTCCAGGGCAAGTTGACCTCCTGTCTGGTCAATCCGCGAGCCTGCCACGAGACTGAGTTATCGATCACGCCGGCCGACACACCGCAGGATATCGCCGTGGTCGGCGCCGGCCCGGCGGGGCTGGCGGCGGCGGTTACTGCCGCCGGCCGGGGGCATCGAGTGGTGCTCTTCGAGAGTGCCGGTGAGATAGGTGGGCAGTTCAATCACGCACGGCGAATTCCCGGCAAGGAGGAGTTCGATGAGACGTTGCGTTACTTCAGGGTGATGCTCGACAAATACGGCGTCGAGGTACGCCTCAATACGCAGGCGAGCCTAGAAACGCTTGCCGGGTTCTCGGCCGTGGTGCTGGCCAGCGGTGTGCGACCGCGCCACCTCGATTTGCCCGGTAGCGAGCATCCCAGTGTGCTGAGCTATCCCGAGGCGATCCAGCACCCCGAGCGGGTCGGGCCGCGGGTGGCGATCATCGGTGCCGGTGGCATCGGTTTCGATGTTGCGGAGCTGCTGACTCATCCTCTGGAGAGTGATGCCTCGCAGGATGATGCGTCGGGCCAGGGACAGGCATTGGACGCCTGGTGTCGCGAGTGGGGTGTGGATCTAAAGGCGCGTGATGGGGCTGGGCTCGCCGCCCCTGAGCGCCCGCAGGCGGCCCGGCATGTCACGCTTCTGCAGCGCAAGACCAGCAAGCCCGGCAAGGGGCTGGGGACCACATCTGGCTGGGTGCATCGTGCCTCGCTGCGCCACCGTGGTGTCGAGACCCTGGCCGGCTGTGAGTACCTGGCCATCGACGATAATGGACTGCATCTGAAGGTGGCAGATGAGCCTCGCCTGCTCGAGGTCGACAGCATCGTGGTCTGCGCCGGCCAGGAGCCGGTGCGTGAGCTTTTCGGGCCGCTTGAGGCCGCCGGCGTTGCCGTGTACCTGATTGGTGGTGCTGACAAGGCGGCGGAGCTTGATGCCAAACGGGCCATTGATCAGGGAACCCGGCTGGCAGCACGTCTCTAGCGCCCCATGAGCTGCGTGTAATGCTCGGCAGGTTCGGTCTCTCTGGCGGTGATAGACTGGTGCCGGCGTGCCATCCACGCCGACTGCCAGGGCATGGCGATGCATCCCTTCGCAATGCGCCTTCGTGAACACTGTGTGTAAGGACACCTCAGATGGAATCCGACTGCACTCCGCGCTATCTGGCCAGTGACAATACCTCCGGGATCTGTCCAGAGGCCATGGAATACCTGCTCGAAGCCAATCGAAGCGATGATCTCGCTTATGGCAACGACAGCTGGACCGAGCGGGCGGCCGATAGCTTCCGTGAACTCTTCGATTACGACTGTGACGCCTTCTTCGTTTTCAATGGAACCGCCGCCAATTCGTTGACGCTGGCGGCCATGGGGCGCAGCTACCACAGCGTGATCTGTCATGAACTCGCCCATATCGAGACCGATGAATGCGGCGGACCGGAATTCTTCTCCAACGGTGCCAAGTTGCTGACGTCGCCGGGCGAGAATGGCAAGTTGACGCCCGAGGGCATCGAGGCGCTGGTCACCAAGCGCAGCGATATCCACTACCCCAAACCCCGGGTGATCTCGCTGACTCAGGCCACCGAGGTGGGCACCCTCTACAGCCTCGATGAGCTGCGGGCGATTCGTGCCATGGCCGACAAGCATGACCTGCGCCTGCATATGGATGGCGCGCGTTTCGCCAATGCCTGTGCGGCGCTCAATGTATCGCCCGCCGAGTTGACCTGGCAGGTGGGGATCGATGCGCTGTGCTTCTCGGGAACCAAGAACGGCATGGCGATGGGCGAGGCGATCCTGTTCTTCAACCGGGAACTGTCCGAGGACTTTGCCTACCGTTGCAAGCAGGCTGGCCAGTTGGCCTCCAAGATGCGCTTTATTGCGGCACCCTGGCTCGGACTTCTGGAAAGTGGCGCCTGGCGTACCAATGCGGAACACGCGAACGCCATGGCCCGCTATCTGGCCGATGGCCTGTTAGGGCTGCCCGGGGTCCACGCCATGTTCCCGACTCAGGCCAACAGCGTCTTCGTCAGCTTGCCGCCGGCCGCCATCGCTCACCTCAAGGCGAGTGGCTGGACCTTCTACACCTTTATCGGAGCTGGCGGTGCGCGTTTCGTGTGCTCCTGGAATACCAGCACCCAGTTGCTCGATGTGCTGCTCGGCGATATCCGTGAGGCGCTGAGCCACGTCTGAGCCGCATGTCCTACCCGCCTGGTCATCTCTGTGTCGGCCGCCATGGCTCGGCGGCCGATGTTTTTCGTCTAGCGTTCAAAATCTCATCGATTTTCAACGAACCTTGGTCCCGCTTCTGCGCTCTTATGAGTCAGTAGCGCCAGATGATGGTTGCGTTGAAGTGAGCAGTAAGTCCCTGGCAACCGATTCTGTCTACGCTGATAGGTGTGCCCTCCTCGAACTGACAGTTCCCGTCATCGTCGAGGAATCGTGCTTAAGGAGGCTTCGATGAGCATCTTCGATCATGTCCAGAATCGCTATGAACGCGTTCAGCAGGAAGAACTCAGTCTTAAGGAGTACCTGGAGCTCTGTCGTAGCGATCCAACCGCCTACGCCTCGGCATCCGAGCGTATGCTGGTGGCGATCGGGGAGCCCGAGGTGATTGATACTGCCAAGGATTCCCGGCTATCCCGTATCTTTTCCAACAAGGTGATTCGCCGCTACCCGGCGTTTTCTGAATTCTATGGCATGGAAGAGGCCATCGAGCAGATCGTCGCCTACTTCCGCCATGCCGCTCAGGGCCTCGAGGAGCGCAAGCAGATCCTCTATCTGCTGGGCCCGGTCGGGGGCGGCAAGTCGTCCCTGGCCGAACGCCTCAAGCTCTTGATGGAACGAGTGCCTTTCTATGCCATCAAGGGCTCGCCGGTATTCGAGTCACCGCTTGGGCTTTTCTCGCCGGAGGAAGATGGCGAGCTTCTCGAGACCGAATACGGGATTCCCAGGCGCTGCCTGAAGAGTGTGATGTCGCCCTGGGCCGCCAAGCGTCTCAAGGAGTACGGCGGCGATATTACCCAGTTCCGGGTGGTGCGCCTCTACCCGTCACGGCTTAACCAGATCGGTATCTCCAAGACCGAACCCGGCGATGAAAACAATCAGGATATTTCCTCACTGGTGGGTAAGGTCGATATTCGCCAGCTCGAGCTCTACTCCCAGGATGATCCGGACGCCTACAGCTTTTCGGGTGGGCTGTGTAAGGCCAACCAAGGCCTGATGGAATTCGTCGAGATGTTCAAGGCACCGATCAAGGTGCTGCATCCGCTGCTGACGGCGACCCAGGAAGGCAACTACAACCCCACCGAGGGGATGGGCGCCATTCCCTTCGAGGGTGTCGTGCTGGCGCACTCCAATGAAAGCGAATGGCAGACCTTTCGTAACAACCGCAACAACGAGGCCTTTCTCGACCGTGTCTACATGGTCAAGGTCCCTTACTGTCTGCGGGTGACCGAAGAGGTCAAGATCTATCAGAAGCTGATGGAGCACTCCTCGCTTTCCAAGGCACCCTGTGCACCGGATACGCTGCGCATGCTGGCCCAGTTCACGGTGCTTTCCCGGCTCAAGGAGCCCGAAAACTCGAGCATCTACTCGAAGATGCGGGTTTATGACGGCCGCAACCTCAAGGACACCGACCCCAAGGCCAAGTCGATCCAGGAATACCGGGATAGTGCCGGTGTTGATGAAGGCATGACCGGGCTGTCGACTCGCTTCGCCTTCAAGATCCTTTCCAAGGTATTTAACTTCGACACCCATGAGATCGCCGCCAACCCGGTGCATCTGCTCTATGTGCTGGAGCAGCGCCTGGAGCAGGAGCAGTTACCCAAGGAGGTCTTCGAGCGCTATCTGCGCTTCATCAAGGAGTTCCTGGCGCCGCGTTACGTCGACTTCATCGGCAAGGAGATTCAGACCGCCTACCTGGAGTCCTACTCCGAGTATGGCCAGAACATCTTCGATCGCTACGTCACCTACGCGGATTTCTGGATTCAGGATCAGGAGTATCGTGACCCGGAGACCGGTGAGCTCTTCAATCGCCAGTCACTCAACGAGGAACTCGAGAAGATCGAGAAACCGGCGGGCATCTCCAATCCCAAGGATTTCCGTCACGAAGTGGTCAATTTCGTGCTGCGGGCTCGGGCCCAGAATAACGGCATGAACCCCAGTTGGGGGTCCTACGAAAAGCTGCGGGGCGTGATCGAGAAGAAGATGTTTGCCAACACCGAGGAATTGCTACCGGTGATCTCCTTCAATGCCAAGGCCTCTCAGTCGGACCAGAAGAAGCACGAGGACTTCGTCGCGCGGATGGTCGATCGTGGCTACACCGAGAAACAGGTGCGCCTATTGTCGGAATGGTACCTGCGCGTTCGCAAGTCCCAGTAACGCGTCATCGTCACGCGCGTTACTGAGACGGGTGTGATAGCGCTGTGGAGCGCATCGCCGGGCCGGGGATTGGCCCGGCCAGCGGCGCGAGGCGCCGGGAGGGCAGCATGAGTTATTTCATCGATCGACGGGCCAACGCCAAGCACAAGAGTGCGGTCAATCGGCAGCGCTTTCTTGATCGCTACCGCACGCACATCAAGCGCTCGGTCGAGGAAGCCGTCAATCGGCGTTCGATCACCGATATGCAGCACGGGGAAAAGGTGTCGATCCCGACGCGGGATATCTCCGAGCCGGTCTTTCAGCACGGGCAGGGCGGGCATCGTTCCATCGTCAGTCCTGGCAACCGGGAGTTCGATGAAGGCGATCGGCTACGTCGCCCCAGTGGCGGCGGCGGAGGCGATGGCAGCGGCGAGGGTGGGGCGTCCAACCAGGGGGAAGGGCTGGACGAGTTTGCCTTTAGCCTGACCCGCGATGAGTTTCTCGATTTTGTCTTCGATGGCCTCGAGCTACCTCATCTCGAACGCAAGCAACTGATGGACCTGGAGGAAGTGAAGCCGGTGCGGGCCGGCATTTCCCGCGAAGGCGTACCATCGAGGATTAATATCGTCCGCTCGATGCGTGAGGCGCAGGCCAGGCGCATCGCCATGCGTGCGCCGATCCGTCGGGCCCTGCGCGAGGCCATGGAGGCTCTGGAGGAAGAAGAGCGCAAGGATCCCGTGCTGCGCAATCCTTCGCGCATCCAGGAGCTCAAGGACGAGATCGAACGGCTCGAGAAGCGACTCGAGTCGGTCCCCTTCATCGATACCTATGATCTTCGCTACAACAACCTGGTCAACCAGCCCACGCCATCCAACAAGGCGGTGATGTTCTGCGTGATGGATGTCTCGGGGTCGATGACGCAATCCCACAAGGACATCGCCAAGCGTTTCTTCTTGCTGCTCTATCTGTTTCTCGAACGCAACTACGAGAAGGTCGAGCTGGTGTTCGTTCGCCACCATACCGCCGCCAAGGAGGTCGACGAGGAAGAGTTCTTCTACTCACGGGAAACCGGCGGCACCATCGTCTCAAGTGCCCTGACCCTGGTCGACGAGATCATCCGCGACCGTTACCCCCCGGCGGACTGGAACCTTTATGTCGCGCAGGCCTCCGACGGCGACAACTGGGACGACGATTCCACCACCTGCCGTGAAATCCTGTCCAAGTCGCTGATGCGACAGCTCGCCTATTTCACCTACGTCGAGATCACACCCCATGCCCATCAGGCGTTGTGGGACGAATATGAGGCCGTCGAACAGGATTTTCCTTCACGTTTCGCCATGCGCCAGATCGTCGAGCCGGGGGATATCTATCCAGTGTTTCGCGAGCTGTTTCGCAAAGTTGAGGCCTGAGTGGCTCCAGGAGGCAGCATGAGCAAGACCCGAAAGACGCCCATCGCCACCGGCTCGGACTGGAATTTTGAGGTGATCGCCGAGTTCGAGCGCGAGATTGCAAGGCTAGCCGACGAATATCGCCTCGATACCTATCCCAACCAGATCGAGGTGATCACATCCGAGCAGATGATGGACGCCTACGCCAGCGTCGGCATGCCGGTGGGTTACCATCACTGGTCGTTCGGCAAGCAGTTCCTGTCGGTCGAGCAGGCCTATCGTCGCGGCCAGATGGGGCTTGCCTATGAGCTGGTCATCAACTCGGATCCCTGCATCGCCTATCTGATGGAAGAGAATACGCTGATGATGCAGGTGTTGGTCATGACCCATGCCTGTTACGGCCATAACTCCTTCTTCAAGGGCAACTACCTGTTTCGCACCTGGACCGATGCCAGTTCGATCATCGATTACCTGGTGTTTGCGCGCAAATACGTGGCCGAGTGCGAGGAGCGCCACGGCGTGGTGGCGGTGGAGCAACTGCTGGATGCCTGCCATGCGCTGCAGAACTACGGTGTCGATCGTTATAAACGCCCCTCGCCAATTTCCGCGGAGGAAGAGGCGCTGCGCCAGGCCGAGCGCGAAGAATACCTGCAGACGCAGGTCAACATGCTGTGGCGTACCATCCCGCTTGCCGGTCGGGGCCTGGACGAGGGCGCGCAGGATGACAGTGACGATCCACTGGGCCTGCACCAGGCCGGTCGCTATCCACCTGAGCCTCAGGAGAACCTGCTCTATTTTATCGAGAAGAACGCTCCCCTGCTGGCGCCCTGGCAGCGGGAGATCGTACGTATCGTGCGCAAGCTGGCGCAGTACTTCTATCCGCAGCGCCAGACTCAGGTGATGAACGAAGGCTGGGCCACGTTCTGGCACTACACCCTCATGCACCGGATGTTCGATGAGGGGCTGGTCGATGAGGGGCTGATTCTCGAATTCCTGCAGTCGCACACGGCCGTGGTACATCAGCAGCCATTCGATAGCCCCTACTACAATGGCATCAACCCTTATGCTCTGGGGTTTGCGATGTTTACCGACCTTCGCCGCATCTGCGAAGCGCCGACCGACGAGGATCGCGAATGGTTTCCCGACATTGCCGGCAGCGATTGGCTCGAGACGCTTCACTTCGCGATGCGCAACTTCAAGGACGAGTCGTTCATCCAGCAGTTTCTGTCACCCAAGGTGATACGTGATCTCAAGCTGTTCAATGTGATCGACGACGACCAGGACGAGATGCTGACGGTGGCCGCGATCCATGACGAGCGTGGCTATCGACGCGTGCGTGAGGCGCTGTCGGTACAGTATGCGCTGTCGGTACGTGAGCCGAATATCCAGGTTTATGCCGCCGATATTCGTGGTGATCGCTCGCTGACCCTTCGTCATGTTCAGGACCGCCGTCGGCCACTGGAAAAAAGCGTTTATCCGGTAATGCGCTACCTGCATCAGCTTTGGGGGTTCACGGTGCGACTCGAATCGATCGAAGGTGACGAGGTGGCGAGACGCTATCAGTGGCCGTTGCCCAATGAAGGAGCACCTGACTAAGGGCAGTGGCGGTTATCGGCGAGCCATTGCGGGAAGGCGTGGCATTAGCCAGGTCTTAAGGCTGGATGCAGCCACTTAACGAAAAGACCCGCCGGCCGGCGGGTCTTTCGTGTGGCTCGGGCAAGAGAGTGTCCCGAGCCTGTGGCGCCGTTAAGGCGAAATTGCTGCGTTACGCGGCGGTCCAGGACTGGCACCAGCCGGCCGGCTCCACGCTGTTCTGCGGGAACAGCTGACAGCCTTGATTCTCTGCATTGTAGAACATGCAGTTGGAGCATTTTTCGCCCTCAGCATAGGCCGGATGATCGCTGGCATCGCTTGCCTTGGCGACATAGTTCAGGGCCTTGGCTTGCGGGTTTTCCGGGTCCAGACGCGGCAGGTCCTGCGCCAGGGCCTGACGTGACAGAATACCGGCGCCCAGAGGTAGTGCGGCAAGGCCTAGCAGGCTGTTACGCATGAAGTCGCGGCGACTCTGATTAGCCATGGTATCTCCTCGGTGTTGATATTTTTGGGGTCTCCAGATGCCCTGCCAGGGGCGAGACCCATATCACGGTATTATATAGGGCGGCTCGGACCGCCTCTGGCTTTGGCGAGGACGCTAAGCCTCGCGGCGATTCCGTCTGACTACCACTTTCAATACTACGACCAGTAGCGTTTCACGGAGTTCGACGTCCCCAGTTTAGTGCATGACGGTGAAAGTAGGGAATCAATGGGGCGCCACGGGGCAATTGGTCGCAGTCTGCGTCGTGTCTATGCCCGCAGCGGTCCGCTGGTATACTCCGCCACTCGGCCCACCACGGGCCAGGCGGCAGCCGGGTGAATGAACCGGCTTGGCGTCGAGCATGCTGCAACCACAGCCGGGGGCGTGAATGGGGAAATTGTTGTCGATGGCGCGCGCTGGACTGGGTCGTCTGCTAATCGCTGGTGTGTTCGTGGCCGTGGCCACCGGGCTCTGGTACAGCCAGGAGGCCGATTATCGCAATAGCCTGAGTTGGGAGGGGGTGACGACCTGGGAGTCACCGACCCCGCTGAACCTGCATCGTGTACTGCGCAACGATGGATACCTGGTGGGCTGGTCTGACTTGAGGGTCAATCCGCTTTGGGTGAGCTACTGGCTGAATGACACGGGCACATCGCAAATCGGTGATCGTCCCGGTTTCAAGCGTGACTGGCGCACCCTCTGGCCGGTGAGTGCCGACAGTTACCGGGGCAGTGGCTATGATCGTGGTCACCTGGCGCCCAACTATGCCATTGCGAATGTTCATGGTCGCGAAGCTCAGCGGCAGACCTTCCTGATGAGCAATATGTCGCCTCAGCGCCCCAACCTGAATCGCCAGCTTTGGCAGCGGTTGGAGGAGGCGGTGATGGACCACTTTGTGCCTCGCTTTGGCACTCTGCAGGTGATTACCGGGCCTATCTACCCCGCAGACTTTCTCGAGGGCGTCTTTCACCGGGTAGGCTTTACGCAGGTGCCTGAGGCGTTCTACAAGATTCTGGTCGTGCCGTCTCAAACGCCTCGGGTGATTGCCTTCATCATGCCTCAGCAAGTCAGCGGTAATGAGCCGCTGGATCGATTCCTGGTTAGCGTCGACAAGATAGAGGCGCGCACCGGCCTGGACTTTTTCCCGCAGTTGACGCAGGAAGTGGCGAGGCGGCTTGAAGGTAACGTTGATACGCACGGCTGGGACCTGCAAGCCGTGGCGCGACGTCCTGGGCGCTTTCAGTAGCTGCACGCGTGTTCAGTAATGACAGCTGACCCAGGGGCGCGGCAGCAGGGGCAGGGCAAGGTAAGCCGGCGGTGTCCAGGGGAAAGCCCCGAGTATTCAGGAACAAGGAAAGTAGCGCTTGAAGCGTTGGCCTCTGGCCATTCTTTCAGCTATACAGTTTTCCAAACGGGCAGGACAGTCTTCCAGTCGGGCAGGGAGATCACTGTTACTGTCTATTCAGAAGGGTGAGGACATATCGTGCGGGGGAAGATACATGATGCGAATTGGTGCCCGGGAGAGGACTTGAACCTCCACGTCCATACAGACACTAGCACCTGAAGCTAGCGCGTCTACCAATTCCGCCACCCGGGCGCATCATGCTGGCTGGTGTTCGCGTGCTGGGCCATCCAGGCAGTCTAGAAAAGACTGTTTCGATGGTGCCCAGGAGAGGACTTGAACCTCCACGTCCATACGGACACTAGCACCTGAAGCTAGCGCGTCTACCAATTCCGCCACCTGGGCGAACACAAGCCATACTGTGCCGCTGACGAATCAACGGGTCCTGCGGGATTACTGCAGTTGGAATCTTCATTCCGTGATGATCAGGCTTTCGGATCATCGTTGGTGCCCGGGAGAGGACTTGAACCTCCACGTCCATACGGACACTAGCACCTGAAGCTAGCGCGTCTACCAATTCCGCCACCCGGGCAAGTGGGCGGTATAATACCGATTTCATAAGACAATGCAAGACTTGGGCCGGGGTGTGCGCGAGATTTTTTTGTTATCGGCAGAGTGGGTCGACTCGTCGCGTGCTTGAGGCCCGGTCACGGTTATGGTTGGGTCAGGCTCGCTGCAACGCTATACTGGCGCGATGTTAATGAACACACGAATTCTTGCCTCACGCCCGTGGTGCATCGTTTTTCCCTTATCAAGGACGCCTTGCGTATGACTCAGTGGACGCTCAGCGACGATCCCCACGCGGAACGTGAAGCCCACAAGTATGACAATCCGGTACCCAGCCGAGAATATTTGCTCCGCCGCCTCGAAGAAGCAGGCAAGCCGATCACGCATGAGAGCATGAGCCGGATGCTGGGCCTCGAAGAAGAAGACCAGCAGGAGGCTGTGCGCCGCCGCCTGGCGGCAATGGAGCGCGACGGGCAGGTGCTGCGCAACCGTCGTGGTGCCTATGCGTTGATCGACAAGCTCGATTTGATCAAGGGCAAGGTACTTGGGCACCGTGATGGCTTCGGCTTCATTCTCCGCGACGACGGCAAAAAGCCGGACCTGGTATTGCCGCCACGCCAAATGCGCCGTGTTTTTCACGGTGACCATGTACTGGTGCGCGTCAGTGGACGCGATCGTCGCGGCCGTGACGAAGCCACCATTGCTGAAGTCATCGCCCGCAATACCCAGACAGTGGTAGGCATCTATCGTCAGAACAATGACGAGTTTGCAGTGCTGATTCCCGAGAATAGCCGCATCACCCAGGAAGTGCTGATCCCTCATAGTGCCAGCGGTGGCGCTCAGGACGGCCAGGTGGTTTCGGCACGTATCGTTCAGCAGCCCGAGACACGCAAGCAGCCGGTGGGTGAAGTCACTGAGGTGCTCGGTGAGCGCATGGACCCGGGCATGGAAATCGGTATCGCCATCCGCAGCTATAACATCCCGGATGAGTTCCCACCGGCGGTGGACGAGCAGATCGGCTCCATGTCCGCTGAGGTCGCCGAGGACGATAAGGCGAATCGTATCGATCTGCGCCACTTGCCGTTGGTGACCATCGACGATGAAAGCGCCAAGGACTTCGATGATGCCATCTGCGCCTACCAGACCAAGTCGGGCAGCTGGAAGCTGATCGTTGCCATCGCCGACGTCTCGCATTATGTCCGCCCCGGCAGCCCCCTGGATGAGGAGGCACTGGTCCGCGGCAACTCGGTGTATTTCCCCGGTCAGGTCGTGCCGATGCTGCCTGAGCTGCTTTCCAATGGCCTGTGTTCGCTGAACCCGGCGGTCGATCGACTGGCCCTGGTCTGTGAGATGAATATCTCAAAGACTGGTGCGATCAGCCGCTACCGTTTCTATGAGGCGGTCTTTCAGTCTCATGCGCGTCTGACCTATAACAAGGTCGGCAAGATCCTGCAGGAACCGGAGAGCGCTGAAGGCAAGGCGCTGCGCGACGAGTATTCCTCGCTGGTACCGGCGATCGAGCAGCTACACGATCTCTACAAGTTGCTGCGTACCGCGCGCAGCGAACGTGGCGCCATCGACTTCGAAACCACCGAGACGGCGATTCTCTTCAACGAAGAGCGCAAGATCGATGCCATCGTGCCGCGCACCCGCAACGACGCGCACAAGATCGTCGAAGAGTGCATGCTGGCCGCCAACGTGGCCACCGCGCGCTTCCTCGACAAGCACGACCTGCCGGCGCTGTATCGTATTCACCAGCCGCCGACGCCTGAGCGCCTGGATCGCCTGCGGTTGTTCCTCAACGAGCTGGGACTGTCCCTGGGTGGGGGCGATGAGCCGACGCCGCAGGACTATCAGGCCCTTCGTGAGGCCATCAAGGACCGTCCTGATGCCGACATCATCCAGACGGTGATGCTGCGCTCGATGAATCAGGCGGTCTATTCGCCACAGAACGAAGGGCACTTTGGCCTAGCTTACCCGGCCTACGCCCACTTTACCTCGCCGATCCGTCGCTATCCGGACCTGCTGGTGCATCGCGCCATTCGCTCGGTGATTCGCGGGCCACGCCAGACGGCGACCGTACTGCGTGCTGAAGGCGCTCCCGTCGAGCCGCCGAGTCGTTGGGCGCCTTACTCCTTCGAGCAGATGGTCCACTTCGGTGAGCATTGCTCGATGACCGAGCGTCGCGCCGACGATGCGACGCGGGACGTGGAAGACTGGCTCAAGTGTGAGTTCATGTCCGACAAGGTCGGTGATGTCTTCGAGGGCACCATCGCCTCGGTGACGCAGTTCGGTATCTTCGTGCGCCTCGACGATGTCTACGTCGAGGGACTGGTGCACGTGACCTCGCTGCCCTCAGATTATTACCACTACGAGGCCGAGAAGCATCGCCTCAAGGGCGAGCGCTCCGGCGTCAGCTACCGGTTGGGCGACGGTGTTACCGTGAAGGTGGCGCGGGTCGATCTCGACGACCGCAAGATCGACTTCGATCTGGTCGACGATAAACCACGTCAAAAGCGGGCGCCGCGCCGCAAGCCAGGCACCGAGCAGGCCAGCAGCGACAAGCCGCAAGGTGACAAGCCGGCGCAAGGTGACAAGCCCAAGGGCGATAAACCCAAGTCGGGCCGTCGTCGCGGGCCGCGCAAGCCGCGCGGTGGCGGTAAGCGCTAACGCCGGTCGCGCATGTCAGGCGCTGAGATCAGCCGCCTGACATGGGGTTGCTTTGAACAATCAGGAATAGCCGATAATGAAACGACGTCCCGGCCAGCGAGGACCCAATGCGCCCTCTGGCCTTGATGCGGTATATGGTGTGCACGCGGTACGTGCCCTGTTGGCGAGGGGCGAAGCCCCGCGTGAGCTCTGGGTGCAGGACGGCAATGCCGGCGCGCGTCTCGCCGAGTTGCTCGACGAAGCTCGCCGCTTGGGTACCCGTGTCCAGTTCCAGCCCCGCGAATCGCTCGATGCGCTGGCTCAGGGTGCGGCGCATCAGGGCGTCGTGGCCTTTTGTCCGCCGCTGTCGGCCGAAGGCGAGGACTCCCTTTGGCTGAGGCTCAATGGCTGGACCAAGGAAGCGCCGCCCTTATTGCTTATCCTCGATGGCGTCACCGACGTGCATAACTTCGGTGCCTGCCTGCGTAGCGCCGATGCGGCGGGCGTTGATGGCGTCATCGTGCCCAAGGACAAGGCCGCCCCACTCAATGCCACGGTGCGCAAGGTCGCCTGTGGTGCAGCCGAGAGCGTGCCGGTCTATCAGGTCACCAATCTGGCGCGCGCCATGGGCAAGCTGAAGGAACACGGGGTGTGGATCACCGGCACCGCCGGCGAGGCCAATGCCAGTGTTTTCGATGGCGACTTCAACGGCCCCTGCGCGCTGGTGATGGGCGCTGAAGGCAAGGGCATGCGTCGGCTGACCCGCGAGGCCTGCGACACCCTGGTCAAACTGCCGATGGTGGGCAGCGTGTCGAGCCTCAACGTCTCGGTGGCGACCGGTATCTGCCTGTTCGAGGCGCTACGACAGCGCCAGCTTGCAAGCTAGTCGGCCGGTCACTACAATTGTCCGGCTTGGTCGGACTGCGACCAGACAACACACCCGTTAAATCACTCCTTGCTTCCCCAGGTGCGGCGAAGGCTTCACTTCGTTACTGCCCTATGGAAGCTGTCAAACCGAAAGGAGACACTATGCGTCATTACGAAATCGTGTTCATGGTCCACCCGGACCAGAGCGAACAGGTTCCGGCGATGGTCGAACGTTACACCAGCCTCGTTACCGAGAGCGGCGGCAGCGTTCATCGTCTGGAAGATTGGGGTCGTCGTCACCTGGCGTATCCGATCAACAAGATCCACAAGGCTCACTACGTGCTGATGAACGTCGAGTGCAGCGGCGAGACCCTCGAAGAAATCGAGAATGTCTTCCGCTTCAACGATGCGATCATCCGTAGCCTGGTCGTGCGTTGCAACGAAGCCATCACCGAAGCTTCACCGATGATGAAGCCGGCGGAAGAAAAGCGTCCGCGCCGCGAAGACAAGCCGCGCGAACGTACCGAAACCGCTGAAGAAGCTAACTGATACGCACCGCCAGGAGGATTTTTACATGGCACGCTTTTTCCGTCGCCGTAAGTTTTGCCGTTTTACCGCCGAAGGCGTGAAGCAGATCGACTACAAGGATCTGGACACCCTTAAGGCCTACGTCACCGAGACTGGCAAGATCGTTCCGAGCCGCATCACCGGTACCCGTGCACGCTACCAGCGTCAGCTGTCCAGCGCTATCAAGCGCGCGCGCTACCTGGCTCTGCTGCCGTACTCCGATAGCCACCAGT
Organism: Halomonas salinarum; assembly: GCF_012062845.1. Taxonomy (GTDB): domain Bacteria; phylum Pseudomonadota; class Gammaproteobacteria; order Pseudomonadales; family Halomonadaceae; genus Onishia; species Onishia salinarum. The sequence goes on from NZ_WWNB01000016.1 coordinate 76,083, forward strand.
AAGCCGTTAGCGTGATGCTGTCGATTGCCCGCTGGATGATGCGGGGGCTGCCCTACGCTGTCGGAGGGGCCGCGCTATCAGGGCTGGTGCCGTGGCTGTTCTGGATGAGCGCCGCTATTGCTGGCCTGGTGACGCTTCGCCAGGGCATGGCATCGGCTCTGCCGGTGATCCTGGCGGCAGGCCTGCCTGCCGGCTGGTGGTGGGTTCAGGGGGATGTGATTCCCCTGGCAACCCTGCTGCTGGTGACCCTGATGGCGGTGGTGCTTAGAGAGCGCCTGAGTTGGCCTGAAGCACTGATTGGTGGGTCCCTGGCCGGGGCCGCCATGATCCAGCTAGGCGTCTTCCTGCCGCCGGGCGGCACCGAAGCACTGCTTGATCAGCTCAGTCAGAGTTCGCCGGAAGTCCAGCAAATGCTGGATGAGTTTACCCGTCAGGGTATCTCCACCGAGGCTCTCGCGACCCTGGTCATCGGCGGTGTCAGCGGCATCATTGTCTTGCTGCTCGCCGTCGCCTGCCTGGCCATAGCGCGAGGCTGGCAGGCGGGGCTCTATAACCCGGGTGGCTTTCGCGAGGAATTTCATTCCTTGCGACTGACCCCGCGGGAGCTGGTGACGCTAGTGGTGCTGGGTATCATCGGTTCGCTGCTGGCGTTACCGGGGCTGGCGATTCTCGCCTGGGTACCCCTGCTGATCGCGGGCATTGCGCTAATTCACGGAATTATTGGTCTCAAGGGGATGAAGGGGCTCTGGTTGGTAGTCTTCTATGCACTGTTGATTACCACTTGGCCCACGATTCTGATTGTGCTGCTGTTGGCTCTTATCGATACGTTTGCGGATTTCCGCACGCGTCTGGCCCGCAGCGTCTGACAAGAGGTTCACGAGATGGAAGTCATTCTGCTCGACAACATTGGCAAGCTGGGCGGCCTGGGTGACAAGGTCACCGTCAAGCCCGGTTACGGCCGTAACTATCTGATGCCGTACGGCCTGGCCGTTCCGGCAAGTAAAGAAAACCTGGAAGCCTTCCAAGCCCAGCGTGCTGAGCTTGAAGCGCAGGCCGCCGAGCGCAAGGCTGAAGCCGAAGCTCGCGCCGAGCAGCTGGCCGAGATCGAACTCTCGCTGGTCGCCAAAGCTGGCGAAGATGGCAAGCTGTTCGGTTCTATCGGTCCTCGCGATCTGGCCGAAGCCATCGCCCAGGCCGGTATCGACATCGCCAAGAGCGAAGTTCGTATGCCGGAAGGTCCGCTGCGCCGGACTGGCGAATACGATATCGATCTGCAGCTGCATGCCGATGTGGCATCCAGCGTGCGCGTCGTCATCGTCGCCGAGTAAGTCGTTACCTCGCATCCTTGATGCGAGCATGACGTAAGAAGCACACGGGGGATTCCTCCGTGTGCTTTTTTTTGGTGCGCCAGGCATGGCGCGCAGCGCCGGACAGGTGCTGTTCCCGAGGGTGGTGCCTCGGGATGACTCGGGGGTGAGAGTCCCCTACGGACCCTGATAGCGGGAACCGTTAGCTGAACAGCAAGGGTGTCCGTCGCGAGGCGGAATCTGGAGGAAGCTGTAGGCAAACTCCTGGCCCGACGAACAGGAACCGCATACGAGGCTGTCGCACCTG
>NZ_WWNB01000017.1 GCF_012062845.1 Halomonas salinarum
CACGCCAGGATGTCAACGGGAAATGGGCGAGGCCCTTGGTGGAATGCCGGTGCCTCGCACATGAATCAGGCCCTGCCGCGGAGGTGGCTTGAGCAGCAAGGCCTGATCTCGGTACTTGATACGGTAAAAGGGCTTAGCCGTTCTTCATGAACCGCCGTATACCGAACGGTACGTACGGTGGTGTGGGAGGGCGCCGGGGGGAACCCCGGCCCCTACCCGATTGGGTTCTGCCTGATGGGTTGCTGTATCGCCACCTCATGAAGAGGCAAAGGTGGCGCTGGCGTCGTTGAGTGTGCTCATGCGCTGTCTGGAACGACCAGGGCGCTGTCACGACCAGGCGGGTGGCAATCGGCGCGACAGATTCAGCGGATAGCTCGCTACCCATTCGTAGTCGGGACGTTGCCTGGAGGGCGCTTCAGATGTGTTGCAACGAGCGTGCTGGTCGCTATCTGACGCTGCAATAGAAAGGCCCCGCTAGATGCGGGGCCTTGTGGGGTCTTGCGGTCACTCCTTGGGAGAGTGAGGTGAGACTCAGCTCTTGGCCGCCTTGAGGCGTGACTCGCTATGCCCCAGGTTTTCGCGCATGCGCTCGCTGTACCAATCGACGAAGTCGATGACACCGAACTCGAAGGTCTCCGAGTAGGGGCCAGGCTCATAGCTCTTGGAGTTGATGCCGCGCTGGTTTTCCTCGGCCAGACGACGGTCTTGGCTGTTGGTGGCGTCCCACACCTTGCGCATCTGCTCGGGCTGGTAGTCGACCCCTTCCACGGCGTCCTTGTGTACCAACCACTTGGTGGTCACCACCGTCTTCTGCGGGCCCAGTGGCAGCACGCGGAAGACCACGGCATGATCGCCCATGAAGTGGTTCCAGGAGTTGGGCAGGTGCAGGATACGCAGCGATCCCAGGTCGGCGCTCTCAAGGTTGCCCATCAGCTTCTGGCTGGCCCGCTTGCCGTCCATGGTCATCGACTCCGCACCGTCCAGTAGCGGGGTGCGAGTCAAACGGTTACGACGGCCGAGGCGTGTAAGCTTGAAAGGCACGCCCTGGGCTTCCCAATCGGCCTGCTTGCGTGCGACCAGTTGCTTGTAGGCCGGGGTAGCGCGGGGGTCGTCGGTGTCGTCGAACTCTTGCAGGGAGTTGAGCAGCTCCGGGTGCGCGCCATTACAGTGGTAGCACTCGCGGTTGTTCTCGATCACCAACTTCCAGTTGCACTCTTCGATCAGGCTGGACTCCACGGCGACCTTGAGGTTCTCCATGTCGTAGGGGGCCAGATAGTGATCCAGATTCGCGACGAACTCGTCGATCTCTGGGGCTTCCTCGGCCAGGCTGATGAAGATATAGCCGCCGCCGGTGCGAACGTGAACCGGCTTGAGGCCGTGGTTCGCGAGGTCAAAGTCCTTGCCCATGTCGCTGCCGGCGAACAGCAGGCGGCCATCCAGCTCGTAGGTCCACTGGTGGTAAGGGCAGACCAGCTTGGCCACCTTGCCCTTGTCGGTGACGCACAGGCGCGAACCGCGGTGACGGCAGACGTTATGGAAGGCGTGCACTTCGCCGTTGTTGCCACGCACGATCACGATCGGGTTGTCGCCGACATCAAGGGTCATGTAGTTACCCTTGCTGGGGATCTCGCAGGTCATGCCCGCGAATAGCCATTCCTTTTCGAAGATCTCCTGCATGTCGAGGGCGAACAGTCGCTCGTCATTGTAGAAGGGCTGGGGCAGCGAGTGTTGCGGCTGGCGATTGGCCAGCATTTCGGTGGTGGCCTCACGTGCCGGGGCCAGGGGATCATCCAGCAGGTGGAGGGAAGAAATGGAATCCATGGGGCGTTTCCTCATCAAGCAGGGTCAACGTATTGGTCGACCGGACAGGCGCGGTTGGAGTTATGAGGTGTAGGGCGTGAGGCTGGGCCGTGGGGGCCCGCGCCATGGCCGAGAGTTTGGGGCGGGTTGCCGGTTGGCAGTTGTCTGCCGACGACATCTTATGGTTTCCAGGCGACGAGGCCAGGGGGTGTCAGGGCAGGCACTGGATATGATAAGCATGTGTGTGTCGTAGACAGGCAAGTGAGTAGGCTTGTCGGTGGCGCAAAATTCTATCCAGGCCTCACCGGCCAAGACCCCAGTCGCGGCACTCCCTCATTGCAGCCGCCGGCACGCTCAAGCGAGAAACCACCATGTTGTCAGAATTCCTCAACCCGGTAACCACGCAGACCTGGACCAACGGTCGTCACCAGGTGCGTTGCGTCAAGGTGATTCAAGAAACCTCGGATACGCGTACCTTCTGTTTCATGGCCGAGCAGCCGGTGATGTTCTTCTTCAAGCCGGGGCAGTTCGTGACCCTGGAGCTGGAGATCGCCGGCGAGCAGATCATGCGCTCCTATACCATCTCCAGTTCGCCATCGGTGCCCTACAGTTTTTCGATCACCGTCAAGCGCATCCCTGGGGGCAAGGTATCCAACTGGCTGCATGACAACCTGAAGGCCGGCGACAAACTGGCCGTGCACGGGCCGGTCGGTCAGTTCAATTGCATGGACTTCCCAAGCGACAAGGTGTTGATGCTCTCTGGTGGCGTGGGCATTACCCCTCTGATGTCGATGATGCGTTGGTATTTCGATACCAATGCGGCCGTGGACGTGGAGTTCGTGCACAGCGCCCGCACGCCATCGGATATCATCTACCACCGTGAACTGGCACACATCTTTTCGCGTATCCCCGAGTTCAAGCTGCATATTGTCACCGAGCGCAGTGACGAGCTTGGCGAAGCCTGGTCGGGCTTCCGGGGCTACTTTAATCAGTCGATGATGGAACTGATGGTGCCGGACTTCATGGAGCGGGAAATTTTCTGCTGTGGCCCGACGCCCTACATGAATGCAGTGAAGGCTCTGCTCAGGAACAATGGTTTCGACATGAGCCATTACCACGAGGAGTCTTTCGGGGCCACCCCGCTGGATGTGCAGGAAGATGTCATCGAGAACGTCGAGCAGGCCGAGGCCGAGGCCGAGGAATTCGACTCCGCCGACCTGCTCAGCGTCGAGTTCAGTTCGACCGGCAAGAGCGTGCGTATCCAGCCCGGTGAGACGGTTCACGCTGCCGCGGCCAAACTTGGGCTGCACATCCCCAAGGCCTGCGGTATGGGTATCTGCGGTACCTGCCGGGTATCGCTCAGCTCTGGCGACGTCGATATGGACCACAACGGCGGCATCACCGAAGAAGACGTGGCCGATGGTTATATCCTCTCGTGCTGCAGCAAGCCGCGTGGCAACGTCGTAGTAGATTACTGAGCAGGCCTTCAGTCGCTATTGGTCTGGCAGCGTGTCAGGCCGCGGATGTCGCTTATGCCTCCCGATATGAACGTCGGGAGGCATACATGCGATAGGGGTAATCGTTCGATCAGTGGTCGTGTTACTGCCAGATCGTTGAGCCGTATCAATAAGGTATCGTCCTAGCGCCTCGGGCCGGCAGTCTCAGCCAACAAGCTGTGGTTGCTGCCCGGGGCGCGCTACGTTTTCGGACAGTGGCGCGGTGATACGCCTGCGTTACGCAAAGGTCTGCTCCGGATTTTGCGTTCCAAGCCGAGCTGCCGGACACTGAATGCTACGCCATCGATAGTGAAGAGTGTCGACCCATGAGTCAGTCCCGCGAAGGAGAGCCGCTGTCAGTCGGCTTCGTCCTGTTACGTCGATTCACTATTCTGCCCTTTGCGGCCTTCGTCGACTGCCTGCGCTTGGCCGCGGACGAGGGCGACCGTAGCCGTCAGCTCCGTTGCCACTGGGTCTTCATGACCAGTGCCGGGCAAGACGCCATTTCCAGCTGTGGGGCTGCTGTCACGCCCTGTACAGCCTTCCGTGTCCCTTCAGACTTTGACTACATCGTGGTCATCGGTGGAGTTCAGGACGAGCATGATTATGTCGACGAGACCGCGATCACCTACTTGCGCCGGGTGGCCGATGCTGGTGTGCCGCTGGTGGGGGTGTGTACCGGTGTCTTCGCACTGATTCAGGCCGGGCTGATGGATGGTCGTCGCTGCTGCGTCAGCTGGTATCACCATGGCGATCTCACGCGGCGTTTTCCTGCGATAGAGCCGGTGGCAGACCGCCTGTTCATCGATGATGGTGACCTGCTCACGTGTGCGGGGGGGGTTGCCTCCGCCGATTTGGCCGCACACCTGGTTGAGCGCCATCTGGGCAAGGCCTGGGCCATGAAGAGCCTGCATATCATGCTCATCGACGAGGCCCGTCGCGGTGAGCACCCCCAGCCACAGCCGGTGGTCTTCGATAAGGTCGAGGATCGGCTGGTGCGCCGTGCCATCGCCATCCTGGAGCAGCACTTGGGCGAGCCTCTCAGCGTGGATGCCCTTGCCGAGCGGCTCGGCACCTCGCGACGCAATCTGGAACGGCGCTTTCGCGAGGCGTTGGGAGTGGGGCCTCGCAAGTTCGCTCGGGATTTGCGCCTGCGTTATGGCCTGTGGTTGCTACACTACACGGCGAAGAGTATTACCGAGATCGGCGACCGCTGCGGGTTTGCCGATACTGCTCATTTCTCTCGGCATTTCCGTGACGCCTTCGGCGCTACGCCGTCGGCCATGCGCAAGTTGGCGGGGGAAGGCAATGGCGATACGGTCGATCCCTTCTTCCTGCATATCGAGGCTCGGCCGACTCGTGACTAGAGGTGGGTGGGCGACGTGTCGAGGCGGGTGGTTGGGCGTCGGCTTTTCCCTGTGGTCGGCAAAAGATACAAAATAGGCGTAAAATATAAAATCTTTTATAAACAAGTGTTTACAGCTTTCTGTCGCGAACATTACGTGAAAGATGTCGCAAACGTTCAATCTTTTGGTGTGCAGGTTGGCTTTCAATGACACCCATAGTGAGAACGCGGCGTCCAGCGCGTGACGGCTGCCCGAAGGTTGTCTGTCGCGACGATGTTGGCGTCGTTTCCAGAATGTTGCGCGTTCTCCTTTTTTATAACGTTGTGGAGCTAATCCTCAGGGTGACGAGATGAACGCGAATAACCTTACAACGACTGATCCCCAGATCGCCGCCGCCATCGCCGATGAAGTGCTGCGCCAGGAAGCGCATATTGAGCTGATCGCCTCGGAGAACTACGCGAGCCCGCAGGTCATGGAAGCCCAGGGGAGCCAGCTGACCAACAAGTACGCCGAAGGCTATCCCGGCAAGCGCTACTATGGGGGCTGCGAGCACGTCGACGTGGTCGAGCGCTTGGCCATTGAGCGTGCCTGCGCACTGTTCAGCGCCAACTATGCCAACGTCCAGCCCCATTCCGGTGCCCAGGCCAATGCCGCCGCCTTCATGGCGCTGGTATCTCCGGGTGACACCGTGCTGGGAATGAGCCTGGCCCACGGCGGCCACTTGACCCACGGCGCGGCGCCAAACTTCTCCGGCAAGAACTACAATGCGGTGCAGTATGGCCTGAATCCGGCCACTGGCGAGATCGACTACGACGAAGTCGAGCGTCTCGCCCATGAGCATCAGCCCAAACTGATCATCGCGGGTTTCTCGGCCTACTCCCGGGTCGTCAACTGGCGTCGCTTCCGCGATATCGCAGACGCCGTGGGCGCCTGGCTGTTGGTCGATATGGCCCATGTCGCTGGTCTGGTGGCCGCTGGACACTACCCGAGCCCGCTGCCTCATGCCCACGTGGTGACGACCACTACCCACAAGACCCTGCGCGGTCCGCGTGGTGGTCTGATTCTTTCCGCCAGTGGTGATGAGTCGCTCTACAAGAAGCTCAACGGTGCGGTCTTCCCGGGGCAGCAGGGTGGCCCGCTGATGCACGTCATCGCCGCCAAGGCGGTCGCCTTCCGTGAGGCCATGAGCCAAGACTTCGTGCGCTACCAGGCCCAGGTCATCGACAATGCCCGGGCCATGGCCAACGTCTTCCTCGAACGAGGCTTCGACGTGGTCTCCGGAGGCACCGACGATCACCTGTTCCTGGTCTCGCTGATCAAGCAGGGTGTAACGGGCAAGGACGCGGATGCCGCTCTGGGCCGCGCCCTCATTACGGTCAACAAGAATGCCGTGCCCAATGACCCCCAGAGCCCTTTCGTGACCTCGGGCCTGCGCATTGGTACCCCGGCGGTGACAACCCGTGGATTCGACCAGGCTGACTGCAAAGCCCTGGCTGGTTGGATCTGTGATCTGCTCGACGCTCTGGCCGAAGGTGGCGATACTACGGAGGCCGAGTCCGACGTTCGGGGCAAGGTCGCCGAGCTGTGCGCCCGCCATCCGGTCTACGGCAAAGTCGCCGAGGCTACCGAGACGTCCTACGCGTGAGCCCGATCCCCGCCGGTAGGCCGGTGGGGTCCTTTGAGGAGAAAATTCCATGCAACGATATTCAGGCTTCGGGCTGGTCAAGCACGCGCTGAGCCACCACGAGAACTGGCAGCGACAGTGGCGTAATCCCACGCCCAAGAAAGAGTACGACGTGATCATCGTCGGCGGCGGCGGCCATGGTCTGGCCACTGCTTACTACCTGGCCAAGGAACACGGCATCACCAACGTCGCGGTGATCGAGAAAGGTTGGCTGGGTGGCGGTAATACAGCCCGTAACACCACCATCGTGCGTTCCAACTACCTGTGGGACGAGTCAGCGGCGCTCTACGAGCACGCCATGAAGCTGTGGGAGGGACTCTCCCAGGACATCAACTACAATGTGATGTTCTCTCAGCGTGGGGTGCTGAACGTGGGGCATACGCTCCAGGACATGCGCGACATTCAGCGCCGGGTGAACGCCAACCGCCTTAATGGCATCGACGGCGAGGTGCTCGACGCCAAGGGCGTGCAGGATCTGGTGCCGATCATGGATTGCTCCAAGAATGCTCGCTACCCGGTGATGGGTGCCTCCTGGCAGCCGCGCGCCGGTGTGGCCCGCCATGATGCCGTGGCCTGGGGCTATGCGCGCGCCGCAGACGCCCTCGGCGTAGACCTTCTGCAGAACACCGAGGTCACCGGCTTCAAGATTCGCGATGGCCAGATCCATGGGGTTCACACCAATCGTGGCGATATCGGCTCCAAGACCGTAGGCTGCGTTACCGCCGGTAACTCCGGGGTGATGGCGAAGATGGCAGGCATCAAGATGCCGCTGGAATCGCACCCGCTCCAAGCGCTGGTCTCCGAGCCCATCAAGCCGATCCTCGATACCGTGGTGATGTCGAATCACGTGCACGGCTACATCAGTCAGTCCGACAAGGGTGACCTGGTCATCGGTGCCGGTATCGATGGCTACAACGGCTATGGCCAGCGCGGCAGCTACCCGACCGTGGAGCACACCCTGCAGGCGATCGTCGAGATGTTCCCGATCTTCTCGCGGGTGCGCATGAACCGCCAATGGGGTGGCATCGTCGACACCTGTCCGGACGCTTGCCCGATCATTTCCAAGACCAAGGTCAAGGGTCTGTACTTCAACTGCGGCTGGGGCACCGGGGGCTTCAAGGCCACTCCGGGTTCGGGGAATGTGTTCGCGGCGAGCCTCGCCAAGGGCGAGATGCACCCGATCGCCGCACCTTTCTCCATCGACCGTTTCAATACTGGCGCGTTGATCGACGAGCACGGCGCCGCCGGCGTCGCCCACTGATCCACCGCAGAGGAGACCTGCCATGTTCTATATACTTTGTCCCTACTGCGGTGAACACCGCGAGGAAGAGGAATTCCATCCGAAGGGCCAGGCACATATCGCTCGCCCGGAAGACCCGGAAAACACCAGTGACGATGAATGGGGCGATTACCTGTTCTTCCGTGACAACCCGCGCGGTGTTCACCACGAGTTGTGGGTGCACGCGGTGGGCTGCCGCAAGTTCTTCAACATTACTCGCCACACCGTGACCTACGAGATCCTTGAGGTCTACAAGATGGGTGAGCAGCCTTCGATCACAGCAGAGAACTATGCTGCCCATCAAGCCGCTGCATCAGCCGATAACGAGCGCAACGCGTCTCAGGGCAAGCATCAACAAGGAGTCAGGGCATGAGCCAGCCGAACCGACTCAAGACCGGCGGTCGCGTTGACCGCTCACGGCAGCTGACCTTCACCTTCAATGGTCAGCGTTATCAGGGCCATCCGGGCGATACGCTTGCCTCGGCGCTGCTTGCCAACGGTGTCGACATCGTCAACCGTAGTTTCAAGTACTCGCGTCCCCGCGGCATCGTTGCTGCTGGCGCCGCGGAGCCCAATGGCATCGTCCAGCTGGGTAGCACCGAAGCGGGTCAGGTACCCAACGTACGTGCCACTCAGCAGGCGCTCTACGAAGGCCTGACGGCTCGCAGCACCAACGGTTGGCCCAACGTTCAGCGCGACCTGATGGGGCTGATCGGCAAGCTGGGCGGCCAGTTCATGCCGCCGGGCTTCTACTACAAGACCTTCATGGCGCCGGCCTCCATGTGGCTGACCTATGAGAAGTACATCCGCAAGGCCGCTGGCCTGGGTCGCAGCCCCAACGAAAACGACCTGGACATCTACGACCACCGTCACCAGCACTGTGACGTGCTGGTAGTGGGTGCGGGCCCGGCGGGTCTGTCAGCGGCGCTGGCAGCCGGTCGCGCTGGCGCGCGCGTGATGCTGGTCGACGAGCAGGAAGAAATGGGTGGATCGCTGCTGTCGTCTCGCGAAAACATCGACGATGCGCCGGCAACGTCCTGGGTCGAGAAGACGCTGAAGGAGCTCTCAGAGCTCGAGCACGTGACCCTGCTGCCGCGCACCACTGCCAACGGTTATCACGATCATAACTTCGTGACATTGCACGAGCGCTGCACCGAGCATCTGAGTGACCTGGCACCGAGCGTCAACGGCCGCCGCCAGGTGCGTGCTCGCCTGCACCGGGTTCGTGCTGGCCAGGTGGTACTGGCAAGCGGTGCTCACGAGCGTCCGCTGGTCTACGGCAACAACGATGTGCCGGGCAGCATGGTGGCGGGTGCGGTTTCGACCTATATCCGTCGTTATGGCGTGGCGCCGGGCAATCGCCTGGTACTCTCCACCAGCAACGACGATGGTTATCGGGCGGCGCTGGATTGGGCAGAAGCCGGACGCGAGGTGGTGGCAATCGCCGATGCCCGCCAGAATCCGGACGGTGAGCTGGTCGAGCAGGCGCGTTCCAAGGGTATTCGTATCATTGCGGGTAGCGCCGTGATCGAAGCGCGTGGTGAAAAGCGTGTCTCCGCCGCCAAGGTGGCGAAGATCGACATCGCTGGCTTCAAGGTCGCAGGTCCGGTCGAGGAGCTTGCGTGTGACACCATCGCCAGTTCCGGCGGCTTCAGCCCGGTCGTGCACCTGGCGTCGCACACCGGCAGCCGTCCGACCTGGAATGAAGATATCCTGGGCTTCGTGCCTTCCCCGGTGAAGGGCATGACGCCCGCCGGTGGCGCGCATGGTGTCTATGCCCTCGGCAAGGTGCTCGAAGACGGTGTCGCCGCCGGTAACGCCGCGAGCGAGGCGTGTGGGTTCTCAGCTGCCAGCGTCAGCCAGCCTAACGTCAAGAATCTGCGCGAAGGCGCTGCCGTGGCGCTCTATCAGGTGCCGCACCTGAAGGCGACCCTGCGCGGGCCCAAGCAGTTCGTCGACATGCAGAATGATGTCACCTCCGCGGCGATCGAACTCGCTACCCGCGAAGGCTTCGAGTCCATCGAGCACGTCAAGCGCTATACCGCGCTTGGTTTCGGGACCGATCAGGGCAAGCTTGGCAACATCAATGGCATGGCCATCGCCGCGCGCTGCCTGGGCCGCACCATTCCCGAGGTGGGCACCACGGTGTTCCGTCCCAACTACACGCCGGTAAGCTTCGGTGCGATTGTCGGCCGTCACTGTGGCGAGCTGTTCGACCCCGAGCGTTACACCGCCATGCACCAGTGGCATGTCGAGAATGGCGCCGAGTTCGAGGACGTGGGTCAGTGGAAGCGCCCCTGGTACTTCCCGCGCAAGGTCAACGGCAAGACCGAGACCATGCATGAGGCGGTCTCGCGTGAGTGCAGCGCGGTGCGCGAGAAGGTCGGCATCCTCGATGCCTCGACGCTCGGCAAGATCGACATCCAGGGCCCGGATGCGCGTGAGTTCCTGGGTCGCGTCTATACCAACAAGTGGGCCAAGCTGGCTCCCGGCCGCGTCCGCTATGGCCTGATGTGCAAGGACGACGGCATGGTGTTCGACGACGGCACCACCAGTTGCCTGGCCGAGAACCACTTCCTGATGACCACCAGCACCGGCGGCGCCGCCACCGTGTTGGAATGGCTCGAGATCTGGCACCAGACCGAGTGGCCGGAGCTGGACGTCTACTTCAACTCCGTGACCGATCACTGGGCGACCATGACCGTCACCGGACCCGAAGCGCGCAAGCTGATGTCCGAGCTCACCGACATCGACCTGGACAAGGACAGCTTCAAGTTCATGGACTGGCGTGAAGGCAACGTGGCCGGTGTGCCGGCGCGGGTCTTCCGCATCTCCTTCACCGGGGAGCTGGCTTACGAGATCAACGTCCAGGCCAACTACGCCATGCACGTCTGGAAAAAGCTGTTCGCTCACGGTGACAAGTATGGCCTGACGCCTTACGGCACCGAGACCATGCACGTGCTGCGTGCCGAGAAGGGCTTCATCATCGCCGGTCAGGACACCGATGGCTCGGTGACCCCGGAAGACCTGGGCATGCACTGGGCGATCGGCTATGACAAGCCGAACTCCTGGATCGGCAAGCGGGCGCTCACGCGTCCCGACACCAAGCGCACCGATCGTAAGCAGATGGTGGGCCTCAAGCCCAAGGATCCCAAGGTGGTGCTGGAAGAGGGCGCGCAGATCGTGCTCGACCCGAACCATCCGATCCCGATGCCGATGGTGGGTCAGGTGAACTCCAGCTACTACAGCCCGACCCTGGAGTCAGGCTTTGCCCTGGCCGTGGTCAAGGGCGGCCACCAGAAGATGGGCGATACCGTCTATCTGCCCATGGCCGACGGCAAGGTCCATGAGGCCGAAATCGTCAGCCCCATCTTCCTCGATCCCAAGGGAGAGCGTCAGAATGTCTAACGCACAACAGTTTGATACTCGCCCGCAAGGCGAGATTCCCGTCGAGTCGCCGCTTGCCTATAGCATGCAGCGCTCGGGAACCCCGAAGGCCAAGGCCGGCACAAAAGTGACGATGCGTGAGCGCCCCTTCCTGGGTCAGCTGACCCTGCGTGGCGGTGCCATCGTGCTCGATGAGGCACTTCGCGAAGTGCTCGGCCTGGGGCTTCCCGGCGAGCCGCTGGGCCTGGTTCAGGATAAGGCCGGTGAGCGCTCGATTCAGTGGATGTCGCCGGACGAGTGGCTCTTGATCGTGCCGGGTGGCGAAGAGTTCGACGTCGAACGTCGTCTGCGTGAAGCGCTGGGCGATGCCCATTTCGCTATCAGCAACGTCGGTGGTGGCCAGACCGTGCTGGAGCTCGAAGGTGAGGCAGCCAACGAAGTCTTGAAGAAGTCGGTGGCCTATGATGTCCACCCGCGCCACTTCCCGGTGGGCAAGGGCGTGACCACGGTGTTCGCGAAAGCGACGGTGATCCTGCGCCGTCCCAGCGAAGAACGCTGGGAGCTGGTGGTACGTCGCAGCTTTGCTGACTATACCTATCGCTGGCTGCTGGATGCAGGCGAAGAGTTCGATATCGCCGTCGAGAACTGATCCTACTCTTTTTCTTACGTGCGTTTTCAGGCCGGGGCTTTTTGCCCCGGCCTGCTTCGTCAGGAGGCCCCACCATGAGCCGTAATGCCGATACCTGGATTCTTACTGCCCAGTGCCCCAGCCGGCTGGGTACAGTGGACGTGATTACCCGCTTCCTCAAGGAACATCGCTGCTATATCACCGAGCAGCAGTCCTTCGATGATCGCCACACCGAACGATTCTTTATCCGCACCGAGTTTTACCCACAGGATCCGGCGTTTGATGCCGAGGCTTTCCAGGCCGCTTTCGCCACCCGGGCTGAAGCGTTCGAGATGGCATTCGAACTGACCGCCCCGGGTACGCGGATGCCGGTAGTGATCATGGTCTCCAAGGCCGATCATTGTCTGAATGACTTGCTGTATCGCTATCGTATCGGTCAGCTGCCAATTGATATCCGTGCCGTGGTCTCGAATCACCCGGATCTCAAGCCTCTGGCCGACTGGCATGACCTGCCGTATTACCACTTCCCGATCACCGCCGACACCAAGACCGAGCAGGAGGCCAAGGTATGGCAGGTGGTGCAGGAAACCGGTGCCGAGCTGGTGGTGCTGGCCCGCTACATGCAAGTGCTCTCGAGCGAGATGTGCGAGAAACTCTCCGGACGGGCGATCAACATCCATCATTCTCTTCTGCCGGGTTTCAAGGGCGCCAAGCCTTACCATCAGGCCTACGAGAAGGGTGTAAAGCTGGTCGGGGCCACTGCTCACTACATCAACGACGACCTCGACGAGGGGCCGATCATCACACAGGGGGTGGAATCGGTGAGCCATGCCGACTACTCAGAAGATCTGGTTGCCAAGGGCCGCGATGTCGAGTGCATAACATTGGCTCGGGCGGTGGTCTACCACGTGGAGCGTCGCGTCTTCCTGAACAAGCGTCGTACGGTAGTGTTTACCCGCTAATTCTTTGATGAGAGCGATCGCAACGGGCCAGGTGGCCCGTTAGCGGTACATGATCGTCAAGTTCGTTTGGGGCTGAGAATGCCGCAAGGCCGCTGGCCAAGAGTCACCAGTTGAAGGACCGGCTGGGACCAGGCGCTAAGGGCGTTGTGGGCATCGATGTGTTGCTTGGTGGGCCGGGGCTTGTGTTTCTTGTGCGACACGCGCCTGTCTGGAAGCTGTAGCGGCTAGGATTATAGCGGGGACCCAGGGCTCAGGCCGTCGGTCAGGGCCGACGCAATGCTTTCAGCGTGCTGGCGAGTCCCGGGCTCAGCGCTTCCACTGCGGGACGCGCGAAGAAGAACCCTTGTTGCAGAACGATCCCCTGATCGCGAAGCCAGAGCGCTTCCTCTTCCCGCTCGATACCTTCCGCCATCAACTGGATATCGAGTTCTCCGGCGAGCCCGATGACGGCCCTCACCAGCGACTGACGGCGACGATCCTGATCGCAGTCTCTCACCAGTTCCCGGTCAATTTTGAGGATATCGGGCCGCAGGTCGGTCAGAAGATCCAGGTTGGCATAGCCATTGCCAAAGTCATCCAGCGCGGTAGTGAAGCCCATTGCCCGGTAAGTATCGATGATATTACGCAGGTGCTGGCGATCCTGAACCAGCTCGGTTTCGGTGATCTCAAAATTGATGCGTGCGGCAGGCCAGCCGACCCGACTGCAGGCCTCTAGGGTCGCCTGAATACAGGCCTGCGGTTCGTAGACGGCATTGGGCATGAAGTTGATTGACAGGGTCTCGCGCATGTCCAGATGGCTGGCAAGTTCGATGGCCTTGACCCGGCAGGCTTGATCGAAGCGATACATGAGCCCGTCCGTGACCTGGCCGATCACGCTACCCGCCGATTCTCCCTGAGGCCCGCGAACCAGTGCCTCATAGGCGTAAATATTTCCCGCCTCAAGATCCACGATGGGCTGAAAGGCCATCGTGAAGTCAAAGGGAAGTGGCCCTTCGCAGCGGTTACAGGAATGGTCATTTCTCGCACATCGCGCCATGTTGTCATCCATTTCTACATTGATCGGTTTATACACGCTAGGTACCAATGCAGTATCCGCCATGAGATCGACAAGCCTTCCCGCAACATGGCTTATTTCTCTTGGCTACTGCCGGAAACGATTATCGGCATATCTCGGCTTATCTTTAAAGTTTGTGCGGTTTTTCCGAGCAGCTCGTAGCTCGTCACGTCTTATCGCTTTCTTGCCCTTGGGGGGAGCGCTAGGAGGGAAGTTGGCCACTCCATGGCCCCCACATCTGCTGCTCTGCTGCGTAACATGTTGGCGCCAATCATCCTGGTGATTCAGGCCGTGGGGCTATTGCTGGTCATTCTCTTCTCGTCTCTTGTGACCTGGCTGTCAAACTTGGCTTATGGTTAAGCCTTGCGCGAGTCAGGGCCGCCAAGCAGGGGCTTGGTGGCCCCCAGCATGAAGTGGCCGAGCCTTGGGGGTCGGCCACTTCGTTACAAATCACTACACAACACAGTTGAACGGCATGGGGTCTCTGTCGTCCCATGGTTGCGACATAAATCGTTTATACACTGGAGGTACTTTCTAGATGCAACGCCTGACTGCCCTGTTAACGGCTGCGCTACTCAGCGCCGGTATGCTCTCCGCTCCCGCCATCGCGCAAGAAGACGCCTCCTCACAGGCGGCACAAGCCCAAGCGGCCGCACCGGCCACTGACTTCTCCGATGAGAAGCTGCAACAGTTCGCCGAGGCCTCCAAGGAAATCGCCAGCGTGTCTCGTGACTACACGGAACGCCTGCAAAATGCCGAAGACGAAGCCGCCAAGCAGGAAGTTCGCATGGAAGCTAATGAGGACATGGTCAACATCGTCGAGGACAGTGGCCTCGAGGTCAGCACCTTCAATGCCATTGGGCAGGCCATTCAGCAGGACCCGGAACTGATGAAGCGGGTGCAGGGCATGGTCGAGCCGCAAGCCGAGTGATGCCAGTAGCCGGCTTTTCCTGAGTCGAACGTATTATGCAAAGGCCACCTACGGGTGGCCTTTTGCATGTATGAGCGTTTTGACGCGGTGTGGCTCTTTACAGGCTCTGTCGAGCATTAGAGACTGGAGCCAATAGAAACTTGGGCCGAGGCGGTGATCATGGACGTGGAACTGTTGGATATTCGTCAGCACATGGCTGGCAATGCGCCCTTTGATACGCTGAGCGACGACCTGCTCGATGAGGTGGCCGAGTCGGTCGAAGTCGGCTATTTCCGCGCCGATACCATGATCTGCGAGGACGGCCAGGCAGTCGAGAACCTGCACTACATTCGTAGCGGTGCCGTGGAGGTTTATCGGCGCAACGGTGAGCTCTCCAACCGCTTTGGCGAGGGCGATATCTTCGGCTACTCCGACCTGCTCAGGAATCAGCGGGTGCGCTTCCCGGTCAAGTCGATCGAAGATACGCTGGTCTATTTCATTCCCGCCTCACTTTTCAAGCGCCTTTGCAACGAAGATGAACATTTCGCGGACTTCGTCGAAGTGGGGCGACCGCGGCTCGAGACGACGGTCGATCATCAGCACTACGACAACTCCATGATGACGACCCGAGTCCGCAAGCTGATCTCGCGCCTGCCAGTGATGATCGAAGCCGATTCGACCATCCAGTCAGCTGCCGCCAAGATGTGCGAGCAGAATGTGTCCTCGGTGCTGGTGTTGCAATTGGAGAAGGAAGCCTCATCGCATACCTTCGTGCTGGGGGATGGCAAGCAGTGGCGTACAGTGGGCATCCTGACCGACCAGGACCTGCGGACACGGGTGCTGGCCGCGGGGCGCGATGCTAACTTGCCGGTTGCCGACGTGGTGACGCATAACCTGATCGCTATCCAGTCCGATGAGTCGGTCCACGAGGCGATGTTGTGCATGTTACGCAACAACATTCACCATCTGCCTGTGCTGCATCGGCGGCGGCCTGTCGGGGTACTGCATCTCTCCGACATCATCCGCTACGAGACCAACAGCAGTCTGTATCTGGTCGGTAATATTTACCACCAGACCAGCCTCAAGGGCCTGGCGCGATTGAGCGATGACGTGCAGCGCAGCTTTGTGGGTCTGGTCAAGGATGGTGCGAACTCGCAAATGATCGGCAGTGCCCTGTCGACCATAGGGCGCTGTTTCAGCCGGCGCCTGATCGAGTTGGCAGAACAAGAACTGGGGCCACCGCCGGTACCCTACTGCTTCATGGTGATGGGCTCGATGGCCCGCAACGAACAGGCCATCGTCACCGATCAAGACAATGCGCTGGTGCTCGATGACAGCTTCGACCCAGAGCAGCATGATGCTTACTTCCTGGCCCTGGCTCAGCGGATCAGCGATGGGCTGGATGCCTGCGGATATACCTACTGCAAGGGCGATATCATGGCCACCAACCCGCGCTGGCGGCAGCCGCTGCGGGTCTGGAAGCAGTATTTCAGCGACTGGATCAATGACCCCAACCCTGAGCGCCTGCTACACAGCTCGATCTTTTTCGATCTGGATCATGTGTATGGCGAAGAGGGCTTTGTCGAGCAGTTACAGGACCTGGTCGCCGATAGGGCGTCGAAGAGCCCGCTTTTCCTGGCGGCCATGGCGCGCAATGCCGTCAACCGCACACCGCCATTGGGCTTCTTTCGCACCTTCGTGATGGAGAAGGATGGCAAGCAGAACAACTCGATCAACCTGAAGCGCCGTGGCACGGCGCCATTGGTCGATCTGATCAGGGTGCATGCGCTGGCTTGTGGGTCCCGAGCTCAGAATTCCTTCGATCGTCTCGATGATATCGCCAAGACCCAGCTGCTGGTCGGGCGTTCCAGCGAGCGGATACGCTATGCGCTTGAGTTCATCTCCATGGTGCGTATTCGTCATCAATCGATTGACATCGAGGAAGAGCGCGAGCCAGACAACAACATTGAACCGGAGAACGTTTCCGACTCCGAGCGGCATAATCTCAAGGATGCCTTCCAGGTGTTGAGCAACGCCCAGAAGTTCCTGAAGTTCCGCTACCCCCTGCCCTAGGGGCCCTCAACTGCTGCGAAGAGTCATGTATAAGCTTCCATTTCGTAAACACAAGGTCAGCCCGAACGCCTGGCCGGAATATCTGGCCGCTCAGGCTGACCGGGTCAGTGATCCTGCGTTGAAGCGTTTCTACGCTGCCTATGATCTCGACCCGAATACACCGATCGGTGAGGTGCCGCTGGTGGCGCTGGATATGGAAACCACGGGTCTTGATGAGCGGCGTCATGCTATCGTCAGCATCGGCCTGGTGCCCTTTACCCAGCAGCGTATCCATCTTCCCCAGCGGCGCTACTGGATAGTGAAACCCCCGCGTCCACTGAACAGACAGTCGGTCACTTTTCATCGTATTACGCACTCCGAAATCGCCAACGCACCGGATCTTGACGAGATTCTCGATGAGTTACTCGAGGCTCTGGCTGGCCGCCTGGTGGTGGTGCACTATCGTCACATCGAACGCCCGTTTCTGGACGCGGCCGTGAAGGCGCGTCGGGGGGAGGGGGTGCTCTTCCCGGTGATCGATACTATGTCGCTTGAGGCACGCCTGCATCGCCAGTCGCTCTGGGCCCGCTTCAAGCGCTGGATGGGTCGACCGCCGGCGTCTATTCGTCTTCACGACAGCCGCATGCGCTATGGCCTGCCTCCCTACCAGGGTCACCATGCGGTGGTCGATTCCCTGGCCACTGCCGAGCTATTCCAGGCGCAACTGGCGACGCATTTTGATCCCAAGACCCCGTTGCACCGTCTCTGGCACTAAAGCAGTCTGCCTTGTCCTCGCTGGATAGCCATCGCCTTCACACCTAGTCATCGACCTTATCCCTGGATTTAGCCGAACGCGCCTATAAACGACCACGGGCGGCCCAATGGGCCGCCCGTGGCGTTTTACGTGGGGTCATCAGGCTCCTGGCCTGATGACGTTTCTTCAGTTGCTTCGAGGCTCGGACATCAAGCCCTTGACGATCCCGTAGCAGCCTACCAGCAGCACGATAGTAAACGGCAGACCGGTAGTCAGGGCAGCTGTCTGCAGGGCTGCCAGGCCGCCGCCGAGTAGCAGGGCGATGGCGAGAGCCCCTTCGATCAGCGCCCAGAAGATGCGCTGCGGCTTGGGCGCGTCGACCTTGCCGCCGGCGGTGATGGAATCGATCACCAGTGAGCCGGAGTCGGATGAGGTGACGAAGAACACGATCACCAGCACGATACCGATGAAGGAGGTGAGCTGCGTCAGCGGCAGGTACTCGAGCATGTTGAACAACTGCAGTTCCAGGGCAGCATCCTGCACCGTGGTGATGCCTTGGTTCACCACCTGATCGATGGCGGTGGTGCCGAAGGCGGTCATCCACACGACCGAGGCCAGTGACGGTACCAGCAGAACGGAGATCAGGAATTCCCGCACGGTACGGCCGCGGCTGACGCGGGCGATGAACATGCCGACGAACGGCGACCAGGCAATCCACCAAGCCCAGTAAAAGGCGGTCCAGCCCTGGCTGAAGTTGGCATCTTCACGTCCGAAGGGCATCGACAGCGCCGGCAGGTTCTGCACATAGCCCAGCAGATTATCGAACACGCCAATGGCGATCATTAGCGTCGGCCCGACAGCGATCACGAACACTAGCAGCATCAAGGCCAGCAGCATGTTGAGCTGTGAGAGACGCTGAACGCCCTTGTCCACACCCAGCATGATCGAGCCCAGGGCGACTACCGTGATACCCATGATCAGCAGGATCAGCGTGGTGTTGTTATCGGGGACGCCGAACAGATAGTGCAGACCCGCGGACGCCTGGGTGGCGCCGATACCGAGTGAGGTGGTCAGGCCGAACAGGGTGGCGAAGACCGCCAGAATGTCGATCACATGGCCTGGCCAACCCCAGATGCGCTCACCCAGAATCGGGTAGAAGATCGAGCGCATGGTCAGCGGAAGGCCCTTGTTGTAGGCGAAGATCGCCAGAGAAAGGCCCACGATCGCATAGGCGCCCCAGGGGTGAAGGCCCCAGTGGAAGATGGTCGCTGCCATGCTCAGGTCGATGGCGCCGGCCTGGTCACCCGCGGCGGCGCCCAACGGCGCCCAGTCGGTCCTGACGCCATTCTCCATTGTGGTGCCGCTCATGGCGGTCCCGAAGTGCGTCAGCGGCTCCGACACGCCATAGAACATCAGCCCGATGCCCATGCCTGCGGCGAACAGCATCGCGAACCACCCCAGGTAGCCGAAGTCGGGCGTAGCGTTAGCCCCCCCGATGCGCACCTTGGCCAGTGGGGTGAAGATCAATACGACCGCCAGCACCACGAAGACGTTGGCCCCCAGGATGAAGACCCAGCTCAGGTTGGTCGTCAGGAAGCTGAACATGCTGTTGAAGATCGGTTCCATCTGGTCCTGGAGGGCCAGCGTCGCGATCACGAATATCAGAATTACCAGCGAGGAGAAGAGGAAGACCTTGCCGTGCAGGTCCACGTTGATCCCCAGAGGGGAAGCGGTGATGTTGTCCTGTCCGATCACGTAATCCGTATCGATCAGGTTAGCCGCGCCCTCGGGCGCCGGAATTCCCTCGGTGCCGGTATCATCCGGCGCCTTGGGTTTGCCGTCGTTGGGTTGCTTAGCCACTAGACGTCTCCCTTGCAGTTATCGATTGTTGTGTATTCAGACGTGGGTTACTACTCGCCGGCCCCTGGGCGTACCAGGAATACCGATGCCTTGGTGTGTGTTGCCACCTTGCCACCGTGAGAGGGCATGATGACATCCGCATGCTTGGGGGGGTGAGTCGGCATGATCACGAGATCGGCCCCAACCTTATCGATGGCCTCGATGAGATCGTTGTCGAGGTCAGCGATAGGGTCGGGACTTACGATGGTATGGGTGCTGACAGGCCGTCCGTGGACTTTGGCACGTTCCTGGGCGAAGGCTTCGAGCTTCTGGGTGAACTCTTCCGGCGTGCGAGCCACCGAGCCGGGGGTGGTGGCAGTGATGCCGACGTAACAGACTTCCGCCTCGTAGTGTTTCGCCTGGTCAGCGACGATCTTCAGCGCCGGTTCAATAACATCGAGGTGGGCTAGATCCACCGGAACCATGATCTTCTTGAACATCTTCGTTCCTCCTGCGGGGTGTAAGTGGTTGTAGTTCCTTGATGTTGCCTTGGTTTAGCGTTGGTGCCTCACAGTCTGCGCATTTGCCCGTCGAATTTCCAGTTCCGCTTCAACGCTCGATTTTCTGCTGGCCCTTACCAGATAGAAGCCGACGCTACAGGGCCCCTATCAGGTACACCCAAGAGTTTCGAGACAGTCGGCGACTGCAGGGGCCCGGCCAAGCAGGTGGCTCACCTCCAGGCCGCGACGCTGTTTTATAACCCGCAACGCTATTTTGCATGATGGTGCCATTTCATCTTGGCATTAGCCGACGTGTTATATGATCTAAAACGACCACAGGCGGCCCAATAGGCCGCCTGTGGCGTTTTGCGCAAGCACCATCCGCTCATCAAGCCCGCTGTTCCTCTGTGGCGCTCTTGGGCTCGGAGAGCAGCCCCTTGATGATGGCGTAGCAAGCCACCAGCAGTACCAAGGTGAACGGAAGGCCCGTGGTGATGACCGCTGTCTGGAGAGCTGCCAGGCCGCCGCCGAGTAGCAGAGCAATGGCGATGGCCCCCTCGATGATGGCCCAGAACATGCGCTGCGGCTTGGGTGCATCGATCTTGCCGCCGGCGGTAATGGAGTCGATTACCAGCGAACCGGAGTCCGAAGAAGTGACGAAGAACACCATCACCAGCACGATGCCGACGAAGGACGTGATCTGAGTCAGTGGTAGCTGGCCGAGCATCGTGAACAACTGCAGTTCGAGAGCCGCGTCCTTGACGCCCTGGAAGTTGTCGGTGATGAGCTGATCGATGGCGGTGCCACCGAAGGCGGTCATCCACAGCACCGAGACCAGTGATGGCACCAGCAGCACGGCGATCAGGAACTCGCGAACGGAACGACCACGGCTGACGCGAGCGATGAACATGCCGACGAACGGAGACCAGGAGATCCACCAGGCCCAGTAGAAGGCGGTCCAGCCCTGGCTGAAGTTGGCGTCTTCACGCCCGAAGGGCATAGACAGCGCCGGCAGATTCACCATGTAGGCACCCAGGTTATCGAAGAAGCCGGTCGCGATCGCAAGGGTCGGGCCGACGGCAATCACGAACGCCAGCAGCAGGAAGGCCAGCACCATGTTGAGCTGGGAAAGACGCTGTACACCCTTTTCGACACCCACAAGCACAGACATCAGTGCCACGGCGGTGATGCCCACGATCAGCAGGACCATGGTGACGTCGTTGTTGGGAATGTCGAAGAGGTAGGCAAGACCGGCAGATGCCTGCGAGGCACCCAGACCGAGCGACGTCGCCAGGCCAAAGAGGGTCGCAAACACGGCCAGAATGTCGATCAAATGCCCCGGCCAGCCCCAGATCCGCTCACCCAGGATCGGGTAGAAGACCGAGCGCATGGTCAGCGGCAGGCCCTTGTTGAAGGAGAACAGCGCCAGTGCCAGTGCCACGACCGCATAGATGCCCCAGGGGTGCAGGCCCCAGTGGAAGATAGTGGTGGCCATGGACAGTGATATCGCTGCCTCAGCGTCGCCGGCAGCGGCACCCAGAGGAGCCCAGTCGGTCCTGACCCCGTTCTCCATCGTGGTGCCGCTCATGGCGGTACCGAAATGGGTAAGAGGCTCGGACACACCGTAGAACATCAGGCCGATGCCCATGCCCGCGGCGAATAGCATGGCGAACCAGCCCATGTAGCTAAAATCGGGGGTGGCGTGGGCGCCACCAATCCTGATCTTGCCCATGGGCGTAAAAATCAGCGCGATGGCGAGTATCACGAAGATATTGGCCGCCAGCAGGAAGAACCATGACAGGTTGCCGGTCAGGAACGAGAAGACCGCATCGAAGACCGGTTCTACCTGATCCTGCAGGGCCAGGGTGATAAACACGAAGAACAGCACCACCAATGCAGAGATACTGAATACCTTGCCATGCAGGTCGACATCGAGGCCGAACCGGCGGGTCGTCAGGTTATCCTGACCGATCACGTAATCGGTATCGATCAGGTTCGCTGCGCCTTCTGGCTTGGGTACACCGTCAGAGACAGGAGTGTCCTTGTCACTGCTGGCGTTAGGGGAGTTTTTTTCCACTGGGAAATCTCCTGCTGGTTAAATGAAAGGGTGTCATCAATGGCCTGAATGATGGCGGCATCCATGTCGGCGACAGGGGCCTGAGAGGTGATGACCTTGGTGCTCACTTCCTGCCCATGCAGCCGTCCCTGTTCATTGGCAAAGGCCTCGAATGCTACCGCATACTCCTTCGGGGTCTTGGCCAATGCGCCAGGCGTAGTCACGCGGATATGACACGTCTCAGCCTGATACCACCTGGCGATATCCGCCGCCAGGTCGAAGCGTTCTGCGTGTGTCAGATCCACGCTAAGCGCCACTCTGTTGAAGATCGTCGAGACTCCTTGAGGAGTTTGTTAGCGGATGTACCTCTAGGTCACGATCTGTTTGCCTGAGTGGCGTCGATAGTCTGCGGATTTGCCCAGTGAATTGCTAGCCTGGTTCTAAACGGTAAACGTTAACGGCCTTGACGAGGTGACACGGCCGGATGGACCGGTCATCGTGAAAAGACACGATAGCGGGCGATGGCGGGTAGTGCCTGCCAACGACACGACTGCCCAGTGGCGCGAGAGTTGACTAGGCTAGACTGGAGGTAAGGGTGAAAGGCTTCGACCTGGCCAGGCTCGACAAATCGCCAAGCTCGATGATGCCGAAAGACATGTGTCGAGAGCGGCATTGCGAATTGTCTGATGAGTTAGCCGAGAGCGACCCCTACGTAGCTACCCGCTCCATGCGCGTCGAGGACGCCATTGTCGGCGCCCATGCCCGGTGCCAACATAACGAAAAGCGCCGTGACCACCGATCGCGTCCATCAGAATAATGAGCCCGCCATGACTGTTCAGACCGTGAATCCCAAGCGCCGCTTTCGCGGCACGCCCCGCGGCCGCGAGCTCGATGCCGACTGCCTGAGTGAGCTTCGCGAGCTACTCGGCAACGAGCGCGAGCATTCCGAGCTTCGCCGCCGTGATTTGTTACTCGAGCACCTGCATCGCATTCAGGATGCCCAGGGCTACGTCTCACTGCCCATGCTGCGTGCGCTCGCAGACTACATGAATCTCCCGATGGCGGAGGTCTACGAGACCGCCACCTTCTATGCCCACTTCGATATCATCCACGACGATCAGACGCCGCCGCCGGCGGTGACGGTACGGGTCTGTGACTCGCTGTCCTGCCAGCTGGCTGGCGCCGATGCCCTCAAGCAGGCCCTGACGGACGGTGCCGACCCGGAAGAGGTACGCGTGCTGCGCGCTCCCTGCATGGGCCGCTGCGAGATGGCACCGGTGGTCGAGGTCGGCCATCGCCACGTCAACTACGCGACCCAGGAAGCCGTTGAAGCGGTCATCGACACGGGGCACTTCCACCCCGAGACGATCGACTGGCAGCGGCTCGAGGACTATCGCTGTGAAGGCGGCTATGAGCTGCTCGAGCAGTGTCAGGCCGGCGCGGTGACAGTCGAGTCGCTAATGGAAGAGCTCGAACGCGCCAACCTGCGAGGGCTCGGCGGTGCGGGCTTCCCGACCTTCAAGAAGTGGTACTTCGTGCGCCAGGAAGCGGGACCGCGCTACTGCGCGATCAACGCCGACGAGGGCGAGCCCGGTACCTTCAAGGACCGCTACTACCTGGAACATGCCCCGCATCGCTTCCTCGAGGGGGCTCTGGTCAGCGCCTGGGCGGTGGAAGCCGAGGCGCTCTACATCTACCTGCGCGACGAATATCCGGGCCTGCACAAGGTGCTGCACGAGGCGATCGCCGAACTCGAGGCCGCCGGCCTGGTCACGCCGGGCTATGTGGTGATGCGCCGCGGTGCCGGCGCCTACATCTGTGGCGAGGAGTCGGCGATGATCGAGTCGCTGGAGGGCAAGCCGGGTAAACCGCGCCACCGCCCACCCTTCGTCGCTCAGCGGGGCCTCTTCGACCGCCCGACGCTGGTCAACAACGTCGAGACCGTCTACTGGATTCCGCTGATTCACCAGCGCGGCGCTGACTGGTTTGCCGGCCATGGCCGCCATGGTCGCACGGGGCTGCGCAGCTTCTCGGTGTCCGGTCGGGTCAAAAAGCCCGGCGTGCATCTGGCGCCGGCGGGCATCACGCTCGCCGAACTGATCGAGGAATACTGCGGCGGCATGCAGGACGGGCATCAGCTCGCCGGCTACCTGCCCGGTGGCGCTTCCGGCGGTATCCTACCGGCCAGCAAGGCCGACATCCCGCTGGATTTCGACACCCTGCAGGCCGAAGGCTGCTTTATCGGCTCCGCGGCGGTAATGGTGATCTCGAATCAGGACAATCTGCGGGCGGTGGCCACCAACCTGCTGGCCTTCTTCGCCGACGAGTCCTGTGGTCAGTGCACCCCCTGCCGGGTGGGTACCGAGAAGATGCTGACGCTGCTCGAGCGCCAGACCTGGGACGCCGAGGCCTTGACGCGGCTCTCCACGGTGATGGTGGATGCCTCCATCTGCGGGCTCGGCCAGGCGGCACCCAATCCGGTACTTGGCTTGCTCAAGGACTTCCGCGACGACCTCGCCGCACAGAACCTGATCGTTAAAGGGTAGGGAGATAGACCATGACGAACGAGACCTTCACCCTGACGCTCGATGGCCACGAGGTTGACGGCTACGCTGGCGAGAGCATCTGGCAAGTCGCCAAGCGCGCAGGCGAGACGATTCCGCATCTCTGCTTCAAGGATTCCGCCGGCTACCGGGCAGACGGCAACTGCCGTGCCTGCATGGTCGAGATCGAGGGCGAGCGGGCGCTGGCCGCCAGCTGCCTGCGCCAGGCCCGTCCTGGCATGGTGATCCACAGTGCCGGCTCCGAGCGTGCCCGCATCGCTCGTGAGGGCGTGTTGGAGCTGCTTGTCGTTGATCAGCCAGACCGCGAGGACAGTCCGGACCGCTCGAGTCACTTCTGGGACATGGCCGATGCCCTGGCCGTCGATGCCACCGCGGTGCGCGAGTGGATGCCGCGGCGCGAGGAGCGCGAGGCGCCCACCGTGCATCATATAGAGCCCCGCGAAGGCTCGCTGACCCACGACGCCACCCACAGCGCGATGAACGTCAATCTCGATGCCTGCATCGAGTGCAACCTCTGCGTGCGCGCCTGTCGCGAGGTACAGGTCAATGACGTCATCGGCCTGGCGAACCGCGGCTCGGCGTCGAAGATCGTCTTCGATTTCGACGACCCGATGGGCGATAGCACCTGCGTGGCCTGCGGCGAGTGCGTCCAGGCGTGCCCGACAGGCGCCCTGATGCCGGCTACCCTGGTCGACGAGACCGGACGCGGCGACTCCGAGGCCGCGGACAGCAAGGTCGATTCAGTCTGTCCTTACTGCGGGGTGGGTTGCCAGCTCACGTATCACATCAAGGACGAGGAGATCCTCTTCGTCGAGGGCCGCGACGGGCCTTCCAACCAGAACCGGCTGTGCGTCAAGGGCCGCTTCGGCTTCGACTACCCGCGTCACCCCTCGCGTCTGACGCGCCCGCTGATCCGCAAGCCAGGCATCGCCAAGGGAGTCGATCCCGATTTCGATCCGGCCGACCCGACCACGCACTTCCGCGAGGCCAGCTGGGATGAGGCGCTGGACGTCGCTGCCGGCGGCCTCAAGGATCTCAAGTCCGCCCATGGCCCTGACTCCCTGGCCGGCTTCGGTAGCGCCAAATGCTCCAACGAAGAGGCCTGGCTGTTCCAGAAGCTGGTGCGCACGGGCTTCGGCTCCAACCACGTCGACCACTGCACGCGCCTGTGTCACGCAAGCTCCGTGGCGGCGTTGATGGAATGCATCGGTTCCGGCGCGGTGACGGCCTCCTTCATGCAGGCCAGCGAGGCCGATGTGGTGATCCTCACCGGTTGCAACCCGGCGGTGAACCACCCGGTGGCGGCGACCTTCTTCAAGCAGGCCGCCAAGCGTGGCACCAAGTTCATCATCCTCGATCCCAAGGGACAGGCGATGAGTGCCTATGCCCACCAGGCTCTGCGCTTCACCCCGGGCAGCGATGTCTCCTTGTTCAACGCCATGCTCAACGTGATTGTCACCGAGGAGCTGTACGACGAGTCCTATATCCGTGAGCACACCGAAGGCTTCGAGGCGCTCAAGGAACATGTCCGTGACCTGACGCCGGAAGCCATGGCCGAGAGCTGCGGCGTGTCCGCCGAGGAAATCCGTGCCGTGGCACGGGAGTACGCCAATGCCGAGCGGGCGATGATCTTCTGGGGCATGGGCATTTCCCAGCACGTGCATGGTACCGACAACGCGCGTTGCCTGATTTCGCTGGCGCTGGCCTGTGGTCAGACCGGACGCCCGGGTACCGGCCTGCATCCGCTGCGCGGTCAGAACAACGTCCAGGGCGCGTCGGACGCGGGTATGATCCCGATGGTGCTGCCCGATTATCAGCCGGTGGGTGACGCCCAGGTGCGCTCCGCCTTCGAGGAGCTGTGGAACACCAAGCTTGAAGAAAAGCCGGGGCTCACCGTGGTCGAGATCATGGATGCCATCAAAGAGGGCACCATCAAGGGCATGTACATCCAGGGCGAGAACCCGGCGATGTCCGACCCGGATCTGGATCATGCCCGAGCGGCGCTGGCCAAGCTTGAGCACCTGGTGGTGCAGGATTTGTTTGTCACCGAGACCGCCCAGTTCGCCGACGTGATCCTGCCGGCCTCGGCCTGGCCGGAGAAGGACGGCAGCGTGACCAACACCAACCGTCAGGTGCAGCTGGGGCGTCAGGCCCTTCCGCTGCCTGGCGACGCCAAGGCTGACTGGTGGATCATCCAGGAAATCGCCAAGCGCTTTGGTCTGCCCTGGAACTATACCCATCCCCGCGAAGTCTTCGCCGAGATGGAGCAGGGCATGCCATCGCTGGATCACATCACCTGGGAGCGCCTCGAGCGCGAGGGCTCGGTGACCTATCCCTGTTCGGCGGACGATGCGCCGGGAGACGATGTGGTGTTCTCCGAGGTCTTCCCGACCGCCTCGGGCAAGGCGAAGTTCTCGCCGACCCTGCCGCTGCCGCCGGATGAGCCGATTGATCGTGACTACCCGACGGTGCTGACCACCGGCCGTCAGCTCGAGCACTGGCATACCGGCTCGATGACGCGTCGGGCGCGGGTACTCGACGATCTGGAACCGGAAGCGGTGGCCAGTGTCGCCCCGGGCGAGCTGCGCCGGTTGGGGCTGTCGCCTGGCGAGTGGCTGTCCATCACCACCCGGCGTGGCGAGATCTCCCTGCGAGTTCGGGTCGATCCGCACATGGCCGAGGGTATGGTGTTCGTGCCGTTCTGCTACGCCGAGGCGGCCGCCAACATCTTGACCAACCCGGCGCTTGATCCCTTCGGCAAGATTCCGGAGTTCAAGTATGCGGCCTGTCGATTAATGCCGGCCGAGGAGCCCGTTGCGGCGACTTGAGTCGATATATCGCCTAGGCTACGCCCTGACGCAACAGCCATGAGGCAAGAGGAGGAGGTCACCATGATGATCGTCGAACTGATCGATGGAGACGATTTCCGCAACAGGCTGGTGGACCTTGGGGTCGCGATTCCGGACGGCGCCTGCCCCGAGACCTGCGCACGGATGGCGCGGCGCAAGTACCTGGAGGTTGGCTTGCCGGGTCTCGAGGAGGTGGTCACCGAGCTGATGTCCAAGACCGATGTGATGCTGCCTTCGGTGCGCCGCGCCATCGAGGCACACCTTGTGCCCGTGCTGTCACTGCCCCGCTCGTCCTGAGCGGGCGGTGACGGTGCCTGCGAGGGCCTTGTGATAAGAAGCACGTGTGATAAGAAGCACGTGTGAACAGAGGTCTAGGCGCTTGCCTGGCAGGCGCCTAGGGTACGCGCTGGTCGTCAGCGCCTCAGATGGTGAGCGCTTGTGGCCCATGCTGGCCCCAAGCGCTACAGGCACGCGGTTAAACCGCGGCGGCACCCCCGTCGCTGCGGGGATCGTGGGCACCTTCCAACAGGCCGTCCGGATGACGCACGATGGCGCCAGCGTGGCCCATGGTGTCGCTGAACCCCTCATCGAGTAGCGTGATCTCGTGGCCGGCGTTTTCAAGGGCCTCCATTAGTGGGGCCGGGAAGCGATTCTCGAGCTTGAGCCCGGTACTTTCCTCACCCCAGGTGCGGCCCAGCAGCCAGCGAGGGGCGTTGATCGCTTGCTGTAGGTCCATGCCGAAGTGGGCATAGCGGCTATAGATCGCCGCCTGTGTCTGCGGTTGGCCTTCTCCTCCCATGGTACCGAAACTCATCACCCGACCGTCGTCGAAGCGGGCAAGTGACGGGTTCAGGGTATGAAACGGCTGGCGATAGGGCTCCAGGGCCTGCAGCGCCTGCGGGTCCAGCGAGAAACCGATGCCACGGTTCTGCCACATCACCCCACTCTGTGGCAGCACCACGCCGCTGCCGAACTCCCAGTAGACGCTTTGAATGAAGCTGACCATCCGCCCCTTTCCATCGGCGGCGGCCATCCAGATGGTATCGCCTGCCGCGGGCTCATGGGGCCAGGGCAGGGCTCTGCGTGAATCGATCTGTGCGGCCTCCCGCTCGAGTGCTTCCGGCGTGAGCCAGCCCTGCGGATCGCGTGGCAGCCGGCCGGGATCGGTCACGGTTGAGTCGCGGGCCATGAAGGCGCGTTTGGTGGCTTCCACCAGGCCGTGCAGGTGCGCAACGCCTTCCCCCTCTGTTACCCCCAGCCGCTCGAAGACACCCAGCGTCATCAGCGTGGCCAGCCCCTGGGTGGGTGGCGGCAGATTAAACACATGCGCCTCCTTGAGCCGCACCTCCAGAGGCGTGACCGCCCGGGGATGGTAGCGGGTGAAATCATCACGTCGCAGTGGGCTGCCGAGTGCCTCTAGGTCCGCGGCCATGCTCGCCGCAAGCTCCCCCCGGTAAGCATCGTCGAGCCCGGCGTGGGTCAGGTGCTCGAGCGTATCGGCGAGGCGTGGCTGTCGCAGCCGCGAGCCGACGGCGGGCGCCTGACCAGCGTTGAGGTAGGTCTCGGCGAAACCCGGTGCGGCGTTGAGCGCCGACAGGTGCTTGGCGCTGAGTGCCGCCTGGCTGTCGGTCACCGCCACGCCGGTGCGGCCATGGCCGATGGCTGCTTCGAGCAAGCGAGACAGCGGCAGGGCAGGGCCCCAGGCGGCGGCCTGGTCGAGGGCCAGTTGCCAACCGCCGAGCGTACCGGCCATGGTCAGTGCCGCGAGCGGCCCCCGTGAGGGGATGCCATCCTGCGCGCCGTAGCCGTGTTCGGCATAGAACGAACGGCTGGCCAGCCCGGCCGCCGGGCCGCTGGCATCGATGGCCAGCGGCGGCTTGCCGGGTTCATGGATCAGCCAGAAGCCGTCGCCGCCGATGCCATTCATGTGCGGGTAGGCCACCGCGATGGTCGAGGCCATGGCGACCATCGCCTCGATGGCATTGCCGCCCTCGGCGAGGATGTCACGGCCGGCCTGGGCCGCCAGGTGGTGGGGGGCGACGGTCATGCCGCCATAAGCACGGGGGGTGTGTTGCATGGGACGCCTCAGGAGAACAGCTCGATGTACATGCGCACCGCGGTGGCGAGCAGGAAGAGGGCAAACAGCCGCTTGAGCAGGGCCGGATCAATGGCGTGAGCGAGCCGCACGCCTAGCGGAGCACAGAGCATGGTCATCGGCACGATGGCAGCGAAGCCCAGCAGGTTGACGAAGCCGATCGAACCCGGCAGCCGGTCGGGCATGCCAAGCCCCGTGATCATGAAGCTCAGGGTGCCGGGAATGCTGATCACCAGGCCAAGGGCCGCCCCTGTGCCCACCGCAATGCGGATCGGGATGTTCAGCGCGCTCAGGGTCGGCACGCTCAGGGTGCCGCCGCCGATGCCCATCAGCGAGGAAATACTACCGATCACCGCGCCGATCAGGCCGCTGCCCAACCGCCCCGGCAGGCCCTCGCGAATGATGCGGGTGTGGCGGCGCATCATGTTGGCGGCGACCAGCAGGGCAATGGTCGCGAAGATCCCGCTGAGCGCGTCCCCGCTCAGGTAACCGCTGGCGATACCGCCAAGTCCCACACCGATCAACACGCCCGGGACCAGTCGCTTGATGACGCTGGCGTCCAGGCCGCCTTTCCTGTGGTGTGCCCTGGCCGACATGATCGAGGTCGGGATGATGGTGGCAAGTGAAGTGCCCACGGCCAGATGCATGCGCACCGCCTCGTCGACACCGAGCAGGGTGAAGAGATGGAAGAGTACCGGCACGATGACGATGCCCCCACCGACCCCGAGCAGCCCGGCCATGATCCCGGCGATGGCGCCGGTGGCAAGCAGGGCCGCCACCAGCCCGACAATCCCGATCAGGGATGAAGAATCCAGCAGTTCCATTGAGAGCGCTTCCTTGGTGAATCGTGAGTTGCGGTCGATGAGGCCGCATATCGATACGACAACCCGTGCGGCGTCGTGGCTAGCCTCGATCGCTTGGATGAGCCGCTTGGCGATGTCTGAAAGAAGGATACCAGCGCAATGGCAATGACTTGCAGCCCGACATAAGGCCTACCCCGCACATGGATGGCAAAGGTTACGCCTTAATGCGCGAGTATCGACGGGGGATCGAGGGGCTGCACGCGGCGGAGGTCTAAACGCCAGATGACGCCGTCAGCGATTGAGGGGGACCAGGCGAAAGAGCCCGCCATTGGGCTGATCATTGAGCAGGTAAATCAGCCCGTCCGGGCCCTGGCGGACATCACGGATGCGCCCGATCTCGCCTTCGAGCAGGACCTCGGCGTGGGACACGTCACCGTTGTCAATCGTCAGTCGTGTCAGTGTTTCACTGCGCAGGCCCCCGGCCAGGAGATCCCCTTGCCAGCCCGGAAAGCGTGAGCTGTCGACCCAGGCGAGTCCCGATGGTGCATAGCGCCCCTCGAACACATAGGCGGGATCCCGCATGCCCGGGGCATGATCGCGACCGATCGGCTGGTTGGTCACATAGTCGCGGCCAAGCGTTACCTTCGGCCAGCCATAGTTGACCCCCGCCTCGAGGCGATTGATCTCGTCTCCGGTGCGTGGTCCGTGCTCGCTCGACCAGACGCTACCATCCTGCGTTACCGTCATCCCCTGGATATTGCGATTGCCCAGGGTGTAGAGCGCCTCGGCCATGTCCGGGTCGTCGACGAAGGGGTTGTCGGAGGGGGCTTTACCGGTCGCCGTCAGGCGTAGCACGCTGCCGGCGTGATCGGCGCCGTCCTGCGCCCGATCGCTGTCACCACGGTCGCCGATGCTCAGCAGCAGGGTGTCATCGGGGAGCCAGGCCAGCCGCCCACTATAGTGGTGGTTGAGCACGGAGAAGCGATTTTGCTCGAAGATAGGTTCCACCTTGCTGAGCCGCGGACCATCCGGCGCGTCCAGGTCGAGCCTGGCTCTGGCAATAGCGGTACCACTGCCCTCGGGGCCGGCCTTGGCGTAGCTGAAGTAGAGCCAGTCATGCTCGCCGTCACTCCTCTGGCCAAAGCCCGGATGCAGGGCCAGATCGAGAAGACCGCCCTGATTGCGGGCAACGACCCGTGGTACGCCGTCGATAGGCGTGACGCTCCCGTCGGGTTCGATCAGCACCAGCCGCCCCGGCCGCTCGCTGACCAATATACGCTCATCGGGCAGGAAGGTCATCGACCAGGGCCTCTCCAGACCCTCGGCCAGACGCTCGAGGCGAAAGTCATGAGGGTCGCCGGGTACGCGTTCGGCGATCGTTTCCGCGGCCATGGCCAAAGGCAGGGGCAGCAGTGTCGTCAGTAGCAGGCTAGCCATCAGATTGATGCGTCGTCGCACGATCGGATTCCCTTTCTCGGTGCAGGCCCTTTTACCCTAGCAGGAGACTCGTGATCCGACCTGACCTGCCTCGCCCCCGGTTGGTATCAGGCCGGGTTCAGCACCTTGGAATAGAGCGCGTCGCCTTGGATATCCTTGAGCGTGACGGTAAGCGCCTCGCTCTCCGGGTCGAGATCCACCTGGCCGAAGAACTGGAAGCCTTCACTGGGTGACATGTTGGCGCGCCCTTGCGGCGGAGCCTTCACGAATTCGAGCCGGGGCCCGAAGGTGTTGTCCAGCTCACCCGGACCATAGGTGCCCGCGTGGATCGGACCGCTGACAAATTCCCAGAACGGCGTGAAGTCCTTGAAGGTGGCGCGCTCCGGCGAGTAGTGGTGCGCGGCGGTGTAGTGCACGTCGGCGGTCAGCCACACCAGGTTGTCGATGCCTTCATCACGCACGAACTTGAGTAGCGCGGCGATGTCCTGCTCGCGTCCCAGAACCGGGCCGTCGCCATTGGCGGCGTTCTCGAAGTTGTCGCCGTCGCGCACCATCAACCCCAACGGCATGTCGGCGGCGATGATCTTCCAGGTGGCCGTGCTGGCCTTGAGGGCCTGCTTGAGCCAACGTAGCTGGTCATGGCCGAGGAAGTCGCTCTGCGGCCCCGACGTCGACTGACGGTTGGCAGAGTTGGGACCCCGAAAACTGCGCATGTCGAGCATGAACATCTCGAGACCGGGGCCGAAACCGAACTTGCGATGGATGCGCTCCGGCGCCGCGAGGGAGATGCGCAGCGGCATGTACTCGAGGAAGGCCTGGCGGGCATTGGCCGACAGCACATCGACGTTTTTCTCGGTGTAGCGTGCATCCTCGAGTATCTCGCCCGGATACCAGTTGTTGGTGGTCTCGTGATCGTCCCACTGAGCGAACATCGGCACCTCGGCATTGAAACGGCGCAGGTGGTCGTCCATCAGGTTATAGGCATATTGACCGCGGTACTCATCGAGGGTCTCGGCGACCTTGGCCTTGGCAGGGGTGACGATATTGCGCCAGATACTGCCGTCATGCTGGGTGACGCGCTCTTCCAGCGGGCCATCGGCATAGATGGTGTCCCCCGAATGGAGGAAGAAATCCGGCTGCACCCGGCGCATGGTGTCGTAAAGCACTAGGCCGCCGAAGTCCGGGTTGATGCCCCAGCCCTGACCGACGGTGTCGCCGGACCACACGAAGCGCAGGGCGCGAGGTTGCTGGACACTGGGCGGCAGCACCAGTCGCCCGGCCAGTGGCTCGCTTATCGCACGGTGGTCATCAAGATCGGCAAAGCGCACGCGATAGAAGACTTCACCGCGCTGGCTGGCGCGGCCGGCCAAGCCCTGTCAGATCGAGGCGTGCTGTCAGGTCATCGGTGGGCAGGGCCGTCGGACCGCGCATAGTGAGGGCATCGCGCATTTCCGGATTGTCGGCCAGCTCGATCATCATGCGGGATGGGCGGTCGGCCTGGCTCCACAGCATGGCGCGGTCGGCGGTGACATCGCCGCTCATGACACCGGCGGGCATGCTGGGGCGGCGGCCTTCGGCCATCACGATGGCCGGTGCGCCTAGCAGGCCGCTGGCGGCCAGCAAGCCAGCCCCCGCGCCGTAGAGGCCTCGAGACAGCAGTTGCCGGCGGTCGAGGTTCAGCATTGATGAAGCACTCGCTTCACTGACAGGCAATGCGCTGGTCTCACCATTAGATCGATGGGTGCTTGAATTCGGTGTGCGGCGGATCAGGTCGGAGAAATGCTTGGACATGGTCGGGTTCCTGGGTCGTTGATCGGCGACGGTACAGAGCAACGGTCACTTTCCATGGTGACTATGACCAAACCATGTCCCTTTATTGAAGCGTTCATGAGGTATGCCTGACCTCCACGCCTTTCCCAGCAAGACGAAGAGCGCAGACACCTTTCGGGTATGGCCTAGAGGATGAAGGCCAGCAGCAGTGGCAGGTAGATAAAGGCGAGTAACGTCGAGCAGAACACCAGGCTCGCCACATAGCTGGGTTCACGCCCGGAGCGCTGGGCGAACAAATAGTTGAAGACCGCGACCGGCATGCTCATCTGGACCACCAGGATGTTCTGGGCCAGGGGGGGCAGGTCGAGCATATGGCCGATAGCGTAGGCCAGCAGTGCCGCCAGCGGGATGCGAATCAGACTGAAGGTGAGTCCACCGGTGAGGCTGCTGACGCGGATATTGGCAAGCGACACCCCCAGGGTGATCAGCATCAGCGGGATGGTGAAGCCCGAGATCAGCTCCAGCGTATTGTCGAGCCACAGGGGGAGATCGGTATCGGTGAGCAGCAGGGTCAGCGCGATGCCAATCGCATACAAGGCCGGGGTGCGGGCCAGGGTACGCACGGGTCGTCCGCTGCGGCTCGACATGGCGATGCCGAAGGTGAACTGCACCAGCGACACCGTGACCATCACGGCAATCGCGAAGGCGAAGGCCGACTGGCCGAAGGCATACAGCACCACCGGTAGGCCCATATTGCCGGTGTTGGGATACATCATTGGCGACAGCAGCACCTGCCAGGGTTTGCCGAGCAGCGGGGCCGTCAGGAAGGTTGCCAGGGCCATGGCGGCAATCACCAGCAACGTCCCCAGCATCGTCAGGCTAAAGCTCTGGGCATCGATGTCGGCGCCTGACAGCGAGGCCAGGATCAGCGCCGGGGTCCCAATGTTGAAGACCAGCTTGGTGACGAAGGGGACCGGGAAGTCGTTGCCCAGCCGCACCCACATAAAGCCAAGCCCGGCACCGATCAGTACGGGCGCCATCACGGCGAAGAGTTGGGCAAGCATCGGCAGTCCTTGTCGGTGGTGGCGTCAGTCGGCGCATTGTCATGATGTTATCCACGACCATCCCGCTTTCATCGCTCTCGTGCATGCTCTCCCGTGAACCGCCATGATATGACCTGGCGGCGTGGAAGAGATGAACGAGTGGCGGGCATGAATCCACCGCCCTGATGGTCATCGCATCGCTTTACTGGCGAGTCACGCCAGGCGTAATCGAGGCTCCTGCAGGCCCTTGACGCCGGGCAGTGACTCGGCGAGGTCTAGCGCGAAGAGGGCGCCTTCGTGGGCTTGTGGGTCAGCGAGGCCTTCTTGCGCGGTCGTTACATAGAGGGTGGTCAAGTCGGCACCGCCGAAG
Source organism: Halomonas salinarum (assembly GCF_012062845.1). Classification (GTDB taxonomy): domain Bacteria; phylum Pseudomonadota; class Gammaproteobacteria; order Pseudomonadales; family Halomonadaceae; genus Onishia; species Onishia salinarum. The sequence continues at coordinate 34,679 of NZ_WWNB01000017.1, forward strand.
GCCGAGCACGACGGCTGGCGAGCCGCGAGGGCCACATGAGCGACTTCCTCGCCCTGCGGGTTGAGCCTTGCCACGCGGCTGGCGCCCCATAGAGCGATCCACATGCAGCCATCGCTATCGATGATGGCGCCATCCGGGCCGCCACCCGACTGACGCATATCGGCCCATGGTTCGGGCTCGATAAAGGTGTCGTCCTCACCGCGCTGGGGAAAACCCTCTGCATCCAGCGCCCAGCGCATTACCCAGCCGGTGGCGGTATCACTGAAATAGGCATGGCGGCCATCCGGCGAGAAACACAGCGCATTGGGAATGCTGAGGCCCTGACGAAGGCAGGTGAGCTCGCCTCGATGCAGACGATAGAGGCTTCCGGCGCCGGGTTCGGCGCCAAGCCCCATGGTCGACAGCCACAAACTGCCGTGGGTATCGACCCTCGCATCATTGCTGCGGGTGACGGGGGTATCGGCCTCGAAGGGCAGAAAGTCGCTCGTCTCGCCGCTCTGCGGATCGAAGCGCGACAGCTGGTTTTCTGCCACCAGCAGGTAGTCGCCATCCAGGGTCAAGGCCGCGTAAGACGTACGCCGGCCGAGGCGTGTGATGCGATGGTCATGACCATCGGGTCCGGCACGATGCAGTTCGCCGGCCAGGATATTCAACCAGCGCAGTTCACCGCGGCGAGCGTCCCAGCCCGGTCCTTCGCCAAGCTCACAGCCGCTATCGACGCGGACCTTGGCATGACCGAGACAGGGGGATGACGGCATCGAGGCTGCGTTCATCTAGTGCTCCTTGTGCATTTGCGAGAGGTGAACGGCGAGAGGCGAAAAGGTGGCGTCAGTCGGCCGCCTGCCAGGCGGCGACCAGCGCCCTTGCCCGTTCACCGACCTGGTCGGCGTCAAGTCCCGGTGAGTAAAGCGATGTGCCAAGCCCAGCGCCATGAATGCCGGCAGCACGCCACTCGGCGAAGTTGTCGGTGCCGATGCCGCCGACGGCATAGAGTTCGGTACCCGCGGGAAGCACGGTCTGCATCGCTTTCATGTTGGCAATGCCGACCTGGGTGGCGGGGAACAGCTTGAGACCCGAGGCACCGGCCTCAAGCGCCGCAAAGGCCTCAGTGGGCGTGACGATCCCGGGCATCGAGACCATGTCGAGCCGACGGCTCTCGCGAATTACCTCGACGTTGCAGTTGGGCGAGACGATCAGCCGACCACCGGACGCATGCACCTCGCGAACCTGGGCAGGCGTCAGCACGGTGCCTGCGCCGACGAGAATCCTGCCATTGTGATGATCGGCGCAATGCCGCGCCAGCTTCTCGACGCTCGCGAGCGGTTCCGGCGAGTTGAGTGGAATCTCGATGCGGGTGATGCCCGCGGCGATGATGGCTTCAGCTATATCGATGATCTCGGCGGGCGTGACGCCACGCAGGATGGCTACCAGGGGCAGGCTCATGTTTTCTCCTGAAAAGAGGGAAGCGCCGCGTTGCGACGCTCAACGTCATGGGGTCGGACAGCCGCGTCATGGGGTCGGATAGCCGCTAAGGGACCTGTCAGGGGCGTGGTGGATTCGCCCCAGCCCGGCAAGGATCATGTCCACGTTGGCTTCGATATCCACCGCGAATCCCAGATGCTCCAGGGCGAGCCGATAGCGCTGGCATAGTGATTCGGCGCCGATCAGCACCACCTGACTGCCGGTTGCCAGGTTGGCCGTGGCGCCGGCCAGCTCAAGGCCCAGCACCATGCCGGACAGGCGCGCGCCAAGCCATGCACCGCGGGCCGTGCCGCTGGGTAGCCTGGAATCGAGCAGGTCGCGGGCACGAATGCCGAACAGCTCGGCGCTCAGACGCCCGGGGTCCGCCAGGGCGGTATCGATGCCCTCGAGGTAGGCCGCGCGCTGCGCCTCGTCGTTGAAGCTTCCGGCCAGGTCATCGCTTTTAAGCGAGTGTCGTAGCACCGAGTCCTGGCTCAGCAGCTTGAAAAGCTCGCCGCTCATGAAGGTGGTGAAGCCACTGATGCGGCCGTCTTTCAGGCGGGCCCACTTGGCGTGAGTGCCCGGCAGGCAGACAGCGCCGTCGAACCCGGGACGGCGCGCCACCAGGCCGGCGAGCTGGGTCTCCTCGCCACGCATTACATCGAAGCCTTGCGGCGTCGGCGCCATATCCGGCTGCTGACACAGCCCGGGCACGATCTGCACATCGAGACGGGCATCCCGAGTCGGCACCGTCGTCAAGCGACTGCCGAGGTCGGCGAACACATCGGCGTCGTCGGTTAGTGGCAAGTAGGCGGCTTCCACCCAGCCCTGACGGGCGCCGGCCATGCCGCAGATCAGCACCTCGGTGCCGTTGCCCTGTGCCGGCAGCCAGTTCCCGATCACGTCGAGCAGCGCACCCTCGAACTCGTCCGGGGTGAGGCCCAGCATGCCGCGTTGGCTGCTGGTTTCGGCGATGATCCTGTCCTCGTCGTCCAGCGCCCAGGCGCGCAGGTTGCTGGAGCCCCAATCGACCGCGATCCAGCTCAGACGCTCGGCGATTGCAACGGCATGATCAGCGGACATCGTGATGCCTCCATTCTTGGGCGCCCCTTGGGGCGCCTGTATCGTCGGGGAGTGGGGGTGGTGGGTTACCACTCAGCCACAGAGCCATCCTCGTGCTGCCACACCGGGTTGCGCCAGCGATGGCCGACCTTGGCCCGTTCCTCGACGAAGGCCTCGTCGATCTCGACGCCCAGACCCGGCCCCTGAGGGATGGCGCAGAAGCCGTCCTTGATCGCAAGGGCCGACTTGTCGGTGAGGTAGTCGAGTACGTCGTTGTCCTTGTTGTAGTGGATGCCCATGCTCTGTTCCTGGATGAAGGCGTTATGACAGACGGCATCCAGTTGCAGCGAGGCGGCAAGCGTCAGCGGTCCCAGCGGACAGTGCGGCGCCAGCGCCACATCATGGGCGGAGGCCAGGGTGGCGATCTTCAACCCCTCGCTGATGCCGCCGCAGTGGGAAATATCCGGCTGGATGATGTCGACCATGCCGTCGGCCAGGAGGTCGCGGAACTGGAAGCGGGTGTGCAGACGCTCGCCGGTGGCGATCGGCGTGGCGATGCCTTCGGCGATATGCTTGAGGGCCGGCAGATGCTCGGGGGCCACCGGCTCCTCGATGAACATCGGGTGGAACTGCTCGAGCTCACGGAGCAGCATCTTGGCCATGGGGCGGTGCACCCGGCCGTGGAAGTCGATGCCGATGCCGACATCCGGTCCCACGGCTTCACGGGCTTCGGCCACGCGGGCCACGGCGTCGTCGATCTTCTTGTGGGAATCGACGATCTGCATCTCCGGCGTGCCGTTCATCTTGAAGGCGGTGAACCCCTGATCGACCAGGGCACGGGCGCCGGCGCCGACATCGGCCGGGCGGTCGCCGCCGGTCCAGGCGTACATGCGCATCTTGTCGCGCACCGGGCCGCCCAGCAGCTGATGAACGGGCACGCCAAGCTCGCGGCCCTTGAGGTCCCAGAGCGCCTGGTCGATGCCGGCGATGGCCGACATCAGGATCGGGCCGCCGCGATAGAAACCACCGCGATACATGACGTTACACAAATGCTCGATATGGCGAGGGTCCTGGCCGACCAGGTAGTCCGAGAGCTCATGCACGGCGGCCTCGACGGTAGCGGCCCGCCCTTCGACCACCGGCTCGCCCCAGCCGTAGCAGCCCTCGTCGGTCTCGATCTTCAGAAACAGCCAGCGCGGCGGTACCTGCCAGGTCTTGAGTCGGGTGATTTTCATGCGAAGCATCCTTTATGTCGGGCAATGGGCAAGAGAGCGCGGTGCGAGGCCGTCATCCGCCGGTGGGCGTCGTCCTGGTGGACAGAGGGGCTGCCTGGCTTAGCCGTCGGCCGTCGTCATTGACGCCAAGATCGGCAGCGGTGCGGGCGAGCACCTGCTCGGTGGCCTTGCGGGCGTCGTCGGGCTTTCGCAGCCGGATCGCCTCCAGCACGCGGCGGTGGCGGGCCAGGCTGTCATCCAGCGAGTCCGTATGATGGTGGGAGTGCTGAATCAGCGCGATGATCGAGGGCCGCAGAAGTAACCCCATCTGGCGCCAGACCAGATTATGGCTGGCGCGGTAGATGGCGTCATGGAAGGCGACGTCATGCTCGGTATGCTCCTCTCGGCGTGCCGGGTCACTCGCACTCGCCGACATGCCGTCGAAGGCGGCTTCGATACGCGCCAGATCCTGGGCGGTCGCCGATAGCGCCGCGAGCTCGCTGACGAAGGGCTCGGCGGAGAGCCTGAAGGCGAAGACTTCACGCACCAGCTGGGGGTGCGGTGACGCAAGCCCCGCCATCCATTCGCTCATCTGCGGGTCGAGCAGGTGCCAGTCGGCGATGTCGCGCACCACGGTGCCGCGGCCGGCGGTGCGCTCGATCAGCCCGCAGCCGCTAAGCGCGGCCAGGGCATTACGAACCCGATTGCGGCTCGCCGCGAAGTGCTGGCAGAGATCCAGCTCCCTTGGGAAGACATCTCCGCTGGCCCACTGACCGGACAGAATGGCATGCGCCAGCACATTGGCAAGCGCGCTGGCGCCGGTCGTGAGCGGTTGTGGCAGCTGTGAAAGCTGAGAAGGCGTTGCGTGAGACGACAGGGCAGTCACGGCGATCTCCAAAATATCTGACTTAACTATATAAATGTCTGACATTTTGCGCAACTGCTGGGCGGATAACCTCGGCTAGACATTGGTCGAAAAGGAAGAGAAGAGGCGCTTGTTGTCTGCGCCAGCAGGCGCTTGAGTGAGCACCTGACAGGCAGACACAACACGGCCCGGTCGATGACCGGGCCGTGGACTAGCGGATCTTGAGTTACTGGAAACTACTCAGTGTCGGTCCCGTGCCGACAATGGCCGACTTACTGGTTCTGATCGACCGCCTGCTGAGCTTCGTCACCGGCTGATTCGAGCGCGTTACCGGCACGCGTCAGGGCGTCGGCGGTGGCTTCCTTGGTGGTTTCCCAGGCGCTGCTGGCGCCTTGCTTGGTGTTGCTCCAGGCCTTGCGTGTGGCGTCCTTGGTCTCGGCCCACCAGGTCTCGGTGTACTCGGGCTGCTGGCCGACCTCGTCCTGCGTCAGGTCGAGGTGCACGACATAGGACACCTGATCGAGGCTATCACCGTTGTGCGTCTCGACGGAGAAGTCGCCGGTGTCGATCACGTAGGCCTTTTCAGCAAGGCCAAACTGGTTGTCGGTCTCGACGACCAAGGCACGTACCCGCATGTCGTCGTCGAGCAGGATATCGTCCACTTCACCGATGTTCTGCTCGGGGGAGGCCTTCAGGACGACATCGGCATCATTGAGTTCGTCGGCGGAATAGAGACCTTGCGGTGCGGCGAGGGCCGAGCCTGCGACGCTCATGCCACCGATGAGCATTGCGCCGACCATCGCGCTCTTGAGATTAGTGCCTAGCGGTTTCCGTGCTGTCATGAACGAGTACTCCAGATTGAGAATTCGTTTTCCATGGCTAGAACTATCGCCATACCTACATATCTTGAGGGCGTTGGGGGATTTTCAAGGGGCAGGGCTTGCGTTACATGGTCCTAACCTTACCTTACACTTCCCGAGCATTTTTTGCCAGTAGCGAGGCATTAGGCTTGCGAAGGCTTGTGTCGCCGAAGTCGGGGCATTAAGTAGCTAGTTGTTGGCGAGGCGGCATCTTGCTACCGGCGGACGATGGGATTGTGACGGCGCGTGGTTTCGGTAAAATACAAATGAGATCAATAATGTTTTTCATTTCCTCGTTAGTGGCATCGTCATCGACGGGATCGAAGGCTCACCGACCCAAGACAAGGATCTGCCGTGGAACTGCTTCGCGTGATCTTTCGCCACTACCGCTGGCACTTTCTTGCCGTCATGCTACTGAGTCTGGCCAGTGCCGGGCTCGGCATTGGGGCTATTGCTTTCATCAACCGCCGACTGATCGAGGAAGTGGGTGACCCCACCAACGTATTGCCCGCCTTTCTCGGCGTTATCGTTGCGCTGCTAGTCGTAACCTTGGCCTCTCAGATGGCGTTGACCACGCTTGGCCACCATTTCGTTTATGGGCTACGGGGCCGCTTGGTCAAACAGATTCTGGATACCGATGTAGAACGGCTTGAGCGGTTGGGTAGTGCCGAGCTGCTGGCGAGCCTATCAAGTGATGTGCGCAACATCACCATCGCGTTCGTTCGCTTGCCTGAGTTGGTGCAGGGCGTCGTGCTGACCATCGGTTCGGCGGTCTATTTGGGCTGGCTGTCGCCCAGCCTCTTGCTGGTCACAGCGGTGTGGTTGGCGGTCACGATTGCCGGCGGCTCCTGGCTGGTAGCGCGCGTATACCGCCACCTGGCCAAGGTGCGTGAAAGCGAGGACAGGCTGTATCAGGACTACGAAGCTGTCATCCAGGGTTGCAAAGAGCTGGCGCTTAACCGCAGCCGGGCGCGTCGCCTCTTTGACGGGCGTTATACCGAGGACGCAAGTGCTTATCGTGACCATATCATTCGTGCTGACACCTACCATTTAAGTGCCGTCAACTGGTCGAACATCATGATGCTCGGCGCCATTGGTGTCGTCTTCTATCTGGCCAATGGCCTGGGGTGGGCAAGCACTGCGGTCGCCGCGACCTATTCGCTGACACTGCTGTTTCTGCGTACACCGCTGATCCAGGCGGTGGGAGCGCTGCCAACGCTTGTGAGTGCTCAGGTCGCCTTCGACAAGATAGCGGCGCTGGAGCTGGCCGAACCCGAGGCGGACTTCGCGGTGGTCGAGCCGGCGCCGGCAGACTGGCAGACCCTTACGCTGCGTGGCGTGACCTTTACCTATACTGGCAGCCATGCCTTGCCAGGCTTCCGAGTCGGTCCACTGGACCTGAGCCTGAGACGCGGCGAGCTGGTGTTTCTCATCGGTGGCAATGGCAGTGGCAAGTCCACCCTGGCCAAGCTGCTGGCTGGCCTATATCAACCCCAAGAAGGGGAATTGCTGCTGGACGGCGTAGCGCTGAAGGATGCCCAGAGACCGGCCTATCGGCAGCGTTTTTCCGCGGTCTTTACCGATTTTCATCAGTTCACGGACCTGGTCGGCCCCGAGGGAGGACAGGCCGACGCGGCACTCGTCGAGACATGGCTTAAGTATCTTGCGATGCGCGACAAGCTGACACTCGAGGGGCAGAGGGTGACCAACCCGGAGCTATCCCAAGGGCAGCGCAAGCGGCTAGCACTGCTGATGGCGGTTGCCGAGGAACGCGACCTGCTGTTGCTGGACGAGTGGGCCGCCGACCAGGATCCTCAGTTTCGGCGGGTCTTCTACCGTGACCTGCTGCCCCAGTTGAAGGCGATGGGCAAGACGGTGTTCGCCATCAGTCACGACGACCACTACTTCGACCATGCGGACCGGCTATTCGAGATGCATCGCGGCCGGCTAAGCGAGCTGACGGGCGACCAGCGCAAACGGGTCAGCCGCGATGCGGTAGCCAGGCTCGATCGAGCGGAGGAATGAGCGATAGGCAGGGACGTCGCTGGTGAGTCACGATCTAGAGCACCGCCGCTCCGCAGCCCCTCGCGTAGAAGTCTCAATCTTGGGCTGTGTCCGATCGACCTCAACCTCCTCTCTTTCCACTATAATCGCCGTAGTCCCCACATGAAGTAGGCACCACCAAGCAATGAGGCGACCAGGCCAGCAGGAATTTCCTGTGGGAACAGCAGTTGGCGGCCCAGCCAGTCGGCTAGCACCATCAGCAATGCGCCGGTAAGTGCTGCACCAACAAGGTGCGTCTTGGCGCGGCTAAAGCCCATCAGGCGCGCCATGTGCGGGGCCAGTAATCCCACGAACGATAGCGGTCCCACCACCAGCGTGGCGGTGGCGGTGAGCAGTGCCACCAGCGCCAGCAATGCCAGCCGAGACCGGTGCAAGTCGACCCCCAGGGCAGAGGCCGTCGGGCCGCCCAGCGGCAAGATATCGAGCCAGCGGGTGAGTGGGGCGGCGGCCAGTCCTAGGACCAAGGCGGCACCGGTGACCGTCATGGCACTGGCGAGATCGACATAGTAAGTAGAGCCGGACAGCCAGGCGATGACCTGCTGGCCGCGGGGGTCGCCACCGGCCAAGACGGCGGACTTGACCGCCTCGAATAGCGCGGTGATGGCAACCCCTGTGAGCAGCAATCGCTCGGGTTGAAAGCCGCTGCGACGGTTGATCATCACCAGCACGGCTAGCGACATCAGAGCGCCCAGAGTAGCGATACCCACCAGTGTCAGGTTATCGGGTGCCGGTAACAGAAAGATGGCCCCGATCAGCGCAATGGCGCTGCCACCGCTGATGCCCAGTACTTCGGGACTGGCCATGGGGTTGGAAGTGAGGCGCTGGATCAAGGTGCCGGCAATGGCCAGCATCAGCCCACAGCTGGCGGCGGCCAGCAGGCGCGGCAGCCGCCATGAGAGCAGGTCGCTGTTACCAGGGGAGGCCCACTGCCAGCCGTCAACGCCTTGACCGGCCAGCAGGGCGATAACTGCCAGGGCAAGCAACGCGACGGCAAGCGAAGTGGCCAGGCGGCCTGGGGCGGGATGGCGGCCGCCGACCGTTCGTGCCTCCCGCGGGGGGGCGCTGCTCCCCAGGCGCAGACGCGGGATCAGCCACAGCAGCAGCGGTGCGCCGAGCGCGGCGGTGATGGCGCCGGTAGGAATCATGGTCGGCAGCAACCCGGAGAAGCGCTGCAGCAGCAGGTCGGTGACGGCCAGCAGTAATGCGCCGAGCAGCGTCGACCAGAAGAGTCTGGGCCCAAGCCGGCGGGCGCCGGCCAGGCGCACGATGTTGGGCGCCGCCAGGCCGATAAAGCCAATGATGCCGACCACGCTGACGACGCAGCCGGTGATGAAGACCGCCAGACCCAGCCCGCCCAGGCGTAGGTGCTTGAGCGAGACGCCAAGGCTGCGGGCGCCGGCTTCGTCCAGCTCCAGCAGCGAAAGCGGGCGCAGTAGCCAGGCGGTGAGCAAGGCACCCAGTGCCAGGCGTGGGGCGAGAAAGGCGGCGTCCTCCCAACCATTTTGAGCCAGCGAGCCGGCGCCCCAGATCAGCAGGCCCTTGAGCGCTTCCTGGTGAAAAAGCAGAAGCACCATGCCCAGCGCGCCTAGATAGAGGTTGACCACCAACCCGCCGAGCACCACCACCATCGGTGAAAGTCCGCGCCGCCAGGCAAGCGAAAAGACCAGCCCCATGGCCAGGCCACCGCCGGCCAATGCCACCCATTCACGGCCCAGCATCAGCAGGCTCGGTGCCATCAGGCTCGCGGCCATCAGTGCCAGGTTAGCGCCACTGGCGACCCCCAATGTGGTAGGGGCCGCCAGTGGGTTGCGCAGCACCTGTTGCATCAATACACCGGCCAGTGCCAGGCCGCCGCCAGCCAATAGCGCCATGCTGACACGAGGCCACCAGGCCATGTGCAGCACCAGACCGACCGTGCTGGTATCCGGCGCACGCAATAACGCCATCAGGCCGTTGGCCAGCCCGGGGCTGGCGTGCAGATGCATGATGGCCAAGGCGACCACTATCAGACCGAGCAGCAGGCAGGCACGGCCCGGTGTCAGCTGTCGAAGTGGCGGACGAGAACGAGGCAGGGTGTCAGCTGGCATCGTCTTTCTCCAGAGCGGTCACCAGCAGGTCGGCGAAGCGCCGGGCGGAAGGTAGGGCGCCAAAGCTCCATACCGGGTCAAGAATGAGAGGGTCGCCCTGGCGCTTTAGCAACGCTTGCCACAGGCCACTGCCCTCAAGTGACGCCCGCACGCCCGCCGGAAAGGGCTTGACGACCACTAGCTGGGCGTCCAATTCGATCAGGGCTTCCAGGGGCGCTAGAGAGAATCCCCAGGCATTGGTATTGCCGTTCCAGGCGTTGCTCAGCCCCAAGCGCTCAAGGACGGCCTGATAGAGGCCATGGTCACCGAAAACCCGAACATGTCGGGCATCCATGAACTGAACCATCAGCAGTGGCCGGGTATCTGAGTTCAGCCGTTGCTCAAGCGCTGCCAGGTGTCTCTCGGTCTCATGGATCAATTGTTCAGCTGCGTGGGGGCGTTCGATCAAAGCGGCCACCGCATGCGTCAGCTCGCGCATTTCACTCCAGGTGTCGCGCCCGGGGCGGTAAAGCGACAGCGTATCCACTGGTGCAATTCGCTCGAGGCGCGGGGCGAGGTTGGCAAACATCGGCGAGATCAGGATGCGGTCGGGAGCAATGTCTGCCAATAACTCCAGGTTGGGCTGAGTGCGCAGCCCAAGGTCGCTGACCGAGTCAGGCAGCGTAGGCTCCCTGACCCAGGCCTGATAGGCATCGACCTGAGCGGCCGCCACCGGCGGATGATCCAAGGCGACAAGCGTTTCTGCCAGGGTCCAGTCGAGGGTGGCCAGGTGAGGTGGAGCCGCGAGGGAAGCGGTGGCGAAGAGCAGGGCCAGCGGCCCGATGAGCCCGGCAAACAGGCGGCGATGCAACATGGGGCTTCCTGCGGCTAGTGAGCGATGGCGACGCGGTGCTTGCCACTGGGGTGAGGCATGACATGCATGGGGATACCGTAGATATCCTTGAGGGTGTCACCGTTCATGATGACATCCGGTGGGCCCTCAGCGAGTAGACGTCCACCGTGCAGAGCCACGAGTCGGTCGCAGTAGCGAGCGGCCAGGTTGATGTCATGGAGCACGATGACGACACCGAGTTTGAGTTCCTGGCTTAATTGGTGAATCAGTTCCAGCACTTCGACTTGATGCGCCACATCCAATGCCGCCAGTGGCTCATCAAGCAGCAGGTAACGGCTGTTTTGGGCCAGCAGCATAGCGAGCCATACCCGTTGACGCTCACCGCCGGATAGGGTGTCGATCAAGCGATCAGTGAAAGGATGAGTGTGGGTGAGCGACAAGGCTCGCTCGATAGCGAGGTCGTCCTCGCGACCGTGGCGGCCCAGCAGGCCGCGCCATGGATAACGCCCGAAGCCGACGAGTTCGCGACCGGTGAGATTCTCGGCGGAGGGTGGGTGCTGAGGAAGGTAAGCCACCTGGCGGGCGAAGGCGCGGTTTGACCATGTCCCAAGCGGTTTGCCATCGAAGCGAATCTCGCCCTGGCTGGGTGACTGCTGGCGGGCCAGTAGTTTGAGCAGGGTCGACTTGCCCGAGCCATTATGGCCGATAAGGCCGTGGACCCGGCCCTCCGCGAAGGCCAGGTCGAGGGGCTGCAGCAGGCACTGGCCATTGACCTCGAAGGAGGCGTCACGTGTTTCGATCATGGGAGGCTCTGCTCGCGGAAGGCCACCCCTGGGGGCGGTGAGAGTTTTCGCAAATCGTATGTCAAACAATAATAATTATCAATGCTATCGGTTGGTTCGGGTGCTGATATGGCCTGAGTGGAAGCCCCACCCCCAAGGGGGTCTCGATCTTCCGCTACTTCCAGGCCCTGGGGCTTCATGCCGCGGTGGGGCGTGGGATGCGCCTCTCCGGTAATTGCGGCATCGGACTTAGGCATGCCGTAACAGGCTATTCACGGCGGTGACCCTTTGGTCGACGCTGCATCGATTCACAGGCGAGCGGCAGCGGACACTTTTAGCTGAGATAAGTTCCTATTTGGGTTGTTGTTATTAATGCGAGTCATTATCATGCGCATTCCCGTGCATAAGACTCCATAATAGCCAGAGGCTTACTTCCCTATGTCTCCATTCGCTTCTCGCCGCGTGGGGGCCGACCCCCTCGCCCAGGCCGTGCGCCGCGCGATCGGCCTCGCCACCTGCGGTAGTCTCATACTGGGCTCGCCCACCCTGCTGGCCCAGCAGTCCGAGTCCGCCGGAGAGCTCCAGACGGTCACCGTCGAGGCCGAGGCGCTGTCGCTCGTCACCGAGGGCTCGGACGACTATCGGGTAGCGCAGACCAGCACTGCGACCAAGCTCGACCTGACACCCCGCGAGACGCCGCAGTCCGTCTCCACGGTGACCCGGGCCCAGATCGAGGACTTTAACCTCGATACCCTCAACGATGTCCTGGAAACCACCCCCGGGGTGACGGTGGAGAGGCTCGAGACAGACCGTACCTACTTCACTTCGCGGGGCTTCGAGATTTCCAATTTGCAGGTTGATGGCCTGCGTCTGCCCATGCCTTATAACAATGTGCATGGTGACATCGATACCGCGGTCTATGATCGTGTCGAGGTGGTGCGTGGCGCCACCGGCCTGATGTCCGGTTCGGGCAATCCGGCAGCCACTGTCAACTTTATCCGTAAGCGTCCCACAGCGACGCCGCACGCCTCCGTTACCGGCAGCCTCGGCAGCAATGATCACCGCCGCCTGGCGTTGGATGTCTCCGGTCCCCTCGACGACGAGGGCCGTGTACGCGGCCGCCTGGTGGCCGCGGGTCAGGACGGTGACTCCTATCTGGATCGCCTGCATCGGGAGAGGGGCGTGCTTTACGGCGTTATGGAAGCCGACCTCTCGGACAGCACCCAGCTGGCGCTGGGGCATACCTGGCAGCAGAACAACACCGACAGCAACATGTGGGGCGCGCTGCCGCTCTATGACTCGGCCGGCAACCCCACCGACTATGATCGCTCGACCTCCTCGGCCCCCGACTGGTCGTATTGGAACGGCGAGACACAGCGAAGCTTCGTCGAGCTGACTCAGCGCCTCTCCGACGACTGGTCGATCAAGGGCACGGTGACACACCTGGATATGGTCTCCGATACCAAGCTGTTCTATATCGGTACCGTGCCGGATGCTGATACCGGGCGGATTCCCAACAGCTTCTATTTGAGCAAGTACGATCGGCACCTGGAGCAGTGGGTGGCGGACCTGCACGCCAAGGGCAATGTCGAGGCGTTCGGACGTACTCATCAACTGGTCGTCGGGTCGGACTGGAGTCAGAGCCGCAATCAGCAGAGTTCCCTCTACGCGGCTGCATCGGAGGACTTGCCACCCTTGGACGATTGGGACGGCGACTACCCAGAGCCTGACTTTGGTGACCCCGACTTCGTCAACGATGCCACCGTCAAGGAGCGTAGCCTCTACGGCGCCGGCAAGCTGGATCTGGCCGAACGCTGGACGGCCGTGGTCGGTGCGCGGATGAGCTGGCTGGACGCCGTGGGTGATCAGTACGGCAGCTCGCAGGACACGACCCTCGACAACGAGCTGACCCCTTATGCCGGTTTGATCTACGACATCGACGATCAGGCCTCGCTTTATGCCAGCTATACCGAGATCTTCAGTCCTCAGACCGAGATGGATCGTAGTGGCCAGTATCTCGACCCCATCGAGGGGGCCAGCTACGAGCTGGGACTGAAAGCGGATGTCTTCAACGGTGGCGCCGATGCGGCCCTGGCGGTGTTCCGCACCGACCAGGCCAACGTTGCCCAGACGGATGGCAAAATCAACGGGCGCGATGTCTACAAGGCGGCCGACGGCATCACCAGCGAGGGCCTGGAGATGACCCTGGCTGGTGAGCTGGCTCCGGGCTGGCAATCCAGCGCCGGCTATACCTATCTGGAGGTTGAAGATGCTGAGGGTGAGGCCACCAATACTTACATCCCGCGCCACCAGGTACGGGCGACTACCAGCTACCGGCCGGCCTCTCTGGACGCGCTCAAGGTCGGCGCCCGGCTTCGCTGGCAGGATGATATCGAGCGTGAACGCGACAACGCCGATGGCAAGACCCGCCAGGATGCCTATGCGCTGGTCGACCTGATGGCGAGCTACGACTTCAATGACAGCCTGACCGGCTCGTTGAACGTCAACAACGTCACCGATGAAAAATACCTGACCAGCCTGAAGTGGGATCAGGGCTTCTACGGCGCGCCGCGCCACGTCATGGCCAACCTGACCTGGAACTACTGAGCACAGGCGCTGGATAAGACGAATGAAGGGGCCATCCCGGTAACGGGGTGGGCCCTTTGCGTTTCAGCGCTGAGGTCAGGAGCGGCGCTGCTCATTGTCGATCAGCGATAGCTCATCCACGGGCCGGTTCTTGGCACCGAGCGTGCTCTGGGTAACGCGTTTCTCCCAACCTGGCGCACTCTCCTGCACATGCATGACCGGCAGACGTGAAGCCGCCCGCCGCTAAGCGTCAACAGGATAGTGTCGAGGAGCAGAGGACTCGGCTGATACTTTGGCGGGTCCCTATCCGTTCTAGATCGCCGGCCGAGAGCCGCCGGGAGGGTGTGGGGCTTAAGGAGACGGTCATTATCTAGCCCGCTGCCTTCTCCGGCAGGGGGCAGTTGCCGCAGTAGCCGAGTTCGGGCAGCCGGTAACGCAGGCAGCACAGGCGCCGGACTCGCCGGGGCGGGGAGGCCGCCGTCTCGCCTTGAGGTTCGGGCTGAAAATAGCGCACCGGCTGATAAAGCGGGTTGCGCCGCCCACCGGGGAGGGTACGCGCGGCAAGCAGCCGATGGCCTTCCTCGACGGCGCTCGGCTGCGCCATGGGGTGCGTTGCCAGCGCGCCGAGAAAGTGCTCGAAGGTGTTGCCGACATTGCTCCAGAAGACCTTGGCCGAGGCCCCGGAGCGGGTCGCCAGGTCGCTGATCAGCGGGGTCAGGTGATCGTCGATCAGCGTCGAGAAGCGCATCAAGCCGTCAAGCGACGTCAGCGGGCGCCCAGTGTGAGCAAGTTGCAGGCGTTCGGGGTGGCCCGCGGGAGTGAGATGCACGCCGACCTCGTCACATCCCACCGGTAGGTCGCGCTCGAGCAACAGGTTGGCGGCCAGATAGGGGGCCAGCAGTGCACCGAAATGCCATTTGGACCATAGCGAGATCAGGGCGCGCCGGTCGCCTTGCCCCTGAGGATAGCCATAGCCCGCTCCAAAGCGTACTAGCTCGGCTTCGAAGCGCGCGGGTCTCAGCAGGTCACACAGTGACACCGCCGGCGCTTTGACCGGCCCGACCCGCGGCGGCAAAAGGCCATCCAGCGGGCCGGTGTAGAGCGTGTCGAGAAACGGGGGCATGGCGATCTTCTCATCATGGCGACCAATAATCCGGTCATATTATGATGAATGAAAATCATTATCAAATGAAGCGGGCGTCAGGCGATATGGGTGGCGCGCCAGACGCGGCTGGGCTGGGCGCCGTCGCGCTCGTAGTCGGCACAGGTGTCGTGGCGGATCAGTTCGCTCTGAAGACAGCTCACCACCAGTCGCCCCTCACGCTCCCCTGCCTGCCAGTGGACCGGCAGCGTCTGGCGCGGGCCCTCGTGCTGCTCGAGGGCCTCTTTGACCCGTACCCGGGCGTGGAGGCCGCGGGCCGCCAGCCACTCGAGTGCGGCTACCTGGGCGCATTGTGCGACCGGGGTCAGTCGTGAGTCGCCGCGGTAACAGGGCAGGTAGGGGCGATCGTCCTGCTCGGCCTCGAGCAGCCCCGGCACGTCGTCTGGGTTGAGACGGCCGTACTTGCGCAGGGCGGGCAATACCAGGGCGCTGGTAGCCAGCCGGCAGCCGCCCAGGTGGGTGCTTTCCCAGACCTCGAAGGGCAGGGACTCGCGGGTCACGGCCTCGGCGAGGGCGCGATAGCTGGCATAGCCGAACTTGGCGCAGCACTTGTCCTTCTTGCCGTGGGTGCAGCACAGGATCATCGGCAGGGCGACGTACTTGCCTCCCCAGGCCGCCAGCGAGTCACCGCGGGAGAAGGCGGAAAGAAAGGCTTCCAGCTCGTCCCGCGCGACCCGATATTCGCGTCGCTCCGGCATCAGGAAGACGCGATGGCGCTCGGCGTCCTCGCCCCGGCGGTGAATTAGGTTGACCCGCCGCCCCGCCTCGGCCATGGCTTCGAGCTGCGTGGCCACGGTATCGGGCATGTCGCTGGCGCGACGCAGGCTACGCTGCCACTTGGGCCGGGGCCAGCTGATCAGCAGGTTGCGCTCCGCGTGGGCGGCGCTGCCCACCAGCGGATCGCCAATCGCCTGGCTATCTTGCGCGCAGAAGCGCCGGGCCGGGCGAGTGTCGGCGGCCGTCTGACGATGGTCGGGAGTCGCGGTCATGGCAGCTGTCCTTCCCGTGGGCGTCGCGGCGCCTTGGTCGTGTTGAGCCGTGGCACACAGACCGGTTGCCCGCTGTGCGGGTCGCGGATCACGTGGGCATCGAGGTCGAACACCGCCTTCAGGTTGGCGGCGGTAAACACCTCGGCCGGTGTGCCGGAGCGCTCGATTCGGCCGTCGCGCATCATGACCAGTTGATCGGCATAGGCCGCTGCCAGGTTCAGGTCGTGCAGCACCAGCAGCAGGGTGCGACCGTGCTCGTGGGCCAGCCGCGAGAGCAGGTCCAGCAGGTCGACCTGCACTTTGAGGTCCAGAAAGGTGGTGGGCTCGTCGAGCAGGATCAGGTCCGTCTCCTGCGCCAGCACCATGGCGATCCAGCAACGCTGTCGCTGGCCGCCTGAGAGCGCGTCGACGCTGCGCTCGGCGAAGTCGGTGACATCGGCATAGGCCATCGCCTCGCGGATGGCGCGGGCATCCTGCTCGGCATCCTGTCGCCACAGACGCTGGTGAGGAAAGCGCCCCATGCCGACCAGTTGCCGGACCGTCAGTCCTTCCGGGGCGGAAGGACCCTGGGGCAGGATGCCCAGGCGCTGTGCCACCTGCCGCGTGTTGCGGTGGTGAATATCCTCGCCATCGAGACAGACGCGCCCGGCACTGGGCGTATGGGTGCGCGCCAGCGTCTTCAAGAGTGTCGACTTTCCGCTGCCGTTCGGGCCGAGCAACACCGTCAGCTTGCCTTCGGCCACCGCCAGATCAACGCCGTCCAGCACGCGGCGGGTGTCATACCCGGCGTGCAGGCCTTCGCCTGTCAGGCGAGACGGCTTGGCGGGTGTTGAGGGCATGGGAAGACTCGGTAACGTGATATCGATGCAAAACCGTAATACAAAAAATTCTCATTTTCAAGTCAAGAGGCCCCCGCAGGCGGGCGGTTCGGCGTTTGGTAGGTAGGCGCAGACCAACGAATCGAGCAACGAGCATGGACAGGTCATCAGTCAATCTATATGGTAATTATTCTCATTCGCATGTGTTGTTTGGTCGAATGAGACTGAGGTGACAGACAGCAGTTACCCATCGACGCGATACGCATAACCCATATAACGACGTCACCAAAAACAACGTCGCGAAGTGATGAGAAGTGACTAGCGAGGGACACGCGGATTCACCGGGCAACAACGACCAACCGGCGACGGTGCCAAGTCTCCAGGCGAGGATTGCGCCGACAGCGCACTCGGTTACCCGGCAGGTGAATCTTTACAGGACGCATTTTCGCGGAGGCACCATGAGCGACGCTCGTCCCTCTCGTCTACCCGACGAGATCAGCCGACATGCATCCATGCATGCATTGCTGAACTGCATCATCAAGGAAGTGGCAATACCTAACGACACCCTGTCCTATCGCTTTCCCATCCGGCGCGAAGGCCTGCACGAACTGCGACATGGCATACCGCTTCTGATCGAGTGGTCGGCATCGCTTGCGCTGTTCGTTCTGGTGGACCGCCGCTCGGTCATCGGCAGCCATTTCTACCTTTCCGACGTCTATCTCTTAGAGGCTGAAGCCGCGGGGTGGCATGCTCCCTCATTGGCCGAGTTGATCGCCGCGCTGCTGGCACATTGCCAGTGGCATGACGGCAGGCTCAATCAGGCGCTGTGCGATCAGGTCGTGCAGAGCCAGGACGTCATGACCACGATCGTTGCCCATGCCGCGCAGCGGCCCCGGCTGCATCCGCTGACGGATTATCGTTGCAGTGAGCAGGGCCTATGGTTCGGCCACCCGAATCACCCCACCCCCAAGGCCAGGCACTGGCCGTCTCACCTGCTGCAGGACAGGCCCGCCTACGCGCCGGAATTCTGTGCCACTACGGCGCTGCATCAGTTTTCCTTTCCTGCGACAGGATTGAGTGTTCAGGCCAATCGCTTGCCTACCCCGGACGTGTTGGCGCAGGTGGCAGACCAGCGTCATGCCGAAGACGGCGATCGCGTCGTGCTCAGCATGCACCCGGTTCAGGCAGACCTTTTTCGCAAGGATGTCCGGGTAGCGGAGCAGATCAAGGACGGCATCATCGGCGATCTTGGGCCGAGCGGGTGGCACGCCGCGCCGACCGCATCGATGCGCACCTGGTACATCGACGGTCATCCCTGGGTCCTCAAAGGGTCGCTGAATGTGCGCATCACCAACTGCGTGCGCAAGAATGCCTGGTACGAGCTGGAAAGCACGCTGGTCATCGATCGCATCATGCATCGTCTCACCCAACAGCAAGATGCCGCGCTTCAGGCGCTGTGCGTGGCGCAGGAGCCGGCCACGGTGCACTGGACGCCGGTTGCGGGCGATGAGGCCGATCAGCGCTGGTTCCGCGAGCAGACCGGCATGATCCTGCGCGAGAACTTCTGTCAGCGCTTCACGCCGCAGCGCTGCCTGCTCAGCGCCACGCTGTTCGCCCGCGATGCCCAGCTGGTACCGATGGTGCTTTCCTACATCAAGGCCCCGGGTTCTGAAGAGGCACAGCATGCACTGCCCGCGGAACGCCAGGTTCGGGAGTGGTTCCAGGCCTACCTGAAGACGCTGGTGGCCCCGGTCATGGGGCTGTTCTTTCGACACGGCATCGTCATGGAGCCCCACCTGCAAAATTGCGTACTGATCCACGAAGCGGGCATGCCCCGGCAGATGCTGTTGCGCGACTTCGAGGGGGTCAAGCTGACGAAGGACAAGGGCGTCGACTGGCTCGCGGGCGAATCACTGCCTGCCCGTGTCAGGGAGTCGATGACCTATAGCCGTGAGCAGGGCTGGAACCGCATCGCCTATTGCCTGCTGGTCAATCATCTTGCCGAGGCGATTCTGGCGCTGAGCTGGCAGCGTCCGGTACTTGGCGATGCGTTATGGCAAGACACCCTGGACGAGCTTCGCCGGGTGCGACAGACGCTGGGCGTCCCGGCCCCCGAGCTGGATGCGCTGCTGGCGGGGGGCGAGCTGCCCTGCAAGACCAACTTCACGCTGCGGCTGATGGCAAAGGCGGATCGCGAGGCTCAGTACGTGGCCTTGCCCAACCCGTGGCATGCCACCCAGGGCACGAGCCGGGAGGTGGCCTATGGCTGAGCCGCTCGCGATTCCCGAACGTATTCACAATGCCATCACGGCTCATCGGCAGGCGTGCGATGAGCCCATGGCGGCCTTCTTCTATGACTTGCCGGCGCTTTCCGCCCAGGGCCGAGCCTTGAAAGCGGCCTTGCCACCCGGCGTCGAGCTCTACTATGCGATCAAGGCCAACAGCGAGGCGGCCATCATCGACACCCTGGCGCCTATCGTCGACGGGCTGGAGTTGTCGTCCGGTGGCGAGATCGAGCGGGCCTGCGCCTGTTCGACACCGCGCCCTTGGGTGCTCTCAGGCCCCGGCAAGCTGGATACCGACATGCGAGAGGCCATGATGCGAGGCGTCGAGGCCTTCCATGTCGAAAGCCTCGGTGAGGTGGAGCGCCTACAGGCGGTCGCGGCCTCACTGGATAGCCACCAGCCCGTGCTGCTGCGCATCAATCCCGCCTTGCCCGCGGAGTTCTCCAGCCGCCTGCGCATGGCCGGCACCGCCACGCCGTTCGGCATCGACGAGGCGCAGCTCGATGATGCGGTGCAAGCGGTGGACGCCGCCCCGAACCTCAGGCTGGTGGGCTTTCATGTTCACGCCATGTCGCACCAGGCCTGCGAGCGGCGACACCTGCGGCTGCTGGCCACCTATCTCAAGCGTTGGCCCCGCTGGCGAGCGCTGGCGACTGACCCTGAACGGGTCACCCAGCTCAACGTCGGGGGCGGCATCGGCGTCAACTATCGCCGGCCGTCCGAGCAGTTCGACTGGCCCTTTCTGTGCCAGGCCCTGCGGCGGCAACTGGCGGCGATGCCTGAGCCACCGCGGGTGCGCTTCGAGATCGGCCGCTTCCTGTCCGCCTTCTGTGGCTACTACGCGATCGAGGTGTTGGATACCAAGATCAGCCATGGCGAGGGCTTTCTGGTCTGTCGTGGCGGCACTCACCAGTTTCGCCTGCCCGCGGCCCAGGGGCACGACCATCCGGTCATTCACCTGCCCCGCGACCCCCAGCGGGCCGGTGAGGGCGAGCGCCGACCCTGGACCCTGGTCGGTCAGTTATGTACCCCCAAGGACGTGCTGAGTCGCCATCAGGAGCTGTCCGGCGTGGCGGTCGGCGACCTGCTGGTGCTGCCGTTGGCCGGCGCCTATGGCTACAACATCTCGCATGCGGACTTTCTTTGTCACCCGCGTCCCGAGCAGGTCTTTGTCAGCGACTCTAGTGATGCTCTCGACGCTCCCGGTGGTCTCGACGTACGCGGCTCCCCAAATCGCAGTGAACGCGAGTCGAAACGCCAGCGACCCGCCGAGACAGTGAGGTGAACCATTGCGTGCGCCGACCCCTTTTCCCGGTATTGAAGGTATTCTCATGTCATCCCATGAACGTGTCAGGCCGCTGGTCGCGGCCGGCGACGATAACGCCGATGCGTCGTCCACCATCGCTACGCCCTTTGCTCATGCCTCGGCCTGGCGTCATCACGCCCGTATCGAGCAACGTGTGGTCGGCCAGCTATTGCAGACCCTGCTCTACGAGGACGTGCTGCCCTATGAGACCGTCGCCGCGCCGGAGGCGGACGCCAGCGGCACTACGATCTTTTCCCTGACGCTTGGCGAGCGTCGCTATCGGGTCAGCGGCTGGCAATGTCACAGCTTCCGGCTGATCCGCCTCGCGCATGCTTCTCTGATAGTCGAGGACAAGGAGGATATGCAGGCGTCGGTGAGCCTTGAGAAGTTCCTTGAAGACCTGGAGGTAGCGCTTGGTGATGGGGCGATCCAGCCCGGCTTCGTCAATGAGCTCACCCAGACCCTGATCAAGGACGTGCAATCATCGGCCTGGCCGCTGTCGCTTGACGAGGCCCCCCAGACGCTGAGCGCCGATGCTCTGGAGCAGTACTTCACCGACGCGCACAGCTATCACCCCTGCTACAAGTCACGGCTCGGCTTCTCACTGCGCGACAACCAGCGCTACGGACCGGAGTTCGCCCAGCCGTTGAGGGTCGCCTGGCTGGCGGTGCCCAGGCACCTGGCGCATCGTGGCGCTGTCGGCGGCGAGGCGCTCGCCGAGCGGCTGGCCGACGAGGCCGGTCCGCGCGTGTTGGCGAGCCTTGATGACTACCTCGCCCGGCGCCAGCTGGCGCGTGACGAGGTGGTGTTGATGCCGGTGCACCCCTGGCAATGGGAGAACGCGCTGGTGGCAGCGCTCTACCCCGAGCTTGCCAGCGGCGAGATCGCCTGGCTCGGTGAGGGCGAGACGGTCTACACCGCCCAACAGTCGATTCGCACCCTGGCCCCACAGGACACGCAGCGCCCCTATCTCAAGTTGGCGATGAACATCACCAACACCTCAAGCACACGCATTCTGGCGCGTCATACGGTCGCCAATGGGCCGATCATCACCGAATGGCTGCAGCGGCTCATTGCGACCGACGAGGCGGCCAGGGCCGCGGGCTTCGTGATCCTTGGCGAGGTGGCCGGCGTGGCGCTGGACGAGCGCGCCTTCCCAGACAGGCGTTATCACGCGGTGTACGGCAAGGTCGGTGCCATCTGGCGTCAGAACATCGGTGCCTTCCTCGACGACGGCGAGCGAGCCGTTCCCTTCAACGGGCTGAGCCAGTTCACTCGCGACGCCGATGGGCTGCCTGCCAGTCCCTTCATCGCGCCCTGGGTCGAGCGCTACGGTCTGGACGCCTGGACCCGGCAGCTGGTGCATGTCGCCACCTGGCCGATCATCCACCTGCTGTTCGCCGAAGGCGTGGGAATGGAGTCCCATGGCCAGAACATCGTGGTCATTCATCGCGACGGTTGGCCACTACGGGTGGCGCTCAAGGACCTTCACGATGGTGTGCGCTTCAGTCCCGCGCACCTAGCTCGCCCCGAGCTGGCGCCGGCCCTGGAGCCCATACCCGAGCGCCATGCCGCCCTCAATCGCAACTCCTTCATCGTGACCGATGACCCGGAGGCGGTTCGCGACTACTCCTGCGACGCCTTCTTCTTCATCGCCCTGGCGGAAATGGCGATCTTCCTGCAGCGACATTTCGGACTGGACGAGTCCCACTTCTGGGCCATGGCGGCGGATGAGGTCAAGGCCTACCAGCGTGCCCATCCACAGCACGAGAGGCGTTATCGCTGTTTCGATGTTTTCCCCCCCCGCTGGGAAGTGGAAGCCCTGACCCGGCGTCGCCTCTTTGGTGACGATGATCCCCAGGTCGAATATGTTCCCAATCCGTTGGCGGCCTTCGCGCCGGACGAGGAGGCCGCATGCTGAGGACCAACCGACTCAAGTGGGCGCTGGCCGAGGGGCGAGACGTCCACGGCATCATGGCCTCGATGCCGACCGCCGCCTCCATCGAACTGATCGCCGAGGCGGGCTTCGATTTCGTGGTGATCGACACCGAACACGTGCTGATCAACCCGGAAACCGTCGAGCACATGATCCGTACCGCCGAGGGCTATCGGCTGACGCCCCTGGTACGCGTGGCGGATGCCGACCCCAAGACCCTGTTGCGCCTTCTCGACGGCGGCGCTCAGGGCATCGTGCTGCCTAACGTGGAAGACGCCGCGACCCTCGAGCGCGCCATGGTCGCCTGCAAGTACGCCCCGCAAGGTGAGCGCAGCCTCAATGCCGGGCGGCCCGGCGCCTTCGGCAAGGCCTCGCTCGCCGAGTACGTCGTCGAGGCCAACCGGGAGGTCATGATGATCGCCATGATCGAGAGCCGCCAGGGCGTTGCCAACATCGAGGCGATCTGCGCGGTGCCGGGCCTCGACATGGTGCTGGAAGGGGCGGCGGATCTGTCCCAGTCGCTGGGCGTGACCTGGCAGCCCGAACACCCCGATGTCGTAAAGGCGCTGGAGCGGGTTCAGCGCGTGGCAAGCGAGCAGAAGGTGCCCTATTGCGCCTTCCTGCGTCACGCGGCGGCCAAGGCCCGCTGGCAGGCCCGTGGCGTTGGCGCCTTCATGCTCGGCGACGAGCGAGGCATCGCTTTTCGCGCCCTGCAGCGAGCGCTCGGCGAGGCTACGGCGCCGGTGGAGAGCGACGCGATGGCGTCGGTGGAAAGCGAGGGCGCCAATTCATGAGTTCATCACTTGAAAAGGCACCCGCTGTGTCTCGATCCAATACCGCTCACTGCGATACGTCTGCCGAGACGTCTGTTCCCGTTACCTCAATGGAGCGCACGACCATGAAATCTCCTGATGCCAAGCGCCATGCCCAGGCGCAGATCATGCAATCGCTGGTGGATGGTCTGCTGGTCGAAGGCCTGCTGGATGACCTGGGGGCGAGCTGGCAGGACGCGCAAACAGCCGATGCCAGGCTTGCAGACCTGGCGGCTTTCCGCCCCTACCTCGGTGATAGTGAGACGTGCTTCTGGCAACTGCCACAGGATCAGCATCACGACATCGTCATGCTGCTTTGCCCCGGCATCGCTCAGGCGTGGCAGAAAGTGCCTCACACCCCGGTGATCGTGCTGCATCACGAGAGTGGGGAGTGGACGTCCCTCGACCCCGTCGCCTTCATGCGATACGTCTTCGGCGCCGTCACCGGAGGCGACCAGCCGGCCCTGAGTCAGGGTCAGCGGGTTTTCCTCCAGGCCTTGGCAGACAGCCTCTGGCAGGCGGAGAGCTCCATGGATCATCGGGTAGAGACTCACGATCTTCCCTCGCGTGGCACGGCCGAGCACTTCGCGATCATGGAGCAGTGGGCCTCGCTGCTCGACCGGCCCTTTCATCCCACGGCGAAGGCCAAACAGGGCCTCGATGAGCCGGAATATCGCGCCTACATGGCCGAGTTCAATGCCCCCGTTACCTTGCGCTGGGTGGCGATGGCTCGCGACCGGGTGATGACCGGGGCCGGCGTCGATGAGGCCTGTCCCGCGCCGGTGCAGTGGCTTGTCAGTGAGGAGGAGCGTCGCGCGCTCGACGAGGAGATGGCCACGCGCGGCCTGGCCCACACTCACATTGCCATTCCCGTGCATCCCTGGCAGCACGACCACGCGCTTCCCCAGTGGCTGGATACGGCCTTCGCATCGGGTGACTGTGTCTCGCTGGATGCGGCCACGACGCCCTGGCTTGCGACCTCCTCGCTGCGCTCGCTGGCGCCGACCACGGCGAGCCCGCACTTCCTGAAGCTGCCCATGGCCATCCATTCGCTCGGCGCCTCGCGCTACCTGCCGGCGGTCAAGATGTTCAATGGCGATCTCAGTGCCCGCCTGCTGCACCAGGCCAGGCAGAAGGACACCCGGCTCGCTGAGGGGCTCTACCTGTGCGACGAGGCCAAGTGGTGGGCCTATATGCCGGAGGACGCGACCCTGTTCGACGAGGCCCCCCGGCATCTGTCCGCCATGGTACGCACCTATCCCCGTGCGCTGCTGGACGACCCGAGTGTGCGGCTGGTGCCCATGGCCACGCTGGGCACGCCTTTGCCGGGGGACGAGCATCATGTGTTCGACGACTGGCTTGAGCAGCGTGGCCTGGCGGCGAATGCGTGCTCGGTGCAGGCGCTGTTCGGCGAGCTTTGCGAGACATTCTTCGACATCAACCTGCGCATGTTCCGGCTCGGCATGCTGGCGGAAGTGCATGGCCAGAATGCGGTGCTGGTGTTCAGAGACGGCCGCTGCCAAGGGCTACTCTTGCGCGACCACGACTCCCTGCGCATCTGCGTCGCGCACCTCGAGCACCACGGCATGCAGGACCCCGGCTACTGCATCAAGCCCGGCCACGCCAACACCCTGTATCACGATAGCCTCGAGGAACTACTGTTCTGGCTGCAGACGCTGGCCATCCAGGTCAATCTGCGCGCGATCATCGACAGTCTGGCGGATCACTACGCCTTGTCGCGCCATGTGCTGTGGCAGGAGATGGCGACGCGCCTCGAGGCCTGTATCGATGCGCTTCCCTTCGATGCGCATGATCGCGGCATGCTCAAGGTGGCGCTCTTTGAGCGGGAACAGTGGCCCTACAAGCGGCTCATCGCGCCGATCATCGAGCGTGCCGGTGGGCCCGGCAGCATGCCCTTCGGTACCAGCGCGACCTGCAACCCCTTCGTCAGGGTCAGGCAGTCGGCTGACGTCGCTTCAGGTGAGGCACTTGCCGATGAGCTATCTGAAGGTCTGTCTGAAGGGCTATCCGCCGAAGCGCTGTCCTAGGGACTGACCCTGGGCTGAGGTAATCCACGCCCAAGCCTGAGACGCACACCGCCCGACACCTCGTCGGGCGGTGTGCTTTTTGGGTAAATGTTAGGCGGCGGCGCCCTCAGCGGAACCACTCGGGGAAGTCGGCGGCCAAGGCACGGCGCTTCTCTTCCTCCTGGACCTGCTTGGCCTCGGCGGCCTCGGCCAGGGCGTCGGCGCGATGCGGCGGGACCACGAAAAGACCGTCATCGTCGCCGAGCACCAGGTCGCCGGGGCTGATCACGGTGCCGTCGATGGCGACCGGGACGTTGATCTCGCCTTCGAGTTCCAGCGCCCGGGTGGTCAGGGGGCTGGTCGTCCGCGCATAGGTGGGCAGGGGCAGCCGGGACAGGGCATCGTGGTCGGTGATGGCGCCGTTGGTGATGATGCCGGCGAGCTGCTTGCGCAGGGCCGCATAGGCACGAAACTCGCCCCAGCAGGCCCGGTGGTGGTCGCCAGACACGTCGATGACCAGCACATCGCCGGGGCAGGCCAGCTTCAGCGCTTCTTTGATGATGCTGCCGTCCAGGTGGGGAATCCTGACCGTCAGGGCCGTGCCAAGCAGCCGCGTGGGGCGCACGAGAGGAGAAAGCGAGGTGATGGCACCGAAATCGGTGAAGTGCCCCAGGGTGGAGGTGGCGAGGGCTTGATAGCGCTGGCGTTGTTGCGCTGTGACGGTGTCCTGGCGGGGGACGATATGAAACATCGGCACTCCTTGCGCTGCTGTGGGTAATGGAAAGCAATACCTTCCGGCCGTGGCAAAAGACCCTCGCTTCGCCTCGTTCCCGGTGCCCGTTAACGGTGTCTCAGTGACGGAGTCTCAGTGACGGTGATAACGCGTTCGGTGCAGCAGATAGACGAAGAAGGGCGCGCCCACCCCGGAGACGAAGATGCCGGCGGGCAGGTCCTTGGGCAGGAAGGCCACGCGGCCGAGCAGGTCGGCGTAGAGCACGATCAGGGCCCCCACCAGGCCAGCGATGGGCACCAGCCGGGTGAAGCTTCGCCCGACCAGGCGGGCGGCGATATGGGGCGCGATCAGGCCCACGAAGCTGAGCCCGCCGGCGAAGGCGACGGCCGCACCGGCCAGGGCCACGCTGCAGGCCATCAGCAAAAGCCGGCTGCGCAGTACGTTGACGCCGAGCCCCTGAGCCACTTGGTCACCGAGCGCCATGGCGTCCATCTGCCGTGCCTGGGTGAGGCACAGCGGAACGGCGACCAGTAGCCAGGGCAGCATGCCGAGCACGTCCTGCCACTGGGCGGCGTAGAGGCTGCCGGTCAGCCACACATAGGCGACCATGGCGGCGGCATCGTCGCTGATCACGATCAACAGCGTGGTCACGGCGCCCATCGCCGCGGAGAGCCCGATGCCGACCAGCACCATGCGCGTGGGCGTGATGCCGTGCCGCCAGGCCAGCAGGAAGACCAGCAGGGCCGAGAGCAGCGCCCCGAGCAGTGCCGAGGCCGGCAACCAATGGATGCTCAGGCCGGTGCCGAAAAGCGCCAGAAATACCACCGCGGCCATGGCCGCACCGCTGGTGATGCCGATCACGTCTGGCGAGGCCAGCGGGTTGCGCACGATGCCCTGGAGGATAGCGCCGGCCACGGCCAGGGCCGCGCCCACCAGCACCGCCAGCAGGATGCGCGGCAGACGCAGTTCCCAGACGATGAAGGCGATGTCGCTATCCTGCGGCGCGACCAGCGCCTTGGTGACGTCTCCGAACGCGGTCGGGAAGCTGCCAAGCGTGAGCGACAAAGCGATGCTTGCCAGCAACAGTAGAGTGAGCAGGGCGCTGATGATCACGGGGCGCGTCATGAGACGGGCGGCGCTGTCGCTGCCGGCCTGTCGCAGGGAAGAGGACAGAGAAGGGGTCATGGTCAGGCCTGTTTCCTGCGTGCCAGATAGATGAAGAAGGGCGTGCCGATCATAGCGGTCATCACGCCCACCGGCACATCCTGCGGGGCCATCAGGAAGCGTGAGGCCACATCGGCCAGCAGCAACAGGCTCGCCCCCAGCAGGGCACAGGCCGGCAGCAGCCAGCGGTGGTCGACGCCGAAGAGGCCCCGCGCCATGTGCGGCACGATCAGCCCCACGAAACCGATCATGCCGGCAAGCGCCACCGAACTGCCGGCGAGCAGAATCACCGCGAGGCCGAGCAGTAGCTTGATGGTGCCGGCGCGCATGCCCAGGCCCTTGACCATGTCATCTCCGAGCATCAGGGCATTGGCGTGGCGCACCAGCAGCGCGCACAGCAGCAGGGCGATGGCAAAGAACGGCAGCAGCGGCACCACCAGCGACAGCTCGCGCCCGGACACGGAGCCCGCCAGCCAGTAGAGCACGCTCTCGAAGCTCTGCTGGTCGATGATCAACAGGCCCTGGCTGAACGAGACGAACATGGCGGTGATCGCCACGCCGGCAAGCACCACGCGTAGCGGCGAGAGCTCCCCCTGTTGACCGCGACTCAGCACCACCACCAGGCCCGCGGCAACCAGGGCCCCCAGCAGTGCCGCCCAGATATATTCGCCCGGGGTATGCAGGGGCAGCAGCGAGACCGCGATCACCACGAAGAACATGGCCCCGGCGTTGATGCCCAGAAGGCTCGGCGAGGCCAGCGGGTTGCGGGTCATGGTCTGCATCAGGGCACCGGCAATGGCCAGGCTCGCGCCGACCAGCGCGGCGATCACCGCCCGCGGCAGCCTCTCTTTAAGGATGATGATGTGCGCGACCTGCGAGGGGTCGTAATGCAGTAGCGCCTTAACGAAGGTCAGTGGGGCGATCTCGGTGCTGCCCAGCATGACGCTTGCCGCGAAGGCCGCCGCGACTATCGCCAGGCCCAGCAGCAGGCCTGCGCTGCGTGAAAAACGACGGCTCAGCATGCGGCGGGCGCCTCGGTCGGGGAAAGGTCAACCGCATCAGAGTTGCCGGTGCATGCCCGGGCGGGATTCGTCTGTGCTGATGTCGGCGTAGCGGGGTTTGCCAAGGTGTCTCCGGGGCTCGGCTCAAGCCCATAGTGGGCGTAGAGGTCATCCAGCATGGCATTGGCGGCCAGAATGCCGCCGCCCATGATCCAGTCGACCGGGTCCACCTCGTAGACCCGGCCGCGCTGCACGGCGTCGAGTCGCTGCCAGAGGGGATGCGAGCGCCAGTGCCGGTAGTTCTCGGCAATGGCGGGGTCGTCCGGCTCCAGAAGCACGAAGATCACGTCGGCATTCATGACCGGAATGTTTTCCTCGCTGGTCAGCTTCATGCCCCAGCCCTGGTCCTGCACCGAGGTGGGCTGCTCGAAGCCCAGCTCATTCAGAATGGAACCGGCGAATCCGGTGGAGTAGATACGCACATGGTCGCTCTTGAAGCGGACCACGGCGGCCTTCTGCGGCCAGGCATCACCCAGCGCCTCGGCGATTTGCCGGCGAAAGTCTGTCACCCGTTTGTCCCAGTCCTCGAGTAGTGCGCGCGCCCGGGGCTCGCGGCCGGTGGCCTCGGCCATCAGTTCAAGGCTTGCCTTGAAGTCGAAGACGCTGTCGGTGGCGACCGTCGGCGCGATCTTTTCAAGTAGCGGTCGGACCCGCTCGTGGCGAAAGCGGGTGGCGACGATCAAGTCCGGGTCCAGCCAGGCGATCTTCTCCAGGTTGGGCTGGGTCTCCAGGCCGATGTGCTCCACGCCTGAGAGTGCATCACGCAGGTAGCGGTACATGGGCTTCTCGAGCCAGGAATCGACAACACCGACCGGCGTGATCCCCAGCGCCACCGCGCTATCCGTGGCGCCCTGATAAAGGGTGACAACGCGTTGCGCAGCGGCGGGAACCTGTGTATCGCCGAACGCATTGGCCACGCTGCGCCCGTCGCCGGCAGCGCTGTCGCTGATGGCCAGCGCCGTGGCAACGGCCAGTAGCGCCGCAAGCCAGTGGCGTCGGGTTCTGGCACGGGTATTCATTGCGTCCTCCTGGGGGATGCGGTCTGTAGCGGGGGCGCCGGCTCTGTAGCGGTTGATGCCGTATCCCCCGAAGCGTGACCGAGGCGCCAGGCCAGCGGCAGACAGAGCACGGCGATCGCCGCCAGGGCGAGGAAGGCATGATGGAGCGCGGCGGCGCTCGCCTCGGCATAGGAAAGCCCCTGTCCAAGCGCGGTCGTGACGGCCATGTCGTAGTAGAGGGAGAGCGCGACGATTCCCAGTGAAGACACCAGGCGCCTGGCCATGTTGTTCATGGCCGAGGCCTGGGCGACATGGTGCTCGGGCAGCGCCTTGATACCCACCGTGGTGGAGGGCAGGTAGGCGCAGCCCAGGCCGAGGCCTCGCAGGCCCATCCAGGCCGCGATCATCCATACCGGGGTGGCCTCGGTCAGGGTGGCGAGCCCCGCGAGGCTGGCCATGGTGATCGTGAGCCCGATGCCGATGCACCACTGTGGCGGGTAGCGGTCAATCAGGCGTCCTGCGATAGGTGAGCAGCAGGCGGCAGCAACTGCCGTGGCCAGGAACACCAGGCCGGTTTCCAGCGGGCCGAAGCCGAGCGCATTCTGCATCCACAGCGGCACCAGCAGGATGCAACCGAACAGGATGATCGCCTGCAGGCAGGCCAGGACGACGCTGAGCCGATAGCCGCGATGGGCAAATAGGCCGAGATCGAGCAGGGGCGCATCGGCGCCTCGCTCGACGCGCACGAAGGCCGCCAGCGCCAGGAGGCCGGTGGCGAGTGGCAGCAGGGATCCGGCGTGGAGAAGGTCCGTCGGCGTTTCCACCCGGCTGAGCGAGAACAGCACGGCGCCCATCCCGATGGTGATCAGCGCAAAGCCGGGCAGATCGAAGCGGCGTTGGTGATTGGCGGGTTCCGCCTCAAGATAGCGATAGCCGCACGCGAGCCCCAGCACCGCGAACGGCATGTTCATCAGGAACAGCGCCCGCCAGTGGCTGATCTCGAGCAACAGGCCGCCGACGCTTGGGCCGATGGCCGGGGCGATCATCACCGCGAAGCCCCAGATGCCACTGGCACGGCCTCGCTGGTCGCTTGGATAGGCAGAAAAGATCAGCGACAGAGACAGCGGAATCATCAGCCCTGCCGCCACGCCCTGTAGCCCGCGCGCGACGATGATGATGGCCAGGCTCGGGGCCATGGCACCAAGCGCGGAACCCGCCAAAAAGCCCCACAGGCCCAGCAGGTAGATGCGTTTGCGACCAACGCGATCGGCCAGGTAGCCGGTCAGCGGCATGGTCATGCCCATGGCGATCATGAACAGCGTCACCACCCAGCTCACCTGGGTGGCGCGGGCATCGAAGGTCGCCATCAGCTCGGCCACGGCAAGGTTCAGGGCGCTGTTATTGAGGCTGACGGTAAAGGTCCCCAGCAGCACACTGAACAGCACCTTCCCGCCATGCACTGACGCATTCGGCATGGTCATTCACGTCGTGGAGCGTCGTTGAAAACAGGGGCGTCTGGCGGGCAGAACGCCACTGCGTGAGATATAGAGGAGGGAAATAATGTCACGGAGGAAAGATAAATGCAAAGCGTTATCAAATGAGAATCTGGTGTAAGAAAAGGCGTCGACGTAATACGTCACTGGCCGACAGGCCATAGCAAAGCGGCGCCTCAGGGGCGCCGCTTTGTTGCTAGACCATGCGTCTTGTCGCTAGGCGTGTGGCCGTTTCGGCTTAGAAATCGACCTGGTAGCCCAGTGTGAATGTACGGCCCCGGCCCTTGAAGTACAGATCGTCTTCAAGCAGGGACGACTGGGGGTACGACTGAGAGTAGTAGGTGAAGTAGTCCTCGTCGGTGACGTTCTCTACACCCAGGCTGGCGCGTCCCACCGGCAGCCGATAAGCCAGGGAGGCGTCGATCAGGCCGTAGCCGTCGAACTCGAACTCCTCGTCGTCGAAGCTGCGATCACGGTAATAGCTGTACTGCAGGTGCGAGGAGAGTTTCTGGTTCCAAGCGGCGTTCCAGCCAAGCTTCAGGGTGTCCGGGGCGAGTTCGCGGCCGGACAGCTTGGTGTCGACGCTGCCGTCGCCGTCATCATCGTACTTGCCCTCTGCATGGGTATAGGAGAGCCGCAGCTGGTGGGCCTCATTCAACTGGGCGTCACCGGTGATCTCGAAGCCTTGGATTTCCTTCTTTTCCCGTCGAACCTGGTAGTTGCCCTGGGTGTTGGGTTCGATACGCTGGCCGAGGTCGGAATTCGACTCGTAGTAGCTCAATTCGAGGCCGTAGCGATCCCAGTCGAAGCGGGCGCCGACCTCACGGTTGTCGGTGACGATGGGGGAGAGGTCGATCAGGGTGTCGACGTCCTGGCCGGGGGTGCTGACGCCGCGCAGCACCCGGCCGACGTCCGGCATGCCGAAGCCTTCCGAGTAGTTGGCGTAGAGCTGGGCCCAGTCGGTTGCCTGATAGACAATGCCGGCATTGAACAGCGTCTCGTCGAAGTCGGGGTTGCCGCCGCCCACCGAGACCAGATCATTCTCGACGCTCGTGCCCCGGTCCACTGTTGAGTAGTCGTCCACGTTGAGCTCGGCATGCTCCTGGCGGACCCCGGCGTGCAGGCTCAGTGAGTCGGTCAGGTCGAAATCGCCTTGCAGGAAGGCTGCGACATTGCGGAACTGGCTCTCCGGCACATAGCTGCGATCTGTCTTCACCAGCACCTGCTGGGTCTCATCCTGCAACAGGTCGAGGCCGGTGGTCAGGGCCAAACGGTCGTTCAGCAAGCCGTCCCGGGACAGCGTGAACTTGGCACCGACCTTGTCGGCCTCGTTGCGGGTGTGGTCGAAACGGGTCTCGCCATTCTCGTTCTGGTAGGGGAAAGAGCCGAGGCCGGTGGCGCCGAACTGGGCGCGGAAGCGCTGGGTATAGAGCTGCGCATCCAACTCGTTGCCCAGCCAGTTACTGTTCGAGTAGGACAGCCGGGCGGTGGTGACCTTGTTGTAGCCGGGGTCGCTTTCCGGGGTGCCCTTGCGCGCGGTGGTGGCGATGCCTTCGGAGCGGTCACCGGCCACTGGTACATAGTCGTCGTCGACCTCGAGATCGAAGCGGTTGACGGAGAGCTCGATGTTCTGGTTCTCGTCGATCCAGTAGCCTAGCTTGCCGAAGAGGTCATAGCTCTCTGAGTTCTGAATCTCGCCATGGTAGGCCATGCCGACGATCTCATCGTTGCCGTCGTAGAAGACGCCCCGTTGCTGCTGGGTCACACCGGCCATGTAGTCCCAATCACCCTGCTGGCCACTGACCTGGTAGTCCAGCTTATAGCCCAGGCCATCGGAACTGACGTCATCATCGCTGGTGAGGCTGACCCCGACATGCTGGTTCACCTCGCCAGGCTCTGAGCGCTTGGTCACGTAGTTGATGATACCGCCGGTAGCCCCCAAACCATGCTCGGCGCTGGCGCCGTGGATCACCTCGATGCGCTCGACCATGGACAGGTCGATGGTGTAACCATCGCGGCCGCCGGGGCGTAGCGGATTGGACTGAGGCACACCATCGACCATGAACAGCGCCGAGCGTCCGCGGAAGGTCTCGCCGCTATTATTGAGCTTCTGGCGGCTGGGCGAGTAGGAGGGAATCAGGTTGCTGAGTATCTGGCCCCGGTCCTGGGTGATCGCCAGCTGCTGCTCGATCTGCTCGCGGGTGATGATCGTGACCTTCTGGGGCGTCTCTCCCTCGCGGCTCTTGTTGCGCGTGGCGGTCACGACGACGGGGTCAAGTGCATCATTGGCTTGCTGGCCGCTGTTAGAGGACTGAGCGAATGCCATGTTCGGCATGGCAGCGCAGATGACCAATGGCAGGATGGCGCGGGCGAAGGGTGGTCGGGGATGTGGCATAGCGAAAGACATGTCGAAAACAGTTCCTTGATTGATCCTGGATTGGCTTGTGGTGAGCTTCGAGCTGTGTGGCCACAGTCTTTTTATACGAAAAATAATCCTTCTTATTTGCATTATCAATCATAATTGCCATGCTGCGATCTTCCTGGGCCGGGCCTAAACTGCTGAGCGCCAACGCGCCAACGCGCCAACGCGCCAACGCGCCAACGCGCCAACGCGCCAACGCGCCAACGCGCCAACGCGCCAACGCATCAGCGCGTTAGCGGCAATGTGGGGAAGGCAAAATGAAAAGGGCGGGTGTAGAAGGGTGAGGAGGGGCGAGCAAGACCGCGTAAGTTAAGCGGCTCAGCGATCAATCAGCGTCGCGTCCAGGCTCATCGGCACTTCATCGCCGATCTGCTCGTAACCGAGCAGCAACAAGACGGTGCGCAGGGTAGGGTTGGCCATCAGCTCGCGGCCATCCACTGCCACCCGCTCGGCGGTGGCGACACGAATGCGAGAGTCGCTCTCGCGAGTGAAGCGCAGGGCCAGCGGTTCTTCGCGGTCCACACCCTCGGCATCGACTGTGAAAAGCAGCGTGTCGGTGAAGGACTCGCCCACCGCCAGGGCATTCAGGCGC
This sequence comes from Halomonas salinarum, assembly GCF_012062845.1. GTDB lineage: Bacteria > Pseudomonadota > Gammaproteobacteria > Pseudomonadales > Halomonadaceae > Onishia > Onishia salinarum. The sequence continues at coordinate 68,290 of NZ_WWNB01000017.1, forward strand.
GCCGGCGGTAGCTTGGTGACCAGCGTGGCGAGCGGCGTTTCGGTCACGCCCTTGAGCCATATCGGCATGCTGCCCAGGCGGTCCAGCACATCGGTCTGGTTCAAGCGTAGCGGCAGGCGCAGGGTGCCATCCTCACTGATATTGCCCGCAAGCGCGCGCACCCGGTGCTGGTGCGGCACCGGCCCGCTGGGCGTGATTTCGACCACCGTGGCTTCAACCGTCGAGCGTTCCGGTTCCAGTTGCCAGGCCGCCTGGGCGGGCAGGCTTAACAGCGTGAAGAGGGCGAGGCTGGCCGCAAAGGCGATCCAGCGGCCGGATGGTGAAGCGTGTGTGAACACTGGCGGTGTCTCCCGGCAGGCGTGTTAGCGTGGTGGCATTGAGCGTAATTTACTATAGAGGACACCGCGATGAGCCACGCCAGTATCCTGCAACAAGGCACCATTCACTGCTTTCCCGCCGGCCTGCGCGATGCCAAAGGCGAGCTGGTCAATGCCGAAGTCTCGGCGGTGGTCTATGACGGCGAGCGGCTGCTGCTGGCCAGCGACAAGCCGATCCCCGGAGAGGAGCGCTCGGCCTGCTTCGCCCTGCCGATGAGCGATGCCGGGCCCGATGACAGCAAGCTTACCTACTACACGCAGCCGCTGATCAAGCAGGCCGTGAAGTATGAAGACTTCGCCTTGAGCGCCGATGGTCGCCACGTGCTGGCCACCACCGGCTTTGATCGCCTGGATGCCGACAGTAACGCCCTCAACGACTACAACCACCTGCTGATCTGGCCGCTCGGCAAGCCCGACCAGGTGCAGGTGGTCGACCCTGACCCGCGCGACGGGGTAGAGGGCTCGCTGGAGCTTCGCGGCAAGCTCAACGGCGCCATCGGCTTTCCGTACTACAAGATCGAAGGGCTGGCCGCTATCCCCGGCGAGCTGGGCGACGGCCTGTTGCTGTTCGGCGTGCGTGAACAGGGCCAGGCCCACGACGACTTCGAATACGTCAGCCGCGTGGTCGGCGCCCACTACCAGATCACCGAGAACGGCAACCTCGAGTTCCTCGACGAGATGCGCGAGTTCTATGCCTTCGACCCGGACAGCTTCGATGGCGTGCGCTTTGCGTGTGGCCTCTCGAGCCTCGAGTACGACCCCTACCACGCCAGGCTCTACTTGCTGACCAGCTTCGAAAACGAAGTGGATGGCGTAGAGCACATCGGCGGCTACCTGTGGCAAATGAGCCTCGAGGATTTCCGCACCGGCCACGACCCGGAGCTTGTGACCACACCCCAAGGCCTACCGCTTGAGTTCGAGCACAAGGCCGAGGGCCTGGCCGTGCTGGACCACGACCGCCTGTTCGTCGCCTACGACAACGACCGTAACCTGGAACTGGGCAGCGTAGATGAGCGCGACGAGCGCCATGCCTGCGAAGCCCCCTACACCATCCTTAAGATGACCTAATGTAGAGTGAATCCCGCTGGCCTCGTCCGGCGGGATTCGCTATCATACGCCCGCGCTGATAAGGGCCCATAGCTCAGTTGGTTAGAGCAGGGGACTCATAATCCCTTGGTCGTCAGTTCGAGTCTGACTGGGCCCACCATCGCAGCGCTGCCGCCACTCCTCGTTTATGCTGTATCTCCTTCGCTTTTGCCTACCGCTTTCACCTTCGGTGAACGGCTTTAGCTTGTGTTATCCCCAGCCTCAGGTTATCCACACCCCCTTTCGTTCCATCATCTCTAAAAACTGAAAGTGAATGCTTGCTGACAAAGTTTTCCATGAGGACTTCATGCTAGGCTCATGTGTAGGCGACAATTCACAATCTCTCATACTGTGTGGCTCCTTGAATCCATGTGGTTGACGACGGGCCAGGTAGAGATAAGCTGGCGGGAAGGTAAGCCCGGAGATCGAGAGGGCTCGCCAGTCGCTTAAGCCAATAGGGACGGATACCGACTAGCCAAGAAGGCTGTGGATAGGTGGTTCCAAGGAAGGAAGGCACCGTAATGGAAAAAGCAATAAATGATGCAATTGGAATGCTTATACCTTTTGTTTTTTTGGGGTTTTTTCTTTCGATAATTATAGTCCTGATAAAAAAATACAGTCGTGAAATTCTTTTGAGGATCTTCGGAGGAGGGTTTTCGAAAGGAAGAAGTGGAAAGGATTATAAAAGAAAGTCATACCGCGATTCGGTAAGTTTTGGAGAAAGAGTTGGAAGAGAGGTTTTTGGAACTTCAAAGCCAGAATGTGACAGAGACAGACATTCAGAAGCCCAAAAAGGTCCAGAAGATAGAAATTACTCAGAAGAGCTAATGGATCGCGGAGAAGCATATGTCGCCAGGTCTCATCTTATGTCGCCCACTGAGCGGGATGTTTACAAGGTCCTTGAGAAAGCCTACGGGGATCGTTACTACATCATGTGTCAGGTTCGCGTGGTTGACCTTATTCAGCCAAATATAAGTAAGTATCACAAAAGCTCTAAAGAGTTCCTTTCTTTGTTCCGCCAGATATCCCAATGGCATTTCGATTATGTTTTGTGCCATCGTGAAGATTTCAAGTTCTTCTGTGCTCTCGAGCTTGATGATCCTAGCCATGAAAGGCCGGATAGGGTTAAAAGAGATAGGATTATTAATAGGGTGTGTAAGGAAGCAGGGTTAAGGCTTGAAAGGATTGAGATTAATCATAAAGAAAGAAAGATAGAGGCCGCGAAGGATGTTTTTTAAATATATGCCGCCTAATTGTTATACTATCAAAGCCCTTAGGGAAAATGCTTTTTTCGCAGCATCAAAAGAAAAGCTTAACGATGCGAGAGAATTCGATTTCGATGTAGACCTTAGTAAAGGAGAAGGTGGGTTAAGTGAGTCTCTGGAGGTGTTTCATGAACTTCTTGAAAAAGGAATTTCGATAAACCCAGGTGGAGAAGGTATCGAGTCAGATAAAAATCTAGTTGAAGGTCTTAAAGAAATAGTTGACAAGGGAGGTAGTACGAGAGGAGTTGAGGAAGTTGTTATAAGAAGAAGTGAGGTGCTTAAGAGTTTCTATAAGTACCTTATATATATGAAGTATAAGACTGTTTCTTTTTCTAAAAACAACAACAACCCTTTGATGTGGGGGCATTATGCACAAGGTGGGAGAGGATTGTGTGTGGGGTTTCAACCAAATGATGAGCAGAAGGTAGATATAAAGCCAGTGATTTATACGGGGAAGCCGGTAATATCTCTTAGAGATGTCTTAAATAGCAGCAGAGAAAGAGATGTTCTTTATCACAAGGATGGAGCTTGGGGATATGAAGAAGAGCTTCGTTATGTTAAGACGTTTTCAAAAGATGGATCTGATGATTTTATGAATTTTCATAGGGGGCAGATTAAAACTATAATTTTCGGAAGTGAGGTTTCTGGAAAGTTTGTTGAAGAAGTTTTTTCCGCATTAGAAGAAGGTGGTGGTGATGTTTGTTATGGGCTTTTGGATAAGCATATTTCGCAGCTTGCTAGCGGACTGAGGTATTTTGACCACCAGTGGGCAGATAAGGGAAAGGTAATGCTTCGTGCGCTTGGAAATGATTTTGATAGCAATGTTCAGAAATCAAGAATGATCGCTGAAGATAATATGTCGGTTGAAGATATGCTAAAGAAATATTGATCTATTATGCTTTATTTTACCTGATTACGCATAAGACTCAGCCAGCTTCAGGAACCGGTACGGCATCGGCGGCGTTCTCGCCGCCACCGTTAGAAAGCGCGGGATCATGGCCTTGAGGTCGTAGCGCCGATTGAAGCGGTACTCGAACTCGGCCAGGTAACGTGGAGCATGCTGCCCGCGGATGGCATGGTAAGTGCCAGTGATGGCGTTTTTCACGTTACCCAGCAGGGTGTTGACCCAGTTGAACGCGGGATTCTCCACGCTGGCACGCCCACCGCCGGTAATGTGGCGCTCATGGACGTAGGTGGGGATATCGAAGGCTCGGAAACACCCCAGGCCATCACTGATGACCTGGCTGCCGGGCGCAATGGCCTGTTGGGCGTAGCGACGTATCTCGGCCAGGGTGAAGCCGCTCACGCGGCGAAGCTGAACA